>NZ_FZOL01000016.1 GCF_900188455.1 Pseudomonas japonica | reverse complement strand
CTTCAACCGAGGCGCGTATTCTACGCTTTCCTCTAAGTCTGTCAAGCGTTTATTTTGAAGTTTTTTCAGAATTTCTCGTTCAACTTCAAACACTTGACTCGCTGCGATCTCTCGTTAGCGGGAGGCGAATTCTACAGCGTTACAACCTGCTGTCAACTGCCTTTTTCAACCGCCTTCGTCGATGACCGAAGCACTTCCGATACTACCTGAAACATCCAACCCATTGATTCTCAAGGAGTTTTCCGTTTCGACTGCGCCGGAAGTGGGGCGAATTATAGAGAGATAATACGGGGCGTCAAGCACTAATTTGAAAGACCTTCCAGGAAAGAAATTTTGCGCAATATATTGCTCACCCACCCCGAGGGTGCGCATCATAGGCCCCCGGTCCGAACCACCGCGCCTTCTTCTTATAAGGAATCCTCCCTCGCAATGAACACCCAGACCCGCAGCCTCGCCGCAACGCTGTTTCCCGTCGGCGTGCTGCTTATCGCAATGGCCTCGATCCAGTCTGGCGCCTCGCTGGCCAAGACCATGTTCCCGCTGATCGGCCCGGAAGGCACCACGACCCTGCGCCTGCTGTTCGCCAGTGTGATCATGCTGCTGTTGCTGCGGCCCTGGCGGGCGAAGCTGAGCGCCAGCACATTGAAGACCGTGATCATCTATGGCGCGGCGCTGGGCGGCATGAACTTCCTCTTCTATATGTCGCTGCAGACGGTACCTCTCGGCATTGCCGTGGCCCTCGAGTTCACCGGACCGCTGGCCGTGGCGCTGTATGCCTCGCGACGCCCGGTGGACTTCCTCTGGATAGGCCTGGCCATCGCCGGCCTGTTGCTGCTGATTCCGATGGGTGAAAGCAGTCAGGGTATCGAGCCGGTCGGTGCCGCTTATGCACTCGGCGCCGGGGTCTGCTGGGCGCTGTACATTCTCTATGGCCAGAAGGCAGGGGCCGAGAACGGTATCCAGACTGCCGCGCTGGGCGTGGTCATCGCCGCGCTGTTCGTCGCCCCCATCGGTATCGCCCAGGCCGGCAGTGCATTGCTCAATCCCGCGCTGATTCCGGTTGCCCTTGGGGTCGCCGTTCTTTCCACCGCACTCCCCTACAGCCTGGAAATGGTCGCCCTGACCCGCCTGCCAGCGCGTACCTTCGGCACATTAATGAGCATCGAACCGGCCTTTGGCGCGCTTTCCGGTCTACTGTTTCTCAATGAGGTACTGAGCCTGGCGCAATGGCTGGCGATCGGCGCGATCATTACCGCGTCGGTTGGCGCGACCCTGTCCATGCGCAAGGAAGGGCCACCCCCGATCGCCGCCGACTGATTGAGAAATATTTTCATTTAAATCTCTGCAAATGATTGTGCCGCCCCGTCTACCGTGTTTAAGCTGTGAACCGTGTTGTTATTTTGAATTTTTCACTCGACGCAGGGACGAACAAGCATCAGGAAGATGCAATTAGAACGAACACGGACACAGATCCGCGCAAGCGTTAAGGACAGGAATGAAACGAATTTTGCTCATCCTAGCTATCCTGGCAGTCGCTGGTTGCGCCGCGACCGCCAAGGACGAGGTCAAGCGTGGCAAGAAGGGGCTGCACATCAACTGCTCCGGCCTCTCTTCTTCCTGGAACAAGTGCTACAGCAAGGCGGCAAGTTCCTGCGGCACCAAGGGCTATAAGGTCATCGCCAAATCCGGGGATGGCGATGAAGAGCCAGGCGACTATCCGTTCGGCATCAACCCCGCCGGCTACACCAGTCGCAGCATGATCGTCATCTGCAAGTGAACAAGGGCAACCCGCGGGTTGCCCTTCTCGTCCGCGTCAACCGACAGCCTGTGTTCTCTCGCGCAGCCACGCCAGCGCCGGCCCCTCCAGCAATGGTTCGAGGCGTCGCCGCACTTCGTCGTGATAACCGTCCAGCCACGCACGTTCCTCACGGCCAAGCTGATCGACGAGCAGGCAGCGAGTATCGATGGGGCACAAGGTCAGCGTCTCGAACTCGAGGAAGTCGCCGAACGCGCTCTTGCCCGACTCACGATTGAACACCAGGTTCTCGATGCGCACTCCCCACTGGCCAGGACGATAGGTGCCCGGCTCGATCGAGGTGATCATGCCCTCCTGCATCGCCGTATGCGGCGCGGCGGCAGCCTGGTAGGCAATGGTCTGCGGCCCCTCATGGACATTCATGAAATAGCCGACGCCGTGCCCGGTGCCGTGTCCATAGTCGACATGCTCGGCCCATAGCGGCGCGCGGGCGATGGCGTCGAGCAGGGGCGAAGGAATACCGCGGGGAAATTTCGCTCGCGACAGTGCGATCACACCCTTGAGCACGCGCGTGCAATCCAGCTTCTGCTCATGGCTTGGCGTACCGATCGGCACCATCCGGGTAATGTCCGTGGTCCCCCCGAGGTACTGCCCACCGGAATCGATGAGCAACAGTCCATCGCCTTCGATGCGCGCATGAGCTTGCGCCGTGGCGTGGTAATGCGGCATGGCGCCGTTGCCATTGAACGCAGCGATGGTGGCGAAGCTCAAAGACACGAAACCCGGCCGTCGGGCCCGCGCCGCACTCAGTTGCTCGTCGATGTCGAGTTCGGTGACCACCCCGCTCGCCTGCGTCGCTTCGAGCCAGGCGAAGAACTCGCAGAGCGCGACGCCATCCTGTTCCATGACCTGGCGAATGTGCAGCAGGTCCGCACGGCTCTTGCGCGATTTGGCGAAGGTGCTCGGATTGATGCCTTCGACCAGGCGCACACCTTCACGCAGGTTGGCCAGCAGCCCGCTGGTAACCTTGGCCGGGTCGACCAGCAGCACGCTGCCGGCGTCGATCCCCGCCAGTCCGGCGGCCACTTCGCTGTAGTCGCGCAATTCGACCCCGTCGGCGGCCAGCGTCTGCCGCAGCCCGGCATCCACCTTGCCCTCGGCGACATAAAGGATTGCCGCGGCCTGGCTGATCAGGGCGAAGGATACGAACACCGGGTTATAGGAGACATCGCTGCCGCGCAGGTTGAACAACCAGGCGATATCGTCGAGGGTTGCGAGGAAATGCCAATCCGCGCCGCGCTCGGCCAGGGTCTGGCGCAGGCTGGCGAGCTTTTCGCCGCGGGTCAGCGTGGCCTGGGGTGGCAAGTGGGCATACACCGGATTGCCCGGCAGCGCGGGCCGGTCGTCCCAGACCTGTTCGAACAGATCCTTGTCCAGCAGCAGACGCACGTCGCGCGCACTCAGACGCTCGCCCAGCTGTCGCGCCGACGCCAGCGCCATCACCGCACCGTCCACCGCCACGGCACCGCCGGCGGGCGTGTTGTCCGCCAGCCAGTCCAGCGGCCCCGGCCGCCCGGGCTGCAGCTTGACCAGTTCGATACCGCTGCCGGCCAGTTCCTGCGCAGCTTGTTCCCAATAGCGGCTGTCGGCCCAAAGGCCGGCGAAGTCCGCGGTCAGTACCAGGGTCCCGACCGACCCCTGAAAGCCGGAAAGCCATTTGCGGCCCTGCCAGTAACCCGGCAGATACTCGGAAAGATGGGGATCGGCGGAAGGCACCAGCAGTGCATCGACCCCTTCGTTGCGCATCACCTGGCGCATTTGCGCCACACGTCTCCTGATCGCATCCTGCGTTGTCGGCTGACTGTTCATGCTTGCTCCTTTATCACCACGACCTTGTATTGCGGCCGCTGATAATGGAACAGGCCTCAGCCCCGGGCAACACCCCAGAACGGCGCCAGGCGCAGTGCTGCGCGGATGGCGGCGGCAGCCTGGTCGATGTCCGACACGCGGGTCAAACGTCCCAGGCTGAGGCGGATGGTCTGCCCGGCAAGGTACGCGTCATGCCCCAGCGCGAGGAGCACATGCGAAGGCGCGCTGCTCCCGGAATTGCAGGCCGAAGTGGACGAGAACGCCAGGCTTTCGCCCAGCGCGGCAAGGTCCGGCGAATCGCCGCTGAAGGTCAGGCTGAGGGTGTGCGGAATGGACTGTTCAGGGCTGCCGTTTAACACCAGACCGGAAATATCCCGCAGTTTTGTAAGAAGACGCTCACGCAAACATCGGATTCGATCCAGCTCTTCATGCTGCACCTCGCCCGCCAGGGCGAATGCCGCGCCCATCGCCGCGATCTGGTGGGTGGCCAGCGTACCGGAGCGCAAACCGCCTTCATGCCCGCCGCCGTGGATCTGCGCCTGCAGCAACGGCCGCGCGCGCTCGCCGACATACAAGGCGCCAATGCCCTTGGGGCCATAGACCTTGTGCGCGGAAAACGACACCACATCCACCGGCCAGCGCCCCAGGTCGATCGCCACCTTGCCCGCCGCCTGCGCCGCATCGACATGCAGCAGGGCGCCCTGCCCGCGCACGATCTCGCCGATCCGCCGAACGTCGGTCAGGGTGCCCAGTTCGTTGTTCACCAGCATCAGCGAAACCAGGAAGGTGTCCGCCCGCAGCGCCGCCGCGACCGCTTCGGGAGTGATCAGTCCCTGGGCATCCGGCGCCAGCCAGGTCACCTCGAAACCCGCGCCCTGCAACTGCCGGGCGGTATCGAGCACTGCCTTGTGCTCGATGCAACTGGTGATGATATGGCCACCACGCCGCCCCTGGGCCAGGCCCTTCAGCGCGAGGTTGTTGGACTCCGTGGCACCGGACGTCCAGACGATCTGCTCGGCGCGCGCCCCCACCAGCGCCGCCACCTGCGCGCGTGCCAGCTCCACGGCCTGGCGGGCCGCCTGACCATAGCGGTGCGAGCTGGAGGCCGGATTGCCGAAATTGCCGGTCGCCCCCAGGCACTTGACCATGACGTCGATGACTCGCTCGTCGATGGGCGTCGTGGCGGCATAGTCGAAATACAGCGGCAGGGTTTCCATGGTTCAAGGCTCTCTGGCAGTTGTCGCCCCGGAAAGCAGGACGCTTCCCGATTCCTTGAGAGATAGTGCCTCAAACAGTATAGAACCAATAATTATCAATTTTCATATTTATATAACTTTTATCTCATTTTATTCGCCACGGCTGGATCGGTATCCGCATCATTCGCCGTGGTATTCATCACCTGCCGCCGATAATCACTCGGCGCCAACCCGGTGACCTTGTGGAACACCTTGCGAAACGCGCCCGGGTCCTGATAGCCGACACCCCAGGCGATCTGGTCGATGCTGCGCCGGGTGAACTCGAGCATGCGACAGGCGCGTCCGACCCGCACCTGCTGGCAGTACTCGGTGGGCTTCAGCCCGGTGGCACCGCGAAAACGCCGCAGGAACGTGCGTTCCTCCAGCCCCGCGCATTCGGCCATCAGGGTCACACTGACCTCCCGCGCGCCGGTGCTCTGCAACCAGTGCTGAACCTTCAGCACGGCCTCGTCGCCGTGGTCCAGGCGCGGGCTGAAACTGCTCCCCGCCGGCTTCACCCACACCGGTTCGACCGCGAGAAAGCGCGCGGTTTCGGTGGCCAGGGTCTGGCCGAGAAAACGCTCGACCAGCTTCAGGCCGACATCGGTCCAGGCCATCAACCCGGCACTGGTGATCACATCGCCATCCTCCAGCAAGGGCAGGTTGGCTTCGACCCGTACCCGCGGAAAACGCTCGGCCAGGGATTGCGCGAAATTCCAGTGGGTAGTGGCCGAACGTCCGTCGAGCAGGCCGCTGGCGGCGATGAAGAACACCCCGACGCACACCGACACCAGCAAGGCGCCATCGCCGTGCCAGTCGCACAGGCGCTGGCGATAGCGTTCGAGCAGCTCGGCGTCGGGCTCCTGGGTCAGGCTCGGTGGCACGATCATCACCCGCGGCTGGTAGCTGTCGCGCGAATGGCTGTCGTGACTGACCTCGAGCACGCCATCAATGTCCTGCCAATGACACACCCGCAGCGGCGCGCGCTGCGCCATGCCGAGGTCGCCGGCCAGGCGGTTGGCCACGCTGAACAGGTCGGTCAGCCCGTAGACCGCGGCCATCTGCGCCCCGGGGTAGACCAGGATGCCGATTTCGGTGAAGTCGCCGTCGCAACTCATTGTCAGTTTTTCCCGTCAAATTGTCGGTCGTGCCAATCCGCAACGACGCCGGGCAAGCCTATAACTATCTGCCATCGCGTCACCACTCTCCGAAATGAGGAAACGTCATGAGCAAAAAGGCCCTGATCATCATCGATATCCAGAACGATTACTTCCCCGGCGGCAAATGGACCCTGGCCAATGCCGACGCCGCCGCCGACAACGCGGCCAAGGCACTGGCCGCGGCGCGGGCACGGGGCGACCTGGTGATCCATGTGCGGCATGAGTTCGAATCCGCCGATGCGCCGTTCTTCGCCCCCGGTTCCGAAGGCGCGCGGATCCATCCGAAACTGGCCCCGCAAGGCGACGAGGCAGTGGTGCTCAAACACAAGGTCAATGCCTTCCTCGACACCCCGCTGCAAAGCCTGCTGGAGCAACAGCGGGTCAGCGAACTAACTGTGGTCGGCAGCATGAGCCACATGTGCATCGACGCGGCGGTGCGCGCCGCCGCCGACCTCGGTTACCCGGTCAAGGTGCTGCACGATGCCTGCGCGACCCGCGACCTGGAGTTCGATGGCGTGACCATTGCGGCGGCCCAGGTGCATGCGTCCTACATGGCGTCGCTGGCGTTCGCCTATGCCGAGGTGCTTTCCACCGAGGCGTGGCTGGCCGCCTGAGTCAGATCACCACATTGCGCACGAAGCAGGCGGCGACCTCGCCGTCATTGCGATAGCCGTGGGTGCGGTTGCTGGCGTAGGTGAAGAACTCGCCGGCAACCAGCCGGCGCGGTTCGCCGTCGATCAGCAGGGTCAGGCAGCCGGCGAAGACGAACACCTGTTCGCTGAAGCCTTCCGGATCGGCGTTGGTCTGGTAGAACTCGCCAGGCTCCAGGCGCCACTCCCACAACTCCACCTCGCGTCGGGCCGGCGCACTGGCGAGCAACACCGCCTTGCTCCCGGGGTGCTCGCCGGCCCAGGCCAGTTCGTTGATGCGACTGGAGTCACGGTTGTCCGGCGCCTTGATCAGGTCGCTGAAGGCCACACCGAGGGCCTCGGCGATCAGGTCGAGGGTCGACAGGCTGACGTTCTTTTCCCCCGCCTCGATCGCCACCAGCATCCGCCGGCTGACCCCGGACGCCTGCGCCAGGGCGCTCTGACTCAGGCCGGCGTCGTGGCGCAGGCGGCGCACGTTCTGGCTGACATGCTGGAGCACCGAGGCGCGATTGGAATCTTTATCCACTGGAATGCTCACTGAAGAGAGTTTGCGCAGTATACTGCCCACTTTTGTCGCGCATTGTGCGTCGCCTTTTCCTACGTGTGCAAGCCATGACTACCGATACCACCACGCGCTCGTCCTCCACTTTCCGTCTGAGCAAGGCGGAACTGGTGCTGGTGTTCATCACCATGCTCTGGGGAGGCACCTTCCTCATCGTGCACAAGGTCATGACCGTCAGCGGTCCGATGTTCTTCGTCGGCCTGCGTTTCGCCGCCGCCGCGCTGTTCGTCGGCCTGACCTGCTGGCGCACTTTGCCCGGCCTGACCGCGCGTGAGCTCAAGGCGGGGCTGTTGATCGGCGTCTCGATCATGCTCGGCTACGGCTTGCAGACCGTCGGCCTGCAGACCATCAGCAGCAGCCAGTCAGCCTTCATCACGGCGTTGTACGTACCCTTCGTGCCGATTCTGCAGTGGCTGGTGCTGGGGCGCCGGCCCGGCCTGATGCCGAGCATCGGCATCGCCCTGGCCTTTACCGGGCTGATGTTGCTGGCCGGACCGAGCGGCGGCGCGGTGCATTTCAGTCCCGGTGAAATCGCCACCCTGGTCAGCGCCGTGGCCATCGCCGCGGAAATCATTCTGATCGGCAACTACGCTGGCACGGTCGACGTGCGCCGGGTCACCGTGGTGCAACTGGCAACCGCCTCGGCGCTGTCGTTCATGCTGGTGGTGCCGACCCAGGAACGCCTGCCGGACTTCTCCTGGCTGCTGCTGAGTGCCGCCATCGGCCTCGGCGCCATGAGCGCGGTGATCCAGGTGGCAATGAACTGGGCGCAGAAGTCAGTCTCGCCAACCCGCGCTACGCTGATCTACGCCGGTGAGCCGGTGTGGGCCGGGATTGTCGGACGGATCGCCGGCGACCGCCTGCCTGGCCTGGCCCTGTTCGGCGGCCTGCTGATCGTCATCGCGGTGATCGTCAGTGAATTGAAGTTCGGAAAACGCCAGGAACAGCCGGCGACGAGCCCCGCCGACGAGAAGGAAGCTGATACCGGCTTATAGGGAAACAGCACGCTCGTCATGCGGAAACTGTTATAAGAAAAACGCTTTTTCTTACAATTCTTGTAGGATCCTGCGACAGCTTGCTGGTTGGTGATCACCCGGACGGCACGTATGATCCCTTACAAATTTCCGCAGATCAGATATCTATGTCCTTGATAGTTCTACTGCTTCTGCCGTTCATTGGCAGTTGTCTGGCAGGTGTGCTGCCGCACAACGCACGCAACTCGGAGTCGCTGCTGGCCGGCATCGTCGCCCTCATCGGCACGGTGCAGGTGGCCATGCTCTATCCGCAGATCGCCGATGGCGGGGTGATCCGCGAGGAAATCCTCTGGCTGCCGAGCATGGGCCTCAACATCATCCTGCGCATGGATGGTTTCGCCTGGCTGTTCTCCCTGCTGGTCCTGGGCATCGGCACCCTGGTGTCGCTGTACGCACGCTACTACATGTCGCCGCAGGACCCGGTGCCACGCTTCTTCGCCTTCTTCCTCGCCTTCATGGGCGCGATGCTCGGCCTGGTGATCTCCGGCAACCTGATCCAGATCGTGTTCTTCTGGGAACTGACCAGCCTGTTCTCGTTCCTCCTGATCGGCTACTGGCACCACCGCGCCGATGCCCGCCGCGGTGCCTACATGGCGCTGATGGTGACCGGAGCCGGCGGCCTGTGCCTGCTGGCGGGGGTGATCCTGCTCGGCCATGTGGTCGGCAGCTACGACCTGGACAAGGTCCTCGCTGCCGGCGACACCATCCGCGGCCACGCCCTGTACCCGGTCCTGCTGCCGCTGATCCTGCTCGGCGCCCTGAGCAAGAGCGCGCAATTTCCCTTCCACTTCTGGCTGCCCCACGCCATGGCGGCGCCGACGCCGGTCTCGGCGTACCTGCACTCGGCGACCATGGTCAAGGCCGGGGTCTTCCTGCTCGCCCGCATGTGGCCGGTGCTGTCCGGCACCGAGGAATGGTTCTGGATCGTCGGCGGCGCCGGTGCCTGTACCCTGCTGCTGGGCGCCTACGCGGCGATGTTCCAGAACGACCTCAAGGGCCTGCTGGCCTACTCGACCATCAGCCACCTCGGCCTGATCACCCTGCTGCTCGGCCTGAACAGCCCACTGGCAGCCGTGGCCGCGGTGTTCCACATCCTCAACCACGCCACCTTCAAGGCCTCGCTGTTCATGGCCGCGGGGATCATCGACCACGAGAGCGGGACCCGCGATATCCGCAAGCTCAGCGGCCTGTTCCGGCTGATCCCGTTCACCGCGACCCTGGCCATGGTGGCCAGCGCCTCGATGGCCGGGGTACCGCTGATGAACGGCTTCCTGTCCAAGGAAATGTTCTTCGCCGAGACCGTGTTCATCAGCTCCACCGCGTGGGTCGAAATGGCCCTGCCGGTGATCGCCACCCTGGCGGGCACCTTCAGCGTCGCCTATGCCCTGCGCTTCACCGTCGATGTGTTCTTCGGCCCGGTCGCCACCGATCTGCCGCACACCCCGCACGAACCGCCGCGCTGGATGCGCGCGCCGGTCGAGCTGCTGGTGCTGACCTGCCTGGTGGTCGGTATCTTCCCCGCGCAATCGGTCGGTCCGCTGCTGGCCGCGGCGGCGCTGCCGGTGGTCGGCGGCGAGCTGCCGGAATACAGCCTCGCGGTCTGGCACGGCTGGAACGCGCCGCTGATCATGAGCCTGATCGCCATGAGCGGCGGCATCCTCCTCTACCTGGTGCTGCGCACCCAGTTCCAGCACGGGCG
Organism: Pseudomonas japonica; assembly: GCF_900188455.1. Classification (GTDB taxonomy): domain Bacteria; phylum Pseudomonadota; class Gammaproteobacteria; order Pseudomonadales; family Pseudomonadaceae; genus Aquipseudomonas; species Aquipseudomonas japonica. Next base: position 163,607 of record NZ_FZOL01000016.1, on the reverse strand, counting down.
CTTCCGCTACCCGCCGCTGATCGAGCGGCTCAACGGCAAGCGCCTGTTCGAGCGCGGCCAGGTCCTGCTGATGCGCATCGCGCGTCGCGTGGAGCGCATCTTCACTACCCGTCGCCTGCAGAAACAGTTGTTCATGCTGGTGCTCGCCGCCTTCGTCGCCGGCCTGCTGCCGCTGCTGTTCCACGGCCTGAGCTGGGGCGACCGGCCGAAGATTCCCGGCTCGGGAGTGTTCGTCATGCTCTGGCTGATCGCCATTGCCTGCGCCATCGGTGCCGCCTGGCAGGCCAAGTACCACCGTCTGGCGGCGCTGATCATGGTCGGCGTGTGCGGCCTGATGACCTGCATCACCTTCGTCTGGTTCTCGGCGCCGGACCTGGCCCTGACCCAGCTGGTGGTGGAAGTGGTCACCACCGTGCTGATCCTCCTCGGCCTGCGCTGGCTGCCACGACGGATCGAGGGTGTGTCGCCGCTCGCCGGCTCCCAGGAGCGCGCGCGTCTGCGCCGTCTGCGCGACCTGGTCCTGGCGGTGCTGGTGGGTGGCGGCATGGCGCTGCTGTCCTACGCCATGCTGACCCGACCGACACCGAACGTGATTTCCTCCTTCTACCTGAGCCGGGCCCTGCCGGAAGGCGGCGGCACCAATGTGGTCAACGTCATGCTGGTGGACTTCCGCGGCTTCGATACCCTCGGTGAGATCACCGTGCTGGTGGCCGTGGCCCTGGCCGTGTTCGCCCTGCTGCGGCGCTTCCGGCCACCGCGGGAAAGCATCCAGTTGCCGGCGCAGCAACGCTCGCTGGCACCGGACATGGTCACCGACCTGATCAACCCGCGGCATGCCACCGACACCGCGCTGGGCTTCATGATGGTCCCGGCCGTGCTCGCCCGCCTGGTGCTGCCGATGGCCATGCTGGTGTCGATGTACCTGTTCATGCGCGGCCACAACCAGCCGGGCGGCGGCTTCGTCGCCGGTCTGGTGATGTCGGTGGCATTCATCCTCCAGTACATGGTCGCCGGCACCCAGTGGGTCGAGGCGCAGATGAGCCTGCGGCCGCTGCGCTGGATGGGCACCGGGCTGCTCTGCGCGACCCTGACCGGGGTCGGCGCGCTGGCCTTCGGCTACCCGTTCCTGACGACCCACACCGCGCACGTGCACCTGCCGCTGCTGGGTGACCTGCACATCGCCAGCGCGCTGTTCTTCGATATCGGCGTATTCACCGTGGTGGTCGGCTCGACCCTGCTGATTCTCACCGCCCTGGCGCACCAGTCGGTGCGTGCGCACCGTCCGCAGCCGAAAGCCAGCCTGCCATCCAGTGAAGAAGGAGCCGCCTGATGGAAGAAGTCATCGCAATCGCCATCGGTGTGCTAGCCGCCTCGGGGGTCTGGCTGATCCTGCGGCCGCGGACCTACCAGGTGATCATGGGCCTGTGCCTGCTGTCCTACGGCGTCAACCTGTTCATCTTCAGCATGGGCAGCCTGTTCATCGGCAAGGAGCCGATCATCAAGGACGGCGTGCCCCAGGACCTGCTCAACTACACCGACCCGCTGCCCCAGGCGCTGGTGCTCACCGCCATCGTCATCAGCTTCGCCATGACCGCGCTGTTCCTCGTGGTGCTCCTGGCGTCGCGCGGCTTCACCGGCACCGACCACGTTGACGGACGGGAGCCCCAGGAATGAGCGGGATGCAACAACTGATCGTCGCCCCTATCCTCCTGCCGCTGCTGACCGCGGCCCTGCTGCTGTTGCTCGGCGAGAAACGGCGGCCGCTGAAGGCGCGGATCAACCTGCTGTCGACCCTCACCGGTCTCGGCATCGCCATCAGCCTGCTGCTGTGGGTCAAGGACCAGGGCCAGGCCACCTCCATCGGCGTCTACCTGCCGGGCAACTGGGCGGCGCCGTTCGGTATCGTCCTGGTGCTGGACCGCCTGTCCGCGCTGATGCTGGTGCTGACCGGCGTCGTCGGCAGCAGCGCCCTGCTCTTCGCCCTGGCCCGCTGGGACCGGGCCGGCGCGAGCTTCCACGCACTGTTCCAGATCCAGTTGATGGGCCTCTACGGCGCCTTCCTCACCGGCGACCTGTTCAACCTGTTCGTGTTCTTCGAGGTGCTGCTGGCGGCCTCCTACGGCCTGCTTCTGCATGGGTCGGGCCGCTCGCGGGTCAAGGCCGGCCTGCACTACATCGCGATCAACCTGTTCGCTTCGTCGCTGTTCCTGATCGGCGCGGCGATGCTGTATGGCGTCACCGGCACCCTGAACATGGCCGACCTGGCGCTGAAGATCCCGCTGGTGCCGGAGGCCGACCGCGGCCTGCTGCATGCCGGCGCGGCAATCCTGGCCATCGCCTTCCTGGCCAAGGCCGGCATCTGGCCGCTGAACTTCTGGCTGGTGCCGGCCTACTCCTCGGCCAGCGCGCCGGTGGCGGCGCTGTTCGCGATCATGACCAAGGTCGGTTTCTATACCGTGCTGCGCCTGTGGACCCTGCTGTTTTCCGGGCAGGCCGGTGCCTCGGCGTTCTTCGGCGGACAGTGGCTGGTGTATGGCGGCCTGGCCACCCTGGCCTGCGCCGCGGTGTCGATCCTTGCCGCGCAGCGCCTGGAGCGCATGGCCAGCCTGAGCATCCTGGTTTCGGCCGGCACCCTGCTGGCGGCCATCGGCTTCGGCCAGACCGCGCTGACCTCGGCCGCGCTGTTCTACCTGGTCAGCTCGACCCTGGCACTGTGCGCGCTGTTCCTCCTCGCCGAACTGATCGAGCGCTCGCGCTCGGCCAACGAGCTGCCGCTGGACGATGACGGCGACGGCCTGCCCTCGCCGCTGGAATCCCTGCAGCCGCCCAAGGGCATCAACCTCGACGACGAGCAGAAGGCCGTGGTCGGGCAGATCATCCCGTGGACCATGGCCTTCCTCGGCTTCAGTTTCATCGCCTGCGCCCTGCTGATCATCGGCATGCCGCCGCTGTCCGGCTTCGTCGGCAAATTCAGCCTGATCACCGCGCTGTTCAATCCGCAGGGCATGGGCGTGCCGACGCAGCAACCGCTGTCGGTCGCCGGCTGGACCCTGCTGGCGCTGCTGATCCTGTCCGGCCTGGCCTCGCTGATCGCCCTGGTGCGCCTCGGCGTGCAGCGTTTCTGGAAGCCCCAGGAGCGGCCGTCGCCGCTGTTGCGGATGTACGAATGCGTGCCCATCGTCGCCCTGCTCGGCCTCTGCGTGGTCCTCAGCCTGTGGGCCGAACCGCTGATGCGCTATGCCCAGGACACCGCCGCCAGCCTCGACGATCCGGCGAGCTATATCGAAGCGGTGCTCGGCACACGATCGCTTCCCGGCCCCACCACCCTGGACAGCGTCGGGCAGGTGCAACCATGAAACGACTGTTCCCCGCGCCGCTGCTGTCGTTGTCGCTGTTCGTCCTGTGGCTGGTGCTGAACCTCTCGGTAAGCCCGGGCAACATCATCCTCGCCGTGCTCCTGGGCATTCTCGCGCCGCTGCTGATGGCGCCGCTGCGGCCCGTGCGGGCGCATATCCGCAACCCATGGGCGATCATCCGCCTGATCCTGCGGGTCGGCATCGATGTGGTGGTGTCCAACCTGGAGGTGTTGCGCAGTGTCTGGCGCCTTGATCGCAAGCCGCCGCGCTCGCGCTTCGTGCACATTCCCCTGGACCTGCGCGATGCCCATGGGCTGGCGGCGCTGTCGATGATCACCACGGTGATTCCCGGCACGGTGTGGTCGGAACTGGCCCTGGACCGCAGCGTCCTGCTCCTGCATGTGTTCGACCTCGACGACGAGGCGCGCTTCATCGAGCACTTCAAGAGCACTTACGAACGTCCGCTGATGGAGATTTTCGAATGACCGGCCTGCTCGCCAATGCCATCGTCGCCAGCCTGTTCATCTTCGTCATCGCCATGGCCCTGACCCTGGTCCGGGTGTTCCGCGGGCCCTCGGCCCAGGACCGGGTGCTGGCGCTGGACTACCTGTACATGCTGGGCATGCTGATGATGCTGGTGCTGGGTATCCGCTATGCCAGCGATACCTATTTCGAGGGGGCGTTGCTGATCGCCCTGTTCGGCTTCGTCGGCTCGTTCGCCCTGGCCAAGTTCCTTCTGCGCGGCGAGGTGATCGAATGAGCGCTCCGGTATTGCCCTTCTGGCTGGAAATCGTGGTGGCCGCGCTGATCCTCACCAGCAGCCTGTTCGCCCTCACCGGGGCCATCGGCATCCTGCGCCTGAAGGACTTCTTCCAGCGCATGCACCCGCCGGCGCTGGCCTCGACCTTCGGCGCGTGGTGCGTGGCGCTGGCGTCGATCCTGTATTTCTCGGGGCTCAAGCAAACGCCGGTGCTGCATGCCTGGCTGATTCCGGTGCTGCTGTCGATCACCGTGCCGGTGACCACCCTGCTGCTGGCCCGCACCGCGCTGTTTCGCAAGCGCATGGCGGGCGAGGATGTGCCGGGCGAAGTCAGCAGTCGCGAGCCGCGCGACTGAGAGCGCTCATTCGCCTTCGCTCAGGCGCTGCAGTTCGCGCCTGACCATCGCCGCATACTCCGCGGGTTCGAGCTGATACAGCTGCCCGGCGACCCAGGTCAGCCACTGCCCGCGCAGTTCCTCACGCCGCTCCAGCCACTGGCGGGCCTGCGCTTCGGCGCGGGCCTGGTGGCACTGGTGAAATTCGCGGCGGCCGCTCACTCGCTGGCCTTGAAGGTCAACTCGCCCTTGCGCCACTTCGCCGCCTTGGCGACAGCGGCCTTGAGGGTCTTGGACAGGCCTTCGCGCAGTTGCTCGTGGGCGGCGAACACCATGACCACGCCACGGCCTTCACGGAACACGATGCCCTCGCCTTCCGGCACGCTGACGAAGGCGTATTCGCCCAGGCCGTAGATGGTCAGCTTGATGTCACGAAAACGCACTTCGAACTTGCCGCCTTCGCGGCTCGGCAGGACGGCGGCGCGAAAGTGATCGCCGACTTTCAGTTCCAGACGCTGCTTGTCGTCCACCACCAGCGCCTCGGTGGTGTCGATCTCGGCCATGTACAGGCCATCGGGGCTTTGCTCGACGATATAGACGTACTGCGACTGGAACTGTTTGACCAGTTTGCCGCGAAGATCTCCCAGCACGAACAGGGCGTGCATATCCAGGTTGCTGACTGCCAAATGAAAAATCCTCAAAAACCGAAATCACACTGACGCCCGTGGTGAAAATCTCCCACGGGCATGCCGTACTTCACAAATACGAAGTCCGAAAGACTAATGAGTTGGAGCACATAAGTAGTGGCCTGAAGGCATTTCGCCCTGTGGGAAACAGCGAATTTCCCTGCCAGCCAATGTCCGGAGGCAAACGTCTGATCGACATTTCACAGTGAAAATTCCGTTTTCCACCGCCACTCGACGGCGCCGAGCGACCCGTGAACGGTAGCCCCGCTGCGTCGGAGAGGGAACGGCTCACCGCACAGGGAAAGGAATATGCACGAAAACACGGAATTCCGTCGAGGGTTCCGTGCTGTTTAGAGGTGAGAAATTTCTGTGGCAGGTGCCAATACCCACTGCAAGAGCACCGCAGTCGACGTAGGAGCGGATTTATCCGCGATCGGGCGCAAAGCGGCCGTAACCCCGAATGCACACTGTGTCAGGCAGATTCGGGACTTCGGCTTTACGGCCGCTGCGCGCCCGATCGCGGATGAATCCGCTCCTACAACTACCACGCAGCCAGGTTCAGCGAGTTCCCGGGATCTTCTCCGGCCGATAGCCCAGGCGCAGCCCGCCCCAGTGCCGGCCATCCACCTTGATCGGCACCGACAGGTCATGCATCAGCTCGCCGGTGTCGCGGGTGTAGGTCTGCAGCAGCAGCCGCTGCTGATGGCTGCCGCAACGAATCCCGGTACGGTCGTCGAACTTGCGCTTGCTGCGGTTGTGCGCGGTGTCGGTGGCTTCGTCGCCGGTCAGCGGCTGGTTGAAGACGTTGTTGTGGGTCGGCACGTACCCCTGCTGGGTGCAGGCGATGACGTAGACCAGGCCTTCATGCTCACGCAGCAACGGCTCCTGGATCCCCGGCAGGACCTGGTCGGTGTACTGGTCGAAACGCGTGCGATAACGCGCTGGACGGGTACCCGGCAGCATCTGGTACTGACGGTCGAACAGGTCGTCGTGGCTGACTCGACCGCTGCGGATATCCGCCTCGAAGCGCTCGGCGATCTGCTGCGCGCCACGCAGGGCCAGGTCGAAGACCCGCTGGTGATACTCGTCAAGGCCGACCTCGGCCAGGCGCTCGCTGATACCTTCGGCCTGCCCTTCCATCTGTACCGCGGCCAGGGCCAGGCGCTGGGTCTGCTGGTCGCTGACCGCCAGGTCGCCGCGCATCTGCTCGACCGCCTGGAACAGCTCGTCCAGTTGCGTGCGGGTGGTTTCGGTGCCGCCAGCGATCTCGCTGATCTGCTGCTCCACCGACGCCGCGAGACCGGCGATGCTGTCGAGCTGTTCGCCGGTGTGCTCGACCTGGCCGACACCGTTGTGCAGATCGGTCGACAGCGCGCGGATCTGTTCCACCACCTGGGCGGTGCGTTGCTGGATTTCCGCGACCATCAGGCCGACTTCCTCGGTGGCGCTGGCGGTGCGCCCGGCCAGGCCGCGGACCTCGTCGGCGACCACGGCGAAACCACGCCCGTGCTCGCCGGCGCGGGCCGCCTCGATGGCGGCATTGAGCGCCAGCAGGTTGGTCTGGCTGGCGATGGCCTGGATCACCAGGGTGACCCGGGCGATATCCTCGCTGCGCTGGTGCAGGGCCTCGATCAGTTCGCGGCTTTCGTTGGCGCGGGAACTGAGCAGGTGCATCAGCTGGATCGACTCGGCCAGCACCGTGCGCCCGGCGGCGCTGCTTTCATGGGCCTGCTGCGAGGCGACCAGGGCGTCGCGACTGAGCTGGGAGGTGACTTTCTCGGTGCCGATCATGACCTCGGCGCTCTGCACGATGCGCGCCGCCGAACCGAGCTGGGATTGCAGCTTTTCCGCCAGCTGCCGCACCGAATAAGACACACCGGCGGCCGACAGGGCGTTGTGGCTGGTGCTCTGGGCCAGGTCGCGGGTGAGCTCGGCCAGCGGGTCGCGCGTCACCTGCGGGGCCGGACGCGGGCGCGGGCGCAGGTAGGGCAGCCACAGGGCCAGCAGGACCAGCGGCAGGCAGAACCAGAACGAGATACCGGCAAAGGCCATGGCCGCCAGCAGCACCACCAGCACCAGGCTCTGCAGCACCAGGCCGGACCAGCCGCGCTCGACCCTGGGCGAGGTTTGCGCTTGTGCCAGGCTGGCTGGCAGAGATCCTTCTCGCATCATGACTCTGGCTCCGCGTCGTTATTGTCGGGCCATTAAACGCCACTACAACGCTATTAGCCATGCTTCCTTCGGCCTAGGCCGACCCGGCCTTGATGCAGGACAATTTCTTTCGCCCGCGCAAAAACGAAAGCCCCGGGTGCGTGGCCCGGGGCTTTGTCGATGCAGCGCTGGATCAGACCTGACGCAGGTGCTTGTCCAGTTGTTCGTGACGCTCCTGCGCCTCGATGCAGTACTTGGTGGTCGGGCTGATCAGCAGGCGCTTGAGGCCGATCGGCTCGCCGCTGTCGTCGCACCAGCCGAAGCTGTCGTCGGCGATCCGGCCCAGGGCCATTTCCAGCTGCGGCAGCAGGCGCTGGTCACGCTCGATGGCGTTGACCAGCCAGTGGCGCTCTTCTTCGACCGAGGCGGCGTCGGCAGGATCGGCCGGCGTGTCCAGGCTTTCGATGGTTACACGACTCGCCTCGATGCGCTCCTGGGTCTCGACTTTCATCGACTTCAGCAGCTCGGCGAAGAACCCCAGTTGCTCGGCGTTCATGTAGTCATCGGCCGGCATGGCCAGCAACTTTTCCTTTGTCATTGATATCTCTAATAAAAAATTACGTGCATTTAGACGAATCGAGGGCCGCGGCGACGGTGTCGCCCGCAGCGGAATTCTTCAAGCACCATCCGGCACTCAATTTACAGGGGGCGGCAGTCTAAGGCCGAGCCTCATGCCGGGCAACAGAAATGACTGCGGTTTTGTCCGAAAAGCCCCTTATCCCCGACCATCAGGGTACGGGGGCAGCGTTTATAGCAAAAAACGCGGGCTCGGGTGAAGCACGGCAAAGGCCGCTCATCCGAGCAACTGGCTCAATACCGCGCGCAACTTGCCGGGTTTGACCGGTTTGTTGAGCAGCGGCGCACCCAGACGCTGCATGGCCCGACGGCTCTGGTCGCTGCGGTCGGCGGTGATCATCACGGCGGGAATGGCACTGCCGAAGTGCTTGCGCAGGTCGCGCACCACCTCGCAGCCGGTGACCCCGTGATCGAGGTGGAAGTCCGCCAGCACCAGCTCCGGCGCCCGGCCCTGCAGTACCTGCAGGGCGGCTTCGCGATCGGTCGCGGTGAGCACTTCGCAGCCCCACTGGCCGAGCAGCGCGGCCATGCTCTGGAGGATGCTGGTTTCGTTGTCCAGCACCAGCAGGCGACGGCCCGGCAAGGGATCGCCGAGGGCCGGCAGCGGCACCGCGGGTGCGACCACGGGACGCGGGGCCTCGCTCGACAACGGCACGTCGATGCTGAACACCGAGCCGCGTCCCGGCCAGGAGCGTACTCGCACCGGGCAGTCGAGGATCCGCGCGATGCGCTCGACGATCGCCAGGCCCAGACCGACGCCCTTGCGGTCGGCGGCGCGGCCGACATCCAGCTGGTTGAATTCGAGGAAAATCGAGTGCAGGCGGTCGGCGGCGATGCCGCGTCCGCTGTCCCACACCTCCAGGCGCAGCACCTGGCCGCGCCGACGCGCGCCGAGGAGGATGCCGCCCTGTTCGGTATAGCGACAGGCATTGCTGAGGAAGTTGCGCAGGATCCGCGTCAGCAAGCGGATATCGCTGCGGATCATCCAGGCCCCTTGACGCACCCGCAGGTTCAGCCCGGCCGCTTCGGCCACCGGCTGGAACTCCGACGCCAGCGGGCCGAGCAGTTCGTCGAGGTGATAGAGGTCGAGGTCCGGCTTGATCGCCGCCTGGTCCAGGCGGGAAATGTCCAGCAGATCGGTGAGCAGGTCTTCGGCGCCTTCCAGGGCCTGATGGGCGCGCTCCACCAGCAACTGCTCGGCGGCCGGCAGGCTGCGCTCGCGCAGGGTCGAGATGAGCAGGCGCGCGGCATTCAGCGGCTGCAGCAGGTCGTGGCTGGCGGCGGCCAGGTATTTGTCCTTGCTGCGGTTGGCGGCCTGGGCGGCGTCACGGGCCTCGATCAACTGGTTGGTGCGTTCGGCGACGCGCTGTTCCAGTTCGTCGTTGAGCTGCTGCAGGCGCTCCTGGCTCAGCTTGCGCTCGGTGATGTCGGCGACGAAACCTTCCACCACGCCCTCCTCGTCCGGGCGCAGGAGCAGGTTCATCAGCACGTCCACGGCGCTGCCGTCCTTGCGCTGCAATTGTGTCTCGTAGCCCAGCAGCGCGCGCTCGCGCTGCAGTTCCTGGGCGATGGCCAGCAACTCCTGTTCGCCACCGACGAACAGGTGTCCGGCAAGATCGGTGCGGGCCAGCAACAGTTGTTGCGGATCGGCGTAGCCGAGCATCCGCGCCATGGCCGGGTTGGCCGCGCGCAGACCGTCTTCCAGGCTGGCCTGAAAGATCCCGTGGACGGCATGCTCGAACAGCCAGGTGTAGCGGTTGCGCTCGGTTTCCAGCTCGTCGAGACGCGCGGCCAGCTCCGGGTAGTGGCTCTTGCGCACGGTGTGGTTGCTCAGCCCGAGCAACCCGGCCAGGGCGTCGGAGTCGGGGTCAGAGAGCCTCGCCATAGACCACCTCGACATCACGCAGGCTCGAGGCACGCGGGTTGGTGAGGATGCACGGGTCGTCCATGGCGTGCTGCGAGAGGAACGGGATATCGCTGCCGCTGACGCCGTGCAGGCCGAGGGTTTCGTGGAAGCCGACGGCATGCTTGAGGGCGATCAGGTGTTCCACCAGGCGCTGGCGGATCTGGTTGTGATTGAGGCCTCGGCAATCGATGCCGAAGGTCTCGGCGATGACCTTGAAGCGGTCCGGCGCCGCGCTGTAGTTGAACGCCACCACATGCTCCACCAGCACCGCGTTGCACAGCCCGTGAGGCAGGTCGAGGAAACCGCCGAGGCTGTGGGACATGGCGTGCACCGCGCCCAGGATGGCGTTGGAGAAGGCCAGCCCGGCCTGCATGCTGCCGAGCATGATCGACTCGCGCAGGGCAATGTCATCGGGGTTGGCGATCATCTGCACCAGGTTGCCGTTGATCAGGCGCATGGCTTCCAGGGCATGGGTATCGGTCAGCGGACCGTGGCCGGTGGAGACGAACGCCTCGATGGCGTGGACCAGGGCATCGATGCCGGTGCAGGCGGAGAGGAACGGATCCATGCTCAGCGTGGTTTCCGGGTCGATCAGCGACACGTCGGGGACCACCGCCTTGCTGACGATGGAGAACTTCATGCGTTCCTGCTGGTTGGAGATGATCACGAACTGCGAGACATCCGCCGAGGTGCCGGCGGTGGTCGGGATCAGGATCAACGGCGGGCTCGGCACGCGGATGGTGTCGACCCCCTGGAATTCGAGAATGTGCCGGCCATGGGCGACCACGATGCCGATGCCCTTGGCGCAGTCCATCGGGCTGCCGCCGCCGACCGCGACGATGACGTCGCACTGTTCGCTGCGGTAGCGCTCGGCGCCATCCATCACTTCTTCGACACGGGGGTTTGGCGAAACCTGGCTGTACAGGGCGTAGTCGATGCCCTGGGCCTGCAGGCTGGCCTCGACATCGGCGACCCAGCCGGCGGCGATGACGCCCGGATCGCTGACCAGCAGGACCTTGCGCGCGCCGAAGGTGCGGGCGTAGTTGGCGACGTGATGACGGCAGCCGGCGCCAAAGATGATTTCGGGGGAAACGAACTTGCGCAACTGGCTCAGATTCGGGCTCATACAACGCCTTCTTGTTCTTTTGGGATAGCGCCAGCCTAAAGCAATGAGGAGGGAATGCAATGCGACCCTGGCAAAGGCAGCGCCGGTCGCAATGCGACCGGCGCCAGAGGGATCAACGGTTGGCGAAGTACATGGTCACTTCGAAACCGATACGCAGATCAGTGAACGCAGGTTTTTTCCACATAGGTCCATCCTCTTCTGGCACCGCGCTATAGCGGTGCGTCTAGTGATACACCGTTTCCGGTGCGGGGCGAATGCTACTTTGGAACGGTTTTACGACTACTGCACACATACCTCGCGCGGCCCCCGTAGGAGCTGGCTTGCCTGCGAAAGGACCGCGCAGCGGTCCCCGATAGCGGTGCAGCCTGGGACCGCTTTGCGGTCCTTTCGCGGGCAAGCCGCGCTCCTACAGGGGTTAGCGGAGTTAGAAGAAGCCCAGCGGGTTGATGTCGTAGCTCACCAGCAGGTTCTTGGTCTGCTGGTAGTGGTCGAGCATCATCTTGTGGGTTTCACGACCGACGCCGGACTTCTTGTAGCCACCGAACGCGGCATGCGCCGGGTACAGGTGGTAGCAGTTGGTCCACACACGACCGGCCTTGATCCCGCGGCCCATGCGATAGGCGCGGTTGATGTCGCGGGTCCAGACGCCGGCACCGAGACCGAACTCGGTGTCGTTGGCGATGGCCAGGGCCTCGGCTTCGTCCTTGAAGGTGGCCACGCCGACCACCGGGCCGAAGATTTCTTCCTGGAACACGCGCATGCCGTTGTGGCCCTTGAGCAGGGTCGGCTGGATGTAGTAGCCGCTGGACAGGTCGCCGGCCAGTTGCTCGGCGTTGCCGCCGCTGAGGATTTCCGCGCCCTCTTCACGGGCGATCTGCAGGTACGAGAGGATCTTGTCGTACTGCTGCTCGGACGCCTGGGCGCCGACCATGGTTTCGGTGTCCAGCGGGTTGCCGCGCTTGATCTGTTTGACCTTCTTCAGCACTTCCTGCATGAACTGCGGATAGATGGATTCCTGGACCAGCGCGCGGGACGGGCAGGTGCACACTTCGCCCTGGTTGAAGAACGCCAGGACCAGGCCTTCGGCCGCCTTCTCGATGAACGACGGCTCGGCCTGCATGATGTCTTCGAAGAAGATGTTCGGCGACTTGCCGCCCAGCTCGACGGTGGACGGAATGATGTTCTCCGCCGCGCATTTCATGATGTGCGAACCGACTGGGGTCGAGCCGGTGAAGGCGATCTTGGCGATGCGCTTGCTGGTGGCCAGGGCCTCGCCGGCTTCGCGACCGAAGCCCTGGACGATGTTCAGCACGCCCGGCGGCAGCAGGTCGCCGACCAGTTCGATGAACACGGTGATCGACAGCGGCGTCTGCTCGGCCGGCTTGAGCACGATGCAGTTGCCGGCGGCCAGGGCCGGGGCGAGTTTCCAGGCGGCCATCAGCAGCGGGAAGTTCCACGGGATGATCTGCCCGACCACGCCCAGTGGCTCATGGAAGTGATAGGCGGCGGTGTTGTCGTTGATCTCGGCGGCGCTGCCTTCCTGGGCGCGGATGCAGCCGGCGAAGTAGCGGAAATGGTCGGCGGCCAGCGGCACGTCGGCGTTGAGGGTTTCGCGGATGGCCTTGCCGTTGTCCCAGGTCTCGGCCAGGGCCAGGACTTCGAGGTTCTGTTCGATGCGGTCGGCGATCTTCAGCAGGATGTTCGAGCGATCCTGCACCGAGGTGCGGCCCCAGGCGTCGGCGGCGGCGTGGGCGGCATCCAGGGCCTTCTCGATGTCCTGGGCATTGGAACGCGGGAACTCGGCGATCGGCTGGCCGTTGACCGGAGAGGTGTTGCTGAAGTACTGGCCGCTCAGCGGCTGGACGAATTCGCCGCCGATGTAGTTGCCGTAACGGGGCTTGAACGAAACGATGGCATCCGGGCTGCCGGGAGCTGCGTAGATCATGGTGAGGGGCCTCTGCTGAGCGGCGCCCGTCGTGGATGACGGGCAGTGACTGGATCTTAGTCAGCCGCGCGGGCGCGACGAATCAGCCCTTGGCAGGGAACCGCTACTCATTTGGTAGTAGGGGAAAAGCCGGGGCCCGCGGGCCCCGGAACGGTGCATCAGAGGGTCAGGAACAGCTGTTGCGCGCTGCTCTTGTCGATGCGGCTGCGATACACCTCGATCAGCGCCTGGTTGCTCTGCGTGGCCATGGCCTGTGGCCCGCGGTCATAGCGCTGCTCGCGGGTCTTCAGATGCGCGGCGCTGAAGTCGCTGACCTGGGCGTCGGCGCTGGCATAGTGGAAATGCGCGTACCACAGCGGACTGCCGTCCTTGTCGCGGATCACGAATTCCTGCAGGTAGTCCTGAGCGAAGCCCTTGCGCTTGGCCAGGGCGACCCGTTCCCCTTCCTTGGCGATGACGACTTCATCCTGGCTGCGCAACCAGGCGATCTGTCCCACCGTGGGCGCCTGGCGCTTGAGGATCTCGACCCGCAGGCGCCGCCCCTCCTCGCGCATCTGCGTGGCCTTGGCATCGAGCAGCGCGCACTGGCGGGCGGCGTCGATGCCCGCGGCCGAATCATCGGTGGCGTTCTCCCGGGTCAGGGCTTCCTGGATCTGCTGCGCCAGGGCATCGAGGGGACGCGCCTGCTGGACCAGGATGTCCTCGATGTCGGCACCGACGGTGGCGGTCTTCGCCTGGCTGCGCACCTTGGCGATGCGCCGCTCGGCATTGTTGAGCAGCGGCGTCGAGCGGCGTACCAGGGTGGCCAGGGCCGCCGGCGTCGGTGTCGCCGGCTCGCCGCGCACGTCACCGACCGGTTGCCATACCCCCGGCTCCGAACTCTCTTCGTAGCGCGCCAGCTCACTGTTGTCGATCGGATCGATCACCACCACGGTTTCCGGCCGATCGCCCTCGGGCTTGCGCCGCGAACCGACCACCACCCCGCGGTTGCGCGTGCGGATCAGGACCTGCTTGCGCCGGCCCGGTGCGGGGACCGCCGACGCTTCGCTGTGCTCCGGCACCATCTGCAGGCGCCTGGCCAGTTCGTCCTGCGCCTCGCGCTGCAGCCGTTCGAGGATGCCGTTGAAGTCATCCAGAGCCTGCTTGTTCTCGGCCTTGCGCGGCAGGGCGCGGTACAGCCGGGTGCTCTCCAGGGAGAAGTCCAGGCGACTGACCACGCTGTCGAGAATTTCCAGTTGCTCCGACTCGCTGAAGGCATCCTTCAGGTCCAGGCTGTCGCGCATGCTCAGCGCGGTCCGTGCCGCCAGCAAGGCGCTGTAGAGCACGCCGTAGTCGCCGCTGCGCTCCACATCGAGAATCATCGCCGAACGCAGGCTGAGGTCCACCGACACCCAGGAACGCAGGCTCGGCTCGTTGTTCAACAGCTCCGCCGCCTTGTCCGCCAGCGCCGGCCCGCCGGGAAGAATCTCGCGCAGTTGCCTGCGCATGTCGGCGATCACCGCATGGCAGGCGAGCAGTTCGTCGACATCGCGGCGTGCCTGACGGCAGGCGTCCATCATTCGCCGCATCTTGTCCACCTGCTCCGGCACCTGCTCCTCCTCCGGCGAGGCCGCCGGGCGCAGATCGCGCATGACCGCGTGGCGTTCGCTGAACCAGGAGTGCAGCACGTAGGCCAGTTGCGCATGGGTGCCGGCGCGGTCGTAGAGGTTGCGCGCATGCATGCGCTTGAATTCCGGCTGCGCCTTCAACTGCTGCAGTTCGCTCAGGTTGGCGTCGAATTCGAGCAGCAGGCGGTCCTGTTCGCGCAGGTCCTCGGCATACTTTTCCAGGTGGGTGATCGACGGTTGTGCCTGGCGCGCGGCCTCCTCCAGATCGTCCTGCACCCGTACCGAGGACTCCAGGCGGCGCGAGAGCAGCGCGGTGTGTTTCTCCTCCAGTTGGAGAACGCGCTAGCGATTGCTCTCGCGCAGTTGCGCGATACGCCGGTTGACCGGCATGCCACCGCGCAGGCGCAGGCCGAAATCCAGCTGCCAGCGCCCGCCGCCGGTATCGCGAATCCAGGGCCCGAGGTTGCCGTCGACATCGACCAGGCGCGGCCCGTCGGCATCGATGGCCAACTGATACACCGCGCCGTCCAGCGCGGCCCACCAGCTCTGCTGATGGCGGTACAGCCCCTGGTAATCGCCGGCGTCCTGCGCTTCGCCGAGCTGCCCGGGCGCGACCTCGCGGCGAAAGCCCGCCAGGGCATCGCGCTGCGCCGCGCTGAGCACCGCGCTGCCCCAGCCGAATGTCGGCCACTTCGACGGTTGCGGCGAGGCCAGCAGCACCGCTTCGATGCGTGTCGTGTCGAGCGCACCCGGGGTCGGCAGCGGAGCGCTTTGCCGCTCCAGCGTGGAGACCGGCTCAGGCAGCAGCAACAACGCCAGGTTGAGCAGCAGCTGGCGCAGATCGCTGGCCTGCACGGCGCCGTCCGGCGCGGCCAGCAACTGGCGCAGGCTGGTGAACAACGGCAGCATCCAGGCTGCCTTGACCAGCGTGCCGTTGAAGAACGGCAGCACGGTATTGAACATCAGCCAGCCCAGTTCCTCGTAGCCGAGCCAGCGGCTGGCGCTGCTGGACAGGGTTTCGCGGCGCGCGCGCTCGATCAGCTCGCCCGCGCAGGACTGATAGAGCTGTTCGGCCAGGTTGCCCTGCAGCACCGCCTCGCCCAGCTTGGCCAGCGCCGGCACGCTGAGCAGGGAGAATTCGTCGCCGGGGAAGAAGCGCACCACATGCGGCTCGGCGAAGCCGCCATGGGCGTAGATCGGTTGGCGCGCCACGGGCAGGCGCTGGAGGATGTCGTCCTGCAGTTCACCGGCCTTGCACAAGGCCTGGAAGAAGGCCTCGCGACTGGCGAATTCGCACAGCGCCTGACGGTGCAGGGGGCGATAGAGCAGGCAGGGCCCCTTGCCCACCTCCGGCGCTTCGATCAGCCAGGCATTCTGCGCCACGTCGGGGCTCGCGCCGGAGCGGGCGATGAACGACAGCGGCCTGATCACGGCATCACGCGGGCTCCGGTTGATGGGCAGGAACAGCTCGTCGAGGCGGCGCAGGCTCTCGGCACCGAGGGCCGCGGGATCGCGCAGGCGGGTTTCCAGGGCCAGCAACGGCACCTGTTCGCAGAGCTGCTGGCTGAAGCGCCGCTGGCGCAGGTCGCGCTCGCTGCGCTCGTCGAGCAGCAGGCGCTGCAACAGCGGCGGATACTGGCCGCCCACATCGAGGCGGGCCACCAGGTCCTTCAGGTAATCCACCGTCAGCCAGTCCGGCAGGGAGGCACCGCTGAGGCTGTGCAGGCTGACCGAACCGGGGCGCAACACCGCCAGGTTGGCCAGGGCGAACTGCATCGGGCTCATGCGGACGATCTGCACTTCACCCTCCGCCACCACATCGCCGCCGTTGCCGCCGGCCACCGCGGTGACCTGGCGGTTGACCAGTTGCAGATCGTCGAGATTCGGCAGCGGCGCCTGCGGATGCTCCTTGCGCATCGCGTCCAGGAGCTTTTCCCGGGCGAACTCGAAGGCATCCGGGACACCGTCGAGAAACGACGTGCCGTTGCCATCCTCTTGCAGCGAGGCCAGGCGCAGCAGCCGTCCGGCGTAGTCGCGGCGCTGCGCCTCAGCGGCCTGGCCCAGCCAGCTCGGCAGTTGCAGGCGGAAGCGCTCGCGCATCTCGCGCTGGCTGGCCTGGCATACGCCCAGCAGCGAGCTAGCCTCGTCCAGGCGCTGGAGCAACGAATGCATCGCGCTCATCCCGGGCAAGGCCGGCAGCCGCGCCAGTTCGCCGATCAGTTCCTGCTGCTGCTCGCGCAACAGCAGGGCCTGCGCCAGGAACACCGGGCCAGGGGCCGGATACTCACGCAACAGCAGCCCATCGCCCTGCCCCGCGCAGCGATTGAGCAGCGCGGCGCCCAGGGCCTGGCGCGAGTCGAAGCGCTGCAGCGCACCGCTGAGGGTGAACAGCAGCGCCATGTTGCGCTGCAGTTGCGGCACCTCGCGCTCGATGAGGATCGCACTGGCCAGTTCCGGATCGAGGCCCTGCTCGACGCAGGTGGCCTGCCCCAGCAGGCTGATCTTCACCTCGACCAGGTTGTTGAGCAGGGCGCGGTCCTGCGCTTTCGGGAAACTGGCGATGACCCGCGCCGTCGCCGCTTCCAGGCTGTCCAGGGCGCCGTCGCGAAACTGCTGGTCGATCACGGCCGAGCATTGCTGATGCAGGTAGGTGGCCAGCCAGTGCAGCGGATTGCCCTCGCCGTGGCGCGCCACTTCCCAGTACTCGTAGAGCGCCTGCTGGTAGGTGGACAGCAGGTACGGCGCGCTTTCGTTGATCAGCGCCTGCACCGCGACCACGTCGACCTTGCTGCGAAACGGCGTTTCCGCGCCCTTGAAGAAACTCAGGTAGTCGCTGTCGACATCCACGGCCAGCGGCGTGTTTTCGCAGAAACACTCGATCAGCACATCGGCCAGCTCATCGACCCGCGGCGTGCCGCTGCCGTCGAAGCGGTAGAGCAGCAGCGCCGAGAGATCCTGTTCCTTGACACCGCGCAGGTGCCACTGTTCGAAGAGCAGGCACCAGGCCACGTCGCGCAACGACGGACGCCAGGCGAAACGATGGGCGATGGGGCCGCAGAACGGCGTGTTCAGGACCATTTGCCCGAAGGGCGATGGACTGAGGGTCATATGCGAGCTTCCTTGTGTCGAATGGAAGCGGCATTTCAATCGGCGGGAGATGAGGGGTGGCGGTACATCTTGCTGGGACAGGTGGCCCGAATACCCTCGTAGGAGCTGGCTTGTCGTGTGACGAACCACTGCGAAGGACCGCTTTGCGGTCCCTCGCGGGCAAGCCACGCCCCTACGGTGGTTTCCTCAGCGATCCTCGAACTGCGCCTCGCGCTTGGCGATGAACGCGGCCATGCCTTCCTTCTGGTCATGGGTCGCGAAGGCCGCATGGAACACCCGACGCTCGAAGCGCACGCCTTCGCTCAGGGTGACTTCGAAGGCACGGTTCACCGATTCCTTGACCATCATCGACACCGGAATCGACTTGCTGGCGATCACCGCCGCCACTTTCAGCGCTTCGTCGAGCAGTTCGGCCTGCGGCACGATGCGCGCCACCACGCCAGCCCGCTCGGCCTCCTCGGCGCCCATCAGGCGGCCGGTCAGGCACAGTTCCATGGCCTTGGCCTTGCCCACCGCGCGGGTCAGGCGCTGGGTGCCGCCCATGCCCGGCAGCACGCCGAGGTTGATTTCCGGCTGGCCGAACTTGGCATTGTCCGCGGCGAGGATGAAGTCGCACATCAGCGCCAGCTCGCAACCGCCGCCGAGGGCGAAACCGGACACCGCGGCGATCATCGGCTTGCGCCGGTTGGCCACGCGGTCGCAATCGCTGAACAGGTCGTCGGTGTAGATCTGCGGATAGGTCAGTTCGGCCATTTCCTTGATGTCGGCCCCGGCGGCGAAGGCCTTGGCCGAGCCGGTGATGACGATGCAACCGATGTTGGCATCGGCCTCGCAGGCATCCAGCACCTGGTTCAGTTCGCCGATGATCTGGCGGTTCAGGGCATTCAGCGCCTGCGGCCGGTTCAGGGTGACCAGGCAGACCCGGTCACGGTTTTCCACGAGGATGGTTTCGTACGTCATGAGCTGCTCCGTTCAGAGATTGCGCGCAATGACCATGCGCTGAATGTCGCTGGTACCTTCATAGATCTGGCAGACCCGCACATCGCGGTAGATCCGCTCCAGCGGAAAGTCGCTCAGATAGCCATATCCGCCGAGGGTCTGCAAGGCATCCGAACAGACCTTTTCGGCCATTTCCGAGGCGAAAAGCTTCGCCATCGAGGCTTCCACCAGGGCCGCGCGCCCGGCATCGCGCAGCGCCGCGGCGTGATGCACCATCTGCCGGGCCACGGCGATCTTCGTGGCCATGTCCGCCAGGCGGAAGGCCACGGCCTGGTGCTCGATCAGCGCCTTGCCGAAACTTTCGCGCTCGCGGGCGTAGTCGCGGGCCACTTCGAACGCGGCGCGGGCCATGCCCACCGACTGCGCGGCGATACCGATGCGCCCGCCTTCCAGGTTGGCCAGGGCGATCCTGTAACCCTCGCCCTCCTCGCCCAGGCGGTTGGCGACCGGCACGCGCACGTCGTCGAAGACGATCTGGCAGGTGTCGGAGGCATGCTGGCCGAGCTTGTCCTCGACCCGCGCGACCTGGTAGCCAGGGCTGTCGGTGGGCACCAGGAAGGCGCTGATGCCACGCTTGCCGGCCGCCGGATCGGTGACGGCGAAGACGATCACCAGCCCGGCATTGGCGCCGGAGGTGATGAACTGCTTGCAGCCATTGATCACGTAGTGGTCGCCGTCGCGCCGGGCACGGGTCTTCAGGCTGCTGGCATCGGAGCCGGCCTGGGGCTCGGTGAGGGCGAAGGCGCCGAGCATGGCGCCGCTGGCCAGCGGGGTGAGGAAGCGCGCCTTCTGCTCGTCGTTGCCGAACTTGAGGATCGGCACGCAGCCCACCGAGTTGTGCACGCTCATGATGGTGGAGCAGGCGCCATCACCGGCGGCGACTTCCTCCAGGGCCATGGCGTAGGCCAGGTAGCCGGTGTCGCAACCGCCCCACTGCTCCGGCACCAGCATGCCGAAGAAGCCCATGTCGGCCATCTCGGCCATGGCTTCCCGGGGGAAGCGATGCTCGCGGCTCCATTGCTCGGCGAACGGCCGCAGGCGCTCCTGGGCGAATTGCCGGGCGGCATCGGCGATCTGTTGTTGCTCATCGTTGACCAGCATGATTCACCTCAATCCACCAGCTCGACAGCCATGGCCGTGGCCTCGCCACCGCCGATGCAGATCGCCGCCACACCGCGGCGCTTGCCCTTCTGGCGCAGGGCCGACAGCAGGGTGACGAGGATCCGCGCCCCCGAGGCGCCGATCGGGTGCCCGAGGGCGCAGGCGCCACCGTGCACGTTGACCTTGTCGTGGGGCAGTTCCAGCTTGTGCATAGCCGCCAGGGTGACCACGGCGAAGGCTTCGTTGATCTCGAACAGGTCCACCTCGGCCAGGTTCCAGCCGGTGCGTTTCATCAGTTTCTCGATGGCGCCGATCGGCGCGGTGGGGAACAGCGCCGGGGTGTCGGCGAACGCTGAATGGCCATGGATCACCGCCAGCGGCTTGAGCCCCAACTGCGCGGCACGGGACTGGCGCATCAGCACCAGCGCCGCGGCGCCATCGGAGATCGAGCTGGCGTTGGCCGCGGTCACCGTACCGCCGTCGCGGAACGCCGGCTTGAGCTGCGGAATCTTGTCCAGGCGCGCTTTCGGCGGCTGTTCGTCATCGCTGATCAGGACCTTTTCCTTGCCCACGGTGACCTGCACCGGAACGATCTCGGCGGCGAAGCTGCCGTCCTTGATCGCCTGCTGGGCGCGGGTCAGCGAGGCGATGGCGAAGTCGTCCTGGGCCTGGCGGCTGAAGCCGTTGGCCTCGGCGCAGTCCTCAGCGAAGGTGCCCATCAGGCGGCCCTTGTCGTAGGCGTCCTCGAGACCGTCGAAGAACATGTGGTCGATGATCCTGCCGTGGCCCATGCGATAGCCGCTGCGGGCCTTGTCCAGCAGATACGGCGCGTTGGACATGCTTTCCATGCCGCCGGCCACCACCACCTCGGCGCTGCCGGCCAGCAGCAGGTCGTGGGCCATGATCGCCGCCTGCATGCCGGAACCGCACATCTTGTTCAGGGTGGTGCAGGTCGTGCCCTTGTCCAGGCCGGCACCCAGCGCCGCCTGGCGCGCCGGGGCCTGGCCGAGACCGGCGGGCAGCACGCAGCCGAACAGCACCTGCTCGACGCTGTCCGGGGCGACCCCGGCGCGCTCGACGGCGGCACGGATCGCCGCGGCGCCCAGTTGCGGCGCGGTCAGGCTCTTGAGGTCGCCCTGCAGGCCACCCATGGGGGTGCGCACGGCACTGACGATGACGATTGGATCGTTGACGAGGCTCATATCTGCAACTCCTTACTTGGCAGCCATGCGCAGGGCGCCATCGAGACGGATGGTTTCGCCGTTGAGCATGCTGTTTTCAATGATGTGGCGGGCCAGCGCGGCGTACTCGTCCGGGCGGCCAAGGCGTGGCGGGAACGGCACCCCGGCGGCCAGCGAGGCGCGTACTTCCTCGGTCATGCCGGCCATCATCGGGGTTTCGAAGATGCCCGGAGCGATGGTCATCACACGGATACCGAAGCGCGCCAGTTCACGAGCGGCCGGCAGGGTCAGGCTGGCGATGGCGCCCTTGGAGGCGGCATAGGCGGCCTGGCCGATCTGGCCGTCGAAGGCGGCGATGGACGCCGTGTTGATGATGATCCCGCGCTCGCCTTCCGCCGAGGCGGTGCCTTCGGCCATGGCCGCGGCGGCCAGGCGCAGCAGGTTGAAACTGCCGATCAGGTTGACGTTGATCACCCGGCTGAAGCTGGCCAGACCGTGCGGGCCGTTCTTGCCCAGGACCTTCTCGGCGCCGACGATGCCGGCGCAGTTGACCAGCCCGTGCAGGCTGCCGAAGGCGGCCACGGCGGCATCCACGGCGGCCTTGGCCGCGCCTTCGTCGCTGATGTCGGCGACCGCGTAGCGGGCCTGCTCGCCGAGGGCGGCGGCCTTGGCCGCGACGGCCTCGGCGTTGAGGTCCACCAGCATCACCCGGGCGCCGGCCTGGATGAGCATTTGCGCGGTGGCGGCACCGAGGCCGGAGGCCGCGCCGCTGACGATGAAGTTATGGTTGGCGATCTGCATGGTGAGGTTCCTCAGGCGCTGGCCTTGTGGGCGTGCGCGGCTTGTTGAAGGGCGATTTCCTGGTTGCGCAGGATGAAACGCTGCAGCTTGCCGCTCGGGGTCTTGGGCAGCTCGCTGACGAATTCGATTTCACGCGGGTAGGCGTGGGCATAGAGGCGCTGACGGACATGCTGGCGCAGGGTTTCGGCCAGTTCGTCGCTGCCGGTGTGGCCGGTGCCGAGAACGACGAAGGCCTTGATCAGTTCGGTGCGCTCCGGATCGGGCTTGCCGATCACCGCCGCCTCGACCACCGCCGGGTGCTCGATCAGCGCGCTTTCCACATCGAACGGGCCGACCCGGTAGCCGGAGGTGGTGATCACATCGTCGCTGCGTCCGACGAAGCTGATGCTGCCGTCCGGGTTCAGCTCGACGGTGTCGCCGCTGAGGTAGTACTTGCCGGCGAATGCCTTGGTCGGCAGGCCGTGATAACCGCCGAACCAGCACAGCGGCGACTGCTCGCGGTCGACCGCGAGAATCCCCGGCTGGCCGGCGGGCAGCTCCTGGTGCTGCTCGTCGAGCACGACGATGCGGTGACCGGGAATCGCGTAACCGGCCGAGCCCAGGTGCACCGGATGCTCCAGGCCATGGTGATTGCACAGGACCATGCCCAGTTCGGTCTGCCCGTAGTGGTCGTGGATGGTGACCTCCAGTTCCTCGCGGAACCAGCGGATCACTTCGGGGTTGAGCGGCTCGCCGGCGCTGCTGACCGCCCGCAGGCGGCCCTTGATCGGCGCCGAGAACGCTGCGCCGGCGGCGATCAGCATGCGGTAGGCGGTGGGCGAGCCGGCCAGGTTGGTGATGCGGTACTTGTCGATGACCCGGCAGGTGCTTTCCACACTGAACGGCCCGTCGAAGAAGGTGGTGGCGTGGCCCAGGGACAGCGGGCCGGTCACCGCGTAGTACAGGCCGTAGGCCCAGCCCGGATCGGCGAGGTTCCAGAAGGCGTCCTCGGGACGCAGGTCGATGGCATCGCGCATGTAGCCCTGGAAGGCGACGATCGCCCGCAGCGGCACTTCCAGCGGCTTGGCCGGGCCGGTGGTACCGGAGGTGAACATCAGCAGGAATGGCGCCTCGCCACTGAGCAGCACCGGCTCGCGATCGGCCGCGGCGGCATTCAGTACGGTATGGAAATCCAGATCGCCACTGCCCTGACGGGCGTTCACGCAGATGATGGTCGGGCAGTGCTCGACCTCGTCCAGCTTGACCCGGTTTTGCGCATCGGTGACCAGCACCTTGGCCCCGGAAGCATGCACACGGTGCTCGATGGCCTTGGGTCCGAAGGCGGTGAACAGCGGCTGGTACACGGCACCGAGACGCCAGGTGGCGAGGACCGTGACCAGCAGTTCGACGGTGCGCGGCAACAGGCCGGCGACCCGGTCGCCCGGGCCGACGCCCTGGGCGGCGAGAACGTTGGCGAAGCGCGTGGCGCGCTCGCGCAGCTCGCTGAAACGGTAAGCCGCGCTCTGCCCGTCACGGCCTTCCCAGTACAGGGCCACGGCCTCGCCGTCGGCATGCCGGTCGCAGCATTCGACGCAGGCGTTGAGCGCCTCCAGGCTGCCGGCCAGGGCCGCCTCGGCCGCCTGTGGATAGTTGAAGGTACGTGCCGCCGCGCTGTAATCACGCATTCGCCAGACTCCCCGGTTGTTATTGTTGGAAGGAATTCGAAGGTCTGGAAATAGTCACCCCGGTGCCGCCCGGCGGCAATGGTCAAAGCTGTCAATCTGGATGACTGGTTTGGCCATTGGCCGCCGGCGCGGGGCTTCTGGATCAAGGGTTTTCAGGGGGCTGCAAGGCCTCTTCGGTGAGGCGACGGGCCTGTTCGTGCAGGGCCGTCTCACGCTCGGCGCCAAGCTGGTTCATACGTTGCAGGTAATCGCCCTCGGCCAGTTGATCGCGTTGCTCGCACAGGCGTTCGAGACGGTCCCAGAATTGCCCTTCGACGCGCCTGAAGTCCACCGCATGCCGCTCGCGCAGATGCTCGAGCCAGAAGTCCTGGCGGGCGATGAAATCCGCCAGCGCGGGGCTGCCCTCCGCCGTTTCGACCGTGTCCTTCGCACGCTTCAGGTCCTGTTCGGACACCGCGGCGATATCGCCGAACTGCATGTGCCGGGGTTGCCCGGGCAAGGCCAGGGCGTCGGCCAGGCGCACGCGAAACGCCAGGCTCACCTCCACCTCGTCGACCGTCTGCCCGAGCGTCTGGCGCTGGGTGATGACCTGGCGGGCGAACTGTTCGACCCGGTCCAGGCGGAACAGGCGCCGGGCGAAGGCCAACAGCGCCGCGCCCTGCTCACCGTCCGGCACCCGGGTCCGGGCCAGGCTCACCTGCAGACGCACGTCCAGCACGCTGAAGGCGGACGACACGCTGTCGATGCAGGTAGTCGGTGCGTTCGCCAGTTCGAACAGCGACTCGCGCAGCACGCTGCTCTCCACCGCCGCGCCGATCATCTGCCATACCCGCTCCTGCAGATGCGCCGGCGCCAGGCGATAGTCGGCGGTGTCGAGAAGATTGCCGAGCAGGCTGAAGAACCCCTGCGAACCCGGCTCGCCACGCAGGCCCTGCCACTGTTCGTCACGCTCGCGCAGCAGGGTGTCGTGCATGCCGGCCAGCCATTGCTCGCGCACGCCGTCCGGCTCCAGTGCCGACGCCGCCAGGCCATCCGCCTCGCCGGCCTGCCACAGGCGCTCGCGCACCTCGTCGCGCAAGGGATTGCCGAACAGCACCGTGGCGCTGCGGATCCGCGCCGGGGCACTGAAGAACGCCTCCGGCAGCAGGCTCAACTGGTTGCCGCGCAGGTCGGCCAGTTCCAGGAACGGCCGGCTCGGCAGGCCCTCCGGCAAGGCCCGAATGCCCGTGCCACGCAGGCTCAGGCGGCGCAGGCGCGGCAAGTGGCTGACATCGGGCACGCGCCCCAGCGGATTGCGATCCAGGTTGAGCACCTCCAGCCGCGTCAGGGTGGACAGCGTGGCCTGGCCGGCATGGCTGAGGTGGATGTTGTTGCCGTCCAGGTACAACTCCCGCAACTGCGTCATGCTCGCCAGCGCCGACGGCATTTCGCTGCAACCATTCTGCCCGAGGTCAAGCCAGCGCAGACGCGTGAAACGGCGCAGGAAGCCGTCGAGCCGCCGCCACTGGCCGGAGCCGGACAGGACCAGATCGACCACATGGGCGAAATCGACCGAGTCCGGCAACTCGGGCAGATTACCGACCTGGGAACGGCCGAGGCGCAGCCGATAACCGATGATGCGGCCATCGACATCGCATACCGGAGGTGTCTGCCGGCACCAGCAGCGGCGTATTTCATCGGCGACCCGACGCCGTGCGGAACGCCCGGCCAGGGAGGTTTCCTGCTGCCAGCGCGCCAGGGTCCGATCGAGACTGCGCAAGCTGTCCTGCAGGCGCAGCAGTTCACTCATGGGGTCGCCATGCTGCTGGTGCAACTCGTCCAGCCAGACGCTGGCCTCCAGGTCGTTGAAGCCCGGATACAGGTTGCGCACCATGCCGGTCAGCGTGGTCCGGCCGGGCAGGCCGCGGCCGCTGAGGGGATAGCCCAGGCGTCCATCGGCGAAGCGCCGCGGCGCGCGGAAAGTACCCGGACGCACGCTCATGCCGAGCAAACCGGGCAAGCGCTCGCGATCGGCACTGGCCTGTTCGCGCAGCATTGCCCGCAGCGCGGTCGCGGGGTTGTCACCCGCGTACCCCAGGGTCGCGCAATGCGTCGCGCCGAGGCCGTCGACCAGTGCCTGGAACAGGCTGACCGAGGCGTCGCCCAACGCCCCGCCCTGCCCGTCGAATGCCGCGTAACGTCCCCGGGTGCCGACCAGCACCCGCATCTCGCGGGCGTCGGGCGTCGGCAACAGGCGCTCCAGCACCGGTCCCTCGAACGCGCCTTCGCGCAGTTCGAAGGACAATCCTCGCGGCCAGCGCGGCAGTTGCCGGAACAGGGAAAACACCATGCGCACCGTATCGCCGGCGCAGCGCGCGTCCAGATACAGGCCTTCCAGCGCGCGCAGGATGCGTACCTCGCGCACGCTGTCGCGGGCCTGCTCCTGAAGCGCCAGGGGAATCCGGCCATCCGCGCGCGCGCTGACCTCGGCCGCGTCGAGCAACGACTGGACGAAAGGCCCGGGCAGCGCGGGAAACGCGCGCTGCAGTTTCAGGCCCTGCGCGTCCAGGGACGGCGTCGTGGCGGCGGCGAAATGTTCGAACAACGCGCCGCCCAGGGACTGCTCGGCGGCTCGCCAGGCCAGCCGTTCGTCGCCCACCGCAGGCGCCTGCACCAGCAGTTGTCGCGCGGCGGTACACAGTTCCTGATCCAGCGCTGGCGCCGCCGTGCCGTCGGCCAGTTGCGTGAAAAAGCGGGTGATGCGCGCCTGCAGGCGGAAGTCGTCCAGCACCTGCACCAGCGCCACCGGCATCGGCCGGCGTTCCACCAGCAACCCGCGCAGGCGCGCCTGGTCATAGCCACAGATCAGCGCCGCCTGCTCGCACAACGTGGCGGACAGCCCTTCGCTGCGCGGACCGAGGCGACGCAGCAGATAGGCGCTGCCCTGCCATTGCAGCGGGTGCTCGCCGGCATGCCACCAGGCGCCATCGCCATTGCCCGTCAGCTCCGGCGTCCAGGCCCGCGGCCGGGACGGATGGACGATGCGCCAGCGCTCGCTGATGGACGCCTGGCGCACTTCGAAAAGCTGCTCGTCGCAGCGCCACCAGTGTCGCCCCTGCTCACTCAGCAGCCCGTCGGCACCGCTTGCCGAGGCCAGGGTCAGCGGCGCCCGGTAGCGCCCATGATCGGGCGCGCAGAGACGTGGCGCGGCGGCCTCGCGACTGACCGGCAGCAGGTTGTCGACGAACGCGCTGCGGCGCAGTTCGCGCAGGGCCAGCGTCGAGCCGCCCGCGACCACTGCGCTGAGGGTGAGATTGCCGACCACGCCGAGCAGGTGCCCGAGGGCCTCCTCACGCTGGCCGTGGCTCCAGTCGACAACCCCTTCGTAGACCTCCGACAGCAGGTCCTTGACCAGCCCCACCAGCATCAGCTCGCCCACCCCGGGGATGAACGAGGCCAGCACGCTGACCACGGTCAACCCGGCCGACTCCAGGGCCTGGACCCGCTGGCGGTGCACGACCTGGTCGATGCTGGCGGTGGGCACCAGCAACAGGGCGGCATCGCTCTTGATCCGCTCGATCTGCCGGCGGGCCAGACCCGCGAAGGAATCACCGGTACTGGCCAGCCCCTGGGCCTGCAACTGCGGTCGCACCTGCGTCATGGCGGAACGCAGCTTGCCGAGAAAGCTCAGGCGGTCGTCGCGCTCCAGTTGACGGGTGAAAAACTCCACGTAGCGCTCGTAGCGCAGGTCGGTGGCCAGTTCGTCGTTGAGCAGGCTCGACGACGGGAACTGGCGCACGGGCTTGAGCGGGTCGCCGGGCAGATGCAACAGGCGCTGCCCGGCCAGGGTCGGCGCCGTGCCGGCGATCTCCAGCAGCATCGCCCCGGGCACGCTGAAACCGAACAACTGCAAGGTGCAGCAGCGCACATGAGACGGCGTCGGGCCGTCGGCGGCGAAATCCAGCAACAGCTGCTGGGCATCGGCATCGATATCGCCCTTGAGATAGGCGCAGCGGGCCTGGGCCACCAGGGTCGCGCGGCGGTCGGCGGCGAGCAGGTCGAGGACCTCCTGGCGCGCTTGCGCATCGCGCGGCGTCAGCACCTCGTCCAGATGCCGCTGGTACTGGCCGCCCAGGTCCAGCGCGCGACACGCCGCAGCCAGCCGCGCGGGCGCGCAGGCAAGCAGCCGGCCATCCTCGACGACACCCGCACCCGGATAGTAGAAGCCCGCGCCGGCCTGTTCCGCGCTGAAGTTCTGCAACAGCCGTGGCAACAGCTCGGTGTCCACCGGGTAGTAACGGAACACCGGCAGATCGACTTCGGTGACGCGGAACGGGGAAAACTCCACGCGCAGACGCACTTCCCGCCATAGCGCCCGCGGCGTTTGCGGATCGCAGCCGAGCGGGCGCAGGGCAGCGGTCAGACGCGGCAACGCGAAGGCATCCGGCGCCTGCAGTGCGGCCAGCAGTGTGCCGACCCGGGCCTGGCAGCGCTGATGAGTGGCGAGGCTGCTTTTGAGCTCGTCCAGCTCCTCGATGGAAGCGTCCTTGAGCCAGTCGGGGGCATTGCCGGCGATGAAGCGATCGAGCGCCAGCCGGTCATCCAGCGGCGCGTTGGGGGTTGAATCGGTCATGAGCGAGGCTCCTCGGTGTGAAGAGCCGGCAGCCTAGGCAGGGCCGCGTACCGGTGAGCAGCGGGAAGCCGCGCCGCGCGCGGCCAGGCCTCCCGGTCCGGGGTTCAGGCGTTGGCCAGGACCAGCGTGCGGTAATGCCCCGGATTGCTCCCCGACCATTTGCGAAAGGCCTTGTGGAACGAGCTGACGTCGGCGAAGCCGAGGCGTTCGGCGATCTCGGCGAAGCTGAGCTCCGGCTGTGCCAGCCAGCCGATGGCCAGTTCCTTGCGCACGCTGTCCTTCAGCGCCTGGTAGGTCTGGCCTTCGTCGGCCAGGCGGCGGCGCAGGGTCGAGGCGGAAATGCACAGGCTCTGGGCCAGGGCCTCGGTTTCCGGCCACTGCGCCGCGGGACGCTGGCGCAGGTCGTCCTTGATCCGCCGCGCCAGGCTGTCCGGGTCGCGGTACTTGACCAGGATGTTGCCCGGCGCCTGAGCGAGAAAGCGTTGCAGCTCCTCGGTGCTGCGCCGCACCGGCAGGTCGAGGCAGTCGGCGGCGAAGATCATCCGCGTGCGCGGCCGGGCGAACTGCAGGTTCTGCGAGAACATCACCCGGTAGTCGTCGCAGAAATCCGGCTCGACGCAGCGCAGTTCGATGGCCAGGATCGGGATCCGCCGTCCGGCCAGCCAGCAGGCCACGCCGTGGACGATCATCCAGAAGGTGAAGTAGGTGAACGGTCGCCGCGGTTCCTCGCGCGGCTCGCCGATGACGATCTCGGCCAGGCTCTGCTGGCGCACCAAATGCGGCTGCAGGTCGTCGAACATCAGGCAGAGGAACTCCAGCGCCGAGGCCAGCGCCGCCCCCACCGTGGGCTGGGCCATGGACGAGCGGCAGAGGAAGGCCAGGCTGCCGCTGCGCAGACCGCGTGGATCCATGCGGAAGAATTCGTCGTTGCAGCGCCGCGCCAGCAGGCGCCAGAGCCGCGCGTAGGCACTGGCGGCAACGCGGGCCGCGGGCTGCTCCAGGTGCGCGGGGTCGATGCCGACGCGGGTCAGTACCTCGATCGTCGCCACGCCCGGCGGGCAACTCTGCAACAGCGCCTCGCGCACCAGTTGCATGGAGATGGTGTCTTTCGCCGTGTTCAACAGGGTTTCGCCTTGCAGTTCGCTGAGCGGCATCTTAGGCGGCGTCATGCCTGCGGCGCCAGATCGAGGAACGCCTGGATCAGGCGCAATTCGCGCCGTCGCTCCAGGCAGCCGAGCATGTGCTGGTTGACCAGCCCGCCGCCCGCGATGGGCCGCGCCAGTACCCGTGGGTCATGGCCCAGCTCGGCCGAGGAGACGATGCCGATGCCCAGTTGCGCCGCCACCGCCTCGGTCACCGCCTCGCGGCTGTCGAGCTCCAGCACCACCCGCGGCTGCACGCGGGCCTCGGCGCAGGCCAGGTCGAAGGTACGTCGGGTGATCGAGCTGGGTTCGCGCAGCACCATGATCTGCTTGTCCAGGTCGGCCAGGGACAACTCGCCGGCACTGGCGGCCCAGGGGTGCGCCACCGGCAGCAAGGCGCAGATCCGCGACGGCTGCAGGGCCTGCAGGTAGAGGCCCTTGCGCGGCTCGACCTCGGTCAGCACGGCCACGTCGGCATGCTCGGAGAGCAGCGCCGCCAGGGTTTCCTGGGCATTGCCCAGGCGCAGGTTGACGGTGATCCCCGGATAGCGCTCGCGCAGTTGCGCCAGCATCGGCATGACCCGGTGCGGACCGTCCGCGGCCACTTCCAGACGCCCGGTGAGCAACTGCCGGTTGGCTTCGAGCATGGCCTGGGCTTCCTCGGCGAGGCTGAACAGCGCGCGGGTGATCGCCGCCAGGCGCGTGCCCTCCTCGGTCAGTTCGACCCGCCGCGCGGTACGCCGCAACAGGGTGATCTGGTAGTGCTCCTCCAGCGCCTTGACATGCCCGGTCACCGCCGGCTGGCTGATGAACAGGCGCTCGGCGGCGCGGGTGAAGCTGCCTTCGCGGGCGACGGCATCGAAGGCACGGAGCTGGAACAGGTTCATATCTATCGGCCTGACTTATGGCTGGCATAACGACAAACAATTTGATTGATGGCTCACGGAATTGCAACGTAGCGGCCATAGATTCTGCCCACCGCCGTGAGGAACACCGCAATGAGTAATGCCCCGCTCCTGCTGACTCCAGGCCCCCTGACCACCTCGGCACGCACCCGCAACGCGATGCTGACCGACTGGGGCTCATGGGACCGCGACTTCAACCAGCTGACCGCGAGCCTGTGCGAGCAACTGCTGGGCATCGTCAACGGCCACGCCAGCCACCAGTGCGTGCCCCTGCAGGGCAGCGGCACCTTCGCCGTGGAAGCGGCGATCGGCACCCTGGTGCCGCGCGACGGCAAGGTCCTGGTGCTGATCAACGGTGCCTATGGCCAGCGCCTGGCGAAGATCTGCAAGGTGCTGGGCCGCGACTTCAGCACCTTCCAGACCGCCGAGGACCAACCGACCACCGCCGCCGCGGTCGACGACCTGCTGCGCGCCGACCCGCGCGTGACCCATGTCGCCCTGATCCACTGCGAAACCAGCACCGGCATCCTCAACCCGCTGGCGGAAATCGCCGAGGTCGTCGCTCGCCATGGCAAGCATCTGATCATCGACGCCATGAGCTCGTTCGGCGCCCTGCCGATCGATGCCGCCAAGGTGCCTTTCACGGCCCTGATCGCCGCCTCCGGCAAATGCCTGGAAGGCGTACCGGGCATGGGTTTCGTCTTCGCCGAAAAGCACGCCCTGGCCGCCGCCGAAGGCAACAGCCATTCGCTGGCCATGGACCTGCACGACCAGCACGCCTACATGAGCAAGACCGGGCAATGGCGCTTCACCCCGCCGACCCATGTGGTCGCCGCCCTGCATGAAGCCCTGCGGCAATACCACGAGGAAGGTGGCCTGGCCGCGCGCCAGCAGCGCTACGCCGAAAACTGCGTGGCCTTGCTGGAAGCCATGGCCGCGCTCGGTTTCCGCAGTTTCCTCGACGCCGGGATCCAGGCACCGATCATCGTCACCTTCCATGCCCCGCGGGACAGCCGCTACCAGTTCAAGGACTTCTACGAGCGGGTCAAGGCCAAGGGCTACATCCTCTATCCGGGCAAGCTGACCGAGGTCGAGACCTTCCGTGTCGGCTGCATCGGCTGCGTCGACCCGGACGGCATGCGCGCCGCGGTGGATGCGGTGGCCCAGGTGCTGGGCGAAATGAACGTCACGGAAATCTGAAGTCCCCCTCGAATTGCTACAGGAACGCTTTCACATGAACTACAACAACCCGAAACACCTGCAGGCGGCGATTCTCGACTGGGCCGGCACCATGGTCGACTTCGGCTCCTTCGCCCCGACCCAGATCTTCGTCGAGGCCTTCGCCGAGTTCGACGTCGAGGTCTCCATCGACGAGGCGCGCGGCCCGATGGGCATGGGCAAGTGGGACCATATCCGCACCCTGTGCGACCAGCCGCGGATCGCCGAGCGCTACCGCAAGGTCTTCGGCCGCGCGCCGAGCGACGCTGACGTCACCGCCATCTACGAACGTTTCATGCCGCTGCAGATCGAGAAGATCGCCACCCATTCGGCGCTGATTCCCGGTGCCCTGGACACCATCACCCGCCTGCGCGGCGACGGCCTGAAGATCGGCTCCTGCTCCGGCTACCCGAAAGTGGTGATGGACAAGGTGGTGGAGCTGGCCGAAAAGAACGGCTATGTCGCCGACCATGTGGTGGCCACCGACGAAACCCCGAACGGTCGCCCCTGGCCGGCCCAGGCCCTGGCCAACGTGATCGCCCTGGGCATCGACGACGTCGCCGCCTGCGTCAAGGTGGACGACACCGTTCCGGGGATCCTGGAAGGCCGTCGCGCCGGCATGTGGACCGTGGCGCTGGTCTGCTCGGGCAATGCCCTGGGCCTGACCTACGAGGGTTACCGGGCGCTGGATGCCGCGACCCTGGCCAGCGAGCGCCAGCGCATCCACGGGATGTTCGAAGGTTCGCGGCCGCACTACCTGATCGATACGATCAACGAGTTGCCGGAAGTGATCGCCGACATCAACCGGCGCCTGGCGGCGGGCGAGATGCCGCAGTCGGTGTAAGCCCCTCCGGGGCCGCTGCGCGGCCCCGGATACGGTTACCCCTGATGCCGCGCCACCCACGTCGCAAAGCTGTCGATGAACCCCTGCAGGAACGGCCGGGTCTTCTCCGACAGCCGGCCCTGTTCGTCGAAGAGGCTCCCCGCCCCACCCACATAGGCCTCCGGCTGCTGCATGCAGGGCACGTCGAGGAACACCAGCGACTGGCGCAGATGGTGGTTGGCGCCAAAGCCGCCCACCGCGCCGGGTGACACGCTGATCACCGCCCCCGGCTTGCCGCTGAAGACGCTTTGCCCGTAGGGACGCGACCCCACGTCGATGGCATTCTTCAACCCGCCCGGCACCGAACGGTTGTATTCCGGAGTGACGAACAGCAGCGCATCGCTACCCTTGACCTGCTCGCGGAACGCCTTGTAAGCGGCCGGTGGATCGCTGTCGATGTCTTCGTTGTACAGCGGCAGGTCGCCGATCTCGACGATCTTCAACTGGAGGCTCGACGGTGCCAGCTCGGCGAGCGCCTGGGCGACCTTGCGATTGAGGGATGCCTTGCGCAGACTGCCGACCAGCACCGCGACCGAATAGACCTGGCTCATGACACATGCACCTGTACGAATAAGGGAATTGGTAGTTATAGATGATGCCCCCCAGCCGTGAGGTTTTTTTCCGGGGCCTGTAAAACTTACCCCTTGGGGCTATGGTCTATGGACGACGAAGAACATTTTTCAGAGGCCTTGAACGAAAATGACAGCAGTACTGGTCGGGCAATTTCATGCGCGGGACGCTGAAGGACGCATTTATCCCGTGCATGAGTTTCAGGAAGCCACCCTGCAGGCCGATGGAAGCGCCGCCTCATTGCCGATCACCACTTACCGCCTGGCGATCGGCGACCGGGTCAACCACCTGGGCGAAGACCGCTTCGAGCTGGTGCGCAGCGGTGTGGAGATCATTCGCATTCCCTGAGTGCCGGGCGCGACACGCTCCCTGTGCCAAGGCGAAGAAAAAAGGGCGACCCGCAGGGGCCGCCCTTTTTCGTCCATCACGCAGCGCCAGCCCGCCAACGACGACACATCCTGACCACCCCCTCCCTCATCCTGTGCGCCGCACAACTTCGAGGAGACCGGTATGGGTCGTCACATCAGCCCCTTCGCCCATGGCAGCCACCGCGCTGTCGACACTTGCGCACTGTCCCTGAAGTGGAGCTACCAGCTGCTTCTGGACCTGGGCGGGCATCGCACCTTCATCTGCCGCCATGGCCTGAACGACGATGACCTGGCCCGTGAACTGGGCCTGGAAAAGTGGGTGGACGGCGACGACTACAATGCCACGCAGGCACTGGCGGCACTGCGCCGCAACGCCCGCAGCTTCGCCAGCGCACACCTGCGGGCGGAGTACCCGGACAACCTGGGCAACAACCTCGAAGCCCTGGGAAGCTTGCTCGGCCTGAGCGAAGCGGACCTGCAGATACTCGGCTTCTGCGTGCTGATGCACTGCGACCCGACCCTCAGCGATGCCACCGACCAGTTGGGCATGCTCGGCCTCAATCGCGCGATGAAAGCGCTCTCGGTCCTGCTCGGCCTGCCGCTGGCCAAGGTCGAGACCTGCCTCGGCCACGCCAGTCCACTGATGCGCAGCGGCCTGCTGGAGCTCTGCACCAGCAGCCGCGCGGCCATGGCCCTGAGCTCGATGCTGTCGGTGAGCAACCCGGAACTGCCCGGCCTGCTGCGCTTCAGCAAGGGCCGCCCGCTGGATCTGTTCGCCTACGCCTTTCGCCAGAGCCCGCCTGGCAGCCTGGGCGCGGAGCACTACGGGCATATCCGCCAGCCCCTGGCCATCGCCGAACGCTATCTGGAAAAATCCCTCGGCCAGGGTCGCCAAGGCGTCAACATCCTGCTCTACGGGCCGCCCGGCACCGGCAAGACCCAACTGAGCCGGCTGCTGGCGAAGAACCTCGGCTGCGCGCTGTATGAAGTGGCCTGCACCGACCGCCAGGGCGATCCGGTCCTGGCCATGCAGCGCCTCTGCTCCCTGCGCGCGGCCAACAGCGTGCTGCACTCGCAACGCGCCCTGCTGGTGCTCGACGAGATCGAAGACATCTTCCACACCGCCAGCAGCGAGGCCGGCAGCCGCACGCAAAAAGGCTGGATCAACCGCATGCTGGAAGAGAACAGCCTGCCGTGTTTCTGGCTGAGCAACAGCATCGAGGAAATCGACGCCGCCCACGTGCGCCGCTTCGACCTGGTCATCGAAGTGCCGAACCCGCCCCTGGCGCAGCGCCGGCAGATGCTGCGCGAATGCAGCGGCGACCGGCTGGGCGAGGACCTGGTGGAACACCTCTGCGCCCACGAACAGATGACCCCGGCCGTGCTCGCACGCGCCGTGCGGGTCGGACGCAGCGTCTCGCCCCGGGCCGGCAAGGCGCTGGACCAGACCATCCGCTGCATCGTCGACGGCACGCTGAAAGCCCAGGGCTTCGAGAAACTGCCGAGCCAGGAGCCCACGTTGCCGACGTTCTACTCGCCGCAGTGGATCAATGCCGACCTGGCCCTCGACGGTCTGGTGGACGGACTGCGCGCCTGGCCCCAGGCACGTCTGTGCTTCTATGGCCCGCCGGGCACCGGCAAGACCGCGTTCGGCCACTGGCTGGCGCAGGAACTGGACAAGCCGCTGATGGTGAAACGGGTGTCCGACCTGGTGTCGCCCTACGTGGGCAGCACGGAGAAGAACCTGGCGGACACCTTCGAACGGGCACGCCAGGAAGACGCCGTGCTCCTGCTCGACGAAGTCGACAGCTTTCTCCAGGACCGGCGCAAGGCCCGGCAGAGCTGGGAGGTCACCGCGGTCAACGAAATGCTCACGCAGATGGAGAGCTACCGGGGACTGTTCATTGCCTCGACCAACCTGATCGTCGATCTGGATGAAGCCTCCCTGCGCCGTTTCGACCTCAAGGTGCATTTCGGCTATCTGGCGCCCGCTCAGGTCCGCACCCTGTTCGACGCCCACCTCAAGGCGTTGGCCCTCAAGGATCCGCAAGAGCGCGCCGCCAGTCGCCTGCGCGGCGAAACCTGCCTGACCCCGGGGGATTTCGCCGCGGTGGCCCGTCGCGGACGCTTTCGCCCCTTCACCAGCGCCGACGAACTGGCCGCCGCGCTGCTCGCCGAATGCCGCCTGAAGCCCGGCGCGGAGCAACGCCCCATCGGCTTTCGCCAGTGGACCCACTAAAGATTGCCGGTCCGCCGCCGATAGGCTGGCGGGCCTTTTATTGCTAGCCAAAGGCCAGCCTTTTCTCAACAAGGATGATTCTTTTGCCTTCCGCCAAGACCCACAGCGCGTTGAATCGACAATGGGAACTGCTGCAACAGCTGCCCAAACGCGCCCCCGGCATCACCGTGACCGAACTGCTGACGCGCCTGATCGCCGCGGGCTACAACATCAGCCGGCGCAGCATCGAGCGCGACCTGCGCGACCTGTCGCTGGTCTTCCCGTTGCAGTGCAACGACAGCGGCACGCCGTTCGGCTGGTACTGGAAGCCCGGTGTCAACGTCGAGCTGCAGGGGATCACCCTGACCGAAGCGGTCAGCCTCGCCCTGGTCGAGGATGCGGTGCGCCCGCTGCTGCCCGGCAGCATGCTGAGCGTGCTGGAGCCGCGTTTCGAGCATGCCCGACGCAAACTCAAAGGGCTGGGCGACGGCAATCCGGCCGCGCGCTGGCCGGACAAGGTCGCCAGCGTGCGCCCGGATTTCAACCTGCGCGCCCCGGAAATCCAGGCCGAGCAGCTGGAAGCACTGCAGCACGCGCTGATCAGCGAGCGCCAGGTGCGCTGCCAGTATTATTCGGCGCACTTCGACAAGCTCAGTGAACTGACCCTCAACCCGCTGGCCATCGTCCAGCGCGGGCTGATCACCTACCTGATCGCCACCGCCGCCCCCTACACCGATGTCCGTCAGTTCGCGGTGCATCGCTTCCGTACCACCACGGTGCTCGATTCGCCTTGCCAGGGGCTGGAGTCTTTCGACTTGCAGGCGTACCTGGCGAGCGACGCCCTGCAGTTCGGCACACCGGAGAAGATTCGTCTGCAGGCCTGGGTCAGCGAGCGTCAGGCGCGCTTGATCCGCGAAACGCCCCTGAGCACCGACATGCTGCTGGAGCCCCTGGAACAGGGCTTCCAGCTCAGCGCGACGGTCACCAACTCGTGGCAACTGCACTGGTGGATCCTGTCCCTGGGCGATGCCTTCGTGGTCCGCGAGCCGGCGGCCCTGCGCGAGCAGATCGCCGATACCCTGCGCCGCGCGGCCAAGGCCTACGATCCGGCGTGAGCCGGCTCCACCCACGCATCGAGGCTGCCAGGGGCCGGCCTTGACGGTTGCAGTGCCTGCAACTCATCCAGCAGGCACTGCAATTGGTCCGCACGGGCCTTTTCGGCGTGCAGCGCCAGCTTCAGCTCGCGGTTTTCTTCGGTCTGCCACCAGGTCCGCCGCTGGCGCTCGCCGGTGACGGCCTGCCAGTGGTCCAGCACGCGCCACAGCTTGCTGCTTTGCAGATACTGCACCACCAGCACCAGCAGGATCAGCCCCTGCAGAGCGAGGAACAACCAACCCTGGTGCATCATGGGCGATGTCTCCAGCCGTTGGCTGGGCGTGGCGATAGCGCGTGGTCCGGGAACATCGAGACAGCCTCCTGGGGAACATTCGATATGCGCATTATCGAAATGGCCCACGTCACTTTACGTCGTGACGGGATCGGAGACGGCGTGGAAGGCGGGAATTAAAAAAGGGCGATCCTTGCGGATCGCCCTTCTTCACGATGTTTGGTAGGCACAATTGGACTCGAACCAACGACCCCCACCATGTCAAGGTGGTGCTCTAACCAACTGAGCTATGTGCCTGTCGTGGGGCGGCATTCTACGCACTTGGCTGTAGCTGTCAACCTTTGTCTTGCAGAAAATCTGCAAAAAAATCAGCGACTTCAAAAACCAGGGTGGTGCGCGGCGGGATCGCCGTGGAATGACGCCCCTGATCACCTACAGAGTGATACACGGTGCGCTTTTCCCGACATATCCCGGACAAGCACCGTTGACACCATGGCCTCCCGCGCGCCGCGCGCGGACTTCGTCCCCTCCACGAATCGCCAGCCGGCCTTGCCGTCGGCTGACACTCTTGCCTATGAGGTCACCATGAGCCTGTCTACCCCGAATCCGATCACCACCACCTTGCCCCTGCTCGACCGCCTCTCAGCCTGTGCCTGGGACATCCCGCTACGACTGTTCCTGGCCTGGGAGTTCTTCGAGTCAGGCCTGGAAAAATGGCATGGCGACAACTGGTTCGAACAGATCCACGCGAACTTCCCCTTCCCCTTCAACCACTTTTCGCCAGGCTTCGACTGGCAGGTGTCGATGTGGGCCGAGCTGATCGCGCCGCTGCTGCTGTTGCTGGGGCTGGGTGCCCGCCTGGCGTGCGCCGCCCTGGTCGTGCTGACCGTGGTCGCGATCGCCGCGGTCCACTGGCCGGCGCAATGGACGACCTTGAGCGAGCTGGCCCAGGGTTACACGATCACCGACCATGGCTTCGGCAACTACAAGCTGCCGCTGATCTACCTGGTGGCCTTGCTGCCGCTGGTCTTGAAGGGTGCCGGAACGCTCAGTGCGGATGCGCTGCTGCGCCGGAGGTTCGCGCGCAAGCAGTCATGAGAAGAACCTGAAAAGCCCGCACACCGGTCAGGGCGTGCGGGCGCGAACGACAGTCGGGGCGCCATGCAGGCTCGCTAGCCGTGTCCCGATGACCGCTCTTCTCCTTCGCAGGCAACCAGGGTGCCAAGCACCACGCCTTGCGCCTTGAGGCTGAGCAGCAAGGCGATGCCCTGGGACTCGAGGGCTGCCACTTCGACCCCGACGAGTTCAGCCAGCGCGGCAAGATGTTCGCGCCCGCTGCGTTGCCGCTCGCGCAGCGACACCAGCAGCGCATGGGCCATTGGCGCAAGACGCGAAAAATGAATGCGCAGGTCCGCTGCGCGACGCGCCAGCAACAACGTCGGCTCGGCTGGCGCCTGCGCTGGAACCTGATCGGGGCCTAGGTGGCTGACCGGCCAGGCATACGCGAGCGGCACGGCGAGGCTGGACAGCAGCGGCACACCGTCCAGCAGGTCACCCTGCGGGTCGTGGGCTGGCTCGCTACTGTCACTGAGCAACAGCACGGTCTCGATCCATTCGTAGTGAGCCAGCTCGGCAACCCAGCCAGGCAAGTCCGCGCGGCGTTCCAGATAGTCGACCCACTCGCCGGCCACTTCGCTGAACAGGGGCGTATAGCAGCGGTGGCGGGCGTAGAAGTCTTCGCTGAGCGTCTGCCACTGCTCATCCGCCAGGCTGGCACGCAGTACCGGGAAACTCCCGGCCAGCAGCGCCTGCACATTGCCGAGAAACAGTTGCCGGTACAGCGCCAGCCGCCTCGCCTCGATACCGGGCGGCGGCTCGTTGGCGCGCGGATCGCGAATGAAACGGCTCATGCGCAACTGCTGTTCGAGCAGGGTCTCAGTCATGGCGCGCCTCCAGCACTCGGGCGGCGGTTTGCAGATCGCGAATGCACTGCACTTCGCCGAGCAGCCCGGCGAGTGGCGGGAAATTGAAGTCTCGTTCCAGCAGGGTGGGCACCGCGCCCACATGCCGATAGACGCTGGCCAGCAGGTGCCAGACCTGGTCGCTCACCGAGGCGCCGTGGGTATCGATCTTCAGGTCCGGCGCTTCGTCGTAATGACCGGCCACATGCAGGCAGGCCACCCGCCCGGGCGGTACGCGAGCCAAAAACGCCGCCGCGTCATAACCGTGGTTGCAGGCATTGACCACCAGGTTGTTGACGTCCAGCAGCAGATCGCAGTCCGCCTCGTCGAGGACCGCGCAGAGGAAGTCGATCTCGCTCAGCGCCTGGTAGGGCGCCGCGTAATAGGAGATGTTTTCCACGGCGATGCGCCGGCCCAGGGCCTCCTGCACCTCACGGATGCGCCCGGCGACATGGCGCACGCCTTCGTCGGTGAAAGGCATGGGAATCAGGTCGTAGAGATGACCGTCATCGGAGCAATAGCTCAGGTGTTCGCTGAACAGCGGCACCTGGTAGCGCTCGAGAAAAGCGCCGATGCGCCGCAGGAAATCATGGTCCAGCGGCCCGGGGCCGCCGAGGGACAGCGACAGGCCATGACAGGCCAGCGGATAGCGCTCGGCCAGGCGGGCCAGGTCCGCACCGTAGGCGCCGCCGACGCCGATCCAGTTGTCCGGCGCGCATTCGAGAAAATCCACCGCGTCGACGTCCATCTCCAGCAATTCGGGGAGCAGCGAGCGGCGCAAGCCGAGCCCCGCCCCCTGCAAGGCAAGTGAAGCACTCATGGCTGTTCTCCTTGGGACCAGGGTCCCTCCCCGGCCAAGGGCGCGGGGAGGACATCGGCGCGGCTCAGTTCCTGGCCTGACTCAGCTTGCTGTACAGGTCGCTCGGGAACGGCTTGCCGTTGGCGTCGAACTGATGCTTGCGGAACTGGTAGACCTCGCCCTCGGAGAGAAAGCCGTCGTGATTGGCGTCGATGGCGTCGAACTCGGCATTCGCCTTGGGCGCTACCGCCAGCAGTTCGGCCCGGGAAACACGGCCATCGTGGTCGGCGTCGGTACGGGCGAAGGAGGCGTCGCCGCACTTGCCCTCACCGCACTTGCCTTCGGCCTGGGTGGCCTTGGCCCCGCCGGCACCACACTTGCCTTCGCCACACTTGCCCTCCCCGGCCTTTTCCGCCGAGGCGAGCTGGTAGCCTTGGGGCAGTGCTTCCACGGCAAAGGCAGCGGACGTCATGTTGATACCACCGACCAGGGCGATGCCGAGCAGGCCGAGACGGGTCTTGCTGGGGAACTGGGTACGAGACATGGTGCTTCTCCGGATTTCTGTGCGAGGCGCCCCAGGGGCGAAAGAGCCAGGGAACGGGGCCCGTGGGCCGCTGCGTTCAGGCAGGCTCATTTGACCCGTGGCATGTATCCGGGGCGTATCCGGGAGAAGGAGCGTTTGTAAGCGAAATGCGCGAAGCCTGCAGCCAGATACACAGGGATACAGGCGATACGTCGAAGTACGCGCGGCGCTCGCGACCCGATGACCGACAAGGCCGAAAACAGCTTTGCGCAGGCGGGAAATGCAAAAGCAAAAAGGGCGATCCTCTCGGATCGCCCTTTTCGTGCCCGGCAACCCGGGACTTTGTTTGGTAGGCACAATTGGACTCGAACCAACGACCCCCACCATGTCAAGGTGGTGCTCTAACCAACTGAGCTATGTGCCTGCTGTGAGGCGGCATTCTACGCATTCGACAAAGTGTGTCAACTGATTTTTCAGCTAAATCACTGAATAATAAAAATTTTTGCCCCCCTCCCCGGCTTTCGTCCGATTTCTGTCAGGCCGCTGGCGGGTGTTTATTATTATTGATAGGATTGGCGCATTCGTAAAAAATACAAAACACACAACTACAAAGTCACAGATTAGAGGTTCACCGCGCATGGCCACCATCGCCTACCCACAATCGTACTACGCTGCCTCGGCCAATCCGGTGCCACCGCGCCCCGCCCTGCAGGAAGAAGTGCAGACCGACGTCTGCGTCATCGGTGCCGGCTACACCGGCCTGTCCAGTGCCCTGTTCCTGCTCGAGAACGGCTTCAGCGTGACCGTGCTGGAAGCCGCCCGGGTCGGCTTCGGTGCTTCGGGTCGCAACGGTGGCCAGATCGTCAACAGCTACAGCCGCGACATCGACGTCATCGAACGCACCGTCAGCCCGCGCCAGGCGCAACTGCTGGGCCAGATGGCCTTCGAAGGCGGACGCATCATTCGCGAGCGCGTGGCCAAGTACAACATCCAGTGCGACCTCAAGGACGGCGGCGTGTTCGCGGCCATCACCAGCAAACAGATGGGCCACCTGGAATCGCAGAAGCGCCTGTGGGAGCGCTTCGGCCACACCCAGCTGGAACTGATGGACAAGAACCGCATCCGTGAAGTGGTGGCCTGCGACAACTATGTCGGCGGCATGCTGGACATGAGCGGCGGCCATATCCACCCGCTGAACCTGGCCCTGGGCGAAGCCGCCGCGGTGGAATCCCTGGGTGGCAAGATCTACGAACAGTCCCCGGCGGTGCGCATCGAGCGCGGCGCCAACCCAGTGGTGCACACCCCGAACGGTCGCGTGCGGGCCAAATTCATCATCGTCGCCGGCAACGCCTACCTGGGCGGCCTGGTGCCCGAGCTGGCGGCCAAGTCGATGCCTTGCGGCACCCAGGTGATCACCACCGAGCCGCTGAGCGAAGAGCTGGCCCGCACCCTGCTGCCGCAGGACTACTGCGTCGAGGACTGCAACTACCTGCTCGACTACTACCGCCTGACCAGCGACAAGCGCCTGATCTTCGGCGGCGGCGTGGTCTACGGTGCCCGTGACCCGGCGAACATCGAAGCGATCATCCGTCCGAAGATGCTCAAGGCCTTCCCGCAACTGAAGAACGTGAAGATCGACTTCGCCTGGACCGGCAACTTCCTGCTGACCCTGTCGCGCCTGCCGCAGGTCGGCCGGATCGGCGACAACATCTATTACTCCCAGGGCTGCAGCGGCCACGGCGTGACCTACACGCACCTGGCCGGCAAGGTCCTGGCCGAGGCCCTGCGCGGCCAGGCCGAGCGCTTCGACGCCTTCGCCGACCTGCCGCACTACCCGTTCCCGGGCGGCCACATGCTCCGCGTACCGTTCAGCGCCATCGGCGCCTGGTACTACTCGCTGCGCGACCGCCTGGGCGTGTAAGCACCACCAGGCCGTCAGCGCCCGATGGCGTCGACGGCCTGCCGCGCGGCCTGTTCCTGGCCCGCCTGGGCCAGATCATTGGCCGCCTTGAGCCAGCGCTGGCGGTCCACCCGGGCCGGCAGCTGCTTCGGTTGCTGGACCAGCACCGCCCATGCGCCTTCCTTCTTCCACGCCGATTCGAACGAGTCGAAGTCCATCAGCATCCGCCGACTGTTGCCGGCGCGCAGCAGCACCCGTTGCTTGTAGCGGTCGTAGCCGACCAGCAGGGCATAGCGTGGCTCGCTCCAGAACGCCGAGCCTTCCTGATAGCGCAGCAGTACCGGATACCCCGCGGCCACCTGGCCGAGCAGGGCCGGCAGGCTGCCGTCCAGCGGATACACCACCATGCCGTACTGGCGTGCCGAAAGCTGCACCGCGTCCGCGAGCTTTTCCGGTTGCGTCGGCAGGTTCAGCAGCCCTGGGGTGATGCGCACGCCCTGCTGCGAGAGAATCGCCGCCAGTGCCATCGGCGCGCTCTGGTTGGCATTGCCGCGGAAGAACGGCACCGCGCTGAGTTCGACACGTTGCGGCAGTTGCTTGAGTTCGGCCGGCGGCTGGCTGGCGCAACCGCCCAGGCTGGCGGCCAGGAGGCAGGCCAGCAGCAGGCGGCGCGGTGTTGCACAAAGGATCGGCATGGGTCCTCGCTTGAACGGTTGCCAGGCAGACAGCGCCCGGCCTCGAGCGGCGATCATAGGCCGACGGACGGCATCGGTATAGCCCGCCGCAGGCTTGGAACAAAGCGTTCTGAGCGCTGGACCATCGGTCAATACCTTGAAATGAACGAGCATATAGACTGAAGGGGTGTCTGAGTTACAGGTCCCGCCTGTACTGAAGAAGGAGGCACTCATGAGCCTGACCATGGCTATCTTCATGCTGATCGCAGCCTGGCTGAGCGTGGCCGCCGCCATGCTGTGGGGCGTGCTGCGCATTGCCCGCCGCCATCATCTGCAC
The DNA here is from genome assembly GCF_900188455.1 of Pseudomonas japonica. Taxonomy (GTDB): domain Bacteria; phylum Pseudomonadota; class Gammaproteobacteria; order Pseudomonadales; family Pseudomonadaceae; genus Aquipseudomonas; species Aquipseudomonas japonica. The sequence continues at coordinate 120,748 of NZ_FZOL01000016.1, read as the reverse complement.
CACCAGGATCCACACCCGCAGGCCAAGGCCGCGGCGCCGGTCCATCGGCGCCCGGGGCGTCGCCACGCCAACGCGCACTGAGCATTCGTCAAGAATATCGAGCACGGAATTTCGGGGTTGCAGGGGGTCGAGTGGCGGGTGGCGCTGTCGCGAGCTTATCCATTGCGGGCGGTGACGCCACCGGCCCCTTCCGCCTCTACGGCGGGTCCATTTTGTCTTAGCAAAATGGACGAAAACCGCCCGCTCCCACAGCCGGCCCTACGCTTCGCTTCGGGTCCCCTCCTTCCGGTGCCTTGCGGGGGCTCCGCGGCCTACGACTTGCTGCGCAAGTCTTCACCTCGCGTCTTCGGCTCACGCCGAAGGGTGCTACGCACCTGCCCCCTCCAGACACCTCCACTCGGCCGGCTGAAGTCGCAATTGGCTGCGTCTGAACGTACGCGCACGCAGAGCAAGAGCAAGAGCGAAAGCAGATGGCGTGTATCGGATTACCGATGCCGATGTTGTTTTCGAAGATGAGTTCGTCGTGTCGCCACCCGTAACTCGCGACGTCAGGAGGCCGAACGGAGGTGTCTGCCGGGGCTGTGCGCAGCACCTTCGGCGTAGCCGAAGACGCGAGGTGAAGACTTGCGTAGCAAGTCGTAGGCCGCGGAGCCCTGGCAGGCGCCGGAGTGAGGGGACCCGGAGCGCAGCGTAGGGCCGGATGCAGGAGCAAGCGGTTTTCGTCCATTTTTGCCAAGACAAATCGGCATAGGGGGCGACCATCTGGCCGCGCCCCTGCCACACCACCCGGCATGCGGGTCCGCACCGGGCGGTTCGAGAACTCCAGATCAACAGAGCCTGGGAAGCCCCAACCGGTCAAACCATGCCACCGTAAAGACTCCATGAATGAAACCAGCACTGTTGTGCCAGATACGGTGGCTATCAGCCGCGATTTGTGCCGCGCGCTCAGGGGGCGCCCCTAGCTTGCGCAATTCGCGGTAGGTAGTTTTGCCGGTTCTCCACTGCTTGAGTTGCAAGGCCCTGAGTCGTCGGCGTATCCAGCCATCCAGTCGCTTCCACATCGCTGTGGTTTGCGACAGGCAGAAGTACGCTTTCCAACCCCGTAGATAAGGCCTCAGTCCTTCGATCACCTGCTCCAGACTCCGTCCGCTATTACGCGCTGTCAGTTTCCGGATTCGTTGTTTGAAGGCCTGTATGGCCTTGCTTGCGACCCATCTCCGTATCTTTCCGTCAGGAGTGAGCCAGAAGCCATACCCGAGAAATTTCCGGCCAAATGCGCTGGCGACCGCACTCTTGCTTTCGTTCACGCGCAACCCAAGACGGCTGTAGAGGCGTCGGAGCACTGCCATCACCCGCTGGCCGGCTTTGGGGCTGCGAACGTAAACGTTGCAGTCGTCTGCGTATCTGACAAAACAGTGACCTCGTTTCTCAAGTGCCTTGTCCACCTCATCCAACACCACATTCGCCAGCAAAGGTGAAAGCGGGCCACCTTGCGGTGTCCCCTGCCTGCTGACGACTATGTCCTGCCCGATCAGTGCCCCGCAGTTCAAGTAGGCCCTGATCAAACGCAGGACGCGCCGATCACTCACCTTCTTGCCCAGCCGGGCGATCAGCAGGTCGTGGTTCACACAGTCGAAGAATTGCTCCAGATCGACATCTACCACGACCTGACGCCCCGAGTGGATATGCTGCTGCGCTGCTAGAACCGCTTGCTGGGCGCTGCGTCCGGGGCGAAATCCATAGCTGTGATCGCTGAAACCGGGATCCAGCAATGGCTGGAGTACCTGCAACAACGCTTGTTGGATGAGTCTGTCCGTGACCGTAGGAATGCCGAGCTTGCGCTCGCCTCCGCCAGGTTTGGGAATAAGCACCCTGCGCACAGGCGCCGGCCGATAGTCACCCGCCAGAAGCTGGGCTCGTATTGCTGGCCACGTCGTTTTCAGGTGCTGCACTGTCTCGTCGATCGTCAGACCGTCTACACCGGCAACACCTTTGTTCGACCGCACCTGCTTGAGGGCAAGCAGTAGATTTCCTCTGTCGAGCGCTGCTTCCAGCAGCCTCGGACCTGTAGGGCTCGGGTCAGGACGCGGACAACTGGCTTCAACGCTGGAGGCGTGGCTTGGGGATTCACCCTTCGCCATTGCCTCCCGCTCCGGCTCACCGGACATCTGTTGCGGGGCCTGTTGTATCGTCATGTCGAACCACTTTCCTTCTCGTTCGGCCCTTCACCACAACCTCGTGGCTACTATGGCCTCTGCTGACTTCTCGCTCCGGTTCACACCGTCGTCCTTTCAGACATGAGGCGAGATCTCCCCGGGTAAGAACACCATCCTTCACCTCACAACCGCCGCATTTACGTATCCGGCCTCTAGGCCACAACGGCTTCGCAGGACATTGGCTGCTCGCCCTGACCGGATCCGCCTCGAATGCGATTCGTGTACCTCGGCTCGAGGTTTATGCTCCACGCTTCCTCCCCACAGTCGGTCGCCCTCCTGCAGTTGCGCTTCGCTCACTGTGGCCAGCTCACGAGGGGACTTTCACCCCTAGGATGGCGCCCATGCCGGGCGCACAATGGACCCGCCGTAGAGGCGGAAGGGGCCGGCGGCATCACCGCCCGCAATGGATAAGCTCGCGACACCGCCACCGCCACCGCCAAAAAAAGGGGGCTCCACACGGAGCCCCCAACTACAGCACGCAACAGAATCCTTTTGATCAGCCCTCGGCGACCTCACGGCGCTGCCGGGCCTTGCGCGAGAGGATGTTCAGCACCTCGATCGCGGTGGAGAACGCCATCGCCGCATACACATAGCCTTTCGGTACGTGGGCACCGAAGCCTTCGGCGATCAGGGTCATGCCGATCATGATCAGGAAGCCCAGGGCCAGCATCACCACAGTCGGGTTGTCATTGATGAACCTGGCCAGCGGGTCGGCCGCCACCAGCATCACGATCACGGCACTGATCACGGCGATGATCATGATCGGCAGGTGCTCGGTCATGCCCACCGCGGTGATGATGCTGTCGATGGAAAAGACGATGTCGAGCAGCAGGATCTGGCCAATGGCCGCCGCGAAACCCAGGGTAATGGTAGACGACGCGGCGGATTCTTCCTTGGCGCGCGGGTCCACGCTTTCATGGATTTCCTTGGTGGCTTTCCACAGCAGGAACAGACCACCGGCGATGAGGATCATGTCCTTCCACGAGAAGCTCTTGCCGAGGATGTCGATCACCGGCTCTGTGAGCTGGACGATCCAGGCCACGGTGCTGAGCAGCGCCAGACGCATCACCAGCGCCATGCTGATGCCGATGCGGCGAGCCTTGGAGCGGAACTCCACGGGCAGCTTGTTGGTGAGGATCGAGATGAAGATCAGGTTGTCGATACCAAGGACGATCTCCATGGCCACCAGGGTGGCCAGGGCGACCCAGGCGGTAGGGCTTGCAGCGAGTTCCAGCAGGTATTCCATGAATCAGGTCCTGATTTGTCGATTATTGAAAAAGTAGGTCAGATTTTCTGACCGTCAGCTTCCTTGGGGTCTTCTTTTTCCGCTTTCTGCGAACCGGCGGCCTCGCTCAGCGCCTGCTGGGCCGCTTCGTTGGTCTTGTCGATGGCCTGCTTGGCCGACTCGGCGGCCTGGTTGAGCACCTGCTGGGCGGATTTCTCGGCCTGCTCGCAACCGCTCATGGTGAACAGGGCGAGCAGCAGGACCAGGGGGGTACCGATGGATTTGATGTAGAGCATGTTGTCCTCACTGGAAATGGGATCGGCGTGGGAAAAGTCGCGCCGCAATGACGGAGCATTCTAGAGAGCGGGAAACTTCAGAAAAATTCGTATTTTCAGCGGGTATACTTCGGTTTTTCCGAATAGAGACTCAGCATGCTCAACTACCGCCAGATGCACTACTTCTGGGTCGTGGCCAAGACCGGCAGTATCGTGCGCGCCTGCGAACAACTGAACCTGACCCCACAGACCATCAGCGGGCAGATCAGCCTGCTGGAACAGACCTACGGCATCGAGCTGTTCCAGCGCGTCGGGCGCCAGCTGGAGCTGACCGAAACCGGACGCCAGGCGCTGTCCTACGCCGAGCAGATGTTCCAGATCGGTGGCGAGCTGGAGGCCATGCTGCGCGCCCAGCCCAATGAGCAGCAGGTGCTGTTTCGCGTCGGCGTCGCCGACGTGGTGCCGAAATCCATCGTCTACCGCCTGATCGCGCCGACCATGGAACTGGCCGAGCCGCTGCGCATCAGTTGCCGCGAAGACAAGCTGGAACGCCTGCTCGCCGACCTGGCGATCCAGCGCCTGGACCTGGTGATCTCCGACAGCCCGATGCCCGGCCACCTGGATATCAAGGGCTACAGCCAGAAGCTCGGCGAATGCGGTATCAGCTTCCTCGCCACCCCGGCGCTCGCCGCGGGTCAGCCGCTGCCCTTCCCCGCCTGCCTGCAACATGCACCGTTGCTGATTCCCGGCCAGGAAACCATGGTGCGCAACCGTCTGCTGCGCTGGTTCGCCGAGCAGCAGCTGCAGCCGCGGATCGTCGGCGAGTTCGACGACAGCGCGCTGATGCAGGCCTTCGGCAAGGCCGGCAGTGGCATCTTCATCGCCCCCAGCGTGATCGCCGAGGAGGTCTGCCGGCAGTACGACGTCGAGCTGATCGGACAGACCGACGCGGTCACCGAGTCGTTCTACGCCATCTCGGTGGAGCGCAAGGTCAAGCATCCCGGCATCGTGGCGATCACCGAGGGCGCGCGGCGCGAGTTGTTCAACTGGCCGCTGGCCTGAAGCGGCTCAGCCACAGCGCGAGGCCCACGGAAACGCCGATCAGCAGCGCGGCGACATAACCAACGCTGGCCAGGCCGAGATGCTCGATCACCCGCCCGCCGATCACCGCGCCCAGACCGATGCCGAGATTGCCACCGGCGACATTCAGCGAAGCGCCGAACGCCGGCGCCGTGGGCGCTGCCTTGATCACCCGGACATGGCTGACCAGGAACAACGCCGCCTGGGTGCACCCCCACAGCGCCAGGGCCAGGACCAGGCCGAGCGGCGAGTGGATCAGCGGCACCACCAGCAGCAGGGCGAGCAGCAGCAACGCGCAGAACGCCGCCGAGGCCAGCAGCGGGTGGCGATCCACCGCACGGCCGCCAAGGCTGTTGCCGATCAGGCCGACCGCGCCGAAGCCCATCAGGTACCAGCCGACCCGCTCGCCATCGAAACCGGCCAGGCGCTCCAGCAGGTCGGCCAGGTAGGTGTAGGCGGTGAACATGCCGCTGAACACCAGCACCGAGAGCAGCACATGCCCCTGCAGCAGCGGACTGCGCAGGATGGCGAACTGGCTGCGCAGCGAGGTGACCTGGCTCTGCCGCGGCGTGTGCGGCAGGTAGCGCCAGAGCAGCAGCGCCTTGGCCAGCGCCAGCAGGGCCAGCAGGGCGAAGGCCGCGCGCCAGCCCCAGGCATCGCCGAGCAGGGTGCCGAGGGGAATGCCGAAGACCATGGCGCAGACCACGCCGAAGCTGATCTTGCTGATCGCCCGGCCGGCATAGGCCGGGCCGACGATGTCCACCGCCGTCTCGCTGGCCAGTGACCAGAACACCGGCAGGCCGAGGGCCGGGACCAGGCGCGCCACGGCCATGACCGCATAGTTCGGCGCCAGCGCGGCCAGGGCGTTGGCGCCGGCGAACAGCAGCAACACCCCGACGAACAGGCGCTTGCGCTCCAGGCGCGCGCACCAGGCGGTGAGGAAGGGACCGAAGCAGGCCACGGTGAAAGCAAACATCGTCACCAGCAGGCCGGCCTGGGGCACGCTGACGCCAAGATCGCGAGCGATCCCCGGCAACAGGCCGACGATCAGGAACTCGGTGGTGAGGACAGTGAAGCCGGCCGCGGCCAGCAACAGAATGGGCAAGAACATCCAGACTCCAGATTCGCAACAGCCGCGCATGGTAACAGCGCCATCCACGCCGGCCTAACCATCGGGCGGACACTCTGGGTCACAGCCGCCGCGCTGTGCTAAAGTCCCGCCCTTTTTTCCGCACGGCCATGGCCGCGGAAGCCTTTCGTACGCACGCCGGCCGGCTAAACGCTGGCCCGAGCCGCTCGTTTACCTCGGTAAACCGTCCTGCGTCCGTATGAATCCTCGAACAAAAACCGAGAAAGCCCGCTTATGATCCCTGTTCTGAAACTGCTCAACCGCACCAGTCTGGTGCTGCAAATCCTCATCGGCCTGGTGGCCGGTATCGTTCTCGCCCTGGTCGCGCCGCAGGCCGCGGCCAGCCTGGCCTTCGTCGGCAAGCTGTTCGTCAGCGCATTGAAGGCGGTGGCGCCGATCCTGGTGTTCATCCTGGTCATGGCCTCGATCGCCAACCACAAGCACGGCCAGGAAACCCACATCCGTCCGATCCTCGTCCTGTACCTGTTCGGCACCTTCGGCGCGGCGGTGGTCGCGGTGGTGGCGAGCATGCTGTTCCCTTCCGAGCTGGTACTGAGCACCGGCGACGCGCAGATGAGCGCGCCGGGCGGCATCGGCGAAGTGCTCCAGGGCCTGCTGCTGAGCGTGGTGGACAACCCGGTCAAGGCACTGATCGAAGGCAACTTCATCGGCATCCTGGCCTGGGCCATCGGCCTCGGCGTCGCCGTGCGCCATGCCGGCGACACCACCCGCACCGTGCTCGACGACCTGTCCAACGGCGTGACCCTGATCGTCCGCGTGGTGATCCGCTTCGCCCCGCTGGGCATCTTCGGCCTGGTCGCCGCCACCCTGGCGCAATCCGGCCTCGACGCCCTGCTCGGCTACCTGCACCTGCTGCTGGTGCTGATCGGTTGCATGCTGTTCGTCGCCCTGGTGATGAACCCGCTGATCGTCTGGTGGAAGATCCGCCGCAATCCCTTCCCGCTGACCCTGCTGTGCCTGCGCGAAAGCGGCATCACCGCGTTCTTCACCCGCAGCTCGGCGGCCAACATTCCGGTCAACCTGGCCCTCAGCGAAAAGCTCGGCCTGCATGAAGACACCTACTCGGTCTCGATTCCGCTGGGCGCCACCATCAACATGGCCGGCGCGGCGATCACCATCACCGTGCTGACCCTGGCCGCCGTGCACACCCTGGGCATCGCCGTCGACCTGCCGACCGCCGTGCTGCTCAGCGTCGTCGCCGCGGTCTGCGCCTGTGGCGCTTCCGGCGTGGCCGGCGGTTCGCTGCTGCTGATCCCGCTGGCCTGCAGCCTGTTCGGCATTCCCAGCGAAATCGCCATGCAGGTGGTGGCGGTCGGGTTCATCATCGGCGTCCTGCAGGACTCGGCGGAAACCGCGCTGAACTCGTCCACCGACGTGCTCTTCACCGCCGCGGCCTGCCAGGCCGAGGCACGTCACGCCAGCCGCGCCTGATCCCTGGCGACCGCGGGCCCAGGCCAGCGGTCGCTTGTGTTTTCCCCCGTTGCGCACCTAGGCTAGTGGCCCTTTCCTTGTACCGAGACAGGGCCATGTCCGCCGAGCACGAAACCTCCACTGCCCGCTTCACCCCCGCCGAAGTCCGCATTCTCGGCTCGCTGATCGAGAAACAGGCGAGCAACCCGGAAACCTACCCGCTGACCCTCAACGCGCTGATGCTGGCCTGCAACCAGAAGACCAGCCGTGAGCCGGTGATGAACCTGACCCAGGGCCAGATCGGCCAGAGCCTGCGCAACCTCGAAGGCCAGGGCCTGGTGCGCCTGCAGATGGGCAGCCGCGCCGACCGCTGGGAACAGCGGGTGGACAAGACCCTGGAGCTGGTGCCGGCGCAGTTGATCCTGATGGGCCTGATGTTCCTGCGCGGGCCGCAGACCCTCAACGAACTGCTGACCCGCAGCCAGCGCATGCATGAGTTCAGCGATACCGACGAGGTGCTGCATCAGCTGGAACGCCTGATCGCCCGTGACTTAGCCCTGCACCTGCCGCGCCAGGCCGGGCAGCGGGAGGATCGCTACACCCATGCGCTGGGCGATCCGGAAGAAATCGAAGCGATCCTCGCGGCGCGCCAGCAGGGACCGGAGCGCGTGGCGAGCGGCGCAGTGTCGGCGGAACGGATCGAGGCGCTGGAAGCGAGGATCGCGGCGCTGGAAGAGCGCCTGGCTCGATTGGAGGAGTGACACACCCTCTTCGATTTGTGGGAGCGAGCTTGCTCGCTCCCACAACGACGCGACTCTTCACCCCCGCGCGTACGCCACCGCCCGCTCCACCTGCTCCCGCGTCGGCCGCACTCCGGTGTACAGCACGAACTGCTCCAGCGCCTGCAGGGCGATCACTTGCAACCCGCTGATCACCTGCCTGCCGCGCGCCTCGGCGGCCACGATCAGCGGTGTGCGCGCCGGCATCGCCACCACATCGAACACCACCCGCGCCGCCTCGATCGCCTCCTCGGCAAAGGCCAACTGCTGCGCCTCGGCACCACCGGCCATGCCGATCGGCGTGACGTTCACCAGTAACGCCGGACGCAGTTCGCCCAGCTCCGCGCGCCATTGATAACCACAGTTCGCGGCCAGACGCCGCCCTGCGTCCTCGTTGCGCGCAACGATGGTGCCATGGGCAAAGCCGGCATCCCTGAACGCACAGGCCACCGCCTTGGCCATCCCGCCGCTGCCGCGCAGGGCAAACGCCGCCTGGGGGTCCAGCCGCTGCTCGTCGATCAGCTGGCGCACCGCGAGGTAGTCGGTGTTGTAGGCCTTCAGGTGGCCATCGGTGTTGACGATGGTGTTCAGCGAATCGATCGCCGCCACCGACGGATCCAGTTCATCCACCAGGGCGATGCTGGCTTCCTTGTAGGGCATCGACACTCCGCAGCCGCGAATGCCCAGGGCGCGTATCCCGCCGACCGCGGCCGCCAGGTCGGCGGTGCTCATGGCCTTGTAGTAGTAGTCCAGCCCCAGTTGCGCGTAGAGGTGATTGTGGAAGCGCACGCCGAAGGTGCCGGGGCGCCCGGCCAGGGAGATGCACAGGACGGTGTCTTTGCTGGGGGTCATGACGGACTCCTGGAAACCACGAAAGCCCCCAGTATGCCCAAGCCTGCCGACGACCGCTGATCGACCCTTACAAAACCTTTACCCAGCGGCCTGGCGAAACCTTTTGAAATGCTGGTCATAGTGATATCCCCGCCCCGTCGTACGGGCGGTGTTATGCCCTGCAAGGAGTCCACATGAACCGTCATATCCCCGCTGTCGCTCTGCTGATCGGTGCCATGGCCCTGTCCGGACAAGCCAGCGCCCATGGTGGTGGCTGGGGCCCGGGTCCGGTGCTCGGCGCGGCCGTCGTGGGTGCCGTGGTCGGTGCCGCGGTGTCCGGTGGCCACGACCGGACCGTGGTCGTCGAACGCCAGCCCTACTACTACCCGCCACCCCCACCGCCGCCGGTGTATTACCAGCCGCCGCCGGCACCGGTGGTGTACTACCAGCCGTACCCCGTGGTGGAACGCTATGTGCCGGCGCCGCCACCGCACTACCGCCGCTACTACGGTCCGCCGCCGGTCTATTACGGACCGCCGCGCTGGTAGTGGATTTCATCAATGACGACTATCGAGAACACTGATTTCACGCAGGCCGCATCGACGATTAAGGTACGAGCCATGAGTCCCGCAGGAGTAATCGATATGGCCACCCTCAATACCATGTCCGTCGTCGGCAGCGCGGTTCCACCCGCCTTGAGAGAAGTCGGCCTGCTGGTCTGCTGGTATCTGGTGCGCGACGGCGAAAAGATCGGCGGCCCGATCACCTCGCTGCCGGATGCCCAGGCCCGGGCGCGCGATATCACCCCGGAACCCTTCGAAGCCTGACTCGACCTTCTTTCCTTGTGCGTTGCTCCGCACACCTCCCCTTGCCCCGCCTTCATGGCGGGGCTTTTTATTGGGTGCACGCAACGCAACGGCGGTTGTTTAGGCTCGCAGCGGTGAGCGGCAATTAAAGATTATTCATATTCGAACTAAGCCCCGGACGGCAATCGACAGGTTCCCAGCCATACTCCAGAATGTCACGCTTAGAAAAATAAAAATCCTTGCACTGCCAACGACATACCCTCTTTTAGTGAGCACCTACGTGAAAACCTCTCTTTCGATTCTCAGTCTGCTGCTGTTGCTCACTGGCACCGTCGGCGTCACCTCGACCGCGGTGGCCCAACCCGCGGCCCAGGCCCAACGCGACCCCTCCAAGCTCCACCTGGCCTCCGGCAGCGCCATGCTGGTCGACCTGCAGACCAACCAGGTGCTCTATTCCAGCCATCCCGACATGGTCCGGCCGATCGCTTCGGTGACCAAGCTGATGACCGCCATGGTGGTGCTCGACGCCAAGCAGTCGATGGACGAGACGCTGACCATGACCATCGCCCAGACCAAGGAAATGAAGGGTGTGTATTCGCGCGTGCGCCTGGGTAGCGAACTGAGCCGCCGCGAGACCCTGCTGATCACCCTGATGTCCTCGGAGAACCGTGCCGCGGCGACCCTGGCCCACCACTATCCGGGCGGCTACGGCGCGTTCATCAAGGCGATGAACGCCAAGGCCAGGGCGCTGGGCATGACCAGCACCCGCTACGTCGAGCCGACCGGCCTGTCGCCGAACAACGTGTCCACCGCCCGCGACCTGACCAAACTGCTCATGGCGGCGCGCAACTACCCGCTGCTGGGCGAGCTGAGCATTACCCGCGAGAAGACCGTGGCCTTCCGCAAGCCGAACTACAGCCTGGGCTTTCGCAACACCGATCACCTGGTGAACAAGCCGAACTGGGACATCAAGCTGACCAAGACCGGCTTCACCAACGATGCCGGGCACTGCCTGGTGCTGCTGACCCGGATGGACAACCGTCCGGTGGCGATGGTGATCCTCGACGCGTTCGGCAAGTACACCCACTTCGCCGATGCCTCGCGCATGCGCCAGTGGCTGGAGACCGGTGCCACCAAGCCGGCGCCGGCGGTGGCGGTGCGCTACAAGGCCGACCGCAGCCAGAACCGGCCGCAGGTGGATTGAGAAAAGCAAAAGGCCCGGCATGACAGCCGGGCCTTTTCTTTTGCCTGCGAAAAACTCAGGCGGTAGTGCTCACCGAACCGCCGGCGCTGCTGTTGCCGGCTTCGGTCAGGGCCTGGAGCAGGGCCGAGGTGGCCTGCAGCAACTGCCCGGTGACGGTCGACACGGCAGCCTGGGCCGCCGCCACGCGCACGGCCTTGGTCTGTTCGTCTTCCTTGCTCGCCATGGCGGCCTGCAACTGCTTCTGCTGCTCGGCCAGTTGCTGCTGCAACTGCTTGACCTGCTCGCGCAGTTGCTTGATTTCCTGGGACTCGCTGGACTCGGCGGTGGACGCCTTGGTCGCCGCCGGCGCGCCTTCGCTGCGCAGCTTCGACATATCGCCACGCACGGTGCCTTCCGGTACCGCCGAAGGGTCGGAGGCGACATTGGTCTTGTTGGTGACATTGCTGACGGTACCGGCCACCGACAGATTCGATGCCAGCGCCTTGAGGTAATCGGCCATGAGAGAAAGCGTCCTGAAATATGGGATCCAAAAAGATCATCGGCCATCAGCGATGGATCTTTAATCGCTCCGCACAAATCGCCTCCCTTGCTCGCGAAGCGGCCGCAAAGTCGCTGTCCCGGCTGCGCGCGCCGCCGTTCGCGAGCCAGCTCGCTCCCACAAGGGTCTCCACAAAGGCCGGACGACCGGTAAATTTCCCGCCGCCCACTTCGTCCTTCCCCTGACACCCGACCACTGCCCACCTGAATCGCGACCGAGATGGCAATGACCAGACCCCGCTCCCGCAAAGCCCTGTACTTCGGCCTGCCGCTGGCCCTCGCCGTGGGCATCGGCGCTGCCGCCGCCGGCTGGCTGTACTGGCAGGAAGACGCCGGCTACCCGCGCAAGATCGTCGAGCAGGCCAATGCCTTGCACGAGCACATGATTTCCTTCGACAGCCACATCACCGTGCCCCTGGACTTCGGCAGCGCCGGCCACGAGGCCGACAAGGACGGGCCGGGCCAGTTCGACCTGGTCAAGGCCGGCCGCGGGCGCCTGTCCGGCGCGGCACTGACCATCTTCGGCTGGCCGGAGCTGTGGAACGGCCCCAACGCCCCGCACCGGCCAACCCCGGGCTTCGTCGACGAGGCCCGCAAGCAGCAGGAAGTGCGCTACCAGATCATCAGCGGCATGGTCCGCGACTTCCCCAACCAGGTCGGCATCGCCTACACCCCGGACGATTTCCGCCGCCTGCACGGCGAAGGCAAGTTCGCCATCTTCATCAGCATGCTCAACGCCTACCCGCTGGGCAGCGACCTGTCCCAGCTGGACCTGTGGACCGCCCGCGGCATGCGCATGTTCGGCTTCAACTACGTGGGCAACAACGCCTGGTCGGACTCGTCGCGACCGCTGCCGTTCTTCAACGACACCGCCGACGCCCTCGGCGGCCTGTCGCCGATCGGCGAACAGGCGGTGACCCGGCTCAACGACCTTGGGGTGATCATCGACGTCTCGCAGATGTCGACGCTGGCCCTGGAAGAGGTCGCCCGCCTCAGCCGCGCACCGCTGGTGGCCTCGCATTCGGCACCGCGGGCGCTGGTGGATATCCCGCGCAACCTCAGCGACAAGGAACTGCAACTGATCAAGGACAGCGGCGGCGTGGTGCAGATCGTCGGCTTCCCCACCTACATCAAGCCCCTGAGCAAGCCGAGCCTGGAACAGCTCGAAGCCCTGCGCGCGCGCTTCGACCTGCAACCCCTGCAGGGCCTGGCCAACGCGCTGATGCCGGGCGACGCGGTGATCGCCATCTGGCCCGAGGCGCGCTTCGGCGAATACGCCAGCAGCCTGTACGGCATCGTCGAGGCCGAGCCCAAGGCCGGGCTCAAGGAGTTCGGCGACGCCATCGACTACGCGGTGAAGAAGGTCGGCATCGACCATGTCGGCATCGCCTCGGACTTCAACGACGGTGGCGGCCTGGCCGGCTGGAAGGATGTCAGCGAGATTCGCAACATCACCGCCGAGCTGCTGACCCGCGGCTACAGCGAGGCGGACATCGCCAAGCTGTGGGGCGGCAACTTCCTGCGGGTCTGGGAACAGGTGCAGAAAAGCGCCCGCCCCGTCGCCACCCTCACGCCTTGAACCGGACCGCTCGCCCCATGACCGACCGCCGTACCTTTCTCAAGCAGGCCGCCATTCTCGGTGCCGGCCTGCCCCTGGCCAGCACCCTGGCCAACGCCGTCGAAAACACCGCGCCGGCCGCCGCCGGCACGCCGTTCAGCGGCCCGGACAAGTGGCGCCAACTGCGCGCCCTGTTCCCGCTGGATCCCGACACCGCGCACTTCGCCAACTTCCTCGTCACCGCCCACCCGCGCCCGGTGCAGGACGCCATCGACCACTACCGCCGCGAACTGGACCGCAACCCCGCGGCGCTGATGGACTGGGAAAGCCAGTACGAATGGAATCGCGAAGGCGAGGTCCGCGAGTGGGCCGCGCGCTACCTGGCGGTGCGCCCGCGGCAGATCGCCCTGACCGGCAGCACCACCGAGGGCCTGGGCATGATCTACGGCGGCCTGAACGTCGCCGCCGACCAGGAAATCCTCACCACCGAGCACGAGCACTACTCCACCCACAGGAGCCTGGCGTTCCGCAGCCAGCGCCAGGGCACCCAGGTGCGCAAGCTGCGCCTGTTCGACAACCCCTGGGACATCTCCAGAGACCAGGTGCTGACCACCATCGACCAGGCCATTCGCCCCGAAACCCGCGTGCTGGGCATGACCTGGGTGCACTCCGGCAGCGGCGTCAAGCTGCCGGTGGGCGAGATCGGCGAGATCGTCCGCCGCCACAACCGCGACCGCGACGAAGCGCGGCGGATCATCTATGTGGTCGACGGCGTGCACGGCTTCGGCGTCGACGACATGAACTTCGCCGACTTCAACTGCGACTACTTCATTTCCGGCACCCACAAGTGGATGTTCGGCCCGCGCGGCACCGGGATCATCTGCGCCGCCTCGGAAAAGCTCGGCCCGCTGACCCCGACCATCGCCACCTTCTCCCAGGAAGAAGACTTCGCCACCATCATGACCCCCGGCGGCTACCACGCCTTCGAACACCGCTGGGCCGCCGGCAAGGCCTTCGAGCTGCACCTGCAGCTGGGCAAGGCCGAAGTGCAGGCGCGCATCCACCAGCTCAACGACCGGCTCAAGGAACGCCTGCTCGAACACAAGCGGATCCAGCTGGTCACCCCGCGCAGCGCTGAATTTTCCGCCGGCTTCACCTTCTTCCGGATCCAGGACCGCGACCCGGACGCCATCGCCGCCTACCTGGTGGACAACCGGGTCATGTCCGATGCCGTGGACCGCGATGTCGGCCCGGTGATCCGCCTGGCCCCGAGCCTGCTCAACGACGAGCAGGAAATCGATCGGGCCATGGCCCTGCTGATCAAGAAACTCTGAAATAAGGTCCCGCCCATGACGCTTACCCTTCCCCGCCTGACCCTGGCCGCGCTGCTGGCCGCCACCAGCTTGTCCGCCACGGCCGCCGAGCAGAAGCCCGGCACGGTGTTTCGCGACTGCAAGAGCGCTTGCCCGGAAATGGTCGTGCTGCCCGCCGGCACCTTCACCATGGGCACGCCGGACGACGAACTGGGCCGCCAGGCGGACGAAGGTCCGCTGCACCCGGTGACCTTCGCCAAGCCGTTCGCCATCAGCCGTTTCCAGGTCACCGCCGGCGAGTGGGACGCCTATGTCCGCGAATCCGCGGTGAAGATCGCCGACGGCGACACCCGCCCGGGCCGCGAGTGCAAGGCCAGCAAGCCGCGCTACAAGCAGGGGCCGAAGCAGCCGGCGGTGTGCATGAGCTGGTACGACGCCCAGGCGTATGCCGCCTGGCTGTCGAAGAAGACCGGCAAGCACTACCGCATGGTCAGCGAGGCGCAGCGCGAGTACGCCGCCCGCGCCGGCAGCAGCGGGCCGTTCCCGTTCCCGCTGGATCCGGACGCCGAGTACGAGATCAGCCGCAACGCCAACGTCTACGGGCCGAAGGATGGCTACAGCTACACCTCGCCGGCGGGCAGCTACCCGGCCAACGCCTTCGGCGTGCATGACATGCACGGCAACGTCTACGAGTGGGTTGCCGACTGCTACCACGACAGCTACGTCGGCGCCCCCGGCGACGGCAGCGCCTGGACCGAGGCCAGCTGCGAGAACGTCAGCATCCGCGGCAACGACTGGGGCGAGGCGCCGATCTTCTCGCGTTCGGGCAACCGCAACAATGCCGGGCCCGAGGCACGCGGAGACTGGCTGGGCTTCCGGGTGGCGCGGGAGCTCTGAGGGGCCTGGGTAAATTTTTTCCCGCAGGATTCGTTCGAACAGGAAATGGGGCCGCTTTGTGGCCTTTCGCGGTGGTTCGTCACACGACAAGCCACGCTCCTACGGAAGCAGACCGCATTTTCCCGTAGGAGCGTGGCTTGCCCGCGAAGGACCGCAAAGCGGTCCCGGCCATTGAAATCCGGAGGACCGCAGTTAGCACATCAGTCAGTCGGGAGCTGCCGGACGGCTCCGTAAATGAATATGAAAAACCGTCTCTGAAGCATTTTCTTACATTTTCCCTGACGGTTTTCCGTTTCTCATCCGTCCTTATAAGTGCAGCCACCAGGTTGAGCGTTGGCTCGACCCCACTTTTTACGAACAAGACTGATGCAATGGCCCAACAATCGAAAAAGTCCAAATCCAGGTTGTGGTTCCTGATCCACAGCTGGCTCGCCCTGCCGATCTGGTTCTTCGTGCTGATCGTCTGTGTCACCGGTACCCTCGCCGTGGTCAGCCAGGAAATCGTCTGGCTCGCCAACCCCGACGTGCGCGCCAGCCAGCCCGACGATGCCGCCGAACGCCTGAGCTTCCAGCAGGTGCTCGACGCACTGCACAAGGCCGAACCGGACATGGCGGTGCGCTACATCAGCCAGCCCGACGGTTCGCACTTCGCCCTCAACGTCGCCGTGACCTTCCCCGACGGCACCGCGCCGATCCTCTATGTCAACCCGTACACCGGGGCGATCCAGGGCAAGAGTCCGGACTTCAACTTCGAAGGCTTCACCCGCGCCCTGCACGGTTGGTGGCTGGTGCCGTTCACCAACGGCTACAGCTGGGGCTGGTACCTGGTGTCGCTGCTCGGCCTGCCGATGCTGGCCTCGCTGGTCACCGGCCTGGTGGTCTACAAGCGCTTCTGGAAAGGCTTCTTCAAGCCGACCCTGCGCTTCAACCATGGCCCGCGGATCTTCTGGGGCGACTTCCACCGCCTCAGCGGCATCTGGTCGATCTGGTTCATCGCGGTGATCTCGATCACCGGCACCTGGTTCCTGATCCAGGCGATCCTCGCCGACAACCACATCAGCATCTCCACCGAGCCCGTGGTGCCGGTGATCGCCCGCGAGGACGTACCGCGCTCCGAAAGCAGCGCGCCGGTGCCGCGGATCGATGTCGACGAGGCCACGCGCATCGCCACCTCGCAGATTTCCGGTCTGGACGTGAGCTTCGTGCAACTGCCCGGCAACGCCTACGGCCACCTCTACCTGGGCGGGCGCGGCTGGTATCCGCTGATGTTCCAGACGGTCAACGTCAACCCGTACACCCGGAACATCGACACCTCGTTCCTGGTCTCCGACCGCTCGGCCCTGGAGTTCGTCACCGAGTCCATGCGCCCCCTGCACACCGGTGACTTCGGCGGCCTGGCGATCAAGCTGATCTGGGCCTTCTTCGGCCTGGTCCTGTCGATGATGGTCCTCAGCGGCCTGCTCATCTGGAGCAAGCGCACCGCCCAGGCCACGGCCGCCGCGCTCAAGCGCGCGGACAGACCGGTACGGGCGCGCAAGCTCGGCCAGGACAGCGCCACGGAGGTGCAGCCATGAGCCAGGCACACAACGCTGTCGCCGCACCCTCGCCACTGAAGCAGTGGTGGCTGAAGTGGCGCTTCCACCTGAACATCCTGCTGTTGCTGATCCCGCTGGGCTTCATGCCCAAGTACTTCGCCGACGTGAAGATGTTCCGCGGCGAGGCCGGCCTCGGCGCCACACCGATCGACAACATCCAGGTCGGCCCGTGGCAGGTGAGCCTGGCCGAACTGCTCGACGAAGCACCGCGCCAGAACGGCCCGGCCGGGTATTTCAAGAGTTTCAACCTGGCGCTGTGCCAGGCCTGCATCGGCGAGGTCAAGGCCGCCTACCTGCGCATCGGCAAGCCGCGCAGCCTGCGCGCCGCCGGCACGATTTTCTTCGGCACGCCCTACCGCATGGGCACCAGCCTGCCGGTGCCGCCGCGCACCCGCGGCGACGCCGAACTGTGGATCACCCTCGAAGGCTGGGACGGCAGCATGCACCAGGCGGCGGTACCGCTGGCCAAGGCATCTCCCGCGACCCTCGCCTGGCTCGACAAACAAGGAGGCAAACCATGACGTTCAAGGCCGGCAGGCTCGCCCTGCCGCTGTTCCTGCTGTGCCTGGCCGGCCCGGCCCTGGCGCACAACCCGATGTGCCAGTGCGAGCCGCTGGCGGGCGACCAGATCAAGT
The DNA here is from genome assembly GCF_900188455.1 of Pseudomonas japonica. Lineage (GTDB taxonomy): Bacteria > Pseudomonadota > Gammaproteobacteria > Pseudomonadales > Pseudomonadaceae > Aquipseudomonas > Aquipseudomonas japonica. The sequence continues at coordinate 103,237 of NZ_FZOL01000016.1, read as the reverse complement.
GCACCGGCGGTTTCTCCGACGGCAGCGGCGCACCGGGGGTGACCCTCGACGTGATCGGCTACGACGAGACCATCCTGGTCCCGGGCAAGCTCGGCGAAGACTCGACCCTGACCTTCAAGCGCCCCACCAGCGAGTTCTACGTGCTGTTCGACGCCGGCCCCGGCCACGTCGTGGAAATCGACCATGCCGACATCGGTGAGCCATGAGCCGGGTCCAGGTCGTGCGCCCGGCCGGTGCCGGGCATGAAACCCTCTATGTGGCCCTGGTCGCCCTGCTGATCCTGGTGCTCGCCGCCACGGTGGTCAGCCTGCGCGGCGAACGCGAGGACGAACCGTCCATCGCGGCCCATCAACTGGATGCCCGGCGCGACCTGAATGCCGCCGAGCAAGGCATCTACACCGACCTGCGGGTGGCCTTCGACGAGATCCAGGCGCGCCGCGCCGAAGCACCCGGCCTGATCAGCGTCGAACTGCTCGCCGAGGAAGGCTTCGCGCCGTTTCTCGCCGACGCCAGCAGCGTGACCCGCGGCGGCCACCAGTGGCGCCAGGTCGACGCGGTCTACCTTGGCCTGAGCCCGCACCCGGAGGTCGCCGGCAGCTTCCTCCTGCTGGTGCCGGAGGCTCACGACGGCGTCGCCGAGGTCTGGCTCAATCGCGACGCCAGCGCCGCGCTCCCTACCGAACGCTCCGCCGACGCCCTGCAGGCCGCCGGCTGGAAGCAGATCGCCGCCCACTATGACGCCGGTGTGACCCGCCAGCATCAGCACTGACCCGCCAAGGAATGCCCATGCTCCGCTCCGCCCTCGTCCGTGTCCTCAGCCTGTTCATCGCCCTCGCCCTGCCCGCCCTGGCCAGCGCCGAAAGCGGCAAGCCGCTGCGCATCGGCATCACCCTGCACCCTTACTACAGCTACGTCAGCAATATCGTCGGCGACCGCGCCGAGGTGGTGCCGCTGATCCCGGCCGGCTTCAACCCGCACGCCTACGAGCCGCGCGCCGAGGACATCAAGCGCATCGGTTCGCTGGACGTGGTGGTGCTCAACGGCATCGGCCACGACGACTTCGCCGACCGCATGATCGCCGCCAGCGAGAAACCGGGCATCGCCACCATCGAGTCCAACGCCAACGTGCCGCTGCTGGCCGCCACCGGCATCGCCGCCCGTGGCGCCGGCAAGGTGGTCAACCCGCACACCTTCCTGTCGATCAGCGCCAGCATCGCGCAGATCAACAACATCGCCCGCGAACTGGGCAAGCTCGACCCGGACAACGCCAAGTACTACAGCCAGAACGCCCGCGAGTACGCCAAGCGCCTGCGCAAGCTGCGCGCCGATGCCCTGGCGCAGTTGACCGAGGCGCCGAATCCTTCGTTCAAGGTCGCCACCATCCACGCCGCCTACGACTACCTGGTGCGCGAGTTCGGCCTGGAAGTCACCGCCGTGGTGGAACCGGCCCACGGTATCGAACCGAGCCCGGCACAGTTGAAGAAGACCATCGACCAACTGCACGCGCTGAACGTGAAGGTGATCTTCTCCGAGATGGACTTCCCGTCCGCCTATGTCGAAACCATCCAGCGCGAAGCCGGGGTGAAGCTCTATCCGCTGACCCACATTTCCTACGGCGAATACACCCGGGAGAAATACGAGGTGGAAATGAAGCGCAACCTCGACACCGTGGTCCGCGCGATCAAGGAGAACCAGGCATGACCGTCGCCGAAGCCGTGGTCGCCGCGCCCTGCGGCCCGTCCATCGAGTTCGATGGCATCGACCTGACCCTCGGGCGCACGCGCATCCTCGACCAGGTGCGTTTCCAGGTCGCGGCCGGCAGCGTGCACGCGATCGTCGGGCCCAATGGCGGCGGCAAGAGTTCGCTGATCAAGACCCTGCTCGGGCAGATGCCGCACCAGGGCCGCCTGGCCCTGAGCTGGCCGGATGAACGCCAGGTGATCGGCTATGTGCCCCAGGCCCTGGAGTTCGACCGCGGCCTGCCGATGACCGTCGACGACTTCATGGCCGCCATGTGCCAGCAGCGCCCGGCCTTCCTCGGCCTGTCGCGCCACGCGGCGCCGGCCATCGACGCCGCGCTGGCGCGGGTCGGCATGCAGGACAAGCGCAAGCGGCGCATGGGCGCGCTGTCCGGCGGCGAGCGCCAGCGCGTGTTGCTGGCCCAGGGCCTGATCCCGGCGCCGCAGTTGCTGGTGCTCGACGAACCCATGTCGGCGCTGGACGAAGCCGGTGTCCAGGTGTTCGAACGGCTGCTCGGCGAATGGCGCCAGGCAGGGACCACGGTGCTGTGGATCGAGCACGACCTTGAAGCCGTGGCGCGCCTCGCCGACCGGGTCACCGGTCTCAGTCGCCGGGTGCTGTTCGACGCCACGCCGAAGGACGCGCTGACCCCCGAGCGCCTGCTCGGGCTGTTTTCCATCCACCCGCGCAGCGAGAGCACCGCCTGATGAACTACGAAGAATTCCGCCTGCTGATCCAGGGCTGGGCCGCCTCCGGCTACCTGCCCGAGGCCCTGGCCTACGGCTTCGTGATCAACGCCCTGCTCGCCGGCCTGATGATCGGCCCGGTGCTCGGCGGCCTCGGCACCCTGGTGGTGGTCAAGCGCTTCGCCTTCTTCTCCGAGGCGGTGGGCCACGCCGCGCTGACCGGCGTGGCCATCGGCATCCTCCTCGGCGAGCCCTACACCGGGCCCTATGGCAGCCTGTTCGGCTACTGCCTGCTGTTCGGCATCCTGCTCAACTACCTGCGCAATCGCACCGGGCTGTCGCCGGATACCCTGATCGGCGTGTTCCTCTCGGTGTCCCTGGCACTGGGCGCCAGCCTGCTGCTGATGCTCGCCGGCAAGATCAACGTGCACATCCTCGAGAACGTGCTGTTCGGCTCGGTGCTGACCGTCAGCGGCCATGACCTGGTGGTGCTGGGCATCGTCGGCACGCTGGTCCTGGGCCTGGCCCTGCCGCTGTACAACCGCATCATCCTGGCCAGCTTCAACCCGCAACTGGCGGCGGTGCGCGGCGTCGCGGTAAAGAGCCTGGACTACCTGTTCGTGGTCCTGGTGACCCTGGTCACGGTGGCCGCGGTGAAGGTGATCGGCGCGATCCTGGTCGGCGCCCTGCTGGTGATTCCGGCCGCCGCGGCGCGCCTGGTCAGCCAGTCGCTGAAGGGCTTCTTCTTCACCTCGGTGCTGATCGCCACCTGCAGCACCCTGATCGGCATCCTCCTGCCCATCGTCTTCGACCTGCCGGTGCCTTCGGGCGCTGCGATCATCCTGGTCGCCGGCAGCTTCTTCGCCCTCGCCGCGCTGGCCCGCGGCCTGGTTCCACGCCTGCAAGGAAACCCGGCATGAACCCGACCCTCAAGCACCTGAGCCTGGCCCTGCTGCTGGCTGGCCTGCCCCTCGCCGCGTCTGCCGCGCCCGCCGCGAAAGCGGCGGCGCAGCAAGGCGCCGACATCACCGTCCTGGCCTCGCTGCCGGTGACCTATGCCCTGGGCAGCCTGTTGCTGGACGGCACCTCGGTGAAGCTGCAGCGCGCAGCGCCGGACAACCTCCCGGCCAGCCGCCAGCCCTCCTACTTCAGCGGGCGTGGCGCGGCCAGCCTGCAGAAGGCCGCGGGCAAGGCCGACGCGGTGATCGGCCTGCGCTCGATCTGGAGCGACGACCCGCTGTACCCGGTGGCGCGGCGCAGCAATATCCGCATCGTCGAGATCGACGCCGCGCGCCCGGTGGACGGCGCCTTGCCGGGCATCGCGGTGCAGGGCAACAACGTCATCGCCGCCTATCCCTGGCTGAACCCGACCAACATGGGGCGCATGGCCGATGTCCTGGCCAGCGACCTCGGGCGCCTGGCGCCGGCCGACCAGGCGAAGATCCAGGCCAACCTGGCCGGGCTCAAGCGCCAGTTGCTCGACCTCAGCGCCGGCAGCGAAGCGAAACTGGCCGCGGCGGACAACCTCAGCGTGGTCAACCTGTCGGATCGCCTGGGCTACCTGATCGGCGGGCTGAACCTGGACCTGATCGACCATCCGCAGGTGGCGGACGAACAGTGGAGCGCCGAACAGCTCAAGCACCTGGGTGACGAGCTGAAGGGCCAGGACGTGGCGCTGGTGCTGCATCACAAGCAGCCGCCGCAGGCGGTGGCCGAGGTGATCGCGGCCTCCGGGGCGAAGCTGGTGGTGGTGGATACCGATACGGCGGACAGCGTGGCCGGGTTGAAGGCCGGGGTGGCGCAGGTGGTGGAAGCGCTGGTGGCTGGTCGTTCCTGATCCCGGCGCGGTCGGTGTGGGAGCGGCTTCAGCCGCGAATGGGCGCGAAGCGGCCATAACCGGCCAAGTCAACCCAAGACCTAGCGCTTCATGCAGCGCTGATAACGTTCATCGACCCGCTTGGCGAACCAGGCCGTGGTCAGTTGCCGGGTGATCTTCGGGCTTTCCAGCCTGATCCCCGGCAACGCTTCCCGCGGCACGCGCTTGCCAGCCGCCTTGTCCGCCAGGGCGAAGACCTGTTGGTACAACCGGGTCTCTTCGAAGTCCACGCCCTCGCCCTTCTCCAGCTGATCGCGAATCACCGGATTGCGCATGCCGAACCGCTCGCCCAGCAGCCGCGCGGCTTTCTCGGTACTGCCCGGCAGGATCGAACCATGGGCGATCAGGTCGCCATCCAGCGCCAGCTCTGCTCCGGTGACCCGACTCAAGGCACTCTGGAACGCCGCGTTGCGACTGGCGTACCAGCCGGCGTTGAAGTCGGCGAAGCGATACAGCGGCCGCGCATAGTTGGCCGGGTAACCCAGCAGGTGGGCGATGCCGAAATACATCCCGCCCCGCCGGCTGAACACCTCCTGGCGAATGCTGCCGTCGTGGGCGTAGGGGTAGTCGCGGGCGTTGGCCTCGGCGAAGTCGATGCTGACCTGCATCGGCCCGCCGGTGCGCACCGGATTGAAACCACCGAGCAGGGTCTTGCCCAGCGGCAGCGAGCCGATCAGCTCGCCATACAGCTCGCTCAGCTCACGCTCGCTGCGCACCGCGGCGAGACGCTGGTTCCAGGTCTTGCCATTGCCCGAACGGCTGTCGAGGGCGACATCCACCAGCATCCTGGGGACCAGGGCTTTCGCCGCGCGACGATCGATTTCCTCGCGGGCGATGCGCCCAAGGTTGGGCACTTGCGGATCGGCGCTGAAGGTGGACTCCTGCTCGGTCACCGCCAGCACCGCGCAGATATTGGACTGGCTGGGCACGAGCTTCTGCGCGGTGAACGCCGCCTGGATATCCCGCGCCCAGCCCTGGCGGTCAGCGACGCTGGCCGGCAGCAAGGCGGCGACCCGTGCCCGTACCTGCGCCTCGGACAACGCCGGCTCCTCGCCGCCGCGCGGGCCGACGCAGCCGGCGAGCAGCGCCAGCAGGCCGAGCCCCAGCCAGCGAGGCAAGCCGCTCAGGGCTGCTCCCCGACCAGGAAAGTCTTGCTGATCTGGCGGAATTTTTCATGGCTGGAACTGCGCATCAGCTCGAACAGGACCATCTCGCGGGTGACGATCTGCGCCCCGGCATCGCGCATGCGCGCAAGTCCTGCGGCCTTGCTCTCGGCCGTGCGGCTGTCGCAGGCATCGGCGACGACGTAGACCTGCTTGCCGCTCTCCAGCAGTTCCAGCACGGTCTGCAGCACGCAGACGTGGGTCTCCATGCCGCACACAATCACTTGCTCGCGCGCCAGCAGCGAGGCCGGCAGGCATTCGCCGGCGACACAGGAAAAGTGCAGTTTCTCCACCACCGTGGCCCCCGGCGCGGCTTCCAGCAGGCTGCCCACGGTATGCCCGAGGCCCTTGGGGTACTGCTCGGAAATCACCGTCGGCAGGCCCAGCTCGGTGGTGGCGGCGAGCAGCCAGCGGGTCCGCGCCAGGGTACCGGCGGGGTCGCTGACCGCGCCGATGAGTTTCTCCTGGACATCGATGACCAGCAGCGTGGCCCGGGAAGCGTCGATCAGCATTGCGCAAGCTCCTTGCAGTCGGAAATGCTCCCGACTATGCGGCGCTAGGCGCTGCGACGCAATGGTTCCAGCGCGCGGGCCAGCACGCCGAGAACGCGGTCTTCATGCTCGTGGATGAAGAAGTGACCACCGGGGAACATCTCCAGGGAGAATTCACCCCGACTCTCCTGGCGCCAGGCCAGCAACTGTTCTTCGCTGGCACGGTCGTCCTCGCCAGCGAACACATGCAGCGGGCAAGGCAACGGCGGACGCGGACGATACACATAGCGCCCGCACAGCAGGAAATCGGCACGCAGGATCGGCAGCATCAGCGCCATCAGTTCCTCGTTGGCCAGGACTTCCTCGGACGTGCCCTGCAGGTCGCGCAGGTCGCGGATCAGTTCGGCATCGCTCTTCGGCTCGCGCCACTCGGGGCCGTCGTAGCCTTCGCGGCGGCTGGGCGCCGCGGTACCGCAGGCGAACAGCGCCAGTGGCGGCGGACAGCCCAGTGCCCGCAGCTCATGGGCCAGTTCGCAGGCGAGCAAGGCGCCCAGGCTGTGACCGAGGATCGCGTAGGGGCGATGCGCGGCCAGGCTCTGCTCGCTGGCCAGTTGTCGGGCCAGGGCGGCAAGGTCGGTGCTCAGCGGCTCGGCCAGGCGCGCGCCGCGTCCGGGCAGTTCCACCGGACGCACCTCGATCCAGGCCGGCAGCTTGCGCCGCCAGCGGCTGTAGACCATGGCGCTGGCGCCGGAATACGGCAGGCACAGCAGCGTCAGCGACGGCATCAGGACGCCGCCGCCGCCATCTTCTGCCGCAGGCTCAGGGGACGCATGTCGGTCCACACTTCGTCGATGTAGGCCAGGCAGTCCTTCTTCAGGCCGCTCTTGCCCACCGCGCGCCAGCCCTCGGGAATGGCCTTGTAGTCGGGCCAGATCGAATATTGCTCCTCGTGGTTGATCACCACCTGGAAGACGATGTCGTCGCGATCGAAAACGGAAGTCATTGCCGGTCTCCTTCTGAGAAATGGGATTGTCCGTGACGCGGGACAACTCGCTGGATAACGAAACCGCGTCACGGAAAATTAGCCCTTTCGTTCAGGAGAAATGCACCAGATAGCTCACCGCCAGGTGATCGGACGGTCCGGGAGCCTCCACCACCCCCGGCTGGACCGGTTCGGTGGTGCCGTTGACCAGAGCGTAATCGAGCATGTGCTCGGGCGCCGTGGCCGGGTGGGTATTGCCATTGGCCGGATAGATGCGCGCAAGGCTTTCCGGCGAGACCCAGTTGCCCCCTCCGGTCGCCGGCGGGCGCGGGTCGCGGTTGAAGTCGCCGAGCACCACATAGGGCGTGTCGGTGTGCCAGCTGATCTCGCGGACCAGCCGCGGCGCATTGGAACCGCCACCGGACAGGGCATGGACGTTGTACACCGTCACCTCCTGGCGATTCACCGCACCCTCGCCACGCCGGCGCAGGCGCAGGCCCAGGGCCGGGCGGGCCACCGGCAGCGTGCCAGACTCCCACAGACCGTCGGCGACCACCCGCACATCGCGTACATCCAGCTGGGCGCTGGAGCGGACCACGATCGCCAGGTTCACGCGCAGACGCTGCACGTCGAGAAAGTACACCTGGTACGACTCCGGACGGGTGCTGGTACCAGCCTGCCACAGGTACTGGTCGACCTCCTGGACCATGCCGAACTGATCGGCCACCTGGCTGCGCAGCACCAGTTCGGCGGAACTGGGCGGGGCGCCGGCCTCCTGGATCACCACCACATCGTGACGCCTGGCCAGTTGCAGCACATAGGTGCGCCATTTGTTTTCGGCGCTGGCCGCGGTGCCCTGCATGTTCCAGGTGGCCAGGCGCAGTTCCAGGCCCGCCGAGTCGCTCCGCGCCCGCCCGATCTCGATCAGCGAGGCGCCATCGCGGTGACGGATGCGGCAGTGATAGTAGTCGCGCACACTGCCCTGGAGCTGGATCAGGCCCTGCCAGGGCCCATAGGCGGCGCCGATGATGAACTGCAGGGCGCGCAGCGGGTCGCCGATATCCAGGTCCAGTGGCCCGTCGTCCGCCAGCAGGCCGTTCATGGTCAGCACGTAGTGCATTCGGTAGAGCACCAGCAGCAGCTCGAAACCGCGCTCGCGGCGTGGTCGGGCCAGCAGCGCGGCGGTGGCCGGGTCGTTGTACAGGCGGCGCAGCAGCAAGGTCATGCGCTGGGCGAAACGGCATTGCTGCGCCTGGTTCGCACTGCGCATGTACTGGCGGGAAATCACGTACGCCAGATAGGACGCCGTGGGTTGCGCGTTGTAGGGCGCCGAGGCCAGCAGCTCGAAGATATCGAGCAGGATGACTTCGGTTTCATTGAAAAACGCATCGTCAGTCAGCCTGTCGACCAGGTGGCTGTCGATGTAGCGGCGTATCGTATTGTCGATGGGCATGGGCGGTTACCGTCGGCGAAGGCAAGGATGGACTAGGGTTTGCCGCGGTACAGGATATTGAGCACACCGTCCTGCACCGCGGCACCGACGCTGTTGGTCGCACCAAGGCCGGTGCTGACGATCGCCGGGCCGAGGACATTGCCGTCGTAGCCATACTGGTGGACGTCGTAGGAGGCATCGGCCTTGCTCGCCTCGCCGCGCGCTTCGTTGAAAAACAGCTTGAGCAGGCCGTTGTGCACCACCGCCGCCGGCGGATCCGGATAGTCGTTGCGCAACAGCAACTGCGCGCGAGTCCATTGCCTCGAACCGTCGTGCTTGAGCAGGTAGAAGCCACCGGCGGCGTCCTTGTAGATCAGGTGAATCAAGCGCTGATAGACGATCGCGGTGGAGTCCAGCCGGGTGGCAATGCTGTAGACGCCATCGCTTTTCACCACCTCCGCGCGATTCCACTCCTTCAGGTCGAGGGTGGAGCGGCACCAGAGGTTGGTGGGGCTGCCCATGACGTGATGGAACAGCTGCAGACGCCCCTCCAGCACGGCCACCGACGGCGTGCCGTCGAGGTTCAGGTCCAGAGTGCGGGTCAGCACGAACAGTCCCGATGCTTCGTCCAGGGTCAACAGCAAGGTCGATCCCTGGGTACTCGCATAGATCACATGCAACTGGTCCTTGAACACAAATATGCAGGGATCCGAACGCGCGGGGATGTCGCTGACCACCCCGGGCTCGCTCCACAGGCTGACATTCGATGTCCGACTGATGAACTTGACTCCGTCCAGGTCGCGCAGACCGTCGATATAGGCGCAATACAGGCGCCCCTTGAAGTGCACGGCGCGACAGCCCTCCTCGGTCTTCGCGGCGGTCTTGTAGCTGTGGTCGAAAATGGCGTGGGGACTCGACGTGGTCCATAGGTTGTGCATGCGGCGGGCTCCGTCTGTTTGAAGAGGGGCCCACTTCATCAACTTCGCCACGCGCGGTCTGTCACCCGCAGGACCGCCGGCTCCTGCGACACGTCCCGGCGCGCCACGGCAAAGCGCTGCCAGGCACCACGCGCTTTCCAGGGGAGTCGTGTCGATCGCGGCGCTGTCTACACTGAGCCGACCCACCTGCGAGCGCCCCCTCCATGAAACGCCTGGCCCTGCTGTTCTGCTCCGCCCTCCTCAGCCTGTCGACGCTGGCCGCTCCGCGCGCGCCGATCCACTTCGGCGAAATCACCTGGGAGAGTGGCAGCTTCACCACCGAAGTGCTGCGCCTGATCGTCGAGCACGGCTACGGCTATCCCACCGACACCCTGCCCGGCAGCACGGTGAGCATGGAGGTGGCCCTGGCGCGCAACGACATCCAGGTGATCGCCGAGGAATGGGCCGGGCGCAGCCCGGCCTGGGTCAAGGCCGAACAGGCCGGCCAGGTACTCGCCCTTGGCGACACGGTGAAGAATGCCGACGAAGGCTGGTGGGTGCCCGAATTCGTGATCAAGGGCGACGCCGAACGGGGTATCGCGCCACTGGCCCCGGACTTGCGCGACGTGAACGACCTCAAGCGCTACGCCGAGGTCTTCGCCGACCCCGAGGCCCCGGGCAAGGGCCGCTTTCTCAACAGCCCCAGCGGCTGGACCTCGGAAACGGTGAACAGCCAGAAGCTCAAGGCCTATGGCCTGGATGGCCTGTACACGAACTTCCGCAGCGGTTCGGGGGCGGCGCTGGATGCCGAGATCACGTCATCGATCCGCCGCGGCAAGCCGGTGCTGTTCTACTACTGGTCGCCGACCCCGCTGATGGGCCGCTTCAAGCTGGTGCGCCTGGAAGAGCCGGCGTTCGACGAACAGGCCTGGGCGACCCTCACCGATGCCGGCAACCCCGCGCCGAAGGGCAGCCGGTCGTTGCCGGCGAAACTGTCGATCGGCGTGTCGAAGGCCTTCCACACCCAGTACCCCGACCTGGTGGCCTTCTTCAGCAAGGTCGACCTGCCCATCGACCTGCTCAATGCCGTGCTCGGACGCATGAGCGAGCAACGCCAGGATCCAGCGCTGGCCGCCCGGGCGTTTCTCCAGGACAACCCGCAGGTCTGGCACGGCTGGTTGCCGCGGGAGCAGCGAGGCAAGGTCGAGGCCTACCTCGCCGGCCACTGAACCCGCACCGGCTCAGGGCCGGTCCGCCTGCAGCCCCTCCTTGTGGGTCAGCTCGCCGATCAGCGCGGCCTCGTCGAGCCGGCGCTGATCGATCAGCGACTGGATCCGCGCACTGGTCTGCACCGGCATGTCGTCCGGGTACAGATCGTCCAGCGCCAGCACCTGCGCCTCGAACGCCTCGCGGATGGCGGTGAACCGCGCGCCCTGCACATCGCGCAGGTAGGCCAGCCAGAAATCGCGCTGCGTCGCGTAGTCGAGCAGCGCCTGGCCGCTTTCGCCCTGGCGCACCCGTGCCGCTGCGCGGTCCAGCTCGCCGGTGCGCAGGTTGGCCGAGCCGGCATACAGCATCTGCGTCGGCGCCAACGGCAAATCCAGCGCGCTGGCGAGATTGAGCCGGTAGGCCAGGCGCACCTCCGCTTCATCGCGATCGCCGGCTTCCTCGCGCGCGATGCGGTCCAGCTCCTGCAGGCGGAACAGGCGGCACATCAGCCGGTACAGCGCCGGGCCACGCGGACCGTCGGCCGCCGTGCGCAGCGCCTGGCGGGTGAACACGAGGATTTCCATCTGGTTGAATTCCAGGCGCACGCCGTCCGGACAGGTGTCGAACTCACGCAGCAGGCGCAACGGTTCCTGTGCCATGCCATCGAGGAGCAGGCGCAGTTCGTCGTCCTGGCCGCTGATGGTCAGCACCTGCCAGACCCGCTCGAACATGTCCGGCCGGGTCAGGCCGTTGCGGTACTCGGCGGTATGCCGCAGGCGTCCGACCAGACGCAGCAGGTCGTCGGCATCGCCGGTCGATTCCAGGCGCTGCCAGATCTGGCGGCGCTCGTCGTTGATGCTGGCGCCCTGTTGCAGCCAGAAATCCACATTGATCAGGTCCGCCTCCGAGGTGCCGGCGGAACTGGCGCCACCGGAACTCGATCCGCGCCAGCTGCCGTCCAGGCGGCGCAGGTGCTCGGGCAGGTCGAGGCGGAAGCTGTAGGGCCGCGTCAGGCCCTCGGACAGGTGAGCGGAAAACAGCGTGTCTTCGTTCAGCGGGTTGCCCTCCAGGCAGATCTCGGTGCTGCCGCTGACGCTCTCGGCGTTTTCCAGCAGATGCGCCGGCAGCGTGGCCAGGCGATTGTGGTTCAGGTTCAGCCAGCGCACGCGCTCGGGCAGCAACGGGTCGAGCCAGGCCGGCCAACGGCTGATCTCCATGCGTTCGAGGCTGAGCAGGTTGAGCTGCAGGCGACTGAAGGCGGACACATCGCGAATCTCGCCCAGACGATTGCCCGCCAGGTCCAGCGAGGTGATGCCGGGCAGCCGCGCCAGCACATCGATCACCGCCTGGTCGACGACCAGACTGGCATCGGTCAGCGCCAGCTGACGCAGTTCGAGCAAGCCGCCCAGCGCAGGGGGCAGCCCCTCCAGCGGCATCTGTGTCAGGGTCAGGCGCTCCAGGCGGGGAAAGCGCGCGATCAACGTATCGAGGGCCTGCGCGGTGCCCTGGGCTCGGATCACCTCAAGCCGGCCGATCCGGCTGAAATAGAAGGCCGGCAAGGTCGGCGGGAAGTCGTCCAGGTGCAGGTCCTCGAGCACCAGCGAACGCACCGGGCCGCCGTCGACCTGGGTCAGCCAGCCGGCGAGCAGCGCATCGCCCAGGGAACGCCGGGCCGCCAGCCGCTGGGCAGCGCCCTGGCGGGAGGTTTCCAGCCAGCCGTCGATGGCGCTGGACAGCGCCTGATGCTCGATCATCATGCCCTCGACGATATTTTCCACGCTCTGCGGTACATCCAGTTCGAGCAGGAAGCGCCGCCCTCGCCAGGCGCTGGCACGAATCCCGATCAGCGCCTGCTGGGAAAACAGGTTGCCGCGCAGGGAGATCGAGGTACTGCGCGGCGCATCGGCGGGATTGACGCGCAAGTGCGCGGGCAGGTCGGTCAGGCGGTTGTCGCGCAGGGAGATCCGCTCGATACCGTCGAGCAGGTCGCTGTCCAGCCATTCGGGCCACTGCTCCAGGCCCAGGCGATCGAGACCGAGGAACTTCAGTTGCAGGCGACCGGCGAGGTGCACCGGCAGATGGCTGGGGCGATTGCCGCTGAGGTCGAGGTGGTTCAGCTCGCTCAGCCGACAGAGCTCCTCCAGCACCTCCTGCCCCAGCGGCAGGTGCAGGTTGAGCAGGCGCAGTTCGGCGAGCCGCGGGTAGGCACCGACGATGATCCGCGGCAGGTCGAACAGCGAGCGACCATCCACGGCATCGATTTCCAGCGAGGTGACCCGGGGAAAGCTGCGCAGCAAGTGCAACAGGCGATCGTCGAGGCGCATCAGCCCGTCGTCGCCCGGCGTCACCACCGCTACCGGCACCGAGACGCTGGACAGTTCCAGGGACTGCACGCGGGTACGGAAGAAATCCGGCAACTGCTCGGGGAAGGCTTCCAGCGAGACCGCGAACAGCCGCAAGGGCACGCCGCTGCGGCCGATTTCCGGCAACAGGTTGTCGCGCCAGTGTTGCCACAGGGCCAGCTCGATGAGGTGCCGGTCGCTGAGCGACGGCTGATCGCCCAGGGCCTGCCGTGGTGTTTCGCCCAACGGCAGCGAACGACGCAGCGCTTCGCGCTCGTCGAGCAGGCTGTCCAGGCGCGCATCGATGGCCGGGTCATCGAGGGCAGCGCCGCGCAGCTGCTGCAACAGATCGCCGGCGAACAGGTCCGGCAGTTCCAGCAGGCGGATCTTGTCCAGCAGGGTGTTCTCGCTGACCAGCGGCTCCAGCCTGCCCCCGCCACTGAGGGGGTAACCCCTGCGCCCGTTGGCCAGGCGCATCGGCGAGCGCATGGCCGGACGCACCGACTGCATGTGCAGCACCTTGCGCAGCGCCGGACGCCCCAGCGGACGGGCCATGACCTTGCCGCGCAGCGCTTCCCTGGTTGCCGTGGGCTCCAGCCCCAGCGCGCCGCGCTGAGCCACGGTGAGGGTACGCAGCACGACACTGAACAGGTCGGTGGCGGCCACCTCGGGCTCTTCCGCCGTGCGATAGCCCTCGAGGCTTTTCACCAGGACCCGGCGGTGCACCGCCGGGCTCGGTCCGATGCTGTCGAGCAACGGCCCGTTGACCCGCAGCCCGCGGATCTCGATGCGATACTGTTCGGCCCAGCCGGGCAGCGCCGCCAGGCTGTGCAGGATCAGCCGGGTACTGTCGTTGTTGCTCAGCGGCGGCAGGTACAGACCTTCGTAGGCCCGCGCCAGGCGCACGCTCTGCAGGTACAGGCGCGCTTCCTCGGCCAGGCGTTGCGGCACTCGTTGCCGCTCGCCGATCAACGCCCGCTCCGCCTCGCTGGCATGGGCCAGCAACTCCTGGACGATGCGCCGCGGCAGCCCCGCGAAGTCGCGCAGCAGGACCCTCTGCTCGAGGCTCGGCAGCGCCACCGGGGACTCATAGCGCATCTCGAACAGGCGGGCATGGTGCTCGGCACTCAGCACCTCTTCACCGCCCGCCAGGTCGCGATGGATCTTGTAGCGCTCCAGACAGTCGAGCAGCAACGCTGGCGGACGCTGGCCGTCGACCAGGGTCTGGCGCAACGCCGATTCGTGACAGCCGCTGATGACCAGCAGTTGCCTGGCCTCGGTTTCGTCGAGCCCGGCGGCCACCGCGCCGAAGCGCTGGAACAGTTGCAACCCCGACCATCCGCGCGGCTGGTCCAGCTCGTGCAGCCACACCCCGCCACCGTGGTAGCGCACGCTCGGCCGGTGGGCGTCGATGCGCCGCGGATGCTCCAGATATGCAGCGCCCCGCGCATCCGCGAGCACCGAATAATGCCGCCCGTCCAGCGCCAGCCACTGCCTGCCCTGATAGCGGTAGAGGCCGCGGACATCCGCTTTGAGGTTGCCAGGCAGGATGATGTCGTGGGCGAACGGCGCCAGGTTGCGCGACCACAGGCGCATGCCGCCATCGGCCTGGCGCAGTGGCTGCAGGACCGTGGGCAGGCGTGGCAGCTCGTGCGCCGCAATGCCTGGCCGCGCCTCCTGCGCGCCGCCCAGGGCAGCGACCAGGACGAGGTTTTCCACGACATCGAGCAGATAGCCCCAGGCCTGCTCGCGCTCGTCGCGGGTCCACTCGCCGATGCCCTCGTAGACCTCGTGCGCCAGCTGCGCGCTGCTGAACACCAGCATCGCCGCGCCCAGTACCGGTACCGAGAACGCCAGGGCATTGAGGGTGAACAGACCCGCCTGGGCGAAAAAGTCGAGCTTCTGCGCCAGGCTCTTGTGATCCTGGGTGGCGGTCGGCACCGCGAGAAACAGGCCGTCATCCTTGAGGCGGGCGATCTTGCGCCGCAACAGCGTCGGCATCAACGGCACCTCCAGCGATCCCTCGCGAAACGGCAGGCTGGCCTGGCGATCCAGCACTTCTTCGTACCAGCCACCCGGGTTCCACACCTTGGGGTGGAAGGCCTGGCGCAGCTTGTCGAGAAGCCGCGCGCGCTGGCGCAACGGGATGAAGCGCTGGAAGAACGCCTGATAGTCGGCCTGCAACAGGCGGTCACGCAGGTGGGCACGGAAGTCGAGGAACGAGGCGTGCTCGCGCAGCGGCTCGACCGGGTCGCCGGGGATGTACACGACGATGCGGTCAGGCGCCGTCCTTGCCGTGCGATCGCCGCCGAACACCACGATACCGCTCAGCTCGACGTTCCACAGAGTCAGGCTGCCGCTTTCGAACGCCACGCCGTCGAGCGTCGAGGCGAAGCCATGCACCAGCTTCAGCACGGCCTGGTAAGCCGTCTCGCCGATACGCCCCTGCATCCGCGCCAGGTGCAGCAGGACCAGCAGTCCGCTGCGCTCGTGGCACTGGAAGATATCCTCGCGCTCGGCCCGCGCCGAGGGTGCAGCGGCACCCGCATCGGCCGCGGGCGCGAAGGTCTGGCCAATCAGTTCCTGGTAACGCCGACCCAGGTCGAGTTCGCGGCACAACGCGGCGAACGCTTCGGGCTTGATGTCGAGGATCGCCCCATCCCAGAGCGCCTGCCCCGGCTCGACCGTGAAGATCCGTGCCTTGGTCACCGCCAGGTCCATGCCGCCCGGCGCGCTTTCCCAGGCTTCGAAATTCTGCAGAGCCATGCCGAGCAAGGGCTGGCACGCCACCCGGAAGGCCTTGAAGCTTTCCACCATCCAGTCCCGCGATGCGGTGAGGAACGAGTCGTCGGTCTGCATCCGCCGGGGGTGCAGCAGCCAGGTGCGGCGCACGTCCACATCGACGCCGAACCTGTCACGCAGCGCCGCCGCCAGCAAGGGCTCGGCGAAGCGCTGCGGGTCGGACAACGTGCCCAGCCAGGTGTCGACCTGCGCCTTCAGGGCCAGGTGCTCCAGGTAGTCCTGATGCAGGTGCGCGACCACCTGCGGCATGCTGGCCATGGCCGCCGAGACCCAGGGCAGCGCCTCCCGGCCCTGCTCGCCCATGGCCTTGCGCGCTTCGCCGGTCGCGTCGAGCAACCATGCCGGCACCCGGCTGCGTATCGCCTCGTAGCCCAGCCGATGACGGCTCGCCTCCTCGTCCCGAGGTGCCACGGTTCCATCTGATAGCGACATTCGAATCACCTGTCCTTGCTGATTTGGCGTTCCAGCCTAGCCAGCCGACGGGGCGGAAAACATCGCAAAATCCTTGTCGGATCGCCCCCTCAGCGATCAGCAATTCAGGCGCTTTTCGCATATAAATAACACCCTGTTTCAATCCTTCGGAGCACCCGCATGAATCTGCAACGCGCCATTCCCGTCCTGCGCATGTTCAGCGTCGAACACAGCAAGGCCTTCTACCTGGATTTCCTCGGTTTCACCCTGGAATGGGAGCACCGTTTCGCCGCGGACCTGCCGTTGTACGTGCAGATCCGCCGCGACGATGTGGTCCTGCACCTGACCGAGCACTATGGCGATGCCACCCCGGGCTCGACGGTGTTCCTGCCGGTCGCCGACATCGCCGCGCTGGAGCAGGAACTGGCCGCCAGACGCCATGGCTACGCCAGACCCTCCGCGGTCGATGTCGGCTGGGGCCGGCAGATGGAGGTGGCCGACCCGTGCGGCAATCGCCTGCGCTTCTGCCAGCTGGACGATTGAGCGCCGGAGCATCAACCCCGGCGCCCTGCCGGACTCAAGCGGTGCTCATCGCGTACTCGAGGGTCAGGTGTTCGAGCAGGGCCTGCTCGTCCTGCCCGAAGGTCTGCTCCAGCGCGGTGATCCTTGCCGATGACTGCTCGACGCTTTCATCCGGGTAGGCATCGGTGACGTTGAGCACCGCGGCTTCGTAGTTCCGCCTGAGGGCGTTGAAGCGCGCGGCGAAGGTCTCGCGCAGGTAACCCACCCAGAAATCGCACTGCCCGGCGAAGCGCTGCAGTTCGGGCCCGGCTTCCTCCAGTTGCAGACGGGTCATGGCCTGGTCCAGCTCGCCGGGCGCCAGGTTGGCCGCGCCGCGATACAGCATGCTGCGCGGCGGCATCGGCAACTGCAGGGTGTCGGCCCAACGCAGTCGATAGGCCAGACGCACTTCAGCCTCGTCACGCCCGTTGCTCTGCTCACGGGCGATGCGGTCCAGGGTCTGCGCGCGGAAAATGCCGCGCATCAGGCGAAACAGCGCCGGCCCGCGGTCGGCGTCGGTGACATCGAGCAGGGCCTGCCGGGTATGGACCTGGAATTCCATCTGGTTGAACTCCAGGCGAACGCCGTCCGGGCAGGTTTCATGGCTGTGCGCCTGCTGCAAGGGTTCCTCGGCCATGCCGTTGAGGGTCTGGCGCAGCTCGACGTCCCGTGCGACGGCGGTCAGCACGGTCCAGACCCGCTCGATCAGTTCGGGACGGGTGACCTGGGAGCGATAGTCGGCG
Source organism: Pseudomonas japonica (assembly GCF_900188455.1). Taxonomy (GTDB): domain Bacteria; phylum Pseudomonadota; class Gammaproteobacteria; order Pseudomonadales; family Pseudomonadaceae; genus Aquipseudomonas; species Aquipseudomonas japonica. The sequence continues at coordinate 85,882 of NZ_FZOL01000016.1, read as the reverse complement.
CTGAACCGCAGCTGTGCCACCAGCCCCAGCAGCGATCCGGCGTCGCCACGGGCAGCCAGGCCACTCCAGATCAACTGGTTGCGCAGGTCCTGGTCAGCCCGGCCGGTCTGCCAGGTGCTGAATGGATCGTCGTCCGTCATCGGGTCGTCCGCCAGCGAATCGCTGTCGTCGGAGTCCGATGTGTGTACCTCGCGCTCCATCGCGGCGATGTCCTCGGGCAGGTCGAGGGTGAAGGAAAACGGCCGGTCGTAATGCTGCGAGGTGTGCGCGCGAATCAGCGTCTCCCGGGTCAGCGGGTTGTTGCGCAGGGAGATCTCGACCGCCCCGCTTGCCGTGCGCCGGTTCTCCAGTAGACGCTGCGGCAGCTCGCTGAGCTGGTTGTCATCCAGGCACAGCAGTTCGACCGCGTCGGGCAGCAGCGCGCTGAGCCAGTTCGGCCAGGTCTGGATCTGCATCCGCGCCAGACTGAGAAAACCGAAGAAGCGCTGGCTGAGCATGGACACATCGGTGATCTCGCCCAGGCGATTGCCGTCGAGCTGCAACGACGACAGCAGGGGCAGGCGGGCAAAGGACTCCATGGCGGCCTGATCGACGCTCAGGCCCATGTGCACCAGCGCCAGCTCGCGCAGTTCGGTGAAGCGTTCGAGGTAGACAGGCACGCTCGTCAGGGCCGGCTCGCCCCTGATCAGCGACAGTTCGCGCAACTGCGCGAACTGCCCGATGAAGCGCTCCAGGCTGGCCGCCCCGCCAAAGAAACGGGACAGGTCCAGGCGCTGCACCCGGGTATAGAAGAACGCGGGCAGGTTCCCCGGAAAATCGTCCAGCACGAGGCTGTCCAGGCTCAGTATGGCGCTGCTGCCGCCGCGTACTTCCTCGCGCCAGTAGTTCAGCAGCTCGCCGGCGACCCGGTGCCGATAGACCAGTTGATCGGGGTCACGCATGACCGGCGTCAGCGCCGGATCGATCCACAGTTCCAGGGCGGCCTGCAACTGCACGCGCTCCATGACCCGCTGGTGGAGCACGTCGGCCAGTGCCGGGGACAGGTTCAGGTCGAAGCTGAAACGGCCACGGAAGCGCTCGGCCAGGAGCATGTCGAGCAAGGCCTGGTGGCCGAACTGATTGCCCTGCGCGGCGATGCGCAGGGGCCTGGGCTGGGTGCCGATCTCGGTGAGGATGCGCAGCGGCATCTCGCTCAACTGGTTGCCGACCAGCGACAGCTCGCCGATCCGTGCCAGCGCCGGGCTGCCCAGCCACTGCGGCCATTCCTGCAGGTCGAGCCAGTCCAGGCCCAGGTAGTCGAGATTCGCCCCGTGCAGCGTCGCGGCCGGCATCTCGCGCAGACGGCTGCCGCGCAACTCCAGGCGGCGCAGTTGCGGCAAGGCGACCAGCCCACGCAAGTCCTGGTGCCCGAGCATGCCGGTCATCTCGCGCAGGCCCACGGCCTCGAGTTGCGGCCAGGCCTGCGTCAGCCACCGGACCAGGCCGGGGGCCCACTGCCCGGCGCGGATGTCCAGCGACGTCAGGTTGGCGAACTGCGCGGCGAAGGCGTGAAATTCGGCTTCGCCGATGACCCGCCCGGCCTCCCCGCCCTCGCGCAGGATGGCATCGTCCAGCAGCACCGAACGGACCCGCGTGCGCAGAAAGTCCGGCAGCGCCGGTGGCAGGTCGGCCAGTTGCACCTGCCACAGCACCAGCGGCGCCAGCGGCCGCTCGAACTCCGGCAGCAGCGTGCGGCGCCACTGGTCCCACAGGGCGCTGGCAATCCGCTCGCGACTGCGCTGACGGCTTTCGCTCAGCGCATCAGGCACGACTTCGCTCGCCCAGCGTTCGAGGTAGTGACGCAACGCTTCGCGCTCGTCGAACAACTGGTCGAGGCGCGCGCCGATCGCCTCCCGGTCCAGCCCGATGCGGTGCAGCGCCTGCAGCGCGGAGCCGGCAAAGCCCAGGTCCAGCTCCAGCAGGCTCAACCGGTCGAGCAACTCCTGCCAGGAGCTGACGGGCTCATCGTCCGACGGCAGGGTTTCCATTTCCGGTGTATTGGGCGGCCCCACTTCCATGGGTGGCGTGCCCCTGTCCATCGCGCTGATATCGCCGGGAAGATCGAGGATGAAGGTGTAGGGGCGCCCCGGAAACTGCGACAGGTGCGCCTGAAGCAAGACCTCCCGGGGCAACGGGTTGTTGCGCAGGGAGATTTCCACCGCGCCGGTGTCCAGCGCACGGTTTTCCAGAAGATGGGCAGGCAGCGCGGCGAGCTGGTTGTCGTCCAGGCACAGCAGGCCGACACCATTGGGCAACAGCGAATCGATCCACGCGGGCCAGCTGGTGATCTCCATCTGCGCCAGCCTGAGCGTGCTCAGGAAACGCTGGCCGAGCGCGGAGACGTCGCTGATCTGGCCAAGGCGGTTGCCATCCAGGTGCAGCGAGGACAGCGCCGGCATGCGCGCGAAGACCTGCATGGCGGCCTGGTCGATGGTCAGGTTCATGCGCAGCAGCGCCAGCTGGCGCAAGTACGTGAAGGACGCGAGGTATTCGGGGACACCGGCAAGGCTGGCGTCGCCCGCGACCAGGACCAGTTGACGCAACTGCGGCAACTGCCGGAGAAAGCGCTCCAGCGTTCCGGGTCCGGCGCGAAAGCGGCTCAGTTCCAGGCGCCGCACCCGTGGCGCGAAGAACGGCGGGAGGTCGTCGGGGAAGTCGTCCAGTTCGAAGTTGTCCAGGTTCAGCGCGGGTATGAACGTGCCGCGTGCGTCCTCGCGCCAGAAGTCGAGGAGGACCGCGGAAATGCGTTGCCGACAGGCCAGGCGACCGGGATCCGGCGCCCCCGAGACCTGCACCGGATCGGCCCATGCCTGCAGGGCCGCGTGCAGTTGCGCGCGCTCCAGGACGCGCTGGTACAGTGCATCGGTCATGTGCGCGGAGAGGTCCAGCTCGAAAATGAAGCGTCCCTGGAAGCGTTGTGCCAGGGCCATGTCGAGCAGGGCCTGGTGATTGAAGCGGTTGCCCTGCAGGAACATGCGCATGGGTCTGGCCACGTGGTCGCCGTCGGTGAGCACCGCGGGTGGCAGTTCGCGCAGCTGATTGCCGACCAGCGACAGCTCGCCGATGCGGTCCAGGGCCATGTTGTCCAGCCACTGCGGCCACTCCTCCAGACCGAGCAGGTCGAGCCCGAGGTACTCCAGGACCAGGCCGTTCAGCGCCGTCACCGGCATGTCGCCCAGGCGGCTGCCGCGCAACGAGAGCCGGCGCAACCAGGGCAAGGTGGCGACGGCGCGCAGGTCCTGATGGCTGATCAGGCCGCCGAGCTCGCGCAGGCCGAGTGCCGTCAGCCGCGGCCAGGTCCGGACCACCTGCTGCACCAGCCCCGCCCCCCAGTCGCCACTGCGGATGTCCAGCGCGGTCAGGTTGGGAAACAGCGTGGCGAAACCTTGCAAGCGGTCCTCGTCGACGACTTGCCCGGCGACGTCGCCAGCAGAGGACAGGACATCGTCCAGGAGCACCTCGCGCACCCGCTCACCGAGGAATCGCGGCAACTGCGACGGCAGGTCCGCCAGGTGCACCTGCCACAGCGTCAGGCGTGCCATCGGTCGTCCGAGTTCGGGCAGCAGACCGTGCCGCCAGAAGCTCCACAACGCCTCGCCGATCCGCTGGCGACTGCGCTGGCGCGCCTCGCCCAGCGCCTCGCCCGCCGACTCCAGGGCCCAGCGATCGAAACACTCGCGCAACACCAGCATTTCATTGAGCATGCGGTCCAGGCGCACACTGATGACCCCGCGATCCAGTCCGGCGCGATACAACGCCTGCAGGGCGTCCTCGGCGTACAGGTCGTCCAGCTCCAGCAGGCGCAGCTTGTCCAGCAGTTCGTCCTCGGTGAAGAACGGATCGCCGCGACCGCTGAGGGGATAGCCGATGCGCCCGTGTGCCAGGCGCATGGGCGAGCGAAACCCCGGCTTGAGCGGCTGCATCCCCAGCCACTGGCGCAGGCGCTGGCGCGCGGCCAGGGGTTGCTCCTGCAAGGCTTCACGCAGATTGGCGGCCGTGTCGAATCCGAGCGCGCGGCGGGTCGCGTCGGGGATGGCGTCGAACAAGGTCTGGCTGAAATCCCGCGGCCGCTGCCCACTCAAGACGATCCGCGTTTCCTCGCCAGGCCCGCGGCCGATGCCCGCCAGTCGCCGGCCACCAGGTGCGGGCTCGTACAGGCCGATGCGCAGGTCCGCCGGCCAGTCTCTCAGGCTCTCCAGGCCATGCAGCAACAGACAGGCCGTGTCCGGGCTGGCCTCGACATCCAGGTAAAGGCCCTCGCAGGCACGGGCAATGCGCACCTGCTGCTGGTAGCTGCGCGCTTCCTCCGCCAGGCGCAGGGGCAGCCGGTTGCTGATGGCCATTTCGTTGAGCTCGTGCCCTGTCGCACCAGCGATGATCTCCTCGATGACGGTGTGCGGCAGACTGGCGAACGAGTGCTGCAGCACCCGCCCCGCCGTCGACAGCGCTGGCTGGCGGGCCCGGTAGGTACTGTCGAAGACGCTGCTTTCCAGCCTGCCGGCGGCGCGCAGGCGATCGGCCAGTTCCAGCCGGCGCAGGGTATCGGTAAGCAGCGCCGGCGGCCGCCGGCTGTCCTTGAGGCTCTGGCGCAACTGCGCTTCGCTGACGCCACTGATACGCAGCGCACGCCGGGCCTGCTCGGCGCTGACCCTGGCCTCGCGATGCCCCTGGCGGCGGAACAGCTCCAGGCCGTGCCACTGTTCCGGGGTGTCCAGTTCGTGCAGCCAGCCGCCGTTGCCGTTGTGACGCAGCACCGGCTCGTAGGCCCAGGCCCGCTCGGGATGGATCAGGCTGTAGCTCTGCTCCGCGCCCATCAGGGTGCGCACCGAGTAATAACGCCCGTCCAGCGCCAGCCACTCGCTGCCCTGCCAACTGTACAGACCGTTCTCGCCCGGGCTCAGGTCAGGCGGCAGGCGCACTTCGTAGGCGAAGGGGGCCAGGTCCGGCTTCCACAGGCGCACGCTGCCATCGGCCAGGGTCACCGGACGCATGCTGCGCACGGCCAGCGGCAGGTTGACCTCGAAGCGACGCGCCGCCGCACCCGCGGCGCCCATCGCGGCCATGAGCGCGAGGTTTTCCCCGACGTCCATGAAATAGCCCCAGGCCTCTTCCCGCTCGCCCCTGGACAGACTGTCGAAGCCTTCGTAGACCTCGTAGCCGAGCATCGCCGCGTTCACCGCCAGCATCGCCTCGCCCAGCCCCGGAACCACGAACGCGGCCACGTTGAGGACGTTGAACAGGGTGCCGAGGTAATACTCGACCTTGGCCTGGGCCGACTTGTGGTCCTCTGCCGCGGTGGGGACGGCGTGGAACAGGCCATCGTCCTTGAGCACGGCGATCTTGCGTTGCAGCAGGTAGTCGAACAACGGCCCGGAAACCGCTTCCCGGCCCAGCCCCAGGATGGCCTGGGGATCGGCTCGTTCTTCGTACCAGCCGCCCGGGTTCCAGACTTTCGGATTGAGAGAACGGTGGATCCGCTGCAGCAGGCGGTCGCGATCGCGTGCCGGGACGAAACGCAGGAAGTACCTGCGCCACGCAGCATCGCGCAAGCGCTCGCAGAGCGAGCGGTTGAACGCGTGGATCGATTCGAATTCCTCGAACGGCTGGCGCGGTTCGTCGGGCATGTACACCAGCAGGCGGCCGGCCAGCGCGCCCTCGCTGCTCAGCCGGAAGAACAGCACGATGCCATTGAGCCGCACCTCCCAGAGTTTCAGCGCGGCACGCTTGAGCTCGCCCTCGGCCTTGCCATTGTTCGCCACCTCCAGCAGGTCGTCGTACAGCCCCTGGCCGACCCAGGACTGCAGCCAGGCCAGGTGCAGGTTGACACGGAAGGTCGACACCTCGAAGCGCTTGAAATAGTCCTGGCGCCGCGCCGTCGCTACCTGCTCGCTGTTGCCCGCCTCCGGCCGGGGGTGAAACAGCGCGTCGATCCGCCGCTGGTACTGGCCGCCAATGTCCAGTTCACGGCACAGGGCAGCGAAGCGCTCGGGCACCAGGTCGAGCTCGCGGGCGGGCTCCAGGGGCAGGCCGCTGTCGCTGATGAAGATCACCGAAGGGCGGTGCTCGTCACGCATGCCGTCCGTTTGCGCCTCGAACGCTTCGAAGTTCTGCAAGGCGGCGGCCAGCAACGACTGGGTGGCGGCCTTCACGACCTGGAAGGCCTTGACCACGGGGTCGCTGCTGTCCAGCAAGGCTTCGTCGGCACGGGCGCGGACTGCGTTGAACAGGAAGGTCCGGCGCACGTCCAGGTCGAGGCCGAAGCGCTCCTTGAGCGCCGCGCGCAGCAGCGGCTCGGCAAAGGCCTCGACACTCGGCAGTGCCTGCAGCACCGCCTCCACGGCGCGGCCGTGGATGTACTGGTGCTGCCCGTCTTCGCGCAAGGCGGCGACCGCCTCGGGCTGGTTCTGCCCGGCCTCGGCCAGCCAGGGCATCGCCTTCGGCACGCTGGCGCGCAGGGCCTGACGCTGTTGCGGGGTACTGTCGATCAACCAGCGCGGCACGCGCTGGCTGACCGTACGGTAGTGAAGGTCGCCAGGCGCGGCGCTTTCGTCAGGGGTATCGACAGCAGGTAGATCGGCCATGTTCAGCCCTCTCGTCCTTGAATGGGGCGTTCAGGCTAATCGGCGGATCCTGTTTTAAAAACGGCAAATTGTTCATGCAAAAAGCACGAATCCAATCGGAACTTCGAACATGAAAAAGGCATATCTACCACCCCGCCAGGGCACCGGGACCCGCAGCCCCGGTGCCGGCCGGGTTCAGGACGGCGGGTACATCTGTTCGAGGGTCAGTTGCTGCAGCAGGTTCTGTTCGTCCTGCTTGAACTTGTCCTCCAGGGCGCGGATGCGCGACGAGAACTGCTCGGGGGCTTCGTCGCCATGGCTGTCCGTGGCACTGAGTACCGCCGCCTCGTAGGTCTCCTTGAGCGCCTTGAAGCGCTCGTCGAACGTCTCGCGCAGGTAGGCGCTCCAGAAATCGCACTGCGCGGCGAATGTCAGCAAGCCGGAGCCGGCTTCCTCCAGGTGCAGCAGGGTCAGGGCCAGGTCCAGCTCACCAGGTGCCAATTGCGCCGTAGTGCGATAGAGCATGCCGCGCGGCGGCAACGGCAGTTGCAGTTCCGCGGCCCAGCGCAGGCGATAGGCCAGGCGCACCTCGGCTTCGTCACGACCATTGCTGTGCCGGCGGGCGATGCGGTCCAGCGCCTGGGTGCGGAAATTGCCCCGCATCAGACGGAACAGGGCCGGACCCCGGTTGGCCTCGGGGATCTCGCGCAGAGCCTGGCGGGTGTAGACGCGCAGCTCCATCTGGTTGAACTCCAGGCGCACCCCATCCGGGCAGGTGTCATGGCTGTCGATCTGCTGCAGCGGCTCCTCGGCCATGCCGTTGAGCAACTGCCCCAGTTCGGGGTCCTGCATCGCTGCCGAGAGCACGCTCCACACCCGCTGCACCAGTTCGCCGCGGGTGGCGAGCGTGCGGTAATCGGCGCTGTAGCGCAAGCGCGTCACCAGGCCCAGCAGGGCATCGGTACCGCCGCGGGCGGCCAGGCCATCCCACAGCTGCTGGTTCTGCTGGTCCTGCTGCGCGTCGCCGGTTTCCCAGGTGATGAGCGGGTCCTCGTCCGACAGCTCGGACGACTCGCCCTCAGAGTCGGAGCTGTGCGGTTGATGCTCCATCGCGGCGATATCGTCGGGCAGGTCCAGGGAGAAGGTATAGGGGCGGTTGTAGTGCTGCGAGGTGAATGCCTCGATCAGGGTTTCCCGAGACAGGGGATTGCTGTGCAGGGAAATTTCCGTTGCCCCGCTTTCCAGCCGGCGGTTTTCCAGGAGGCGCGCCGGCAACGTGGTCAGCTGGTTGTCGTCCAGGCACAGCAGTTCGATGCCGTCGGGCAACATCGGATCGAGCCAGGCCGGCCAGGTTTCGATGCCCATCTGCGAAAGCCCGAGGAAGCCCAGATAGCGATGGTTGAACATGGACATATCGGTGATCTCGCCAAGACGGTTGCCATCCAGTTGCAACGAAGACAGCACCGGCATCCGCGCGAAGGCCTCCATGGCCGCCTGGTCGATGGTCATGCCCATGCGCACCAGCGCCAGCTCGCGCAAGTGGGCAAAATTGGCGAGAAACGCCGGCACGCTCTCCAGCGCTGGCTGGCCGCTGATCAGCGACAGCTCGCGCAACTGGGGAAAGCGCCTGACGAACCGGTGGAGGCTGCCGGCGTCGGGCCCGGCATGGAAGCGGGTCAGGTCCAGGCGCCGCACCCGCTCGGCGAAGAACGGCGGGAGGAAGGTCGGAAAATCATTCAGCACCAGGTCGTCCAGCGCCAGCAACGCCATGCCCGAACCCCGCAGGTCCTCGCGCCAGAAGGCCAGCAGCAGGCGCGAGACACGCTGCCGGTAATCCAGGTGCTCGGGCGCCAGCGGCTCGCTCAGCGGTTCCGGCTCGGCCCAGAGCTGCAGCGCGGCCTGCAGGCTGGAACGCTCGCCGACCCGCTGCATGAGCAGTTGCTCCAGCGCCGGCGACAGATTGAGGTCGAAGGTGAAACGCCGGTGCAGGTGCTCCGCCAGCAGCAGGTCGAGCAGCGCCTGGTGGCCCAGCGGATTGTCCTGCAGGTCGATGCGCATCGGTCTGGCCACCGCCGTGACGTCACCCAGTATCACCGGCGGCACCTCGCTCAGTTGGTTGCCGCTCAGCGACACTTCGCCGATCCGCAGCAGTGCCGCGCTGTCCAGCCACACCGGCCACTCCCGCAGGTCGAGCGCGTCCAGGCCCAGGTAATCCAGGGTCAGGCCATGCAAGGTGGTGCTGGGCATTTCCGCCAGGCGGCTGCCACGCAACGACAGCCGGCGCAGTCGCGCCAGGCCGGCCAGTCCGCGCAGGTCGCGGTGGCCGAGCATGCCATTCAGTTCGCGCAGACCCAGGGTCATCAGCCGTGGCCAGGACTCGACGATCGACTGCGTCAGGCCCGCGCCCCAGGCACCGCTACGAATATCCAGTACGGTGAGGTTGGGGAACTGACGAGCGAGGGCCTGCACATGGCTCTTGCCGATGGTCTGCTGGTAGCTCTCGCCTTCCTGCTGGATGACATCGTCCAGCAGGACGTCACGCACCCGCTCGCGGAAGAAGGCCGGCAGGTCCGTCGGGATATCCGCCAGTTGCACCTGCCACAGGATCAGGCGCGGGGCCGGTCGGCCGAGTTCGGGCAGCAGGCCGCGCCGCCAGTAGTCCCACAGGCCATGACCGATGCGCTCGCGACTGCGCTGGCGCCTTTCGCTCAGACGCTCCCGGGACGACTCCAGCACCCAGCGATCCAGATGCTGGCGCAGCATCTGCATTTCATCGAGCAAGAGGTCGAGACGCTCGTTGATCGTGGCGCGGTCCATCCCGTGGCTGTACAGCGCATGCAACGCATCCTCGACATAGACGTCGTCCAGCTCCAGCATGCGCAACTTGTCGAGCAACTGGTCCTCGGTGAAGAACGGCCCGCCGCGACCGCTGAGGGGATAGCCGACACGTCCGTCCGCCAGGCGCATGGGCGAACGGAAGGCGGGCTTGACCGGCTCCATGCCGAGCCATTCGCGCAGGCGCTGACGCGGGGCCAGCGGTTGCGCCTGCAATTTCGTGCGTAACGTCGCCGCGTCGCCAAGATCGAGGCGCGTCCGGGTCTCGAGCGGGATCGCCTGGAACAGGCGCTGGCAGAAATCGTCGGGCCGTTCCGCGGTCCAGGCGACCGCCACTTCCTCGGCCTCGCCGCTGCCGATACGGGTGAGCAAGGCTCCATCGGGGCCGCCATCGTACAAGCCGATACGCACCTGCGCCGGCCAGCCCGGCAGACCGGTGAGCCCGTGCAGCGACAGGCGCGCGCTGTCGGGATTGGCCTCGCCGTCCAGGTACAGCCCTTCGCAGGCGCGGGCGATCCGCAGTTGCTGCTGGTAGATCCGCGCCTCCTCGGCCAGGCGCAGCGGCACCTTGCCCACCGCGCTCAGTTCGGCGAACTCGGCGCCGGTGGCGGCTGCGATGATTTCCTCGATGAGGCCGTTGGGCAGATCGAACTGGCGCTGGAGTACCCGCCCCGGTTCCGACAGGCGTGGCTGCAGGGCGCGGTAGCCCGCCTCGAAGGCCTTCGCATCGAACCCGTCGGCGTCCTCCAGGCCTTCCATCAGGCTCATGCGGCGCAGGGTATCGGTCAACAGCGCCGGGGGCCGACGGCACGTCACCAGGGTCTGGCGCAACTGCGCCTCGCTGATGCCGCTGATCCACAGGGCGCGCTGGGCCATCTCGGTGTTCACCCCGGCCTCGCGATAACCCTGGCGCCGGAACAGCTCCAGGCCTTGCCATTGCTCGGGGGTATCCAGTTCATGCAGCCAGCCGCCATTGCCGTTGTGGCGCACGCTCGGTTCGTAGGCGCCGGGTCTGCCGGGGTGTTCCAGGCGATAGCCCTGCTCCGCACCCAGCAGCGTGCGCACCGAGTAATAGCGCCCGTCCAGCGCCAGCCACTCACGGCCCTGCCAGCTGTACAGGCCGTTCTCGCCGGGAGTGAGGTCGGCCGGCAGGCGGATGTCGTAGGCAAAAGGGGTCAGGTCCGGCTTCCACAGGCGCACGCGGCCATCGGCCAGGGTTACCGGGCGCATGCTGCGCACGGTGAGCGGCAGGTTGCCCTCGAAACGAGGCGCCGCGGCGCCCACCACGCCCAGAGCAGCCATGATCGCCAGGTTCTCGCCGACATCCATGAAATAGCCCCAGGCCTCCTCCCGCTCGCCCTTGGCCAGGCTGTCGAAGCCTTCGTAGACCTCGTAGCCGAGCAACGCCGCGTTGACCGCCAGCATCACCAGGCCCAGCCCCGGCACGACGAACGCCGCCACGTTGGCCACGTTGAACGCGACGCCGAGAAAGTAATCGATCTTGTCCACGGTCGACTTGTGATCTTCCGCCGCCGTGGTCACTGCGTGGAACAGCCCGTCATCCTCCAGCACCGCCATCTTGCGCCGCAGGAGGCAGTCGAACAGCGGCTCGGTAAAGTCCTCCTTGCTCAGGCCGAGCACGGCTTTCTCGTCGAATTGTTCTTCGTACCAGCCCCCCGGGTTCCACACCTTCGGGTTCAGGGTGCGATGGATCCGCTGGAGCAGACGCTCGCGCTCGCGCGCCGGGACGAAGCGCAGGAAGTAATTGCGCCACGCGGCGTCGCGCAAGCGCTCGCACAGCGAGCCGTGAAACGCCTGGATCGAGCTGAACGCCTGGAACGGTCGCTGCGGTTCGTCCGGCATGTAGACCACCAGGTCGCGGGGCGAGCCATCGGCCGGCCGCGCGCGGAAGAACACCACGATGCCGTTGAGCTGCACCTCCCACAGTTTCAGGCCGGCACGACCGATGCCGGCCTTGGCCGTGCCGTTTTTCGCCGCTTCCAGCAGGTCGTGGTACCAGGCCTCGTCGATCCACGAACGCAGGTAGGCAAAATGCAGATTGAGACGGAACGTCGACTGCTCGAACAGCTTGAAGAACACCTGGCGATTGGCCGCCGCCGCCTCTTTGCTCTCCTGCGCCTTGGGCGGTGGCGCGAACGTCGCGCGGATCAGGCGCTGGTAGCGGCCGCCGAGATCCAGGGTGCGGCACAGCGCGGCGAAGCGCTCGGGCACCAGGTCGATATCGCTTTCAGGTTCCAGCGGCTGCCCGGTATCGCTGAGGAAGATCTTCGCCGTTCGGCGGCCATCCTGCATGCCGCCCGCCTCGGCCTCGAACGCCTCGAAGTTCTGCAAGGCCGATTGCAGCAACGAGCGGGTGGCAGCTTTCACCACCTGGAATGCCCTGACCACCGGGTCGACGCTCTGCAGGTGATCCTCGGCGATCCGTGCCCGGGCCGCGTTGAAAAGAAAGGTGCGGCGCACATCCAGATCGAGACCGAAGGTGTCCTTGATGGCCTGGCGCAGCAGCGGCTCGGCGAACGCCTCGGCGCTGGGCAACGTCTGCAGCGCCGCCCCCACCGAATGGGCGTGGCGCTGGTGGCGCTCATCCTCCTCGCGCAACGCCGCGACCACCTCCGGCAGGCGGGCGGCGGCCTCGGGCAGCCACGGCATCGCCCGGGGTGGCGTCGCGCGCAGTGCCTGGCGCTGTTGCGGGGTGGCCTTGAGCAGCCACTGCGGGACCTTGGTGCTGACTATCTGGTAGTGAAGATCGCTGTGGGTGGAAGTGTCGCCGGTGGTGTCGACGTCCTGTACATCGGCCATGTTGAAGCCTTCTCGTCCATGAATGGGCGTTCAGGCTAATGAAGGGATCGTGTTTTAAAAATGGCAAATTTCTTATGGAAAAAGCACGGATCCGATCAGTACTTCAAACCTGAAAAAGCCATATGTACCACCGCCCGCGAGTACCGGAAGAATGGCTTCCGGCACTCGCGGGGCGGTCAGTGGATGGACAGCGACTGCTCGACGGTCAGGCGCTCCAGCAAGGCCTGTTCATTGCGCTTGAAGGCATCCTCCAGCGCCGCGATGCGCGTGGCCGAGTGCTCGGGCGACTCGTCGGGATGAGCATCGGTGGCCCGCAGTACCGACGCCTGGTAGGCCTCTTCGAGCGGCTTGAAGCGCGAGGCGAAGGTTTCGCGCAGGTAAGCCACCCAGAAATCGCACTGCGTGGCGAAACTCAACAGGCCCTGCCCCTGCTCTTCCTGGCGCAGACGCAGCAAGGCCGCATCCAGCTCGCCTGCGGCGATATTGGCCGAGCCCTGGTACAGCATGCTGCGCGGCGGCAGCGGCAACTGCAGTTCAGCGGCCCAGCGCAAGCGATAGGCCAGGCGTACTTCCGCCTCGTCACGGCCTTTGGCGGCCTCGCGGGCGAGACGGTCGAGGGTGTGCGATCGGAAAATGCTGCGCATCAGGCGGTACAGCGCCGCACCGCGCTGCTCATCGCCGATCTCGCGCAGCGCCTGGCGCGTGTAGACCTTCATTTCCATCTGGTTGAACTCCAGGCGGATACCGTCTGGGCAGGTCTCGTGACTGTGCAACTGGCGCAGCGGCTCCTCGGCCATGCCGGCCAGCACCTGCCCCAGTTCGACGTCCTGGCGCGCCGCCGACAGCACGTTCCACACCCGTTGCACCAGTTCGCCACGGGTCGCGCTGGAACGATAGTCGGCACTGTGGCGCAGGCGCCCGACCAGATTCAGCAGGGCCTCGCTGTCGCCCCGCTGCATCAGCGCGTCCCAGGTTGCCTCGTTGCGGACATCCTCGCTGTCGTCGCCGGTCTGCCAAGGGCCGAGCAACTCGTCGTCGGACAGCGCCTCGTCCGGCGAGGCAGCCGCGGAGTCAAACTCGGAGTCCGACGAGTGCGCCTCGTTGTGCATCCCGGCGATATCCTCGGGCAAGTCCATGACGAACGAATACGGGCGGTTGTAATGCTGGGAAACATGCGCCCGCAGCAGGGTGTCGCGGGTCAGCGGATTGTTGCGCAGCGAGATCTCGGTGACGCCGTCGAGCGTGCGACGGTTTTCCAGGATGTAGGCCGGCAACTGCGTGAGCTGGTTTTCATCCAGCCCCAGACGTTCGACGCCACTGGGCAGCATCTCGTCGAGCCAGGTCGGCCAGGTGGCGATCTGCATCCGCAGCAGGCCCAGGTAGCTGAGGTAGCGCTGGCCGAACATGGACATATCGCTGATCGTACCCAGGCGATTGCCGTCCAGTTGCAGGGAGGACAGCATGGGGATGCGCGCCAGGGCATCCATGGCGGTCTGATCGATGCTCATGCCCATGTCCAGCAGCGACAGCTGGCGCAGATGGGTGAATTCCTCGAGCCATGCCGGTACCGCGGCCAACGCTGGCGTACCGGCCTCCAGCGACAGCTCGATCAGTTGCGGAAACTGCCTGGCGAGGCGTTCTATCGCAGCCACGTCGCCAGTGAAACGGATGAGTTTCAGGCGCTGCACGCGCGAGTAGAAAAACCCCGGCAGGTTCTCGGGGAACCCGGCGAGCACTACGTCCTCCAGGCTCAGCAGCGGGTTGCCGCTTTCCGGCAGGCTCTCGCGCCAGCACTTCAACAGCACCCTGGCGATCCGCTGGCGATAATCGACCTCCTCCAGGGTCAGGGCGGTGGGCGACGTCGCCGGATCGATCCAGGTGCCCAGCAGCCGCTGCAACTGGCGGCGCTCTTCGACGCGCCCGGCCAGTTCCTGTTCGAGGCCATCGGTCAGGCCCAGGTCGAAGCTGAAGCGCCTGAGCAGGCGCTCGGCCAGGCGCAGGTTGAGCAGGGCCTGGCGGGAAAAGCGGTTGCCGTGCAGGGAAATGCGCAACGGCGTGGCCACCGGCTCTTTGTTATCGAGGATCTCGACCGGGACCTCCGTCAGATGGTTGCCGGCCATCGACAACTCGCCGATACGCCCCAGGGCCGCATTGTCCAACCACTTTGGCCAGGTGTGCAGGTCGAGCCAGTCCAGTCCGAGAAAGTCCAGGGTCATGCCCTGCAACGCGGTCACGGGCATCTCCAGCACGCGCATTCCGCGCAGGTCGAGCCAGCGCAGTGCCGGCAGGGTAGCCAGGGCGCGCAGGTCCTGGTGACCGAGCATCACGTTCAGTTCACGCAAGCCCAGGGCTCTGAGCCGTGGCCAGAGACGGGCGATCATCTGGGGGACGCCCACGCTCCACTGGCCACCGCGGATATCCAGCGAGGTCAGTTGGGGGAACTGCCGGGCGAACGCCTGCAGGTCGCTTTCGCCGACCATCTGCTCGTAGACCGGCCCTTCGCGCTGGATCACCTCGCTGAGCAGCACGCCGCGCACCCGCGCGCCGAAGAACTCCGGCAAGCTCGGCAGGTCCGCCAATTGCACCTGCCACAGGATCAGGCGCGATCCTGGTTGGCCCAGTTCGGGCAGGATGCTGCGCCGCCAATGCTCCCAGAGGGCCAGGCCGATGCGTTCGCGACTCAACTGGCGCGCCTCGCTGAGCGCTTCCCTGGACGATTCCATCGCCCAGCGGTCGAGGCACTCGCGCAGCACCAGCATCTCGTCGAGCAGGCCGTTCAGGCGCGCATCGATGGCCACCCGGTCCAGCCCGCTGCGGTACAGCGCCTGCAGGGCGTCTTCGGCATGGATATCGTCCAGTTCGAGCAGGCGCAGCTTGTCCAGCAATTCGTCCTCGGTGAAGTAGGCCCGGCCGGTGCCGCTGAGGGGATGACCGATGCGCCCGTCGGCCAGGCGCATCGGCGAGCGGAACGCCGGCTTGAGCGCCTGCATCCCCAGCCATTGGCGCAGGCGATGGCGGGGCGCCAGCGGCTGCGCCTGGAGTTTCTCGCGCAGGCCGGCCGCATCGGCGACGCCGAGCTCGCTGCGCGACACGCCGGGGATGGCGTCGAACAGCGCCTGGCAAAAGGCGTGCGGCCGTTGTCCGCGCCACAGCACCGCGACTGCTGGCTCCTGCTCCGGCCCGATGCTGGCCAGCAGACGGCCGTCGAGGGTGCCTTCGTACAAGGCGATATGCAGGCTCGCCGGCCACTGCGGCAGGCTCTCCAGGGTATGCAGCAACAGGCGGGCGCTGTCGGCGCTGGCCCGCACGTCCAGGTAGAAGCCTTCGCACGCCCGCGCAATCCGCACCTGCTGCTGGTAGAGCCGCGCTTCCTCGGCCAGGCGCGCAGGCACCCTCATGGTGTGGGCCAGTTCGGCGATTTCCTGGGACGTCGCCGCGTCGATGATTTCATTGACCAGCCCGTTGGGCAGTTCGAACTGCCGGCCCAGCAACCGAGCGTGCACCGACAGGGGCGGCTGCAGATCGCGGTAGTCCATCTCGAAGGCCATGGGGTCGGGCAATCCGGACGCGTCGAGGCGCTCGGCCAGACGCAGGCGGTTGAGGGTATCGGTCAACAGGGCCGGGGGCCGGCGGCACGCCACCAGGGTCTGGCGCAACTGCGCCTCGCTGATGCCGCTGATCCGCAGGGCGCGCCGGGCCGTGTCCGCGCTCACCCCGGCTTCGCGATAGCCCTGGCGCCGGAACAGTTCCAGCCCGTGCCATTGTTCCGGCGTATCCAGTTCGTGCAGCCAGCCGCCATTGCCGTTGTGGCGCACGCTCGGTTCGTAGGCGCCGGGCCGGGTGGGGTGTTCCAGGCGATAGCCCTGCCCCTCGCCGAGCAGGGTGCGCACCGAGTAGTAGCGCCCTTCCAGCGCCAGCCACTCGCGGCCCTGCCAGTTGTACAGGCCGTTCTCGCCGGGCGTGAGGTCGGCCGGCAGGCGCACCTCGTAGGCGAAGGGGGTCAGGTCCGCCGTCCACAGGCGCACGCTGCCGTCGGCCAGGGTCACCGGGCGCATGCCTCGCACGGCCAGCGGCAGGTTGACCTCGAAGCGATGCGCCGCCGCACCCGCGGCACCCAGCGCGGCAATGAGTGCAAGGTTCTCCCCGACGTCCATGAGGTAGGCCCAGGCCTGCTCCTTTTCGCCCCTGGCCAGGCTGTCGAAGCCCTCGTAGACCTCATAGCCGAGCAAGCCCGCGTTGACCGCCAGCATCACCGGGCCCAGCCCCGGCACGACGAAGGCGGCCACATTGAGCACGTTGAACGCGACGCCGAGAAAGTAGTCGATCTTGTCCTCGGTCGACTTGTGATCTTCCGCCGCCGTGGTCACCGCGTGGAACAGCCCGTCGTCCTTGAGCACGGCCATCTTGCACTGCAGCAGGACGTTGAACAGCGGCGCGGAGAATGCCTGCTCGCTCAGGCGCAGCACGGCATCGGCGTCGTAGCGCTCCTCGTACCAGCCGCCCGGGTTCCACACCTTCGGATAGAGGGTGCGCTGGATCCGTTGCATCAGCTGTTCGCGCTCGCGGGCCGGGACGAAGCGCAGGAAGTAATTGCGCCATGCCGGGTCCTTCAGCCGGTCACGCAGCGCATCATGGAATTGCCGGGTGGAGGCGAATGCCTGGATCGGCTGCTGCGGCTCGTCCGGCATGTACACCACCACGCGCGGCGCTGCATCGCTGTCTGGCGACGGGCACAGGAACACGACGATGCCATTGAGCTGTACCTCCCACAGGCTCAGCGCACAGCGCTCCAACTGGCCCCTGGCCTTGCCGTTCCTGGCCTCTTCCAGCAACGCCTGGTACAGGGGCTGGTCGATGCACGCCTGCAGACGGGCCAGGTGCAGGGCGACGCGAAACGCCGACTGCTCGTACAGCTTGAACCAGGCCTGGCGGTTGGCCGCGCTGGCCTGGGCGCTTTCTCCCGCCACGGGCTCGGGCTGGAACAGGGCATCGATCAGCCGCTGGTAGCGGCCACCGAGGTCCAGTTGGCGGCACAGGGTGGCGAAACGCTCGGGGACCAGCTCCACCTCACTGCGCGACTCCAGGGTCTGGCCACTGTCACTGGTGAAGATCGACGAAGGACGCCGACCGTCGTGCATGCCTTCCGGCTCGGCCTCGAACGCCTCGAAGTTCTGCAAGGCGGCCAGCAGCAGCGGCTGGGTCGTAGCTTTCACCACCTGGAAGGCCCTGACCGCCGGATCGCTGCCGCCGATGCGCGATTCCGCGAGCCGCGCCCGGGCGGCATTGAACAGATAGGTGTGGCGCACATCGAGGTCCATGCCGAAGGTGTCCTTGATGGCATCGCGCAACAGCGGTTCGGCGAAGGCTTCGGCGCTCGGCATCTGCTCGAGGAATCCGGCAAGGGTACGGGCGTGGGCCTGATGGCGCTGGTAATCCTCGCGCAGCGCGCCGGTCACCTCGGGGTGTGCGGTGCCTGCCACGGCCTGCCACGGCATCGGCTGCGGCAGCTGGGCACGCAGCTCCTGTCGTTGCTGCGCGGTACTGTCCACCAGCCATGACGGCACGCGCCGGCTGACGGTCTGATAGTGGACATCCGTTGTCGTGGATGTCTGCTGGCGGTGTTCTGCATCCTGCATGTCGGCCATTGTCGGGGCCCTCTCGTCCGTGAATCGGACAGTCAGGCTAAAGGCGCGATCAGCTATTAAAAATGGCAAATTACTCATCGAAAAAGCGCAACTTCGATCAGAACTTCAAACCTGAAAAAGCCCTATGTACCACCACCGCGGAAAACCCCGCGAAAGCCTTGCCAGGCGTCTGCTGCAAATGGACGACGAGATGTTCCGGCGAATCTGCCGACAGGCGTTTCCGATCCGCACGGGATGTATTATCGTGACCCCCTTGCGCGCGATGCGTGGCCTGTACTGACACAGGCATTTGCCAAACCGATCGAGGGTGCCATGAGTAACGAAAGCATTAACTGGGACAAGCTGGGCTTCGACTACATCAAGACCGACAAACGCTACCTGTCCGTGTGGCGCAACGGCGAGTGGGACGCGGGCACCCTGACCGAAGACAACGTCCTGCACATCAGCGAAGGCTCCACCGCCCTGCACTACGGCCAGCAGTGCTTCGAAGGCATGAAGGCCTACCGTTGCAAGGATGGCTCGATCAACCTGTTCCGCCCCGACCAGAACGCCGCGCGCATGGCCCGCAGCTGCGCGCGCCTGCTGATGCCGCAGGTCCCGACCGACGTCTTCATCGACGCCTGCAAGCAGGTGGTCAAGGCCAACGAACGTTTCGTTCCGCCCTATGGCAAAGGCTCCCTGTACCTGCGTCCGTTCGTCATCGGCACCGGTGACAACGTCGGCGTGCGCACTGCGCCGGAGTTCATCTTCTCGATCTTCGCCATCCCGGTCGGCTCGTACTTCAAGGGCGGCATGACGCCGCACAACTTCATCATCTCCGACTACGATCGCGCGGCCCCGCAAGGCACCGGCGCGGCCAAGGTCGGCGGCAACTACGCGGCCAGCCTGATGCCAGGCTACGAAGCCAAGAAGGCCGGCTTCGCCGACGCCATCTACCTCGACCCGCTGACCCACAGCAAGATCGAGGAAGTCGGTTCGGCCAACTTCTTCGGCATCACCGCCGACAACGAATTCATCACCCCGAAATCCGCCTCCGTGCTGCCGGGCATCACCCGCCTGTCGCTGATGGAACTGGCCGCCTCGCGCCTGGGCCTGAAAGTGATCGAAGGCGACGTGAACATCGACGAGATCGGCAAGTTCAAGGAAGCCGGCGCCTGCGGCACCGCCGCGGTGATCACCCCGATCGGTGGCATCCACTACAACGGCAAGCTGCACGTGTTCCACAGCGAAACCGAAGTCGGCCCGGTCACCCAGAAGCTCTACGCCGAACTGACCGGCATCCAGAGCGGTGACGTCGAAGCCCCGGCGGGCTGGATCGTCAAGGTCGCCTGATGTCTCTTTGGGGCCGCTTCGCGGCCCCAATGGGTTTACCCCTTCCCAGATGAATTTCCTTTAACCCGGGCCTTGCCTATTCTTTGGCACAATCGAATCTCCAACCGCTGCCCAGGTAAGAGCATGCCCCGCGTACTGACAATCGAAGACGATGCCGTCACCGGCCAGGAAATCGTCGCCGAACTCTCCAGCCATGGTCTCGAGGTCGACTGGGTCGACAACGGCCGCGAAGGCCTGGCCCGCGCCATCGCCGGTGGCTACGACCTGATCACCGTCGACCGCATGCTGCCGGAAGTCGACGGTCTGACCATCGTCACCACCCTGCGCAACCTGAAGATCGCCACACCGATCCTGATGATCAGCGCCCTCTCCGACGTCGACGAGCGGGTCCGCGGCCTGCGTGCCGGCGGCGACGACTACCTGACCAAGCCGTTCGCGTCCGACGAGATGGCCGCCCGCGTCGAGGTGCTGCTGCGGCGCAACAGCGTGCCGATGACCCAGACCCGCCTGCAGGTGGCCGACCTCGAACTGGACCTGATCAGCCACGAGGCCCGGCGCGGCGAACAGACCCTCAACCTGCTGCCCACCGAGTACAAGCTGCTGGAATTCCTCATGCGCCATGCCGGCCAGGTCATCACCCGCATGATGATCTTCGAGGAAGTCTGGGGTTATCACTTCGACCCGGGGACCAACCTGATCGATGTGCATATCGGCCGCCTGCGCAAGAAGATCGACGCGCCCGGCCAGTCGCCGCTGATTCGCACCGTGCGAGGCTCCGGCTATGCCATTGCCGAACCCGCATAAAGGCTGGAGTTCGTCCACCAGCCGTCTGCTGGCGCTGTACAGTTTTCTCTTCGTGGCCTGGAGCAGCATCCTCATGGGGGTGCTGTACCTGGAGGTGTCCAGCTACCTGAACAAGCTGACCCGGCATTCCCTGCTGCAACGCCAGCACCTGTTCGCCCATATGAGCGGCAAGCAGCTGGACGATGCGCTGATCGCCAGCCAGGCCTTCGAGGAGCGCAGTTTCGACGCCTACGGCCTGTTCGACCGGCAATTCAACCCGCTGGGCGGGCAGATTCGCCAGATGCCCAACGGCCTGGGCCTGGACGGGCGCATCCATGAACTGAAGCGCTGCCTCGACGCCGACGACCCACGCCTGCCGGCGGACAGCTGCGACGGCGTGGCGCTGAAGGTGCCGGACGGGCGCTGGCTGGTGCTGGTGCGGGACAACGGCTCGCTGTTCGTGGTCACCCGGATCATCCTCCACGCCCTGCTCTGGGGCCTGTCGCTGACCATCATCCCCGGCATCGCCGGCTGGTACTGGCTCAGACGCCGACCGCTCAAGCGCATCCGCGCGATCCAGGCCACCGCCGAGCAGATCGTCGCCGGCGACCTGACCCGGCGCCTGCCGATGTCACAGCGGCGCGACGAACTGGACATGCTCGCCGCCATCGTCAACGCCATGCTCGACCGCATCGAGCGGCTGATGCACGAGGTCAAGGGTGTCTGCGACAACATCGCCCACGACCTGCGCACCCCGCTCACCCGCCTGCGCGCGCAGCTCTACCGCATCCGCCAGCAGGCCGGCGACGACGCCCCGCAGGCCGAGGCGATGGAACAGGCGATCGCCGAGACCGACACGCTGATGGCGCGCTTTCGCGGGTTGCTGCGGATCAGCGAGCTGGAAGACCGGCAGCGTCGGGCGGGCTTCGTCGAGCTGCAACCGCGGGAAATTCTGCTGGAGCTGCACGACTTCTACCTGCCCCTGGCCGAGGATGGCGAGATTGCCTTGAGCCTGGAGGTGGACGGTCCGCTACCGCAGGTGTTTGGTGACCATGAGCTGCTGTTCGAGGCACTGGCCAACCTGGTAGGCAATGCGATCAAGTTCACCCCTGCGGGTGGTCGTGTACGCATCACGGCCGTACCCGATGCGGATGGCGTGCAGGTCGCGGTGGAGGACAGTGGTCCGGGGATTCCGGCGGAAGAACGCGAGACGGTGTTGAAGCGCTTCTACCGCAGCGAGGAAGGACACAAGCATTCGGGGTTCGGGCTGGGCCTGTCGATCGTCGCGGCGATCGTCGATCTGCATGGCTTTGCGCTGGAGGTGGGGCAAAGCGAGCTGGGTGGCGCCCGACTGGTGGTGCATTGTCGGGGGCAGGTGTGAAAGGCTGATGGCCTCATCGCGGGCAACGCCCGCTCCCACAAGGTCCACGGTGTGGGAGCGGGCGTTGTCCGCGATGAGGCCATCAAGGGCGCTGCAGGATTTCAGTCAGCCAGACGCCAGGTGGTCTCGCCTTTCTTGTCTTCCAACACCACGCCCATGGCCGCGATCTGATCGCGAATGCGGTCGGACTCGGCCCAGTTCTTCTCGGCCCGCGCCTGCAGGCGCGCCTGGATCAGCGCTTCGACCTCGGCCGCATCGACCTTGCCCTCGGCACCGGCACGCAGGAAGTCATCGGCCTCCAGTTGCAGCACACCCAGCAACCCGCCCAGCTCACGCAGGCGCGCCGCCAGACCGGCCGCCGCCTGCGCATCACTGTCGCGCAGGCGGTTGATTTCGCGCACCAGGTCGAACAGCACGGCGCAGGCTTCCGGGGTACCGAAGTCGTCGTTCATCGCCGCGGTGAAACGCTCGACGTACGCCTCGCCGCCCTGCGGTGCCACCACCGGCAGGCCGCGCAGCGCGTGGTAGAAACGCTCCAGCGCGCCCTTGGACTCGCGCAGGCTGTCCTCGGAGTAGTTGATGGCGCTGCGGTAGTGACTCGACACCAGCAGGTAGCGCACCACCTCCGGGTGGTACTTGTCGAGCACGTCGCGGATGGTGAAGAAGTTGTTCAGCGACTTCGACATCTTCTCGCCGTTGATGCGGATCATCCCGCAGTGCATCCACGAATTGGCGTACTGCTTGCCGGTCGCGGCCTCGCTCTGGGCGATCTCGTTCTCGTGGTGCGGGAACTCCAGGTCGCTGCCGCCACCATGGATGTCGAAGCTCTCGCCCAGGCAGCAGGTGGACATCACCGAGCACTCGATGTGCCAGCCCGGACGGCCCGGACCCCATGGCGATTCCCAGCTCGGCTCGCCTGGTTTGACGCCTTTCCACAGGACGAAGTCCAGCGGGTCCTGCTTGGCCTCGTCCACTTCGATCCGCGCACCGATGCGCAGGTCTTCGATCTTCTTGCGCGACAGCTTGCCGTAGCCGACGAACTTGCCAACCCGGTAGTACACGTCGCCATTGCCCGGAGCGTAGGCATAGCCCTTGTCGATCAGGGTCTGGATCATCGCGTGCATGCCCGCGATGTGCTCGGTGGCACGCGGTTCCAGGTCCGGCTTGAGGATGTTCAGGCGACGCTCGTCCTCGTGCATGGCATCGATCATGCGCGCGGTCAGGGCGTCGAACGCCTCGCCGTTTTCATTGGCGCGGTTGATGATCTTGTCGTCGATGTCGGTGATGTTGCGCACGTAGGTCAGGTCGTAGCCGCTGTAACGCAGCCAGCGGGTGACCAGGTCGAAGGCGACCATGCTGCGGCCGTGGCCCAGGTGGCAGAAGTCGTACACGGTCATGCCGCAGACGTACATGCGCACCTTGTTGCCGTCCAGCGGTTTGAACGCTTCCTTGGTCTTGCTCAGGGTGTTGTAGATGGTAAGCACGAAATTTCCTCAGCTGCCCCAGGAATCACGCAGGGACACGGTGCGGTTGAATACCGGTTGGCCTGGACGGGAGTCTTTCAGGTCGGCGCAGAAGTAGCCTTCGCGCTCGAACTGGAAGCGGTCTTCAGGCTGGGCGTTGCCCAGCGACGGCTCGGCACGACAACCACGCAGCACCTGCAGCGAATCCGGGTTGATGTTGTCGAGGAAGGTGCCGCCATCGGCGGTCTTTTCCGGGTTCGCCGCCTTGAACAGACGGTCGTACAGACGCACTTCGCACTCGACGCTGCCGTCGGCCGGAACCCAGTGGATCACGCCCTTGACCTTGCGGCCCTCGGGGTTCTTGCCCAGGGTGTCCGGGTCGTAGGAGCAGCGCAGCTCGACGATGTTGCCGTCGGCGTCCTTGATCGCCTCGTCGGCGCGGATCACGTAGCTGCCGCGCAGGCGCACTTCACCGGCCGGCTCCAGGCGCTTGTAGCCCTTGGGTGGCTCTTCCATGAAGTCGTCGCGGTCGATGTACAGCTCGCGGGCGAACGGCAGGACGCGCACGCCCATGTCTTCCTTCGGATGGCGCGGCAGTTCCAGTTGCTCGACCTGGCCTTCCGGGTAGTTGCTGATCACCACCTTCAGCGGGCGCAGCACGCACATGGCGCGCGGGGCGTTGCGGTCGAGGTCGTCGCGGATGCTGAACTCGAGCATGGACATGTCGACCACGCCGTCGGAACGGTTGGTGCCGATCATCTCGCAGAAGTTGCGGATCGACGCCGGGGTGTAGCCGCGGCGACGGAAGCCGGACAGGGTCGACATGCGCGGGTCGTCCCAGCCCTCGACGTGCTGCTCGTCCACCAGTTGCTTGAGCTTGCGCTTGCTGGTGATGGTGTAGTTCAGGTTCAGCCGGCTGAACTCGTACTGGCGCGGCGTGGCCGGCACCGGCAGCTTGTCGAGGAACCATTCGTACAGCGGACGGTGGCTTTCGAACTCCAGGGTGCAGATGGAGTGGGTGATGCCCTCGATGGCGTCCGACTGGCCGTGGGTGAAGTCGTAGTTCGGGTAGATGCACCACTTGTCACCGGTCTGGTGGTGGTGGGCATGGCGGATGCGGTAGAGGATCGGGTCGCGCAGGTTCATGTTCGGCGACGCCATGTCGATCCTGGCGCGCAGGACGCGTTCGCCGTCCTTGAACTCGCCGGCCTTCATGCGTGCGAACAGGTCGAGGTTCTCCTCGACGCCGCGCTCGCGGAACGGGCTGTTGCGCCCCGGCTCGGTCAGGCTGCCGCGATATTCCCGGGCCTGCTCCGGCGTCAGGTCGCAGACGTAGGCATTGCCCGACTTGATCAGGTCCACGGCCCAGTCATGCAGCTGATCGAAGTATTCCGAGGCATAGCGCACCGGGCCGGTCCACTGGAAACCGAGCCACTTGACGTCTTCCTGGATGGCGTCGATGTACTCCTGGTCCTCTTTGGCCGGGTTGGTGTCATCGAAGCGCAGGTGACAGGCACCGCCGAATTCCTGGGCCAGGCCGAAGTTCACGCAGATCGACTTGGCGTGACCGATGTGCAGGTAACCGTTGGGCTCTGGGGGGAAACGGGTGACGATGCTGCTGTGCTTGCCCGAGTCCAGGTCGGCCTGCACGATCGGGCGCAGGAAGTTGACGGGGACGGCGGGCGCGCCTTTGGCGGCATTGGGAGCGGTGTCAGCAGTGGGCTTGCTCATAGGATCCTTGGAATTCCGGTGTCCGGCCCGGGTAGGCCGCGTGAAACAAAGCGCTTATCATAGCCGAAGCCGTCGCGCCGCCGACAGCACCGCGCCGACAAACCGGCGCTAATATCGGGGCCCGCGGCAAAAAAATCACCGCGATCGACGTATCGCCGGCGCCGGAACCGGCGTCAGGGTCTGTAACGCGCGTGCGCACCCTCCTTTTCCACATGCCTTGAGAGAGCGAATTCCAGCATGGCCAAAGTCAAACTGAGCACCAACCACGGCGATATCGTCCTGCAACTGGACAGCGAAAAAGCCCCGAAAACCGCGGAAAACTTCGTCCAGTACGTGAAAGACGGCCACTACGACGGCACCATCTTCCACCGTGTGATCAAGGGTTTCATGATCCAGGGCGGCGGTTTCGACCAGAACATGCAGCAGAAAGGCACCCGCGCCAGCATCCAGAACGAAGCCGACAACGGCCTGGAGAACAAGAAGTACTCCATCGCCATGGCGCGCACCCAGGAGCCGCATTCGGCCTCGGCGCAGTTCTTCATCAACGGCAACGACAACGACTTCCTCAACCACAGCGGCAAGAACATCCAGGGCTGGGGCTACGCGGTGTTCGGTGAAGTGATCGAGGGCAAGGAAGTGGTCGATGCCATCGAGAAGGTCGCCACCGGTTCCAAGTCCGGCCACCAGGACGTACCGAAGGACGACGTGATCATCGAGAAAGCCGAGATCATTGAGTGATACTGCTGATCTCCGATCTGCACCTGCAAGAAGAACGCCCGGACATCACCCGGGCGTTTCTTGATCTGCTGGCGACCCGCGCCCGGGATGCACAGGCCCTGTACATCCTCGGCGACTTCTTCGAAGCCTGGATCGGCGACGACGGCATGACGCCGTTCCAGGCCTCCATCTGCCAGGCCCTGCGCGCGCTCAGCGACAGCGGCACGCAGCTCTTCCTGATGCACGGCAACCGCGACTTCCTCATCGGCAAGGCCTTCTGCAAGGCCGCCGGCTGCACCCTGCTCAAGGACCCCAGCGTGGTCGAGATGCTCGGCGAGCCGGTGCTCCTGATGCATGGCGACAGCCTGTGCACCCGCGACGAAGCCTACATGAAGCTGCGGCGCACCCTGCGCAACCCGCTGAGCCTGTGGATCCTGCGCCACCTGCCGTTGTCCACGCGGCGCAAGCTGGCGCGCAAGCTGCGCAGCGAAAGCAAGGCGCAGACGCGCATGAAGGCCAACGACATCATCGATGTCACCACCGAGGAAGTGCCACGGCTCATGCAGCGCTACGGCGTGCGCACCCTGGTCCACGGCCACACTCACCGCCCGGCGATCCACAAGCTGACCCTCGACGATGGCAGTGCCGCGCGGCGTATCGTGCTCGGCGACTGGGACCGCCAGGGCTGGGCCCTGCAGGTGGACGAACAGGGCTTCCAACTGGCCCCGTTCGATTTCGTCTAGAGTCCCCGCCGCCTGAAGGTTTCCGACGGCAACTCGCCGAAGCGCTGGCGATAGCCCTCGGAAAACCGCCCCAGGTGCATGAATCCGTAGTCCATCGCCAATTCGGTGACGCTGCGCACCGCGCACGTCGGATCGCTCAGGCATTGCCGCAGGCGCTCGAACTTGCACTGCAGCACGTACTGCTTGGGCGTGGTGCCCAACTGCCGGTCGAACAGCGCATAGAACGAGCGCAGGCTCATGTTGGCCTGCTCGGCGAGGACCTCGGCCGGCAGCTCCAGCTTCAGGTTGCGCTCGATGTAGTCGAGGATCCGCTCCAGGCTCGCGCCGTGCGAACCCAGGCTTTCGCGGCGGATATTGGTGCTCAGCAGGGTCAGCAGCTTGCTTGCCAGGATCTGGCTGTAATGCCCCTGCACCCGTGGCAGCGGATCACTGGCTTCCGCCTCCTGGCAGAGCATGGCCAGCAGGCTGACGAAGCCTTCCAGCTCATCCAGCCGGTAATGATTGCGCAGGAAGCGCACCCCGGCGCTGGGCCGCTGCCAGCGTTGCTCGTCGCACAGGGTGTCGAGCAGGCGGGTCGGCACCTTGAGGATGAATTTCTCGCAGTCCTGCGAGTAGGTCAGGTCCACCGGTTCGTCCGGGTTGATCAGCAGCAGCTCGCCTGGCAGCAGGTAGCGCTCGTCCTGGCTGCCACGGCGCCACAGGCAGTTGCCATCGAGCAGGACCTGCAGGTGATAGATGCTCTCCAGGGCCGGCGAGGTGACCCGCACGCTGCCGCCGTAGCTGATGCGGCACAGGTCCAGCTCGGCGAATTTGCGGTGGCTCAGGCTGGCCTGGGGATGAGTGCTGCGGGACAGGCCGATGCAGTGCTGGCCCACGTGCCGGTTGACGTAGTCGGACACGGCGTAGGGGTCGGCGCGGTGGAACACGCTACTGCGCTCGCTCAGCAGGCGGTTTTCCATAGGCAAGGCACTCGTTGTCGTTATTGTTCTGGCGCCGCTGCCTGCCGCGCGCAAGGCGCGGCGGCGGCGGTCGTTCACGGTGGTTCGATTCTAGCGCGTGGCCGGTTTTTTCCGTCGGCAGGCGACCATCGGCGGACAGCCTCAACACTAAGCCCCACCCGCGGGTGGGGCAATGTCGGGCGACGAAAGTCGTGCGGATAACGGACAGCGCGATTAGCACCGCGTGCGATCAGCGCACAGTCTCAGAACAGTTGCCACGTATAGCTCAGGATCAACCGGTTTTCATCGATATCACTGCGGTAGTTCGAGCGCGCCATGGCATTGCGCAGGCGAATCCCCAAGCCCTTCAGCACCCCACTCTGCACCGCATACGTCAGGTCGAGGTCGCGTTCGCGGTCCTTGCCCTCGAAGCCCTGGCCGGTGGTGACGTTATCGCCGCTGATGTAGCGCACCGAGGCGGTCAGGCCGGGCATGCCGAGGGCGACGAAGTTGTAGTCGTAGCGCACCTGGTACGAGCGTTCGTCGGTGTAGGCGAACTCGTAGGTCGGTACTTCGTTGCCCAGCGGGGTGATATTGGCGAACACCCGCGGGAACGGGCTGTCACCGTACATCGCCTGGTAGCCGGCATACAGGGTATGACCGCCACGGCGGGCACTGAACATCGAGAACAACGCCTGGTTGTCGATGCGCCCGAGCAAGGCATCCCCCTCCTCCCGCGCGGTGAAGTAGCCGAGATTGGCACCCAGCACCCAGGCCCCCAACGGCTGGCTGTGCTTGAAACCGACGAAGCCCTGGCGGTAGATGTCCTGCAACTGCCCGTACCACAGGCTGGCACTGGTCTGCCCGCCGTTGAAGGCGTAGTCGCCGCCCAGGTAATCGAAGGCGTCGCTGGTGGCCTGGCGCTGCGGCACATGGCCGAGCATCGCCATCATCTTCTCGTCGCCGGCTTCGTTGCGCAGGTGGGTGGCGTTCAGGTGCCCGGCCTGCACGGTGAGGCCATCGATCTCGCTGGAGCTGAGGCTGACGCCCTGGTAGCTCGGCGGCAGCAGGCGGATATCACTGAAGGTCAGCACCGGCAGGTTGGGTTGCAGCTCGCCGACCCGCAGTTCGGTGTTCGACAGGCGCATCTTCAAGGTCGGCGCCAGACGGCTGTACTCGCTGGCGGCACGGCCGTCGCCGTGGACCGGCAGCAACCCGGTGTTGACCCGGTCGGGGCTGCTGTCCAGACGGATGCCCAGCAGGCCCAGCGCATCCACGCCGAAGCCGACCGGCCCGGGGGTGTAGCCGGACTTGAAATCAAGAATGAAGCCCTGGGCCCATTCCTCGGCCTTCGATTGCTGGCTGGCGCCGACGATGTCGGAGAAGTCGCGGCTGAAGTAGTAGTTGCGGGCGGCGAGGCTGGCCTTGGCATCCTCGAAGAAGCCGTGTTCGGCGGCCAGCAGGGGTTGGCTGAGCAGGCTGATGCCCAGCATGACGCAAGGGGTGTGGTTCATTCCGAAGCTCTCTTGATCTTGTTGTTATGGGGGCTCGCAAGGAATTGGCCGGTGCCCGGCTCTGGTTGTTGTGTCGCCTGATTCGCGAGCACGCTCGCGCCCACGTCCCCTGCGGGAGCGAGCTTGCTCGCGACGATCAGGCTTCCTGCAACGCCCGCGGCCGCTTGCTGCGCGCTTCGGCCTCACTGTCCGCGGCCTGCTGCAGATGGAAATCGAACACCAGCTCGGCATACCGCCCCGCCACGCCGCGCGCGCCGTCCTCGCGGAACACCACCTCGCCCACCAGCCCGTCGCGGGTGGCGTAGGCGAAGTCGTCCCACAGGTACTGATCGCCCGACAGGTTGATCTGGGTGGTCAGGTGCCGGTGCCCCGGCGCCGAGATGAAGAAGTGCACATGGGCCGGACGCTGGCCATGCCGGCCGAGCAGGTCCAGGCATTCCTGGGTCGGGCCCTGCGGATCGCAGCCATAGCCGGACGGCACGATGCTGCGCGCACGGTAGCGACCCTCGCTGTCGGTGACGATGCGCCGACGCAGGTTGAACGCCGACTGGCTCTGGTCGAAGAACGAATAGGTGCCACGGGTATTGGCATGCCACAGGTCCACCGTGGCACCCGCCAGCGGTCGCCCCTGGGGATCGAACACCCGGCCTTCGAGGAACATCGGGATGGCGACGTTTTCCTCGCTGCCGTCGTCCATGCGCACCTGGCCCTCGGCCAGTGGCGCGCCGGCCACGTACAGCGGCCCCTCGATGGTCCGCGGGGTGCCACCGCCGAGGCCGGCCTGGGCGTCCTTGGCGTCCTGCAGCAGGTCGAGGAAATGCTCGATGCCCAGCCCCGCCACCAGCAGCCCGGCCTCGCCCCGACCACCGAGGCGGTTGAGGTAATCGACGGCATGCCAGAACTCGTCCTCGCTGATCTCCAGGTCTTCGATCAGGCGCGCGGTGTCCTGCAGGATGCGCTGCACGATGCACTTCAGGCGCGGGCTGCCTGCGTCGTTGCGAAAGCCCGCGGCTTCTTCGAAGAACGCCTGGGTGGCGGGGGTCTGGGAAATCTTCACGGTCATGATTGCGGTCCTCTTTTGTTTTCTTGAAATGGGTAGCGCTCGACACACGTCAGGACGAAGCAGCCGGCAACACCACCGCGCGCCGGCCGCTGGCCAGGTGCACGGCCATGGCCAGCGCGGCGATCGCGCCAGGGATGGCGAACGCGAGGAAGTTCAGTTGCAGCGGCAGTTGCATGCCCATCAGCGCGCCGCCCAGCAGCGGGCCGACGATGGCGCCGTTGCGGCCGATGCCGGAGGCCCAGCCAAGGCCGGTGGAACGCACCGACAGGCCATACAGCTGGGCAGCGCCGGCATACAGGAGGATCTGCGTGCCGATGGTGGTGGCGCCGGCGATGAAGATCAGCAGGTACAGCACCGGCATCGGGCTGTTGACCCCGAGCAGGCTGATCGACAGCGCCGCGCCGAGGAAGAACGCCACCTTGACCTTGACCAGGTTGTAGCGGTCGCCCAGCCAGCCGCCGAGGATGGCCCCGGCCATGCCGCCGAAGTTCAGCGCGAGCAGGAACGACAGGCTCGAACCCAGGCTGTAGCCGGCGCTGGCCATCAGCTTGGGCAACCAGGAACTGAGGGCGTAGACCATCAGCAGGCAGCAGAAGAACGCCAGCCACAGGGCCAGGGTGCGCACCGCCAGGCCGTTGCGAAACAGCTCCAGCACCGAGGCGCCCTTGCCCTTGCGCTCGACGGCCTGGAGCTGATCGCCGGCCTGCACGTCGCAGTGCGGATCGAGGCGCTTGAGCAGCACCCGGGCCTCTTCCGTGCGGCCCTGGCGCACCAGGAAGCCGATGGACTCCGGCAGGTAATGCAGGATCACCGGCAACAGCAGCAACGGCAGCGCGGCGGCGAAGAACATCGACTCCCAGCCGAAACGCGGCAACAGAAAGATGCCGACCCCGGCGGAGAGCATGCCGCCCAGCGAGTAGCCGCTGAACATGATCGCCACCAGGGTGCTGCGCAAACGCTTGGGTGCGTACTCGTTCATCAGCGCCACGGCGTTGGGCATCAGGCCGCCGCAGCCGAGCCCGGCGACGAAGCGGTAGATGCCGAATTCACCGGGACTGCTGGCGAAGCCGTTGAGAATGGTCGCCCCGGAGAACAGTGCGAAACAGATGGCGATGCCTTTCTTGCGCCCGATGCGGTCGGCCAGGCTGCCGAAGGCCAGTGCGCCGAACATCATGCCGAACAGCGCGTAGCTGCCCAGGGCGCCGGCCTGCAGCGGCGTCAGGCTCCACTCCTTCATGATCACCGGCAACACCACGCCGTAGATGAACAGGTCGTAGCCGTCGAAGATCAGCAGCAGACCGCACCAGGCCATGACCCTCCAGTGGAAGGGAGAAAAGCGTGCGTTATCGATGATCGGGTGGATATCCAGGGTTCGCATGGCATCTGTCTCGGTTGTTTTTGTTGTTCGAGGAAAACCTTGCCGGGGGCGGCGCTCAGCCGAGGTCGCCACCGCCTACCGGCAGGGTCGTGCCGGTGATGTACGAAGCCTCGTCGGAGGCCAGGAAGAGGATTGCGCCGACCTGTTCGTCGATGCTGCCGTAGCGGTTCATCAGGCTGCTGGACAGGGTCTGGTCGACGATCTGCTGGTACCAGGCCTTCTCGTCCGCGCTCTGCTCGGCGGCGTTGCGCGGGATGCGCCGCGCTGGCGCCTCGGTGCCGCCGGGGGCGGTGGCGTTGACGCGGATGCCGCGCCCGGCGGTCTCGAAGGCCAGGCACGCGGTGAGTGCGTTGACGCCGCCCTTGGCCGCGCCGTAGGGCACGCGGTTGACGCCGCGGGTGGCGATGGACGAGACGTTGACGATGGCGCCGCTGCCGCGTTCGAGCATGTACGGCAGTGCCGCGTGGCAGCACCACAGGGTGGGGAACAGCGAGCGGCGCACCTCGGCCTCGATCTGCGCCACCTCGTAGTGCTCGAAGGGCTTGGCCCAGATAGTGCCGCCGACGTTGTTGACGAGGATGTCGAGCTGGCCGAAGGTCTGCACTGCCGTGGCCATGACCCGGGCGCAGTCGTCGTGGAGTTCGAGGTCGGCGGTGAGGGTCAGCATGCCCTCCCCGGCCAGCTCATGGACCAGTTCGGAACGGTCCACCGCCACCACTTTCGCGCCCTCGGCCTTGAGCCGCCAGCACACGCCGCGGCCGATGCCCTGGGCGGCACCGGTGACCAGGGCGACCTTGTCTTGGAATCTGTTGTTCATGTTCATCTCCTGAATCTGCTGTGTGGCTACTGGCCTGCACTCCCCTGTATGACCGCTGGCCTGCATCCCCCTGTAGGAGCTGGCTTGCCTGCGAAGGCCTGCAAAGCAGGCCCAATCCAGTCACCGCCATAATCAGGGACCGCTACGCGGTCCTTCGCAGGCAAGCCAGCTCCTACAAAAGCCGAGTGCCAAGCCAGACTGGCGTTAGGCGGCAGCCGCGAACTTCTCGAAGTAGAAATTCACCGGCTCGATCCCCTGCTCACCGAGGTACCGGCTCACCGCCTCGACCATCGGCGGCGGCCCGCACAGGTACACATCGACATCGCCGTCGTTCAGGTGGCCCGGCTCGATGTGCTGGGTGACGTAGCCCTTCTGCGGGTACTGGCTCTCGGGATTGGCCACGCAGGCGCTGAAGGTGAAGCCCGCAATGCGCGCGGCGAAATCCTGCAGGCGCTCCAGCTCGACCAGGTCGAAATCGTTGCTGACCCCGTAGATCAGGTGCAGCGGATGCGCGCTGCCCTGCTCGGCGATCTTCTCCAGCATCGCGGTGAACGGCGCCAGCCCGGTGCCCCCGGCCAGCAACAGCAGCGGCCGCTGGATCGGCCGCAGGTAGAAGCTGCCCAGCGGCCCGGCCAGGGTCATCGGGTCGCCGGCCTTGGCCAGCCCGGTGAGGAAGCTGCTCATCAGCCCACCTGGGACGTTGCGGATCAGGAAGCTGACCTCGCCGTCGCGCTGCAGCGAACTGAAGGAATACGCCCGGCTCTGCGCGCTGCCCGGCACCTGCAGATTGACGTACTGCCCCGGCAGGAAGGCCAGGCGATTCAGGGATTCGCCCTTGATCGACAGGGCGATGGTGCTGGCTGAGAGCTGGCGCACGTCGCTGATGGCCGCCTCGAAACTGGCCTGCTCGGTCTTGCACAACTGCGACGCCGCCGGGATGCGCACCACGCAATCGCTCTCGGCGCGCATCTGGCAGGTGAGCACGTAGCCACGGGCGATTTCGTCCGCGCTCAGGGCATCCTCGATGAAGTTGTCGCCGAGGTCGTAGCGCCCGGACTCGGCCTGGCACTTGCAGGTGCCGCAGGCGCCGTCGCGGCAGTCCAGGGGGATGTTGATGCCCTGGCGATAGGCGGCGTCAGCCACGGTTTCGTGACCTTCGGCATGGATGAAACGGGTGACCCCGTCCTCGAAATTCAGTGCGATCTGGAAGCTCATGTGGCACCTCGCGGGCGAAGCGCGGCACGGCGCGCCGCATGGCACACCGGGCGGTCCTCGCCGTGACGTCAGATGTGGTAGATGTCGATGACCTGGCGAACGTAGTCGTTCTTCAGCACCACCTTCTTCGCCAGGATCAGCGGCGTCTCGCCGCGCAGGTCGAGGGTGTAGAAACTGGTGCCGAAATAGCTGTCGGTGGTCTTGTAGCGAAAGCTCAGGGTGTGCCAGTTGAAGCGCACCCGGCACTGCCCGGCGTCCTGCTCGACGATCTCGATGTTGCTGAGGTTGTGCGAGGTGCGGGTGTCCGGCACCGTCGCGCTGGAGCGTTCGGTCTTGATGCGGAAGACCCGGTCTTCCAGACCGCCGCGGTTGCCGTACCAGATCAGCGAGATCTCGCTCTGCGGGTCTTCGGTCAGGCGGTCGTCGTCGTCCCACGACGGCATCCAGAAGGTCGCGTCGGCGGCGTACAGCTCCAGCCACTGGTCCCACTGGGCATCGTCCAGGTAGCGCGCTTCGCGGTAGAGGAAGTCACGCACGGTGTCATGCAGGCTCATTGCACGGCCTCCACGGGAATCAGTCGCTGTTCCTCCGCGAGGGCCTTGAGCAGGGTGTCCTGCCAGTACTTGTGCTGCAGCACGAACAGGCCTTCGTCCTCGGTGCGCACGCCCGACAGCAGCGGCGCCAGTTCGATCTCGCGGGCCGCCTCGTCGGCGCCCTCGACCCAGTGCTGCGCACCGCGGGACATGTCGTTCCAGCCGCTGCCGGCGCCGTAGCCGGTCTGGCAGGAACGGAATTCCTCCAGGTCGTCGGGGGTGGCCATGCCGCTGACGTTGAAGAAGTCCTCGTACTGGCGGATGCGCTGCGCGCGGGCCTCGGCGCTTTCACCCCTGGGCGCGATGCAGTAGATGGTGATCTCGGTCTTGTTCACCGAGATCGGCCGGGCGATGCGGATCTGCGAGCTGAACTGGTCCATCAGGTAGACGTTGGGGTACAGGCACAGGTTGCGCGAGTTCTCGATCATCCAGTCGGCGCGGGCCTGGCCGTGGTCGGCGGCCAGTTGCTCGCGACGCTCGTAGGCCGGGCGATCCTGCGGGTTGGCCCAGCGCGTCCACAGCAGCAGGTGGCCGTGGTCGAAGGAATAGAAGCCACCGCCCTGCTTGGCCCAGGAACCGGCGCTCATGGTCTTGATCTCCTCGCCTGCCTCGCGCTGCTTGCGCTGGTTCTGGGTGGCGGCGTAGTTCCAGTGCACGGAGCTGACGTGGTAGCCGTCGGCACCGTTTTCCGCGGTGAGCTTCCAGTTGCCTTCGTAGATGTAGGAACTGGAGCCGCGCAGCACTTCCAGGCCTTGCGGCGACTGGTCGACGATCATGTCGATGATCTTCGCCGACTCGCCCAGGTGCTCCACCAGCGGCTTGACGTCGGCGTTGAGGCTGCCGAACAGGAAGCCGCGATAGGACTCGAAGCGCGCCACCCGGGTCAGGTCATGGGAGCCGTCGCAGTTGAAGTTGTCGGGATAGCCGGCGTTGCTCGGGTCCTTGACCTTGAGCAGCTTGCCGCTGTTGTTGAAGGTCCAGCCATGGAACGGGCAGGTGTAGCTGGAGCGGTTGCCGCGCTTGTGCCGGCAGAGCATGGCGCCGCGGTGGCTGCAGGCGTTGAGGAAGGCATTCAGCTCGCCGTCCTTGTTGCGCGCGATGAAGATCGGCTGGCGGCCCATGGTCAGGCTGAGGAAGTCGTTGTTTTCGGGGATCTGGCTCTCGTGGGCCAGGTAGATCCAGTTGCCCTCGAAGATGTGCTTCATCTCCAGGTCGAACAGGCGCGGGTCGGTGAACATTTCCCGCTTGCAGCGGTAGACGCCGGATTCCCGGTCGTCCTCGAGCATGGCATTGAGGTAGTCGAATCCCAGGGACATGGCCAGGGCCTCCATTGTTATTGTTCAGGCCAGGTTAGGGGCGTGGGGAGCGCGGCAATATCCGGATCGTGCAGAGTGCTATCCAGTTTGTGCAGGCAGAAACGCCTGTCATCGAGCGGTCATACCAAATAGCCAAGCGCTTACATTTCTTATGGATTAATACCTACAGACAGTATGATTGCGAATGATATCGTATAGCCATTATGTGAACTGAATCACAGATGAACAACGCGAACATGGATGCCGGAAACCATTGAAATAGACGGGGCGCAGTCCGAAAAGCCAGACGAGTAGGAACATTTATAGGGAGATATACCGCATGACCGCTCAAGAGCAATTTGTAGGTGGATGGACCCCTTATCACCCACTGACCGCCCAGGACAAGGCAGTCTTCGAAGAAGCCCTTGCCGGGTACGTGGGTGTGAATTACGAGCCTCTCGAAGTCGCGACCCAGGTAGTCAACGGTACCAACTACCGCTACCAGGCCAATGCCAGTCTGCCAGGCGCCAGCCAGGTGGTGTGGAAGGCAATCGTGGAAATCTACGCGCCGATCAATGGCAAGCCGTACGTCACCCAGATCAACCGGGTCTGAGTGAACGCAACCCACGGGCGCGCAGCCACTGCGCCCCGGGGGTACCCGCGACACCCCCGCTCAATGCCCCGCCGATGAAGGCCCCGGTTTCGCCGCGAACGGCGGCTTCGCCAGCCACACCAGCAGAATCAACCCCGCGAACACCCAGCCCATCAGGGTGAAGTAGTCCACCGTCGACATCATGTACGCCTGGCTGCCGAGAATCTGCTCCAGTTGCCGGTACGACGCCCCACCTGCCCCGCCCAGTTGCTGCAACGCCTCGCGCGTCGCCGGCTCGTAGGTGCTGATGCTTTCGCTCAGGTAGGCATGGTGCTGGTCGGCGCGGCGGATCCAGATCCAGGTGGTCAGCGAGGCCGCGAAGCTGCCGCCCAGGGTGCGCAGGAAGGTCGCCAGGCCCGAGCCGTCGGCGATCTGCTGCGGCGGCAGGTCCGACAACAGGATGCTCAGGGTCGGCATGAAGAACAGCGCCACGCCGATGCCCATGAACAGCTGCACCAGGGCCACGTGCTGGAAGTCCACCTCATGGGTGAACTGCGCGCGCATGAAGCAGCTCAGGCCGATCGCCAGGAACGCCAGGCCGGCCAGCAGGCGCAGGTCGAAGCGGTGCGCGTACTTGCCGACGAAGGGTGACATCAACACCGGCAGCAGACCGATCGGCGCCACCGCCAGGCCGGCCCAGGTCGCGGTGTAGCCCATCTGCGTCTGCAGCCACTGCGGCAGGATCAGGTTGATGCCGAAGAAGCCGGCGTAGCCGCAGACCAGGACGATGGTGCCGATGCGGAAATTGCGGTGGACGAACAGGCGCAGGTTCACCACCGGGTGCTTGTCGGTCAGTTCCCAGATGATGAATACGGCGATGAACACCGCGGAAATCAGGCTGCCGACGATGATGAAGTTCGACTCGAACCAGTCCAGGTCATTGCCCTTGTCGAGGACGATCTGCAAGGCGCCGACCCCGATCACCAGGCTCAGCAGGCCGATATAGTCCATCGGCTGGCGGCTGGTGTGCACCGGCCGCGCGCGCATCTGCTGGCGCACCACGGCGGCGGCGAACAGGCCGATCGGCACGTTGATGAAGAAGATCCACGGCCAGCTGTAGCTGTCGGTGATCCAGCCGCCGAGGATCGGCCCGGCGATCGGCGCCACCACCGTGACCATGGCCAGCAGCGCCAGGGCCATGCCGCGTTTCGCCGGCGGGTAGACGGCGATCAGCAGGGTCTGGGTCATCGGGTACAGGGGCCCGGCGACCACGCCCTGGAGCACGCGGAAGCCCACCAGTTCCGGCATCGACTGGGAAATGCCGCAGAGGAACGACGCCAGGACGAACAGCAGGGTCGCCCAGATGAACAGCTTGACCTCGCCGAAGCGCCGGCTCAGCCAGCCGGTCAGCGGCAGGGCGATGGCGTTGCTCACGGCGAACGAGGTGATCACCCAGGTGCCCTGCTCCGAGCTGACCCCGAGGTTGCCGGAAATGGTCGGCAGGGCGACGTTGGCGATGGTGGTGTCGAGCACCTGCATGAAGGTCGCCAGGGACAGGCCGACCGTGGTCAGGACCAGGCTCGGCGGGGTGAACGAGGCCTGGTTGCTCATCGTTGCGCGGTCTTGTCGCTGGCGCTGTTGTCGTGGATCAGGCGGGCGATCAGGGTGTCGGCCTCGACCAGCTGGCGGTCATACACCTGGGTGGCGAAGCTCGCCTGCTGCGCCGGCTGCTGGGCCAGGACCGGACCGCTCTGGTCGTGCAGGTCGACGTCGACCGTGGTCGACAGGCCGATGCGCAGCGGATTCCGGGCCAGTTGCTCGGGGTTGATGTGCACCCGCACCGGCACGCGCTGGACGATCTTGATCCAGTTGCCGGTGGCGTTCTGCGCCGGCAGCAGGGCGAAGGCGCTGCCGGTACCGGCGCCGAGGCTGTCGATGGTGCCGCTGTACTTCACCTCGCTGCCGTACAGGTCGGTGCTGATCTCCACCGCCTGGCCGATGCGCATGTTGCGCAGTTGGGTTTCCTTGAAGTTGGCGTCGATCCACAGCTGGTCCAGCGGAATCACCGCCATGGTCGCGGTGCCCGGCTCCAGGCGCTGGCCCAGTTGCACGGTGCGTTTGGCGACGTAGCCGGTGACCGGCGCCACCAGGGTGGTGCGCGCGTTGCTCAGATAGGCCTGGCGCAGCTCGGCGGCGGCGGCCTGGACTTGCGGATGGGACGACACCACGGTGTCATCGACCAGCGCGGTGGTGGTATTGAGCTGCTGCCTGGCGTTGGCCAGGGCACCTTGCGCCGAGGTCAGGTCGTCGCGGGCGTGGGACAGCTCTTCCTGGGAAATCGCCCCGCCGGCGGCGAGGATCTTGCGACGGTTGAAGTTTTCCTGGGCTTTCTGCAGCTCGGCCTTGCGCGCCTCGACCTGGGCCTTCATGCCGTCGACATTGCTGTACAGCCCGCGGACCTGGCGCACGGCGCGGGCCAGCTTGGCCTCGGCGGCCTGCAGGCCGACCTCGGCGTCGCTCGGGTCGAAGCGGATCAGTTCCTGCCCGGCCTGCACCAGGTCGCCGTCGTCGGCGCCGATGCTGATCACGGTGCCGGTGATCAGCGGGGTGATTTCCACCACGTTGCCGTTGACGTAGGCATCGTCGGTGCTTTCGCTCCAGCGCCCGTAGCGTTCGTGCCAGAACCAGGTGCCGGCACCGAGGGCCACCACCACGAGCGCCAGGCCGACCAGCCAGGTCTTGCGCTTGCGCTGATTGTTTACGTCCTGCTCGTTGGCGGCAGTGTCCGAAGAAGTGGCCATGGCGAATACCTTATGGATGACGGGTGGCCGCCGACGTTGCCGCGGCCTGCTGTTGTTGGGTGGCGCGGATCATTCATGCCCCACCCGCAGCAGGGTCAGGGCATCGCCGGCGCTGAGCAGAACCTTGGTCAGGATGGCGGTGAGGGTCGCCAGTTCCTCGGGGTCGAGGACACCGAGCAACTCGTTCATCGCCGCCGCGCCGATATGCGGCAGGCGCTCGGCCAGGGCGCGGCCTTCGTCGGTGAGGCCGACGCGGACCTGGCGCCGGTCGTCCGGGCAGCGGCTGCGGGCGATCAGGTCTTTCTGTTCGAGGCGGTCGAGCATGCGGGTCATCGAACCACTATCCAGACCGAGGTGGCGGCACAGTTCCGCCGGGGTATCGACGGCGAACTGGGCGACGATGATCAGCACCTTGAACTGCGCGGCGGTGACGCCGAAGTCCTCCAGATGACTGTCGAGGATGCGGTCCTTGACCAGCGAGGCACGGCCCAGAAGCATGCCGATGGTGCAGCTCTGGAAGTTTTCCGGGGTGAAATGGGACATCGGTGAGAAACCTGCTCAGGCAGCAATGTAAACAAATATGTCTGCCCAGGCATTGATTGTCCAGGCATTTATTAGCTTGCTTTGTATTTTGCCGATGGAAGGCTGAGCAGATTGGTCGGGTTTACCTTTGGATGAGCGGCTTTGGCAGGCGCTGGCTTGGCGTGTGTCGAAGCACTGCGAAAGGACCGCAAAACGGTCCCAGGCCCTGTTCATTCCCGGGTATCCTGCGGCGCCTGTATCGAGGTTTACAACGCATGGAGCGAACCGTGTCCCCTTCCCCCGAACAACTGCTTTTCCTGCCCGGCGCCTCCGGTAACACACGGTTCTGGCAGCCGGCCGCCGAAGCCCTGAAGACACCGATCGAAACCCGCCACATGGGCTGGCCGGGGTTCGGTACGACACCGCCCGACCCACGGATCACTTGCCTGGAGCACCTGGCCGCCCTGGCCCTCGACAGAATCGACAGGCCCACGGCACTGGTCGCGCAATCCATGGGTGGCGTTGTCGCGGTCCGCATGGCCCTGGAGCGCCCGGAACTGATCACTCACCTGGTGTTGTCCGTGACCTCGGGCGGCCTGGACCTCTCCGGCTTCGGCGCCGAGGACTGGCGCGCGGAGTTCGCCGCGGAACACCCGGAGCTGCCGCGCTGGTTCCTCGAAGACCGCACCGACCTCGGCGCCCGCCTGCACGAACTGCGCATGCCGGTGTTGCTGCTGTGGGGCGGCGCCGATCCGATCAGCCCGGTGCGGGTGGGTGAACGGCTGGCGGAGTTGATCGCGGATGCCCGGCTGGTGGTGTTTCCCGAGGCCGGGCATGATCTGGGGCTGAGTCATGCCGAGGGGGTGGCGGGGTTGATCGATGAGCATCTACGAAGGTAAATGCGGATTTCGCTCACTGCGTAACATCAGCGTGCGGCGAAACTCCAGCTTTCTGGTTTGCCATATCTTCGAGACTCTGCCTCTGGTCGTCGGTAAAGAATCTGGCCCCTTTGCAGGCATTCGAATCACGGAAGCGCTCGATCAATCGATACGGGAGCGGGCTGTTTTTCAGAAAAGGAGAATGGCTTTCGATGTACTGCCCCTCCACTGCCATGCCCAAAGGCAGCAATACGGCCTGCAAGGCCAAACCGGGATACTTGCTGTCACATACCGCCGCAAGCCACACGCTGGCGACCTTCTTCTCACGCATCGTGGTATTTCGCGAAACCGGCCAGGATTTCTCCCAGGTCTCCGGGTCAACACCGTCAGCCTTTATGAAACTGGTGCCATCCAGATTGGCCGCTTTGAAAACTGCACCTTTGAGGTCAGCGCCCTCCATCCAGGCCAAGCCCAGCTTTGCGCCGGAGAAATCGACCCTCAGCGCGCTGATATATTGAAGATGAGCCCCGATAAGTTTCGCATGAGACATATTTGACATATCCACAACCGCATTCATTAAATTGGCACCGCTCAGGTCTGCATATGAGAAGTCCGTACCCGGCATGTTCGCGCCACTCAAACTGGCTTCCCGCAAATTCGCCCCTGCAAATTTCGTCTTGGAGAAAACTGCTTTTCCAATTGAGGTCTTTTGCAAAAAGGCAGCCGAAAGATCAGCATTCTGCAATTGCGTACAATCCGTACCCTTGACCACATACGTTCCGACAAAATTGCTTCCCGCACCGTTCAATTGGCTCGACGCACACCCCATCTTCGCGCCGCGCAGATCAGCACCAATCAACACGGCTCCGCGCAGGTTTGCCGCAGTAAAGTCAGCGCCTCTGAAATTGGCATTGATAAAAACCGCACCCTGAAGATTCCGTGCCCTCAGCGACAGAGTGGCATCAAGTTCTCCTGTGCTTCTTTCCTCGAAAAGGACTGCCCCCGGATTGTTGTGCGATGGCAGAACCAGCCGGTTCGAAAACAAACTCAACGGTTTGCCGGTTCTCAGATCGACGTCCCCTTCCAATAATAAAGTGCGCAGAGAAATCCACTTCATCGAGGCGATGAAATCTTCGGAAACACGCATGACCTTACTCAAAACCGAAGGACATGGAGCCGCGTTGAACTCGGTTTCGCAAAGTTTATCGCGTGGCTTTTCCTTCACGGCAGGCGACGCAGAATCGTCTGCCACACCATG
Organism: Pseudomonas japonica; assembly: GCF_900188455.1. GTDB lineage: Bacteria > Pseudomonadota > Gammaproteobacteria > Pseudomonadales > Pseudomonadaceae > Aquipseudomonas > Aquipseudomonas japonica. The sequence continues at coordinate 44,969 of NZ_FZOL01000016.1, read as the reverse complement.
AGGATTCGGCCAGGCGGTGGGAATGAAGCGTAGCTGATAGGAATGCTCATCGAGCCATTCGCCTGGAAACAAGGTGACTGTCACAGTCATCACGCCCAGTAAAACTGCCACTGCAATACTGATGAAACGACTTCTTTTCGACGTTCCCCCCTCGCTCATTGCAGCGAGGGGCCATAATTTAATCAACAGAACCAGATCGAGCATGATCAACAGTCGATGCCACCAGGTCAAACCTTCATGATGATAGGGCAAGAACTGCAGCAGAAATAAAAACAGAACAAACACTGGCCCCATCGCCAGGCTGACGAAGGAGATGATGAGCAACAACACTCTCTGGGTGCCTTTACGTATTTCGCGCGGACCCGCCAGCAATTGGATAAAAATGCTGTTTGGCAACTGCCGCCTTGCAAACTCTTGCGCTTCAATGTCCCAGGTTTTACTGAGCAGCTCGGTAGTAAACGCTTGCAGCTTCGATCTCATGATAGAGAAATGCAGAAGCACGTAAGCATGGCTGATCACCAATAGAAGAGGCGCGAGCCAGAAGAACCCCAGCAACGGCAGGTTCACATTCAGGACAGGCAAGGTCAGCGTTTTACTGGTCAGCAGGTCGGCGTGGGTCACTCCGGAGACGGCAATGAGCATGTACAGCATCAGGAACAGATAGCTGTACCACAGCCCCCCACCAGTGCTGGCCGCTTCTACCGTGGACGCTTTCATGGAGTCCAGCCTTGCTATATCAGTGTCAGACTGGGCCTTGGGTGCACCGCTTGCTTTGGAGCCTTTTATATCCATAACCGGGCTTTCCACTCAGTTGGGCTTGTGTGTGTGTGTGTGCGGAAATAGGCCAGCGCAGATCTCAGTAAAGTAACCGCATCGACTGCCTACGCAACATCATCGCCAGCTTCGCTTCTTTTAGGAGATGTCGGGTCATCGCTCATTCCCACTCTCCATCTAGAAGGTAGCAGGCTTCATCCACGTTGTTCCTGCATGCATGCGAGCTGTTTTCGGGGGGCAGGAAAATGCGCCATTTCCTTACTGATCCAGGTTGCCGTGCACAGGGGAAAACAGGTTGCTGCTCCCCACACATCCACACGGCCCCTTTACCTGTCTATAACTTCATAGTTTAGGGTCGCAGCCTACAAAGTGAGGGGAAGGCTCATGTATCGCATTTCCGAGCTGGCGGCGAAGGTGGGCTTGAGCCGCTCCACGCTGCTCTATTACGAAAAGATGGGGCTGATCTCATCGAGGCGGCAGGCCAACGGCTATCGCGCGTACTCGGATCAGGATCTACAGCAGCTGAAGTTGTTGCAGCAGCTTCAGGCTGGCGGTTTGACCTTGAGGGAGTGCCAGGCGTGCCTGGAAACGCGCATCGATAGAACGTTGCTGCTTGAGCGTCTCCAGACGCTGGAGCAGGAGATCACCGAAAAACAGCAATCCCGGGATCTGCTTGCGTCCATGCTGGGGATGGCCTCCATGCGCGGGGGCACCAGGCACTGGAAAGCCAGGCACCGGGAGCGCACCTGACCTGGCTGCTCAAGCAGGGCTTCAGTGAAAAACAGGCGCTGCGCTTGAAGTGGCTGTCGAAGGACATGAATGAGCACGAGCAGTACATGGCCGATTTCGAGCGGATTTTCGATGGCCTGGATCGCCTGGGGCCGGGATCTGCTGAAGATACCCTGCAAGCACTCCACGCGCTGCCGGCTGTACCGCACACACTGCTGGATATTGGCTGCGGCAGGGGTGTCAGCACCGTGCTGCTGGCTGAGCACACACCGGCACTGATTACTGCCCTGGACAATGATGAGTACAACCTGACCTGTTTACGCGAAACCCTCGGAGACAAAGCCTTGCAGGAACGGGTGAAGCTGGTTTGCGCCAGCATGACCGAGATGCCGTTCGCAAGACAGCAGTTTGATGCGATCTGGGCGGAAGGTAGTGCTTACATCATGGGTTTTGAAAAAGCCCTGAAAAGCTGGAGGCCGTTTATCAGACCGCAAGGGTTTCTGGTGGTCAGTGATCTGCTGTGGCTAACCGATAACCGTCACCGGGAAGCCTCGGCATTCTGGTGCCAAAGTTACCCGGATATGACAACAGAGGACGATCGCTTATCCACTATTGCCAAGCTGGACTATCAGGTATTGAACAGTTTCCCACTGAGCCAGCAGGCGTGGGAAAACTACCTGGCGCCACTGCGTGAAAAGATCGCCAGACTTTCCCCGCAAGAGTTTTCCTCAAAGGCACTTGCGGACATCACCAAGGAACTGGATATCCATCGGCAGTACCTTGGCGAATATGGCTACCAACTATTCATATTGCAGAAAAAAGGTGCATAGCACCGGCAAGCCTTTATTCAGAAACTCGCAGTTCATTATTTGAGAAGAGAAAATCGCTGTGAATATTAAAATCCGCAACGAACACGTCGAAGACATCGACACTATAACGCGACTGACCACGGCAGCATTCGAGCATGAAGAGCACTCAAGCCACACCGAGCAATTCATCGTCAATGCACTACGCCGCAGCGAGCAGCTCAGCATCTCCCTGGTGGCGGTAGAGAACGACAGGATTATCGGCCATGTCGCTATCTCCCCGGTTCGGGTTTCGTCTGGCGCAAGTGGTTGGTTCGGGCTCGGGCCGATCTCCGTATGGCCAGATCGTCAGGGCCAGGGCATTGGCTCAGCCTTGATGAAAGCCGCTCTGGCGGAGTTGCAACGCCTTGGCGGCATTGGTTGCGTAGTGCTGGGGGATCCTGGCTATTATGGGCGCTTCGGTTTCAAGGCCCACCCAGGTTTGGAATTACCTGGGATCCCTCACGAGTATTTCCAGGCGCAGGCATTTGCCGGTGAATTGGCAACCGGCATTGTGCAATATCACGAGGCGTTTGAAGCTATCGAGTAAACGACTTGCCACCCGCAGCGGGCACGAAACTGAGAGCGAGGTCAGGGAATGACAGTTGGTCGTAACAATGATCTTGCCTACTCCATCCTGCTGATCAGCCCTGTCCTCCTTTACGCAAACATGGGTGCCGATCCGCTGTACACAGGTACCTGGTACCTCCTGGGTATGCCTGTGGCGATGCTCCTGCCGGGCTTGATCCTGCGAGCTCCCGCGTTGTTTCTCACTGGAACGACAGCAGCGGCGATAGCGAGTCTATTGGTCTACGCGAAAATCATGTTGAGCCTGGCTCGCCCTGATGTATTGCGGTGCACTGTCGATGGGGAGGTAGCAATGACACAGCCCACCGGAGGGCTCGGCAAGCACGCCGGGAGTGTGAGCTGATCAGCGTTCCTGTGACGAACTGCTTGGCGCTGGCACAAGCGCGGCGTGCTCATGCATCATCGGCAAATCGATACCTCCTATTAGACGACACGCCAATGAAGACCGATCTCAAACATCAGTTAGTCGTAGTTGCTGACGATGTGGAGCACGCCAGGGAAAGCTCGGTGGCGCGCAACATACGCGAAGCGCGGGAAAAGCTTTTCGATGAAAAATATCCGTGGAACTGGACGAACGCTCTGACGTTACGTGGGCTGGAGAAACTCGCGAATACCCTTCAGTCCACCCCTGAAGAAATCGCAATAATCTCGACGAAGGAATCGGATTCGATCACGTTCCCGCCAGGTCACCCGAGACGAAAAGTGGTATACGCCCGACATCCCGCCTCCGCGACCCTCTACTACCCGGTTGCCAGCTTCCATAGAAAAGCCTTCGAACATAAATTTGCCGAAGTGCTTCGTCTCCTCACCTCGTTAGGCGCCAGAAAAGTCAGGGTCGAGCATGAAAAAGGCTGGGAACGCGATTTCGGCGTGGATTTCTCGGCGGTTGTTCCAGAAGCCAGTAACCAGGGCTCGGCAGGCTTTTCATCGTCAAGCAAAGCCGATGAGCGCCTGTTGTTCGAAGCCACATTGAAAGGGAACACCACCCCAAAAATTCCGGACAGCCTTGTGTGGTTTCCTCACGAACCGTTATGGCAGGAAATTGCCAGAAACCGGATCGATCACGGAATGGAGGCGTTCAACCTCACTATCAACTATGCGGATGACTATGGGGTGAACGCAAAGCTCATGGCGACTCTGACGCAAGCGTCATTCGAGCTGGGTGGGTCATTTGAAGAACACATAAGTACAACCTGGCGGATCACTGGAGAGTTCAACCACCCTCTTGACTGAGTCGCTTGTAGTTCAATATTGACTGCGTTGTGCCGTCTGCGCTTTGGGATTAGCCGTGGACGGTCAGCGGTTCTGATACATCGGTCCAAACCCACTACCTTTTTCGAGCGCCACGACCAATGAGAGTTATTCGAAGCAAGGAATTCACCGCCACTCGCGCCTGGGGGGCTGATGACATAGCCAACATGGACGGCACCACCGTTCGACTGCACTGGACCGACCAGCCGTACAAATGGCATGTCAACGATGGCGAGGAGGTATTCGCCGTCCTCGACGGCATTGTCGATATGCACTACCGCGAGTCAGGCATTGAACACGTCGTGACATTGTCGGTTGGCGATGTGTTTTTCGCGGGAGTTGGCTGTGAACACGTTGCACATCCTCGCGGAGAAGCGCGGATTCTGGTCATCGAACGTGAGGGCAGCGTTTAGGTTGCCTGGCTGAAGTTGAGCCCAACCACAAGCTGACACTGCTCAAAACACGAGTGATACCCTGCGTCGATCATTCTTCAGGGCCGTAGCATGGACATACCGCCTCGCTTCATCATCCATGAGTCATCGCACTGGGTGTTGAACCACCGCATTGACAGTGCGTTGCCTGGCTATCTGATACTCAGCGCAAAGCAGATCACCAACTCGTTGGCCGCGCTGGCCGAGCAAGCGCTCGCAGAGTTGGGGCCGTTACAGGCAAGAACCCAACAGGCCATCGAAGCGCACCTGCATCCACAACGTCTGTACATCAGCCGTTTTGGTCATGATGCCGGGCACTCCATCCATTTCCACTTCATCCCGATCTACCCCTGGATCGAGACCCTGTTCTGGCAAGACGACAGATACAGGTCGCTCCAGGCTTTTGGCTCGCTCGACAATACCGTGCCTCAAACAGACGGTGCAGAGCTGACCCTCTTTGTATGGCGAGAGTTTTGCGAGCGTCCTGATCCACCGGCGGTACAGGGCCCATCCATCGACCAGACCATTGACCTGATGCGCACGGTGTTTGCGAGCTCAGCGTCTCGCTGAACATCCACAGCACAGTGAGGCTGCCTGGCTCGAAAACAGCCCCTCAGCCCAAACCGCTCCATCAATCCCCCTGATGATCACTATCAAACCGCCCGTCTGTCGGACGCCCAGACCCGACTCCTATAATCGCCCCCCGATTTTCCCATCCCCTCGCCTGCTCCAGGCGCCCTTCTTGGAACCCAAGACCATGCCAAGCCCCAGCCAGGCCTCTCATAGCCTCGACGACCCAAACCAGCGCAGCCTCACCCAGCAATGGCTCGCCATCCTCTCCGTGGCCATCGGTGCCTTCGCCCTGGTCACCAGTGAATTCCTCCCGGTCGGTGTGCTCAACGATGTCGCCGCCGACCTCGGCATCAGCGCCGGCCAGGCCGGCCTGATGGTCACCCTGCCCGGCATCATGGCCGCCCTCGCCGCGCCGTTGCTCTCGGTGGGCATCGGTGCCCTGGACCGGCGCTACCTGCTGGTCGGCCTGACCCTGATCATGATCATCGCCAATATCGTGGTGGCCTTCGCCAGCGACTTCAGCCTGCTGCTGTTCGGCCGCGTGTTGCTGGGCATCAGCATCGGCGGCTTCTGGGCGACGGCGATTGCCCTCAGCGGGCGCCTGGCACCCAAGGGCGTCGGCGTGGCGCAGGCCACGTCGATCATCATGGTCGGGGTGACCCTGGCCACGGTGCTGGGCGTACCCGTGGGTACCTGGCTGAGCGGCCTGATGGGCTGGCGCATGACCTTCCTCGCCACCGCGCTGGTGGGCGTGCCGGTGCTGCTGGCGCAGGTCTTCCTGCTGCCACGGCTCAATCCGGAGAAGGCCATTCGCGTCAGTGACCTGCCGGCCCTGTTCATCAATCCGCAAGCGCGGATCGGTCTGATCGCGGTCTTGCTGATCGGCCTGGCGCACTTCGCCGCGTATACCTATGTCGCGCCGTTCTTCAAGGAACGGGCCGGCTTCGACGGTCCGACCATCGGTTCGCTGCTGCTGCTCTACGGCATCGCCGGGGTCGCGGGGAACATCTTCGCCGGCTTCGCCGCCAACCGCAGTGTGCGCCACACGCTGATGCTGGTGGCGCTGCTGATCGGCATCAGCACCTTCCTGTTCCCCTACTTCGCCACCAGCCTGACCGGCGCGGCGCTGCTGATCGCGCTGTGGGGCTTCGCCTTCGGGGCGTTCCCGGCCTGCGCCAGCATCTGGATGTTCGTGGTCGCGCCCAAGGATGTCGAACGCGGCATGCCGCTGTTCGTCGCAATGTTCCAGGTGATCATCGCGCTGGGCTCGTTCTTCGGCGGGCGCATCGTCGACCAGCTCGGCAGCGCGGTGCTGATGAGCCTGGCCACCGCCCTGGTGGGCTGCGGCTTCGTGACGGTACTGGTACTGGGGCGCAAGGTCAGCAACCGGCTGGCGGTGCAACCCTGCTGATTCAAGGGCGCGAAGAGACCTTCGCGCCGCGACGCTTCAGGCCGGGACGCCGCTGTGGAAGCGGAACTCCTCGTCCGGCGACTGGATCAGCTCGACTTCCACCTCGCGCACCTTGTCCACGGTGCGCTGGACATCCTCGGCATCGCCGTAGTGCAGGGCCAGCTTCAGGTAGCCCTGGTAGTGCCGCGCCTCGCTCTTGAGCAGGCCGTGGTAGAACTTGCCCAGTTCCTCGTCCAGGTGCGGTACCAGCGCGGCGAAACGCTCGCAACTGCGCGCCTCGATGAAGGCGCCGATCACCAGGGTGTCGACCAGCTTGGCCGGTTCATGGGCGCGGGCCACGCGGCGCAGGCCCGAGGCGTAGCGACCGGCGGACACCGGCCGCAGCGGGATCCTGCGGCGCTTCATCAGGCGCAGCACCTGCTCGTGATGGACCAGCTCCTCGCGGGCCAGGCGCGACATCATGTTGATCAGGTCGATGTGCGTGTTGTACTTGGCGATCAGGCTCAGGGCGGTGCTGGCGGCCTTGAACTCGCAGTTCTTGTGGTCGATCAGCAGGGTTTCCTGGTCGGCCAGCGCCGCGTGCACCCAGGCGTCGGGGGTGCGGCAACCGAGGAAGGCTTCGATTTCGGGGATGAGTTGCATGGATTCACGAACGGCATGAGGCGACAGGGGCGGCGATTATACCGGCGTCGGCGGCGATCACCAGTGACTATGCTTTGATATGCATCAAGCCGCGACGCGTCGGGCGCCGACTATAGTCAGTCATTGCTCGCCATTTCCCCAAGGGAGTTCACGCTCATGCAAGCCGTCCGCAGCATTCTGGTGGTCCTCGATCCCGACCACGCCCACAGCCGCGCCCTGACCCGGGCCAAACTCATCGCCGGCGCCACCGGCGCGCGCCTGCACCTGCTGATGTGCGACCGCAAGCACGATCACAGCGCGCTGCTCAGCCTGCTGAGCAGCCAGTTGCACGACGATGGCTACGACAACGTCACCTTCGAGCAGGCCTGGCACGACACCCTTCACGAGTCGATCATCGACGTGCAGCAGGCCGAGGGCTGCGAGCTGGTGATCAAGGAACACCGCCCGGACAACCCGCTGAAGAAGGCCCTGCTCACCCCCTCCGACTGGAAGCTCCTGCGCCTGTGCCCGGCCGCGGTGCTGATGGTCAAGACCGAGCGGCCGTGGAGTGGCGGGGTGATCCTCGCCGCGGTGGATGTCGGCAACCATGACCAGGACCACCGCGTCCTGCACGGCGACATCATCGACCACGGCTACGCGATCGCCGGCCTGGCCAAGGGCGACCTGCACGTGATCAGTGCCCATCCGTCGCCAATGCTGTCGGCGGCGGATCCGGTGTACCAGCTCAAGGAAACCATCGAGCAGCGCTACCGCGAGGAATGCGCGGCGTTCCAGGCCGAATTCGATATCAGCGACGAGCGCCTGCATGTCGCCGAAGGGCCGGCGGATGTGCTTATTCCCTACACCGCCAGCAAGCTGGACGCGGTGGTGACGGTGATCGGCACCGTGGCCCGCACCGGCATCACCGGGGCGCTGATCGGCAACACCGCGGAGGTGGTGCTGGATTCGCTGGAAAGCGATGTGCTGGTGCTGAAGACGGCGGCGGCGGCGTCGCAGTTGAACGAGCTGGCGCAGGGCTGAACGCTCGCGCTGGCCGGGCGGTCCCGGCCAGCGCGAGCGGCGGGTCAGCGCCGCGCGGCGATCGCGTTCGCGCCATGGGCAATGCTGTCAGCGTTCTTCATCGCTACCCGGGCTCGCAGCAACGGCCGGGTTTCGAACTCGTTGCGTGCCTGCCGGGGGGTCATGAACTGGAATTTCCGCTGGTGGGTGTAGGTCATGATCGTCTCGTCCACCTGCTGCACCGCGAAACCATCAAGCTCGGCGATCTCATTGAACAGGGCAGCGGTATCGGTGATGTCGCTGGCCGCCACCACGCCCCGGTTGACGATCTTGTCCGAGTCGTGTCGTGGATCACCTTCCGCCAGGTAGAAGAAATCCCGCGCCCCAGGCCCCTTCACACTGATCTTCGATATGTCGCGCAAATGGGAGAACTCGTGGATAAGCGTCACGGCCCGCTCCTGCAGTGACGTGCCACTGTCGAAGAAGGCGGTATCGACCAGCACCTTGCCTTCCGGATCGTCGCTGTTGACCGCGGCATATTGTTCTGGATCGGGCGACAGAATGCGTTGGAATTTCTCGTAGCCAGGATTGGGTGACCGGTAGATCGCCATCAGGTGCGCGATCCTGTCCCAGGTGAGTACCACGTTCCAGGTCTGCATCCCGTGGGCGGGGCCGAACCAGGTCTGCATTTCGGCGTCGGGCAGTGGCTCTGGCTGGGTCGCCTTGAGCATGATGCCGCTGGCCTCGTCCAGCGCTTCGAGCACCTGGTGTCGCTCCTGGGAGGGAAAACGGGTCAGACCGGTGGTCAGGATGGCGTAGGGGGGCGTGGCGGGTCGCTTGCCTGCGGCGTGCGGCGAGCGCTGCATCAGGCCGTCGCTGTCGAAGAAACTCACCGGGTTGTTGCCGACCATGACGTACGCATTGAGTCCGTCCGCGGTGCCCGCCGGATCCGCGCTCGACCAGCGGCCAACCCAGGGCTGGTAATAACGGTGGCCGAAATAGTAGAGGCCGCTGGCATCCAGCTCCTTGCCGGAATAGCGGCGCGTCTTGAATTCCACCTCGGTATGCGCCGCCCAGATCGCGGTGCCGCCGTAGGGATAGTATTCCTCGCGGCTGATGACGGCGCCCTGGCCGTCCAGCTCCAGCCCGCAACTGCCGGTCAGCGTGGTGTAGCTGTAGCACAGCCGGTCGTTGTCGATGTCCTGCGGCTTGTCTTGCGTCCAGCGCAGGACACGGGCCATGTCCACGCGAATGACCTGCAACTGCTCACCCGACGCATCGCCGCTGCCGGAACTGCGCAGTTCCAGGCCGGGCAGATAGAGCACCCGCTGCGTGCGGTTGGCTTGCCGGGTGAATTTCAGCACCCGCTGGCTGTCGGCGTCGTAGCGGTAGTGCTCGCGATCCGCCGTGCCGTCTTCCCGGGTCGCCAACGCGACACCGCGCAACTCGGCCCGCGGCGTCCACTGCAACGCCTGGCCCGGCTGCAGGCTGCGTTGTCCGCCGGCGCCCGAGAACAGAGCATCCACTTCCTCTGGCGTGGCGGCGAGGCTGCTGAGCACGGCGCGGCAACTGCGGTCGCTGACGGTGATATCGACGGTGTGACTGCTGGCCGCGGCGGGTGCGCTGTGACGGATCTGCGTGAGGTTGGCGCCGCTGTCGTAGCAGTAGCTGCGGGTGTAGCGGGTATAGGTCGCGTCATCCAGCGCAACGGGGCCCGAGACCTGACGCCCGCCCTGCCAGCGGACGCTGGCCATTTCCCGGCCCGTGGCCTGAACCAGGCGATAGAGGCTGTCATAGCGGTAGGTGCTCTCCGGTAGCACCTCCTGGTTGCGCCAGAAACGGCGGCTTTCGGCCAGGTTGTCGATGCGCGTGACGTTGCCGACCGGATCGTATTCGTAGCGCAGGTCCTGCAACAGTGCGGCGCCCAGCGGATGTCCGGCGGGACGCTCGACGCGGATCGCGGTCAGACGCCGGGTCTGCGCCTCATATGCCTGGCTGACCTGCACGCCATTGCCATGAACCTCGTGCAACAGGCCGCCAACGGCATCGTAGGTGCGGGCATCGGCGATCATGCGTTCGGCGCCGTCCTTCAGGGTCAGCCAGCGGCCCTTGACCTGGCCGACCACGTCATAGGCGATGCGCTGGCAATGACCGGCCGCATCCGTCGAGGTGAGCGGCGCGCCGCTGGCATCGGTGCGGCTCAGACTCGTATGGGACGGGCTGTCCGGGCGCGGAAAGGCCTCCGGCGCCTGCCAGTCGACCTCGGTGGCGAAGTCGTCGGCGGCATCGAGCGGAAACCGGGTCAGCGACAGCGGCACGCCTGTGAGCGCCACCTGGTCGGTCACCAGCAGGCCCGCCGGGTCGTAGTGCCTGACACAACGTCCGGCGAGATTCAGCGCCTGCTGCGCGGGGGTAGCCCCCGCATAGACGAAGCACTCGGTGACCCGCGCCGCCTGGCCGGCAGGCTGTTCGCTGATCTGCAGCGGGCGCCCCGGCAATTGCGCATCCTCGTAGACCCAGCGACGGGTGACGATCTCGGCCTGGTCCTCGCGGTCATCGGCGAGCAGGCGAATATGGTCGAAGCGCATCGCCGGCCGACGGGCGGCATCGTTGAGGACCAGGGAGACACCGGCATCGGCGCTGCGGGTACACAGCACCTGGCCGGCCAGGTCGGTGTGCTGGCGCAGGTTGCACAGGCCCGACTCCCGCAGGCGCGGATCGGCGCTCTGCGCCAGAAAACCACGGGCGTCCCATTGATGCTGGGTGATCAGGCTTCGGGACTGGGGATCGTCGGGATGACGCAGGTAGGCGACTTCGCGCACCACCAGGCCACGGCCATCGAAGGCCTGGATATCCGGCGTATGGCGGTGTACGGCGGCCGCGGCAGTGTTCATCGTCAGTCTCCCTGAAGCTGAAACCACTGCTGATCTGTTTCGCCAATGACCGGATCGTTTTCTTGAGCATAAGGGACAGGCGAGAAAATGCGGCGGCGCCGGACGAACTGCGACCTAGGCTCTGTACGAAATGCATCCGAGCTCGCCCATGCTGCGTTGAAAACGGGCTCGGAATGCTCATTTACTCCAGTAAACTCCGCTTCCTCGCCCGTTTTCGCCTTGCCTGGCCTTCGCTCGAATACATTTCGTACAGAGCCTAGCCCAGGGCGTCCTTGAGAAAGCCCGGGGCGATATAGCGCTGGTAGTGGGCCTCGGACAGCAGGAAGAACTCGGTGTCGATGGCATCGCGCAACTGCGGCAGCTCCCAGTCGCGAAACTCCGGCAGCAGCACCAGCCCGTAGGCTTCCAGCTCGCGAATCACCCGCGCGCCGCGGGCGATCAGTTGATAGGCCCAGCAGTATTCCGACTGGTGGGCCACGTAGCGGATCTTGCGCTGCTCCAGTTGCTGGCGCAGGCGCTCGACGTCGAACACCTCCAGCTTGGCCGTCATCACCTGCACCAGCAGTTGCTCCAGGCGCAGCCAGACGGCGCGTTTCTCGTCGTCGTTGTAGCCGTTCCAGTGGATCACTTCGTGGTGGAAACGCTTGCAGCCGCGGCACACCGTGTCCCCGTAAACCGTGGAACAGAGGCCGACGCAAGGCGTCTTGATGGACTGATTGGACATGAAGGATCGACAGCGTGGCAGCGAGACAAGCGGCCATGTTAGCCCTTTGTCTAACCAGGGTCACTCGTTAAAGTCTTCACCGTCGCCTTACCTTTATCTGGAAATTGCCGTAGAATCACACCGCCTTTTTAGGCACCAATGTCCGTTAGAAGCTGTTTTCAAAGCGTCACGAGCACAGTTCATCCGGTAGAACGGCGTTGGTTCGGAAAATTCAGCCCTGAATGTTCCGAACCAGCCCTCATCAGCCTCCGTTCTACAGGCGTAAAACTTTGAAAGCAGCTTCTGTAAGGATTTCCTGCAACTCTGGCTACGCGGCTCAAAAAGCCGTATTTGCGCATGAGTGCGGATTTTCTGGATGAGCGTCCCGGACACCCATTTGGGACCACTGATGAGGGTAAAAACTGTGCTTGAAGCCTACCGCAAACATATCGAAGAGCGTGCAGCCCTGGGTATCGTTCCCCAGCCGCTCAACGCCGAACAAACCGCAGGCCTGGTCGAGCTGCTGAAAAACCCGCCGGCCGGCGAAGAAGCCTTCCTCGTTGAACTGATCACCGACCGCGTCCCGCCGGGAGTTGACGAAGCCGCCTACGTCAAGGCCGCCTTCCTCTCCGCCATCGCCAAAAACGAAGCCAAATCCCCCCTGATCGACCGCAAGCGTGCCACCGAGCTGCTGGGCACCATGCAGGGCGGCTACAACATCGCCACCCTGGTCGAGCTGCTGGATGACGCCGAGCTGGGCGCCGTCGCGGCTGAACAGCTGAAAGGCACCCTGCTGATGTTCGATGCGTTCCACGACGTGGCCGAGAAAGCCAAGTCGGGCAACGCCCACGCCAAGGCCGTCCTGGACTCCTGGGCCGCCGGCGAGTGGTTCACCTCGCGCCCGGCCATCGCCGAGAAATACACCCTGACCGTGTTCAAGGTGCCTGGCGAAACCAACACCGACGACCTGTCCCCTGCTCCGGACGCCTGGTCGCGCCCTGACATCCCGCTGCACGCCCTGGCCATGCTGAAGATGGCCCGTGACGGCATCGAGCCTTCGCAGCCTGGTTCGGTCGGCCCGCTGGCACAGATCGAAGCGGTCAAGGCCAAGGGCTTCCCGGTCGCCTACGTCGGTGACGTGGTCGGTACCGGTTCCTCGCGCAAATCCGCAACCAACTCCGTGCTGTGGTTCTTCGGCGACGACATCCCGCACGTGCCGAACAAGCGCGGCGGTGGTTTCTGCTTCGGCACCAAGATCGCCCCGATCTTCTACAACACCATGGAAGACGCCGGCGCCCTGCCGATCGAATTCGACTGCACCAACCTGGCCATGGGCGACGTCATCGACGTGTACCCGTTCAAGGGTGAAGTCCGTCGTCACGGCAGCGACGAACTGGTCACCAGCTTCGAGCTGAAGACCGAAGTACTGCTCGACGAAGTCCGCGCTGGCGGCCGTATCCCGCTGATCGTCGGCCGCGGCCTGACCGAGAAGGCGCGTGCCGAACTGGGCCTGGGCGCTTCCGACCTGTTCAAGAAGCCAGAGCAGCCAGTCGACACCGGCAAGGGCTACACCCTGGCGCAGAAGATGGTCGGCAAGGCCTGCGGCGTGACCGGCGTACGTCCGGGCACCTACTGCGAGCCGAAGATGACCACCGTCGGTTCCCAGGACACCACTGGCCCGATGACCCGCGACGAGCTGAAAGACCTGGCCTGCCTGGGCTTCTCCGCCGACCTGGTCATGCAGTCGTTCTGCCACACCGCGGCCTATCCGAAGCCGATCGACGTCAACACCCACCACACCCTGCCGGATTTCATCCGCACCCGTGGCGGCGTGTCCCTGCGTCCAGGCGACGGCATCATCCACAGCTGGCTGAACCGCATGCTGATGCCTGACACCGTCGGCACCGGTGGCGACTCGCACACCCGCTTCCCGATCGGCATCTCCTTCCCGGCCGGTTCCGGCCTGGTGGCCTTCGCCGCCGCCACCGGCGTCATGCCGCTGGACATGCCGGAGTCGATCCTGGTTCGCTTCAAGGGCAAGCTGCAACCTGGCATCACCCTGCGCGACCTGGTTCACGCCATCCCTTACTACGCGATCCAGAAAGGCCTGCTGACCGTCGAGAAGAAAGGCAAGATCAACGCCTTCTCCGGCCGCATCCTGGAGATCGAAGGCCTGAACGACCTGACCGTCGAGCAAGCGTTCGAACTGTCCGACGCCTCGGCCGAGCGTTCCGCCGCCGGCTGCACCATCAAGCTGCCGGAAAAGGCCATCGCCGAGTACCTGCAGTCCAACATCACCCTGCTGCGCTGGATGATCGGTGAAGGCTACGGCGACGCCCGTACCCTGGAGCGCCGTGCACAGGCGATGGAAGCCTGGCTGGCCAACCCCGAGCTGCTGTCCGCCGATGCCGACGCCGAATACGCCGAGATCATCGAAATCGACCTGGCCGACGTCAAGGAGCCTGTGCTCTGCGCGCCGAACGACCCGGACGACGCCCGTCTGCTCTCGACCGTACAGGGCGAGAAGATCGACGAAGTGTTCATCGGTTCGTGCATGACCAACATCGGTCACTTCCGCGCTGCCGGCAAGCTGCTGGAGAAGGTCAAGGGTGGCATTCCGACCCGTCTGTGGCTGGCTCCGCCAACCAAGATGGACGCCCACCAGCTGACCGAGGAAGGCTACTACGGCATCTACGGCAAGGCTGGCGCGCGCATGGAAATGCCAGGCTGCTCGCTGTGCATGGGTAACCAGGCACGTGTGCAGACCGGTTCGACCGTGGTCTCCACTTCGACCCGTAACTTCCCGAACCGTCTGGGCGACGCTACCAACGTGTACCTGGCTTCGGCCGAGCTGGCCGCGGTCGCTTCGATCCTCGGCAAGCTGCCGACCATCGAGGAGTACATGGAGTACGCGAAGAACATCGACAGCATGGCTGCCGACGTTTACCGCTACCTGAGCTTCGACCAGATCGCCGAGTTCCGCGAAGCGGCTGAGAACGCCAAGATCCCGGCCGTTCAGGTTTAAGCTGGACCTGCGTTGAAGGAGCCCCGCCATCTGGTGGGGCTTTTTTATGCGCGGTGTTTTCGGGGACCGCGCTGCGGTCCTTCGCAGGCAAGCCAGCTCCTACAACAGTAGCGCGATGCCCTGTAGGAGCGTGGCTTGCCCGCGAAGGCCTGCGAAGCAGGCCCAGAAACAAAAAAGCGGTGTCCGCCTCACGACGGACACCGCTTCTCGAAGCCAGCGAAGAGGCGTTAGAACGAGTCTCCCGGCACCCTCACCCAGCCTTCCATCAACACCCGCGCACTACGGCTCATGATGGCCTTGGTCACCGTCCACTCACCATTCACCTGCTGCGCCTGCGCCCCAACGCGCAAGGTGCCGGACGGATGCCCGAAACGCACCGCCTCACGCTCGCCGCCACCGGCCGCCAGGTTCACCAGCGTGCCCGGAATCGCCGCGGCGGTGCCGATGGCCACTGCGGCGGTGCCCATCATCGCGTGGTGCAGCTTGCCCATGGACAACGCACGCACCAGCAGGTCGATATCCCCCGCCGAAACCTGCTTGCCACTGGACGACAGGTAGTCCGCCGGCGGCGCGACGAACGCCACCTTCGGCGTGTGCTGGCGCCCCGCCGCTTCGTCCACATGCTTGATCAGCCCCATGCGCACCGCGCCGTGAGCACGAATGGTCTCGAAACGCGCCAGCGCCTCGGCATCGCCGTTGATCGCTTCCTGCAGTTCGGTACCGGTGTAACCGATGGCCTGGGCATTGACGAAGATGGTCGGGATGCCGGCGTTGATCAGGGTCACGTCGAGGGTTCCGACACCCGGCACCTCCAGGCGATCCACCAGGTTGCCGGTGGGGAACATCGAACCGCCGTCGCCGTCTTCGTCGGCCGCCGGGTCGAGGAATTCCAGTTGCACCTCGGCCGCCGGGAAGGTCACACCGTCCAGTTCGAAGTCACCGGTTTCCTGGACTTCACCGTTGGTGATCGGTACGTGGGCGATGATGGTCTTGCCGATATTGGCCTGCCAGATGCGCACGGTGGCGATGCCGTTGTCCGGGATGCGACTGGCTTCGACCAGGCCGGCGCTGATGGCGAAGGAACCCACCGCCGCCGACAGGTTGCCGCAGTTGCCGCTCCAGTCGACGAAGGCCTTGTCGATGGAGACCTGACCGAACAGGTAGTCGACGTCATGTTCCGGCTTGATGCTGCGCGACAGGATCACCGTCTTGCTGGTGCTGGAGGTGGCTCCGCCCATGCCGTCGATCTGCTTGCCGTAGGGATCTGGGCTGCCGATCACCCGCAGCAGCAGGGCGTCGCGGGCGGCACCCGGGAGTTGCGCGGCTTCGGGCAGGTCCTGCAGGTTGAAGAACACACCCTTGCTGGTGCCACCACGGATGTAGGTGGCGGGGATCTTGATTTGCGGTACGTGGGGCATTTGAGTCTGTTCCTGTCATTCGATGTGTGGAAACCCCATCGCAGGCTGCGCCAGCTCCCACAAGGTCCTCGGCGACACGGACCCTGTGGGAGCTGGCGCAGCCTGCGATGAGGCCCGGACAGCCAACCTCACTGCCCGGGCCTTGCCGCTATCTGTCAGGCAGTCCCTTCCAGGAAGTCCTGGGCAAACCGCTGCAACACCCCGCCCGCTTCGTAGATCGACACCTCTTCGGCGGTATCCAGGCGGCAGGTCACCGGCACCTCGACGCGCTCGCCGTTGCGACGGGTCACCACCAGGGTCAGGGTCGCCCGCGGCGTGCGCTCGCCGACCACGTCGTACAGTTCGCTGCCATCCAGTTCGAGGGTGTTGCGGTTGGTCCCCGGCTTGAACTCCAGCGGCAGCACGCCCATGCCCACCAGGTTGGTGCGGTGGATACGCTCGAAGCCCTCGGCGACGATCGCCTCGACCCCCGCCAGACGCACGCCCTTGGCCGCCCAGTCACGGGACGAGCCCTGGCCGTAGTCGGCGCCGGCGACGATGATCAGCGGCTGCTTGCGCTCCATGTAGGTCTCGATGGCTTCCCACATGCGGGTGACCTTGCCTTCCGGCTCGATCCGCGCCAGCGAACCCTGCTTGACCTTGCCGTTTTCCTGGACCATTTCGTTGAACAGTTTCGGGTTGGCGAAGGTGGCGCGCTGGGCGGTCAGGTGATCGCCGCGGTGGGTCGCGTAGGAGTTGAAGTCCTCTTCCGGCAGGCCCATTTTCGCCAGGTATTCGCCGGCCGCGCTGTCCATCATGATGGCGTTGGACGGCGACAGGTGGTCGGTGGTGATGTTGTCCGGCAGCACCGCCAGCGGACGCATGCCCTTGAGCGTGCGCTCGCCGGCCAGGGCGCCTTCCCAGTAAGGCGGACGGCGGATGTAGGTGCTCATCGGCCGCCAGTCGTACAGCGGCGCGACTTTCGGGCCCTTGTCTTCCTCGATGGCGAACATCGGGATGTACACCTGGCGGAACTGCTCCGGTTTCACCGAAGCGCGCACCACCGCATCGATTTCCTCGTCGCTCGGCCAGATGTCCTTGAGGCGGATTTCCTTGCCGTCGACCACACCCAGCACATCCTTCTCGATATCGAAGCGGATGGTCCCGGCGATGGCGTAGGCCACCACCAGCGGCGGCGAGGCGAGGAAGGCCTGCTTGGCGTACGGGTGGATGCGGCCGTCGAAGTTGCGGTTACCCGACAGCACGGCGGTGGCGTACAGGTCGCGGTCGATGATTTCCTGCTGGATCTTCGGATCCAGCGCACCGGACATGCCGTTGCAGGTGGTGCAGGCGAACGCCACCACGCCGAAGCCCAGTTGCTCCAGGTCGTCGGTCAGACCGGCTTCGTCCAGGTACAGGGCGACGGTTTTCGAGCCCGGCGCCAGCGACGACTTGACCCATGGCTTGCGGGTCAGGCCCAGCTTGTTGGCGTTGCGCGCCAGCAGGCCGGCGGCGATGACGTTGCGCGGGTTGCTGGTGTTGGTGCAGCTGGTGATGGCGGCGATGATCACCGCGCCGTCCGGCATCTGCCCCGGGACTTCCTCCCAGGCGCCGGCGATGCCCTTGGCCGCCAGGTCGCTGGTAGCAACGCGAGCGTGCGGGTTGGACGGACCGGCCATGTTGCGCACGACGCTGGACAGGTCGAAGCTCAGCACGCGCTCGTAGACCGCGTTGGCCAGGCTGTCGGCCCACAGGCCCGCTGCTTTTGCGTAGGTTTCCACCAGCTTGACCTGCTGCTCTTCGCGGCCGGTCAGCTTGAGGTAGTCGATGGTCTGCTGGTCGATGGCGAACATCGCCGCGGTGGCGCCGTATTCCGGGGCCATGTTGGAGATGGTCGCGCGGTCGCCGAGGGTCAGGGCACGAGCGCCCTCGCCATGGAACTCCAGGTAGGCGCCGACCACCTTCTGCTTGCGCAGGAATTCGGTCAGGGCCAGGACCACGTCAGTGGCGGTGATGCCGGGTTGCGGCTTGCCGGTCAGCTCGACGCCGACGATTTCCGGCAGGCGCATCCACGAGGCACGACCGAGCATGACGTTCTCGGCTTCCAGGCCACCGACACCGATGGCGATCACGCCCAGGGCATCGACGTGAGGGGTGTGGCTGTCGGTGCCGACGCAGGTATCGGGATAGGCCACGCCACGTTCGGCATGGATCACCGGGGACATCTTCTCCAGGTTGATCTGGTGCATGATGCCGTTGCCCGGCTGGATCACGTCGACGTTCTTGAACGCCTTCTTGGTCCAGTTGATGAAGTGGAAACGGTCTTCGTTGCGGCGATCCTCGATGGCACGGTTCTTCTCGAACGCCTGCGGGTCGAAGCCGCCGCATTCCACCGCCAGCGAGTGGTCGACGATCAGCTGGACCGGCACCACCGGGTTGACCTGGGCCGGGTCGCCGCCCTTGTCGGCGATCGCGTCGCGCAGACCGGCGAGGTCGACCAGCGCGGTCTGGCCAAGGATGTCATGGCACACGACGCGGGCCGGGAACCAGGGGAAGTCGAGGTCGCGCTTGCGCTCGATCAACTGGCTCAGGGAGGCATTCAGGGTCGCCGGGGCGCAGCGGCGCACCAGGTTTTCCGCGAGGACGCGGGAGGTATAGGGCAGGCGGTCATAGGCGCCCGGCTCGATCGCATCGACCGCCGCGCGGGCGTCGAAATAGTCCAGGCCGGTGCCTGGCAGGGACTTGCGGAATTCGGTGTTCATGGTCAGGTCGGCTCGGTCACGGGTGTTCAATGGCGGGCCCTGTAAGCCCCCCACTGTAGGAGCGAGCTTGCTCGCGATAGCGATCTGGTCGGCGACGATGTCGGTCCTGCTGACGCCATCGCGAGCAAGCTCGCTCCTACAGGGAAAGGGCCATGGGCGGGCTTCTGTTTATCAGCGCTGCTCGATCGGCACGTACGCGCGCTGCTCGACGCCGGTGTACTCGGCGCTCGGGCGGATGATGCGGTTGTTGGCGCGCTGCTCGAAGACGTGCGCCGCCCAGCCGGTCAGGCGCGAGCAGACGAAGATCGGGGTGAACAGCTTGGTCGGGATGCCCATGAAGTGGTACGCCGAGGCATGGTAGAAGTCGGCGTTGGGGAACAGCTTCTTCTGCTCCCACATGGTCTTGTCGATGGCTTCCGAGACCGGGTACAGCACGGTGTCGCCCACTTCGTCGGCGAGCTTTTTCGACCAGCCCTTGATCACCTCGTTGCGCGGATCGGACTCTTTGTAGATCGCGTGGCCGAAGCCCATGATCTTGTCCTTGCGCTCCAGCATCTTCAACAGTTCGGCCACGGCGTCCTGCGGGCTCTGGAAGCGCTCGATCAGTTCCATCGCCGCCTCGTTGGCACCGCCGTGCAGCGGGCCGCGCAGCGAACCGATGGCCGCGGTGACGCAGGAGTACAGGTCGGACAGGGTCGAGGCACAGACCCGCGCGGTGAAGGTCGAAGCGTTGAATTCGTGCTCGGCGTAGAGGATCAGCGAGACGTTCATCACCTTGACGTGCAGCTCGCTCGGCTTCTTGCCGTGCAGCAGGTGCAGGAAGTGGCCGCCGATGGTGTCTTCGTCGCTGGTGCAGTCGATGCGCACACCGTGGTGGCTGAAGCGGTACCAGTAGCACATCACCGCCGGGAACAGCGCCAGCAGGCGGTCGGTCTTGTCACGCTGCTGGTCGAAGTCCAGCTCCGGCTCCAGGGTGCCGAGCACCGACGAACCGGTGCGCATGACGTCCATCGGATGAGCATCGGCGGGAATGCGCTCGAGCACTTCCTTCAGCGCCTGCGGCAGGTCGCGCAGGGTTTTCAGGCGGGCCTGGTACTCGGCCAGTTGCGCCTTGTTCGGCAGTTCTCCATAGAGCAGCAGGTAGGCGACTTCCTCGAACAGGGCATTGGCCGCCAGGTCGCGCACGTCGTAGCCGCGGTAGGTCAGGCCGGCGCCGGCCTGACCGACGGTCGACAGTGCGGTCTGCCCGGCCACCTGGCCACGCAGGCCGGCACCGCTGAGTACTTTTGCTTCGGCCATGGGATATCTCCTCTCTTGAATTTGTTATGCAAGCTTCTGGCTAATCGTTATCCGGTGTCTGTACCGGCCTCTTCGCGAGCAAGCTCGCACCCACAGAGACGCGGGACTCAGCCTTTCTTCTGTGCGAACAGGGCGTCGAGGCTCTGCTCGAAGGCGTGGTAGTTGATGGCGTCGTACAGCTCCATGCGGGTCTGCATGGTGTCGATCACGTTCTTCTGCGTGCCGTCGCGGCGCAGCGCGGCGTAGACGTTCTCGGCGGCCTTGTTCATGGCGCGGAACGCCGACAACGGGTACAGCGCCAGGGACACGTCGGCCGAAGCCAGTTCCTCGGTGGTGTACAGCGGGGTCGCGCCGAATTCGGTGATGTTGGCCAGGATCGGTGCGCGCACGCGGTCGGCGAAGGTCTTGTACATCGACAGTTCGGTGATGGCTTCCGGGAAGATCATGTCGGCGCCGGCCTCGATGCACGCGGCGGCGCGGTCCAGGGCGGCTTCCAGGCCTTCGACCGCCAGCGCGTCGGTGCGCGCCATGATCACGAAGCTGTCATCGGTACGGGCATCGACGGCGGCCTTGATGCGGTCGACCATCTCCTGCTGCGAGACGATTTCCTTGTTCGGACGGTGGCCACAGCGCTTGGCGCCGACCTGGTCCTCGATATGGATGGCGGCGGCGCCGAACTTGATCATCGACTTCACGGTGCGGGCGACGTTGAACGCCGAGGCGCCGAAGCCGGTGTCGACATCCACCAGCAGCGGCAGGTCGCAGACGTCGGTGATGCGGCGCACGTCGGTGAGCACGTCATCCAGACCGGTGATGCCCAGGTCCGGCAGGCCCAGGGAGCCGGCGGCGACACCGCCACCGGAGAGGTAGATGGCCTTGAACCCGGCGCGCTTGGCCAGCAGGGCGTGGTTGGCATTGATCGCACCGACGACCTGCAGCGGGTGCTCGGCGGCTACCGCGTCGCGAAAGCGCTGGCCGGGACTGCTTTTCTGACTCATGACTCACCTCGTGGGCTAGTGGCGTCCAGGTAATGACGCTCGATATTGCGTTTGGAAGCGCCGATGTGACGGCGCATCAGGAGTTCCGCCAGCTCGCCGTCACGGTCGGCGATGGCATCGAGAATCCGGTGGTGTTCGGCGAAGGCCTGGCGCGGCCGGTTGGGCGTCGCCGAGAACTGGATGCGGTACATGCGCACCAGCTGGTACAGCTCGCCGCAGAGCATCTTGACCAGGGTCTTGTTGCCGCTGCCCTGGATGATCCGGTAGTGGAAGTCGTAGTCGCCTTCCTGCTGGTAGTAGCCGACCCCGGCCTGGAACGCGGCGTCGCGCTCGTGGGTGTCGAGCACCCGGCGCAGTTCATCGATCTCCGCTACGCTCATGCGTTCAGCGGCCAGGCGACAGGCCATGCCTTCGAGGGATTCGCGGATTTCGTAGAGCTCGATCAGCTCGGCGTGGCTCAGGGATACCACCCGCGCCCCGACATGCGGTACGCGCACCAGCAGGCGCTGGCCTTCCAGGCGATGGATGGCCTCGCGCAGCGGGCCGCGGCTGATGCCGTAGGTGCGCGCCAGTTCAGGCTCGGAAATCTTGCTGCCCGGGGCGATCTCGCCCTTGACGATGGCCGCCTGGATGCGTCGGAAGACGTTTTCGGAGAGGGTCTCCGACTCGTCCTGGACGATTCCGGGCATTTGCACTGTGTCCAGCATGATTGTCGACACCTTTGGAAATCAATGCGACAAAACTAGCCAAATCACCCGGCGGAGTCAAAGACAAAATGAATATTGTCGACAATCGTCTAAGAGCGAACTTCAGGGGTCGCGGCGTTGTCAGAGTGGCGCGGCTGGCGTTGCACTATCACCGTGATAGAATGCCGCCGCCTCATTTTTTGTGGCATGGATAGTGTGTCTGTCATCAATTTGTGCCAGACGAACGAGGAGCTAGCGCAGAAACTGCCGGTGGCCTTGCCCGTACACCCCACAGCATTGCGCCAGGATCTATGAGACTTTCGCCACTTCTATTGTTGCTCAGCCTCTGTTTGTCGCCGCTCATGGCCCAGGCGACAGGCAAGACCGTCTATGGCCTGAACGAATACGCCCGGCTCGGCGGCATCGACCTGGAAGTCGCCGCCAAACTCGACACCGGGGCCAAGACCGCCTCTCTCAGTGCCCGCGACATCAAGCGCTTCAAGCGCAACGGCGAGTCCTGGGTACGTTTCTACCTGGCGATCGACGCCGCCCATTCCCACCCGATCGAACGCCCGCTGGCCCGCGTCAGCAAGATCAAGCGCCGCGCCGGCGACTACGACCCGGACGAAGGCAAGGCCTACACCGCCCGCCCGGTGATCGCCCTGAACATATGCATGGGCAACGCCCTGCGCGAAATCGAAGTCAACCTCACCGACCGCAGCGCCTTCCAGTATCCGCTGCTGATCGGCTCCGAGGCTCTCAAGCACTTCGACGCACTGGTCGACCCAAGCCTTAAATACGCTGCCGGCAAGCCCGCCTGCGCCACTGACGCTCACACCGCAGAGTAATTCCGATGCGCTCTCTTACCCTTCATCTGAAAGTCCTGATCACCGTGCTGGTGCTATTGGGCGTGCTGATCACGGCCTATCAGATCTTCTTCCTCGGCATCCCGGTGACCGAGGACGAAACCGACGACCTGTGGAACATCGACGCCAAGGTCGAGTTCGTCGCCAGTCCGAAAGACCCGGTGAAAGTGCAGATGTACGTGCCGCCGCTGAGCCATGACTACGTCAGCCTCAACGAGAGCTTCATCTCCAACAACTACGGGGTCAGCGTCAACCGTGTCGACGGCAACCGCAAGGTGACCTGGTCGGCCCGTCGCGCCAGCGGCAACCAGACGCTCTACTACCGCCTGGTCCTGACCAAGCGCTACAGCAGCGAGAAGCCCAAGATCAAGGGCCCGACCTTCCGCGACAGCCTGCCGGTGGAAGGCCCGGAAAAGATCGCCGCCGAAGCCCTGATGGCGCCGATCCGCCAGCACTCGGCGGACGTCGAGACCTTCGTCAGCGAGACCATCAAGCGCGTCAACAACCTCAACGACGACAACGTCAAGCTGCTCCTGGCCGGCGACACCTCGGTGCAGAAGAAGGCCAAGATCATCGACCTGCTGCTGTCCATCGCCCACGTGCCGCTGGAGCGCGTGCAGACCATCCGCCTGGTCGCCGACCAGCCGCAGACCCCGGAACTCTGGCTGCGCAGCTTCAACGGCAACGAGTGGCTGTACTTCAACCCGGACACCGGCGAACAGGGCCTGCCCAGTGACCGCCTGCTGTGGTGGACCGGTGACGACAACCTGATCACCGTCGACGGCGGCAAGAAGGTCAACGTCAGCTTCAGCCTGAACAACAGCGAGATGAACGCCATCCGCCTGGCCAAGCTGACCGACGAGAACACCGACGCCGACTTCCTCGAATACTCCCTCTACGGCCTGCCGCTGCAGACCCAGCAGACCTTCATGATCATGGTGATGATCCCGATCGGCGTGCTGGTGATCCTGATCCTGCGCAACCTGATCGGCCTGCAGACCCTCGGCACCTTCACCCCGGTACTGATCGCCCTGGCCTTCCGCGAGACCCAGCTGGGCTTCGGTATCGTCCTGTTCACCGTGATCACCGCCCTCGGCCTGTCGCTGCGCTCCTACCTTGAGCACCTCAAGCTGCAGATGCTGCCGCGCCTGTCGGTGGTGCTGACCTTCGTCGTGGTGCTGATCGCCGCGATCAGCCTGTTCAGCCACAAGCTGGGGCTGGAGCGCGGCCTGTCGGTGGCGCTGTTCCCGATGGTGATCCTGACCATGACCATCGAGCGCCTGTCCATCACCTGGGAAGAGCGCGGCGGCGGCCACGCCATGAAAGTCGCCATCGGCACCCTGTTCGCCGCCTCCCTGGCGCACCTGCTGATGAGCGTGCCGGAGCTGGTGTACTTCGTCTTCACCTTCCCGGCGGTGCTGCTGATCCTGGTGGGCTTCATGCTGGCGATGGGTCGCTACCGCGGCTACCGCCTGACGGAGCTGGTTCGTTTCAAGGCTTTCGTGAAGGCTGACGCCTGATGTTCGGACTCTGGAAAACCTGGAAGGCCCTGGAAGCCCGGGGCATCATGGGTATCAACCGGCGCAACGCGGACTACGTCCTGAAGTACAACAAGCGCCATCTGTACCCGATCGTCGACGACAAGATCATCACCAAGGAGCGGGCGATCCGGGCCGGCATCCACGTGCCGGAGATGTACGGGATCATCTCCACCGAAAAGGAGATCGAGAAACTCGACGAGATCATCGGCGGGCGCAGCGACTTCGTCATCAAGCCGGCCCAGGGCGCCGGCGGTGACGGCATCATGGTCATCGCCGACCGCTTCGAGGACCGCTACCGCACGGTCTCGGGCAAGATCATCAGCCACGAGGAAATCGAGCACCAGATCTCCAGCATCCTCACCGGCCTGTACTCCCTCGGCGGGCACCGCGACCGCGCGCTGATCGAGTACCGGGTGACCCCGGACCAGATCTTCAAGAGCATCAGCTACGAAGGCGTGCCGGACATCCGCATCATCGTGCTGATGGGCTACCCGGTGATGGCCATGCTGCGCCTGCCGACCCGCCAGTCCGGCGGCAAGGCCAACCTGCACCAGGGCGCCATCGGCGTCGGTGTCGACCTCGCCACCGGCGTGACCCTGCGCGGCACCTGGCTGAACAACATCATCAGCAAGCATCCGGACACCACCAACGCGGTGGACGGCGTGCAACTGCCGAACTGGGACGGCTTCATGAAGCTCGCCGCCGGCTGCTACGAGCTGTGCGGCCTGGGCTACATCGGCGTGGACATGGTCCTGGACCAGGACAAGGGCCCGCTGATCCTCGAACTCAACGCCCGCCCCGGCCTGAACATCCAGATCGCCAACGACTGCGGCCTGACCCAGCGCACCCATGCCATCGAGGCACACCTGGAGGCGCTGGCCAAGGACGGCAGGCAGGAAACCCCGGAGGAGCGCGTGCGCTTCGCCCAGCAGTTGTTCGGTCACGTCCCCTCGCGCCAGTAACCTCGACGCCCCGCCGCCCATGCGCGCGGGGCGCTGGTTTACCCCTAGGAGCAATCGTTTCGGGGGACTACAATGCCTGCCCCGCCTAGCGACCCGTCCAGACGAATGCCGACCTGCACCGTTGTTCCCCTGCCCTACCAGCCCGATCCGGCCGCCTATTTCGCCCGCGTGCGCCATGCCCCCGGTGCCGTGCTGCTCGACAGCGCCCGCCCCGGTGCCGAGCGCGGACGCTTCGACCTGCTCAGCGCCTGGCCGCTGCGCAGCCTGGTGGCGCAACCCGGCGAAAGCGGAACGGCGTATCTGCAGCGCCTGCGGGACGGTCTGGCCGAACTGGGTGAGGCGCAATTGCCAGCCGGGCTGGAACTGCCCTTCGCGGGCGGTCTCATCGGTTACCTGAGCTACGACTTCGGTCGGCGCCTGGAGCACCTGCCGCACATCGCCCGCGATGATCTCGGCCTGGCCGACGCCACCCTCGGGTTGTATGCCTGGGCACTGATCAGCGATCACCAGTTGGGCACCAGCCAGTTGCTGTTCCACCCGGCATTGCCGGCGGACGAACGCCAGCGCCTGAGCGATCTGTTCAGCCAGCCGGCGCCGCCCGATACCGGCGCCGGTTTCCGCCTCGACACCCCGATGCGCGGCGACCTCAGTGCCGACGACTATCGCCAGGCCTTCGAGCGCGTCCAGCAGTACATCCAGGCCGGCGACTGCTACCAGATCAACCTGACCCAGCGCTTCCGCGCGCCCTGCCAGGGCGATCCCTGGAGTGCCTACCTGGCCCTGCGCGCGGCCTGCCCTACGCCCTTCTCGGGGTTCCAGGTGCTGGACGATGGCAGCGCCCTGCTCAGCCTGTCACCGGAGCGCTTCATCCGGGTCAGCGCCGGCCAGGTGGAAACCCGCCCGATCAAGGGCACCCGGCCGCGCAGTGCCGATCCGATCGAGGATCGCGCCAACGGCGAAGCGCTGCTGGCCAGCACCAAGGACCGCGCCGAGAATCTGATGATCGTCGACCTCCTGCGCAACGACCTTGGCCGCACCTGCGAGATCGGCTCGGTGCGGGTGCCGGAGCTGTTCAGCCTGGAGAGTTATCCCAACGTGCACCACATGGTCAGCAGCGTCACCGGTCGCCTGGCGCCGGGCAAGGACGCGCTGGACCTGATCGCCGGCAGCTTCCCCGGCGGCTCGATCACCGGTGCGCCGAAGATCCGCGCGATGCAGATCATCGACGAGCTGGAACCGAGCCGGCGCGCGCTGTATTGCGGATCGTTGCTGTATGTGGACGTGCGCGGCGAGATGGACAGCTCGATCGCCATTCGCAGTTTGCTGGTGAAGGATGGCCAGGTGTGCTGCTGGGGTGGCGGCGCGGTGGTGGCGGACTCGGACTGGGAGGCGGAGTACCAGGAGTCGATCACCAAGGTGAAGGTGTTGCTGGAGACGCTGGCCTCACTGTGAATGGCACCCCTCACTCGTAGGAGCGCGGCTTGCCCGCGAAGGACCGCAACGCGGTCCCCATATCGGTGAGGCCTGGGACCGCTTTGCGGTCCTTCGCGGGCAAGCCACGCTCCTACGGTAACGCTATGGCCGCGCCGGTTTCAGAGACTCAAGGTCCGGTTGGAAGCCTTGATGAACTCCCGCTTCAACGCCTCGAAATCATGCACCGCCGGGAACTGCGGGAACTCGCGGATCACGTTGTCCGGCGCGTGGAACAGGATCCCCGCATCCGCCTCGCCGAGCATGGTGGTGTCGTTGTACGAGTCGCCCGCGGCGATCACCCGGTAGTACAGGCTCTTGAACGCCAGCACCGACTGACGCTTGGGATCCTTCTGGCGCAACTGGTAGCTGACCACGCGATCGGTCTCGTCGGTGATCAGGCGATGGCACAGCAGGGTCGGGAAGCCCAGTTGACGCATCAGCGGCTGGGAGAATTCGTAGAAGGTGTCGGAGAGGATCACCACCTGGAAGCGCTCGCGCAGCCAGTCGACGAACTCCACCGCACCGTCCAGCGGCTTGAGGGTGGCGATCACCGCCTGGATGTCGGACAGCTTCAGGCCGTGCTCATCGAGGATCCGCAGACGTTGCTTCATCAGTACGTCGTAGTCCGGAATGTCACGGGTGGTGGCCCGCAGCGATTCGATTCCGGTTTTCTCCGCGAAGGCGATCCAGATTTCCGGGACCAGTACGCCTTCCAGATCGAGACAGGCAATTTCCACAGCACACTCCTCGAACAACGCCAAAAATGGAAGGCGCACTCTAAGCGCAGCGATGCGACCCGTCTACCCGGCATTTTTTGGTAACATCTGCCTCATTACGAGCGCCAAGCGCCATTCAATGACCGGAAGCCGCCTGATGAGCCAACCCTTCGACGTCGCCGCCCTGGCCGCGACCTACGCCAACAAATCCCCGCAGGACATCCTCAAGCTCGCCTTCGAGCACTTCGGTGACGACCTGTGGATTTCCTTCAGCGGCGCCGAGGACGTGGTGCTGGTGGACATGGCCTGGAAGCTGAACAAGAACGTCAAGGTCTTCAGCCTCGACACCGGGCGCCTGCACCCGGAGACCTACCGCTTCATCGACCAAGTCCGCGAGCACTACAAGCTGCCGATCGAGATCCTCTCGCCGGATCGCGACAAGCTCGATCCGTTCGTCAAGGAAAAGGGCCTGTTCAGTTTCTACAAGGACGGCCACGGCGAGTGCTGCGGCGTGCGCAAGATCGAACCGCTGCGGCGCAAGCTGGCCACGGTCACCGCCTGGGCCACCGGCCAGCGCCGCGACCAGAGCCCGGGCACCCGCAGCCAGGTGGCGGCCCTGGAAATCGACAGCGCCTTCTCCACCCCGGAGCGCACCCTGTACAAGTTCAACCCGCTGGCGCAGATGACCAGCGAGGAAGTCTGGGGCTACATCCGCATGCTCGAACTGCCCTACAACAGCCTGCACGAACGCGGCTTCATCAGCATCGGCTGCGAACCCTGCACCCGCCCGGTACTGCCGAACCAGCACGAGCGCGAAGGGCGCTGGTGGTGGGAAGAGTCGACCCAGAAGGAATGCGGGCTGCATGCCGGCAACCTGATCAGCAAGGGCTGATCGACGGAAACGAAAAAACCGGCCGCGGCCGGTTTTTTTCTGGGTGCGAAACCTGTCTCAGTGCACAGGCAGCTCGACCCCTTCGAACAGCTCTTCCAGTTCCTGCTTGTTGTGGCACTGGATCGCCTTGGCCATCACTTCGCGGGTCAGGTGCGGGGCGAACTTCTCGATGAAGTCGCACATGAAACCACGCAGGAACGTACCGCGACGGAAGCCGATCTTGGTGATGCTGGACTCGAACAGCTCGCTGGCATCGAGCACCACCAGATCGCTGTCCAGCTTCGGATCCACCGCCATCTTGGCGACGATGCCGACACCCAGGCCGAGGCGTACGTAAGTCTTGATCACGTCGGCGTCGGCGGCGGTGAACACCACTTTCGGGGTCAGGCCGCGATGGCTGAAGGCTTCGTCCAGCTTGGAACGGCCGGTGAAACCGAAGACGTAGGTCACGATCGGGTATTCGGCGAGGACTTCCAGGGTCAGCTTCGGCAGCTTGGTCAGCGGATGGCCCTGGGGCACGACCACGCAACGGTTCCAGCGGTAGCACGGCATCATCACCAGGTCGCCGAACAGCTCCAGCGCTTCGGTGGCGATGGCGAAATCGACGGTGCCGTCGGCGGCCATCTCGGCGATCTGCATCGGCGAGCCCTGGTGCATGTGCAGGGCCACTTCCGGGTACTGCTTGATGAACGAACTGATCACCGGCGGCAGGGCATAGCGCGCCTGGGTGTGGGTGGTGGCGATGGACAGGGTGCCCTTCTTCTCGTTGGAGAATTCCTGGGCAATCTGCTTGATGCTCTCGACCTTGCGCAGGATTTCTCCGGCGGTGTTGATGATCCGCTCCCCCGCCGGGGTGACGCGGGTCAGGTGCTTGCCGCTGCGGGCGAACACTTCCACGCCCAGCTCGTCTTCCAACAGGCGAATCTGCTTGCTGATCCCCGGCTGGGAGGTGTACAGGCTTTGCGCTGTCGCGGAGACGTTGAGGTCGTGGTGCGCCACTTCCCAGATGTAGCGCAGTTGTTGAAGCTTCATAGGTATCCCTCAGATGCTGGGCGTCACCGGCAACAGCGACGAGTTATAACTATATTAGTGGTCAGGAGAATAAATCTAGAACAATTTCACCAGTTTTCTTACGCATGCAGCGGAAAGATCCCTCATTCCTTGCGCCGCCCCAGGTGCTGGGCGAGCGGCACCATGTACACCGGCACCGGAGACAGTTGCAGAATGCGCACCGCGGTACGGCCGATCGGGATCTCCACCCCCGCGCCGTGACTGTGACTGCCGACGATGAGCAGATCGACGTTCAGGCGCTGGGCCTGCTGCAGGATCACCTCGGCCGGATCGCCCTGGCGTACCCGCACCGCGCGGATCAGCGCCAGGTCATCCTGGTCACCGAGCTCATCGCGAAAATTTTCCAGGACCCGCTGCTCTATATTGGCCATGACGGTATTCACGCCCTGGCTGTGCAACTGGTCCAGCGTCTGTTCGTCCAGGTAACTCTGCAACAGCGATTCGGCGAATTGCCCCATCGGTTCCACGGCGTGGATCACGTAGAGCTCGGCATTGAAAGAACGCGCCATGGCCAGCGCGTGTTGCATGACATAGGGCGCGTAAACACCGAGGTCCGTGGCGTACAGCATCGAACGGATCATTTGACCTCCTCGACTGCCAGAGCGGCAGGGCAAGCTTCAGCTTAGCAGCGCCAATCCGCGGCGCAGGCCCCGTCCGGCGGGGCTCAGGCCGGGTCCTGGCGATTGCTGATGCCATGCGGCACATGGCCCGTGGCGACCACCTTGCCGGCACGCTCGCAGTGCCCGGCCTGGTCGTCGAAGAACACGTCGGCGGCGAAGGCTTCGAGGAATGCCGACTTGTCCAGGCCACCGAGGAACAGCGACTCGTCGAGACGGATATCCCATTCGCGCAAGGTACGGATCACCCGCTCGTGAGCCGGCGCCGAACGCGCGGTGACCAGCGCGGTGCGAATCGGGCAGGCGCCGGTGGAGAACTCGCTCTGCAACTGGTTCAGAGCGGCGAGGAAGGGTTTGAACGGCCCGCCGCGCAAGGCCTGGCGTGCCGCCTGACGCTCGTTGGCCTGGAAGGCCTCAAGTCCGCCCAACTGGTAAACCCGCTCGGACTCGTCGGAGAACAGCACGGCGTCGCCGTCGAAGGCGATGCGCAGTTCCTCGGTGGCTTCCCGCCGCGCCCCGCCGGAGAGGATGGTGGCCGCGGCGAAACCGGCATCCAGGGCGCTGCGCACATCATCGGCATCGGTGGAGAGGAACAGATGGCAACCGAATGCCGCCAGATAGGGATAGGGACTGCGCCCGCCGACGAACGCCGCGCGGGAGATGCCCAGGCCATAGTGTTCGATGGAATTGAACACGCGCAGGCCGGTATCGGCACTGTTGCGCGAGACCAGCACCACCTCGACCCGCGGCTGACCGAGCAGCGCATTGAGCCCCAGCAGTTTTTCCACCAGGAGAAAGGCATCGCCGGGCGCGAGATGTTCGTCTTCGTGTTCGATCTGGTACTGGCGATAGGCCTCGACACCCTCGCGCAGGAACAGTCGGTGGCTCTCGCTCAGATCGAACAGCGCCCGCGAGGAGATCGCCACCACCAGTTTGTCGCCCAGGCCTTTGCTCATGTTCTGCCCTCATGTTGGGGCTGCTTCGCAGCCCTTCGCGGTGGTTCGTCACACGACAAGCCACGCTCCAATTACGAGAATTGCGCATATTCTGTAGGAGCGTGGCTTGTCGTGTGACGAACCACCGCGAAGGGCCGCAAAGCGGCCCCCGACCCAAAAATCCAGCGCACGATTATGCACTCAGCCACTTTAGTCGCAAAAACCCGCGTGCAAAGGCCCAAACCGCCCTGCTATCAGGCGTTTGCCCATTGTCGAACAAAGGGATTACGCGCTAAGGTTCCGCTCCCCGCTGAGCTCAATCATGCTGCTCCGCCGCACGGGGATCGCTGGCGGCCGGCATCCGTGACCTGACGAGTAACACGATGGCTGATTTACCGATCGACGACCTAAACGTTGCCTCCAACGAGACACTGATCACGCCCGATCAGCTCAAGAAGGAGATTCCACTCAGCGCCACCGCGCTTCAGACCGTAACCGCGGGCCGTGAAGTGGTGCGCAATATCCTCGACGGCAAGGATCATCGCCTGTTCGTCGTGGTCGGCCCCTGCTCCATCCATGACGTCAAGGCCGCCCACGAATATGCCGAGCGCCTCAAGGTGCTCGCCGCGGAAGTGTCCGACACCCTGTACCTGGTGATGCGCGTCTACTTCGAGAAGCCGCGCACCACGGTCGGCTGGAAAGGCCTGATCAACGACCCGTACCTGGACGACTCGTTCAAGATCCAGGACGGCCTGCACATCGGTCGCCAGCTGCTCCTGGACCTGGCGGAAATGGGCCTGCCCACCGCCACCGAAGCCCTCGACCCGATCTCCCCGCAGTACCTGCAGGACCTGATCAGCTGGTCGGCCATCGGCGCCCGCACCACCGAATCCCAGACCCACCGTGAAATGGCTTCCGGCCTGTCCTCCGCGGTCGGCTTCAAGAACGGCACCGATGGCGGCCTGACCGTGGCCATCAACGCCCTGCAATCGGTCTCCAGCCCGCACCGTTTCCTCGGCATCAACCAGGAAGGCGGCGTGTCCATCGTCACCACCAAGGGCAATGCCTACGGTCACGTGGTCCTGCGCGGCGGCAACGGCAAGCCGAACTACGACTCGGTCAGCGTCGCCCTGTGCGAACAGGCGCTGAACAAGGCGAAGATCACGCCGAACATCATGGTCGACTGCAGCCACGCCAACTCCAACAAGGACCCAGCCCTGCAGCCGCTGGTGATGGAGAACGTCGCCAACCAGATCCTCGAAGGCAACCAGTCGATCATCGGCCTGATGGTGGAAAGCCACCTCAACTGGGGTTGCCAGGCAATTCCGAAAGACCTCGACCAACTGCAATACGGCGTGTCCATCACCGATGCCTGCATCGACTGGGAAACCACGGCCAACACCCTGCGCAACATGCGCACCAAGCTCAAGGATGTATTGCCGAAACGCCGCGGCTGATCGGCGCAAACGAAAACGCCGGGCAATGCCCGGCGTTTTCGTGTCTGGGAGGTCAGCGGCGATCGATGGCGCTGCGTCCTGGGGATTCAGACTTTGGAAGAATGCTTCTGGTGACGCTCCATGTAGCGTTCGACGTAGGAGCATGAAGGAATCACGGTGTAGCCGCGCTCTTCGGCATAGGCCAGTGCCCGCTCGGTGAGTGCCGCGGCGATGCCGCGACCGCGCAGGGCATTCGGCACGAAGGTGCGATAGATATCCAGGGTCTGTTTCCCCAGGTCCATGTAGGTCAGGTACGCACGATGACCGTCCACATTGGTCTCGAATTGATGACCAGCCTGGTCATGGTGGATGGACAACGCCTCGCTCATCACTACTCCTCGCGGGTCTTGTAACAAAACCCTACCTTAACCGATGTTTGTCCGGCGAAGGAACCTCTACGCCACCCCGTGCCCCGTTGGACAGCGAGAAAAGCCCGCTCGTTCTCTGGGCAACTGAGCACGTTACAAATAGTAGGCGCGCCCTGCGCGGATGCTCAAGGCACCGGCTGCAAAAAATTCCACGTCCGGGCTCCGCTCGACGGGTAACCCGGATCATCCGTTTGTTATGACGCAACATGACACTAAAAGTCACCATTAGTTCAACAAAAAGTACTTTTACAAGAACGTGTTACATCGCCAATGGCCGCTAATGCACGGTTTTCGGACGTTTTTGCTGTCAAGCAGGGTGGCAAGGCAATTTTTTTCCAATTCTTGCGCTCAGTCAGTTTACTTACTACAAGTAATGGGTACTATGTACGCCGGCCAGTTTCTCTTTGCTGAGAGATGGCTATTTAATAGAAAGTCCTTGAAGGGGAACACGATGAACAACGTTCTGAAATTCTCTGCTCTGGCCTTGGCCGCAGTTCTGGCTACCGGTTGCAGCAGCGTCTCCAAAGAAACCGAAGCTCGTCTGACTGCTACCGAAGACGCAGCAGCTCGTGCACAAGCTCGTGCTGACGAAGCGTATCGCAAAGCCGACGACGCTCTGGCTGCCGCTCAGAAAGCTCAGCAGACCGCTGACGAAGCTAACGAGCGCGCTCTGCGTATGCTGGAAAAAGCCAGCCGCAAGTAATAATCCCCCGGGATTGTTATTTGAAGCCGACCCACTTGTGGGTCGGCTTTTTTATTGCCCGCTAGAACCTCGGCCAACTAACCGAACGTTGCCCTGGATATCCGTTCGGCTATCCGACGCGGCAAAAAAAGGGACCGCATCGCGATCCCTGTGCTTCATCCAGCGAACAACTACTGCTGATACGGACTGCTCGAAACCATCGGCGCTGTGCCACCCGGTGCGAGCGGCACAGCGATTTCCACCGGCATGCCATCTTCCGCGGCAACCACATCGCGAACCATGTCCCAGTTCATCTGCACGTTGTTGGCCAGGTCTTCACGCTTGAGCAGGGCGTTGATCACCGCGGTGTGCTTGTCCACCACGGAAGGATCGCCCTTGTCGTCCAGCGGGGTATGCGCTTCCAGGTAAACCTTGCCCGCGCTGACACCGAACTTGTACGGCTCGTTGATGATCCGCACCGGCGTGCCGACCGGCGCCATCTTCGCCAGTTCCAGCACATTGTTGTTGAACATGCGGAAGCAGCCATGGCTGGTACGCATGCCGATGCCGAACTTCTTGTTCGAACCATGAATCAGGTAACCCGGTACGCCCAGGGTGAACTTGAACGGTCCCAGCGGGTTGTCCGGACCGGCCGGCACCACGTTCGGCAGCGGGTCGCCGTCGGCGGCGTGCTCGGCCTTGATCGAGGCCGGTGGCGTCCAGGTCGGGTTCGGCGTCTTGGCCGTCACCCGGGTCTGAGCGATCGGCGAGCCCCAGCCTTCGCGGCCGATACCCAGCGGGTAGGTGTGCACCACGTTCTCGCCTTTCGGGAAGTAGTACATGCGGTACTCGGCGAGGTTGATGACGATGCCCTCGCGCGGGCCCGGCGGCAGGATGAAGCGGGTCGGCAGCACGATCTCGGTGCCGGCGCCCGGCAGCCACGGATCGACGCCCGGGTTGGCGGCGACCATCTCCAGGTAACCCAGGTCACCGGCGGTACCGATGTCGGCGAAGGTATCCTCGTACTTGGCCTTGATCACCTGGACCTGACCGATGATGTCTTCGCCTGGCGGCGGCAGGGGAAACTCCAGCGCGGCAACAGGGCCGGCGGCGATCAGGGCAGCGGCCAGGGACAGGCAGCGGGTGACGGCGGGAAAGCGCGGCAACATCCGGGAAATCCTTCGCAAATTCGGGGTGAAGGCGACAATTGTACACCGCTGTAGGAATTTTCGGCATACAGGCCTGCCGGGCGGCCCGACAGACTCAGAGTTCAGGCCAGACTGGCCTTGTGCCTTTACGCTGGGCATCGAGAATCGCCCGGCACAGCGAGCACAGCCGACGGTCGCGGTACACCGTATTGGGCACGCCCGACCAGCGCGGCTGCGCCGGAAGCAGCGTGCCGCACAGCGTGCGATCCGCCGAGCCGCCCAGTTCGAGCTGACGGGCGATCAGATGCACGCGGATCTCCTGACAGGCGAACAGGTCAAGCTGTTCGTCGGGCTCGATCAATTGATAGGCATACAGGGACCAGGCGGGACGCGGCATCGGGGGCTCCAAATCGGGGGCGCAACATTAGCCGAAAGCCGGTCACTATAAAAGCGTCAAAGCAGCGGTTTGATGGCCGGCCAGGCATTTTCCAGCAACTGCGCCTGGGCCCCTTGCGCGGGATGGATACCGTCGGCCTGCATCAGCTCGGGATGGCCACCCACGCCTTCGAGGAAGAACGGCACCAGGGGAACGTTCTTCTGCGTGGCGAGATCGGAATAGACCTGGGCGAACGCTTTGGTATAGCGCGCACCGTAGTTCGGCGGCAGTTGCATGCCCAACAGCAGCACCCTGGCCCCGGCTTCCCGGGACTTGTCGATCATCGAGGCAAGATTTTGTTGCAATTGTGTAGGAAGCTGCCCACGCAGCCCGTCATTGCCGCCGAGCTCCAGCACCACCAGGCTCGGCTTGTGCTCGGAAAGCAGCGCCGGCAGCCGCGCCTGGCCACCCGCGCTGGTGTCGCCGCTGATCGAGGCATTGACCACCTTGTCGCTGAAACCCTCGTCCCTGAGCCGTTTTTCCAGGAGGGCGACCCAGCCCTGGCGGGTATCCAGGCCAAAAGCGGCGCTGATACTATCGCCGACGATCAACACAGTACCCGCCGCTGCGTTCTGCGCCATGCACAGCAAGGCCAGCCCAGCACTCAATAACCACACTCGCATCGGATTCTCCATGGGCCCCAGCATTCTCATTGCGCGGAACCTTAGCAAAGTGGTCCCCAGCGCGGAAGGCAGCCTCATCATCCTCCACCCGCTGTCCCTCGACCTGAGCGAAGGCGACAGCCTGGCCATCGTCGGCGCCTCGGGCTCCGGCAAGTCCACCCTCCTCGGCCTGCTCGCCGGCCTCGACCAGCCCAGCGCCGGCTCGGTGATCCTGGCCGGCCACGACCTCGCGCCGCTGGACGAAGACCAGCGCGCCCGAGTACGTGCCGAGCACGTCGGTTTCGTCTTCCAGTCATTCCAGTTGCTCGACAGTCTCAACGCCCTGGAAAACGTCATGCTGCCGCTGGAGCTGGACGGCCGCCGCGATGCCCGCGAACACGCGCGCACCCTGCTGGAGCGGGTCGGCCTGGGCCAGCGCCTGAGCCATTCGCCACGCCAGCTGTCCGGTGGCGAGCAGCAACGGGTGGCCATCGCCCGGGCCTTCGCCGCCGAACCGGCGGTGCTGTTCGCCGACGAACCCACCGGCAACCTCGACAGCCACACCGGTGAGCGCATCAGCGACCTGCTGTTCGAGCTGAACAAGGAACGCGGCACCACCCTGGTCCTGGTCACCCACGACGAGCGCCTGGCGCGCCGCTGCCACCGACAGATCCGCCTGGACGCGGGTCATATGGTCAGTCCGATGGAGCCCTAGATGGCACACCTGTCCCTGCTTCGCCTGTTCACCCTCGCCCTGCGCCAGTTGTTGCGCGACGCCCGCGCCGGCGAGTTGCGCGTGCTGTTCTTCGGCCTGCTGATCGCGGTGGCGGCGAGCACCGCCATCGGCTACTTCGGCGCCCGCCTGAACAGCGCCATGCTCTTGCGCGCCACCGAATTCCTCGGCGCCGACCTGGTGCTGCAGGGCAGCTCGCCGGCCAGCGCCGAACAGGTTCAACGGGGCAAGGATCTCGGCCTGGCCCATGCGCAGGTGGTCGAATTCTCCAGCGTGATCGCCACCGACAACGGCATCCAGCTGTCCAGCGTCAAGGCCGCCAACGCGGCCTACCCGCTACGCGGCGAACTGCGCAGCGCCAGCGAGCCGTTCGGCAGCGAAACCAGCGGTGGCGGTCCCGCCCCCGGCGAAGCCTGGGTCGAGCCGCGCCTGCTGGCGGCACTGAACCTGAAGATCGGCGACAGCATCGACGTCGGCCTGAAGACCCTGCGCCTGGGCCGGGTACTGACCTACGAGCCGGACCGCGCCGGCAATTTCTACAGCCTGACCCCGCGCGTGATGATCAACCTCGCCGACCTCGAGGCCACCGGCGTGGTCCAGCCCGGCAGCCGGGTGACCTACCGTGAACTGTGGCGCGGCGACAATCTGGTCCTCGCCGACTATCGCCAGTTCCTCGATAAAAGCCTCGCGCCGAACCAGCGCATCCGCGATGCCCGCGATGGCAACCAGCAGATCGGCGGCGCCCTGGGCAAGGCCGAGCGCTACCTGAACATGGCCAGCCTGGTCGCGGTGCTGCTCGCTGGCGTGGCGGTGGCCCTGTCCGCAAGCCGTTTCGCCGCGCGCCGCTTCGATGCCAGCGCGCTGTTGCGCTGCCTGGGACTGTCCCGGCGCCAGGCCCTGACCCTGTTCTGCCTGCAACTGGCGATCCTCGGCAGCCTCGCCGCGCTGGCCGGCGCCCTGCTCGGCTGGCTGGCGCAACTGGGCTTGTTCGCCCTGCTCGACGGCCTGCTGCCGGCGGAAATCCCCGAAGGCGGCGTGGCCCCGGCGCTGGCCGGGATCGCCACCGGTCTGGTGGCCCTGGCCGGCTTTGCCCTGCCGCCACTGGCCGCGCTCGGTCGGGTACCTCCGCTGCGGGTACTGCGCCGCGACCTGCTGCCGGTGCCCGCCAGCAGTTGGCTGGTGTACGGCGCGGCGATCTTCGCCCTTGGCCTGATCATGTGGCGCCTGAGCCTCGACCTGTTGCTGACCTTCGCCCTGCTCGGCGGCGGCCTGATCGCCGCCCTGCTGCTCGGCGGCCTGCTGCTGACGGGGCTGCGCAGCCTGCGTCGGCTGCTCGCCGGCGCGCCCCTGCCCTGGCGCCTCGGTCTCGGCCAGTTGTTGCGTCATCCGCTGGCCGCCGCCGGACAATCCCTGGCCTTCGGCCTGATCCTCCTGGCCATGGGCCTGATCACCCTGCTGCGCATCGAGTTGCTGGACACCTGGCACAACCAGTTGCCGGCGGATGCGCCGAACTATTTCGCGCTGAACATCCTCGCCGACGACAAGGCCAACTTCAGCAAGCAGCTGGACAGCTTCTCCAGCCACGCCGCGCCGCTGTACCCGGTGGTACCCGGACGCCTCACACAGATCAACGGCGAGGCGGTGCAGCAGATGGTCACCAAGGACTCCGCCGGCGACCGCGCGGTGCAACGCGACCTGAGCCTGACCTGGGCCGCCGAACTGCCGGAAGGCAATGCCCTCAGCACCGGCCAGTGGTGGCAGGGGCAGCCGCCAGGCGACGAAATTCCCGGCGTCTCGGTAGAGTCGCAACTGGCGGAAAGCCTCAAGCTCAAGGTCGGCGACCGCCTGACCTTCGTCATTGCCGGCGAGCAGCGCGAAGCCGTGGTCAGCAGCCTGCGCACGGTCAACTGGGACAGCTTCCAGCCGAACTTCTACATGATCTTCCAGCCCGGCACCCTGCAGGGGCTGCCCGCCACCTACCTGACCAGCTTCTATCTGGCGCCCGGCAACGACCAGCAGATCGTCGCGCTGTCGCGGGCCTTCCCGGCGGCGACCATCCTCCAGGTCGATGCCTTGCTGGAGCAACTGCGCAGCATCCTCGCCCAGGTCACCCTGGCGGTGCAGTACGTGCTGCTGTTCGTCCTCGCCGCCGGCCTGGCGGTGCTGTTCGCCGGGTTGCAGGCGACCCTCGACGAACGCATCCGCCAGGGTGCCCTGCTGCGCGCCCTCGGCGCCGGCCGGGCCTTGCTGGTCAAGGCGCGACGCATCGAGTTCGGCCTGCTCGGCGCGGCCAGTGGCGTGCTCGCCGCCATCGGTTGCGAGCTGATTACCTGGGTGCTCTACCGCTATGCTTTCGACCTCGACTGGCGCCCACATCCATGGCTGCTTCTGCTGCCGCTGGCCGGCGCGCTGCTGGTGGGTGGCGCCGGCGTGCTCGGCACCCGCCGCGCGCTCAATGCCAGCCCGCTGACAGTGCTGCGCGAAGGTTGAGCACGCGCTACTCTTTCGCCCCTGACGTAACGCCCGCCCAGGAGAAGGCATTGGCTACCAACATCATTACCCGCGAAGGCCACGAGGCCCTGAAGGCGGAACTCGATCACCTGTGGCGGGTTTACCGCCCGGAGATCACCCAGAAAGTCGCCTGGGCCGCCTCCCTCGGCGACCGCAGTGAAAACGCCGACTACCAGTACAACAAGAAGCTCCTGCGCGAGATCGACCGCCGCGTGCGCTACCTGCGCAAGCGTCTGGAAGACGTCAAGGTGGTGGACTACGGGCCGGAGCAGGAAGGCCGGGTGTTCTTCGGCGCCTGGGTGGAGATCGAGAACGAGGACGGCGAGGTGATGAAGTTTCGCATCGTCGGCTATGACGAGATCTACGGGCGCAACGACTATATCTCGGTGGACTCGCCCATGGCCCGGGCGCTGCTGAAGAAGGAGAAGGATGACGAGGTGGTGGTGCAGACGCCGGGGGGCGAGGCGACCTGGTATGTGAACAGCATCAGTTATCCGCATTGACTCGAGGGCCCATCGCTGGCAAGCCAGCGATGGGCCGGTCAGAACAGCGAAATGCTCAAGCCCGGGTAATCAGTCCCTGCCGCGCAATCCGGGTCAGTTGCCCGATCACTTCCGCCGCCTGCTCCCCCGCCGGCGCCTGGACCACCGCCAGATCGAAACGATCATCGGCAAATTCCGCCAGCGAGGTACCGAGATCGACGAACTGGATCAGCAAGGCCGTGGCGCGGCCCTTGCGACGAGGCCAGCCATCGAGGAAACGCACGAGGGTCGGTTGATGCGGGCCGCTCAGCAGCACGCGCGGGGTGCGCGCCGACTGGCTGGAAGGCAGGGGGGTCAGACAGACACTGGAACGTGGGCAACTCATGGAGTTCATATTCTCCGCCTCGCAGATCCCGCTGGGCTGCGGTGGGAGGCATCACCGAACCAGCGCTTTAGCGGTATTCGGATCACCTCGAAGGGCTCTCCCGCGCCCCGCAAGTAGCTGTTTAAATCGGCGCAGGTGGGCATCCTAGAGAAGCCGCTCATGGACTGTCAACACAACTGATGGCCTATTGGGCCTGCTTTGCAGGCCTTCGCGACGGTTCGGCGCCCCGACAAGCTCGCTCCCACAAAGAAGCCGGTCTGCATGCCTCTTGCTCGCGAAGCGGCCCCGGAAAACACCTCAGCTTTTCGAAATCGCCCCATCCAGCGAACCCCGGCCAGCGCCCTCGATCAGCACCGCCACCGCGCCACCCAGCAGCGCCAGGGCGAACTCATAACCGTTGTTCTGCATGAACAGCCCGTTGTCGATGTGCACCGAGAAGATCGCCACCACCAGCAGACCGATCAGCGCCAGCGCCGCGGGCCGCGCCAGCAGGCCGATGACCAGGGCCAGGCCGCCGAAGAATTCCGCGCCACCGGAAAGCATCGCCATGGGCATGGCCGGGGTCAGGCCGAGGCTTTCCATGAACTGCGCGGTGCCCGCCAGGCCGCCACCGCCGAACAGGCCGAAGAGCTTCTGCGAACCATGGGCCATGAAGATGATGCCAACGATGATGCGCAGGATAGTCATGCCCCAGCCGGCGCGGGTGGTCATTACGGAGTGAATGGCGTTCATGCTGTATGTCCTTGCAAGGTGTGATGTGTTGTTGGCGCCATGATAATCATATTATTGAATATGAAAATCGCAATTAATCCATCATAAACATCGAATATGTGGATTATTTCCGCCCTTTCACCTTGTCGCCGCGGGAGGACTCCAGTGCCTCCCGCTCCCGGTCGAAGGCCAGGAAGTATTTGTTGACGCTATTAACATAGCTGACCGGCCCCATTCCCACCTGCTCCAGGGCCACGCGCTCGACCTGGAAGAACCACTGGTTCGGATTCAGCCCGCGTCGCCGGGCTTCGCCGCGCATCGCCTGGACCCGTTCCGGGCCGATGTTGTACGCGGCGAGAACGAAGGCCATGCGCTCGCGCTCGTTGAGCTTGTCGCTGGCGAAGAACTTGCGCCGGATCAGCGCCAGGTAGCGGGCACTGGCCTCGACATTGCCGTCGAGGCTGTTGATATTGCCGACCCCAACCCGCTGCGCCGCGCTCGGCGTGATCTGCATCAGCCCATGGGCGCCACCGGCCCCACGGGCAGCCGGGTTCAGCGAGGACTCCTTGAAGGCCAGCGCGGCGAGGTTGAGCCAGTCGAGCTTCTGCGCCTCGGCATGCCGCTGCAGCACCGGGCGCAGCTTGTCCAGGCGCTGCCGGTTGGCCCTGGCCAGTGGATAGTGGACCTTGTACAGGCGCCGGTAGATGCGCTCGAACACCACGTCCTGGTCGGCCGGGGCACGGTAGTCCTGAAGGAAGCGATCGACGCTGGCATGCAGCATCACCGCCTCGCGACGCATGAACCAATGAGTCGACTGCGGCTCGGTCAGGCTGACCTTGC
Source organism: Pseudomonas japonica (assembly GCF_900188455.1). Lineage (GTDB taxonomy): Bacteria > Pseudomonadota > Gammaproteobacteria > Pseudomonadales > Pseudomonadaceae > Aquipseudomonas > Aquipseudomonas japonica. The sequence continues at coordinate 3,495 of NZ_FZOL01000016.1, read as the reverse complement.
GCTGGATGTTCAGCTTGGGCATGACCTTGTGCCAGCGCTCGGCGATCGGTTGCTCCACCACCGTCAGCGGCAGGATCCCGCCCTGGACCATCTCCAGAACGTCCTCCACCGCCAGGCTCGGGTCGATCCATTCGAGCTTGATCGGCGCCTGCTTGCGCAGCGCCAGCTTCTGGTTGATCTCGTGCAGGGTATCGGCGGCGGCGCTGCCGGCGGCCAGGGCCAGGGTGTGGCCGGAGAGTTGCTCGACGCGGCTGAAGGTCCGTTCGCCACGGCGTCCCACCAGCACCAGCGGCACCCGTTCCACCACCGGGTCGCTGGCGCTGACGCCGCGGGTCGAGGTCGGATCGAGCAGTTCGCCCGGCGCCACCAGGTCGCCCTCGCCGCGTTGCAGGGCGGGGACCAGTTGCTCCTTGGCCTTGGGGATCAGCTTCAGGCGGATTTCCTGGCCGTCGCGGGCGCGGGCATTGAGGTAGTGCTCGAAGGCGCGCAGGCGGTAATACTCCACGCCGTAGGGCTGGCCCTTCACTTCGCCGGAACTGTTGCGGCTCTGATTGACCAGCACGCGCAGCTCGCGGCTGGCGCGAATCTGTGCCAGGTCGCGGTCCTTGCCGCTGCTGACCACCTGGGTCGGCCCGGCCAGGCGCGCGCTGGCCGGCCCCGCGCAGAGCAGCCCGGCGAACAGCAGGATCATCAGTAAAAGTCGAGGCATCCGGTCTCCAGGAACAGGCCGCGATGGCGTGCGTGGCGTCATACTCTGCAGCAGTCCCATGACAATTGACCGCAAATGACCACGGCAACTCATTGAAGTTCTTGTGTTTATTGTTATTTTCCAGCCCATCGAGGGCCTTTTGTCCGCGAATTTCGAGGTAGCACCATGCAACTCATCGACATCGGCGTCAATCTGACCAACGCCAGTTTCGCCGGCATCCACCAGGATGTCCTCGACCGCGCCGAGGCCGCCGGGGTGCGCCAGATGGTCCTGACCGGCACCAGCCTGGCGGGCAGCGAAGAAGCCCTGGAGCTGTGCCAGCGCCTGGACCCGGACGCCCGACGCCTGTTCGCCACCGCCGGCGTGCACCCCCACGATGCCAAGCAATGGCACGCCGACAGCCCGCGCCATCTGCGCCAGTTGCTCGAACAACCGCGGGTGCAGGCAGTGGGTGAATGCGGCCTGGACTTCAACCGCGACTTCTCGCCGCGCCCGCAACAGGAAAAAGCCCTGGAGGATCAGTTGGCCCTGGCCGTGGAGCTGCAGATGCCGGTGTTCCTCCACGAACGCGACGCCAGCGAGCGCCTGCTGCACATCCTCAAGGACTACCGCGACCACCTCGGCGCCGCCGTGGTGCATTGCTTCACCGGCGAGCGCGAAGCGCTGTTCGGCTATCTCGACCTCGACCTGCATATCGGCATCACCGGCTGGATCTGCGACGAACGCCGCGGCACCCACCTGCACGGCCTGGTCGGCAACATCCCCGAAGGCCGCCTGATGCTGGAAAGCGACGCACCCTACCTGCTGCCACGCAGCCTGCGACCGAAACCGAAGAACGGGCGCAACGAGCCGGCCTACCTGCCGGAGGTGTTGCGCGAAGTCGCCCGCCATCGTGGCGAGTCCGAAGCCCACCTGGCGGCACATACAACCCTGTGTGCACGGCGCTTCTTCAACCTCCCGGAGCTGGCTTGACACATATCAAGATTTACTGCTGATTAGTCGACCAGAATGCTGGCACCTTGCCAAAAAACTTTCCGCTTAAACGCTTAACTCAGAGAAGACCTACCATGGGTGCCTGGCTTAGCAACATTTCCCTGAAGTACAAGTTCTGGGCTGTCAACGCGGTGGCGTTCGTCACCACGCTGTTTCTGGTGCTGTACGCGGTGTTCCTCGAACAGCAGGCGCGGGTCGACGAGGCCCGCGACCGCGCCGCCGCCGAAGCCCGCCTGCTGGCCGCCTGGCCCGCCGGGCAGGCGTTGCCGCAAAGCCCGTACATCGTCGCCTTCACCCCGGGACAGACACCCAGCTACCAGGGCCAGCCCCTCGCCAGCCTGGCCAATGCCAGCGGCTGGGTCAGCCTCGAACCCTACGCGATCGTCGGTGAAGCGCCGCTGGCCGGTGCCCAGGTCATCAGCCGCGACGGTCAGCGGGTCGCGGTGCTGGCACCGTCGCCGAGCTTCTTCCAGGTCTACGGCGACCGTTTCGGCAACTACGCGGTGTGCGTGCTGATCCTCATGCTGGCGATGCTCTGCGCCTCGCAGTTGCTGATCCGCTTCCTCCTGGCCCAGCTCAATACCCTCAAGGATGTGATGCTCCACGTCGAGAAGACGGGCGACCTGTCCGCCCGCGTGCCGCTGTCCTGCGGCGACGAGGTCGGCCAGATGGCCAGTGCCTTCAACGCCATGCAGACCACCTACCACCGCGTGGTCAACACCGTCGCGGTCACCGCCGCGCAGCTCGACTCCGGCGCCGCGCGCCTGGCCTCGAACATGAGCGACGTGCGCCAGGGCATGCTCGGCCAGCAGAGCGAAACCGACCAGGCGGCCACGGCGATCAACGAGATGTCCGCCACCGTCTACCACATCGCCCAGCACGCCGGCGCCACCCGCGACCTGTCGCAGACCGCCGACAGCCTCGCCGGCAGCGGCAAGGACGTGGTCAACCGGGTGCAGACCTCGATCGCCGGGCTGTCCAGCGGCGTGCAGCAGACCGCCGAGATGATTCGCCAACTGGCCGAGGACAGCCAGAAGATCAATGGCGTGGTCAACGTCATCCACAGCATCGCCGAGCAGACCAACCTGCTCGCCCTCAACGCCGCCATCGAGGCGGCCCGCGCGGGCGACCTGGGGCGTGGTTTCGCGGTGGTCGCCGACGAAGTGCGCAACCTGGCCAAGCGGGTGCAGACCTCCACCGACGAGATCACCGAGATGGTCTCCGCCCTGCAGGCCGGAACCCGGGATGCGGTGGAGTTCATGACCGAGAGTTCGTTCAAGGCCGACGACTGCGTCAAGCAGGCCCAGGAAGCCGGCGAGGCGCTGGCCGAGATCACCGCGGCGGTTGCGCAGATGCGCGAGAGCAATACGCAGATTGCCGTGGCCGCGGAGCAGCAGAGCCAGGTGGCGGAAGAGATGAACCGGGCGGTGGTGAGCATTCGTGATGTCACCGAGGATACGGTGCAGCAGACGGTATCGTCGGCGAGCACCAGCAGTGAGCTGGCGACCTTGGCCGGAGAGCTGAACAAAGTGATCGGGCAGTTGAAGCTGTAAGGATCTTCAGGCCTCATCGCGGGCAACGCCCGCTCCCACAGAGGCTGTGTGAAAAACCAAATCCAGCAATCAGCCCTAGCAGTCTGATTGCTGGATTTGGTTTTTCACACAGCCTCCACAGGGTTCGGTGGTGCACGCGATCCTTGATTGGGTCGAGGTGACGGGACCAGCCCGTCACCCCTCCCACACCACCGGACGTGCGGTTTTCCGCATCCGGCGGTTGAATCGCTCAGCGTTGCA
>NZ_FZOL01000014.1 GCF_900188455.1 Pseudomonas japonica | reverse complement strand
CTTCAACCGAGGCGCGTATTCTACGCTTTCCTCTAAGTCTGTCAAGCGTTTATTTTGAAGTTTTTTCAGAATTTCTCGTTCAACTTCAAACACTTGACTCGCTGCGATCTCTCGTTAGCGGGAGGCGAATTCTACAGCGTTACAACCTGCTGTCAACTGCCTTTTTCAACCGCCTTCGTCGATGACCGAAGCACTTCCGATACTACCTGAAACATCCAACCCATTGATTCTCAAGGAGTTTTCCGTTTCGACTGCGCCGGAAGTGGGGCGAATTATAGAGAGATAATACGGGGCGTCAAGGGCTGAGTTGAAACTTTTTCAAAACAGCCCTGAAACAGAACTGACACCTCTATATAGAGGAGCAGCTCCTCACTCAGCCTTCAGCGTGATACGTGCAAAGGCTTTCTTGCCAGCCTGGCAGACATGGGCCTCTCCCAGAACGAAGACAAAGCCGCGATCGACGACCTCACCATCGACACGCACGCTACCGGCAGCCAGCAGATCCCGAGCCGCGGCAGAGTTCTTCACCAGGCCCGCCTTGTTCAAGACGGCCGAGATCGGCATGTCTTCCGTCGCGACCACTTCTATCTCCGGCAGGTCTTCCGGCAGCTCGCCTTCCTTCATGCGGTTGCCCGCGGCACGATGAGCATTGGCCGCCGCCTCTTCACCATGGAAGCGAGCAACGATCTCTTCAGCCAGCTTGATCTTGATGTCACGCGGGTTGGCGCCGGCAGCGACCTCGGCACGGAAACCATCTATCTCTTCCATCGAACGGAAACTGAGCAGCTCGAAGTAACGCCACATCAGGGTATCCGGGATCGACACCAGCTTGCTGTACATCACGCCCGGCGCTTCCTGGATGCCCACGTAGTTACCCAGCGACTTGGACATCTTCTTCACGCCATCGAGACCTTCGAGCAGTGGCATGGTCACGATGTTCTGAGCCTCCTGACCATAACCACGCTGCAGCTCACGCCCCATCAGCAGGTTGAACTTCTGGTCGGTACCACCCAGCTCGACGTCAGCCTTCAGTGCCACGGAGTCGTAGCCCTGCACCAGCGGATAGAGGAACTCGTGAATGGCGATCGGCTGATTGCTGGTGTAACGCTTATCGAAGTCGTCGCGCTCGAGCATGCGCGCCACGGTGTACTGCGAGGCCAGGCGAATGAAGTCGGCTGGGGTCAGCTTGTCCATCCAGGTGGAGTTGAACGCCACTTCGGTCTTGGCCGGGTCGAGAATCTTGAAAACCTGCTGTTTATAGGTCTCGGCATTCTCCAGCACTTGCTCGCGGGTCAACGGAGGACGGGTGGCGCTCTTGCCGCTCGGGTCACCGATCATGCCGGTGAAATCACCGATCAGGAAGATCACCTGGTGCCCCAGATCCTGGAACTGACGCAACTTGTTGATCAGCACCGTATGCCCCAGGTGCAGATCGGGCGCGGTGGGGTCGAAACCCGCCTTGATGCGCAGCGGCTGACCGCGCTTGAGTTTCTCGACCAGCTCAGACTCGACCAGTACCTCTTCCGCTCCACGCTTGATCAGCGCTAGCTGCTCTTCAACCGACTTCATAAACAGACCCGCAGGCTCAGATTCTAAAGGGCCCCAACCATACAAGATCAGCCGTCAATTACAAGATCGGGCCGGATGTGACCCGCGGACCGGCTGCTGACGTCTGCGTCGCTTGCTTTGGAAGGGATTTGGTTATATTTTATACAGTTATTTCATCTTCATCATGTCATTCATCTTTTCCATTTCATCTTTTTCAAAGCCATCTCACTCATGACCAACTCACCGCCTAAAGCGCCCCCGCTTTATCCGAAGAGCCACCTGTTGGCCGCCAGCGGCATCGCCGCCTTACTCAGCCTGGCCTTGCTGGTATTTCCATCCAGCGAGGTCGAAGCCAAACGGACCACTCTGAACCTGGAGCTGGAGGCCCCTGCCGAGCAGCTCAAGGCCCAGCCCGAGCAACCGCTGGCCGTGGAAGAATCCAGCGCTTCGCCATTCGCCCAGATCGACACCGCAGCAACACCGAGCGAAGAAACCGCCAAGACCGAGCCGACCCCCAAGGCCGAGGAAGTCGCCGCGGAAGCCCCTGCCAAGGAACCCGGCCACCGCGAAGTCACCGTTGCCCGCGGCGACACCCTGTCGACCCTGTTCGCCAAGCTCGGCTTGCCTGCCAACGCGGTGCATGAAGTGCTGGCCAGCAACAAGCAGGCGAAACAGTTCAGCCAGCTCAAGCATGGCCAGGTACTGCAGATCGAACTGGACAAGGACGGCCAACTGGCCAGCCTGCACAGCAAGGTAAGCGATCTGGAAACCATTCGCTTGACCAAGAGTGCCAACGGCTACGCATTCAATCGCGAAGTGACCAAGCCGGTAACCCGCTCCGCCTACGTGCACGGCGTGATCAAGAGCTCGCTTTCGGCCTCGGCCCAGCGCGCCGGTCTATCGCACAACATGACCATGGATATGGCCAACATCTTCGGCTATGACGTCGATTTCGCCCAGGACATCCGCCAGGGCGACGAATTCGATGTGATCTACGAGCAGAAAGTGGTCGACGGCAAGGTCGTCGGCACCGGCAACATCCTTTCCGCGCGCTTCACCAACCGCGGCAAGACCTACAGTGCCGTGCGCTACACCAACAAGGCCGGCACCACCAGCTACTACACGGCCGACGGCAACAGCATGCGCAAGGCGTTCATCCGCACGCCGGTGGACTTCGCCCGTATCAGTTCACGCTTCTCGGCCGGACGCAAGCACCCGATCCTGAACAAGATCCGCGCGCACAAGGGTGTCGACTATGCCGCGCCGCGCGGTACGCCGATCAAGGCCGCCGGTGACGGCAAGGTCCTGCTCGCTGGTCGCCGCGGCGGCTACGGCAACACCGTGATCATCCAGCACGGCAACACCTACCAGACCCTCTACGGACACATGCAAGGATTCGCCAAGGGCGTGAAGACCGGCGGTTCCGTCAAGCAGGGCCAGGTCATCGGCTACATCGGCACCACCGGCCTGTCCACCGGACCGCACCTGCATTACGAGTTCCAGGTCAACGGCGTACACGTCGATCCGCTGGGCCAGAAGCTGCCAATGGCCGATCCGATCGCCAAGGCCGAACGCCAGCGCTTCATGCAACTCAGTCAGCCACTCATCGCACGCATGGACCAGGAAAAGGCCACCATGCTGGCGCTGAACAAGCGCTGATACATGGCTCTTTACCTTGGCGTGATGTCCGGCACCAGCCTCGATGGTCTGGACATCGCCTTGATCGAGCAGGAGCCACAGGTCTCGCTGCTCGCCAGCCACTACATCCCCATGCCCGAGACGCTGCGCCTGGCCATGCTTGGCCTGTGCGCCAGCGGTCCCGACGAGATCGCCCGCGCCGCCCTGGCGGAAACCGAGTGGGTACGCCTCGCGGCGCAGGGCATCCAGCATCTGCTCGATGCGCAAAACCTTCGCCCTGAAGACATCCGCGCCATCGGCAGCCACGGCCAGACCATTCGCCACGAACCCGCTCGCGGGTTCACTGTGCAGATCGGCAACCCCGCCCTGCTCGCCGAGCTCACCGGCATTACCGTGGTCGGTGACTTCCGCCGGCGCGACGTTGCCGCAGGCGGCCAGGGTGCGCCGCTGGTACCGGCGTTTCACGACGCCTTGTTCGCCAGCCAGGGCGAACGTCTGGCAGTGCTCAACGTCGGTGGTTTCAGCAACCTCAGCCTGATCGAAAGGGACAAGCCGGTCAGCGGCTTCGACTGCGGTCCCGGCAATGTACTGCTGGACGCCTGGATCAACGAGAAGCAGGGACTCGGCTACGATGCCGACGGTGCCTGGGCAGCCAGCGGCAAAGCCCTTCCTGGCCTGCTGGGCAATTTGCTGAGCGATCCGTTCTTCGCCGGTACCGGCCCCAAGAGCACAGGCCGGGAACTGTTCAATCTGCCCTGGCTGCAGCACCACCTGAGCACCCAGCCTGCCTGTGCCGACGAGGATGTCCAGGCCACCCTGCTGGAGCTGACCGCGCTGAGCATCGTCGACTCACTGAAAAAGGCCCAGGAGGACACCCAGGTCCTGCTGGTCTGTGGCGGCGGCGCACACAATGGCGCGCTGATGAAACGCCTGGCCGGCCTGTTGCCGAACGCAAAGGTAAGCAGCACGGCGGCGTTCGGTGTCGATCCGGACTGGGTCGAGGCCATGGCCTTCGCCTGGCTGGCGCACTGCTGTCTGGAAGGCATTGCCGGCAACCGACCCAGCGTCACCGGTGCCCGCGGCCTGCGCGTGCTCGGCGCCATCTACCCGGCGTGAATCCCAGAAAGCAAAACGCCGCGCATGAGCGCGGCGTCAGCAAAGGATCCCGGCGAATCAGATCGAGAACGACGAACCGCAACCACAAGTGGTCGTGGCGTTCGGGTTCTTGATGACGAAACGCGAACCTTCCAGGCCTTCCTGGTAGTCCACTTCGGCACCGGCCAGGTACTGGAAGCTCATCGGATCGACCACCAGGGCAACGCCCTCGCGCTCGACGATGGTGTCATCTTCCGCGATGTCTTCATCGAAGGTGAAGCCGTACTGGAAGCCGGAGCAGCCACCGCCCGTCACGAAAACCCGCAACTTCAGACGATCATTGCCCTCTTCGTCAACCAGGGTCTTCACCTTGTGCGCGGCGTTGTGCGTGAACTGCAAAGCCGAAGGGGTGAAGGATTCGACGCTCATGCTGAATATCTCCCGGCGTTATGCCGCCATTGCGTGATGGCGCGCATTATCCGCTTCCCCTAGAAAATCGGTCAACTATAGAAGCGGCATCAGGCTACAAGCGGAAAGTATAAGTGCCGCCCGCAGCCCGATGTGTCAGCCCTTATGGCAGCAGGCCGGCGTGGGACAGACCCAGGCGCTCGTCGAGGCCGAAGAGGATGTTGAGGTTCTGCACCGCCTGGCCGGAAGCGCCCTTCACCAGGTTGTCGATGACCGACAGCACCACCACCAGATCGCCGCCCTGCGGACGGTGCACGGCGATGCGGCAGACGTTGGCGCCCTTCACGCTGCGGGTTTCCGGATGGCTGCCGGCCGGCATGACGTCGACGAACGGCTCATCGGCATAGCGCTTCTCGAACAGTGCCTGCAGGTCCACCGAGGTATCGGCGACGGTTGCGTACAGGGTCGAATGGATACCGCGAATCATCGGGGTCAGGTGCGGCACGAAGGTCAGGCCGACTTCACCACCGGCGGCGCGACGCAGGCCCTGGCGGATTTCCGGCAGGTGGCGGTGACCTTTGACGGCATAGGCCTTCATGCTCTCGCCTGCCTCACAGAACAGCGAACCGACACTGGCACCACGACCGGCGCCGCTGACGCCCGACTTGCAGTCGGCGATCAGACGCGAGGCATCGGCGATACCCGCTTCCAGCAGCGGCAGGAAGCCCAGTTGGGTAGCGGTCGGGTAGCAACCTGGAACGGCGATCAGGCGCGCCTGGCGGATCTGTTCGCGGTTGACTTCCGGCAGGCCGTAGACCGCGTCCTTCAGCAGTTCAGGCGCGCCATGGGGCTGGCCGTACCACTTGGCCCATTCGTCAGCGTCCTGCAGGCGGAAGTCGGCGGACAGGTCGATGACCTTGGTGCCGGCCGCCAGCAATTCACCGGCCAGGGCATGGGCAACGCCGTGCGGCGTGGCGAAGAACACCACGTCGCAGGCGGCCAGGGTCTTGGTGTCCGGCACACTGAAGGCGAGGTTGTCGTAATGGCCTCGCAGGTTCGGGTACATGTCGGCCACCGCCAGGCCCGCTTCCGAGCGCGAGGTGATGACTGCGACTTCAGCCTGAGGATGCTGTGCCAGCAGACGCAGCAACTCGACACCGGTGTAACCCGTGCCGCCGACGATACCGACCTTGACCATGAACTGCCTCCTATCAACGAACCGACTGGAAAACCAGCGATGATAGGGGTCCGGGGTTACAGCTACAACCGTTGAGATGACGGGCGCGGCGCCTAACCACTACTATCTGACGACCGTGAACCGCCAAGGAATAGAAAACATGCTGTACCTATGGATCAAAGCCCTGCACATCGTCAGTATCGTCTGCTGGTTCGCCGGGCTGTTCTACCTGCCACGCCTGTTCGTTTACCACGCCGCAAGCCAGGACCAGATCAGCCGCGAGCGCTTCGTGATCATGGAGCGCAAGCTCTACCGCTTCATCATGGGCCCGGCGATGATCGCCGCGTTCGTCTTCGGCATCTGGATGCTCTACCTGACCCCCGGCTGGCTGAGCCAGGGCTGGCTGCACGCCAAGCTGACGCTGGTAGTGCTGCTCACCGGCTACCATCACATGTGCGGCGCCAACGTGAAGCGCTTCGCCCGCGGTGAAAACGCCCGCAGTCATACCTATTTCCGCTGGTTCAACGAAGTGCCGGTGGTGTTCCTGCTGCTCATCGTAATTCTGGTGGTCGTCAAGCCGTTCTGACAGTAGCCATCACTCACACGAGAACCTGCCATGTCATTGCCCGCTCTGCTCGAACAACGCCTGCGCCTGCCCGTGGTGGCGGCACCGATGTTTCTGATTTCGAACCCGCAGCTGGTCCTGGCCTGCTGCCGCAACGGCGTGATGGGCAGTTTTCCCGCGCTGAACCAGCGTGACACCGCGGGTTTCAAGGCCTGGCTGGAAGAAATCGACGCCGGCCTGGCCGAGCTGGACAATCCCGCGCCCTACGCGGTCAACCTGATCGTCCACCAGAGCAATCCGCGGCTGCAGGCCGACCTCGCGGTGTGCATCGAGCACAAGGTGCCCGTGGTGATCACCAGCCTTGGCGCCGTCAAGGAAGTGGTGGACGCCGTGCACAGCTACGGCGGCCTGGTGTTCCACGATGTCACGACCCGCCGCCATGCGGAGAAAGCCGCGCAGGCCGGCGTCGACGGACTGATCGCGGTCGCCGCCGGCGCCGGCGGGCATGCCGGGACCTGGAGCCCGTTCGCCCTGGTCAGCGAAATCCGCGAGTTCTTCGACAAGACCCTGTTGCTCGCCGGCTGCCTCAACCGCGGTCACGAGATCCTCGCCGCGCAATTGCTGGGCGCCGACCTGGCCTATCTCGGCACTCATTTCATCGCCAGCCGGGAGAGCCAGGCCTCGGAGGAATACAAGGCCATGCTGCTGGCAGCCAAGGCCGCCGATATCGTACACACCCCGGCGGTTTCCGGCGTACCCGCGAGCTTCATGCGTCAAAGCCTGGAACGCGCCGGGTATGACCTGAGCAGCCTGGCCAAAGGCGGCGATATCCAGCTCAAGCCGATCCACGAGGAAGCCAAGGCGTGGAAGACCGTATGGTCCGCCGGGCAAGGTGTCGGCGCCATCGACGAGCAATTGCCGGTGGAGCGATTGATCGCCCGTCTCGACGAGGAGTATCGCCAGGCGCTGGCCACGGCGAATCGTCTCGGCACGCACTGGCCACGCTGACGGGGCAGCCTTTGCCCCGCTCTCGCTGTAGACTACCCGCCCTTGTCGAACACCCTGCCATTGGAGAACTGCATGACCCGTTACGCCATGATCACCGGTGCCTCCAGCGGTCTGGGCCTGGCACTGGCCGAAGCATTGGCACGGCGCGGTCGCAACCTGATCCTGGTAGCGCGCCAGCGCGAACGGCTGGAGCCGGTCGCCATCGAGCTCACCCAGCGCTTCGGCGTGGAAGTGCTGTTTCGCGCCTGCGACCTCGGCGAGCCACTGCGCTTGTCGGGTTTTCTGCTGGAACTGGAAGAAGGCGAGCGGCGGATCGATCTGCTGGTGAACTGCGCCGGGATTCGCTCATACGGGCATTTCCTTGCCCAGGAATGGGCCGACGAACAGGATCTGATCGAGGTCAACATCCTCGCACTCACCCGGCTCTGCCATGCGCTGGGCAATGCCATGGCCGTGCAGGGCGGCGGGCAGATCCTCAATGTCGCCTCGCTGGCCGCTTTCGCCCCGGGCCCGTGGATGAGCAGTTACGCCGCGAGCAAGGCCTATGTACTGCATTTCTCCGAAAGCCTGCGTGAAGAACTGAAACAGACCGGAATCAAGGTCTCGGTGCTCTGCCCTGGCCCGGTGCACTCGGCGAACCGGCGCATCCCGCGCCTGGACAACAGCAAGCGCTGCCTGAGCGCGGAAGAGGTGGCGCTGTACACGGTACGCGCGCTCGACCGCAACCAGGCCATCATCCTCCCCGGCCGACGCAATCGCTGGCTGGCCCGCGCGCCACGCCTGCTGGGCCGCTGGATCAGCCGCAAGCTGGCCGGTGCGATCAATCGCGCCTACTGCCCACGCTGAAGCGAATCGCCACTGGGCGGCGGCGCGGCGGCTGAGTACACTCAGGCCCGACCACCACCATGGAGCAAGCGCTGTGGATACTATCTTCACCAAGATCATCAACCGGGAAATCCCGGCGAAGATCATCTACGAGGACGACCAGGTCCTGGCGTTCCACGATATCGCCCCGCAGGCACCGGTACATTTCCTGGTAATCCCGAAAAAGCCGATCCGCACCCTCAACGACCTCACCGAGGAAGACAAGGGCCTGGCCGGACACATCCTGTTCACCGCCCAGCGCCTGGCCCGGGAACTGGGTTGCGAAGACGGCTTCCGCGTCGTGATGAACTGCAACGAGCTGGGCGGCCAGACCGTCTACCACATCCATATGCATGTGCTCGGCCAGCGCCAGATGCACTGGCCACCGGGCTGATCCAGCGCAAGCCCTGTAACAGGGATTGGGTTAAACTGTCGGGCACATTCTTGCGGAGGTGCCCGATGGCTACCGAACGTCAATACTCGCCGCTCGACCGCTTGTTGCTGCAGGCCGACACCGCCATGCGCACCTTGCTGCCCTTCAGCGGCCAACCTACCCGCCCGTCTCCTGCGATCGTCCAGCCCGAATCCGAGCTCGACGACAAGCAGGCCCGCCACGTCGCCGGCCTGATGCGCATCAACCACACCGGTGAAGTCTGCGCCCAGGCGCTTTACCAGGGGCAGGCCCTGACCGCCAAGCTGCCGGAAGTGCGCAAAGCGATGGAGCAGGCCGCCGACGAGGAAATCGACCACCTGGCCTGGTGCGAACAGCGCATTCGCCAGCTGGGCAGTTCCCCGAGCGTGCTCAACCCCCTGTTCTATGGCATGTCCTTCGGTATCGGCGCTCTCGCCGGGCTGATCAGCGACAAGGTCAGCCTGGGCTTCGTCGCCGCCACCGAGCATCAGGTGTGCAAGCATCTGGATGAACACCTTGAGCAGATCCCCGCAGAAGACGAAAAGTCCCGGGCGATCCTCGAACAGATGCGCGTCGACGAGGAGCATCACGCGGAAGCGGCACTCGATGCCGGTGGCTTCCGCTTCCCGCCTCCGGTCAAGTTCGGCATGAGCCTGATGGCCAAGGTCATGACCAAAAGCACCTACCGCATCTGATCGCTGATGAACGAGCGCTTCGCAGCCCGGGATCTGGCCCGCGCCGTTGACGCCGGCGTGCTGAACGCCGAGCAGGAGCAGGCGCTGCTGCGCTTTCTGCGCCAGCAGCCGCTGGAGCAACCCAGCTTCCAGCTGGCCCATGTGGCGTTCTATCTCGGCGCCTTGCTGATCATGGGCGCCATGGGCTGGCTGCTCAGCGAAGCCTGGATGCGCATCGGCGACCACGCACTGCTCGCCGTCGCGCTGCTGTACATCGTCGCGTTGACCTTCGCCGGCCTGGCCATGCAACGCCGTGGCCAGCCGATTCCCGCCGGCGTACTCGCGGCGGTGGCGGTGAGCATCGTGCCGCTGGCGGTGTTCGCCATCGAGCGCCTCACCGGGCTGTGGCCGCTGGATGACACCCAGGCCGACTACCACGACTATTACCGCTACGTGCAGGGCGGCTGGCTGCTGATGGAAGTGGCGACGATAGCGGCGGGCCTGCTGATGCTGCGACTGATCCCCTTCCCGTTCATCGTCATGCCGATCGCCGTGGCGCTGTGGTTCATGTCCATGGACCTGAGCGAATGGTTCCATGGCGACACCTTCACCTGGGAGCAACGCCAGGAAGTCTCGCTATGGTTCGGCCTCGGCCTGCTGCTGGCGTTCCTGCTGATCGACGGCCGCACACGCAGGGACTATGCGTTCTGGGGTTATCTGGCCGGTTTGCTGGCGTTCTGGGGTGGACTGACATCGATGAACAGCGACAGTGAACTGGGCAAGGCCCTGTACTGCCTGATCAACGTCATCCTGATGCTGGTCGCGGTACTGCTGCGTCGCCCCATGTTCATGGTCTTCGGCGCACTGGGGGTGGCGGCGTACCTCGGTTATCTGTCGTACGAGGTGTTCGCCGAATCGTTGCTGTTCCCGCTGGTACTGACCCTGATCGGCCTGGCGGTCATCGGCCTCGGCCTGCTTTATCAGAGGCACCGCGAGCGCCTCAGCGAGAAATGGCGCGCCGCGTTGCCGGCCAGCCTGATGAACTGGCTGCCGGCACTGCGGCGCTGAGCACTCAGCCGAGTTCGACGATCTCGTAGCTGTGGGTGATCTCCACACCCGCGCGGCCCAGCATGATCGAAGCCGAGCAGTATTTCTCCGCCGACAGTTCCACCGCGCGCTTGACCTGGGCTTCCTTCAGACCACAGCCCTTGACCACGAAGCGCAGGTGAATCTTGGTGAACACCTTCGGATCCTCGCTGGCTCGCTCGGCTTCGAGGAAGGCTTCGCAGCTTTCCACGGCCTGGCGGGACTTCTTCAAGATGCTGACCACATCGAAGTTGCTGCAACCACCCAGGCCCAGCAACAGCATTTCCATCGGGCGAACGCCCAGGTTACGCCCGCCGGCATCGGGCGGACCGTCCATCACCACGACGTGCCCGCTACCCGATTCGCCCAGGAACATGGCCTCGCCGGCCCACTGGATACGCGCCTTCATAACCCGATCTCCGCATGCTTGAAAAAATGGCTGCCAGCTTAGTCCCTACAGGCAGAAGCGAAAAGGCTTAAGCGCTTGAGTAAATATGCCGATACAGAGGCCGCGTCTGATAAACTGACGCCAAATTGATGGCGTTTTGCACCCATCCCAAAACTACAAATACTCACGGACCGCGTATTTCGGGGCTTAACCATGGTTGCCGCACCACTTTCAGCCAAGATCAAGAACGTCGACAAGCTGCTCGCGCATTGCCAGCGCCGCCGCTTCCCGGCCAAAAGCAACATCCTCAGTGCCGGCGATACCGCTGAAACCCTGTCGTTCATCATCAAGGGCTCGGTCACCATCCTGATCGAAGGCGACGATGGTCGGGAAATGATCATCGCCTATCTCAACAGCGGCGACTTCTTCGGCGAACTCGGCCTCTTCGAACCAGCGGGCAAGGAACAGCAGCGCAGTGCCTGGGTGCGGGCCAAGACAGAGTGCGAAGTCGCGGAAATCAGCTACGAGAAATTCCGTGAACTGGCGCGCCAGGATCAGGACATTCTCTACGCCCTGGGCAGCCAGATGGCCCAGCGCCTGCGCAACACCACACGCAAGGTCGGCGACCTGGCGTTCTTCGACGTGACCGGCCGGGTCGCCCGCTGCCTGCTGGAACTGTGCACGCAGCCAGACGCCATGACTCACCCCGACGGCATGCAGATCAAGATCACCCGTCAGGAAATCGGTCGGATCGTCGGCTGTTCGCGGGAGATGGTCGGTCGCGTTCTCAAGGATCTCGAAGAACGCAACCTGGTGCATGTGAAAGGCAAGACCATGGTGGTCTTCGGCACCCGCTAATCCCGCGGGATGGCGCTGAGGGTCCGGGCGTAGGCCTGGGCCAGACGCTCCAGCAACGGCGCCTCGGGCACCACCTCGTGCAGCGCGATATGGCTGTCGGCCAGGCAGCGCTGCTCAAGCTCGCAACATTCATTGAAGCGGTTGACCGCCGCAACCATCGACTCGCGCTCGTTATCCAGCAGCAATGCCCCATGCACCAGTACCACCGGACGCTTGCCGTCGAGGCCCTGGCGCCAGCGCTGGGCGGTGCCGACCAGCTTGCGGCCATTGAGATTGACGTTGTAGCGCCCGTCGCAGAAGGCACCTTCGATCTCGCCGACCGAGGCCACCCCGCCCCACTCCCTCAGCACCTCGCACAACGGCAGGCACAGGCGCTCGTAGGCGCTTTCGATACGGTTCTGATCGCCTTCGCTGCGTGGCGCCACGTAGACCAGCGCGATATTGATCACCGCCGACGATTGCGGCACCGGCTCGCCGCCGGTTTCGCGCAGCAGCACGGGCCAGCCGGTGATCGCCAGTTCACCACAGGCCGCCTCGAAGCCTTCCAGCCGGCTCATGCGTCGCGGCATCACCAGCGCCCGGTCGGTAGGGCGCCAGAACAGCAGGCCGTGATCGCGCTCGCCCTTGCACACGGCCGCCAGCAGATCCTGCTCGGCATGCAGCCCGGCTTCGACGGTGACGGCTACAGGTTGTTCGCTCATGTCCTTTTCCCCTCTCCAAAGCAGCGCAATCGGGACCGCGTTGCGGTCCATCGCAGGCAAGCCAGCTCCTACAGAAATGAAAAAGCCGGCATCCGCCGGCTTCGAATCGATCAATCCAGTCCGTTCTGGCCTGGCACCACACGTCCGGGGAAGAACAGACGCTGCAGTTCCACGCCCGGCTGCTCGGCCCGCATGAACGCCTCACCGACCAGGAAGGAATAGACCTCGTTGATTTCCATCAGCTCGACATCGGCCCGATTGAGAATGCCGCTCTCGGTGATGGCCAGGCGATCGCGAGGGATGCGCGGCAGCAGGTCGAGGGTGGTTTCCAGGCTGACGTCGAAAGTGTGCAGGTTGCGGTTGTTGACCCCGACCAACGGCGTATCGAGGGTCTTCAGCGCGCGCTCCAGTTCGTCGCCGTCATGCACCTCCACCAATACGTCGAGACCGACGCTCTTGGCAGTGGCGGCCAGCTCGGCCATCTTCACGTCGTCCAGGGCGGAGACGATCAGCAGCACGCAGTCGGCGCCCAGGGCACGGGCTTCGACGATCTGGTACGGATCGATCATGAAGTCCTTGCGGATCACCGGCAGTTGCACCGCCGCGCGGGCCTGCTGCAGGTAGACGTCGGCCCCCTGGAAGTAATCGACATCGGTCAGCACCGACAGGCAGGTCGCCCCGCCCTTCTCGTAGCTGACCGCGATCTCGGCGGGAACGAAGTTCTCGCGGATCACGCCCTTGCTTGGCGAAGCTTTCTTGATCTCGGCGATCACCGCTGGCTGCTTGCGCTTGGCCTGCTCGATCAGCGCGTTGGCGAAACCGCGTGGCGCATCGGCCGCCGCGGCCAGACGCTCCAGCTCGGCAAGGCTGACCCGGGCGCTGCGCTCGGCGACTTCCTCGACCTTGCGGGCGAGGATCTTTTCCAGAACCGTCGGCACACTCATCCTTCATTCTCCTGCTTGAATACCGCGGTAAAGGCGCCCAGTTCCTCGAGTTTTTCCCGGGCCAGGCCAGTGTGCAGCGCATCGTGAGCCAGCTCGACGCCCTGCTTGAGGCTCATCGCCAGGTCGGCGGCGTACAGGGCGGCACCGGCGTTGAGCACGATCATTTCCGCGGCTTTCTGGCCGTTCTCGGTCTTGCGCTTGCCGATGGCATCGCGAATCAGCGCCAGCGACTCTTCCGGACCACTGACCGCCAGGCCATGCAGGCTCTGGCTCTTCATCCCGAGGTCTTCCGGTTCGACCCAGTATTCGCTGATTTCACCGTTCTTCAGTTCGGCGACGAAGGTCGGCGCGGCGAGACTGAATTCGTCCAGGCCATCCTTCGAGTGCACCACCAGCACATGCTTGCTGCCCAGGCGATGCAATACTTCCGCCAGCGGGCGGCACAGGGCCTGGGTGAACACGCCGACGACCTGGTGCTTCACACCAGCCGGATTCGTAAGCGGGCCGAGCATGTTGAACAGGGTCCGCAGACCCAGGTCGCGACGTGGGCCGGCGGCATGTTTCATGGCGCTGTGGTGGGTCTGGGCGAACATGAAGCCAATGCCCACGCTGTCGATGCAGCGGGCTACCTGGACCGGCGTGAGGTTCAGGTAGATGCCGGCGGCTTCCAGCAGGTCGGCGCTGCCGCTCTTGCCGGAGACCGCGCGATTGCCGTGCTTGGCCACGGTGCAGCCGGCGGCGGCGACGACCAGGGCCGAGGCGGTGGAAACGTTGAAGATATTCGCGCCATCGCCGCCAGTACCGACGATATCGACCACGCCATCGAGGCTGTTGAGCTCGACCTTGTCCGCCAGCTCACGCATGACCGAGACAGCGCCGACGATCTCGTCGATGCTTTCGCTCTTCATGCGCATGCCCATCAGGAAGGCACCGATCTGCGCTTCGCTGCACTGACCGGTCATGATCTGGCGCATCACATCGCGCATTTCCTCGGTGGACAGGTCCAGGTGGCCGACGATCCGGCTCAACGCATTCTTGATATCCATACTCAATCCTTAGCGGTGGCCGCCGGTCTGCTTGAGGAAGTTGGCGAACAGCGCATGGCCCTGCTCGGTGAGGATCGATTCGGGGTGGAACTGCACGCCCTCGATGTTCAGGGTCTTGTGGCGCAGGCCCATGATCTCGTCGACGGCGCCATCTTCGAAGGCGGTCCAGGCGGTCATTTCCAGGCAGTCCGGCAGGGTTTCGCGCTTGACCACCAGCGAGTGGTAGCGAGTCACGGTCAGCGGATTGTTGAGACCGGCGAACACGCCCTTGTTCTCGTGGACGACCGGGCTGGTCTTGCCATGCATGACCTGGCGCGCGCGCACCACGTCGCCACCGAAGGCCTGGCCGACGGACTGGTGGCCCAGGCACACGCCCAGGATCGGCAGCTTGCCGGCGAAATGATGGATGGCGGCGATGGAGACACCGGCCTCGGTCGGGGTGCACGGACCGGGAGAAACGACGATGCGCTCGGGTTGCAGGGCTTCGATCTGCTCGATGGTCAGTTCGTCGTTGCGAATGACCTTGACCTCCGCCCCCAGCTCACCGAAGTACTGAACGACGTTGTAGGTAAAGGAATCGTAGTTGTCGATCATCAGTAACATCTGGGTTCAACCTCTTGAATACTGACTTTGAATGACTGCCTTCCCGACTGCCGACATGCAGTGCCACCCGCCCCAGTCATTACCAACTGTTGCAGAGGTGTGTGAAATCATTTCAGAAAGGCAAAACGTAACGGGCCGGGAAACCGGCAGGAGATAAAGTCAGGCGCGCCAACGCCAACGGGCGTGGGCCTTGATAACGCGCATCAAGAGTTTGCTGACGATCAACACGGGGTAGGTCTCGTTCATACGTTTCGGCACAGTAGCTTACGGAAACAATGCGTGCAATATCGGCAGGCCAGGAAGCGACGGATTTGCTACCTTCAACCCGCGCAATGCCCAAAAACAACGACAAGAAGGACTCTTGCGATGAGAAAACGCCGCTATCTGCGTCAATCGGCCGCGTGCCTGCTGGCCGCCGCCTGCTCCAGTGCCATGGCCGCTCCATCTCCCTACTCCACCATGATCGTCTTCGGCGACAGCCTCGCCGATGCCGGCCAGTTCCCCGACCCCGCGAGCGCGCCCGGCAGCAGCCAGCGCTACACCAACCGCAATCCGGACGGCACCTTCGCACCCGTGTCGTCGATGATCCTCGGCAGCTATCTCGGGGTCGCCGCGGCAGACCTGAACGCGTCCACTTCGCCGGTGAACGCCGCGCTGGGGATCCCCGACGGCAACAACTGGGCGACCGGAGGCTATCGCACCGACCAGATCTACCAGTCCATCACCGGCGAATCCCTGGTGGTCATCCCACCCGGCAACCCCGGTGCCGGCACGGTGCTGCGCCAGCGTCCCGGCTACCTGGCCGGCGGGCGCCTGGCCGATCCGAATGCACTGTATTACCTCACCGGTGGCGGTAACGACTTTCTCCAGGGCCTGATCACCTCTCCCGTCGCCGCGGCCACCTCGGCCAGCCAGCTGGCCGCCAGCGCCCAGGCGCTGCAACAAGCCGGCGCGCGCTACATCATGGTCTGGCTGCTACCCGACCTTGGCCTGACCCCGGCGCTCAACGGCACGCCACTGCAGGGCCCGAGCTCGCAACTCAGTGCGGTGTTCAACCAGACGCTGGTCAGCCAGCTGGCGCGGATCGATGCCGAGATCATCCCGCTGAACATCCCCCTGCTGTTCAACGAGGCACTCGCCGCGCCGACGCAGTTCGGCCTGGCTGCCGACCAGAACCTGCTGCGCACCTGCTACAGCGGCAACGGCTGCACGCAGAACCCGGTCTATGGCGCCAACGGCACCACCCCCGACCCAAGCAAGCTGCTGTTCAACGACTCGGTGCACCCGACCATCGCCGGTCAGAAGATGATCGCCGACTACGGCTACTCGATTCTCTCCGCCCCCTGGGAACTGACCCTGCTGCCGGAAATGGCCTACGGCACCCTGAACGCCCATCAAAGCGAACTGCGCAACCAGTGGCAGGCCGACTGGCAGGCCGTCGGGCAATGGCAGGCGATCGTCGCGGCCAGCGGCCAGCAGCTGGACCTCGATAGCCAGAGCAGCTCGGCCAGCGCCGACGGGCACGGCTACAGCCTCACCGTGGGCGGCAGCTATCGTCTCGACGAGAACTGGCGTGTCGGCATCGCCGGCGGCTTCTACCGGCAGAAGCTGGAAGCCGGCGCGCAGGATTCCGACTACCGCCTGAACAGCTACCTCGCAACGCTCTTCGCCCAGTTCAACCACGACCGCTGGTGGGCCGACGCCGCGCTTACCGGCGGGCGCCTGGACTATGACGACCTGAAGCGCACCTTCGCCCTCGGGCCGAACGATCGCAGCGAGAAGGGCGACACCGATGGCGACCTGCTCGCAGTGTCCGCCCGCCTCGGCTTCGACCTGGCGGAACCGGGCAGCCCGTGGCATCTGTCGCCCTTCGTCAGCGCCGATTACGCACGGATCAAGGTGGATGGCTACAGCGAGGAAGGCTCACGTTCCACAGCACTGACCTTCGATGACCAGAAGCGTGATTCCCGACGGCTGGGTGTGGGGTTGCAGGGCAAGTTCCAGGTGACCCCGGCGACGCTGGCGTTCGGCGAAGTGGCCAAGGAGCACGAGTTCGAGGATGACCGCCAGGACCTGACCATGCACCTCAGCAGCCTCCCGGCGAACGACTTCACCCTGACCGGGTATGCGCCGCACAGCAGCCTGACGCGGGTGAGTCTTGGTGTGAGCCAGACCCTGGCGCCGGGGCTGGCATTGCGTGGGAGCTACAACCGGGTCACCAGTGATGAGTTGACCCAGCAGGGGGTCAATCTGGCGTTGAGCCTGGACTTCTGACTGCTCTTGTAGGAGCTGGCTTGCCTGCGAAGGACCGCAACGCGGTCCTCGATTTCACCGCTATGGGCCCGCTGCGCGGTCCTTCGCGGGCAAGCCACGCTCCTACAGTGCGCGGCCAGCGACCTTGTCAGCGAGGTTTCTGCTCAGCCAGTGCAACTGCCCGGAACATCGCCCGGCGCTTGTTGATCGTCTCTTCCCACTCCAGCGCCGGCACCGAATCGGCGACGATGCCGCCCCCCGCCTGCACATGCAGCTCGCCGTCCTTGATCACCGCGGTACGAATCGCGATCGCGGTATCCATGTTGCCGTTCCAGGCGAAATACCCCACCGCACCACCGTAGACGCCACGCTTGACCGGCTCCAACTCGTCGATGATCTCCATTGCCCGAATCTTCGGCGCACCGGACAGGGTGCCCGCCGGCAGGATCGCCCGAAGCGCGTCCATCGCGGTCAGGCCGCTCTTCAGTTGGCCGGTGACGTTGGAAACGATGTGCATCACGTTGGAATAACGCTCGATGACCATCTTCTCGGTGAGCTTCACCGAACCGACTTCCGATACCCGCCCGGTGTCGTTGCGGCCCAGGTCGATGAGCATCAGGTGCTCGGCGATCTCTTTCTCGTCGGACAGCAGGTCTTCTTCCAGGGCCCGGTCGGCTTCCTCGGTGGCGCCACGCGGACGGGTGCCGGCGATCGGACGCACGGTGACCAGATTGTCCTCGACCCGCACCAGCACTTCCGGCGAGCTGCCCACTACGTGGAAGTCGCCGAAGTTGAAGAAGTACATGTACGGCGTCGGGTTGAAGCAGCGCAGCGCCCGGTACAGGTCGATCGGCGCGGCACCGAAGTCGATGGACATGCGCTGCGACGGCACCACCTGCATGCAGTCGCCGGCGAGGATGTATTCCTTGATGGTGTCCACCGCGCGCTCGTAGTCCGCCTGGGTGAAACTGGAGCGGAACGCCGGCTCGGCAGCCTGCGGGCCGCTGAAGTCCAGGCCACGGCGCGGGGTGATCGGCTGGCGCAGCTGTTCGAGCAATTCCTGCAGGCGCGCCTGGCCTTGTTCGTAGGCGTTTTCCTGGGAAGGATCGGCAAGCACGATGGCGTGCATCTTGCCGGCCAGGTTGTCGAACACCACCACGGCGTCCGAGACCATCAGCAGGATGTCCGGCACGCCCAGCGGATCCGGGTTCGGGCATTTGCCCAGGCGCTTCTCGACGTAGCGCACGCAGTCATAGCCGAAGTAGCCGACCAGACCACCGTTGAAGCGCGGCAGACCGGCGATGGTCGGCACCTTGTAGCGGTCCTTGAAGGTCTCGACGAAGGCCAGCGGATCTTCCACGTCATGACACTCGGTCTCGACACCGTCGATGGTGATGCGCACCTGGTGGTCATGGACCCGCAGCACGGTGCGGCACGGCAGGCCGATGATCGAGTAGCGCCCCCACTTCTCGCCGCCCTGCACCGATTCGAGCAGGTAGGAGTTGGGCTGGTCGGCCAGTTTCAGGTAGATCGACAGCGGCGTGTCGAAGTCGGCCAGGGTTTCGCAGGCCAAGGGAATGCGGTTGTAGCCTTCAGCGGCCAGGCGCAGGAATTCTTCGCGGGTCATGATTGCCTCGTGGCGGTAGGGCAAGAAAGATCAAATGGCAAACGTGCCGGATCGCAGCCGGCTGGAGGGAAGTCAGGCGCGCCAACGCCAACGGGCCAGGGCCTTGATGACTTTCATCCAGAGTTTGCCAGGTGCTACCACGATGGAATCTCTACCAGGTAGGGGGTCGAAGGGCTCAACGTTAGCTCAGTGGCTGCAGCGAAGCAACCGGGAGCAGGGCGCGCAGGTCGTCGATCACCAGTGCCGGCAATTCCTCGCTGATCGGACGACCATGGTTGTAGCCGTAGGTCAGCCCCACGCACTTCACCCCGGCGGCCTTCGCCGCCTGCACATCGCTGCGCGAGTCGCCGACGAACAGGGCATCGTCCGGCTCGACGCCGGCCAGGCGCATCACATGCAGCAGCGCGGCCGGATCGGGCTTCTTCTGCGGCAGGGTGTCGCCACCGATGACCCAGCGGAAATAAAGACCGATCTGCATCTGGTCCAGCAACGGACCGACGAAACGTTCCGGCTTGTTGGTGATCAGGGCCATTTCCACGCCCTGCTCCTGCAGCCAGCGCAGGGTATCGCGCACGCCCGGATAGACCACGGTGCGCTCATGGCTTTCACCATACGCCCGCATGAAGATCTGCAGGCCGTGCTCGGCCTCCTGCTCGTTCACCGACGAATGCTCGATGTCGCCGACCAGGGCCCGGCGCACCAGCACCGGAGCACCGTTGCCGACCCACTGGCGTACCGCGGCGATGCCCGCGGCGGGGCGTCCCATTTCGAGCAGCATGCGGTCCACCGCCGCCGCCAGATCCGGGACCGAGTCGATCAGCGTGCCGTCGAGGTCGAACATCACCAGTTTCGGCAGGCGTTGCGCAAACAGCTGCTCGAAGCCGCTCATGAGCGTGCCAGGGCCATTTCGGCGCGCATCTTGTCGATCACGGCCTTGTAGTCCGGCGTGTTGAAGATCGCCGAGCCGGCGACGAAGGTGTCGGCGCCCGCCGCGGCGATTTCGCGGATGTTGTTGACGTTGACCCCACCGTCGATTTCCAGGCGGATGTCACGGCCGCTGGCGTCGATCAGGGCGCGGGCCTCGCGCAGCTTGTCGAGGGTGCCGGGAATGAACTTCTGCCCGCCGAACCCGGGGTTGACGCTCATCAGCAGGACCATGTCGACCTTGTCCATCACGTACTTCAGCGCATCCAGGCCGGTGGCCGGGTTGAACACCAGGCCGGCCTTGCAGCCGCCGTCGCGGATCAGTTGCAGGGAGCGGTCGATGTGCTGCGTGGCTTCCGGGTGGAAGGTGATGTAGGTGGCGCCAGCCTCGATGAAGTCGCCGATGATGCGATCGACCGGGCTGACCATCAGGTGCACGTCGATCGGCGCGGTCACGCCGTACTTGCGCAGGGCCGAGCAGACCATCGGACCGATGGTCAGATTGGGCACGTAGTGGTTGTCCATGACATCGAAGTGGACGATGTCGGCACCGGCGGCCAGCACATCGTCGACCTCCTGGCCCAGGCGGGCGAAGTCGGCGGCAAGGATCGAGGGGGCAATAGCGAAGGGCTGCATGGCGCACCTTTGGGCAGATTCACGGTGGCGCGCATTGTACATCAGGGAAAAGGCCGATGCGGTGCTCGGACGCCCAGCATTGACTCAGTTGCAACCTTTGTAGGAGCTGGCTTGCCCGCGAAAGGACCGCATCCGCGGTCCCCGACGTCACCGCTATCGGGGACCGCTGGCGCGGTCCTTTCGCAGGCAAGCCAGCTCCTACGGGGAAAGTGCCAGTCTCAGGTAGGTTGCTGGGTCCGCAGCTTCTCGCTGCGCCCGCGCAGCCACTCCAGGGTCAGCAGCAGGATCACCGAGAAGGCGATCAGCAGCGTCGCGGCGGCGGCAATCGTCGGGCTGAGGTTCTCGCGGATACCGCTGAACATCTGCCGTGGCAAGGTCGCCTGCTCGGGACCGGCGAGGAACAGGGTCACCACCACTTCGTCGAACGAGGTGGCGAAGGCGAACAACGCCCCCGAGATCACCCCCGGCGCAATCAGCGGCAGTGTCACCCGGCGGAAAGCCGTGACCGGCGAGGCGCCGAGGCTGGCCGCGGCGCGCACCAGGTTGTGGTTGAAGCCCTGCAGGGTCGCCGACACGGTGATGATGACGAACGGCACGCCGAGCACCGCATGCACCAGGATCAGCGAGAGGAAGCTGTTGCCCAGCCCCAGCGGGGCAAAGAACAGGTAGCTGGCGACACCGATGATCACCACCGGCACCACCATCGGCGAAATCACCAGGGCCATGATCAGCGACTTGCCGGGGAAGTCCCCGCGGGTCAGGCCGATCGAAGCCAGGGTGCCGAAGACCATGGCCAGCACCGTCGCCGCCGGAGCGACGATGATGCTGTTCTTCAGGGCGCGCATCCACTCATCGGAGGCGAAGAAGTTGTGGTACCACTGCAGCGAGAAGCCCTGCAGCGGGTAGACCAGGAAGCTGCCGCTGTTGAACGACAGCGGGATGATCACCAGCACCGGCAACACCAGGAACAGCAGGATCAGCCCGCAGAGAATGCGCAAGCTGTAGAACCAGACCCGCTCGACGGGCGACATGTAGGGGCTCAGCATGATTTCGCTCCTCAGCTCAGGCGCAGGCGGCTGGAGCCGACCAGCCAGCTATAGATCAGGTACAGCAGCACGGTGGCCAGCAGCAGCAGGCCGCCCAGTGCGGTCGCCATGCCCCAGTTGATGCTGGTGTTGGTGTAGAAGGCCACGAAGTAGCTGACCATCTGGTCGTTCGGGCTGCCCAGCAGTGCCGGCGTGATGTAGTAGCCGATCGCCATAATGAACACCAGCAAGCACCCGGCACCGACACCGGCGTAGGTCTGCGGGAAATACACGCGCCAGAAGCTGGTGAACGGATGGCAGCCGAGGGAGATCGCCGCACGCATGTAGGTCGGCGAGATGCCCTTCATGACGCTGTAGATCGGCAGGATCATGAACGGCAGGAGAATGTGGACCATGGAGATGTACACACCGGTGCGGTTGAACACCAGCTCCAGTGGTTTGTCGATGATGCCCACGGCCATCAGTGCGCTGTTGATCAGACCGCCGGACTGCAGGAGCACGATCCACGCCGCCACCCGCACCAGGATCGAGGTCCAGAACGGCAGCAGCACGAGAATCATCAACAGGTTGCTCTGCCGGGTCGGCAGGTTGGCCAGCAGGTAGGCCAATGAGTAGGCCAGGACCAGACAGATGGCGGTGATGACGAAGCCCATCCACAGGGTACGGGTGAAGATGTCCAGGTAGATGGCCTGGTCCGGGGTGGCCGGAGCCAGTTCACCGAGGTCGTCGATGCGGTGGTCCAGGGCCGCCAGCAGGTAGAACGGGGTCACGCCGCTGGTGTTGCGACGGATCGCCTGCCAGTAGGCGGGATCGCCCCAGCGCTCATCCAGTTCCTGCAGAGCATCTTTATAGGAAGCCGGCTCGCTCTTGAACGGCAGCGCCCGGGCGGTTTTCGCCAGCAGGCTGCGGTAGCCGGCCAGTTCCATGTTCAGGCGCTTGGACAGGTCGCCCAGGGTCTGGTTCTTGCGCGATTCGGCGAGGTCTTCGCTCAGGGCCTTGTACACCGGCTCGCCCGGCAGGCTCTTGCCATCCCACTCGGCCACGGCGACCACGGTGCGCGGCAGGCCGCCCACCACTTCGGGGTTGCCGACGCTCTTGTACAGCAGCGCGGCGATCGGCACGAGAAACACCAGCAACAGGAACAGCGCCAACGGCGCGATCAACGCCTGCGCCTTGAAGCGGTTGACCCGCTCGGCACGCGCCAGGCGCTGCTTGAGGGTGGGACCTGCGCCTTCTTTGATGGGCACTGCGATGGCCATAGCGAACTCCGGAAATCTTGGAAAACGGGGAGCGCCGGCATCACGCCGACGCTCCGGAGGGACGACTTACTTGGCCGCCCAGGCGTTGAAGCGTTGTTCCAGCTGTTCGCTGTTGTCGGCCCAGAACGCCACGTCGATCTGCACCTGGTTGGCGATGTTTTCCGGGGTAGTCGGCATGTCCTTCTTGATCTCGTCGGACAGCAGCGCGACCGCCTTGGAGTTGGCCGGACCGTAGGCGATGTTTTCCGAGTAGATCTTCTGCTGCTCAGGCTGCACCGAGTAAGCGATGAACTTCTTCGCTTCCTCCGCGTTCTTCGCGCCCTTCGGAATGGCCCAGGCGTCGAAGTCGTAGATGCCGCCGTTCCACACCACCTTCAGGTTGCTTTCCTTCTGTACCGCGGCAATCCGGCCGTTGTAGGCCGAGCTCATCACCACGTCACCGGAGGCGAGGTACTGCGGCGGCTGGGCGCCGGCTTCCCACCACTGGATGCTCGGCTTCAGCTCGTCGAGCTTCTTGAACGCGCGATCCTGGCCTTCCTTGGTGGCGAGAATCTTGTACACGTCCTTCGGCGCCACGCCGTCAGCCATCAGGGCGAACTCCAGGGTGTACTTGGCACCCTTGCGCAGACCGCGCTTGCCCGGGAAGGTCTTGGTGTCCCAGAAGTCTTTCCAGCTGGTCGGTGCGGTCTTCAGCTTGTCGGCGTTGTAGGCCATGACCGTGGACCAGACGAAGAAGCCCACGCCGCACGGCTGGATGGCGCCCGGAACGTAGTCGGACTCGTTGCCGAACTGGGCCGGATCCAGCTCTTCGAACATGCCTTCGTCGCAACCGCGAGCCAGCTCTGGCGACTCCACCTCGACCAGGTTCCAGGACACGCTGTTGGTGTCGACCATGGCTTTGACCTTGGCCATCTCGCCGTTGTACTCACCCGCGACGATCTTGCCCTTGCCCGCCTTTTCCCATGGCTCGTAGAACGCCTTGACCTGCGCCGCCTTGTTGGCGCCGCCGAAGGAAATCACGGTGAGATCACTTGCCGCCAGTGCGTGGGTCGCAGTGCACAGACCCAGTGCCAGAGCGGTCAACTTCAAGTGTTTGAGCATTCTTATTCTCTCCACAGTGCAGGGTGTTGGTTAGCAAACCTCAGTGGGCTTCCAGGATCGGATCGAGCGCGCGAGCGTGCTCGACCTCCCAGCCCAGCGGTACCACGTCGCCCACGGCCAGCGCCGGGTCGAGTTCGGCGATCGGCTGCTTCACGAAGAAGTCGGCCTTGCCGCAGACTTCCAGACGGACCCGCACGTGGTCGCCCAGATAGATGAATTCGGCCACGCGGCCGGAGAAGCGGTTGACGCAGCTTTCGCTGTGGCCGTTGAGGCGCACGCGCTCCGGACGCACCGACAGGGTCACCGGCTCGCCGGCCTCGCCGACGTTGATCGCCAGCGCCTCGACCTTCTCGCCACGGGCCAGGGCCACCTGGCAGCGATCGCCGTCGCGGCTGAGCAGGCGGCCATTGATGCGGTTGTTCTCGCCGATGAAGTTGGCGACGAAGGTGTTCTTCGGCTCTTCGTAGAGGGTGCGCGGGTCGGCGATCTGCTGGATCTCGCCCTGGTGGAACACCGCGACGCGGTCGGACATGGTCAGCGCCTCGCCCTGGTCGTGGGTCACGTAGACCACGGTCACGCCCAGGCGCTGGTGCAGGTGCTTGATCTCCATCTGCATGTGTTCGCGCAGTTGCTTGTCGAGGGCGCCGAGGGGTTCGTCCATCAAGACCAGTTGCGGCTCGAACACCAGTGCCCGGGCCAGGGCCACGCGCTGCTGCTGGCCGCCGGAGAGCTGGCCGGGGTAGCGCTGGGCGAAGGCATCCAGCTGGACCATGTTGAGCACGCGTTTGACCCGCTCGCTGATGTCGGTCTTGCTCAGGTTGCGCACGCTGAGGGGGAAGGCCAGGTTCTCGGCCACGGTCATGTGCGGGAACAGCGCGTAGTTCTGGAACACCATGCCGATGTCGCGCTTGTGCGGCGGCACGTTGTTGATCGAGCGACCGGCCAGTTTGATCTCGCCAGCGGTCGGCGTCTCGAAGCCGGCCAGCATCATCAGGCTGGTGGTCTTGCCCGAACCGGAAGGGCCGAGCAGGGTGAGAAACTCGCCCTTGCGGATATCCAGGTTGAGGTCTTTGACGATCAGCGACTCGCCGTCGTAGCTCTTCTGCACACCACGGAAGCTGACCAGCGTCTCGCTGGTCGCAGCGTTCGAATTGACCTCACTCATACCCGCACCTTTTTGTTGGATGACTGCTGTGATCCAAGCGTAGAGAAGGGTCGGGGTGGCGAAAATCGGGGGGGCTGAGAGATTCCTATCAGCCGGCTGGAAAGGTGCTTGTAGGGATTGCCCTACAAAGATGACGGTTTCAGATATGTCGTTGGAACGGCGGGTTGGGCCCGCGGCGCGGGCCTTCGCGGTGGTTCGTCACACGACAAGCCTCGCTCCTACGGGGCATGCGCGCGTCACTTTTGCGTAGGAGCGTGGCTTGCCCGCGAAGGACTGCAAAGCAGTCCCAAAGGTCGCATCCAGAACACTCAGAGCAGCTTGTGCTCCATCGCATACTTCACCAGCTCCGCCAGCGACGTCACGTTCAGCTTCTGCATCAGCCGCGCCTTGTGCGTACTGATGGTCTTGTTGCTCAGCGCCAGTTGCTGGGCGATATCGTTGACGTTGGCCCCCTGGGCCAGACGCTCGAACACCGAGAATTCACGCTCCGACAAGAGCGAGTGCAGCGGCCGGCTATCGGTCAGGCCCACTTCGAAGACCATGCGGTCGGCCAGGTCCGGATCGATGTAGCGACCGCCCCCGGCGACCCGGCGAATGGCGGTCAGCAACAGCGCCGGGTCGCTGTCCTTGGTGGCATAGCCGGCGGCGCCGACCTTCAATGCGCGGGCCGCCATCTGCGCCTCGTCGTGCATCGACAGCACGAGGATCGCCGGCGGCGCGTTCAGCGCGCGAATCCGCGGGATCGCCTCGAGGCCGTTGACCCCGGGCATGGAGATGTCCAGCAACACCACCTCGCACGGCGTATGCCGCAGCGCCTCCAGCAACTGCTCGCCATTGCCCGCCTCGCCCACTACCTGCATGTCCTTGGCCAGGCCGATCAGTTGCTTGATGCCCTCGCGCACGATGGTGTGGTCTTCTGCCACCAATACTCGAATCACTGCCTCGCTCCCGTTTCAATCCAGAGGAATTCGTACGCTCAGGCTGGTGCCCTCGCCCGGTTCACTTTCCAGGTGCATGTCACCGCCCAGCATCAACACCCGCTCACGCATGCCGACTAGGCCGAACGAACTGCGCCGGGCATCGCTGTCGTCCACCCGGAAGCCGACGCCGTCATCGCTGACGCGCAGGCACAGCATCGCGCCTTCCAGGGTCAGGCTGATCTCCACAGTATGCGCACGGGCATGGCGCATGACATTGGTCAGCACCTCCTGCAGCACGCGGAACAGCCCGGTGGCCTTGGCGTCGCTCAGGGGCGGCAGGTGTTCCGGAACCTGCACCAGGCACGGAATCTGCGTACGCGCTTCGAAGCGACGGGCCTGCCATTCGATCGCCGAAGCGATGCCCGCGTCGAGAATCGGCGGGCGCAGGGCGGTAGCGACGTCACGCACCAGCTGGAACAGCTGTGCGATCAGCTTCTTCATGCTGCCCAGGCGCTCGGTGAGCCCCGGGTCAAGGTCGGCGTAGGCCAGCTCGCACATGGACGTTTCCAGCTTGAGCACGGTGAGCATCTGCCCCAGTTCGTCATGCACCTCGCGGGCGATTCGCGCCTTTTCCTCCTCGCGCACGCTCTCCAGGTGCGCGGCCAGCTCGCGCAGCTGTTCCCGGGAACTGGCCAGTTCGAGTTCGACCTGCTTGCTCTGGGTGATGTCCCAGACAATACCGTCCCAGACCACCCGGCCATTGCTCAGGGTACGCGCACTGGCCTTGATGTCGGCCCAGCGCTGTTCGCCCTGGCGGGTGAGGATCCGGCCTTGCCACGACCAGTCGCTGTCGCTGGCCAGGGCCTGGTCCTGGACCCGGTGATAGTCGGCACGGTCGGCGCTGTGCACGAGGTTGCGCAAGCCCATTTCCGGGTCCTGGATCTCCGCCGGCGCGTAGCCGACCAGCGCCTCACTACCCTCGCTGATGTAGGGAAACTCCAGCTCGTCGATACCCGGATCGCGCTCCAGGCGAAACACCAGCCCCGGCACGTTGGCGGCGATGCCCTTGAGCCGGGCCTCGCTCTCGCGCTGGGCCGCCTGGGCCCGACGGCGCTCGCTGACGTCGGTGAGGTAGACCACCAGGTATTCGGCATCGCGAAAGCGCAGGAAACTCAACGACACATCCACTGGCAGCAGGCTGCCGTCGGCACGCAGCCACTGGGTTTCGAAGCGTTGCGCCGTCTCGACACTGGCCCGCGAACGCTTCCACAGGTCCAGCCAGCGGTCCATGTGCAACTGCGGCTCGAAGTCGATCAGCGGCCGCTCCAGCACCCCGCCGGGCGCATAGCCGAGCATGCTTTCCGCGGCGCGGTTGGCGTAGCGCACATGGCTGTCCCAGTGCACCCAGAGAATGCCCACGGTGCTCTGGTCGAGGGAGAACTGGCTCAGCCGCAGGGCCTGCTCGCGGTCCAGGCGGCGGGCGATATCCTCCCGCGCGGCGAGCAGGCTGTGCTCGAGAAAGTGCTGCTGACGGCGCTGCCAGACAATGATCGCCACCGCGCTGAAAAACAGGGCGGCAAACAGCAGCGCAAGGTTCTGCCAGAAACCCGGCGACTCGCTCAGGCGCGGGTACCTGGGTTGCAGCCAGCGCGTGTGCAACTCCTCCAGGTCCCGCGCCGATATCGCCTGCAGACCCCGTTCGAGGATGTCCGCCAGCAACGGCCAGTCGCGCCGCGAAGCCACCCGCAACAGTTGGGGAAAGCCGATGTCGCCGACCACCGCCAGCTCACTGAATTCGCTTTCCCGGGACAACCGGCTCAGCTGCGCCTCATCCACCACCGCATAGCGCGCCTGATCGCCGACCACCAACTGCAAGGCCTGGCGCTCGCCGGGAACGCCCTGCAGGTTGAGATTCGCGTAAGTGACACGCAGGTAGTCGGCCACCGCACTGGGCATGCGCACGGCCACCCGCTCGATGTCGCCGATCTTCTCCACATCCACCATCACCGCGCCGCTGCGCTGGCCGACGATCAACTGCGGCACACGCATGTACGGGTCACTGAACAACCACAGGCGCAGGCCGGCGGGGGTCTGGGTCAGGCCGGGAGCCAGGTCGATCTCGCCGGCGGCGAGCGCATGCTCCAGCTCGGCCTGATCGGAGAAATTGCGCCAGGTCAGGTCCAGGCCGAGGTTGCGCGCGAGCATGTTCATCACCTCGACGTTGACCCCGGACAACTGCTGCAGGCGCCGATCGAACTGGGCGAACGGCGCCTGCAGGATCATCCCGACACGCAGGCTGCGGTGCTGCTCCAGCCATTGCTGCTGCGCCGGGTCCAACTGCACCGTCGACGGCGCGGGGCCGGCCAGGACGATCAAGGGCAAGCACAGACAGCCGATAACCCACAGACGGCGCAAACGAATCATCTTGAATCTCGTCAATAGAAGGACGGCCGCCAAACGTGGCCGTCCCGGACAAATACCATTAGGCTGCCGGTATCATTCTGGCCTGGATCGATCAATGTTCTCACTTTATCGCACGACGCTTCCTGCGTTATGCCTGACCTTGATACTACCTTGTAGTGTCCATGCCGAGGATGGCAAAAAGCCAGAAGCCGCGCCGGACGCCTCCACTCAGCGCCCCGCCCTGGTCGAGCGCAACCAGGAAGACGCCCTTGCCCTGGAACGCCAGGTGCCCAAGGAAGAACAGCAGACCCTGCAAGCCGGCAGTGACACCTTCCTGGCCTTGTGGAAGCCGGCCAACAGCCCGGCACCGCAAGGTGTCCTGGTGATCCTCGCCGGTGCCGGTGAAAGCGCCGACTGGCCGAAGACCGTCGGCCCGCTGCGGCGCAAATTTCCCGATGCCGACTGGGGCACCCTGAGCCTGGCACTGCCCGACCTGCTCACTGACAGCCCGATGGCACGCAGCGAAAGTCCGGCTCCCGCAGCAAAGACCGAAGACACCAGCAAAGCGGCACCGGCCAAGGACACCCCAGCCGACGCCAACGCCAATATCGCCCAGGCCACCGCCGTGGAGAGCGATGCCGAAACCAGCGACAACGCCAGCGCCGGGAACAGCGGCGACAACAGCGACGCCGAACGCGTCTTCGCCCGCCTCGACGCCGCCGTGGCCTACGCCCAGCAACAGAACGCGCGCAGCGTTGTCGTCCTCGGCAACGGCACCGGTGCCTACTGGGCGACCCGCTACATGAGCGAACGCCAACCGGCGCAGGTACAAAAGCTGGTGATGGTTTCGGTGCAGACGCCACTCAAGGCCGAGCACAGCCTGGACAGCCTGACCGCAACCCTGAAAGTGCCGACCGCCGACTTCTACTACAGCGATCAGGGATCGGCCCGTCAGGCGGCGAAGCAGCGTCTGCAGGCCAGCAAGCGAATGAAAGACAGCGGCTACAGGCAGGTCGCCCTGACCGCCATGCCTGGCAACCGCTCCGCGGAGCAGGAGCAGTTGTTCAGGCGGATTCGCGGTTGGCTGAGCCCGAGCGAGATCGACTAGAGATCGCGGTGCTTGCGGATGATGGCGTAGGCCTGGTGCAGTTCGCGGGTGCGTTCGGTCGCCTCGCGGACCCTGGCCGGGCTGGCGCCGCTGCCCTGCAGCTTGTCCGGGTGGTTGCGGCTGATCAGGCGCCGGTAGGCCTGCTTGACCTCGCCGGAACCGGTGTCCGTGCTCACGCCCAGCAGGCGCAGGGCCTCGGCATACGTGCCCGGCCCTTCCAGCGCCGCCTTGCGTGGCTCGTAGTCACCGGCCAGGGCCTGCACCTTGGCCGCCGACCAGCCCAGTTGCCGGCCCCAGTGCAACAGCAACTCCCGCTCGTCACGCCCGGCACGACCGTCGGCCCAGGCCATCCGGCAACAGGCGCGCAATACCCCTTCGGCGGCATGCGGTTGCAGCTTGAGGCGCTGCAGATGCCCGTCGACCTTCTCGCGCCCGGCCTTGCCGAGGTTGAACGCGGCAATGGCTCTCTGCCGTGCGAGGTCTTTCATTTCCAGGCGCTGCATTTCCTGGCGCGCCTGCTGGATGTGCGCCTCGACGATACGACCATCGCTTTTCGCCAGGCGCCCCAGCAGCACGAACAACACCTCGTCGTCGCGCAGAACCGGACGACCGCCAAGCCTTTCCCGCAGATGCGCCCAACTGTGCAACTGCAAACGGCGGTCCATCGCCTGCCCGAGCAGGGCTCCCAACAGCGCGCCAGGAATGCTGGCGATAGCGAAGCCGGCACCGGCTCCGATCACTGTGCTCGGCCACAGCATGTCAGCGGCGCTCGGCGAGCAGGCGCTCGACTTCGGCAAGACGCTCCAGGGTGCCGACATCCACCCAGTGCCCACGGAAATGCTCACCGCTGACCCGACCAGCGGCCATGGCCTGGCGCAGCAGTGGGGCGAGCTTGAACGCGCCGGCCTGGCAGCCAGCGAACAGCGCCGGGTCGAGCACCGAGATCCCGCTGAAGGTCAGGGTGTCCGGAGCACCGGCGCCATCCTCGACCTGATCGAGTTCGAGGCGGAAGTCTCCAGCACCGTGATGGCCCGGGTTGTCCACCAGCACCAGGTGCGCCAGACCTTGCAACGGCTGACGCAAGCGGGCGAAGTCGTAATCGGTCCAGATATCGCCGTTGACCAGCAGGAACGGCGCGTCCCCCAGCAACGGCAGTGCCTTGAAGATCCCACCACCGGTTTCCAGCGGTTCGCCTTCCGGCGAAAAGCGGATACTCAGGCCCCAGCGCGAGCCGTCACCGAGGTGGTCCTCGATCTGCCGGCCCAGCCAGGCATGGTTGATCACCACCTCGGTAAAGCCCGCCGCGGCCAGGGCCCGCAGGTGATATTCGATCAGCGGCACGCCCGCCACCGGCACCAGCGGCTTGGGGGTATGCAGGGTCAGCGGACGCATCCGCTCACCCTTGCCCGCCGCGAGGATCATTGCCTTCATGGGCGCGCCTCCGCCGCCGGGCGCAGGCTGGCAAGCAGCTCACCCAGCTCGACCAGTTCCGGCCGTCGGGAAATCACTTCATCTATATAGGCAAAGAAGCGCGGCACATCGCCCAGGTAGCGCGGCTTGCCATCACGATGGCAGATGCGGGCGAAGATGCCGATCACCTTCAGATGACGCTGCACGCCCATCAGGTCGCTGGCGCGGTGGAAATCCTCGAAGTCGGCCTGGACCGGGATGCCCGCCTCTCGGGCACGTTGCCAGTAGTCACGCAGCCAGCCGGCGACCCGCGTCTGCGGCCAACTGAGGAAGGCATCCTTGAACAGGCAGGTAATGTCGTAGGTGACGGGGCCATAGACCGCGTCCTGGAAATCCAGCACGCCCGGGTTCGGCACGCTGCGCATCAGGTTGCGCGGCATGTAGTCGCGGTGCACCAGTACCTTCGGCTGGGCCAGGGCACTGTCGATCAGGAGCGCGCTGACCCGTTGCCAGACGGCGGCCTGCCGTTCGTCGAAGCGCTGCGCCAACTCGCGGCCGACGTACCACTCGGGGAACAGCTCCAGCTCGCGGCGCAGCAGGGCCGTGTCATAGCTGGGCAACGGCGCCTCCAGTGGCAGGCGCTGGAAAGCCAGCAACGCATCGATGGCATCGTGGAACAAGGCATCGGCATTGTCGGCGTCGATCACGTCGAGGTAGGTCTGGTTGCCCAGGTCGCTCAACAGCAGGAAACCGCGGTCCAGATCTTCACCATGGATCACCGGCACATTGACCCCGGCGCTGGCCAGCAGGCGCGCGATGTCGACGAAGGGACGGCAGTTTTCCTGGGGAGGAGGCGCATCCATGATGATGAAGCTGCGACCATCGGCCTGCCAGCGGAAATAACGGCGAAAGCTCGCGTCGCTGCTGGCGGCGGTCAGGCTGGCCGCGGGAACCGGCCCCCAGCCCTGCGCGCGAAACAGGTTTGCCAGTTGCTCGTCGAGCCAGGCGGTGAGGTGCTGCAGGCGTACATCGTGATCGGGCATTGCAAGGGTCTCCGACGGCCCCGGACTGGGCATGGAATGTATTCGGACGCAGGCCGGGCAAGGCGAATACAGACGAGGAAGCGGAGTTTACTGGTTGTAAATGCGCATTCCGAGCCTGTTTTCACTGCTGTATCGGCGAGTGGGATGCATTTCTTAGAGAGCCTAGCCGCCAAGCGGGGCATGCTTTATCATCCAGCATCTTTTTCAGACCATCGAGAGGCGTGCGGCCCCACACGCGGGCAGATGGCACGCAGGAAGCCCGGACTAATAAGATGGCATTGAAATCCCCCGCGTTTCGTAAAAAATTCCCGTTGCTGGTCACCGGCGGTCTGCTGGCCCTGCAACCTCTGGCCACGTCGTATGTGGTGGCCGCCGAGCAGTTCGACTGCCAGGTTTCCGCATCCGGTGGATGGGACTGCAAACCCAAGACCAACGCCGCCGCCCTGCCACCCCGCCCGATCCATGATGGCGCGGCGGTGAGTTCGGCCAATGCCACGCCGGAACAGGCCGGCAGCGTCGAGGACAACGGTCCCAAGCCGGTCCTGGTCACCGAGGCCAAGGGCCGTGGTCTGAAATCCCGCAGTGCCGACTACAGCCACCTGGACTGGGTGCCTCGCGAGAAGCTGACCGCAGCCCAGCTCGCCGAAGCTGGTCCGTACTGCGCCGGTGCCTACATCGAACCGATCCGTCCGGGCATGAACGACGACACACCGAAGGACGAAGCGCCAACCTTCATCGGTGCCAAGGTCTCCCGCTACCAGCAGGAACAGCAGATCGCCACCCTCGCCGGCGACGTGGTCATGCGCCAGGGCAGCATGCAGGTCGAGGCCGACGAGGCCAACCTCTACCAGGCCGAGAACCGCGGCGAGCTGAGCGGCAACGTGAAGATTCGCGACAACGGCTCGCTGGTCGTCGGTGACCACGCCGACATCCAGCTCGACACCGGCGAGGCCAAGGTCGACAACGCCGAGTACGTGATGCACAAGTCACGCGTGCGCGGTAGCGCCCTGTACGCCAAGCGTGCCGAGAACGCCATCATCCGTCTGAAGGACGGTACGTACACCACCTGTGAGCCGAACAGCAACGCCTGGCAGCTCAAGGGCAACAACATCACCCTGAACCCGGCTACCGGCTTCGGTACCGCGACCAACGTCACCCTGCGGGTCAAAGATATTCCGGTGCTCTACACCCCGTATATCTACTTCCCGATCGACGACCGTCGCCAGTCCGGCTTCCTGCCGCCGTCGTTCAGTACCAGCGGCGACACCGGCTTCATGCTGGTCACGCCGTACTACTTCAACCTTGCGCCGAACTACGACGCCACCCTCTATCCACGCTACATGGCCAAGCGTGGCCTGTTGATGGAAGGTGAGTTCCGCTACCTGACGCCAAGCAGCGAAGGTCAGTTCGGTGGTGCCTGGCTGAATGACCGGGAAGACGAGCGCAAGCTGCAGACCGACTACAAAGACCAGCGCTGGATGGTCAACTGGCAGCACAAGGGCGGCCTCGATGAGCGCCTGATGGCCGAAGTCGACTATACCGATATCAGTGACCCGTTCTATTTCCAGGATCTGGAGTCCGATCAGATCGGTGTTGAAAGTCGCGACTTCATCAACCAGCGGGGCAAGCTGACCTATCGCGGTGACAGCTACACCGCAGCACTGAACGTCCACGCTTTCGAGCTGGCGACCATTTCGCAGATTACCCCGTATGACCGTCTGCCGCAGATCACCTTCAATGGAATGCTGCCCTATCATCCGGGCGGATTCGAGTTCAGCTACCAGACCGAGGCCGTGCGCTTCGATCGCAATCTGAAAGACGATCTGGTCTTCGACAAAGATGGCCAGCCGGATTTGTCTGTCGGTGCGGTTTATGACTCCGCGAACAATATCATTGGCGGCAAGCGCCTCGACGAAAACATCTTCGGCGTGGCGCGCTCGAACGGTACTCGCCTCAATGCCGCCCCGATGATCAGCTTGCCGATGAGAGCCAGCTATGGCTTCCTGACCCCGTCGATCAAGTACGTTAGTACCTACTACAATCTCGACCTGGACGCTAAAGGGAAAGACGACATCCGCAAACTCGCTGCTGCAAACCCTGAAGCTCTTCGGCTCCAGGGTGACTTCAGCGGTACCCAGACCCGCAACGTGCCGATCTTCAGTGTCGACAGCGGCCTGTACTTCGATCGCCAGACCCAATGGTTCAACAAGAACTACACCCAGACTCTCGAGCCGCGGCTCTACTACTTGTATGTGCCGTATGAGAACCAGAGCGACATCCCGCTCTTCGACTCTGGCGAAACCTTGTTCAATTACTCATCGCTGTTCCGCGACAACCGCTTCAGCGGCACTGATCGCATCGGTGACGAGAACAAGCTGTCCCTGGGCGTGACCAATCGCTGGATCGAAGAGAACGGTTTCGAGCGCCAGCGCTTCAGCATCGGCCAGGCCGTGTACTTCAAGGATCGCAAGGTTCAACTGCCAGGCATCGACTACCGCACACGCGCCGACGCCAAGTCCGACGTTTCGCCGTACGCTCTGGAATACGAGTACCGCTTCAACCGCGACTGGCGCTTCAACTCCGACTTCAACTGGGACCCGGACAGCCGCAGCACCCGCTCGGGCAGCGCGATGTTCCACTACCAGCCTGAAGACAACGTGAACAAGGTCGTCAACCTGGGTTATCGCTATCGCAATGACACCATTTCCTACAACAGCCTGACCGGCCAATGGCAGGTCGGCGGTGGGGACTATGGCAGCCCGGGCGATGCCAACTACATCAAGGACTACTACAAGATCCAGCAGCATGACTTCTCGGTCATGTGGCCGATCGTTCCGCAGTGGACCGCAATCGCTCGCTGGCAGCACGACTACAACCGCAACCGCACACTGGAAGCCTTCGGTGGTTTCGAATATGACAACTGCTGCTGGAAGCTCCGCCTGATCAACCGCTACTGGATTGACTATGACGACTTCAGCCAGGCAACCCCGCAAAATGAAAAAGGCGACCACGGCGTCTTCCTGCAGATCGTGCTGAAAGGCCTCGGTGGTGTAGTGGGCAACAAGGTCGAGAGTTTCCTCGACAAAGGCATTCAAGGTTACCGTACACGTGAAGACCAAGCTTATTGATTGTCTGCGCCCGCTGATGCTGGGCGCCGTGATGTTGAGCAGCACCGCGCACGCCGCGGTGCAGACCCTGGACAAGATCGTCGCCATCGTCGACAACGACGTGGTCATGCAGAGCCAACTGGACCAGCGCGTCCACGAAGTGCAGCAGACCATCGCCAAGCGCGGTGGCGCGGTACCGCCCACCAGCGTGCTCGACCAGCAAGTGCTGGAGCGCCTGATCGTCGAGAACCTGCAACTGCAGATCGGCGAGCGTTCCGGCATCCGCATCACCGATGAAGAGCTCAACCAGGCCATCGGCACCATCGCCCAGCGCAACAACATGAGCCTGGAGCAGTTCCGTGCCGCCCTGGCCCATGACGGCCTGTCGTTCAATGACGCCCGCGAGCAGGTACGTCGCGAGATGATCATCAGCCGCGTGCGCCAG
This sequence comes from Pseudomonas japonica, assembly GCF_900188455.1. Classification (GTDB taxonomy): domain Bacteria; phylum Pseudomonadota; class Gammaproteobacteria; order Pseudomonadales; family Pseudomonadaceae; genus Aquipseudomonas; species Aquipseudomonas japonica. The sequence continues at coordinate 142,654 of NZ_FZOL01000014.1, read as the reverse complement.
CGCCGTGTCGCCGAGCGCATCCAGGTCTCCGAGCAGGAAGTGAAGAACTTCCTCGCCTCCGACCTGGGCAAGATGCAGCTGTCGGAAGAATACCGCCTGGCCAACATCCTGGTCCCTACGCCAGAAAGCGCCAACTCCACCACGATCCAGGCAGCAGCACGCCAGGCCGGTGAGATCTACCAGCAGCTCAAGCAGGGTGCCGACTTCGCGCAACTGGCCATCGCCCGTTCGGGTAGCGAAACCGCGCTGGAGGGCGGCGAAATGGGCTGGCGCAAAGCCGCTCAACTGCCACCTCCGTTCGATCGCATGCTCAGCTCCATGGCTGTCGGCGATGTCACCGAGCCGGTTCGTACACCAGGCGGCTTCATCATCCTCAAGCTCCAGGAAAAACGCGGCGGCCAGACCCAGTTGCGTGACGAGGTGCATGTTCGTCACATCCTGATCAAGCCGAGCGAGATCCGCAGCGAAGCCGAAACCAAGGTGCTCGCCCAGCGTCTGTACGATCGCATCCAGGCTGGCGCAGACTTCGCCGAGCTGGCAAAAAGCTTCTCCGAAGACCCGGGCTCCGCGCTCAACGGCGGCGATCTGAACTGGATCGATCCGAACGCACTGGTACCGGAGTTCCGCGAAGTCATGGCCAATGCACCTCAGGGCCAGGTATCCAAGCCGTTCCAGACCCAGTACGGCTGGCACGTACTGGAAGTCCTCGGCCGTCGCGCCACCGACAGCACCGCCCAGGCCCGTGAGCAACAGGCCATGAACGTACTGCGTAACCGCAAGTACGACGAAGAGCTGCAAAGCTGGCTGCGTCAGATCCGCGACGAAGCCTATGTGGAAATCAAGCTTCCTGGCGCCGACCAGGCCGCCCAGTGAAACCGCAGCGCTTCGCCCTCACTCCCGGCGAACCCGCAGGCATAGGTCCCGACCTGTGCCTGCTGCTCGCCTCGCAAGCCCAGCCTTACCCCTTGATCGCCATCACCAGCCGTGACCTGCTCGCCGAGCGGGCCACCCAGCTGGGTGTGGCCGTCAAGCTGCTGCCGGTCAGTCCCGACGCCTTCCCCGACAAGCCCGCCGAGCCCGGCAGCCTGTATGTCTGGGATACGCCGCTGGCGCACCAGGCAGTCGCTGGCAAGCTGGACAAGGCCAACGCCGCCTTCGTCCTGGAAACCCTCACCCGCGCCGGACAAGGCTGTCTGGACGGGCATTTCGCCGGCATGATCACCGCCCCCGTACACAAAGGCGTGATCAACGAAAGCGGCATCGCTTTCTCCGGACACACCGAATTCCTCGCCGAGCTGACCAACACCGCCCAGGTGGTAATGATGCTCGCCACTCGCGGCCTGCGCGTCGCCCTGGTCACCACCCACCTGCCCCTGCGCGACGTCGCCGATGCCATCACCGTCGAACGCCTGGAGCGGGTCACGCGGATCCTGCATGCCGACCTGCAACAGAAGTTCGGCATCGCCCGACCGCGCATACTGGTCTGCGGGCTCAACCCGCATGCCGGCGAAGGCGGTCATCTGGGACGCGAGGAAATCGACATCATCGAGCCCACACTGGAACGCCTGCGTGCCGAAGGCATGGACCTGCGCGGCCCGTTGCCGGCCGATACCCTGTTTACCCCCAAATATCTGGAGCACTGCGACGCGGTGCTGGCGATGTACCACGACCAGGGCCTGCCCGTGCTCAAGTTCAAGGGCTTCGGCGCTGCACTGAATGTCACCCTCGGCCTGCCGATCATCCGCACCTCGGTGGATCACGGCACCGCCCTGGATCTTGCCGGCACCGGCAGGATCGACACCGGCAGCCTGCAGGTCGCCCTGGAAACCGCCTACCAGATGGCCGAGACCCGACTATGACCGAGCAATACCAACACCGGGCGCGCAAGCGCTTCGGTCAGAATTTCCTGCACGACGCTGGCGTGATCGACCGCATCCTGCGCGCGATCAATGCCAAGGCCGGCGAGCACATCCTCGAAATCGGCCCGGGCCAGGGCGCCCTCACCGAAGGCGTACTGGGCAGCGGCGCGCAACTCGACGTGGTCGAGCTCGACAAGGACCTGGTGCCGATCCTCAATCGGCAATTCGCCAGCCGCGACAATTTCCGCCTGCATCAGGGCGACGCGCTGAAATTCGACTTCACCACCCTCGGCGCCGCACCACGCTCGCTACGGGTGGTTGGCAACCTGCCGTACAACATCTCCACCCCGCTGATTTTCCACCTGCTGGACAACGCCGAACTGATCCGCGACATGCACTTCATGTTGCAGAAGGAAGTGGTCGAGCGCCTGGCGGCGGGCCCCGGCGGTGGTGACTGGGGGCGTCTGTCGATCATGGTGCAGTACCACTGCCGGGTGGAGCATCTGTTCAACGTCGGCCCCGGGGCGTTCAATCCGCCGCCGAAGGTGGACTCGGCGATCGTGCGCCTGGTGCCTCATGAGGTCCTGCCGTTCCCCGCCAAGGACCACCGCCTGCTCGAACGCATCGTCCGCGAGGCGTTCAACCAGCGTCGCAAGACCCTGCGCAACACCCTGAAGGCCCTGCTCGGCAGCGACGCCATCGAAGCCGCCGGCGTCGACGGCAGCCTGCGCCCCGAGCAACTCGATCTGGCTGCCTTCGTCCGCCTGGCGGACAAACTGGCCGAACAGTCTCCCGCCAAGTGAACCCTCAGCCGGGCCAGCCTCTCCACGAGGCTGGCCCGCTGCCCCGCCGATGGCCTAGACTGACCCCAAAAATCGAAAGATCCGTTCGTCTTGAAGGCTCCCCGCATGTCCGATTCCCTGTATCAGGTCGACGTCAGCGTCGTCACCCGCTTCCTTCCAGAGCAGTCGCAACCCGAAAATGACCGCTACGCCTTTGCCTACACCATCACCGTGAGCAACAACGGCACTCTCCCCGCCAAACTGCTGTCCCGCCATTGGGTCATCACCCACGGCAACGGCAAGGTGGAAGAAGTACGCGGCGATGGCGTGGTCGGCGAACAACCGCTGATCGCACCAGGCCAAAGCCACACCTACAGCAGCGGCGCGGTCATCTCGTGCAAGGTTGGCACCATGGAAGGCAGCTACCAGATGTTCGCCCAGGACGGTACACGCTTCGAGGCCGATATCGCACCGTTTCGCCTCGCCGTGCCTGGAGCCCTGCACTGATGGCGACCTATGCCGTCGGCGACCTGCAGGGCTGTCTCGAGCCGCTCAAGTGCCTGCTCGAGCGGGTCGCCTTCGATCCGGCGGTGGACCGCCTGTGGTTGGTCGGCGACCTGGTCAATCGTGGTCCGCAATCCCTGGAAACCTTGCGCTACCTCTACGCCATGCGCGATTCGCTGGTGTGCGTGCTGGGCAACCATGACCTGCACCTGCTGGCGGTCTGGCATAACATCGAACGCCTGAAGAAAAGCGACACCCTGCGTGAAATCACCGAGGCGCCGGACGCCCCCCTGCTACTCGACTGGCTGCGCCGGCAAAAGCTTCTGCATTTCGACGAGTCACGCGGCACCGTGCTGGTTCACGCCGGCATTCCACCGCAGTGGACCCTGGGCAAGGCCCTGGGACTGGCCGCCGAGGTCGAGGAAGTCCTGCGTGACGACTTGCGCATCAAGCAGTACCTCGACGGCATGTATGGCAACGATCCCGTCAAGTGGCACAAAGACCTGACCGGCGTGGACCGCCTGCGGGTCATCACCAACTATTTCACGCGCATGCGTTTCTGTACCGCCGATGGCAAGCTCGACCTCAAGGGCAAGGAAGGTGCCGACACCGCCCTGCCCGGCTACAAGCCCTGGTTCGCGCACAAGGAACGGCGCTCACGGCATGTGAAGATCATCTTCGGCCACTGGGCCGCCCTCGAAGGTCGTTGCAACGCACCCGGCGTGTTTGCCCTCGACACCGGCTGCGTCTGGGGCGGCGCCATGACCCTGATGAATGTCGACAGCGGCGAGATGCACCGCTGCGAATGCAAGGACAAGGACGCCCCAGCGGCCGCCACAAGCGGCTAGAATGGCCCGTCATTGTTGAAGGAACCGCCCCCATGAGCGAATTCAAACGCATCCCTCCCGAACAGGCCCAAGCGCTGCGCGAGCAAGGTGCGGTCGTGGTCGACATTCGCGACCCGCAAGCCTATGCCAGCAGCCATATCACCGGCTCGAGCCACCTGGACAACCACTCGGTGGCCGACTTCATCCGCAACGCCGACCTCGATGCCCCGACCGTGGTGGTCTGCTATCACGGCAACTCCAGCCAGAGCGCCGCGGCCTACCTGGTCAGCCAGGGTTTTTCGAACGTCTACAGCCTCGACGGCGGCTTCGAGCTGTGGCGCAGCACCTTCCTGGCGGAAACCAGCCAGGGAACCGCGGAATAATTTTTTCCCTCCCCTGCAGCCCGCGTCCCACGCGGGCTCGCGCCTGACCAGACGAACGGTCATGGCGAACTAATCCGCCATCCGCCCTTGACCTCCCGGATTACCAACTATCCTTAAGCCCAGGCCATCCAAAAAAGGGGAGAGCCGGTACACCGGCGTGCGGGTCATCGGTAGCGATTTCAAGGTGTTCTGGGGGGTATACAGCAATCGTCCATCCCGATTGCATGCCAGCATCAGCTGAATGATCCGGCGTCGGCTCCACGTATCGAGCGAGGTGACGTCATGAGTATTTTTAGCCACTTCCAACAACGCTTCGAGTCCACCCGCCAGGAGGAGCTCTCGCTACAGGAGTACCTGGAGCTCTGCAAGAACGACCGCAGCGCCTACGCTTCGGCCTCCGAGCGTCTGCTCATGGCCATCGGCGAGCCGGAACTGGTCGACACCTCGAACAACTCCAGGCTGTCGCGGATCTTCTCCAACAAGGTGATCCGGCGCTATCCGGCCTTCGAGGACTTCCACGGCATGGAGGAGTGCATCGACCAGATCGTGTCCTACTTCCGCCACGCCGCGCAGGGACTGGAAGAGAAGAAACAGATCCTCTATCTGCTCGGCCCGGTGGGTGGCGGTAAATCGTCCCTGGCGGAAAAACTGAAGCAGCTGATGGAGAAGGTGCCCTTCTACGCGATCAAGGGCTCGCCAGTGTTCGAATCGCCCCTGGGGCTGTTCAACGCTGCCGAGGACGGGGCCATCCTGGAAGAAGACTTCGGCATCCCGCGGCGCTACCTGAACACCATCATGTCACCCTGGGCGACCAAGCGCCTGGCCGAGTTCGGCGGTGACATCAGCCAGTTCAAGGTGGTCAAGCTCTACCCGTCGATCCTCAACCAGATCGCCGTGGCCAAGACCGAGCCGGGCGACGAGAACAACCAGGACATCTCGGCTCTCGTGGGCAAGGTGGATATTCGCAAGCTGGAAGAGTTCCCGCAGAACGACGCCGATGCCTACAGCTACTCGGGCGCGCTGTGCCGGGCCAACCAGGGCCTGATGGAATTCGTCGAGATGTTCAAGGCGCCGATCAAGGTCCTGCACCCGTTGCTCACCGCTACCCAGGAAGGCAACTACAACAGTACCGAAGGCCTGGGCGCGATCCCCTACTCCGGCATCCTGCTGGCCCACTCCAACGAATCGGAATGGCACAGCTTCCGCAACAACAAGAACAACGAGGCCTTCATCGACCGGATCTACATCGTCAAGGTGCCGTACTGCCTGCGCGTCAGCGACGAGATCAAGATCTACGACAAGTTGCTGTTCAACAGCTCCCTGGCCAAGGCCCATTGCGCACCCGACACCCTGAAGATGCTGGCCCAGTTCACGGTGCTGTCGCGCCTGAAGGAGCCGGAGAACTCCAACATCTACTCGAAGATGCGTGTGTACGACGGCGAGAACCTCAAGGATACCGATCCGAAGGCCAAGTCGATCCAGGAGTACCGCGACGCCGCGGGTGTCGACGAAGGCATGAACGGCCTGTCGACCCGCTTCGCCTTCAAGATCCTGTCCAAGGTGTTCAACTTCGACCCGCATGAAGTCGCCGCCAACCCGGTACACCTGCTCTACGTCCTCGAACAGCAGATCGAGCAGGAACAGTTCCCGGCCGAGGTTCGCGAACGTTATCTGCGCTACCTGAAGGAATACCTGGCACCGCGCTACATCGAGTTCATCGGCAAGGAAATCCAGACTGCCTACCTGGAGTCCTACAGCGAGTACGGCCAGAACATCTTCGACCGCTACGTGCTGTACGCGGACTTCTGGATTCAGGACCAGGAATACCGCGATCCGGAAACCGGCGAGATCCTCAATCGCATCGCCCTCAACGAAGAACTGGAAAAAATCGAGAAGCCGGCCGGCATCAGCAATCCGAAGGATTTCCGCAACGAGATCGTCAACTTCGTCCTGCGTGCCCGGGCCAACAACAACGGCAAGAACCCGACCTGGCTCAGTTACGAGAAGCTGCGGGTGGTCATCGAGAAGAAAATGTTCTCCAACACCGAGGACCTCCTGCCGGTCATCAGCTTCAATGCCAAGGCGAGCAAAGAGGATCAGCAGAAACACAACGACTTCGTCACGCGCATGGTGGAACGCGGCTATACCGACAAACAGGTTCGCCTGCTCTCGGAATGGTACCTGCGGGTCAGAAAGTCCCAGTAAAAGCGGCAAGCTACAAGCCACACGTCATCAGCCGTCCGCGGTGTGCCCTTGCACACCGTACGGCGAATGACTGTGGCGGATGCTTTTACTTGCAGCTTGTAGCTTGAAGCTTGCAGCTGTATCCCAGCTACCGGAGGGCCCATGAGCTACGTCATCGACCGACGCCTGAACGGCAAGAACAAGAGCACGGTCAACCGCCAGCGCTTCCTGCGGCGTTACCGTGACCACATCAAGAAAGCCGTCGAGGAAGCCGTAAGTCGCCGCTCCATCACCGATATGGAGCATGGCGAACAGATCAGCATCCCCGGCCGCGATATCGACGAACCCGTGCTGCACCATGGCCGTGGCGGCAAGCAGACCGTCGTCCACCCGGGCAACAAGGAATTCACCGCCGGTGAACACATTCCTCGACCACAGGGCGGCGGCGGTGGCGGTGGCCGCGGCAAGGCGGGCAACTCCGGCGAAGGCATGGATGAGTTCGTCTTCCAGATCACCCAGGAAGAATTTCTCGAATTCATGTTCGAGGACCTCGAACTGCCCAACCTGGTCAAGCGTCACCTGACCGGCACCGACACCTTCAAGACCGTGCGCGCGGGCATCAGCAACGAAGGCAACCCGTCGCGGATCAACATCATCCGTACCCTGCGCTCCGCTCATGCCCGACGCATCGCCCTGTCCGGCAGCAGTCGCGCCAAGCTGCGCGAAGCCAAGGAAGAGTTGGCACGCCTGAAGCGGGAAGAGCCAGACAATTTCGGCGATATCCAGGAAGTCGAGGCAGAAATCGAGCGCCTGAGCGCACGTATTCACCGCATTCCTTTCCTCGACACCTTCGACCTCAAGTACAACCTGCTGGTCAAGCACCCCAACCCCAGCTCCAAGGCGGTGATGTTCTGCCTGATGGACGTGTCCGGCTCCATGACCCAGGCCACCAAGGACATTGCCAAGCGCTTCTTCATCCTTCTGTACCTTTTCCTCAAGCGCAACTACGACCGCATCGAGGTAGTGTTCATCCGCCATCACACCAGCGCGCGCGAGGTAGACGAAGAGGAGTTCTTCTACTCACGGGAAACCGGCGGCACCATCGTCTCCAGCGCCCTGAAGCTGATGCAGGAGATCATGGCCGAACGCTACCCGGCCAATGAATGGAACATCTATGCCGCCCAGGCTTCGGACGGCGACAACTGGAACGACGATTCGCCAATCTGTCGGGAGATCCTCAGCAAGCAGATCATGCCGTTCGTGCAGTACTACACTTACGTCGAGATCACTCCCCGCGAACATCAGGCACTGTGGTTCGAGTACGAACGTATCGGCGAAGCCTTTCCCGAGACATTCGCACAGCAACAGCTGGTGTCGGCCGGCGATATCTACCCGGTCTTCCGTGAACTCTTCCAGCGCAGGTTAGTGACATGACCGCCAGAGAGAAGCGCCAACCTCTATCCACCGGATCCGAGTGGACGTTCGAGCTCATCCAGGCCTACGATCGCGAGATCAGCCGCCTGGCCGAGCGCTACGCCCTGGATACCTATCCCAACCAGATCGAAGTGATCACCGCCGAGCAGATGATGGACGCCTACGCCTCGGTGGGCATGCCCTTGGGCTATCACCACTGGTCCTACGGCAAGCATTTCCTCAGTACCGAAAAATCCTATAGCCGCGGCCAGATGGGACTGGCCTACGAGATCGTGATCAACTCCGATCCGTGCATCGCCTACCTGATGGAAGAAAACACCATCTGCATGCAGGCCCTGGTGGTGGCTCACGCGTGCTACGGGCACAACAGCTTCTTCAAGGGCAACTACCTGTTCCGTACCTGGACCGACGCCAGCTCGATAATCGACTACCTGGTTTTCGCCAAGCAGTACATCACCCAGTGCGAAGAACGCCATGGCATCGACGCCGTGGAAGACCTGCTCGACTCCTGTCACGCCCTGATGAACTACGGTGTCGATCGCTACAAGCGCCCCTACCCCATCTCCGCCGAGGAAGAGCGCCGGCGGCAGAAGGACCGTGAAGAACACATGCAGAAACAGATCAACGATCTGTGGCGAACCATTCCGAAAAGCGCTGACAAGATCAGCGAAAAGGACACCGCGCGCTTCCCCGCCGAACCACAGGAAAACATCCTCTATTTCATCGAGAAGCACGCGCCATTACTGGAGCCCTGGCAGCGCGAGGTGGTGCGCATCGTGCGCAAGATCGCCCAGTATTTCTATCCACAGCGCCAGACCCAGGTGATGAACGAAGGCTGGGCCACGTTCTGGCACTACACCCTGATGAACGACCTGTACGACGAAGGCCTGGTCACCGACGGCTTCATGCTGGAGTTTCTCCAGTCCCACACCAGCGTGGTGTTCCAGCCAGGCTTCGACAGCCCGTACTACAGCGGCATCAACCCCTATGCACTGGGGTTCGCCATGTATACCGACATCCGCCGCATGTGCGAGAACCCCACGGAGGAAGACCGCCGCTGGTTCCCGGACATCGCCGGCAGCGACTGGTTGTCGGCGATCAAGTTCGCCATGAGCAGCTTCAAGGACGAGAGCTTCATCCTGCAGTACCTCTCACCCAAGGTGATCCGCGATCTGAAGCTGTTCAGCATCCTCGATGATGACCAGCGCGACGATCTTCTGGTCCCGGCCATCCACGACGAAGGCGGATACCGCATCATCCGGGAAACCCTCGCGGCGCAATACAACCTCGGCAACCGCGAGCCCAACGTACAGATCTGGAGTATCGACCGCCGCGGCGACCGGTCCCTCACGCTCCGCCACCAGCAACACGACCGCAAACCGCTGGGCGACTCCACCGAGGAAGTGCTCAAGCACCTGCACCGCTTGTGGGGCTTCGACATCCACCTGGAAACCCTGCAGGGCGATCAGGTGATGAAGACCCACCACATACCACCAAGGGGTGAACACGGCGAAGGGGGCGACCACGGTCGTCTCGATCTGGCCGTCGTGCACCTGTAACGCCAGCCGCCTCCGTGATGTCACACAGGTTATCCTGTGGGACATCACGGAGGTTTTTCATGCAGATCTACAAAGTCGGCGGCGCCGTGCGCGACCGCCTGCTCGGCCGGTCGATCACCGACAACGACTGGGTGGTGGTCGGCGCTACCGCCGAACAGATGCAAGCCTTGGGCTATCGCCCGGTGGGCAGCGATTTCCCGGTGTTCCTGCACCCGAAGAGCGGCGAGGAGTACGCGCTTGCCCGTACCGAGCGCAAGAGCGGAGTGGGCTATGGCGGCTTCACGTTCCACGCCAGCCCGGATGTCACCCTCGAACAGGATCTGATTCGACGCGACCTGACGATCAACGCCATGGCCGAGGATGAGCACGGCAACCTGACCGATCCCTACAAGGGCAAGCAGGACCTCGACAACCGGCTTTTACGCCATGTTTCCCCCGCGTTCGCCGAAGATCCCCTGCGCGTCCTGCGGGTCGCACGCTTTGCCGCGCGCTTTGCCGGCCTCGGCTTCTGCGTGGCCCCGGAAACCCTCGAACTGATGCGTCAGTTGAGCGACTCCGGCGAGCTTCAAGCCCTGACCCCGGAACGTAGCTGGAAGGAGATTTCCCGGGCATTGATGGAAGATCACCCACAGGTGTTCATCCAGGTGCTGCGCGACTGCGGCGCGCTGAAGCAACTGATGCCGGAAGTGGACACGTTGTTCGGCGTGCCACAACCGCCCGCCCATCACCCGGAAGTCGATACCGGCGTCCATACCCTCTCGGTTCTGGAGCAGGCTGCCCGTCATGGCCAACCGCTGACCGTGCGCTGGGCCTGCCTGCTGCACGACCTGGGCAAGGGCAGCACGCCGGAAGCCGAATGGCCACGCCATATCGCCCACGAACATCGGGGATTGAAGCTGATCGAAGCAGTCAACCAGCGCTTCAAGGCGCCTCGCGACTGCCAGGAACTGGCGATGCTCGTGGGCGAGTACCACACCCATGGTCATCGCGCGCTAGAGTTACGTCCCGCCACCCTGCTGGAGTTGCTGCAGCGCTTCGACGTCTACCGTCGTCCACAGCGGTTCGAAGAATTCATCGTTGCCTGCGAGATGGATGCCCGCGGCCGACTCGGCCTGGAGGATCGTGATTATCCACAGGCCGATTTTCTGCGCGGTGCCGCCGAAACGGCGCGAAAGGTCGCGGTGAAGCCGCTGGTGGAACAGGGCTACACCGGTCAGGCTTTGGGTGAAGCACTGAAAAAGGCGCGCCTGAACGCACTGAAGGCCTACAAGGAAAATGCCGGCAACTGAGCCGGCTTTTCCCTCAAACACCCGGCGTCAGTTGCTGGTCTTGCCAGAAGAACGAGACGGGGGCCAAGACCTGATCGATCTGCGCCTCACCCCACAACTGCGCCATGCTCTTGCCCGCGCCCGGATGGATCAGCTCTGGCGCGATGAGCGAAAACGGCCAGAGCACGAAGGCATTCTTCAGTATCTCGGCGCGAGGCAGGACCAGACCATCGAAGTTGCCGTGCAGGTCACCGTACATCAGTACATCGATATCCAGCGGCAAGCCCTTGCGATCCGGGGCGTAACGGCCATTGTCGGCCTCGATGAACTTGAGCCGGCGATCCAGTTCGATCAGGGGTAGATCGGTCAGACCGGTCACCACCAGATTGAAGAACGGCCCACTCTTGATTCCCACCGCCTGGCTTTCGAATACCGGCGAGCAGTGCATCTGCTGGAGAAAGCCGGCCAACGCGTCGAGACCTGCACCGAGGTGCCGCTCGCGCTCGACATTGCTGCCGAGACCCAGGTAGACCCGTATCAGAGGCATCCGCGCTCGATCTCCACGCCAACCCCACCAGTGGCCGCGGGGACCGCACCAGGTTTGGTCAGCTTCAACTGCAACCAGGGAATGTTGAATTCATCCATCAATACCTGGGCCAAACGCTCGGCGAAGGTTTCCACCAACTGGAACTGCGCCTGCTCGGCGAACGCCTGGATACGTGCCGAAACGCTGGCATAGTCCAGGGCAAGGGTGAGGTCGTCTCCCGCCGCCGCCGGGCGGTTATCCCAGGCAAACCGCAGGTCCAGTCGCAGACACTGGCGAATGCCGCGCTCCCAGTCGTAGGCACCGATCACCGTATCGACTTCCAGCCCCTCGATGAACACTCTGTCCAAGCACTTCTCTCCACAGCACGACAAGGGCGCCTTGCGCCGTTAGAATCTGGGGCGTCCTTGCCCGGAATAGTTAGCATGTTTTGGTTACTGGCGGTGTTCGCCTACCTGCTCGGCTCTCTGTCCTTCGCCATCGTCCTCAGCCGCCTGAGCGGCAGTCCCGATCCGCGCATGAGCGGTTCAGGCAATGCCGGCGCCACCAACATGTTGCGGCTGGCGGGGCGCAAACTGGCGATCCTGACCCTGCTTGGCGACCTGTGCAAGGGCCTGGTGCCGATCCTGCTCGCCCAGACGGCTGGTCTGGACCAGCAGCAACAAGCCTGGATCGGCCTCTGCGCGGTGATCGGCCACCTGTTTCCGCTGTATTTCCGCTTCCGCGGCGGCAAGGGTGTCGCCACCGCCGCCGGCATGCTTCTCGGCCTGTATCCACCGGCCGCCCTGCTGGCCATTTGCAGTTGGCTGCTGACGTTCTACCTCACTCGCACCAGCTCGCTAGCCGCGCTGATCGCCACGCCCCTGACCCTGCCGTTGCTGGCCTGGCGCGAACCGGAGGCGCTGCTGCCGATGACGGTCCTGACCCTGCTCATCGTCTGGCGCCACCGCGGCAATCTACGCGACCTGTTCGCCGGACGCGAACGACACTTCTAAGCGTCGGGCATGAGTCCGGTTCGGGCTCAGATCGCCTGCAACTGCTCCATCGGCCAACGCGCCTGCACGCTGATCGCCAGCGTTTCCTGCTGGCCCGCGGCAAGGCGCTGGCAACCGGCGTAGGCGATCATCGCGCCATTGTCGGTGCAGAATTTCGGACGGGCGTAGAACACGTTGCCCTTGAGCCCGGCGGTCATTTCCTCCAGCGACTCGCGCAAGGCCTTGTTGGCGCTGACGCCACCGGCGATCACCAGGCGCTTGAGCCCCGTCTGTTTGAGGGCGCGGCGGCATTTGATGGTCAGAGTCTCCACCACCGCCTGCTGGAAGGCCAGCGAGATGTCGCAGCGGGTTTGCTCGCTGTCGTCGCCGGCATTGCGACATTGCTGCCAGGTGTTCAGGGCGAAGGTCTTCAGCCCGCTGAAACTGAAATCCAGTCCCGGACGATCGGTCATCGGCCGCGGGAAGACGAAGCGCCCCGGCACGCCCTGAGTCGCCAGACGGGCGATTTCCGGACCACCAGGATAGGGCAGGCCGATCAGCTTGGCGGTCTTGTCGAAGGCTTCGCCGGCGGCGTCGTCCAGCGACTCGCCGAGCAGTTCGTAACGGCCGATGCCATCGACCCGCACCAGTTGGGTGTGGCCACCGGACACCAGCAAGGCGACGAACGGAAACTCCGGCGGTTGCTCTTCGAGCATTGGCGCCAGCAGATGACCTTCCATATGATGCACACCCAGCGCCGGGATACCCCAGGCGAACGCCAGCGCCTGGGCACAGGACGCGCCGACCAGCAGCGCACCGACCAGGCCAGGGCCGGCGGTATAGGCGATGGCATCGATGTCGGTGGCGACGCAGTTCGCCTCGTCCAGCACCTGACGGATCAGCGGCAGCATGCGCTTCACATGGTCGCGGGAGGCGAGCTCCGGCACCACGCCGCCGTAGACGCGGTGCAGGTCGATCTGGCTGAACAGCGCGTCGGCCAGCAGACCGCGCTCGCTGTCGTAGAGGGCGACGCCGGTTTCATCGCAGGATGTTTCCAATCCCAGTACTAGCATGGGTCCTTGCCTTCTCGAGGCTGAATTCGAAGGCGCGCATGATAGTCCCCGCTCCCGATGCCGACCAGCGGTTTTCGATCAGAGGCTTTGCATTCCGCCCGGCTAAGGGTTAACATCCGCAACCCTTAAAAACCGACGTACTCCAGTGCACATTTCTGCCACGAGTTCGTTGACCCCGGTAATGAATGAAGGTAGCTCTGGATGCCAGCCGTCAAAGTTAAAGAGAACGAACCCTTCGACGTAGCTCTGCGTCGTTTCAAGCGCTCCTGCGAAAAAGCCGGTGTACTGGCTGAAGTTCGTAGCCGCGAATTTTACGAGAAGCCGACTTCCGAGCGTAAGCGCAAAGCAGCTGCTGCTGTTAAGCGTCACGCCAAGAAAGTTCAGCGCGAACAGCGCCGCGCCGTTCGTCTGTACTGATACAGACGTTCGTCGCAAGCTTCTGCCTCGCCCGGCCCAAAGCCGGGCTGCCGGCAGTCGATTCAGCTGTTCACTCCAGCCACGACACCTGTCGTATCGCCGGAGACGCCCAGACTGGTTCCCAGCGCGGGCAAGTCTGCCCTGATCGTCAGAACTGGCTTCAACGCCAGCCGTGCACGTCACTCCTGACGAGCCCTAACGGGTTACCGACGAGCACATCTTCTTCCGCTTCTTGCGTTTGCCATTCGACCTCGCTTCGAATGCACCGTCGTTCCCGCAGCATTAGCGATAGACTTTCGATGATCGCCTGATGACGAGAGAGCCATGGCCGGGCTGATACCCCAGAGTTTCATTGACGACCTTCTCAACCGCACCGACATCGTCGATGTGGTGAGTTCTCGCGTCCAACTGAAAAAGGCCGGCAAGAACCTCACCGCGTGCTGTCCATTCCACAAGGAAAAGACACCGTCCTTCAGCGTCAGCCCGGACAAGCAGTTCTACTACTGCTTCGGTTGCGGCGCCGGCGGCAATGCCCTCGGCTTCATCATGGACCACGACAACCTGGACTTTCCCCAGGCCGTCGAGGAACTGGCGAAAGCGGCCGGCATGGAAGTCCCCCGCGAAGACGGTGGCCGCGGTCACAAACCACGCCAGCCTACCGACTCGCCGCTGTATCCGCTGCTCAGCGCCGCCGCCGAGTTCTACCGCCAAGCCCTGAAGAGCCACCCGACCCGCAAGGCAGCGGTGGAATACCTCAAGGGCCGCGGGCTGTCCGGAGAAATCGCCCGGGACTTCGGCCTGGGCTTCGCCCCGCCAGGCTGGGACAACCTGTTCAAGCACCTGAGCAGCGATACCCTGCAGCAGAAGGCCATGATCGATGCCGGGCTGCTGATCGAGAACGCCGAGACCGGCAAACGCTACGACCGCTTCCGTGACCGGGTGATGTTCCCGATCCGCGACAGCCGCGGCCGGGTCATCGCCTTCGGCGGCCGGGTCCTTGGCGACGACAAGCCCAAGTACCTCAACTCCCCGGAAACCCCGGTGTTTCACAAGGGGCAGGAGCTGTACGGGCTGTACGAGGCGCGCAAGTTCAATCGCAACCTCGACGAGATCATCGTCGTCGAGGGCTACATGGACGTCATCGCCCTGGCCCAGCAAGGCTTGCGCAACGCAGTGGCGACCCTGGGCACGGCGACCAGCGAAGAGCACCTCAAGCGCCTGTTCCGCGTGGTGCCCAGCGTGCTGTTCTGCTTCGACGGCGACCAGGCTGGCCGCAACGCCGCCTGGCGCGCCCTGGAGGCCGCGCTGTCGAGCCTGCAGGACGGACGCAAGGCGCGCTTCCTGTTCCTGCCCGAAGGCGAAGACCCGGACAGCCTGGTCCGCGCGGAAGGCACCGACGCCTTCCGGGCGCGGATCAACCAGCACGCTCAGCCGCTGGCCGACTACTTCTTCCAGCAACTGACCGAAGAAGCCGACCCGCGCTCACTGGAGGGCAAGGCGCACATGGCCACCCTCGCCGCGCCGCTGATCGACAAGGTGCCAGGTGCCAACCTGCGTGCGCTGATGCGCAATCGCCTGAAGGAAATCACCGGACTGGATAACCAGCAGGTCGAACAGCTGGCCCAGAGCGCACCACGGGAGATGCCGCCGGCCTACGACCCGGGCATCGACTACGATGCTGTCCCCGACTACGCCCCGGACTACAGCGATTTCCACCACGCCGAGCATTTTCAGGCGCAGCCACAACAGCAGTGGACGCCAAACCAGGGTGGCGGACAGAAAAAGAAATGGGACGGCAAGCCGTGGGACAAGAAAGGCGGCAAGCCCTGGGATCGCAACGGCAAGCAACAGAATCACCCGCCGCGGGTGCCGACCTCGGTCGAGCCACCGACGCTCAGCGCGCTGCGTACCTTGCTGCACCACCCCGCGCTTGCCCGCAAGGTCGAGGACGCCAGTCATTTCGCCGACGAAGAACACCTCTACGCACAGCTTCTGGTGGCATTGCTCGAAGCGCTGCAAAAGAATCCTGAGCTACGCTCACTACAGCTGATCGCGCGCTGGCACGGCACCGAACAGGGACGTCTGCTGCGGGCACTGGCGGAAAAGGAATGGCTGATCGATGCCGACAACCTTGAACAACAGTTTTTCGACACTATAACTAGCTTGTCCGCTCGCCAACGCGAGCGCAGCCTGGAACATCTGCTCCGAAAAGCACGTCAAAGCGAATTGAGCGCAGAGGAAAAAAATCAGCTGCGCGACCTGCTCAGTCGCAATGTTCCCGCACAAACCCCGACCTCAACTGGCGCGTGAGGTCCATGCTCGGGTATAATCCTCGGCTTGTTTTTTGCCCGCCAAGACCTTCAGTGGATAGGGTGTTATGTCCGGAAAAGCGCAACAGCAGTCTCGCATCAAAGAGTTGATCACCCGCGGTCGTGAGCAGGGCTACCTGACTTACGCGGAGGTCAACGACCACCTGCCGGAGGATATTTCAGATCCGGAACAGGTGGAAGACATCATCCGCATGATCAACGACATGGGGATCAACGTATTCGAGAGTGCTCCGGATGCGGATGCCCTTTTGTTGGCCGAAGCCGACACCGACGAAGCCGCGGCCGAAGAAGCCGCTGCTGCGCTGGCGGCTGTGGAAACCGACATTGGTCGCACCACCGACCCGGTGCGCATGTACATGCGCGAAATGGGTACCGTCGAACTCCTGACCCGTGAAGGCGAAATCGAAATCGCCAAGCGGATCGAGGAAGGTATCCGTGAAGTGATGGGCGCTATCGCCCACTTCCCCGGGACCGTCGAATACATCCTCGGCGAATACGATCGCGTCACCGCGGAAGGCGGTCGCCTGTCCGACGTCCTGAGCGGCTACATCGACCCGGATGACAGCATCGCGGCCCCGACCGAGATGCCACCGCCCGTCGACACCAAGGCCGCTGCGGCCGAAGAAAGCGACGACGACGAGGAAGAAAAGGACGAGAGCGGCGACGACGAGGAAGAGACCGAAAGCGGTCCCGATCCGGAAGTCGCTCGCCAGCGTTTCGGCGCTGTCGCCGAGCAGCTCGAAGCCACCGTCAAGGTCCTGAAGAAGCACGGCCGCGCTAGCAAGCAGGGCGTTGCCGAACTGCTGGCCCTGGCTGAACTGTTCATGCCGATCAAACTGGTGCCGAAGCAGTTCGAAGGCCTGGTCGAGCGCGTCCGCGGCTCCCTGGATCGCCTGCGCGCCCAGGAACGCGCCATCATGCAACTGTGCGTCCGTGACGCGCGCATGCCGCGTGCCGACTTCCTGCGTCTGTTCCCGAGCAACGAAGTCGACCTGACCTGGAGCGGCGACCTCTCCAAGCGCAGCACCAAATGGGCCGAGGCCTTGGGTCGCCTGGATGCTGACATCGTGCGTTGCCAGCAGAAGCTGGTCGACCTCGAAGCCGAAACCGGCCTGACCATCGCCGAGATCAAGGACATCAACCGTCGCATGTCGATCGGTGAAGCCAAGGCTCGTCGCGCCAAGAAGGAAATGGTCGAGGCCAACCTGCGTCTGGTGATCTCGATCGCCAAGAAGTACACCAACCGCGGCCTGCAGTTCCTCGATCTGATCCAGGAAGGCAACATCGGCCTGATGAAGGCGGTGGACAAGTTCGAATACCGTCGCGGCTACAAGTTCTCGACCTACGCCACCTGGTGGATCCGCCAGGCGATCACCCGTTCGATCGCCGACCAGGCGCGCACCATCCGTATTCCGGTGCACATGATCGAGACGATCAACAAGCTCAACCGTATTTCCCGGCAGATGCTCCAGGAAATGGGTCGCGAACCGACGCCGGAAGAGCTGGGCGAGCGCATGGAAATGCCCGAGGACAAGATCCGCAAGGTATTGAAGATCGCCAAAGAGCCGATCTCCATGGAAACCCCGATCGGTGACGACGAAGATTCGCATCTGGGTGACTTCATCGAGGACTCGACCATGCAGTCGCCAATCGATGTCGCCACCGTCGAAAGCCTCAAGGAAGCGACCCGTGACGTGCTCTCGGGCCTGACCGCACGCGAAGCCAAGGTGCTGCGCATGCGTTTCGGTATCGACATGAACACCGATCACACCCTCGAAGAAGTCGGCAAGCAGTTCGACGTGACCCGCGAGCGGATCCGTCAGATCGAAGCCAAGGCGCTGCGCAAGCTGCGCCACCCGACCCGAAGCGAGCATCTGCGCTCCTTCCTCGACGAGTAACACGAGAAACCCCGGCACCCGCCGGGGTTTTTCTTTATGCGCCGACAAACACCCGCCCACCTGCTCCCTGACGGCGAAATGCCCGTCTACACTCGAATCTATTCATCAGATCGACGAGGGCGCTATGCCGAGATTGCCGGCCTTTCTGCTGCCGCTCTTGTTCCTCTGGAGCGCAGTGGCCGGCGCCCTGACCCTGACCGACGAAGAACAGACCTGGCTCGATGCCCATCCCAGGCTGCGCCTCGGCGTTGATGCTTCATGGCCACCTTTCGAATACCGAGACCAGGAAGGCCATTACCAGGGACTGGCTGCCGACTACATCGCTGTGATCGAGAAACGCCTGGGGATCGAGTTCGAGCCGATCGAGCCGGTCAGCTGGACCGCTGTGCTGGAAAAAGCGCGGCACAACCAGCTCGACCTGATGCCGGGGATCATGTCCACGCCGGAACGTCAGGCCTACCTGTCGTTCACCCGACCTTACCTGGACTTTCCGATCGTCATCCTCGCCCATGATGGCGGTCCGCAACCTGGGTCGATCAAGGACCTCTACGGACTGAAGATCGCCGTGGTGGAAAACTACGCCCCCCATGAACTGCTGCGCGCCCAGCACCCGGACCTCAACCTGGTTGCCCTGCCCAATGTCAGCGCGGCCCTGCAGGCCCTGGCCACCAATGAAGTCGACGCGGTCGTCGGTGACCTGGCGTCCAGCGTCTGGAGCCTGCGCCAGCTCAAGCTGGAAGGCTTGCACGTCAGCGGCGAGACGCCCTATCGCTATCAACTCGCCATGGGAGCTCCACGGGAACAGCAGATGCTGATCGGCATCCTCGACAAGGTGCTCGCCGACATGAGTCCCGAGGAAATCAGCGGCATCCAGGAGCGCTGGGTCGGCAAGGTCCTCGACCAGCGCCCCCTGTGGAGCAACCTGCTGATGTACGGCCTGCCTGGCCTGCTGGTCCTGGTCGCGGTGCTGGCCATCGTGATCCGCGCCAACCGCCGCCTCAGCTCGGAAATCTCCCGACGCATCGCCCTGGAGCAGGAACTGCGCAGCAGCGAATACCACTATCGCGGGCTGGTGGAGAGCCTGTCGGCCATCGCCTGGGAAGCCGATGCCAACGATTTCACCTACAACTACGTCTCCCCCCATGCCGAGGACCTGCTCGGCTATCCCTTGAGCGACTGGCTGAAACCCGGCTTCTGGCGCTCGATCCTGCACCCCGATGACGCCCTCTGGGCCCAGGCCTACTGCGATGCCGAGAGTGCCGCCGGCCGCGATCACAGCCTCGATTACCGGGTCATCCGCGCCGACGGCAGGACCCTGTGGATCCGCGATATCGTCAGCCTCATCGAGCATGGCCACAAACCAGTGATGCGCGGTCTGATGATCGATATCAGCGAGGCCAAGCACACCGAACAGGCGCTGCGCCTGTCGGAAGAAAAATTCGCCTCGGTCTTTCACCAGTGCCCGGACATCCTGGTGATTGCCCGCCTGAGCGACGGCTGCCTGCTGGAGGTCAACGAGACCTTCGAGGAGCAGATCGGCATGGGCCCCTCCCAGGTGGTGGGGCGCACCGCCACCGAGCTGAATATCTGGGGCGTCGAAGGCATCGGCCCGAGCCTGCTGGAGCGCCTGCAACGGGGCAGCGTACGCAACCTGGAAATGACCTTCCGGCGCAGCAACGGGCAACTCTTCACCGGCCTGGTCTCGGCGGAATCCTTCGACCTGGAAAGCACCCCGGCCCTGGTCGTGGCGGTACGCGATATCAGCCAGCTCAAGGAAACCCAGCGGCAACTGCAGATTTCCGAGGAGAAGTTCGCCAAGGCCTTCCACGCCTCCCCCGACGGCATGCTGCTGTCACGCCAGAGCGACGGCCTGCTGCTGGAGGTCAACGAAGGTTTCTGCCGCCTGACCGGTTTCGACACCCAGTCGTCCCTGGACCATACCGCCATCGACCTGGGTATCTGGGTCGACCTCAACGAACGGCGGCAGATGCTCGAACTGCTGAAGAAAGACGGCTTCGTCAGCGACTTCAGTTGCAACCTGCGCCGTGCCGACGGTCAGATTCGTCTCTGCGAGCTGTCGGCGCGCCCCCTGCCGATTGGCGGGACCGACTGCATGCTGACCATCGCCCGCGATATCACCGACCGCCACCAGATGCAGGAAAAACTGCAACTGGCTGCCACCGTGTTCGAAAACACCGCCGAAGGCGTGCTCATCACCGATACCGACCAGCGCATCAGTGCGGTCAATCGGGCCTTCAGCGAAATCACCGGCTACAGCGAGGCCGAAACCCTCGGCCAGACCCCGCGCCTGCTCGCCTCCGGCCAGCACGACAGCGCCTTCTACGCTGCCATGTGGCATCAGTTGAACGCCGAGGGCCATTGGCAGGGCGAGATCTTCAACCGACGCAAGAATGGCGAGCTCTACCCCAGTTGGCTGACCATCAGCGCGGTGCGCAATCCGGAGCTCGGGACCACGCACTTCGTCGCTGTCTTCGCCGACATTTCCAGCCTCAAGCATGCCCAGGCCAAGCTCGACTACCAGGCCCATCACGACCCCCTCACCGGCCTGCCCAATCGCACACTGTTCGAAAACCGCCTGCAGGCCGCGCTGAGCTGCCCACAAGGGGCCAGCCGCCAGGGTGCGGTACTGTTTCTCGACCTCGATCGTTTCAAGCACATCAACGACAGCCTCGGCCACCCGGTCGGCGACCTGCTGCTCAAGGCGATCGCCCATCGGCTCAAGGAGCAGGTGCGCGACATCGACACCGTCGCCCGCCTGGGTGGCGACGAATTCATCATCCTCCTGCCGGGCCTGCACCAGGCCAGCGATGCCGAGCATATCGCGCACAAAGTCCTGACCTGCTTCAACGCGCCCTTCCAGGCCGGCGACCATGAGTTCTTCTCCAGCGCCAGCATCGGCATCAGCCTGTATCCGCAGGACGGCAGCGACGTGCCCTCGCTGATCCGCAACGCCGACGCGGCCATGTACCGCTCCAAGGCCAAGGGCCGCAACCGGGTCGAGGCCTACACCCGCGACCTCACGGCCCAGGCCAGCGAACGCATCGCCCTCGAACACGAACTGCGCCGCGCCATCGAACGCAATGAACTGAGCCTGTACTTCCAGCCCAAGCTGAGCCTGAAAACCCACCAACTGGTGGGTGCCGAAGCGCTGATTCGCTGGAGAAACCCGACCTTTGGCGAGGTTCCGCCGGAGCATTTCATCCCGCTGGCGGAAGAGAACGGCATGATCCTGCAACTGGGCGACTGGGTGCTGGAGCACGCCTGCCAGCAGATGCAGGCGTGGAAGCGCCAGTACCAGGCGTTCGGCCCGCTGTCGGTCAACCTGGCCGGCGCCCAGTTGCGCCAGCCGGGACTGGTGCGACGCATCGAACAGCTGCTCAAGACCTGCCAGCTCAGGGCCGGTGACCTGCAACTGGAAATCACCGAGAACTTCATCATGAGCCAGGCCGAGGAAAGCCTGGCCATCCTGCACCAGCTCAAGCGCCTGGGCGTGCAACTGGCGATCGACGACTTCGGCACCGGTTACTCGTCCCTCAGTTACCTCAAGCGCCTGCCGCTGGACATCCTCAAGATCGACCAGTCGTTCATCCGCGGCCTGCCCGACGACGCCAACGACGCGGCCATCGCCCGCGCCATCATCGCCCTGGGCCGCAGCATGCAACTGACCATCATCGCCGAGGGCGTGGAGACCGACGCACAGCAGCAATTCCTCGCCAGCGAGGGCTGCGAACAGATCCAGGGCTACATCGTCAGCCTGCCGCTGCCGGCGGATGCCTTCGCCGAGTCGTTTCTGCGCATAGTACTTTCCGATCTTTCGGATGGCACTGCCTGGAATCCCTCGATATAATCCGCGACCACTGGGGCCTATAGCTCAGTCGGTTAGAGCAGAGGACTCATAATCCTTTGGTCCACGGTTCGAGTCCGTGTGGGCCCACCAGATACTCAAGAAAGCCGCGCGAATGCGCGGCTTTTTCTTTTCCACAAAACCCTACGCCAGCCATGTGATCGTACAACTGCATCAGCTATGATGAGCGCTGTTTTCTCCATGTGAATGTACAGGGCATGACAGAGCAGCAGGTACAGGTCCAGCCCCGGCGCAAGCCGCGTAGCCTGGCTCAGGAACTGGTCGCGGTGCTGACCGAACGAATCCGCAGCGGCCAGCTCAAGCGCGGCGACAAGCTTCCCACCGAATCGCAGATCATGGCCGAGGAAGGCGTGAGCCGCACGGTGGTGCGCGAGGCAATTTCGCGCCTGCAAGCGGCCGGGCAGGTGGAGACCCGTCACGGTATCGGCACCTTCGTTCTCGATCTGCCGAACAGCGGCGGTTTCCGCATCGATCCGGCGACCATCGTCACCCTGCGCGAGGTGCTGGCGGTCCTGGAGTTGCGCATTGCCCTGGAAGTGGAGTCCGCCGGACTCGCGGCCCAACGGCGCAGCGACGAGGCGCTGGCGGGGATGCGCGCGGCACTGGACGAGCTGAACGAGAGCGCGGCCCATGCCTCGGATGCGGTGTCGGCGGATTTCCAGTTCCACCTGCAGATCGCCCAGGCCAGCGGCAATCACTATTTCGCCGATATCATCAATCACCTGGGCACCAGCATCATTCCGCGGACCCGGCTGAATTCGGCACGCCTGGCCCACGACGACCAGCCCCATTACCTGGGGCGTCTGCACCACGAACATGAAGCGATCTACGAAGCCATCGCCCGACGCGACAGCGAAGGGGCGAAGATGGCGATGCGCATGCACCTGAGCAACAGCCGGGAGCGCCTGCGCCAGGCCCATGAAGATGCGGAAAAGCAGGAAACCCTGCGCCCCTGAGCCCCAGAAAAAAGCCCCGCGATGCGGGGCTTTCTGTTTGGCTGATCAGCCGATCACACCTTTGCTCCACTGCCCGTTCACCAGGCGCCGCAGGTTCAGCGGGTTGTCGTCACGCAGTGCCTCGGGCAGCAGCGACTGCGGGTAGTTCTGGTAGCACACCGGGCGCAGGAAGCGATCGATGGCCAGGGTGCCGACCGACGTCCCGCGAGCATCGGAGGTCGCCGGATAGGGGCCGCCATGAACCATGGCATCACACACCTCGACCCCGGTCGGATAGCCATTGATCAGAATCCGTCCCACCTTCTCTTCCAGCAACGGCACCAGCCAGGCGAAGGATTCCAGGTCTTCCGGCTCGCCGATCAGGGTGGCGGTCAGTTGTCCACGCAGGCCCAGCAGCGCAGCGCGCAGTTCCTCGTCGTCACGCACTTCGACCGCCACCGTGGTCGGCCCGAAGACCTCTTCCTGCAGCAGCGCATCGGACTCCACCAGCAGCCGCGCATCGGCCTTGAACAGCTGTGCCCGCGCCTGAGCACCTTCCTGCGCCTGGCCCGCCAGGTGCTGAATGCCGGCATGAGCCTGGAGATGCTCCAGCCCCGCCACATAACTGCGCAGACCGCCAGCGTTGAGCATGGTCTGCCCCGCCTGCTGGTCGAGGTGCTGGCCGAGGTTGCCGAGCAATTCACTGAACGCCGACGACTGCAGGCCGATCACCAGGCCCGGGTTGGTGCAGAACTGGCCGCAGCCCATGGTCACCGAACCGGCCAGCTCGCGCGCGATCGCCTCACCACGCTTGGCCAGCGCGCCCGGCAGCACGATCACCGGGTTGATGCTGGACATCTCGGCGAACACCGGAATCGGCTGCGGACGCTCGGCCGCCATGCGACACAGGGCATCGCCGCCCTTCAACGAACCGGTGAAGCCTACCGCCTGGATCGCCGGGTGCTTGACCAGCCACTCGCCCACGCCACCACCGAAGACCATGTTGAAGACGCCCTTGGGCATGCCGGTACGCTCGGCGGCGCGCTGGATCGCACCAGCCACCAGATCGGCGGTGGCCATGTGGCCGCTGTGGGCCTTGAACACGACCGGGCAACCAGCCGCCAGGGCCGCGGCGGTATCGCCACCGGCGGTGGAGAATGCCAGCGGGAAGTTGCTCGCGCCGAACACCGCGACCGGGCCGACGCCGATGCGCATCTGGCGAATATCCACCCGTGGCAGCGGCTGACGGTCAGGCAGCGCGAGGTCGATGCGCGCACCGAGGAAATCACCGCGGCGCAGGACCTGGGCGAACAGGCGAAGCTGCCCGCTGGTACGCGCGCGCTCGCCCTGGATGCGCGCCGCGGGCAGCGCGGTTTCGCGGCAGACGGTGGCGATGAAGCTGTCGTCCAGCTCATCCAGTTCGGCGGCGATGGTGTTGAGGAATTCGGCGCGACGGGCCGGAGCCAGCTGGCGGTACTCGCCGAAAGCGGCGGCGGCGGCGCGAGCGGCCTGGTCGACTTCGCTTTCGGTGGCCTGGGCGAAGCTGTAGGGCAGCGCTTCGCCGGTGCTGGCGTCGAGGCTGTGCAGGCGTTGCGAACCAGCGGCGCTGCGCTGGCCGGCGATGAAGTTGTGGCCGAGGATCTCAGGCATTGGAGGGGCTCCGGGGAGAAGTGGGATTTGAGTAGCCATCGGGGCCTGCTACGCAGGCCTTCGCGAGCACGCTCGCTCCTACAGGGGACCGTGATGTTCGTTGGATCAGGTGATGGGCGCCGGGTTGAACAGGGTGATGTCGTTGTGCAGCTTGTGCTGCTCGGCCCAGGTCTGTTTGCGGCCGCTGGCGACGTCCAGGTAGTAGTGGAACAGCTCCCAGCCCAGCTCCTCGATGGTGGCGCGGCCGGTAGCGATGCGGCCGGCGTCGATATCGATCAGGTCGGGCCAGCGCTGGGCCAGCTCGCTGCGGGTGCAGACCTTGACCACCGGCGCCATGGCCAGCCCGTAGGGCGTGCCGCGACCGGTGGTGAAGACGTGCAGGTTCATCCCGGCCGCCAGTTGCAAGGTGCCGCAGACGAAGTCGCTGGCCGGCGTGGCGCAGAAGATCAGGCCCTTGCGCGCGACCCGCTCGCCCGGACCGACCACACCCTGAATGGCGCCGCTGCCGGACTTGACGATGGAGCCGAGGGATTTCTCGACGATGTTCGACAAGCCACCCTTCTTGTTGCCAGGCGTGGTGTTGGCGCTGCGGTCGGCTTCGCCACGCTCCAGGTAGCGGTCGTACCAGTCCATCTCGCGCACCAGGGCCTCGGCGACTTCCGGCGTTTCGGCGCGGGAGGTGAGCATGTAGATGGCATCGCGGACTTCGGTCACCTCGGAGAACAGCACGGTGGCACCGGCCCGCACCAGCAGGTCGGCGGCATAGCCCAGCGCCGGGTTGGCGGTGATGCCGGAAAAGGCATCGCTGCCGCCGCACTGCATGCCGAGAATCAGCTCGCTGGCCGGCACGGTCTCGCGGCGACGCTGATCAAGCTTGATCAGACGCGCTTCGGCCAGGGCCATGATCTGCTCGATCATCTCGACGAAGCCGAGGCTGGCGTCCTGCAGGCGATACAGCCAGGGTTCGCTGAGGTCGACGGACGGATCGTTGTCGTGCATCACCTGGCCGGCCTGCAGTTTCTCGCAGCCCAGGCTGATCACCAGCGCCTCGCCGCCCAGGTTGGGGTTGCGCGCCAGGTTGCGCACGGTGCGAATCGGGATATAGGCGTCGCGCGCATTGATCGCCACGCCACAGCCGTAGCTGTGGGTCAGGGCGACCACGTCGTCGACGTTGGGGTACTTCGGCAGCAGCTCTTCGCGGATGCGCTTGACCGCGTGATCGAGCACACCGGTGACGCACTGCACGGTGGTGGTGATGCCGAGGATATTGCGCGTACCGACGGTACCGTCGGCGTTGCGGTAGCCCTCGAAGGTGAAGCCCTCCAGCGGCGGCAGCGCGGCGGGCACCGCATCGCAGCGCGGCAGGCTGTCCAGCTCCGGCGCCGCCGGCATGGCCAGTTGGCTCTCCTTGACCCAGCTGCCACGGCGCAGGTCTTCCAGGGCATAGCCGATGATCTGGCCATAACGGCGCACCGGCTCACCCTCGCGGATGTCGGTCACGGCGACCTTGTGACTCTGCGGCACGCCTTCGACCAGGGTCAGGCCATCGGCGAAGCGGGCACCCTCGCCCAGGCCGCCGTCATTGACCACCACCACGACATTGTCGTCGTCATGCAGGCGGACATAGCGGGGCGAGTCGGAAGTTTCGATCAACTGCATGGTGGTGACCTTCTTGTGGGTTCCCAGGCTTTGTTCATCCGCCAGCGCCCGGCCATGGCCGGGCGCCGCGTGCTTGTTTCAGTTGCGCGAGTCGGCCAGCTTGGCGGACTGCGCGGGGGTGGCGTCGTCCCGCGGTGCATCACGCAGCTCGATGCGCTTGATCGGACCGACGATCACCAGGTAGCTGAACACCGCCACCAGGGCGTTGGCGCCGACATACACCAGGGCCCACTTGAACGAGCCGGTGGCGCTGATGATGTAGCCGATGATGATCGGCGTGGTGATCGAAGCGATGTTGCCGAAGGTGTTGAACATGCCGCCCGACAGGCCGGCGATCTGCTTCGGCGAGGTGTCCGAGACCACCGCCCAGCCCAGCGCGCCGAGGCCTTTGCCGAAGAACGCCAGGGCCATGATGCCGACCACCATCCATTCGGCGTCGACGTAGTTGCAGATCACCATCGAGGTGGACAGCAGCAGGCCGATGACGATCGGTGCCTTGCGCGCGAAGGTCAGCGAGTTGCCGCGACGCAGCAGGTGATCGGAAATGATGCCGCCGAGCACACCGCCGATGAAGCCGCAGATCGCCGGCAGCGAGGCGATGAAGCCGGCCTTGAGGATCGACATGCCGCGCTCCTGCACCAGGTACACCGGGAACCAGGTGAGGAAGAAGTAGGTAATGGCGTTGATGCAGTACTGGCCGAGGTAGACGCCGAGCATCATGCGGCTGGACAGCAGCTGCTTGATGTAGCCCCACTTCGGTCCGCCGTTGCCGCCGGCGCGCGGCTTGTCCATATCCACCAGACCGCCGTTCTGCTCGATGTGGGCCAGTTCCTCGGCGCCGATCATCGGGTGTTCCTTGGGGTTGTAGACCAGTTTCAGCCAGACCAGGGAGAAGCCGATACCGAGCACGCCCATGACGATGAACACATGCTCCCAACCCCAGGCATGGACGATCCAGCCCATCAGCGGCGCGAACAGCACGGTGGCGAAATATTGCGCGGAGTTGAAGATCGCCGAGGCGGTGCCGCGTTCGGCGGTGGGGAACCAGGCCGCGACGATGCGCGCATTGCCGGGGAACGACGGCGCTTCGGCGAAGCCGACGAGGAAGCGCAGCATGAACAGGGCGATGATCGCGTTGGCCACCGGCATGTAGCCGACGAAGCCCTGCAGCACGGTGAACAGCGACCAGGTGAAGATGCTGAAGGCGTAGACCTTCTTCGAGCCGAAGCGGTCCAGCAACCAGCCGCCGGGAATCTGCCCGAGCACATAGGCCCAGCCGAAGGCGGAGAAGATATAGCCGAGGGTGACGGCATCGATGCCGAGGTCTTTCTGCAGGCTGGAGCCGGCGATGGAGATCGTGGCGCGATCGGCGTAGTTGATCGTGGTCACAAGGAACAGCATGAACAGGATCAGATAGCGGACATGCGTCTTTTTAGTCGCGTGCATCTGAAAGTACTCCCACTAATTATTTTTGTGCGGGGTCATGAGTGATAGCCGGAGCGGGGTTCCCGCTCCGGGGTGCGGCATCTGGCAGGCCGCGGGGTCTGGCGCTTATTGCGGACCCATCTTGTCCATCAGGGCGGCGAGCATCTCGTACTCGGCGGCGGTCAGGTCGGTCAGCGGGGTGCGAACCGGACCCGCGTCGTAGCCGGCGATCTTCGCGCCCGCCTTGACGATGCTCACGGCGTAGCCGGCCTTGCGGTTGCGCAGATCCAGGTACGGCAGGAAGAAGTCATCGATCAGCTTGCCGACGGTGGCGTGGTCGTCGCGGGCGATGGCGTTGTAGAAGTCCATCGCGGTCTTCGGCACGAAGTTGAACACCGCCGAGGAGTAGACCGGCACGCCCAGTGCCTTGTAGGCCGCAGCATATACCTCGGCGGTCGGCAGGCCACCCAGGTAGCTGAAGCGATCGCCCAGGCGGCGACGGATGGACACCATCAACTCGATATCGCCCAGGCCGTCCTTGTAGCCGATCAGGTTCGGGCAGCGCTCGGCCAGTTGTTCCAGCTGGCTGGCATTGAGACGGCAGACGTTGCGGTTGTAGACGACCACACCGATGTTCACCGACTTGCACACCGCCTCGACATGGGCGGCGACGCCGTCCTGGCTGGCTTCGGTCAGGTAGTGCGGCAGCAGCAGCAGGCCCTTGGCACCCAGGCGCTCGGCCTCTTGCGCGTATTCGATGGCCTGGCGAGTGGCGCCGCCGACACCGGCGAGGATCGGCACGGAACCGGCGCAGGTGTCCACCGCGGTCTTGATCACCTGGCTGTATTCGCTGGCGGCCAGGGAGAAGAACTCACCGGTGCCGCCGGCGGCGAACAGGGCGCTGGCGCCGTAGGGCGCGAGCCATTCCAGGCGCTTGATGTAGCCGGCGGGGTTGAAGTCGCCCTGGGCGTTGAAGTCGGTGACAGGGAACGACAGCAGGCCATGGGAGAGGATGGAGCGCAGTTCTTGTGGATTCATTGTTGTAGGCATCCTGTGGCGCTTGAGAAGCAGGGTGGGGTGGGCAAGTGAGAGGTAGGTTATCGTACAAGTTGTACGATGACTAGTCCCGAAAACCAGGATTCACCACCAGTCATCAGACTTCTTTCTACCGTTCGTCCTCTTTCTGCGCTATAAAATGGCTACTTTTTACCCTGATTCCTCTCGGGGACACCCTGAAGGGCCAAGAAAAGTGTTTAGTTATCATACAACTACAAGAACCCGATCTCACACGGACTGCCGCCATGAACCTGCGCCACCTCTCCATCGCCCGCCGTGCCGGCCTCGGCTTCACCCTGATTGCCCTGCTGGTCGCCCTGCTCGGCGGGTTTGCCGTGGTGCAGATGCAGGCCATTCGGCAGAGCGAAGTCGCCGTCGAAACCAACTGGGTGCCCAGCCTGCGGGTCATCGGTGATATCCGCGAAGTGATGCTGCGGGTGCGCACCATTTCCCTGCGCATGGCCCTCGACCCGAATCCAGCCAACACCTCGACCTACCAGGGCCAGATGGACACGCGCCTGAAAGACCTGGACAGCAAGCTGGCGCTGCTCGACGGCTTCATCGATACCGCGGAGGAAAGCACCCTGGCGAAAGACTTTCGCGCCAGCCTCGCGGAGTACCGCAATGGCCTGGAACGCTCCTTCGAACTGGCCCGCCGCAACGACAGCGCCGGCCTGAACCAGCTGCTGCTGGTGGACATGAAGGCGGTCGTCGATGCCTCGGGCCGGCAACTGGCCGACTTCGGCGAGCTCTACAGCCGGCAGATCGACGCCGAGGGCAAGGCCGCCGAACAGCAGTACCAGCGCTCGCTGCGGATCATCCTGGTCTTCATCGCGGGCGCCGCCCTCGCGACCATCGCCCTGGCCCTGTGGCTGACCCGCGGCATCGTGCGCCCGCTGCAGCAGGCCGTGCGTGCCGCCGAGCACGTGGCCGCCGGCGACCTGAGCCAGCGGCTCGACGTCGAAGGCAATGACGAGGTGACCCGCCTGCAGCGCGCGCTGCAACAGATGCAGCACAACCTGAGCTCGGCCATGCGCCATATCAGCGACTCCGCCACCCGCCTCGCCTGCGCCGCGACCGAACTGAACACGGTCACCGAAGACAGCTACCGCGGCCTGCACCAGCAGAACGCCGAGATCGAGCAGGCCGCCACCGCCGTCAACGAGATGACCTCGGCGGTGGAGGAAGTGGCGCGCAATGCCGCCTCGACCTGCGAGGCCTCCGGACAGACCAGCAGCGCCGCCCGCGCCGGACAGACCCGGGTCCTGGAAACCGTGGAATCGATCCGCAGCCTCAGCGATGACGTGCAGGGCACCGCCGGCCTGGTGCGCGCGCTGGTCGAGCAGTCGCAGGACATCGGCAAGGTGCTCGACGTGATTCGTGCCATCGCCGAACAGACCAACCTGCTCGCCCTCAACGCCGCCATCGAGGCGGCCCGCGCCGGCGAGTCCGGGCGCGGTTTCGCGGTGGTCGCCGACGAGGTCCGTGCCCTCGCCCACCGGACCCAGCAATCGACCCTGGAAATCGACGGCATGGTCAACGCCATCCGCAGCGGCTCGGCGCAGGCGCTGGAGGCCATGCTCGGCAGTTGCCAGCGCGCCGCCTCCACCCTGGACATGGCCCGTGGCGCCGGCGAGTCGCTGGTGCGGATCAGCGACTCGGTCAGCGAGATTTCCGAACGCAACCTGGTGATCGCCAGCGCCGCCGAGGAACAGGCCCAGGTGGCCCGGGAGGTGGACCGCAATATCGTCAACATCCGCGACCTGTCCGGGGAGTCGACCCAGGGCGCCAACCAGATCAGTGCGTCGAGCAACGAACTGTCGCGCCTGGCCGAAGACCTCAGCCAGGTCGTCGCGCGCTTCCGGATCTGATCAAATAGCCCGCCTCATCAACAGGGATGGCGGGCATGGACACCTTTACCCTGATGCGCTCGTTCCGGCGCATCGTCGAACTCGGCGGGCTGGGCAAGGCCGCCGACGACCTCAACCTTTCCGCCGCCGGGCTGAGCAAGCAGTTGCGCACCCTGGAAGCCCATCTCGGCACGGTGCTGCTGCAGCGCACGACTCGACGCATGAGCCTGACCGCGACCGGCCAGGCCTACTACGAGCGTTGCTGCCAGTTGCTCGATGAACTGGAGCAACTGGAGCGGTCGGTCCACGAGGAGTCGCGGCAGGTCAGTGGCAAGCTGCGGGTCAACGCGCCGCTGTCGTTCGCCCTGAGCACCCTCGCGCCGCTGTTCGCCGGTTTCCTGCGCGAGCACCCCGGGGTGGAACTGGACCTGGTGATGGAGGATCGCCTGGTCGAAGCGGTGAGCCAGGGCTTCGACGTGTCGATCCGCCTGGCCCCGGCGCTGCCGGATTCTTCGCTGATCGCGCGCCAATTGGCCACGCTGCGCCAGGTGCTGTGCGCCGCCCCCACCTACCTGGAAAAGCACGGGCATCCCGCCTCGCTCGCCGAGCTGGAGGGCCACGCGCAACTGCAGTACAGCCTGAGCCAGCAAGCCCCCGCCGGTGCGCCCCAGGGTGCCCGGGTCACGGTGAACAACAGCCTGATGCTGCGCGAACTGTTGATCGCCGGTTCAGGAATTGGCTGGCTGCCATCGTTTCTCGCGGACCCCGCGCTGGCCTCCGGGCGCCTGGCCCAGGTGCTCCCGGATCACCCGGATGCCCCGCGCCAGGTCTATGCCGTCTACCCCACCAGCCGCCACCTGCTGCCACGGGTGCGCGCCTTCGTGGACTACCTGGCCGACCACCTGCCCCTGGCCATGGCCCGGGATTATCAACCCTGAGCGAAATATCCCTGCACCGCCGAGGCCTTAATCAGGCTGGGCCTCACGCCTAGACTGGGCGCACTCCGTCGGGCCCGACGCAGCCTCACTTTCCCGCCCTCGCCCACCGCCGTGGCCGCCTCGCGCGCCAGCGGCGCCTGCGCCCGGGCACTCGCGAAACAGGAGCGTTGCCGATGAAAACCCCGCTGATCACCACCCTGCTGGCCCTGGCCCTGAGCGCCGCCGCCCACGCAGGCGAACCCGCCAAGGTCGGCGTGAGCCCCTGGGGCCCGGACGACGAGATCGGCCGCCTCAACCTGATCACCGACACCTCCCGTGCCGCGGTGATGTCACGGGTCGATGCGCGCAAGGTCTACGACCTCGCCACCGAGTACTACATCGGCATGCCGAGCTGGCAGGCCGCCGGCGATCCGCACTACCAGTTCTGGATGACCCACACGCCACGCGGCACGGTGGTCGACGACCCGCTCGGCGTCGGCCACGAGATGAACGCGCTGCGCAGCTACACCGGCAGCGCCTTCTCCATGTATGGCCACACCGGCACCCATATCGACGCACTCAACCACTTCGGTATCGACGGCAAGATCTGGAACGGCTTCAGCGCCGACGAGCACCTCGGCGATCGCGGCTGGAAGAAGACCGGTGTGGAGAAGTTCCCGCCGCTGGTGGCGCGTGGCGTGCTGATCGACGTGGCGGCGGCCAAGGGCGTGGACATGCTCCCGGACGACTACCGCATCACCCGCGAAGACCTGGAGAGCGCCCTCAAGCGCCAGAACACCAGCCTGCAGCGGGGTGACATCGTGCTGATCCGCACCGGTCGCATGAAGCTCTACGAACAGCCCCAGGCCTATATGCGCCAGTCGCCGGGCATGGGCCTGGACGCGGCGCGCTTTCTCGTCGAGGACGGCAAGGCGATGATCCTCGGCGCCGACAACCTGAGCTTCGAAGCCTTCCCGTCCGAGGTCGCCGACGACTATGTGCCGCTGCACAGTTACCTGCTGGCGCAGAAAGGCGTGCCGATCATGGAACTGGTGGCGCTGGACGAGCTGGCCCGGGACAAGGTCTACGAGTTCGCCTTCATCGGCGGCCCGCTGAAGATCCGTGGTGGCGATTCGGCGCCGTTGCGCCCGGTGGCCATGCCGCTGCGTTAAGCCAGGCGTGCCGCCCAGGCGCCCGGGGTGGTGCCGTAATGGCGCTGGAACAGCGCGATGAAGGCCGACACCGAGTCATAGCCCAGCTCGTTGGCCACCGCCGTGACGCTGCCGCCCTGGGCCAGCAGCGGCAAGGCCGCGAGCAGGCGCAGACGCTGGCGCCAGGTCTGGAACGACAACTGCGTCTGGGCCTGGAACAGCCGGGCCAGGGTGCGTCGTGAAGCGCCGACCTGCTGCGCCCATTCCTCGATGGTGCGGCCGTCTTCCGGTGCCGCCTGCAGGGCATCGGTGATCCGCCGCAAGCGCGGGTCGCTGGGCAGCGGCAGGCTGAAAGGCGCCTCCGGCAGCTCGCGCAGTTCATCCACCAGCACCTGCAACAGCCGCGCCTGCGGGCCGTCCTCGGGATAGTCGTTGGAGAAGCCGCTGGCCTTGTCGATCAGCTCGCGCACCAGCGGCGTCACCTGCACCACCGCGCAGTCACGGTGGTAGCCCTGGAGCACCGCGTCACCGAGATACAGGCTGCGAAACGCCAGGACCTGCTCGCTGTACACGGTGTGGCGCACCCCCGCGGGAATCCACATTCCGCATTGCGGCGGCAACAGGTAGCTGTGGTCGTCGGTGAGCACCTGCATGATGCCCGCGCTGGCGTAGGTGAACTGCACCCATTCATGGGTGTGCATCTCCACCTGGTAGCCCGGCGGAATGTCGAACATGCGGCCCTGCACCGGGCGCGCCAGGTGGTCGGGTACCGGTGGTACATCGTCTTGGCTCTTGTGCGGCATTACTCGTCCCCTTTGCTCAAGTGAGCCATGAACAGCGATGTTAGCCTGCCTCGCGTCTCGTTGAACAACAGGAGTCTTGTCATGAGCACGCAGATTCGCCAAAGCCGCCTGAGCATTCCGGCCATCCGCCAGCGCAAGGGCGCCGGCAGCCTGGTTGCGCTGACCGCCTACAGCCTGCCGATGGCGCGCTGGGTGGATGCCCACGCCGACCTGATCATCGTCGGCGATTCGCTGGGCATGGTCCTGTACGGCATGCCCAGTACCCTCGGCGTGACCCTGGACATGATGATCGCCCACGGCCAGGCGGTGATGCGCGGCGCGCAGCGTGCCTGCGTGGTGGTCGACATGCCATTTGGCAGCTATCAGGCCTCGCTGGAGCAAGCCTTCATGAACGCCGCGAAAGTCCTGCGCGATACCGGCGCCCAGGCCCTCAAGCTCGAAGGCGGCGAGGAAATGGCCGAGACCGTGGCGTACCTGTGCCAGCGCGGTATTCCGGTGATGGCGCATATCGGCCTGATGCCGCAGCAGGTCAACGTTCAAGGCGGATTCAGAGCCCAGGGGCGGGATGCCGAAAGCGCGGCGAAGGTGCGCCGCGACGCCCTGGCGATGCAGGCGGCGGGGGCCTTCTCGGTGGTGCTCGAAGGCATCGCCGAGCCCCTGGCGCGGGCGTTGAGCGAGGAACTGGCGATTCCCACCATCGGCATCGGCGCCTCGCCGGCCTGCGATGGCCAGGTGCTGGTGACCGAAGACCTGCTGGGGCTGTTCGGCGAGTACCAGCCGCGCTTCGTCAAGCGCTATGCCGAGTTGCAGGGGCCGATCGAACAGGCGCTCGGCGAGTACGCGCGCGACGTGCGGACAGGGGTGTTTCCGGGGCTGGAGCACTGCTTCAAGGCACTGGCTTGAAGGTACACTGGGCCGCTTAGCCGCCTTGCCCCCGAGAAAGCCATGTCCGACAGCCGCACCCATGCCCTCGACGAAATAGACCGCCAGTTGATCGCCGCCCTGCAGATCAACGCCCGGGAAAGCGTCGCCACCCTCGCCCGGCAACTGGGCATCGCCCGGACCACGGTGACGTCGCGGATCGCCCGGCTGGAGAAGACCAAGGTCATCAGCGGCTATGGCGTGCGCCTGGGCCAGCGGGTGATCGATGGTGGCCTGCAGGCCTACGTGGGCATCACCGTGCAACCGCGCTCCGGGCGCGAGGTGGTGCGCCGCCTCAGCGCCATGGGGCAGGTGCAGCAGCTGTGCGCGGTGAGTGGCGAGTTCGACTATGTGGCGTGGCTGCGCAGCGAGTCGCCGGAGCAACTGGACCAGTTGCTCGACCAGATCGGCAGCCTGGAAGGGGTGGAGAAGACCACGACCTCGATCATCCTCAGCAGCAAGGTGGATCGCGGGCAGCCGGTATGACTTGATGCCTCACCGCTGAACCTTGTGGGGGCTGGCGTTGCCAGCGATGAGGCCATAAATGTCACTATGCATCTCACTCTTGTCACAATGACCAAAAACACCACAAAACGACGACACTCTGCATCTTAATTACGAACACACCCCTCTCTAAAATTGGCCCCAGGCATTTCCTATACTCAGGCTCCGCCTCCCGCGC
Source organism: Pseudomonas japonica (assembly GCF_900188455.1). Lineage (GTDB taxonomy): Bacteria > Pseudomonadota > Gammaproteobacteria > Pseudomonadales > Pseudomonadaceae > Aquipseudomonas > Aquipseudomonas japonica. Next base: position 107,683 of record NZ_FZOL01000014.1, on the reverse strand, counting down.
AGCCCCCTGGCAAGGTCAATCATGAACAAGAACAACCGCCACCCCGCCGACGGCAAGAAACCCGTCACCATCTTCGGTCCCGACTTCCCCTTCGCCTTCGACGACTGGATCGAGCACCCCGCCGGCCTGGGCAGCATTCCCGCCGCGCGGCATGGCGAGGAAGTGGCGATCGTCGGTGCCGGGATCGCCGGGCTGGTGGCGGCCTACGAGCTGATGAAGCTGGGCCTCAAGCCGGTGGTCTACGAGGCTTCGAAGATGGGCGGGCGCCTGCGCTCGCAGGCCTTCGCCGGCACCGACGGCATCGTCGCGGAACTGGGCGGGATGCGTTTTCCGGTGTCGTCCACGGCGTTCTACCACTACGTCGACAAACTGGGCCTGGAGACCCGGCCGTTTCCCAACCCGCTGACCCCGGCGTCGGGCAGCACGGTGATCGATCTGGAAGGCACCACCTACTACGCGGAGAAGATCGCCGACCTGCCGAAACTGTTCCAGGAAGTCGCCGACGCCTGGGCCGATGCCCTGGAGGACGGCGCGCGCTTCGGTGATATCCAGCAGGCCATCCGCGACCGCGACGTCCCGCGCCTGAAGGAACTGTGGAACACCCTGGTGCCGCTGTGGGATGACCGCACCTTCTACGACTTCGTCGCCACCTCGAAATCCTTCGCCAAACTGAGCTTCCTGCACCGCGAAGTGTTCGGCCAGGTCGGCTTCGGCACCGGCGGCTGGGACTCGGACTTCCCCAACTCGATGCTGGAAATCTTCCGCGTGGTGATGACCAACTGCGACGACCACCAGCACTTGGTGGTCGGCGGTGTCGAGCAGGTGCCGCTGGGCATCTGGAAGCATGTGCCGCAGCGCTGCGCCCATTGGCCGCAAGGTACCAGCCTGGCCTCGCTGCACCGTGGCGCGCCGCGCCCGGGGGTCAAGCGCATCGCGCGCAACGCCGACGGTAGCCTGGCGGTGACCGACAACTGGGGCGACACACGCAACTACGCGGCGGTGCTGACCACCTGCCAGAGCTGGCTGCTGACCACCCAGATCGAATGCGAGGAATCGCTGTTCTCGCAGAAGATGTGGATGGCCCTGGACCGCACCCGCTACATGCAGTCGTCGAAGACCTTCGTCATGGTCGACCGCCCGTTCTGGAAGGACAAGGACCCGGAAACCGGCCGCGACCTGATGAGCATGACCCTCACCGACCGCCTGACCCGCGGCACCTACCTGTTCGACAACGGCGACGACAAGCCGGGGGTGATCTGCCTGTCCTACTCGTGGATGAGCGATGCCCTGAAGATGCTCCCACACCCGGTGGAGAAGCGCGTCAAACTGGCCCTCGACGCACTGAAGAAGATCTACCCGAAAGTGGACATCGCCGGGCATATCATCGGCGACCCGATCACCGTATCGTGGGAGGCCGACCCGTATTTCCTCGGTGCCTTCAAGGGCGCCCTGCCCGGCCACTATCGCTACAACCAGCGCATGTACGCCCACTTCATGCAGCAGGACATGCCCGCCGAGCAGCGCGGCATCTTCATCGCCGGCGACGACGTATCCTGGACACCGGCCTGGGTCGAAGGCGCGGTGCAGACCTCGCTGAACGCGGTTTGGGGCATCATGAAGCACTTCGGTGGCCACACCCACCCCGACAACCCGGGCCCGGGCGATGTGTTCGACGAGATCGGGCCGATCGCCCTGGCCGACTGACAGGAGATTCGCCATGCGTATCGCCCTCTACCAGGGCTCGCCGCAGCCGCTGGACGTTCCCGGCAACCTGGAGCGCCTGCAGCATCAGGCCCAGCTCGCCGCCGCCCGTGGCGCCGAGCTGCTGGTCTGCCCGGAGATGTTCCTCAGTGGCTACAACATCGGCAGCGAAGCCGCCGCGCGCCTGGCCGAAGCCGAGGACGGCCCCTCGGCCATGCGCGTGGTGGAAATCGCCCAGGCCAACCGCATCGCCATCGTCTACGGCTATCCCGAACTGGCCGACGATGGCCGCGTGTACAACAGCGTGCAGTTGATCGACGGCCACGGCCGCAGCCTCGCCAACTACCGCAAGACCCACCTGTTCGGCGGGCTCGACCGCGCCATGTTCAGCCCCGGCGGCAACCACTTCCCGGTGGTCGAGCTGAACGGCTGGAAGGTCGGCATGCTGATCTGCTACGACATCGAGTTCCCGGAGAACGCCCGGCGCCTGGCCAGGGACGGCGCCGAGCTGATCCTGGTGCCGACGGCGAACATGGAGCCCTACGACTTCATCTGCCAGGTCACCGTGCGCAGCCGTGCCCACGAGAACCAGTGCTACCTGGTCTACGCCAACTACTGCGGGGCCGAGGGCGAGATCCGCTATTGCGGGCAGAGCAGCATCGTCGGCCCGGACGGCAGCATTCTCGCCATGGCCGGACGCGACAGCGCGATGCTCTCGGCGGATATCGACCTGCAACGGGTCCACGAAGGCCGCGCCAGCACCCCCTACCTGCAGGACCTGCGCGCCGGGCTGCACGACGCGCCACAGGGGTAAGTTATCCGCTAGCATGGCGGTTCGCGCGTATCGGAGCCGTCATGTCCAGCCTTCTGCAGCACCTCACCCTGAGCAATGGCCTGCGGGTCACGCTGCGCCATGCGCCGCATCTGAAACGCTGCGCGGCCGCCTTGCGGGTGCATGCCGGCAGCCATGATGCGCCTGTCGCCTATCCCGGCCTGGCGCACTTTCTCGAACACCTGTTCTTCCTCGGCACCACGCGCTTCCCGGTAGACGAGACGCAAGCCGCCCCCGTAGGAGCTGGCTTGCCTGCGAAAGGACCGCGCAGCGGTCCCGAACCTCACCGCACTCGGGGACCGCTGCGCGCTCCTTTCGCAGGCAAGCCAGCTCCTACGACGTCAGCGCACCGTTGCGGGGAGGCGCTGATGGGCTACGTCCAGCGCCAGGGCGGACAGCTCAACGCCAGCACCCGCGAGCGCAGCACCGACTTCTTTTTCGAGGTGCCCGTGACGGCGCTGGCCGGCGCGCTGGAGCGGCTGTGCGACATGCTCGCCCATCCGCTGCTGACCCTGGAGCGGCAGCGCGCCGAACGCGAGGTGATCCATGCCGAGTGGGTCGCCTGGTCGGGCAATGCCGAGGCGCAGCGGCAGTACGCACTCTTGCGCAGCGTTTCTGCAGCGCATCCGCTGAGCGGCTTTCATGCCGGCAACCGCGACACCCTGCCGGTGGAAGAGCCGGCATTTCAGCAAGCGCTCGCGGATTTTCATCGGCGCTTCTACCAGGCCGGGCAGATGCTGCTGAGCCTGAGCGGACCGCAGCCGCTGGAACAGCTAGAGCAACTGGCGCGGCAGTTTGGCGACATCTTCGCGGCGGGAATGCACGTCGCTCAGGAGGCGCCGCCACCGTTGCTCGACGGCCCGCTGCAACCGCCGCGGATCGATGGACAACTCGACCTGCTGCTGGCCCATGAGCATTTGCCGGAAGGTGCCGCGGCAGCCATCGAATACCTCGCCACCTGGATTGCCGACAGCCGGCCTGGCGGCCTGCTCGCCGAACTGCGCGAGCGCGGCTGGCTTGAGGACTTCAGCTTTGCCTCGCTCTACGAATTTGCCGGGCAGGCCTTGCTGCATGCGAAGGTGAAGCTGACTCCCGCGGCGGACGCGGGCGAGGTCGAAGCGTTGCTGCGCGACTGGCTGGCGTTCTTCCGCGATGCCGATCACCGCGCTCTGCGCCTGGAATATCAGCGCCTGCAAGCGGCACGCGAAATGAGTGCCGGCGCCCTCGAACTGGCGCGGCGGGACAGCACGGCGATGCAGCCGAGCGCGCAGGTCATCGAGCATCCGGGCGTGTCCCGCCAGCCGTGGCGACTGCCCGAGCCGGAACCTTTGCTGGCTGCGGTCCTGCCATCGATCGCAGCCGTTCCAGCACCGGCCGGGCTGAACATCAGCGCGGTGTTGCCGGCTTCGCGCCAATACGCCGCGCTGTATATCCGCTGGCAGTACGACGCGCCCGCCGTGCACCTGCGCGATGCCCTGAAACCCCTGATCGAACGCGCCCGCCGTGCCGCCGTGGAGCTGCAATGGAGCCGCGGCGCCGACAGTTGGCAACTGTATTGCGCCGGTGCTCCCGCGCCGGTGCTGGCGGTGGTCGAGCAGGCGCTGTCGATGCTGCGACAGCCGCAGGCCGCGGGCCCCGGCGATACGCCCGCGCTGATCCCGATTCGGCAACTGATGGAACAGCTCGTTCATCACCTGCCCGGCCCCACCAGCCTTGGCTGGACCGCGCTGGCCACGGGCTTCGACACGGCAGCGCAGAATGTCCTCGGCCATCTGCTGAAGTCCATTTCCGCCACACCGGCTCAGTTGCGTACGCCCGCCCTCGCGCCTGGCCAATGGCACTGCCATGGCGAAGCCGCTGGCGAGCATGCGCTGCTGCTGTTCAACCCGGTCCCCGCCCATGAAGAAGCCACCTGGCGCCTGCTCGCCCAGTTGATCCAGGGCCCGTTCTACCAGCGTCTGCGCAGCGAACTGCAACTGGGCTATGCGGTGTTCAGCAGCTACCGACAGATTCAGGGCCACAACGGCCTGATGTTCGGCGTGCAATCGCCCAGCGCCGACCACGGGGAAATCCTCGGCCATCTGCGCGCATTCTTCGCCCGCCCCGCCCCCGTGCTGGCCAGTGCCGGCGCAGCCCTCGCCGCGCAATTCAGCGAGCCGGTCATGGGCAATGCGCAAGTCGCCGAATGGCTGTGGCAGGCGCATCTGGCGGGAAATGCCGATGCACGCCTGGAAGCCCTGGCCGCGGCCCTGCTGAACGTCGACCAGGCGGCTATCGACCGGGCCTGGGCGCAACTGGCCAGCGAACAGCACTGGCTGATCCTCGCCAACGGCGCCGACTGTCGCTGAACTTTTACGACAACCGCAAAAGACCTTTCCTACAGGTTTAACCATTCAGTTCAAAAATATCTTGTAAGATAGCGCTATCCTGGCTGCCCGAAACGTCACCCCGGCAGGGGGCGACTAAATGAGTAGCTGTCCCTCGCCCCACCTATCCGGAAGGAGTAATTCCATGTGGACCAAACCTGCATACACTGACCTGCGTATCGGTTTTGAAGTGACCATGTACTTCGCGAATCGCTGAGTCTTTTCGCGGTACGACGCCCCGATCATCCGGGGCGTTTTCATTTTCGGACGAGGCGGGAGCCAGCCATGTACATCCAGATTCTAGGTTCCGCCGCCGGTGGTGGATTCCCGCAGTGGAACTGCAACTGCCCCAACTGCAAGGGCTTTCGCGACGGCAGCCTGCGCGCCTCGGCACGGACGCAATCGTCCATCGCCCTGTCCGACGATGGCGAGCACTGGATCCTGTGCAACGCCTCGCCGGACATCCGCGCGCAACTGCAGGGCTTCGCCCCGATGCAACCGGCCCGCGCCCTGCGCGACAGCGGTATCGACGCGATCATCCTGCTCGACAGCCAGATCGACCACACCACCGGCCTGCTCAGCCTGCGCGAAGGCTGCCCGCATGAGGTCTGGTGCACGGAGATGGTCCACCAGGACCTGACCACCGGCTTCCCCCTGTTCAACATGCTCGAACACTGGAACGGCGGCCTGGCCTGGAAGCGCATCGAACTGGATGGCAGCTTCGTCATCGAAGCCTGCCCGAACCTGCGTTTCAGCCCCTTCCCGCTGCGCAGCGCGGCACCGCCCTACTCGCCGCACCGCTTCGATCCACACCCCGGCGACAACCTCGGCCTGATGGTCGAAGACCTGCGCACGGGCGGCAAACTGTTCTACGCCCCGGGCCTCGGCAAGGTCGACGCCAGCCTGCTGCAACGCATGCACGACGCCGACGTGCTGCTGGTGGACGGCACCCTGTGGGACGATGACGAAATGCAGCGCCGCGGCGTCGGAACCCGCACCGGCAGCGAAATGGGTCACCTGCCACAGAACGGCCCTGGCGGCATGCTGGAGGTGCTCGAAGACTTCCCGACCCAGCGCAAGGTGCTTATCCATATCAACAACACCAACCCGATTCTCGACGAGGACTCGGCCGAGCGCGCCGAGCTGGACCGCCGTGGCGTGGAAGTCGCCTTCGACGGCATGAGCATCGAACTCTAGGAGTGGTCATGAGCGACGCGAAACCGCTGTCCCCCGCCGAATTCGAACAGGCCCTGCGGGCCAAGGGCGCCTACTACCACATCCACCACCCTTACCATGTGGCGATGTACGAAGGCCGCGCGACCCGCGAGCAGATCCAGGGCTGGGTCGCCAACCGCTTCTATTACCAGGTGAACATCCCGATGAAGGACGCGGCGATCCTCGCCAACTGCCCGGACCGGGAAGTACGCCGCGAATGGATCCAGCGCCTGCTCGACCACGATGGCGCCCCCGGCGAGGACGGTGGCATCGAGGCCTGGTTGCGCCTCGGCCAGGCGGTGGGCCTGGATCCGGACCAGTTGCGCAGCCAGGAGCTGGTGCTGCCCGGCGTGCGTTTCGCCGTCGACGCCTACGTCAACTTCGCCCGCCGCGCCTGCTGGCAGGAAGCGGCCAGCAGCTCGCTGACCGAACTGTTCGCCCCGCAGATCCACCAGTCGCGCCTCGACACCTGGCCACAGCATTACCCCTGGATCGACCCGGCCGGCTACACCTACTTCCGTACCCGCCTGAGCCAGGCGCGGCGCGATGTCGAGCACGGCCTGAGCATCACCCTCCAGCACTACACGACCGTGGAAGGCCAGCAGCGTATGCTGGAGATTCTCCAGTTCAAGCTGGACATCCTGTGGAGCATGCTCGATGCCATGAGCATGGCCTACGAACTCAACCGCCCGCCCTATCACAGCGTCACCAGCGAACGGGTCTGGCACAAGGGGATCGCGCTATGAGCTTCGACCGCCACCTGACGCCGCGCTGGCGTCCCGGCTACCGCTTCCAGTACGAGCCGGCGCAGAAGGCCCATGTCCTGCTTTACCCCGAGGGCATGATCAAGCTCAACGAGAGCGCGGCGCTGATCGGCGAACTGATCGACGGCGAGCGCGACGTGACGGCAATCATCGCCCGGCTCGACGAGAAATTCCCCGGCGTTCCGGAACTGCCTGACGATATCGAGCAATTCATGGAGGTGGCCCGTGCCGAACACTGGATCACCCTTGAGTGAGCAACCCGGCAAGCCCGAGGTCGGCCTGCCCCTGTGGCTGCTGGCCGAACTGACCTACCGCTGCCCGCTGCAATGCCCGTACTGCTCCAACCCGCTGGACTTCGCCGAACAGGGCAAGGAACTGACGACCGAGCAGTGGTTCAAGGTGATGGCCGAGGCGCGCGAGATGGGCGCGGCGCAACTGGGCTTCTCCGGCGGCGAACCGCTGGTGCGCCAGGACCTCGCCGAACTGATCGGCGAAGGCCGCCGCCTGGGCTACTACACCAACCTGATCACCTCCGGCATCGGCCTCACCGAGGAAAAGATCGCCACCTTCCGCAAGGCGGGCCTGGACCATATCCAGATCAGCTTCCAGGCCAGCGACGAGCAGGTGAACAACCTGCTGGCCGGCTCGAAGAAGGCCTTCGCGCAGAAGCTGGAAATGGCTCGCGCGGTGAAGGCCCAGGGCTATCCGATGGTGCTCAACTTCGTCACCCATCGGCACAACATCGACCGCATCGACCGCATCATCGAGCTGTGCATCGCCCTCGAAGCCGACTTCGTCGAACTCGCCACCTGCCAGTTCTACGGCTGGGCTCACCTCAATCGCGTCGGCCTGCTGCCGACCCGCGCACAGCTGGAACGGGCCGAACGCATCACCAACGAGTACCGCGAGCGGCTCAAGGCCGAAGGCAATCCGTGCAAGCTGATCTTCGTCACCCCGGACTACTATGAAGAACGGCCCAAGGCCTGCATGAACGGCTGGGGCAGCGTGTTCCTCACGGTCACCCCGGACGGCACCGCCCTGCCCTGCCACGGCGCCCGTCAGTTGCCGGTGCAGTTTCCCAACGTGCGCGAGCACAGCATGCAGCACATCTGGTACGACTCCTTCGGTTTCAACCGCTATCGTGGTTACGACTGGATGCCGGAACCGTGCCGCTCCTGCGACGAGAAGGAACGGGATTTCGGCGGCTGCCGCTGCCAGGCCTTCATGTTGACCGGCGACGCCAGCAAGGCCGACCCGGTATGCGGCAAATCGGCGGACCATGGCATCATCCTCGCGGCAAGGGAGGAGGCCGAAACCGCCGCCCTGACCATCAAGGAGATGACCTTCCGCAATGACCGCAACTCACGACTCATCGCCCGCGGCTGAGCGCTTCAGCGCAGAACAGGCCGTCGCGGCCGGCACCGACTTCGCCGACCTGCAGGTGGGCCGCCACGGCCTGTTCTGGAACGAATTCCGTCCCCGCGACGGCGCCTGCCGGATCTGGCACTGGCGCGACGGCCAGGCCCGCTGCCTGACCCCGGACGGCTTCAGCGTGCGCAGCCGGGTCTACGAATATGGCGGGCGCTCCTTCTGCCTGAGCGATGACGGCCTGGTGTTCGTCAACGAGGCGGACCAGCAGTTGTATCGACAGACGCTGGAGGGTGGCCAGCCGCAGGCGCTGACCGCCGGCGAGTGCCGCTACGGCGATCTGCTGTGGGCCGACGGGCGTGTGCTGGCGGTGGAGGAAAGCGGCACCACGCACCGTCTGGTGGCCATCGCCGAGCGGGTGCGTGAAGTACTCGCCGAAGGTGCGGATTTCTACGCCTCGCCGACCCTGAGCGACGACGGCCGGCGCCTGGCCTGGATCGAGTGGAGCCGCCCCGAGCAGCCCTGGACCGCGACCCGCCTGTACGTGCGCGAAGCCAATGGCGACACCCGCTGCATCGCCGGCGACAGCGGCCCGGCGCAGTCCCTGCAGCAGCCGCGTTTCGATGCCGAAGGCAGGCTGCATTGCCTGTCCGACCTGAACGGTTTCTGGCAACCCTGGGGTGAAACCGCGCAAGGCTGGCAGCCGCTGCCGGCCGCGCCCGCCGACCACGCCGCCGCGCCCTGGCAACTGGGGGCCAGCACCTGGCGGCCCGTGGATCAGGGCTATCTCGCCACCTGGTTCGACAACGGTTTCTCGCGCCTCGGCCTGCGCAAGGCCGATGGCGAGCTTGACGACTTCGTCAGCGACTACAGCCGCTTCCGCTGCCTGGACCTGGACCACGATTTCATCTACGCCATCGCCGCTTCGCCCGTCCTGCCGGCGGCGGTGATCGCCATCGACCGCCGCGATCATGCCGTGCAGGTGCTGGCGGGTGGCGTTGCGCCGCTGCCCGCCGAGCGTATCAGCCGACCGCGCGGTTTCAGTTATCCCAGCGGCGATGGCGAGGCCCATGGTTTCTTCTATCCGGCGATGAGCGGGCGCAAGCCGGCGCCGCTGATCGTCTTCGTCCATGGCGGGCCGACTTCGGCCTGCTACCCGGTGCTCGATCCGCGTATCCAGTACTGGGCCCAGCGCGGTTTCGCGGTGGCCGATCTCAACTATCGCGGCAGCAGCGGCTATGGCCGTGCGTACCGCCAGGCGCTGCACCTGCGCTGGGGCGAGATCGATGTGGAGGACGCCTGCGCGGCGGTACTGCATCTGGCGGGTGAAGGGCTGATCGACCCGTATCAGGCGTTCATTCGTGGCGGCAGTGCCGGTGGCTACACGACGCTCTGCGCCCTGGCGTTCCAGGATGTGTTCCGTGGCGGCGCCAGCCTGTATGGCGTCAGCGATCCGCTGGCGCTGGCCCGGGACACGCACAAGTTCGAGGGGGATTACCTGGACTGGCTGATCGGCGATCCCGAGCGGGACGCCGAGCGCTACCGCGAGCGCACGCCGTTACTGCATGCGGGGAACATCCGCGTGCCGGTGATCTTCTTCCAGGGCGAGCTGGATGCGGTGGTGGTGCCGCAGCAGACCCGCTCGATGCTGAGGGCGTTGAAGGCCAATGGCATCGAGGCCGAAGGGCATTTCTATCCGACGGAACGGCATGGCTTCAGGATGGCCGAGAACCTGGCGCATGCGCTGGAAGAGGAATGGAAGTTCTATCGCAAAGTGCTGGATTGCGAGTAGTAGGAGCGTGGCTTGCCCGCGAAGGACCGCAAAGCGGTCCCAATACCCCTCACCGCTTGGCGATGATGTACACCGCATGCACGATCCCCGGGATATACCCCAGCAGGGTCAGCAGGATATTCAGCCAGAACGCCCCTCCAAAGCCGACCTGCAGAAACACCCCCAGCGGCGGCAGCAGAATGGCGAAGATGATGCGAATCAGGTCCATGGAAACGCTCCTTGAGATGATGTTCCTGTTCTGACTCTGGCCCACCCCCGACGGTTCCGCCCGTTTCCCGCCCACAAAAAAAACGCCCCAGGCCAAAAACAACAGGCCCGGGGCGACGCGCAGACACGCGAGACGGTTCACAGTATTCGTTACGAGCGGCGCTGGCGGCTCAGTTGCGCGGTCTGCACACGGGCGAAGGCCCGGGCCAGGCGCAGCAGCATTTCGTCGATATTGCCGTGGCTGACGGTCAGCGCCGGCGAAAAGCGCAGCACATGGGACTGCGGCGCATTGAGCAGCAGGCCTTCCTGCAGCGCCGCCCTGACCACCTGCGCCGCCAGCGGCTCGGGCAGTTCCAGGCCCCAGAGCAGGCCCTGACCGCGCACCTCACCCAGGCCATAGCGGCCGGCCAGACGGCTGAGGCCATCGCGCAGGTGCCACCCGGCATCCCGGACCTGCTCGAAGAAACCGTTTTCCAGCACGGTCTCCAGCACGGCCAGGCCAGCAGCGCTCATCAGCGCATTGCCGTGATGACTGCCCTCCAGCTCACCGGCTTCGGCGCAGCAGGCACTGCCGCGGGACAGCAACGCGGCGATCGGCACGCCACCGCCCAGGCCCTTGCCGAGGGTGAGGATATCGGCGCGCACCCCGTAGGTTTCCTCGGCCAGCAAGGCGCCGCAGCGGCCCATGCCGGTCTGCACCTCGTCGAGGATCAGCAGGATGCCCAGTTCGCGACACAGACGCTCGACACCCTTGAGGTAATGCCGGGTCGCCGGGATCACCCCGGCTTCGCCCTGGATCGGTTCGAGCATGATCGCCACGGTGCGCGAATCCACCGCCGCGTGCAGCGCCGCCAGGTCGTTGAACGGCACCTTGCTGAAGCCCGGCAGGCCCGGCTCGCAGCGATTGCACGGCAGCGGGTCGGAGGCCGACAGGGCACCGAGGCTGCGCCCGTGGCTGCCCTGGCTGGCGGTGATGATGTGATAGGCGCCGTTGCGATGCAGCTGGCCCCATTTGCGCGCCAGCTTGATCGCGCCCTCGCAGGCCTCGGCGCCGCTGTTGAGCAGATGGGCCTGGTCGCTGCCGGTGCTCTGGCACAGCAGGTTGACCAGCTTCAGGTGGCCGCGGTTGTGAAAGCCCGCCCCCGAGTTGATCAGTGCCTGGGCCTGCCCGCTCAAGGCCTGGACCAGCACCTTGGGACTGTGACCGAGGCTGTTGACCGCATTACCCTGGGTGAAATCGAGGAAGGCACGGCCTTCGCTGTCCCACAGCCAGGAGCCCTGGCCACGCACGAACAGCTGTTCGGCACGCTGGATCGCGGGCATCAGGCAATTCCGCGAAAGCGGATCGACGGGGTCGGTCGGCTCCGGCGTCGCCTCGACGATCGGCGCCGCCTGGCGTCTCAGGTTGAACAGGTTCATGCGCGCAGTCCTTCCAGCGGCAGGCCGAGCAGACGGGCGCTCCAGTCCTCGATCTGACCGGTGCGCAAGCGCTTGATCGCGATATCGCGCCAGCGTGACGACAGGGCCGGACAATCCACCAGTTTCTTCAAACCCGCATGCTCCAGAGGTTCACGGTAAAAAGCGTGCAGCGCCCAGGCCGCGGTCAGGCCCGGATAGCTGCGCTGTATCAGTTCGAAAGGCTCGTCGGCGCTGACGAAGCCCGGTTTCAGGACCCGGTAGAACCAGCCACAACGCCCGCTGTCCTGGGCCAGTTGCGGCAGTTCCTGCAGGCCCCAGCGGTGGCTGAGGCGATAGCACGGCGAGCGCGGCTGGCTGATCTGCAGCAACGCGCCACCCCAGCGGAACAGGTCGCCCAGGCACACGTCATGCTCGTCGATGCCGTGGGTCGACAGGTTTTCGCCGAAGGCCGGGGCCTGCCAGGCGATCTGTGGATAACGTTTCCGCCACCAGGCGTAGTGCTCGGCCGGATAGTGGTGCAGGGCCCGTTCCGGGCCGGTATGGAAACGTGGGTCGCCGTGTTCGTCGCTTCCCAGCCCCTGCGGCCATAACCACAGCCGCCGCGCAACCTCTTCCTTATCGATATCGGTCATCAAGCCATAACCGAGATTTTTAGCCTTGCCTATGTAAACGCCATCCACATGTACGCTGTTCATCGCGCCCTCTGGGCCTGTAAACCTTGTGAATACGGGCGTAGAGTAGGCGCGCCGGGCCCTTGCGGCCATTTCGTTTTTCGAGCTTTTTCGATAAGTAAGTCTTATGGATTTTCGCCAACTGCGTTATTTCGTCGCGGTGTATGAAGAAGGCCATGTCGGCCGCGCCGCCGAACGCCTGTCCCTGTCCCAGCCGGCGCTGTCGCAGCAGATCCGCCAGCTCGAACACAGCCTCGACGTCAGCCTGTTCGAACGCGGCAACAAACGCCTGTTGCCGACCCTGGCCGCGCACACCCTGTACAACCACGCCCTGCCCCTGCTCGACGGCATGCAGCGCGCCCGCGATGCCCTGCGCAACTTCAAGGGCCAGGCCCTGCGTACCCTGGCCATCGGCGTGCTGCAGACGGTGCGGCCGAGCCTGGTGCCGCAACTGCTCGACCGCGTGCGCAAGGCGCAGCCGCATCTTGTGGTGCAGATCTACGAGCTTTCGGGACTGGAGATCGAACGGCGCCTGCTCAACGGCAGCCTGGATATCGGCATCAGCTACCTGCCGCCGCGCCAGCCGGGGCTGCACGGCCTGCTGCTGTACGAAGACGAGTTGCAGGTGGTGATTCCCCGCACCCACCCGTTGCGCGAGTTCAAGAAGGTCTCACTGAAACAGGCCGCCGAACTGCCGATGATCCTGCTGGGCGAGGAATTCCAGGTACGCCAGATCTGGCAGGGCCAACTGGCCAACCTGGGGCGGCGCCCGCAGGTGCAGGCGGAGATGAACAACATGGGCGGGATACTCGACAGCCTGCCGCACACCTCACTGGCCACGGTGCTGCCGGGCCGGGCGCAGGAAGCCTCGGAAGATGCGGAATTGCTGTGGAAACCGCTGAGCGAACCCCGCGTGCCGCTGAAGGTAGGCCTGGTGTTTCGCGATGCGCAGCGCCAGCAGGCCTCGGTGGAGCTGCTGCGGACCCTGCTGGAAGAAGAGATCGACCCGCGGCAGATGGGTGTCTCGCCGCTGGATGTGCTCGGATAGAAAACGCGCGCATAAAGAAAACCCCGCCGAAGCGGGGTTTTACAGACTGTTTCCCTTTGACTTCCCTTTCGCCCCGCCATCCTGGGCAGGTCTCCTTCGTTCCGTCCTTGTGATGTACTTTGCGCGTCCTGCGCTTCGTCCATGTGAGAAAGATTAACTGTGGATCCAATTTTCGGGAAGAGGCTAAAAGTCACCGCGTCATGTAAGCAAATGCTTACATGACGCCCTCACCTCAGAACTGCTCCGCGTCCAGCAGATACAGGGATTCACTGCCGGCTTTCACCGAGGCGCTCAGCGACTGCAGACGCGGCAGCAGACGGGCGAAGTAGAAGCGCGCGGTGCCCAGCTTGCTGGCGTAGAAGCTGTCCTCGCCCTGCTTGTCCAGCGCCGTGCGCGCCATCAGTGCCCACATGTAGGCATAGGCGGTGTAGCCGAAAGCGTGCAGGTACTCGACCGACGCGGCGCCGATCTCGTTGGGGTTGCCCTTGGCCCGGTCGAGCACCCAGGCGGTCAGGCTGTCGAGATCGTCCAGCGCGGCATTCAGCGGTTTGACGAACTCGCCGAGCTCGCTGCCGGCGCTGGCGGTGAACTGGCGAATCTCGTCGGTGAACAACTTGTAGAAGGCGCCGCCGCTGCCGACGATCTTGCGTCCCATCAGGTCCAGGGCCTGGATACCGTTGGTCCCTTCGTAGATCTGGGTGATGCGCACATCGCGCACCAGTTGCTCCTGACCCCACTCGCGGATATAGCCATGGCCGCCGAAGATCTGCTGGCCATGCACCGTGGTTTCGAAGCCGACATCGGTCAGGAAGGCCTTGGCCACCGGCGTCAGCAGTGCCACCAGGTCTTCCGCGCGCTTGCGGGTGGTGGCGTCTTCGCTGTACTTGGCGGTGTCCAGTTGCATCGCCACGTAGGTGGAGAACGCCCGGCCACCTTCGTTCAGGGCCTTCATGGTCAGCAGCATGCGGCGCACGTCCGGGTGGACGATGATCGGGTCGGCAGCCTTGTCCTTGGCCTGCGGGCCGGTCGGCGCGCGGCTCTGCAGACGATCGCGGGCGTATTCCACGGCGTTCTGGTAGGAGCGCTCGGCCGAGGCCAGGCCCTGGATACCGACGCCCAGACGCTCGTAGTTCATCATGGTGAACATCGCCGCCAGGCCCTTGTTCGGCTCGCCGACCAGGTAGCCGGTGGCTTCGTCGAAGTTCATCACGCAGGTCGAGGAGGCCAGGATGCCCATCTTGTGTTCGATCGAACCGCAGTTGGCCGGGTTGCGCGCGCCCAGGCTGCCGTCGGCGTTGACCAGGAACTTCGGCACCAGGAACAGCGAGATACCCTTCGGCCCGGCCGGGGCGTCCGGCAGCTTGGCCAGCACCAGGTGGATGATGTTCTCGGTGAGGTCGTGCTCGCCGCCGGTGATGAAGATCTTTGTTCCGCTGACCTTGTAGCTGCCGTCAGCCTGCGGCTCGGCGCGGGTACGGATGATGCCCAGGTCGGTACCGGCATGGGGCTCGGTGAGGCACATGGAGCCGGCCCAGACACCGGCGTACATGTTCGGCAGGTATTTTTCCTTGAGCTCTTCGCTGGCGTGAGCGTTGATCGACAGGCAGGCGCCTGCGGTCAGCATCGGGTACAGGCCGAAGGCCAGGCTCGACGAGTTGACCATTTCCTCGACCTGGGCCGAGATCACCTTGGGCATGCCCATGCCGCCATACACCGGGTCACCGCCAACACCGCCCCAGCCGCCTTCGGCGTAGGTCTGGTAGGCCTCGACGAAACCGGCCGGGGTACGCACCACGCCGTTGTCCCAGTGGCAGCCTTCCTCGTCGGCGGCGCGGCTCAGCGGCGCGATGGTCTTGCTGGCAACCTTGCCGGCCTCCTCCAGCACCGCCAGAGCGGTGTCTTCGTCCACCGCTTCGGCCAGCCCGGGCAGGACTGCCCACAGTTTGGAGACTTCGAAGACTTCATTGAGGACGAAGCGCATATCGCGCAGCGGCGCTTTATAGTCAGCCATGGCAACCTCTCACACCTTGGATCGTGGGTAGTCCCTGCGGGACCGTTACGTTAAGGTCTGGAGTGTAACCGAACAACTTTTTAGAGACATAGGGTCATCTGGCGACCGGTAAGTCAATTTCGGTCACGCTACGCGCATGGCCCCACGTCGCTCCTTCTGCCCAGGGGTCATCACGCAGTTGCGCCCCGCGCCCTTGGCGCTGTAGAGCGCCTGGTCGGCGGATTTCAGCACTTCGTCGGGAGAGCGGTGTTCGGGCTGGCGTTCGCAGGCGCCGATACTGACGGTCACCGACACGCTGTTGGCCCCCGTCGACCCGCGGCGTTGCCGTCCCTGCTGGTCGTCCTGCGGGCGGCTCTCCTGATTGCGCAGCTGGATCGCATAGTTGGCGATCATTTCGCGCACCGCTTCCAGATGGGGAATGCACTCCTCGATGGTCTTGCCGGCGAACACCAGGGCGAATTCCTCGCCGCCGTAGCGATAGGCGCGTCCGCCACCGGTGACCTTGGACAGCTTGCTCGCCACCAGACGCAGCACCTGGTCGCCGACGTCGTGGCCGTGGGTGTCGTTGAATTTCTTGAAGTGATCGACGTCGGTCATCGCCAGCACATAGTTGCGCCCGAGGCGCTGCATGCGCTCGTTCAGCGCGCGGCGGCCAGGCAGGCCGGTGAGTTCGTCGCGGAAGGCCATCTGGTAGGCCTCGTGGGAGACCGCCGCGGCGATCATCAGCATCACCTGGCTGCACATGATGTTCAGGGTGAAGGGCAGGATGAAGGTCTGCGGCAGCATCCAGAAGATGCCGATCAGGCCGATGATCTGCGCCGCATGCAACGGCCGCGGCTCGCGCAGGTACTGGGCGACGAGGACGACGAAGGCGAGGAAGAACATCGGGTAGGACATCTGGATCAGGCTCATCCACTGCCCATGCAGCGCCGGCCAGCGGATCTCCGCCAGCCAGGTCAGCAGTATCTGCGGGTAGCTCTGCTCCAGACCCAGGGCGACGCTGCCCACCGCCAGCAGCACGGCGAAGCGCGCCACCATGTCCTGGAACAGGTGGGTGCGTTCCTGCCAGGCGCTGAACAGGGCGAACAGCATCGGCAGCAGCAGGCAGACCAGGTGGAACACCACCGCGGCGTCCTCGCGCACCCGGCCGTGATCGCGGTAGAAGTCGGTCTGGGTGTCGAGCAGGTAATAGGCGATGTAAACGGTGATCATCAGGAACAGCTCGCGCTGACGCCGATACACCGCGCAGTAGGCGCCGCCGAGCAGCAGCACCAGGGTCGGCAGGACGTTGAACAGCGAGGTGAAGAACACCGACAGGTCGCGCACGTAGGCGGCCGCCAGCCCCGAGATCAGGAGGAACAGGCCCGGCAGGAAGTGACTCAGTCGTACAGCGGAAAAACGAAACAAGAGAACTCTCCGACCCAGCAGATCGATAATGTCATTGTGCCTTCACTGTATCGACAATGCACATGAATAGATAAATTTCTGGCGCCAATTTATTTAACGGCAGTAGGAGCTGGCTTGTCGTGTGACGAACCACTGCGCGGTCCTTCGCAGTGGTTCGTCACACGACAAGCCAGCTCCTACAACCACATTTGCGACACAAAAAAAAACGCCTGCCGGTGAGGGCAGGCGTTTTTCAGTGCAGCAGGTGACTCAGTACGACAGGCCGAAATGCTCTTCGTCCATCGCCATCAGGTTGTTGGCACCGGACAGCATGGTCGCCACATGGGTGCGGGTACGCGGCAGGATGCGCTGGAAGTAGAAGCGCGCGGTCTGCAGCTTGGCGGTGTAGAAGGCTTCCTCGCTGGTGCCGGCGGCCAGTTTCTCGGCGGCCAGGCGGGCGATGTCGGCCCAGAAGTAGGCCAGGCAGGCGTAGCCGGAGTACATCAGGTAGTCCACCGAAGCAGCACCGACTTCCTCGCGATCCTTCATGGCAGCCATGCCGACCTTCATGGTCAGTTCGCCCCACTCCTTGTTCAGCGCGGCCAGCGGCTCGACGAATTCCTTGACGGCTTCGTTGCCTTCCTGGGCCTGGCAGAACTTGTGCACGATCTTGGTGAAGCTCTTCAGCGCTTCGCCCTGGGTCATCAGCACCTTGCGACCCAGCAGGTCGAGGGCCTGGATGCCGGTGGTGCCTTCGTACAGCATGGAGATACGGCTGTCGCGCACGTTCTGCTCCATGCCCCACTCGGCGATGAAGCCGTGGCCGCCGTAGATCTGCACGCCGTGGTTGGCGGATTCGAAGCCGACTTCGGTCATGAACGCCTTGGCGATCGGGGTCATGAAGGCCAGCAGTGCGTCGGCCTTCTTCTTCTCTTCCTCGTCCTGGCTGTACTTGACGATGTCCACCTGCTTGGCGGTGAAGTAGACCATGGCGCGGTTGCCTTCGGCGAAGGCCTTCATGGTCAGCAGCATGCGGCGCACGTCCGGGTGGACGATGATCGGGTCAGCAGCCTTGTCCGGTGCTTTCGGGCCGGTCAGCGAGCGCATCTGCAGACGGTCGCGAGCGTATTTCAGGCCACCCTGGAACGCCACTTCGGCGTGGGCCAGGCCTTGCAGCGCGGTACCCAGGCGAGCGGTGTTCATGAAGGTGAACATGCAGTTCAGGCCTTTGTTGGCCGGGCCGATCAGGTAGCCGGTGGCGGCATCGAAGTTCATCACGCAGGTGGCGTTGCCGTGGATGCCCATCTTGTGTTCGAGGGAACCACAGGTCACCGCGTTGCGCTCGCCCACGCCGCCTTCGGCGTTGACGTGGAACTTCGGCACGATGAACAGGGAAATACCCTTGGTGCCGGCCGGTGCGTCGGGCAGGCGGGCCAGGACGATATGGACGATGTTGTCGGCCATGTCGTGTTCACCGGCGGAGATGAAGATCTTGGTGCCGGTGACTTTGTAGGAACCGTCGGCCTGGGGTTCGGCCTTGGTGCGCAGCATGCCCAGGTCGGTACCGCAGTGCGGCTCGGTCAGGCACATGGTGCCGGTCCACTCGCCGGAAACCAGCTTGGTCAGGTAGGTGTGCTGCTGTTCGGCGGTGCCGTGGGCGGACAGGGTGTTCATCGCGCCGTGGGACAGGCCAGGGTACATGCCCCAGGACCAGTTGGACTCGCCGACCATCTCGCTGATCGCCAGACCCAGCGACTCCGGCAGGCCCTGGCCGCCGTGGTCGAGGTCATGGGCCAGGCTCGGCCAGCCGCCTTCGACGAACTGCTTGTAGGCTTCCTTGAAGCCGGTCGGGGTCTTCACGCCCGACTCGCTCCAGGTGCAGCCTTCCAGGTCACCGACGCGGTTCAGCGGGGCCAGTACCTGTTCACAGAACTTCGCGCCCTCTTCGAGGATGGCGTCGACCATGTCCGGCGTGGCGTCCTGGCAACCCGGCAGGCTCTGATAGTGCGCTTCGTAGCCGAGCAGTTCATCACGGACGAAACGAATATCACGCAAGGGGGCTTTGTAATCAGGCATAGCGATGAACCTCTGCTGATGAATCCTGGTTAGGGTAGAGAGACCACACCGACCAGCTCTAGGCGGCTTTCGGTCAAACAGTTGTTTGAAACATACGTTTACGCCTGATGCTTGTCAAGCACCCTGCCGATGGCGCTTTTGCCATCGTCCATACGCGTTAGAAAGTGGCGACACGTCTGAAAGATGCGCAGGCGAACGCCTGCCGCAACGGCCAAGGCGCTGATGAATAAAGGCTATTGGTAAAAGATGACGCCTGAGACGGCGCGTCTCAGGCGTAGGTGTCGATCAGCGTACCGAGCATTTCGTCCGACGCTTTGGCCACTTTGACACCGAGTTCGACCTGGTGCTTGCCCATGGCCTGTTCGACGGTGGCGGTGGCCAGGTCCATCTGCTGGCTGCGATCGACGGAGCGCAGGCGCTCGGCCTGGAAGTCGCTGGACTGGCTGGTGGAGGCGCGCTCCACGGTCGTGTTGGCGATCTGGCCGGCGGCCTGGTCGACCCGCTGCTGCCCGGCCTGAATGGCGCCCAGGCCGGCATAGAATGCGGAACTGCCCGAGATTTCCATTTCATTACTCCAGAAAAGCTGAACACGTAGATGGCAATACAGTGGCCTATTGAAACAGAGCCGGGCGGGAAATGCCGTTGAAAAACGCTAATGGCGACGGGCTTCTCAATAGAGAACAACAAAGGCGCGGATTACGAGGCGATCCGCACCCGCCGTCAATCCAGCAGATCCAGCTGCAGGTGCTCCGCCACCGCCTCCGCCGAGACCATCTTCAGCTTCGGCACCCGCCCCAGGCACGGCGCTGGCAGACGCTCGGCCAGGCTGGCCAGGTTTTCCTCCAGCCGCGAGGTTCGCGGATCGACGATGTTGGCGACCCAACCCGCCAGTTGCAGACCATCCCGGGCGATCGCTTCGGCACTGAGCAAGGCATGGTTGATGCAGCCCAGACGCACCCCCACCACCAGGATCACCGGCAAGCGCAGAGCGACCGCCAGGTCCGACAGATTGGCGTGATGAGACAACGGCACGCGCCAGCCCCCCGCGCCTTCGATCAGGGTGAAGTCGGCCCCCTGCTCCAGCACCGCGCGCATCGGCCCGAGCAGGCTCTGCACACTGAGCTCGACCCCCGCCTCGCGCGCCGCCAGGTGCGGGGCGATGGCCGGTTCGAAGGCATATGGATTGATTCGTTCATAAGGCAACTGCACCGAGCTCTGCGCCATCAGCGCCAGAGCATCGCTATTGCGCAGCCCCTTGGGCGTGACCTCGCATCCGGAGGCCACCGGCTTGGCGCCGAGCGTACTGAGCCCGGCCTGGCGGGCCGCCTGCAGCAGGCCGGCGGCGATGGTGGTCTTGCCCACGTCGGTATCGGTTCCGGCGATGAAGTAGGCCGCGGCCATGGTTACTCCCCTTCTGTCAGCGGCTTGCGCAGGACCCCGTAGACCACCTGGTAGGTGGCCGGCAACCCCCGCGGCTGGCGAAACTGCTCGTAAGCCTGCAGCAATCCTTGCATCCGCGCCCGTCCGGTGAGCCCGGCGGGGCGGCCGGGATTGAGATTGTGCGCGCCCAGTGCTTTCAATTCATGGGTCAGATTGCGCACATCAGGGTAGTGCAACACATGGGGTTGTGCATGCAGGCCGAGCATCTCCAGGCCGCTCTCGTCGCAGAGGCGCTGGTAATCCTCGAAGCGACGGAAGCGGTTCACATGCACCAGGCCATCCACCGCCTCCCAGCTCGCCCGCAGTTCGTACAGGGTCCCCACGCACAGGCTGGAGAAGGCCAGCACACCGCCGGGCTGCAGGACTCTTCGCGCCTCGCCCAGCACCGCGCGGAAGTCCGCGCACCACTGCACCGCCAGGCTGGAGAACATCAGATCGGCGCAGGCGTCGCGCAGCGGCAGGCGTTCGGCGTCGCCGGCCACGTGATAGCGCGCACCGCCGGCCTCGCGGGCATGACGCAGCATGCCTTCGGCGATATCCACGGCGACGCCGAGCCCCGCTGCGTAACGCGCCTGCAACTGGCGGCTGAAATAGCCGGTACCGCTGCCCAGGTCGACCCAGCAGCGCGGCTGCAGGTCCTGCGGCAACTGGGCCAGCAGCTGACCGCCCACCGCCCGCTGCAGTTCGGCGACGCTGTCGTAGCTGGCGGCGGCACGGGAGAACGACGCAGCGACCTGACGCTTGTCAGGCAAGGCACCGGGCAGGCCCGGCTGGGAAAGATCAGTCATCGCCACTCTCGTGCAGGAAGGTCTTGATACTGGCGGCCAGCTCTTGCGGGTACTCGAGGATGAAGGCGTGCGACGCCTCCTCGACCAGGCCCACTTCGACATCCGGCAACCAGTCGCTCAGGGCCCGGGCCGCCTCGGCCGGGACCAGTTGGTCGGCGCCGGCGAACAGGTGCAGTTGCGGTCCGCCATAGGCTTGCAGTGCCGCGCGGGTATCGAGGCGACCCAGCACTTCCAGGCCTTTCACCAGCAGCACCGGATCGGTATCCGGCACGCCGACGCCCAGTTGCCGGATTAGACTCCGCGGCTCCTGCGCACCTTCGCTGCACAGCGACTTGAAACGCTTGAGGGTCACCGCGGTATGGCTGCGGCAGCCGTCGACGAAGGTTTCGAAGGTGTCCACGGGCATGCCGTCCGGCCAATCGGCACGGGCAACGAAGCTCAGGTTGCTGCCCAGGGTCAGCAGGCCGCAGCAACGATCACCACGCCGCGCCGCCAGCTCGGCGGCGAGCATGCCGCCCAGCGACCAGCCACCGAGCCAGGTGTCCTGGGGCAGGCGCCGGTCCAGCTCGTCGAGCCAGGCCTGTGGGTCATCGCTGACCAGCGCCGGCAAGGCCGCCAGCTCGACCCGCAGCCCGGCATCCTGGGCTCGCAGACTGGCCGCCAGCGGTTCCAGCGCGGCGCTGCCCAGGCCCCAGCCCGGCAGAAGAATCAGATGGTTACGCATCGACAGGCTCCAGCAGCGGATAGCACTCGGCCAATGCATTCAACAATAGCTGCACCTGCGCCGGGCTGTGCGCGGCGGTCAGGGTCACACGCAGGCGGGCGCTGCCGGCGGGTACGGTCGGCGGGCGGATCGCGGTGACCAGCAGGCCACGCTCGCGCAGCATCCGCGACAACTGCATGGCGCGCCCGGCATCGCCGATCAGGATCGGCTGGATCGGCGTGAAGCTGTCCATCAGTTGCAGGCCGATGGCCTCGGCGCCGCGGCGGAACTGCGCGATCAGTGCCGCCAGGTGCTCGCGACGCCAGTGCTCGTCGCGCAGCAGGCTCAGGCTTTTCAGGGTGGCGCAGGCCAGCGCCGGGGGCTGGCTGGTGGTGTAGATATAAGGACGGGCGAACTGCACCAGGCTCTCGATCAGGTCCTCGCTGCCGGCAACGAAGGCGCCGGCGGTACCGAAGGCTTTGCCCAGGGTGCCGACCAGCACCGGCAGGTCCTCCAGCCCCAGGCCGAAATGCTCGGCCACGCCGCCGCCGTGACGGCCGAGGGTACCGAAGCCGTGGGCGTCGTCGACCATCAGCCAGGCGCCCTTGCTCCGCGCCCGCGTGACCAGCTCCGGCAGGTCGGCAATATCGCCGTCCATGCTGAACACGCCGTCGGTGACCACCAGGGTATTGCCCTCGGCCTTGCCCAGGCGCTTGTCGAGGCTGTCGGCGTCGTTGTGCAGGTAGCGGCTGAAGCGCGCCCCGCTGAGCAGGCCGGCGTCCAGCAGCGAGGCGTGGTTGAGACGGTCCTGCAACACCGTGTCGCCCTGCCCCACCAGTGCGGTGACCGCACCGAGGTTGGCCATGTAGCCGGTGGTGAACAGCAGGGCCCGCGGGCGACCGGTGAATGCGGCGAGGGCTTCTTCCAGTTCGTGGTGCGGCGTGCTGTGGCCGACCACCAGGTGCGATGCGCCACCGCCCACACCCCAGCGTTCGGCACCGGCACGCCAGGCGGCGATCACCTCGGGGTGATTGGCCAGACCCAGGTAGTCGTTGCTGCAGAACGCCAGCAGCGCCTGCCCGTCCACCACCACTTCCGGCCCCTGCGGGCTCTGCAACAGCGGGCGCTGGCGATACAGGTCGGCGGCGCGCCGCTGTTCGAGGCGCGCGCGAAGATCGAAGGTCATGCCGACGCGGCGTCGTAGAACAGCTCGGTGCTCTTCTGCTCGATCAGCGCCTGCTCGATGGCGGCCTGGTGCACTTCGTCGGCGTGCTCTTCACGCGCCTCGGGCTTGATGCCGAGACGAGCGAACAGCTGCATGTCCTTGTCGGCCTGCGGGTTGGCGGTGGTCAGCAGTTTCTCGCCGTAGAAGATCGAGTTGGCCCCGGCCATGAAGGCCAGCGCCTGCATCTGCTCGTTCATCTGCTCGCGGCCGGCGGACAGGCGCACATGGGATTTCGGCATGAGGATCCGCGCTACCGCGAGCATGCGGATGAAATCGAACGGGTCGACGTCCTCGGCATTTTCCAGCGGCGTGCCGGCAACCTTGACCAGCATGTTGATCGGCACCGACTCCGGGTGCTCCGGCAGGTTGGCCAGCTGGATCAGCAGGCCGGCGCGGTCGTCCAGCGACTCGCCCATGCCGAGGATGCCACCGGAGCAGATCTTCATCCCGGCATCGCGCACATAGGCCAGGGTCTGCAGACGCTCGCTGTAGGTGCGGGTGGTGATGATGCTGCCGTAGAACTCCGGCGAGGTGTCGAGGTTGTGGTTGTAGTAGTCCAGGCCGGCGTCGGCCAGGGCCAGGGTCTGTTCCTGGTCGAGGCGGCCGAGGGTCATGCAGGTTTCCAGGCCCATGGCCTTGACCCCTTTGACCATCTCCAGCACGTAGGGCATGTCCTTGGCCGACGGGTGTTTCCACGCCGCGCCCATGCAGAAGCGGGTGGAGCCGATGGCCTTGGCCCGGGCGGCTTCCTCGAGGACCTTCTGCACTTCCATCAGCTTCTGCTTGTCCAGGCCGGTGTTGTAGTGGCCGGACTGCGGGCAGTACTTGCAGTCTTCCGGACAGGCGCCGGTCTTGATCGACAGCAGGGTCGAGACCTGCACGCGGTTGGGGTCGAAATGCGCGCGGTGCACAATCTGCGCCTGGAACAGCAGGTCATTGAACGGCTGCTGGAACAGGGCTTTGACTTCGGCCAGAGACCAGTCGTGACGAAGCGTTGCAGTTGTGCTGGCGCTCATGGGCGTTTCCTTGTTTAGGCTTGTACTGGCGCCGGGATCGGATTGCCCGCCAGCGCATCACGGATAGCCCGCATAGTTAAGGAAGCCCAATGCGCTGTCAACCATGCAATAAAACGCCGGTTTACATCTGCTCAAATAATGAACATACCTGTTTACTGTGCGACGAACCCGCCGGCCAGCCCCATCCCGTCTGCGTTCCCTGCGAAAGCGAACTGCCCTGGCTCGACGAGCACTGTCGCGTCTGCGCCCTGCCCTTGCCGATCAACGGTCTGCTCTGCGCCCAGTGCGCGCGGCGGCGTCCGGCCTTTCGTCAGGTCGAGGCGCCGTGGCACTACGGATTCCCGATCGACAGCCTGATCACCCGCTTCAAGCATCAGCGCCAGTGGCCGCTGGGGCGCTTGCTGGCCTTGATGCTCGGCAACTGGCTGAGCCACCGCTTCGACGAGGGCCTGCCGCGCCCGGCCCTGCTGTTACCGGTGCCCATGGCCACCCGGCGCCTGCGTCAGCGCGGCTACAACCAGGCAGCGATGCTTGGCGAATGGCTCGCCGCGCAGTTGGCGATCCCCTGCGCCAGCCATCTGCTCAGCCGTCCGCGGGACACCCCGGCGCAGCAAGCGCTGGACGCCCGCGCGCGCAGGCGCAACCTGAAGGACGCCTTCGCCCTCGCCGATCCCACCGCGATCGAGGGCCGCCATGTGGCACTGGTGGACGACGTGCTGACCACCGGTGCCACCGCCCAGGCCCTGGCGCGGTTGCTGCGCGACAGCGGTGCGGCACGGGTCGATGTCTACTGCCTGGCACGCACGCCACGGCCCGGCAATGCTTGACTTGGTGCAGGCAGGCGGGCACTTTCGGCGATCATCGTCAGCTTTCGTACCGACCCCATGCCCTTGCCCGCCCCCCTGACCCAGCACATTGTCCGTCGTCCGCAGCGCATCGCGCTGTTGCAGCATATTGATGAGCAAGGCTCCATCACCCGCGCCGCGAAAGCCGCCGGGATGAGTTACAAGGCCGCCTGGGACGCCATCGACGAACTCAACAACCTCGCCGCCCGACCGCTGGTCGAGCGCAGCACAGGTGGACGTGGCGGCGGCGGCGCGCGCCTGTCGGACGAAGGTCGGCGCGTGTTGCGCCTGTACCAGCGCCTGCAGGTGCTCCAGGCGCAGATCCTCGAAGAAGCCGAGGACAGCAGCGACCTCGACCTGCTCGGCCGCCTGATGCTGCGCACCAGCGCGCGCAACCAGTTGCATGGACGGGTCAACGCCATCCACGCGCAGGGGCGCAACGACACCATCGAACTGACCCTGGCCGGCGGCCTGCGCATCGAGGCGCAGATCACCCACGACAGTACCCAGCGCCTGGAGCTGGAACTGGGCACCGCGGTGGTCGCCCTGATCAAGGCCGGCTGGCTTGAGCTGGCCACCGTCGACGCGCCGGTGCCCGCGGGCAGCAACAGCCTGGAGGCGGAAATCGAAGAAGTGCAGGAAGATCCCCAGGGCCCCAGCGAGTTGCGCCTGACCCTGCGCAACGGGCAGATCCTCTGCGCCTTCGCCGAAGCCGAATGGCTGAAGACCCACGGCCTGGGTGTCGGAAAAACGCTGCAGGTGCGTTTCCTGCCCAGCTATGTGCTGCTCGGCACGCCGGTCTGAATTCCTCCACAAAACTGTCATGGAGGCTGATTAAGGTGACTGCCAAAACCGCAGGAAGCCTGTCATGAACCTCCTAGAAGAAAACCAGCCGACCGATCTCGAGCAGATGGTCGGCCTCAACCGTCGCCGCTTCATCGGCGCCGGTGCCTTGTGTGGTGCCGCGCTGTTTCTCGGTGGCAACCTGCTCAGCCGCAGCGTCCTGGCGGACAGCGTGCGTGCCGCCAGTACCGGCTTGCTCGGCTTCAGCGGGATCCCCGCCTCCAGCGCCGACGGCATCAGCCTGCCTCCCGGCTACAAGGCCTCGGTGCTGATCAGCTGGGGCCAGCCGCTGCACGCCGACGCCCCGGCCTTCGACCCGTCCGGCAAGGGCACGGCCACGGCTCAGGAAAGGCAGTTCGGCGACAACAACGACGGCATGAGCCTGTTCCCCTTCCCCGGCGATGAAAACCGGGCGCTGATGGCGATCAACAACGAATACACCAACTACCGCTACCTGTTCGACCACGGTGGCCAGCCGGCCAATGCCGAGGACGTGCACAAGGCCCAGGCCGCCGAAGGGGTGTCGGTCATCGAGGTACGGCGCCAGGCTGGCCAGTGGCAGTTCGTCCAGGACTCGAAGTACAACCGCCGCATCCACGGCAACACGCCGATGCGCTTCGGTGGTCCGGCCGCCGGCGATGCCTGGCTGCGCACCGCCGCCGACAACAGCGCGAGCAAGGTGCTCGGCACCTTCCAGAACTGCGCCAACGGCAAGACCCCGTGGGGCACCTACCTGACCTGCGAAGAAAACTTCACCGACTGCTTCGGCAGCAGCGATCCGCAGCAGGCCTTCGACGCCGGGCAGAAACGCTACGGTGCCTCGGTGACGGGCAAGGAGGTCAACTGGCACCAGCATGACCCGCGCTTCGACCTGGCGAAGAACCCCAACGAACTGAATCGCCATGGCTGGGTGGTGGAGATCGACCCGTTCGATCCGCAGTCCACCCCGATCAAGCGCACCGCCCTCGGCCGCTTCAAGCACGAGAACGCCGCCCTCGGCGAAACCCGTGACGGTCGCGCCGTGGTGTACATGGGCGACGACGAGCGTGGCGAGTTCATCTACAAGTTCATCAGCCGCGAACGCATCGACCACAAGAACCCCAGTGCCAACCGCAATCTGCTCGACCACGGCACCCTCTACGTGGCGCGTTTCGACCAGGGCGACGGCAACCCGGACCATCCGAAGGGCAAGGGCCAGTGGCTGGAACTGAGCCACGGCAAGAACGGCCTGAACGCCGCCGCCGGCTTCGCCAACCAGGCCCAGGTACTGATCCACGCGCGCCTCGCCGCGAGCCATCTGCAGGCCACGCGCATGGACCGTCCGGAGTGGATCGTGGTCAGTCCCAAGGATGGCCAGGTCTATTGCACCCTGACCAACAACGTCAAGCGCGGCGAGGAAGGGCAGCCGGCGGGTGGCCCCAATCCGCGGGAGAAGAACGTCTACGGACAGATCCTGCGCTGGCGCGAGAACGGTGACGACGCCGCCTCGATGGAATTCGCCTGGGACCTGTTCGTGGTCGCCGGCAACCCGCAGGTCCACCCGGGCGCGGCCAAGGGCGGATCGAGCAACATCAACGCGCAGAACATGTTCAACAGCCCCGATGGTCTCGGTTTCGACCCGGATGGCCGGCTGTGGATCCTCACCGACGGCGACTACAGCAACGCCGGGGACTTCGCCGGCATGGGCAACAACCAGATGCTCTGCGCGGATCCGGCGAGCGGCGAGATCCGTCGCTTCATGGTCGGGCCGGTGGCCTGCGAGGTGACTGGTATCGCCTTCGCGCCGGACCAGAAGACCCTGTTCGTGGGCATCCAGCATCCGGGCGAGACCGGCGGCTCGACCTTCCCCGAGCATCTGCCGAACGGCAAGCCAAGGTCGTCGGTGATGGCGATCACCCGGGAGGATGGTGGCGTCATCGGCGCCTGATCGCTGAGTTGCGCCTAACCCTGTAGGAGCTGGCTTGCCTGCGAAGGACCGCGCAGCGGTCCCTGACTTCACTGTTATCTGGGACCGCTGCGCGGTCCTTTCGCGGTGGTTCGTCACACGACAAGCCACGCTCCTACGCGGACAGGCCTGGGTTACCATGGCTGAAACAGCAGGAGCCCGCGCATGTCCCACCCCTTCGATACCCTCACCCCCGACCTGGTCCTCGATGCCATCGAGAGCCAGGACCTGCTCAGCGACGCCCGCGTCCTCGCCCTCAACAGCTACGAGAACCGTGTCTATCAGGTCGGCATCGAAGGCGCCGAACCGCTGATCGCCAAGTTCTACCGCCCCGACCGCTGGAGCGATGCGGCAATCCTCGAAGAGCATGCCTTCACCGCCGAACTGGCCGAATGCGAAGTACCCGTGGTCGCCCCGCTGCTGCACAACGGCAAGACCCTGTTCGAACATGCCGGCTTCCGCTTTGCCCTGTTCCCCCGCCGCGGCGGGCGCGCGCCGGAACCGGGCAATCTCGACCAGCTCTACCGTCTCGGCCAGTTGCTCGGCCGCCTGCACGCGGTCGGCGCCAGCCGCCCCTTCGAGCACCGCGAGCAGCTGGCAGTGGACAACTTCGGCCACGCCTCGCTGGCCACCCTGCTCGACGGCGACTTCATCCCGAAAAGCCTGCTACCCGCCTTCGAATCGGTGGCGCGCGACCTGCTCAAGCGCATTGAGGCCATCTACGCCCGCACCCCGCACCAGACCATCCGCCTGCACGGTGACTGCCACCCCGGCAACCTGATGTGCCGCGACGAGGTGTTCCATATCGTCGATCTGGACGACTGCCGCATGGGCCCTGCGGTCCAGGACCTGTGGATGATGCTCGCCGGCAGCCGCGAGGAACGCCTCGGGCAACTGGCGGAACTGATGGACGGCTACAACGAATTCCACGACTTCGACCCGCGCGAGCTGGCCCTCATCGAACCCCTGCGTGGCCTGCGCCTGTTGCACTACAGCGCCTGGCTGGCGCGGCGCTGGGACGATCCGGCGTTCCCGCGCAGCTTCCCGTGGTTCGGCCAGGAGCGCTACTGGGGCGACCAGATTCTCGCTCTGCGCGAACAGTGCGCCGCGCTGGACGAAGAACCCCTGAAATTGTTCTAGAAGCCAGCGGCAGTCTGTCTACAATAGCCGCGCATTTAGCTAGCTAAGCAAGGATTACAAATGACTGCCGCCAACCCGCGCCGCGGGTACATTCTCGGCCTTACCGCCTACATCATCTGGGGCTTGTTCCCCATCTACTTCAAGCTGCTGCAAAGCGTTCCCGCGGTGGAAATCATCGTCCACCGGGTACTCTGGTCGGCGCTGTTCGGTTCGTTGCTGCTGCTGGTCTGGAAGCATCCGGGCTGGTGGCGCGAGCTGCGCGACAACCCGCGGCGCCTGGCGATCCTGGCCCTGAGCGGGGCGCTGATCGCCTTCAACTGGCTGACCTACGTCTGGGCGGTGAACAACGGGCGCATGCTCGAAGCCAGCCTCGGCTACTACATCAACCCGCTGGTGAACGTGCTGCTGGGCATGCTGCTGCTCGGCGAGCGCCTGCGCCGCCTGCAATGGATCGCGGTGGGCCTGGCGGCCCTCGGGGTGGCGCAGCAGGTGTGGCAGGTGGGCAGCCTGCCGTGGGTATCGCTGGCCCTGGCGCTGAGCTTCGGCTTCTATGGCCTGATCCGCAAACAGGCGCCTGTAGCGGCGCTGCCCGGTCTTGTAGTGGAAACCTGGATGCTGGTGCCCATCGCGCTCGGCTGGCTGTTGCTCAACCCCGCCGCGAGCAGCGTCCAGCCCGAGTTCTTCAGCACCAGCCAGGCCCTGTGGCTGATCGCCGCCGGCCCCGTGACCCTGGTCCCGCTGGTGAGCTTCAACGCCGCCGCGCGCCACTTGCCCTACACCACCCTGGGCTTCCTGCAATACCTGGCGCCGACCCTGGTGCTGCTGCAGGCGGTGCTGCTGTTCGACGAGCACCTGTCGCACAGCACGCTGATCGCCTTCATGTTCATCTGGGCCGGCCTGGCCCTGTACAGCGTCGATGCCTGGCTGAGCCTGCGCAAACGCACCTGATCAATAATTGATCAAACGTCTGCAGGCCACGCCGTTCGTGGCCTGCAGCGACCTCTCCCAAGGTTATCCACACCCTCATCCCCGCGCTTTGTGCACAAGCTGCTGATTTCTGGCGATTTTTTGCTCAATCGCCGGAAAGCCTCGGCGCGCCTGGGCTGGCGCGGTGGCTCCCCAGCTTATCCACAGGGCGATCCCCGTTAAAACGGGATAAGTGAACGGGGGATAACTACTCTTCGGGGCGCAGTTCCAGCTCCACCATCAGGTCGTCGGCGAGGTCTTCGAGACGGGCTTGCAGGTTATCCAGCGACAGGGTCAGCGGCACCGCCAGCAACGCATCGGCGTGGAACAGCGGCTCGCTGCTCATCGGCGCCGGGCGCACGTCGGTGCTCAGCCGCTCGACGTTGACCCCCTGTTCCGCCAGCAGGCGGGTGATATCGCGAACGATCCCCGGGCGGTCGTTGCCGACCAGGCTCATGGCGATCGGCTTCCAGGTGCAGGACGGCTCGATCCCGCTCTCGGCGATGAGCACGCGGATCCCGCGTTCGCCCAGCGCCTGCAGGGCATCGACCAGTTCGTCGTGGGATTCGGCCGGCACGGCGATGCGCAGGATCCCGGCGAACTGCCCGGCCATGCGCGACATGCGGCTCTCCAGCCAGTTGCCGTTGTGCTCGGCGATGGTTTGGGCGATACGCTCGACCTGGCCAGCCTTGTCGGCGGCGATAACGGTGAGGACAAGATGATTCACGCGGACGACCCTCTGCTGGAAAACCCGTGGAACCCCCGTGGCAGCGGGGCGTCGGGAAAGTATAGGCAAGGCGCGGCAACCTGCCGCAGGCGCGTCGAAAATCAAATCGTGTACTGTTTTAAGATTTATCTGGAACAATCCACTCGTTTTTTGCGAACATATAGCCTCCCAGCATGACCCCTTGCGACCAAACGGTCGCGGAACGACGTATTTAGTCTGATTTTCACATGCGCAGCGCATCATGTAGTATGCCGCAGCGCGGACTACAAAGCGTCCGATCCGATGTCTGCCAAAGCGCCTGTGAAAATGCGCAACCGCCCGCCGGACCCTCTGGCGAGCCGTACCCAGCCGTCCGTCAGGACATGCACTGGTGCCGTGTTTAGAGAAGCGTGTAAGGCGTAAATAGAAAAGCGAAATAGCTGAGCAGAGTGAGGCAAGCAATGACTGAACACGTTCAAGTCGGTGGCCTTCAGGTCGCCAAAGTCCTGTTCGACTTCGTGAACAACGAAGCCATTCCCGGAACCGGCGTCAGCGTCGAGAAGTTCTGGGCAGGTGCGGAAAAGATCATCAACGACCTCGCTCCAAAGAACAAAGCCCTGCTGAGCAAACGCGACACCCTGCAAGCGCAGATCGATGCCTGGCACCAGGCGCGCAAAGGCCAGGCACACGATGCCGTGGCGTACAAGGCATTCCTTCAGGAAATTGGTTATCTGCTGCCAGAAGCGTCGGATTTCCAGGTGTCCACTCAGAACGTCGATGACGAGATCGCCCGTGTAGCCGGCCCGCAGCTGGTGGTTCCGGTGATGAACGCACGTTTCGCCCTGAACGCCTCGAACGCCCGCTGGGGCTCGCTGTACGACGCACTGTACGGCACCGACGCCATCAGCGAAGCCGACGGCGCGGAAAAGGGCAAGGGCTACAACAAGGTCCGCGGCGACAAGGTCATCGCCTTCGCCCGCGCCTTCCTCGACGAAGCCGCGCCACTGGCCGCCGGCTCCCATGTCGACGCCACCCGCTACAGCCTCGACGGCGGCAAGCTGGTCGTCGCGCTCAAAGGCGGCAGCAACACCGGCCTGCGTGACGATGCGCAACTGATCGGCTTCCAGGGCCAGGCCAGCGAGCCAACCGGCATCCTGCTCAAGCACAACGGCCTGCACTTCGAAATCCAGATCGACCCGACCACCCCGGTCGGCCAGACCGACGCCGCCGGCGTGAAGGACATCCTGGTCGAAGCCGCGCTGACCACCATCATGGACTGCGAAGACTCCGTAGCCGCCGTCGACGCCGACGACAAGGTCGTGGTCTACCGCAACTGGCTGGGCCTGATGAAGGGCGACCTGTCGGAAAGCGTGAGCAAGAACGGCCAGACCTTCACCCGCACCATGAACCCGGACCGCGAGTACACCACGGTCGATGGCGGCAGCGTCACCCTGCATGGTCGTTCGCTGCTGTTCGTGCGCAACGTCGGTCACCTGATGACCATCGACGCGATCCTCGACAAGGACGGCAACGAAGTGCCGGAAGGCATCCTCGACGGCCTGGTCACCAACCTGGCGGCGATGCACAACCTCAACGGCAACACTTCGCGCAAGAACACCCGCACCGGCTCGGTGTACATCGTCAAGCCGAAGATGCACGGCCCGGAAGAAGCCGCGTTCACCAACGAGCTGTTCGGCCGCATCGAAGACATGCTGGGCCTGCCGCACAACACCCTGAAAGTCGGAATCATGGACGAGGAGCGCCGTACCACGGTCAACCTCAAGGCCTGCATCAAGGCTGCCAGCGAGCGCGTGGTGTTCATCAACACCGGCTTCCTCGACCGTACCGGTGACGAGATCCACACCTCCATGGAAGCCGGCGCCATGGTGCGCAAGGGCACCATGAAGACGCAGAAATGGATCGGCGCCTACGAGAACTCCAACGTCGACATCGGCCTGGCCACCGGCCTGCAGGGCCGCGCGCAGATCGGCAAGGGCATGTGGGCCATGCCGGACCTGATGGCCGCGATGCTGGAACAGAAGATCGCCCACCCGCAGGCCGGTGCCAACACCGCCTGGGTACCGTCGCCGACCGCCGCCGCACTGCACGTGCTGCACTACCACAAGGTCAACGTCCAGGAGCGCCAGGCCGAACTGGCCAAGCGCGCGCCGGCTTCGGTCGACGACATCCTGACCATCCCGCTGGCGCCGGACACCAACTGGTCGGCGGAAGAGATCCGCAACGAGCTGGACAACAACGCCCAGGGCATCCTCGGCTATGTCGTGCGCTGGATCGACCAGGGCGTGGGTTGCTCGAAGGTGCCGGACATCAACGATGTCGGCCTGATGGAAGACCGCGCCACCCTGCGTATCTCCGCCCAGCTGCTGGCCAACTGGCTGCGTCATGGCGTGGTGAGTGAGGAGCAGGTGCTGGAAAGCCTCAAGCGCATGGCGCCGGTGGTGGACAAGCAGAACGCCAACGACCCGCTGTATCGCCCGCTGGCACCGGACTTCGACAGCAACATCGCCTTCCAGGCGGCGGTCGAGCTGGTGGTCGAGGGCACCAAGCAGCCGAACGGCTACACCGAGCCGGTGCTGCATCGTCGTCGTCGCGAGTACAAGGCGCGTAACGGCCTCTGATCCGCAGCGTCTGCAATCGGGACCGCTTTGCGGTCCTTCGCGGGCAAGCCACGCTCCTACGGGGTTCGCATCAATCCGATGCCCCGTAGGAGCGTGGCTTGCCCGTGAAGGCCTGCAAAGCAGGCCCGATCATTCAAACGCCCAGTTCCCTGCGCACCAACGGCATCAATTTCCCCACATCGATCGGCTTGAGCATGAAATCCACCACGCTCAGGTGCATCGCCGTGATCGCATCCTGCACCTGCGCATCCCCGGAAATGATGATGATCGGCAACGCGGCCTTCTCCGACTCGCGAATCTTGCGGATCAGCTCCAGGCCGTCGAACGGCGTCATGCGCAGATCGGTGATCAGCAGGCCGATGTTCCGGTCACACAGGATCAGCTGCAGCGCCTGCTTCGCGCTGGTCAGCGCCAGGCTCTCTATTCCGTAGGTTTTCAGGATCTCCGCAAGCAGCTCGCTGGCATCTTCGTCGTCATCGACGATCAGCACTTTCTGCGGCGTGGCCGGAGGCGCCGTGATCTCCGCCAGCGCCTCGCGCTCGGCGTCGCTCAGTAAATCATCTTGTTCAGGCATGGGCGTCTCGTCATCGTGACCTGCAGAATGTCCGGCAAATTGAAGTTCAGACCGCATTCGAAGCGCTTGCAACCTGCATTTCGTCGGGCCATCGTCGGCCGCGCGCGCTTTAGACTTACGTCCAATGGGCACCCGCCCCGCTGGCGGCCGACCATGAGGATCAATAACAACAATCGGTTTCGCCCGACGAAACCCCGAGACGGTGCCGCTGATGAGCAAAATGGACGCGTTCGACCAGGCCGGTAAAACCGCGGTAATGCAGAACATCCAGGGGACCATGCAGTTCCTGCAGCGTTTCCCGCCGTTCAACCAGATGGAGAACGCCCACCTGGCGTACCTGGTGGAACAGTGCCAGCTGCGCTTCTACGCCGCGGGCGACAGCATCATCAAACCCGCCGACGGACCGGTGGAGCACTTCTTCATCGTCAAGCAGGGCCGCGTGGTCGGCGAACGCACCCATGTGGTCAAGGGCGACACCGAAACCACCTTCGAAATCACCCGCGGCGAATGCTTCCCGCTGGCCGCCCTGCTCGGCGAACGCGCCACCCGCACCGAGCACCTGGCGGGCGAGGACACCTTCTGCCTGCAACTGAACAAGGCCGCGTTCATCCGCCTGTTCGCCCTTTCCGAGGTGTTCCGCGACTTCGCCCTGCGCGGGGTCAGCAGCCTGCTCGACCAGGTCAACCAGCAAGTCCAGCGACGCGCCGTGGAGACCCTCGGCAACCAGTATTCGCTGAACACCCGCCTCGGTGAGCTGGCGATGCGTCATCCGGTGGCATGCGCACCCGATACCAGCCTGCGCGAAGCGGTGCGGCTGATGGACGAAAGCCAGGTCGGCAGCATCGTCATCGTCGACGACGAGCGCTTCCCAGTGGGTATCTTCACCCTGCGCGACCTGCGCCAGGTGGTGGCCCGCGCCGACACCGACTTCAACGCGCCGGTGTCGGCGCACATGACGGCCGCGCCGTTCTACCTGACACCCCAGGCCAGTGCCTTCGACGCCGCCA
This sequence comes from Pseudomonas japonica, assembly GCF_900188455.1. Taxonomy (GTDB): domain Bacteria; phylum Pseudomonadota; class Gammaproteobacteria; order Pseudomonadales; family Pseudomonadaceae; genus Aquipseudomonas; species Aquipseudomonas japonica. The sequence goes on along the minus strand of NZ_FZOL01000014.1, from coordinate 72,990 downwards.
TCGCCATGACCGAACGGCATATCGCCCACGTCTGCCTGGTGGAAGACCGCCGCCTGTGCGGCGTGGTCTCCGAGCGCGACCTGTTTTCCCTGCAACGGGTCGACCTGGTCCATCTGGCCCGCACCATCCGCAGCGCGCCGCGCCTGGAAAGCCTGGTGGCGCTGCGCGGCGAGATCGGCCAGTTGGTCGAGCGCATGCTCGCCCACGGCGCCTCGTCGACACAGATCACCCACATCATCACCCTGCTCAACGACCACACCGTGTGCCGGGTGATCGAACTGGCGATCGCGGAAAAAGGCGACCCCGGCGTGCCCTTCACCTGGTTATGCTTCGGCAGCGAAGGCCGCCGCGAACAGACCCTGCACACCGACCAGGACAACGGCATCCTCTTCGAGGCCAGGGACGCGGTGGAAGCCGCCGAGATCCGCGGCCGCCTGCTGCCGCTGGCGCAGTACATCAACCAGAACCTGGCGCAATGCGGTTTCAGCCTGTGCAAGGGCAACATCATGGCCGGCAACCCGGAGCTGTGCCTGTCCCGCGCGGAATGGGCACGGCGCTTCGCCGCCTTCATCCGCGAGGCGACTCCGGAAAACCTGCTGGCCTCCAGCATCTATTTCGACCTGCGCGTGGTCTGGGGCGATGACCGTGGCTGCGAGCAACTGCGCCAGGGCATTCTCGACCAGGTCGCCGACAACCGCCTGTTCCAGCGCATGATGGCGGACAACGCGCTGCGCCAGAAACCGCCGGTGGGACGCTTCCGCGAGTTCGTCCTGACCCGCAGCGGCAACGACAAGGCCGCCACCCTAGACCTCAAGGTCCAGGGCCTGACGCCCTTCGTCGACGGCGCGCGACTGCTGGCCCTGGCCAACGGCATCAGCGCCAACAACACCTTGGAGCGGCTGCGCCAGCTGGTGCAGAAGGAGGTCATCGACCCGCTGGACGGCGGCGCCTTCGAGGAGGCCTATCACTTCATCCAGCAGACCCGCATGCAGCAGCACCAGATCCAGACCCGGCAGAACCTGCCGTATTCCAACCGCGTCGACCCGGACAACCTCAACGACCTCGACCGGCGCATCCTGCGTGAATCCCTGCGTCAGGCCCAGCGCCTGCAAAGCAGCCTGGCCCTGCGGTATCAACTATGAGTCTGTTTGCCTGGCTGCGTCCCAGCCAACCCGAACTTGCCGAGGAACAGCGCCAGCGCCTCGCCAGCCTGGCCAGCGCGCCGACCTGGAGCGAGCAGTCCCTGCGCCAGCAGCGCTGGGTGGTGCTGGACCTGGAAACCAGCGGCCTCAACCTCAACCGCGACCAGGTGCTGTCCATCGGCGCGGTGGTGATCGAGGACGGCGCCATCGACTTCAGCCAGCAGTTCGAACGCACCCTGCACCGTCACGACCACAAGCTGGCGCCGAGCACGCTGATCCATGGCCTGGCGCCGAGCGCCATCGCCGCCGGCTGCGACCCGGCGCAGGCGCTGCTGGACCTGATGGACTTCATCGGCGACAGCCCGCTGCTGGCCTTCCACGCCGGTTTCGACCAGCGCATGCTCAGCCGCGCGCTCAAGGACAGCCTCGGCTACAAGCTGCAGCACCCGTTCATGGACGTCGCCGAGCTGGCCCCGCTGCTCAACCCCGAGGTGGTGATGCGCGATGCCGGTCTCGACGACTGGGTCGCGCATTTCGGCCTGCTGGTGGAAGAACGCCACAACGCCAGCGCCGATGCCCAGGTCACCGCCGAACTGAGCCTGATCCTCTTCAGCCAGGCCCGACGCCAGCAACTGGACAGTCCGAAACGGCTGGAACAGCGTCTGCAGAGCTGGCGGCGCAAGCGCCAACACAGCCACGGCTTGTAATACCTTTCCCGGAAAGACCGACGAGCAATCCGATGAGCGTTAATTGCACAGTGCCACGTGCTCTGACACAATCGCGAATAATTCTCGTTAGTTAACACACTCTTCTCCGGGGAACGTCTTGTCGTCGGTACCTAGCCCTCACAGCGAGCTGGTTGGCGCACTCTATCGCGATCATCGCGTCTGGCTGCTCGGCTGGTTGCGCCGCAACCTCGCCAGCACCGAACGCGCCGAAGACCTGAGCCAGGACACCTTCGTCCGCCTGCTCGGTCGCGACGAGCTGCCGGCGCCGCGCCAGCCGCGGGCGTTCCTCATGGCCGTGGCCAAGGGCCTGCTGTTCGACCACTTTCGCCGTGCCGCGCTGGAACAGGCCTGGCTGGAGGAACTGCTGCTGGTCCCGGAGGCCGAGCACCCTTCGCCGGAAACCCTGCACCTGATCCTCGAAGACCTCAAGGCCATCGACCGCCTGCTCGGCAAGCTGTCGAGCAAGGCCCGCGCGGCCTTCCTGCACAACCGCCTGGACGGCATGACCCACGCCGAAATCGCCGAGAAGCTTGCGGTCTCCGTGCCCAGGGTGCGCCAGTACCTGGCCCAGGGCATGCGTCAGTGCTACATCGCCCTGTATGGCGAGCCGACATGAGCCATTTCAACACCACACCCGTCTCCGCCCGGGTGCTCGATGCCGCGATCAACTGGCAGCTGTGCCTCGATTGCGACAGCGGCAGCGCCCAGCAGCGCGCCGATTTCGAACGCTGGCACGCCGCCAGTGAGGAACACGCCCGTGCCTGGTCGCAACTGGGCATGCTCGACCAGCGCTTCGCCGCGGCCGCCGGCCCGGCGCGCAAGGCCCTGCAGCAATCGCGCGTCGGCCTGCGCCAGCGCGCGCGCAAGCTGGGTGGCGGGCTCGCCAGCCTGGCGCTGGTCGCGGGCCTGCTCGGCTGGCTCAACGCGCACCAGAGCGTCGGCTACTGGCTGGCCGACCAGCGCACCGGCACCGGCGAACAGCGCAGCCTGCGCCTGGACGACGGCACGCTGATCAGCCTGAACACCCATTCCGCCGTGGATATCCGCTACAGCGCCAAGGAACGCCTGATCGTCCTGCACGAAGGCGAGATCTCCATCGAAACCGGACACAAGGGCAATGATGTCCGACCGTTCGTCGTCACCACCGGCGATGGCCGCATGCGCGCGCTGGGTACGCGCTTCCTGGTGCGCCTGGAAGATCAAGGCACGCGCCTGAGCGTGCTGCAGTCGGCGGTCGCGGCCAAGCCGCAGGACAGCGGCGTGGAGCAGGTGCTGCACGAAGGCCAGCAGGTGCTGATGAGCCATGACCGCCTTGGCCGTGTCGACACGCTGGGCCTCGGTGCCGATGCCTGGACCCGCGGCATGCTGGTGGTGGACAACGTGCGCCTGGGCGACCTGGTGAATGAGCTGGGCCGCTATCGCAGCGGTTATCTGGGGGTGGCGCCGGAAGTGGCCGACCTGCGGATCACCGGGAGCTTCCCGCTGCACGACACCGACCTGGCCCTGCAGTCGCTGCTGCCGACCCTGCCGGTGCAGGTGCAGCAGCGCACGCCGTGGTGGGTGACCGTGGTGGCGCGTACCGAGAAACCTTGAGTCATCGGGGACCGCTCCGCGGTCCTTCGCGGTGGTTCGTCACACGACGAGCCACGCTCCTACCGATTATGCGTGCACGCTGCTCTTGTAGGAGCGTGGCTTGCCCGCGAAGGCCTGCAAAGCAGGCCCGCAGAAATCTAAATCAAAAATATTTTCACTCAGCCCTATCACTTTTCAATTCTCGCTCGGCATGGAGGCTAGTCAGTACAAAATTCCCGTCGAGGACCCGCATGACCCGCTCAATCGAAAGCTTCCTGCGTCCAAGCCTGCTGGCCATGGCCATTGCCATCGCCGCCCCCTTGGCCAGCACCCCGCTGATCGCCGCCGAAGCGCGCAGCTACAACCTGCCCGCCGCGCCGCTGGCCACCACCCTGAACCAGATCGCCAGCCAGGCCGGCATCGCCCTGGCCCTCGACCCGGCCCTGGCCAACGGTCGCACCTCGGCGCCGGTCAACGGTCAGTTCGACGGAATCACCGCACTGCAGCAGGCCCTGCGCGGTACCGGCCTGCAACTGCAGCAAAGCAGTGCCGGGACCTACAGCCTGATCGTCGCCCCGGAAGGCAGCCTCGCCCTGCCGGAAACCAACATCAACGCTGCCAGCAGCTATGAAAGCGCCTGGGGCGCGGTGGATGGCTACACTGCCACCCGCACCGCCGCCGGAACCAAGACCGATACCGCCATCGCCGAACTGCCGCGCTCGCTGACCGTGGTCACCCGCCAGCAGATGGAAGACCGCCCGGTGCTGAACCTCAACGATGCCCTGCGCTACGCCGCCGGCGTGCAGAGCAGCGGCTACGGCTCCGACTCGCGCAGCGACTGGCTGCTGGTGCGCGGCTTCGAGCCGACCCAGTTCCTCGACGGCCTGCCCCTGCCACGCGGCAACTACGCCACGCCGAAGATCGAAACCTGGAACCTGGAGCGCGTCGCCGTGCTGCGCGGTCCGGCCTCCTCGGTGTATGGCCAGACCCCGCCCGGCGGCCTGGTGGACATGGTCACCCGCCGCCCGCAGGCCGAGAACAGCAACGAGATCGAAGTCCAGGTCGGCAGCAACGAACACAAGCAGATCAACTTCGACAGCACCGGCAAGATCGACGACCAGGGCCAGTTCCTCTATCGCCTGAGCGGCACCGTGCGCGACAGTGGCTCGCCGATCGACCACGTTCCGGACAAGCGCTACAACCTGGCGCCGAGCGTGACCTGGAACATCAACGACGACACCAAGCTGACCTTCATCTCGCAGTTCACCCGCGACGATACCGGCATCACCGGCCAGTTCCTGCCGCTGCAGGGGACCAAGCTGGACAGCGCGGCGGGCAAGATTTCCCACCACAAGAACCTCGGTGATCCGGACTGGGAATCCTACGACCGCACCTACTACGCCCTCGGCTATGCCTTCGAAACCCGCCTCAACGACATGTGGCAGTTCCGGCAGAACCTGCGCTACACCCGCAACGAGCTGGACTTCAAGGGCATCACCGCCGGCGGCATGATCTGGCCGGCCGGCCCTGACCAGGCGGTCCAGCCCGACGGCACCGTCAGCCGTACCGCTGGCATCGTCGAGGAAGACATCAGCCAGTTCGCCGTGGACAACAACTTCCAGGCCGACTTCCAGACCGGCGTGATCAGCCACACCCTGCTGCTCGGCCTCGACCACCAGCGTTCCACCGCCGACGCGCGCTGGCGCTGGGGCTCGGCCGGCGTGCCGTCGAGCAACATCCACCGGCCGATCTACGGACAGGACTTCTCCAACGTCCAGTACTTCGACATGTACGACTACAACCAGAAGATCCAGCAGACCGGCCTCTACGTGCAGGACCAGATGGCCCTGGACAACTGGCGCCTGACCCTCGGCGGTCGCGAGGACTGGGTCCACAACGGCACCACCTTCCACAACCAGGGCGATGCCACCACCACCCAGCGCGACAAGAAGTTCAGCGGCAACGCCGCGCTGAGCTACGTGTTCGACAACGGCATCACCCCGTACCTCTCCTATGCCGAGTCCTTCCAGCCGGCCATCGGTACCGAAGTCGGCAGCACCAACGCCTTCAAGCCGACCGAGGGCAAGCAGTACGAACTGGGCATCAAGTACCAGCCTCCGGGCAGCAACACCCTGCTGACCGCGGCGGTGTTCGACCTGACCCAGAAAAACCTCTCGGTGAGCGAAGCCAACATCACCCGCCAGGTGGGCGAGGTGCGCAACCGCGGCCTGGAGCTGGAAGCCACCTCCGACGTCAACGAAAACCTCAAGCTGGTCGCGTCCTACACCTACAACGACAGCGAAATCATCAAGGGCAACGACGGCGAGAAAGGCAACCGCCTCAAACAGGTGCCGCGCAACCAGGCCACCGCCTGGGCTGACTACACCTGGCGCAGCGGCCTGCTGGACGGCTTCGGTATCGGTGCCGGCGTGCGCTACGTGGGCGACACCTACGGCAACACCGCCAACACCGATTGGGGTCATGTCGGCTCGTACACCATCTACGATGCCTCGGTGCACTACGACCTGGGCCGCGTCAACAGCAGCCTCAAGGGCGTGACCGTCGCCGTGGACGCGAAGAACCTGTTCAACAAGGACTACCTGTCCACCTGCGACGGCTACTACTGCTACTACGGCGACGAGCGCAACGTGGTTGCCAGCGTGAACTACAAGTTCTAAGCCGGGATGAAGAGCCAGACCATCCGCGCCTGGTCCGGGGTACACACCTGGACCAGCCTCATCTGCACCCTGTTCCTGCTGCTCCTGGCGGTGACAGGGTTGCCGCTGATCTTCCATCACGAGATCGACCACCTGCTGGGCGACGCGCCCGAGCTGAAGGTGATGCCCCCCGACACGCCACAGCTGGATCTCCAGCAACTGGTGGTGAAGGCCCAGGCCCACCGCCCGGGCGAGGTGATGCAGTACTTCGGCTGGGACGAGGACGACGCCAACGGCGTGGTCGCGATCATGGCCGCCACTGCAGGCACCGAACCCAACTCGTCGCACACCTTCATGCTCGACGCCCGTACCGGCGAACCGGTGGAAATGCCCTCGGCCAACGGCGGCTTCATGATGACCATGCTGCGCCTGCACGTGGACATGTTCGCCGGCCTTCCGGGCAAGCTGCTGCTGGCCTTCATGGGCGTGTTGTTCGTGGCGGCGATCGTCTCCGGCGTGGTGCTGTATGCGCCGTTCACGCGCCGTCTGGATTTCGCCACGGTGCGCCATGACAAATCGCGGCGCCTGCGCTGGCTCGACCTGCACAACCTGATCGGCATCGTCACCCTGACCTGGGCGCTGGTGGTGGGCGTAACCGGGGTGATCAGCGCGCTGTCCGACCTGGTCATCGCCGCCTGGCGCAACGAGAGCCTGGCGGCGATGGTCGCGCCGTACCGTGATGCAGCGCCATTGACCCAGCTGGCGCCGGTCAGCCGGGTGCTGGATATCGCGGCCGAGGCGGCGCCGGGCATGCGCCCGGATTTCATCGCCTTCCCCGGCACGCGCTTCTCCAGCGAGCACCACTACGCGGTGTTCATGAAAGGCGGCACGCACCTGACCGCGCACCTGCTGACCCCGGTGCTGATCGACGCCAGCACGCTGCAGGTCACCGCGGTCGGCGAACGGCCCTGGTACATGGATGCCATGGGCCTGTCGCAGCCGCTGCATTTCGGCGACTACGGCGGACGACCGATGCAGATCCTCTGGGCGGCGCTGGATGTGCTGACCATCGTCGTGCTCGGCAGTGGCCTGTACCTGTGGTGGGTGCGCCGTCGCACGGAGGCCAGCCGATGAACTGGAAAGTGTTCGGCATGCCGCTGCTGATCGGGGTGCTTGGCGCGGCGGGCTTGTTCGCCGCGCTGCTGGGAGATGGCTGGTGGGATGCGCTGTCCTGGGTCGGGCTGGGGTTGCCGGCGTGGTATGGACTCCGCGGTTTCTTCAGGTAGATCGGCCCGCCACTACCCTTAAGAACAGCGCTGGACCTGTGGGAGCGGATTCATCCGCGATTGGCCGCATAGCGGCCATAAAACCTGTATCCGGGGTGTGTCAGGAAAACCCGGGACTCAGGTTTTACGACGGCTTCGCCGCCGATCGCGTGGTCCGCCATCGCGGATAAATCCGCTCCTACAGGTCCAGCGCGTACCTCCGGGAACATTCCCCCCGAAATCAACTCCAACACCTCGTTTCCCTGCCTTTACGGTTGACGAGGTCCCTCCCCATGAAACGTTTCGCCCTGGTCACCCTGGTGACCCTCGCCGCCAGCTCGGCCTTCGCCTTCAACCTCAGCGACGCGGCCAGCGCGGTCTCGGCCATGCAAGGCTCGCAGAACGGCGCGGCGGTGCAGGCGCCGGCGGCATCGGCCAATCTGCTCAACACCCTGGGCAAGGATCTGGACATCACCCCGGAACAGGCCATCGGCGGTACCGGCGCCCTGCTCGGCCTGGCGCGCAACCAGCTGAGCAGCGGTGACTACGAACAACTGAGCAAGGCGGTACCGGGGCTGGACATGCTCTCCGGCGAGAACGCCCTGGGCGGGCTGGCGGGGCTGGGCGAACTGCTCGGCAAGAGCGGCCAGGCATCGGCGCTGAGCAACGCCCTGGGCGGCAATGTGAAGAATGGTGAAGACCTGAACAACGCCTTCAGCGCGCTGGGCATGCAGGACGGCATGATCGCCCGCTTCGCCCCGCTGATCCTGCAGTACCTCGGCCAGCAGGGCGTGGCCAGTTCGCTGCTGCAGAACCTCGCCGGCATCTGGGGCAATGGCGTGACCGCGCCGCTCACCCCGGCGCTGGCGCCGGCTCCGTCAGTTTAATTCGGCGCGCAGGCGCTCGATGCGTGCGTCCTTGTCCTGCCACAACTGGTTGACCCAGGCCTGCACGGCCTGGCGCAGCAGCGGGTCGCTTTCGTAGTCACCGGCCCACAGCGCCGGGTCCAGCTCGCGGACTTCGATATCGACGATCACCCGTGGAATCGCGCCGCTGACCAGGTCCCAGAAACCCGGAGCCTTGTTGCCCGGATAGACGATGGTCACATCCAGCAGGGCATCGAGCTGTTCGCCCAGCGCGGCGAGGACGAAGGCCACGCCACCGGCCTTGGGCTTGAGCAGATGCCGGAACGGCGAGGCCTGGGCCTGGCGCTTGGCCTCGCTGAAACGGGTGCCTTCCAGGTAGTTGACCACGGTCACCGGCTGGCGCTTGAACAGCTCGCAGGCGGCCTTGGTGATGGCCAGGTCCTGGCCCTTGAGGTGCGGGTTGCGCTCCAGGAAAGCCTTGCTGTAGCGCTTCATGAACGGGTAATCCAGTGCCCACCAGGCCAGGCCCAGCAGCGGCACCCAGATCAGTTCCTTCTTCAGGAAGAACTTGAAGAACGGGATCTTGCGGTTCAGCACCTGGATCAGCGCCGGAATATCGACCCAGGTCTGGTGGTTGCTGACACACAGGTACGAGGTATCCAGGCGCAGGTTGGCATTGCCGCGCACATCCCAGCGCGTGGGGATGCACAGGGCGAAGATCAGCTTGTCGACCTCGGCCCAGGTCTCGGCGATCCACATCACTGCCCGCGAGGCATGGTCGCGGTAACGGCCGGGCAGGACCAGCTTGAGCAGGGCGAAAACCATCAGCGGCCCGATCAGGACCAGGGTGTTGAGCAACAGCAGAAGGGTGACGAAACTGCCGGTGAGCAGGCGACGCATAAATCCACTCTTATCGTGGGAAATCAGTCGGTCATGATAAGCAGCCGTGTCGGGAACACCAAATGCCGCCCGGCGACTGTCACAGACAAATGTTTCACATTATGTGAACTACCCTCTCTTGCCGAACCAATAGCACAACGACAGTCTAAAGCCTGTCCTGTCCACGGAAGTCCTTCCCTTGAAATCACTGATCGCCCTGCTCGGCCTGCTGTCACTGCCGGTGATGGCCGCCGAACCCACCCTTTACGGTCGTTACGAATACATTGCCGTGTCCGATATCGGCGAAACCTTCAAGGCCAAGATGGACACCGGCGCCTACACCGCCTCGCTGTCGGCGAAAGACATCGAACAGTTCACCCGCGACGGCGAGGACTGGGTGCGCTTCCGCCTGGCGACCAAGGATGCCGATGGCAAGGTCTACGAACACAAGCTGGCGCGCATCAGCAAGATCAAGAACCGCGCCGACGAGGAGGACGAGGAAGGCGCCGAACTGGCCCATCGTCCGGTGGTGGAGCTGGAACTGTGCCTGGGCGAGGTCAAGCGCACCGTCGAGGTCAACCTCACCGACCGCAGCAACTTCAACTACCCGCTGCTGATCGGCGCCAAGGCCCTGCGCAAGTTCGACGCCGCGGTGAACCCGGCGCGGCGCTTCACCGCCGGCAAGCCGGGCTGCTGACAGCGCGGCAAGTCGGGGCGGATCGCTTACACTTGCAACTTTCCCCTTGCCGCTTGCCGCAGCTCCCATGCCCCATATCCTCATCGTTGAAGACGAAGCCGCCATCGCCGACACCCTGATCTTCGCCCTGCAGGGCGAAGGCCACAGCACCGAGTGGGTGACCCTCGGCCAGGCCGCGCTGGAGCGCCAGCGCCAGCAGCCGGCGGACCTGGTTATCCTCGATATCGGCCTGCCGGACATCAGCGGCTTCGAGACCTGCCGCCAACTGCGCCGCTTCAGCGAGGTGCCGGTGATGTTCCTCAGTGCCCGCGACGGCGAGATCGACCGGGTGGTAGGCCTGGAAATCGGTGCCGACGACTATGTGGTCAAGCCGTTCAGCCCGCGGGAAGTGACGGCGCGGGTGCGCGCGATCCTCAAGCGCATGGCGCCAGCACCGGTCGCAACACCCGGCAGCAGCACGCCGTTCAGCCTCGATACCCTGCGCATGCAGATCCACTACCGTGAGCAGTTGCTCAACCTCACCCGCCATGAATTCCGCCTGCTGCAATGCCTGCTGGAGCAACCGCAGCGGGTGTTCAGCCGCGAGCAGTTGCTGGACGCCGTGGGTGTGGCCGCCGACGCCGGCTACGAACGCAGCATCGACAGCCATATCAAGAGCCTGCGCGCCAAACTGCGCGGGGTCGCCGCCGATGCCGAGCCGATCCAGACCCACCGCGGCCTGGGCTACAGCTACAACCCGGCGCACAGCTGATGCGCCTGGGCATCCGCATTTTCCTGGTGTACTTCCTGTTCGTCGGGCTCACCGCGTATTTCGTCCTCAACACGGTGCGCGAGCAGGTCCGTCCGGCGGTGCGCCAGTCCACCGAGGAAACCCTGGTGGACACCGCCAACCTGCTCGCCGAGATCCTCCGCGACCAGGTCCGCGCCGGCACCCTGGCCCAGAGCGACCTGCCGCAGTTGCTCAAGGCCTATGGCCAGCGCCGACCCAACGCGGATATCTGGGGCCTGGCCAAGACCGAGGTGAACCACCGCATCTACGTCACCGATGCCAAGGGCATCGTCCTGCTCGACTCCACGGGCACCGCCGTGGGCCAGGACTACTCGCGCTGGAACGACGTCTACCTGACCCTGCGCGGCCAGTACGGCGCGCGCTCCACCCGCAGCGAGCCGAACGACCCGGACTCTTCGGTGATGCACGTGGCGGCGCCGATTCTCGAGGGCGGCCAGGTGATCGGCGTGGTCACCGTGGCCAAGCCCAACAGCTCGCTGCAGCCGTATGTCGATCGCTCGGAACGGCGCCTGATCAACCTCGGCATCGGCCTGATCGTCCTGGGCCTGCTGGTGGGCGCGGCGCTGTCCTGGTGGCTGGCGCGCTCGCTGCGCCGCCTGACCCGCTATGCCCAGGCCGTCAGCGCCGGCGAGCGGGTGGCCCTGCCGCACTACCGCGGCGGCGAGCTGGGCCAGTTGGCGGCGGCGGTGGAGCGTATGCGCAGCCGCCTGGAGGGCAAGGATTACGTCGAGCGCTATGTGCACACCCTGACCCACGAACTGAAGAGCCCGCTGGCGGCGATCCGCGGCGCCGGCGAGCTGTTGCAGGGACCGATGAGCGAAGAACAGCGCCAGCGCTTCGCCGGCAATATCGAAAGCGAAAGCGCACGCATGCAGCAGTTGATCGAGCGCTTGCTGGGCCTGGCCCAGGTCGAGCAGCGCCAGGGCCTGGAGGACCAGCAGCAGGTCGCCCTGGCGGCCATGGTCGATGAATTGCTGGTGGCCCGCGGTGCGCGCATCGAAAGCGCCAGGTTGCAGGTGCGCCAGCGTGTTCCAGCGATGATCCGGCTGTACTGCGAGCCATTCCTGATGCGCCAGGCCATCGGCAACCTGCTGGAAAACGCCCTGGACTTCACCCCACCTGGTGGCCTGCTGGCCTTCGAACTGGAGCACGAGGCGCAGCGCGTGGCCCTGAGCCTGTACAACCAGGGCGAAGCGATTCCCGACTATGCCCTGGGCCGCCTCAGCGAGCGCTTCTACTCGCTGCCGCGCCCCGGCACCGGGCGCAAGAGCACCGGGCTGGGCCTGAATTTCGTCGAGGAAGTGGTGCAACTGCACGGTGGCACGCTGGAAATCGCCAATGTCGAGGACGGCGTGCGCGTGCGCCTGTGGTTGCCGGCCAGCCGCCTGAGCTGATTTCTCCACACAAACTCCACACTGGCTCCCGCGACGCTCCACACGCGGTCGGCAGACTGGGCTCCTTCTCAAGCGGAGCCCTTTCCATGAACAAGAACCTGAGTCTGAAACTCGGCACCATCGCCCTGCTGGTGGTGGCCTTGCTGATACCGCTGCTGATGATCGGCGGCCTGATCGACGAGCGACAATCCCTGCGCGACAGCGTGCTCGAGGACATCGCCCAGAGCTCCAGCCATGCCCAGCAGATCAGCGGGCCGATCCTGGTGGTGCCCTACAGCAAGTACGAGCGCGTGTGGAAGGTGCAGGATGGCAAGAGCTTCCAGGAAACCCGGGTCAACAAGGGTTACCTGACCTTCCTTCCGGACACCTTCGTGCTCGATGGCACGGTCGACACCGAGCTGCGCGCTCGCGGCATCTACCAGGCCCGGCTGTTCCACGCCCGCAGCCACGTCAGCGGGCAGTTCAAGGTGCCGGCCAACTGGGGCGTCACCCGCGACCTCGACGACTACCGCTTCGACACGCCGTTCATCGCCGTTGGCATCAGCGACATCCGCGGTATCCAGAACGGCCTGCAACTGCAGCTCAACGGCCGCCCCCTGGACTTCGCCGCCGGCAGCCGGCTGGACTGGCTCGGCGGCGGCGTGCACGCCATGCTCGGCGAGCTCGACCGCAGCGCGGAACTGCGTCTGGACTATGCCTACGACCTCAGTCTGCAAGGCACCGGCCAGTTGCACGTATTGCCGGTGGGGCGCAGCAGCACGGTGACCCTCGCCGCCAACTGGCCGCACCCGAGCTTCATCGGCAACTACCTGCCGAACAGCCGGGAAGTCGACGACAAGGGCTTCAAGGCCCATTGGCAGACCTCGTTCTTCTCCACCAACCTCGAGGAAGCCGTCACCCGCTGCGTGGCCAGTGAAAACTGTGCGGACTTCCAGGGCCGTGCCTTCGGCGTCAGCTTCATCGACCCGGTGGACCAGTACCTGAAGAGCGAGCGGGCGATCAAGTACGCGCTGCTGTTCATCGCCCTGACCTTCGCCGGCTTCTTCCTCTTCGAGGTGCTGCGCGACCTGAGCGTGCACCCGATCCAGTACGCCCTGGTGGGCGCGGCGCTGGCGCTGTTCTATCTGTTGCTGCTGTCGTTGTCGGAGCACATCGGCTTCGGCATGGCGTACCTGGTGTCTGCGAGCGGCTGTGTCGGGCTGATCGGTTTCTACCTGTGCCATGTGCTGCACAGCGCCGTGCGCGGGCTCGGTTTTGCCATGGGGCTGGCGGTGCTGTATGCGCTGTTGTACGGGCTGCTGAGTGCCGAGGACTACGCGTTGCTGATGGGCGCCTTGCTGCTGTTCGCCCTGCTCGGGGTGTTCATGGTGCTGACACGGCGGCTGGACTGGTATCGCGCCGGGCAGGTGCGGGCATGAGCGGGCTCAGGGAGGAAAGAACCCTGGGCTGGGTTCTGGCACGAGGGATCGGGGATGTCTGGATGGCGGAGTGTCATATCGTCTGGCGTCGGCTGGATTGCGACCGCTCCGCGGTCGTTCGCGGGCAAGCCACGCTCCTACAAGGCACACACCGCGCTCCAAACTGTAGGAGCTGGCTTGCCTGCGAAGGCCCGCCAAGCGGGCCCAAAAACCATCACACCGGAGGCGCGGTCAGGCGCATCGACTCCCGCTGACTGACCTCGGCATACCACGCCGCCAGCTTCGGCTGCCGTTCGCGCCAGCCGAAGTCCGGCATGCGCAGGTCGATATAGCCCAGGGCACAGGCCACGCCGATCGCGGCGACGTCAAAGGCCGAGGCAATCTCGGCCATGTGGTTGTCTTCGAGATCCGCCAGCGCCCGACGGATCTTCTCCGACTGCGCCTCGACCCACGCATCCCAGCGCTTCTCCGCCGGCCGCAGGAAGGTTTCGTAGCGGGTCAGCACCGCCGCATCCATGATCGCGTCGGCCTGCGAGGCCAGCGTCAGGCGCCGCCAGCGCGCCGAGCCCTCGCGGGGAATCAGCGGATTGCCGACATGCTGCTGATCGAGGAAATCGACGATCACCCGGCTGTCGTGCAACACGGTGCCATCCTCCAGACGCAGCGCCGGCAGCTTGCCCGCCGGGTTGCCCTGGTTGAGGTCCGCGTCAGGGCTGACCGGGCTGACATTGACCGCCTGCAGCGCGACCCGGTCGGTCTGGCCGGTCTCGTGCAGCACCACTCTCACCTTGCGCACGAAGGGCGACATCGGCGAGTGAAACAGGGTCATGCTCGCTGTGCTCATGGCCGCTCCTCAGTTGCCTTGCAGGCTCGGTGGCAGACACACGCCGGTACCGCCGATGCCGCAGTAGCCATCGGGGTTCTTCGCCAGGTACTGCTGGTGGTAGGCCTCGGCGAAGTACACGGTCGGCGCCTGGTCGATCTCGGTGGTGATCTCGCCGAAACCGGACTTGCTCAGCTCGGCCTGGTACTGCTCGCGGCTGGCCTCGGCTTCCTTGAGTTGCTGCGGCGAGGTGCAGTAGATCACCGAGCGGTACTGGGTGCCGATGTCGTTGCCCTGGCGCATGCCCTGGGTCGGGTTGTGCAGTTCCCAGAACATCGCCAGCAGTTCGCGGTAGCTGAGCTTGTCCTTGTCGAACACCACCAGTACCACTTCGGTATGGCCGGTCAGGCCCGAGCAGACTTCTTCGTAGGTCGGGTTCGGGGTGAAGCCGCCGGCATAACCGACCACGGTGCTGATCACGCCTTCACGTTGCCAGAAACGCCGCTCGGCGCCCCAGAAGCAACCCAGGCCAAAGATGGCGAAGTCGACGGCGTTTTCGAAGAAGGGACCGAGCAGCGGCGTTTCAGTGAAGACGAAATGCTTTTCCGGCAGGGCCATCGGGGTTTCGCGGCCAGGCAGGGCCTGTTCCGCGGTAGGCAGGACGTTTTTATTCACGAGGATTTCCGAACGCAGGACCATGAACCCATTCCTCTTGTCAGTAAGGGCGGGCAGTATCGCGAGCGATACCGTCAACGGGATAGACCGGTAGTGTGCCCGAGTGTTGCCTGGCTGTCAGGCGCTGGGGCCACGCGGGTAGCGCTTGAGCTTGTCAACCAGTTCGTCGCCGGGAATCGGCTTGTCGAACAGGTAGCCCTGGCCGACGTCGCAGCGATGCCGACGCAGGAACGCCAGCTGCTCGGCGGTCTCGATACCCTCGGCGACCACCTTGAGCTTGAGGTTGTGGGCCATGGCCACCACCGCCGAGGTGATTTCCATGTCGTCCTGGTTGGCCGGGATCTCGTTGATGAAGCTGCGATCGATCTTGATGATGTCGATGGGAAACTTCTTCAGGTAGCTCAGCGACGAATAGCCGGTGCCGAAGTCGTCCATGGCCAGGGTCAGGCCCAGTTGCTTGAGCTGGTCGAGCTGGCGCCGGGTGTCCTCGGTGGCTTCCAGCAGCAGGCCTTCGGTCAGTTCCAGCTCCAGCAGGTGCGGCGGCAGCGCCTCTTCCTGGAGGATGTTGGCGATCGACGCGACCAGGTCCGGATCGGAGAACTGCTTGGGCGACAGGTTGATCGCCACCTGCAGGCTGCCCATGCCTTCCGCGGCCAGTTGCTGGCTCATGCGGCAGGCCTGGCGCGCCACCCATTTGCCGATGGGGATGATCAGGCCGGTTTCCTCGGCGACGCTGATGAACTGGTCCGGACGGATCATGCCCTTCTCCGGATGGTTCCAGCGCAGCAAGGCTTCCAGGCCGAGCAGGCGCCCGGTGCGCAGGCACAGCTTGGGCTGGTAGAACACCTGCAGTTCGTTCTGCGCCAGGGCGCGGCGCAGGTTGTTCTCGACGAACAGCTTGTAGCTGGCCTCGGCGTTCAGCGCCTCGGTGAACACCTGGACCTGGTGCTTGCCGTTGGCCTTGGCCTTGTGCAGGGCCAGGCCGGCGTTCTTCATCAGGGTCTGTGGATCGCGGCCATGCAGCGGCGCGCAGGCCAGGCCCACGGAACCGGTGACGTTGATCAGTTGGTTGTCGACGAACATCGGCTTGTCGAGGGTGTTGAGCAACTGCTGGGCGATCTGCTGGCCGCTTTCCAGGTCGGTGTTGTCCAGCAGCACGGCGAATTCGTTGCTGGCAAACCGCGCCAGGCTGCCGCCCGGGCTGAGGCTGTTGCGCAGGCGCCGGGCCAGGCTGACCAGAAGCTTGTCGCCGGTCTGGTGGCCGAGGCTGTCGTTGATCCGCTTGAAGTTGTCGATGTCCACCAGCAGCAGGCAGATCGGCGTGTCGCTGTCGCGGGCGAAACGCTCGTCGAGGTTGCGGATGAACGCCGGGCGGTTGCCCAGTCCGGTCAGGTTGTCGGTGTAGGCCAGGCGCTCGATGCGCTGCTGGGCCAGCTTGTTCTGGGTGATGTCTTCGTAGATGCCGATGTAGTGGGTCAGTTCGCGGTTGTCGCCATACACCTTGGAAATCGACAGTTGCCCCCAGTACGGTTCGAGGTTCTTGCGTCGGCTCTTGAACTCGCCCTGCCAGCTGTTGCCCACGGCCAGGCTGGACTCGTCGAACAGCAGCTCGCTGAGGTTCTCCAGGGCCGACAGTTCGGACAGGCGATGGCCCTGGACTTCCTCGGAGCTGTACTGGGTGATCGCGGTGAAGCTCGGGTTGACGTACTCCACCACGCCGTCGCGGTTGACCAGCAGGAAGGCGTTGGCGCTCTGCTCCACCGCGCGCTGGAACAGGTGCAGGGCATTGGTCGCGGCACGGCGGTTGTGGTTGTTGATGACCTGGGCGAACTGGTCGGCCAGCTCGCCGGCGAAGGCGATCTCGTCGCTCTGCCAGGCCCGCGGACTGCCGCCGTGTTCGAGGCAGAGCACGCCGACCACCTGGCCATCGATGCGGATGCTGGCATCGAGCATGGCGATCACATCGCGCGGGCGCAGGCTCTCGGTGATGTCGCGGGTACGCGGATCGTGGCTGGCGTTGTGCGCATCGATGGCGCGGCTGGTGTGCAGGGCTTCCAGGTAATCCGGGAACAGGCTCGCATCGATCGGCTTGGGCGTGCGGTACTCGCGGGTCTCGCGATAGAACGCGGAGATCGGCTCCAGGCGCTGGCCTTCCAGGTACCACAGGCTGGCGCATTCGATCCGGTAGATGTCGCAGGCGCTGCGGGTGATCAGCTCGGCAGCCTCCTGCAGCGAATTGCTGGCGCTGTAGCGGTGCCGCGCCAGGTGCAGGATCAGGTCCTGCTGGGCACGCACGCGCTCCAGGTGTTCGAGCTGCTCCTGCTGTGCCTGCTGGTTCAGCTTGAGGGCGATCTGCAGGCGGCTGTTGCGGGTTTCCAGGTCTTCGGCGCTGAGCTCGGGGCTGATGCCTTCCTGCTCGTCCAGCACCAGCAGGTAGCCGCGCAGCAACTGACGATTGTGCTGCTTGTAGGCCTCGCCCAGTTCCAGCAGGTTCAGCGGGCCGTGGTTGGTGTGCAGGGTGTAGCGGCTGACATAGTGATTGCTCGCCGCCAGTTGCGCCTGGATGGTGTCATGCAGCTTGTAGCGGGCTTCGGGCTCCATGAGGCTGGCGTAGGGCGAGCCGACCAGGGCACAGAGCTCCACGGCCGGCAGGCCGAACTGGCGCTCGCAGCACGGATCGAGATAGAGCATCGCCCAGCTCGCTTCGTTCAGCCGCTCGAAACGCAGCATGCCGAGCCGTGATGGCACCGGTAACTGCGTCACTACCTCGGCCGCCGGACGGCTGGCGGCATCGGTTTGGCTCTTCATGGGAAGCTCGCTCGAATAAGACTGATGGCACGGGCTTGGCACTTTGCTATGCACGTTCGGGCAAGGTTGCATCATGCGCCGGGGGCTGACAAGCAATAGGTTTGATGCTGGTTTGATCTATGTCGGCACGGCAATGCTTTTCTTCAGCCCGTAGGAGCGTGGCTTGCCCGCGAAGGACCGCATAGCGGTCCCGGGTTCTCTCTTCGGGGACCGCTATGCGGTCCTTCGCGGGCAAGCCACGCTCCTACGGGAAGGGCGCGCAGGTCTGTTTTTGTTTTCACAGGCAAAAAAAAGCCCCGCCAGATGACGGGGTTGAGGTACGAGCGTGGCAGCTCGAAAAGGGTGCGCCAGCCCCGCCCGGCAGGACGAGACTGGCTGGACAGCAGTTACAGCAGCATGGTGCGGATATCGCCCAGCACGTCACCCAGACGCTTGGTGAAGCGCGCGGCGGCGGCGCCGTTGATCACGCGGTGATCGTAGGACAGCGACAGCGGCAGCATCAGCTTCGGCTGGAAGGCCTTGCCGTCCCAGACCGGCTGCATGGTGGCCTTGGAGACACCGAGGATCGCCACTTCCGGCGCGTTGACGATCGGCGTGAAGCCGGTGCCGCCAATGTGGCCGAGGCTGGAGATGGTGAAGCAGGCACCCTGCATGTCGTCCGCGGAAAGCTTCTTGGTCCGGGCTTTTTCAGCCAGGGCAGCCGCTTCGGCAGCCAGTTGCAGCAGGCTCTTCTGGTCGACGTTCTTGATCACCGGGACCAGCAGACCATCCGGGGTGTCCACGGCAAAGCCGATGTGCACGTATTTCTTGCGGATGATCGCCTTGCCGCTTGGCGCCAGCGAGCTGTTGAAGTCCGGCAGTTCCTTGAGCAGGAAGGCGCAGGCTTTCAGCAGCAGCGGCAGCACGGTCAGTTTGACGCCGGCCTTCTCGGCCACGGCTTTCTGTGCGACGCGGAAAGCTTCCAGCTCGGTGATGTCAGCCGAGTCGAACTGGGTCACGTGCGGCACGTTCAGCCAGCTGCGGTGCAGGTTGGCGGCACCGACCTGCATCAGGCGGGTCATGGCCACTTCTTCCACTTCACCGAACTTGCTGAAGTCGACGACCGGGATCGGCGGGATGCCCGCGCCACCGGTAGCGCCGCCAGCGGCAGGGGCTTCCTTGGCCTTCTGCATCATGGCCTTGACGTAGACCTGCACGTCTTCCTTCAGCACGCGACCGTGCGGACCGGTCGGCGCCACGGCGCTCAGCTCGACACCGAACTCGCGGGCCAGCTGACGCACGGCAGGACCGGCGTGGACCTTGGCACCGCTTGGTGCAGGCGCGGCGGCCGGAGCAGCAGCGGCTGGAGCCGGCGCGGCAGCAGCAGGGGCCGGGGCAGCAGCAGGTGCAGCAGCCGGAGCCGGTGCAGCAGCGGCAGGCGCCGGAGCGGCAGCAGGTGCAGCGCCAGCGACTTTCAGTTTGAGGATCAGGTCACCGGTGCCGACTTCGTCGTCCAGTTTCACGATCACGGCTTCGACCACGCCCGCGGCAGGCGACGGGATCTCCATGGAGGCCTTGTCGGACTCCAGGGTGATCAGCGACTGGTCGGCTTCGACGGTGTCGCCGGCCTTGACCAGCACTTCGATGATCTTGGCCTTGCCCGACGAACCGATGTCCGGCACGTGGATGTCCTGCACGCTGGCGGCAGCCGGCGCGGCTGGCGCGGCGGCGGGTGCCGGTGCCGCGGCCGGTGCGGCGGCAGGCGCGGCAGCGGCAGGAGCGGCGGCAGGTGCCTCGGGGGCCGCGGCGGCGGCACCCTCGACTTCCAGTTCCAGCAGTTCGTCGCCTTCTTTCAGGCGGTCGCCCAGCTTGACCTTCAGCGCCTTGATCACGCCAGCCTTGGGGGCCGGGATCTCCATGGAGGCCTTGTCGGACTCCAGGGTCAGCAGGCTCTGGTCTGCTTCGATACGGTCACCGACCTTGACGAACAGCTCGATGATTTCACCTTCACCGCTGCCGATGTCAGGTACGCGAATGATTTCGCTCACTTAAAAATACTCCTCAGCAGTCCAGTGGGTTGCGCTTGTCCGGGTCGATGCCGAACTTGACGATGGCGTCGGCCACCACCTTCGGTTCGATCTCGCCACGGTCAGCCAGGGCTTCCAGGGCAGCCAGCACGACGAAGTGACGGTCGACTTCGAAGAAGTGACGCAGCTTCTTGCGGCTGTCGCTGCGACCGAAACCATCGGTACCCAGGACCTTGAACTCTTTGCTCGGTACCCACTGACGAATCTGCTCGGCGAACAGCTTCATGTAGTCGGTGGACGCGATGACCGGGCCCTTGCGGCCGGCCAGGCACTCTTCGACGTAGGTGACCTGTGGTTTCTGACCCGGCTTCAGGCGGTTGCTGCGCTCCACGGCCAGGCCGTCGCGACGCAGTTCGTTGAAGCTGGTGACGGACCAGACGTCGGCGCCGACGTTGTACTCGTCGCGCAGGATCTTCGCCGCTTCGCGGACTTCGCGCAGGATGGTGCCGGAGCCCAGCAGTTGCACGTGGTGCGCCGCTTCGCGGGTGTCTTCTTCCAGCAGGTACATGCCCTTGATGATGCCTTCCTCGGCGCCGGCCGGGATGGCTGGCTGGGTGTAGGCTTCGTTCATCACGGTGATGTAGTAGAAGACGTCCTGTTGCTCTTCGGTCATCTTCTTCATGCCGTCCTGGATGATCACCGCCAGCTCGTAGCCGTAGGTCGGATCATAGGTGCGGCAGTTCGGGATGGTGGCAGCCAGCATGTGGCTGTGACCGTCTTCGTGCTGCAGGCCTTCACCGTTCAGGGTGGTACGGCCGGCGGTACCGCCGATCAGGAAGCCGCGGGTACGGCTGTCGCCGGCAGCCCAGGCCAGGTCACCGATACGCTGGAAGCCGAACATCGAATAGAAGATGTAGAACGGCAGCATCGGCTGGTTGTGGTTCGAGTACGAAGTACCGGCGGCAATGAAGGAGGACATGGCGCCCGCTTCGTTGATGCCTTCCTCGAGGATCTGGCCCTTCTTGTCTTCGCGGTAGAACATCACCTGGTCTTTGTCGACTGGCTCGTAGAGCTGACCGACGGACGAGTAGATGCCCAGCTGGCGGAACATGCCTTCCATACCGAAGGTACGGGCTTCGTCCGGGATGATCGGAACGATGCGCTGGCCGATTTCCTTGTCCTTGACCAGTTGCGCGAGGATCCGCACGAAGGCCATGGTGGTGGAGATTTCGCGGTCGCCCGAGCCGTCCAGGATCGCCTTCAGGGTTTCCAGTGGCGGAGTCGGGATGCTGATCGACTTGCTGCGGCGCTGCGGTACGAAACCGCCCAGTGCGGCGCGGCGCTCGGCCAGGTAGCGCGCTTCGGCGCTGCCTTCTTCAGGCTTGAAGAACGGCAGGTTTTCCAGCTCTTCGTCCTTGACCGGGATGTCGAAGCGGTCACGGAAGTGACGCAGGCTGTCGACGTCGACCTTCTTGGTGTTGTGCGCGGTGTTCTTGGCTTCGCCAGCACCGGTGCCGTAGCCCTTGATGGTCTTGGCCAGGATGACGGTCGGCTGCTCTTTGTGGTTGACCGCCTGGTGGTAGGCCGCATAGACCTTGTACGGGTCGTGGCCACCACGGTTGAGCTTCCAGATCTCGTCGTCGGACAGGTCGGCGACCATGGCCTTGAGTTCTGGCGTATTGAAGAAGTGCTCACGGACGAACGCGCCGTCCTTGGCCTTGTAGTTCTGGTACTCGCCGTCGATGACTTCGTCCATGCGGCGCTGCAGGATACCGTCGGTGTCCTTGGCCAGCAGTGGGTCCCAGAAACGGCCCCAGACGACTTTGTTGACGTTCCAGCCACCGCCACGGAACACGCCTTCGAGTTCCTGGATGATCTTGCCGTTGCCGCGAACCGGGCCGTCGAGGCGCTGCAGGTTGCAGTTGATGACGAAGATCAGGTTGTCCAGCTTCTCGCGGCCGGCCAGGGCGATCGCGCCCAGGGATTCCGGCTCGTCGCACTCGCCGTCGCCCATGAAGCACCAGACTTTCTGCTTGCCGGCCGGGATGTAGCCGCGAGCTTCCAGGTACTTCATGAAGCGCGCCTGGTAGATCGCCTGGATCGGGCCCAGCCCCATGGATACGGTCGGGAACTGCCAGAAGTCAGGCATCAGCCATGGGTGCGGGTAGGACGACAGGCCCTTGCCATCGACTTCCTGACGGAAGTTGTTCATCTGGTCTTCGCTGATGCGACCTTCCATGAAGGCGCGGGCGTAGACGCCTGGCGAGGCGTGGCCCTGGAAGAAGATCAGGTCGCCGCCGTGCTCGTCGGTCGGAGCCTGGAAGAAGTAGTTGAAGCCGATGTCGTACAGGGTTGCGCTGGAGGCGAACGAAGAGATGTGGCCGCCCAGGTCCGAGTCTTTCAGGTTGGTGCGCATTACCATGGCCAACGCGTTCCAGCGCACCAGCGAGCGAATGCGGCGTTCCATGAACAGGTCGCCAGGCATGCGTGCTTCGTGGGTGACGGGAATGGTGTTGCGGTATGGCGTGGTGATTGCGTACGGCAGCTGCGAGCCACTACGGGTGGCCAGCTCGCCCATACGGGTCATCAGGTAGTGAGCGCGGTCTTCGCCTTCTTTGTCGAGGACCGACTCCAGGGCGTCCAGCCATTCCTGGGTTTCGACGGGATCGAGGTCTTGCATGGCTTGCTCCAGGGCGGAAAGGCTTCCAGAATCGGTTGCCTGAAGTTTGCGACTGGCCTTTTGGGCAGACGACATGAATTCTTGGATTACCGGAGGTAGTCCCGGCGGCGTGTAGTTTTACTACAAATCGTTCGTCATTACATGCCTTCGACTGAAAAAAGCAGTAGTAAAACTACATGAGAACAGTCCCAGGCCATCCATTGGCTTGTGAGATAAAACGATACCGGCGATTAAAAACCGGTTACGAAAAGGTCTGCCGTGATGATTTCTGCCAGAAATTCCGAGATTGCAGCTATTTCTCACTTTTGTACGACAGTCCAACCCGGGCCGCGCTTCAGCCACCTCGTCACTGCCTGCCTTTTCCCGCGGATCAAGGATAGACCATGAGCCTGCCTTTGCTGGTCGAGCTGCCAGAAACCCTCCAAGCCACCGCCCTCGACAATCAACAGGCCCTGCGCGGGGCCGTGGCCGCCGCCGACGGCCTGAGCCTGGACGACTGGAACGCCGAACGCTGGGCCGCCTTCGCCCGGGTCTCGGCCGCCAGCGTGTTCGTCCTGGAACAGAGCCTGCGTGATCCGGCGATGCTCCTCGACCTGGCCGCCAGCGGCGACCTCGACCGCCGCTTCGCCCCCGGCGAGCTGTGCGCGCAACTGGCCGCCGCGGCCGGCGCCGCCACCAGCGAGGACGACCTGGCCCGCGCCCTGCGCCGCCAGCGCAACCGCCACCAGGTGCGCATCGTCTGGCGTGACGTGACCCGTCAGGCCGACCTGATCGAAACCTGCCGCGACCTCTCCGACATGGCCGACGCCGCCATCGACCAGGCCTATCAATGGCTCTATCCGCGCCTGTGCGAGCAGTTCGGCACGCCGACCGGCAGCCGCAGCGGCCAGCCGCAACAGATGGTGGTGCTGGGCATGGGCAAGCTCGGCGCGGTGGAGCTCAACCTGTCCTCGGACATCGACCTGATCTTCGCCTACCCCGAAGGCGGCGAGACCACCGGGGTCAAGCGCTCGCTGGACAACCAGGAGTTCTTCACCCGCCTCGGCCAGCGCCTGATCAAGGCACTGGACCCGATCACCGTCGACGGCTTCGTCTTCCGTGTCGACATGCGCCTGCGCCCCTACGGTTCGTCCGGTGCCCTGGTGCTGAGCTTCAATGCCCTGGAGCAGTACTACCAGGACCAGGGCCGCGACTGGGAACGCTACGCCATGATCAAGGCCCGCGTGGTGGCCGGCGACCAGGCCGCTGGCGCGCAACTGCAGGAAATGCTGCGGCCCTTCGTCTATCGCCGCTACCTGGACTTCTCCGCCATCGAAGCGCTGCGCACCATGAAGCAGCTGATCCAGCAGGAAGTCCGGCGCAAGGGCATGTCGGCGAACATCAAGCTGGGTGCCGGCGGCATCCGCGAGGTGGAGTTCATCGCCCAGGCTTTCCAACTGATCCACGGGGGCCGCGACCTGAGCCTGCAGCAGCGCCCCCTCCTTAAAGTGCTGGCGACCCTCGAAGGCCAGGGCTACCTGCCCGCCGCGGTGGTCACCGAGCTGCGCGAAGGCTACGAATTCCTGCGGTATACCGAGCACGCCATCCAGGCCATCGGCGACCGCCAGACCCAGATGCTGCCGGACGACGACCTCGACCGCGCGCGCATCGCCTTCATGCTCGGCTTCCCCGACTGGGATGCCTTCCACGCCCAGCTGATGCACTGGCGCGGGCGTATCGACTGGCACTTCCGCCAGGTCATCGCCGATCCGGATGAAGAAGAAGGCGAAGGTGAAGTGGTGGTCGGCGGCGAATGGCTGCCGCTGTGGGAAGAAGCCCAGGACGAGGAAGCCGCCTGCCGCCAGTTGCAGGACGCCGGCTTCCGCGATGCCCAGCGCGCCCTCAAGCTGCTCGCCGCGCTGCGTTCCAGCCCGCAGCTGCGGGCCATGCAGCGCCTCGGCCGCGAGCGCCTCGATGCCTTCATTCCGCGCCTGCTGGCCCAGGCCGTGGAGCACGACGATCCGGACCTGGTGCTGGAACGGGTGCTGCCGCTGGTCGAGGCCGTGGCACGCCGCTCCGCCTACCTGGTGCTGCTCACGGAAAACCCCGGGGCCCTGCGCCGCCTGCTAACCCTGTGCGCCGCCAGCCCGTGGATTGCCGAGCAGATCGCGCGCTTCCCGCTGCTGCTCGACGAACTGCTCAACGAAAGCCGTCTGTTCAGCCCGCCGAAGGCGCCGGAACTGGCCGCCGAGCTGCGCGAACGCCTGACCCGCATCCCCGAGGACGACCTGGAACAGCAGATGGAGGCCCTGCGCCACTTCAAACTGGCCCACAGCCTGCGCGTCGCCGCCTCGGAAATCGCCGGCAGCCTGCCGCTGATGAAGGTCAGCGACTACCTGACCTGGCTCGCCGAGGCCATTCTCAACCAGGTGCTGGCCCTGTCCTGGCGCCAGACCGTGGCCCGCCACGGCCGCCCGCAGCGCAGCGACGGCAGCCCGTGCGACCCGGGCTTCATCATCGTCGGCTACGGCAAGGTCGGCGGCCTCGAACTGGGCCACGGCTCGGACCTCGACCTGGTGTTCATCCACGATGGCGACCCGCAGGCCGAGACCGACGGCGCCAAGCCGATCGACAGCGCGCAGTTCTTCACCCGCCTGGGCCAGCGCATCATTCACCTGCTGACCACCCAGACCAACTCCGGTCAGCTGTATGACGTCGACATGCGCCTGCGGCCATCCGGTGCGTCCGGGTTGCTGGTCAGCTCGGTGGGTGCTTTCGAACGTTACCAGCAGAACGAAGCCTGGACCTGGGAGCACCAGGCCCTGGTCCGCGCCCGCGTGCTGGTGGGCTGCGAACAGGTTGGCGCAGCCTTCGAGGATGTGCGCGCGCGGGTCCTGGGCAAGCAGCGCGACCTGGCCGCCCTGCGGGTCGAAGTCAGCGAGATGCGCGCCAAGATGCGCGACAACCTGGGCACCAAAGGCACCGCCGCCGGTACCGCGGGCAACGCCTACGACGCCGGCGTTCCCTTCGATATCAAGCAGGATGCCGGTGGTATCGTCGATATTGAATTTATGGTGCAATACGCCGCGCTCGCCTGGTCCCACAGCCATCCGGCGCTGCTGCGCTACACCGACAACATCCGCATTCTCGAGGGTCTCGAGGAGGCCGGGCTGATGCCCGCCAGCGATGCCGTGCTGCTGCGCGAGGTGTACAAGGCGTTCCGCTCCGCCGCGCACCGCCAGGCCCTGCAGAAACAGGCCGGGGTGATCGACGCGGCCCAGTTCGCCACGGAACGCCGTGAAGTCCGGCGTATCTGGAGCGAGTTGGGGCTTGGCTGAACAGTGAGCGCAAACGGCTGGCAGGACGCCAGCCTACACTCAGTGACTTACACTGGACCGAGCCTGAATATAAAGAAGGGAGGCCAGGCTGTTGCAAGACAGACTGCAGCCTCCCTGATCGTTTCTGGATAACGCATGAGAATTTTGATAATCGGGCCCAGCTGGGTGGGCGACATGGTGATGGCGCAGACGCTGTTCCAGGTCCTGAAGCAGCGTCACGCCGATTGCGTGATCGACGTGCTGGCACCCGAATGGAGCCGGCCGATCCTCGAACGCATGCCCGAAGTGCGCCAGGCCTTGAGCTTCCCGCTCGGCCACGGCGTGCTCGACCTGGCCACGCGGCGACGCATCGGCAAGTCCCTGGCCGGCCAGTACGACCAGGCGATCCTCCTGCCCAACTCGCTGAAGTCGGCGCTGGTGCCGTTCTTCGCCGGGATTCCCAAGCGCACCGGCTGGCGTGGCGAATTCCGCTACGGCCTGCTCAACGACGTGCGGCGCCTGGACAAGGCGCGCTACCCGCTGATGATCGAGCGTTTCATGGCCCTGGCCTACCCGGCCGACAGCGACCTGCCGCAGCCCTACCCGCGCCCGCGCCTGAGCATCGAGGATGCCAGCCGTGCCGCGGCCCTGGCCAAGTTCGGCCTGGAGCTGGACCGCCCGGTCCTGGCCCTGTGCCCGGGTGCCGAGTTCGGCGAGGCGAAGAAATGGCCGGCAGAGCATTACGCCAAGGTCGCCGAGCTGAAGATCCGTGAAGGCTGGCAGGTCTGGCTGTTCGGCTCGAAGAACGACCATCCGGTCGGCGAGCAGATCCGCGCGCGGCTGATTCCGGGCTTTCGCGAGGAGTCGAGCAACCTGGCCGGGGAAACCTCGCTGGCCGAGGCCATCGACCTGCTGTCCTGCGCCGATGCCGTGGTGTCCAACGACTCCGGGCTGATGCACGTCGCCGCGGCGCTGAACCGGCCGCTGGTGGCGGTCTACGGCTCGACGTCGCCGGGCTTCACCCCGCCGCTGGCCGACCAGGTCGAAGTGGTGCGCCTGGGCCTGGATTGCAGCCCGTGCTTCGACCGCACCTGCCGCTACGGCCACTACAACTGCCTGCGCCAGCTGGAGCCGGATGCCGTCGCGGCGGCATTGCAGCGCCTCAATGGCCCGTCGCTGGTCGACATCAGTCCAGAGGTCGACTAAGTGCGTGTGCTGCTGATCAAGACCTCGTCCCTGGGCGACGTGATCCACGCCCTGCCGGCCCTGAGCGACGCGGCCCATGCCATCCCCGGCATCCGGTTCGACTGGGTGGTGGAAGAAGGCTTCGCCGAGATCCCCAGCTGGCACCCGGCGGTGGACCAGGTCATCCCGGTGGCGATCCGCCGCTGGCGCAAGAACCTCTGGCAGACCTTCAAGAGCGGCGAATGGGGCCAGTTCAAGAAGCGTATCCGCGAGCGCAAGTACGACCTGGTGATCGATGCCCAGGGCCTGGTCAAGAGCGCCTGGCTGACCCGCTACGTGAAAAAGACCCCGGTCGCCGGCCTCGACCGCTATTCGGCGCGTGAAGGACTCTCCAGCCGCTTCTATGACCGCCGCCTGTCGGTTGCCACCGGCCAGCACGCGGTCGAACGGGTCCGCCAGCTGTTCGCCCTGGCCCTGGGCTACGACCTGCCGGACGGCATCGGCGACTACGGCCTGGACCGCAGCCGCCTGGAGCAGATCGGCGTGGCGCCCTACGTGGTGTTCCTGCATGGCACCACCTGGGACACCAAGCACTGGCCCGAGCTGTACTGGCGCCAGCTGGCCGAACGCCTCGGTCGCGCCGGCCTGCATGTCTGCCTGCCGTGGGGCAATCCGGCGGAGAAGGCCCGCGCCGAGCGCATCGCCCAGGGCTTGAAGAATGCCCAGGTGCTACCCAAATTGAACCTTGCCGGGGTTGGCAAGGTGCTGGCCTCGGCCAAGGCCTGCGTGGCCGTCGATACCGGACTCGGCCACCTCGCGGCGGCGCTGGACGTGCCGACCATTTCCCTGTTCGGCCCGACCAATCCGGGTCTCACCGGGGCCTATGGCAAATCCCAGGTCCATGTGGCCAGCGACTTCCCCTGCGCACCCTGCCTGCGCAAGAAGTGCACCTACAAACCGAGCGCCGAGGAACTGCGCCGGTTCGATCTCAAACGTGAGTGGCCGCTGTGCTTCACTCGCCTGAATCCCGAACGTGTGGCACGCCAGTTGGGCGAGCTGCTGCGGGCCGAGGATGTTCGTTGATGCAACTGGCTTTCGTGCTCTACAAGTATTTCCCCTTCGGTGGCCTGCAGCGTGACTTCATGCGCATCGCCCTGGAGTGCCAGCGCCGCGGGCACAAGATCCGTGTCTACACCCTGATCTGGGAAGGCGACGTGCCGCCCGGTTTCGAAGTGCTGGTGGCGCCGGTCAAGGCGCTGTTCAACCACCGCCGCAATGAAAAACTCAGCGCCTGGATGGCCGCCGACCTGGCCAAACGCCCGGTCGACCGCCTGATCGGCTTCAACAAGATGCCCGGCCTGGACGTCTACTACGCCGCCGACGGCTGCTTCGAGGACAAGGCCCAGACCCTGCGCGGCGGCCTGTACCGGCGCTGGGGCCGCTACCGGCACTTCGCCGAATACGAGCGCGCGGTCTTCGCGAAGGACGCGCGCACCGAAATCCTGATGATTTCCGAGGTGCAGCAACCGCTGTTCATCAAGCACTACGGCACCCCGGAAGAACGCTTCCACCTGCTGCCGCCGGGCATTTCCCAGGACCGCCGGGCTCCGGCCAACGCCGCCGAGATCCGCGCCGACTTCCGCCGCGAATTCGACCTCGGCGACGACGACCTGCTGCTGGTGCAGATCGGTTCCGGGTTCAAGACCAAGGGCACCGACCGCAGCCTCAAGGCCCTCGCCGCCCTGCCCTCGGCCCTGCGCAAGCGCACCCGGCTGATGGTCATCGGCCAGGACGATCCCAAGGTGTTCCAGTTGCAGAGCACCGCCCTGGGGCTTGGCGACCAGGTGCAGTTCCTCAAGGGACGCAGCGATATCCCGCGCTTCCTGCTCGGCGCCGACGTGCTGATCCACCCGGCCTACAACGAGAACACCGGCACCGTGCTGCTGGAGGCGCTGGTCGCCGGCCTGCCGGTGCTGGTCACCGCGGTGTGCGGCTACGCCCACTACATCGCCGAGGCCGACAGCGGCCTGGTGCTGGACGAGCCGTTCGAACAGGAACAGCTCAACCGCTACCTGCAGCGCATGCTCGAAGACCCGGCGGCTCGCGCCAGCTGGGGCCGGAACGGCCTGGCCTTCGCCGAGACCGCCGACCTGTACAGCATGCCGGAGCATGCCGCCGACGTGATTCTCGGGGAGCGCCCATGAAGCTGATCCTGGCAGAACCCTTCAAGCGCCTGTGGGCCGGACGCGACCCTTTCGAGGCCGTCGAAGCGCTGCAGGGCGAGGTCTACCGCGAGCTGGAAGGCCGCCGTACCCTGCGCACCGAGGTCGCCGGCGACGGCTATTTCGTCAAGATCCACCGCGGCATCGGCTGGGGCGAGATCTTCAAGAACCTGTTCAGCGCCAAGCTGCCGGTGCTCGGCGCCGGCCAGGAATGGACCGCGATCCAGCGCCTGCACCAGGCCGGCGTACCGACCATGACCGCGGTGGCCTTCGGCGAGCGTGGCAGCAATCCGGCGACCCAGCACTCGTTCATCGTCACCGAGGAACTGGCGCCGACGGTCAGCCTGGAAGACTTCAGCATCGACTGGCTGCGCCAGCCGCCAGAGCCGCGCCTCAAGCGCGCGCTGATCGCCGAGGTGGCGAAGATGACCGGCGGCATGCACCGCGCCGGGGTCAACCACCGCGACTGCTACATCTGCCACTTCCTCCTGCACACCGACAAACCGGTGACGGCGGATGACTTCAAGCTGTCGGTCATCGACCTGCACCGCGCCCAGACCCGTGACAGGATCACCCGGCGCTGGCGCGACAAGGACCTGGCCGCCCTGTATTTCTCGGCGCTGGACATCGGCCTGACGCGACGCGACAAGCTGCGCTTCCTGCGCGGCTATTTCCAGCAACCGCTGCGCCAGATCCTCGCCGAACACGCGGGCCTGCTGCGCTGGCTGGACGGCAAGGCGCAGAAGCTCTACGAGCGTAAGCAACGGTATGGGGATGCGCTCTGATGGCGGGTTGGACACTGGAGCCGAAGTACGCGGCCCTGGCAGAGGATTTCGGCAGTATCGACGCGGTGTTCGCCCTGCAGGGCGAGCAACTCACCCGAGATCCGCTGAGCGAAGTGATCCGCGTCCAGCGTGACGGGGTCAACTACTACGTCAAACGCTACACCGGCGCCGGCAAGCACCTGCGCCGCTACCTGGGGCGGCCGCGGATCAAGGCCGAGTGGCAGAACCTCAAGCAGTTCGCCAAGTGGCAGATTCCCACCGCCGAGGTGGTGGCCTGCGGCCTGGAGCGCAATGGCCTGAGTTTCGGCCGCGGCGCGATGATCACCCGCGAACTGCCGCGCACCGAAGACCTCAACGCCCTGGCCGAGAGCAACGACCCACGCCTGGCCGACCGCCACTGGGTCGACCACGTCAGCCGGCAGCTGGCGCGGCATACGCGGGTCATGCATGACCACCACTTCACCCACAACGACCTGAAGTGGCGCAACCTGCTGGTGGACGACGCGGGCACGCTATTCTTCATCGATTGCCCGACCGGCGACTTCTGGTGGGGCTTCATGCTGCGCTACCGCATCACCAAGGACCTGGCGTGCCTGGACAAAGTGGCCAAGTATCATCTGTCGGCCACCCAGCGCCTGCGCTTCTATCTGCAGTACCGCAACCGCGACCGCCTGAACGCGGCCGACAAGAAGCGCATCCGCCATATCGTGAAGTTTTTCGAGGGACGCGAATGAGTGATTTTGTCGCCAACACCGACACGGCGCTGCTCGAACGCCACGGCCTGAACGGCTTCGACCAGCTCTGGGCGGTGCAACTGGACGCGGTGGACGAGCCCAACACCGGCCGTGGTGGCTGGAGCAGCGTGTTTCGCCTGGAGCTCGAAGGCAAGGGCTACTACCTCAAGCGCCAGAGCAACTACCTGACCCACACCCTGCACCGGCCGTTCGGCGAGCCGACCTTCGCCCGCGAATTCCGCAATATCAGCCGCTACCAGAAGCTGCGCATTCCAGCGCTGCAGGCTGTGTACTACGGCGAGCGCAAGATCGACGGCGAGCGCCGGGCGATCCTCATGACCCGGGCGCTGGACGAGTGGACCGATCTCGACCTGCTGCTCGGCCAGTGGGAACAGCTGGACACCGGCCAGCGCCACGGCATCCTGCGCGCCTGCGGCCAGTTGGCCCGCACCCTCCATGCTGCCGGGCAGGTCCACGGCTGCTTCTATCCCAAGCACATCTTCCTGCGCGAACGCGGCGACGGCTGGCAGGCCCAGTTGATCGATCTGGAAAAGACCCGGCCGCTGCTGTTCGGCCAGCGTGACCGCCTCAAGGACCTGGAGCCGCTGCTGCGTCGCGCGCCGCTCTGGAGCGAGGCGGACGTGCGCCTGCTGCTGTCGGCGTACCTGGATCAGCCTGCGGACAGCGCGCTGGTGAATGCCTGGCTGCAGCGCCTGCTGCGTCGCCGTCGTCATAAGGAAACCCGCTGATGCGCTTGTCCGAACTCAAGGATGCCGGGCGCACCCCGGCGCTGCCGTTGAGCATCACCCTCGCCGATGCCGCCGGCAGCGCCGAGCTGCAACTGCTCAGCCTGCTGCGGGTGCTGCCGGGGCAGCGCTATGTCGGAGCCGGGGTCTGGCGGGGCACGCCGGTGCTGGCCAAATTGCTGGTCGGCGGCAGCGCCGCGCGGCATTTCCAGCGGGAACGGGACGGTGTGCGCCTGCTCGCCGACAACGGCGTGACCACCCCGCGACTGCTGGCCGACGGCCTGAAAGAAGGCGAAGGTGGCTGGTTGCTGTTCGAATACCTCGAAGGCTCCAGCAGCCTCGGCGACGCCTGGGCCGAGGTGGAAGCCCAGGCACCGCTGAGTGACGCGCAGAGCCTGGTCCTCGGCGAAGCCCTCGCCGCGGTCGCGCAGTTGCACGCCAAGGGCCTGTGGCAGGACGACCTGCACCTGGACAACCTGCTGCGCCATGACGGCCAGCTGTACGTCATCGACGGTGGCGGGATCAAGGCGGAAAACCCGGGCCAGCCGCTGTCGCGCCAGCAGGTGCTGCAGAACCTCGGGGTGCTCTTCGCCCAGTTGCCCAAGCGCCTCGAACCGTTCATCGAGGAACTGCTGGTGCACTACCTGCTGGCCAACAGCGAGCACGCGCTGCCGCTGGAAGCCCTGCAGAAGCAGATCGACAAGGTCCGCCACTGGCGCCTGAAGGACTACCTGGACAAGGCCGGTCGTGATTGCACGCTGTTCAGCGTCGAGCGCGGCGCCTCGGGCCTGAAGGCGATCCCGCGCAAGCAGGTCGCCGCGATGCAGCCTGTGCTGGACAACGCCGATGCGCTGATCGACGCCGGGCACCTGTACAAGACCGGCGGTGCCGCCAGCGTGGCACGGGTCGAGGCCGATGGCCGGGCGCTGGTGATCAAGCGCTACAACATCAAGAACACCGCCCACTGGTTCAAGCGCTTCTGGCGCCCGAGCCGGGCCTGGCATTCATGGATCGAAGGGCATCGCCTGGCGTTCCTCGGCTTCGCCACGCCCACCCCGCTGGCGGTGCTGGAGACACGCACGCTGGGCCTGCGCGGCAAGGCCTACCTGATCACCGAACTGCTCGACGGGCCGGACCTGATGACCAGCTTCGCGCCGTACGTGGACAGCGGTGACGTGCCTGAAGCGCAATTGGCGGCGTTGCAGCAGTTGCTGGCGCAGTTGATTCACGAGCGCATCAGCCATGGCGACCTGAAGGCCTACAACCTGTTCTGGCAGGACGGGCAGTGGGCGCTGATCGACCTCGATGCGATGAGCCAGCATGCGACGCAACTGAGCTTCGCCCCGGCGTTCGCCAGGGACCGGGCGCGGTTGTTGAGGAACTGGCCGGTGGAGAGTGCGCTGTACAAGCGGCTGGATGAGTGCCTGCCGAAACTCTCGGACTAAGAAGC
This sequence comes from Pseudomonas japonica, assembly GCF_900188455.1. Lineage (GTDB taxonomy): Bacteria > Pseudomonadota > Gammaproteobacteria > Pseudomonadales > Pseudomonadaceae > Aquipseudomonas > Aquipseudomonas japonica. The sequence continues at coordinate 40,172 of NZ_FZOL01000014.1, read as the reverse complement.
ACGACGCGGTCCCTGTAGGAGCTGGCTTGCCTGCGAAGGACCGCGAAGCGGTCCCGGACCTCACCGCATTCGGGGACCGCTGCGCGGTCCTTCGCAGGCAAGCCAGCTCCTACAAAATACGCGCAAAATCAGTTGGTTATGTTTTGTTCTATGAAGAAGGGGCCGAAACCGGCCCCTTCTTCATTTCCGCTTACGCCGCACTGAACGTCTTGTGCGGGTCGATCACGAATTTCTTCGGCACACCGGCATCGAACTCGCCATAGCCTTCCGGCGCCTGGTCGAGGCTGATCACCTGCACCCCGACGATCTCGGCGATGTTGATGCGGTCCCACATGATCGCCTGCATCAGCGCGCGGTTGTACTTCATCACCGGGGTCTGGCCGGTGTGGAAGCTGTGCGACTTGGCCCAGCCCAGGCCGAAGCGGATGCTCAGGGCACCGATCTTCGCCGCGGCATCCACCGCACCCGGATCCTCGGTCACGTACAGGCCCGGAATACCGATCTTGCCGGCAACGCGGGTGACCTGCATCAGCGAGTTGAGCACGGTGGCCGGGGCCTCGTGCTTGGCGCCTTCATGGCCATGGCCACGGGCTTCGAAGCCGACGGCATCGACCGCGCAGTCCACTTCAGGCTCGCCGAGGATGTCGATGATCTGCTCGTGCAGCGGGGCGTCCTTGGACAGGTCGACCACTTCGAAGCCCTGGGCCTTGGCATGCGCCAGGCGCAGCGGATTGAGGTCACCGACGATCACGCAGGCGGCGCCCAACAGGCGTGCCGAGGCGGCGGCAGCGAGGCCGACAGGGCCGGCACCGGCGACATACACGGTGCTGCCCGGGCCAACGCCAGCAGTGACCGCACCGTGGTAGCCGGTCGGCAGAATGTCGGACAGGCAGGTCAGGTCGCGGATCTTCTCCATGGCCTTGTCGCGATCCGGCAGTTTCAGCAGGTTGAAGTCAGCGTACGGCACCAGCACGTACTCGGCCTGGCCGCCGGTCCAGTCGCCCATGTCGACATAGCCGTAGGCACCGCCGGCGCGGGCCGGGTTGACGGTCAGGCAGACGCCGGTGTGCATTTCCTTGCAGGAGCGGCAGCGGCCGCAGGCGACGTTGAAGGGTACGGAGACCAGGTCACCGATCTTCAGGTTCTCGACGTCGCTGCCCTTCTCGATGACCTCGCCGGTGATTTCATGGCCCAGGACCAGTCCGGTCTGGGCAGTGGTGCGGCCGCGAACCATGTGCTGGTCGGAGCCGCAGATGTTGGTGGAGACCACCTTGAGGATGACCCCGTGCTCGATCTTGCGACCGCGCGGGTCCTGCATCTTCGGATAGTCGATCTTCTGCACCTCGACCTTTCCGGCGCCGAGATACACCACTCCACGATTGCCAGACATGCTCTTACCTCGCTTGACTTGTAGTTATGCAGCGTTGGTTGAAGCGCCGCCGTCCATGGGCGGCCAGTGTTACTGGAATGGGGGAATTGTGGGCCGGTCGGGCGTGAATGCCGCCACTGGTTGCGACAGTGGTTTATCTATCGGCGGCAGTCCCGTGGAGGTATCCAGAATGCATTCGCGAGCAAGCTCGCTCCCACAGGGTTACCTGCCAGGCCACAAAAATGAGCCCGGCAAAGAAACCTTGTGGGAGCGAGCTTGCTCGCGAAGGACCGCGAAGCGGTCCCAGGAGGACTTAGAGAACGACGGTGCGGTTGGCGTTGAGGAACACCCGCCGCTCGATGTGATACCCCACCGCCCGTGCCAGGGTCAGGCACTCGATATCACGGCCCTTGGCGATCAGGTCCTCGGGATAGTGGCTGTGGTCCACCACCTCGACGCCCTGGGCGATGATCGGGCCTTCGTCGAGGTCGTTGTTGATGTAGTGCGCGGTGGCACCGACCATCTTCACGCCCTTGTTGTAGGCCTGGTGATACGGCTTGGCGCCCTTGAAGCCGGGCAGCAGCGAGTGGTGGATGTTGATCGCCCAGCCGTCCAGGCGACGGCACAGCTCCGGCGACAGCACCTGCATGTAGCGGGCGAGGATCACCAGCTCGGCGCCGGACTCCTCGATCACCTGCAGCACCTTGCGTTCCTGCGCCGGCTTGTCGTGGGGATCCAGGGGGAAATGGTGATACGGGATGTGATGCCACTCGGCCAACGGCGCGAGGTCCGGGTGGTTCGACACCACCGCCACCACGTCCATGCCCAACTGGCCGATGCGCTGGCGATAGAGCAGGTCGTTGAGGCAGTGATCGGCCTTGGAAACCATGATCACCACCTTCGGCCGGTGGTTCGGCGCGGTCAGCTCGAAGAGCATGCCGAAGGCCTCGCCGCGCTCGGCCAGGCCGGCGCGGAAGCCCGCCTCGTCGAAGTCGTCCGGCTGGCGGAACTCGACGCGAATGAAGAAGCGCCCGGACAGCCGGTCATCGAACGAGTGGTGCTCGGTGACGTAGCAACGCTGCTCGTAGAGGAAGCGGGTGACCACATCCACGGTACCGAGCAGGCTCGGGCAGTCGGCGGTGAGAATCCAGGTGTCCGGGGCACGACTCATGCTGATTCTCCTGCTCAGGCTTCGATGGCCAGACCGTATTCGGCGGAAGCGTCCTGCAACCACAGCCACCAGTAGTCGGAGAAGCTGCGGCGGATCAGCAGCTCCCAGGTTTCCTCGCCGGTGCGGCGGATCACCAGTTGCGACTTGGCAAACACGGTACCGACCGCCTTGCCCACCGGGAAGTTGTTCGGGTGCACGTCGTAGCTGGTGGATTTCATCAGCACTTCACGCACCTTCGGGCCGCTCAGTTCCAGCAGAGTCTGCCCGCCGCTGACGTTGACCACCTGGATGTGCTGGCCTTGCAGCGCGTCGCGCAGGGCATTTTCCACGGCGAACTCCTGGCCGCCGGGGACGATCAGCAGCCACTCGTCCGGGCCGAGCCATTGCAGCGACATGTCACCGTTGGCGACCACGGTCAGGGCGACCGGCAGTTCCAGGCCGATGGCCTTGAACACGCCGCCGGCGAAGGCCGGGTCGTGGGCGTCGCCACGGAGGGTCAGGTGACCGAGGAATTTCTTCTCGCGCAGGGTCACCCCGGCGTTCTTGCGGCCCTTGCCGACCAGGCTGGACAGGTCGGCGTGGTGCAGCGGCGATTCGGCTTTGGCGTCGCCGCCGGGGCGTTGTTCGTAGACGTTGATGGCGCTCATCTTTTTATACCTGCCTGAATTCTGGAATCCATCTGGGGCTGCTTTGCAGCCCTTCGCGGGCAAGCCACGCTCCTACAGAGAGTTGCGGGGCTCACCCTGCTCTTGTAGGAGCTGGCTTGCCTGCGAAGGACCGCGAAGCGGTCCCCGAACACAGCCTTAAACGTTCTGCCGCTCACCCTTGGGATCGAAGAACACCGAAGAACAGATCTCCGCCTCGATCACGCTGCCGTCGGCCTGGGGCGAGTAGACCCGCTCGCCGATGCGCTGCAGGCCACCCTTGACCACACCCATGGCGAAGGAATAACCCAGCGAGTTGGCCGCGTAGCTGGAGGTGACGTGACCGACCATGTCCATCGGGATCGGCTGCTTCGGATCGAACACCAGTTGCGCACCTTCCGGCAGCCACTTGTTCGGGTCGACCGGCTTGAGGCCCACCAGCTGCTTGCGGTTCTCGCGCACGCAGTCCTCGCGGTTCATGCCGCGCAGGCCGATCCAGGAGAACGGCTTGTTGCGCCCGACGCACCAGCTCATGTTCAGGTCGTCCGGGGTCATCGAGCCGTCGGTGTCCTGGCCGACGATGATGAAGCCCTTCTCGGCGCGCAGGACGTGCATGGTCTCGGTGCCATACGGGGTCAGGTTGTACTTCTTGCCGGCCTCGACGATCTTCTCCAGCACGCCCATGGCGTAGTTGGCCTGGATGTTCACCTCGTAGGACAGCTCGCCGGTGAACGAGATCCGGAACACCCGCGCCGGCACGCCGCCGACCAGGCCTTCCTTCCAGCTCATGAACGGGAAGGCGTCCTTGTCCAGGTCGATGTCGCTGACTTCGGCGAGCAGCTTGCGGCTGTTCGGGCCGGACAGGGTCAGGGTCGCGTAGTGGTCGGTGACCGAGGTGAAGTACACCTTCAGGTCCGGCCATTCGGTCTGCTGGTAGATCTCCAGCCACTGCAGGACGCGCGCCGCGCCGCCGGTGGTGGTGGTCATGATGAAGTGGTTGTCGCCGACGCAGGCGGTCACGCCGTCGTCGAAGACCATGCCGTCTTCCTTGCACATCAGGCCGTAGCGGGCCTTGCCCACGTCGAGCTTGGTCCAGGCGTTGGTGTAGATGCGGTTGAGGAACTCGCGGGCATCCGGGCCCTGGATGTCGATCTTGCCCAGGGTCGAGGCGTCCAGCAGGCCCACGCTGTCGCGCACGGCCTTGCATTCGCGGGCCACGGCGGCGTGGATGTCTTCACCGGCGCGAGGGAAGTACCACGGCCGCTTCCACTGGCCGACGTCTTCGAACTCGGCGCCGTTCTTCACATGCCAGGCATGCAGCGCGGTGAAGCGCACCGGCTCGAACAGGTGACCGCAGTGACGCCCGGCGACCGCGCCGAAGGTGATCGGCGTGTAGTTCGGACGGAACATGGTGGTGCCCATTTCCGGGATGCCGATGCCCAGCGAACGGGCGGCGATGGCCAGGCCGTTGATGTTGCCCAGTTTGCCCTGGTCGGTACCGAAGCCCAGCGCGGTGTAGCGCTTGACGTGCTCGACCGACTCGAAGCCTTCGCGGGTCGCCAGTTCGATGGCGGCGGCGGTGACATCGTTCTGCTGGTCGACGAACTGCTTCGGCGCGCGGGCGGTGTTCTTCTCGTGAGGCACCTGGAACAGCGCCACGGTGGCCTCTTCCTGGCGTGCCAGGACTTTCGGCGCGGTGACGGCAGCGGCCTTGAAGCCGGCCTCGCTGGCCGCACGGGCGCCGCCCTCGAAACCGTCGGCGAGGCTTTCGCCCAGGCCGAACACACCGTTGATGCCACCGACGCATACGCGCTTCTGCGGTGCGTCGCCCGGCACGAAGCCGAGGATGTCTTCACGCCAGACCGGCTTGCCGCCCAGGTGCGAGGCCAGGTGGACCACCGGACTGTAGCCGCCGGAGCTGGCGACCAGATCGCATTCGAGCCATTCGCCAGGGCTGGTGACCTTGTGCGCCTTCACATCGATGGCGGCGACACGGGCGCCGCTGACGCGCTTGCTGCCGCGCGTCTCGACCACCGAGCTGGAGGTCAGGATGCGGATGCCCTTGGCACGGGCTTCTTCCACCAGCGAACCGCGCGGGTTGTGCCGCGCATCGGCGACAGCCACCACTTGCAGGCCGGCGTCGTGCCAGTCGAGGGCAACGCGGTAGGCATGGTCGTTGTTGGTCGCCAGCACCAGCTTGCGGCCCGGGGCCACGCCGTAGCGGCGGACGTAGACGGAGACGGCGCCGGCCAGCATGTTGCCCGGCACGTCGTTGTTGGCGTACACCAGCGGACGCTCGTGGGCGCCGGTGGCCAGGACCACGCGCTTGGCGCGAACCCGGTGCATGCGCTGACGCACCTGGCCCATCGGCGCGCGATCACCGAGGTGGTCGGTCAGGCGCTCGTGAATGGTCAGGAAGTTGTGGTCGTGGTAGCCGTTGACCGTGGCCCGTGGCAGCAAGGTCACTTCGCGCAGGCTCTTCAGCTCGGCGACCACCGCGGCGACCCACTCGGCCGCCGGCTTGCCGTCGAGGCTTTCGCGGCTGTCGAGCAGGCTGCCGCCGAACTCTTCCTGTTCATCGGCGAGGATCACCCGCGCCCCGCTGCGCGCGGCAGCCAGGGCGGCGGCGAGACCGGCGGGGCCGCCACCGACGATCAGCACATCGCAGTGCTGGTTCATGTAGTCGTAGGTGTCGGGGTCGTTCTGCAGCGGCGCGCGACCGAGGCCGGCGGCTTTGCGGATGTACTTCTCGTAGGTCATCCAGAACGACTGCGGGTACATGAACGTCTTGTAGTAGAAGCCGGGGGGCATCATCTTGCCGCCGACTTTACCGATGATGCCCATGACATCGTTGTTCACGTTCGGCCAGCCGTTGGTGCTGGTGGCGACCAGGCCGGAATACAGGGCCTGCTGGGTAGCCCGCACGTTGGGGATCTGGGTGGCTTCGCTGGCACCGATCTGCAGGATCGCGTTCGGCTCCTCGGCACCGGCGGCGATGATGCCGCGCGGACGCGAGTACTTGAAGCTGCGCCCGACGATGTCGACGCCGTTGGCCAGCAGCGCGGCGGCCAGGCTGTCACCGACGTAGCCCTGGTAGCTCTGGCCGTTGAAGGTGAAATTCAAGACTTTGCTGCGGTCGATGCGACCGCCGCTGGAGAGGCGATAAACCTGGCTCATACCTTTTCTCCCTGGCCGTTGGCGACCAACTGCGGGGCGCTGCTCTTGCCGGTGACCTGTGGCTTGCTGCCGATCTTGTAGGTTTCCAGGATCTCGTAGGTCACGGTGTCACGGGTGGCGTTGAAGTACTGACGGCAACCGGCGGCGTGGATCCACAGCTCGTGGTGCAGGCCGCGCGGGTTGTCGCGGAAGAACATGTAGTCGCCCCACTGTTCGTCGGTGCAGGCGTTCGGGTCCAGCGGACGCGGGATGTGCGCCTGGCCGGACGAGTGGAACTCTTCCTCGGACCGCAGTTCGCCGCAGTGTGGACAGAAGATGTGCAGCATGGTGGTTTCTCCTGTTAGTGGGCGACGGCGGCTGCGCCGTGTTCGTCGATCAGGGCGCCGTTGTGAAAACGGTCGATGGAAAACGGCTTGGCCAGCGGGTGCATCTCGCCTTTGGCCAGGCTGGCGGCGAAGACGTTGCCCGAGCCCGGGGTGGCCTTGAAGCCGCCGGTACCCCAGCCGCAGTTGAAGAACATGTTCTTCACCGGGGTCTTGGAGATGATCGGGCAGGCGTCCGGGCTGGTGTCGACGATGCCGCCCCACTGACGGTTCATGCGCACGCGGGAGAGGATCGGGAACATCTCGACGATCGCCTGCAGGGTGTGCTCGATGACCGGGTACGAACCGCGCTGGCCGTAGCCGACCCAGCCGTCGATACCGGCGCCGATGACCAGGTCGCCCTTGTCCGACTGGCTGATGTAGCCGTGCACGGCGTTGGACATGATCACGCTGTCGATGATCGGCTTGATCGGCTCGGAGACCAGCGCCTGCAGCGGGTGGGATTCCAGCGGCAGGCGGAAGCCGGCGAGGCGCGCCATGTGTCCGGAGTTACCGGCGGTGACCACGCCGACGCGCTTGGCGCCGATGAAGCCCTTGTTGGTTTCCACGCCGATCACGGTGTTGTTTTCCTTGCGGAAACCGATCACCTCGGTCTGCTGGATCAGGTCGACACCGAGGGCGTCGGCGGCGCGGGCGAAGCCCCAGGCCACGGCATCGTGACGGGCGACGCCGCCACGGCGCTGCACGGTGGCGCCGAGAATCGGATAGCGGGTGTTCTTCGAGCAGTCCAGGTACGGGATCTCGTCCGCCACCTGCTTGGCGTTGAGCAACTCGCCATCGACGCCGTTGAGGCGGTTGGCGTTGACCCGACGCTCGGAGTCACGGATGTCCTGCAGGGTGTGGCACAGGTTGTAGACGCCGCGCTGGGAGAACATCACGTTGTAGTTGATGTCCTGGGACAGGCCCTCCCACAGCTTCATGGCGTGCTCGTAGAGGTGCGCCGACTCGTCCCACAGGTAGTTGGAACGCACGATGGTGGTGTTGCGCGCGGTGTTGCCGCCGCCCAGCCAGCCTTTCTCGATCACCGCGACATTGGTGATGCCGTGTTCCTTGGCCAGGTAGTACGCGGTCGCCAGACCGTGGCCGCCACCGCCGACGATGACGACGTCGTAGACCTTCTTCGGCGTCGGCGTGCGCCACATGCGCTGCCAGTTCTCGTGGTGGCTGAGGGAGTGCTTGAAGAGGCCGAAGCCCGAATAACGTTGCATGGTCTGTTGCTCCACTCAGCGGTAAACCGGGAAGTCCGCACACAGTGCCGACACGTTGCGCGCGACATCGGCTTCCACATCGGCATCGCCGAGGTTGTCGAGGATGTCGCAGATCCAGCCGGCCAGTTCCACGCACTGGGCGACCTTGAAGCCGCGGGTGGTGACGGCCGGGGTGCCGATGCGCAGGCCCGAGGTCACGAACGGCGACTGCGGGTCGTTCGGCACGGCGTTCTTGTTGACGGTGATGTGGGCACGACCCAGGGCGGCGTCGGCGTCCTTGCCGGTCAGGCCCTGACGGATCAGGCTGACCAGGAACAGGTGGTTGTCGGTGCCGCCGGACACCACATCGTAGCCACGATCGATGAACACGCCAGCCATGGCCTGGGCGTTCTCGATGACCTGCTGCTGGTAGGCCTTGAAGCCAGGCTCCAGGGCTTCCTTGAAGCACACTGCCTTGGCCGCGATCACATGCATCAGCGGGCCGCCCTGGGCACCGGGGAAGACCGCGGCGTTGAGTTTCTTCTCGATCTCTTCGTTGGCCTTGGCCAGGATCAGGCCGCCACGCGGACCGCGCAGGGTCTTGTGGGTGGTGGTGGTGACCACGTCGGCGAACGGAATCGGGTTGGGGTACAGGCCGGCGGCGACCAGGCCGGCGACGTGGGCCATGTCGACGAACAGCAGGGCACCGACCTTGTCGGCGATCTGGCGGAAGCGCGGGAAGTCCAGGGTCTTGGAGTAGGCGGAGAAGCCGGCGACGATCATCTTCGGCTTGTGCTCGACGGCCAGGCGCTCGACTTCGTCGTAGTCGATCAGCCCGGTGTCGGTGTCGATGCCGTACTGCACCGCGTTGTACAGCTTGCCCGAGGACGACACCTTGGCGCCGTGGGTCAGGTGGCCGCCATGGGCCAGGCTCATGCCCAGGATGGTGTCGCCGGCCTGCAGCAGGGCCAGGTAGACCGCGCCGTTGGCCGAGGAGCCGGAGTGCGGCTGGACGTTGGCGTAGTCGGCGCCGAACAGCTGCTTGGCGCGCTCGATGGCCAGCGCCTCGACCTTGTCGACGTGCTCGCAACCGCCGTAGTAGCGCTTGCCCGGATAGCCTTCGGCGTACTTGTTGGTGAGGCCGCTGCCTTGGGCCTGCATGACGCGCTTGCTGGTGTAGTTTTCCGAGGCGATCAGTTCGATGTGATCTTCCTGACGCTGCTCTTCGGCATTCATCGCCGCCAGCAGTGCATCGTCATAACCCTGGATCTGGTCTTGCTTGCTGAACATCGCATTTCTCCCGGCAGCGGTGAGTCTCTTATTGAGTGGAACCCGTGACATTGACGGGTGTCCTTTGCAGCGATGGTATGACCGGACCCGTGCGGCCAGATGCCTGCGCACGCCACGCAAAGGTGCGTTTACGACATTGTTTTGTCTTGTTTGCGATAGTCGGGGGCAATGGCTGCTCATCACCCCGTAGGAGCTGGCTTGCCTGCGAAGGACCGTGCAACGGTCCCAGACTTCACCGCTACCTGGGACCGCTGCGCGGTCCTTCGCGGGCAAGCCTCGCTCCTACAGGCGTAACGCGCCGGCGAACCGTTTCCGCCTACTTGTATAGGCAACCTGACAATCCATGCATTAGAGTGCTCTCCTGCCTTGCTAACAGGACCTGAGCCATGACAGAACAAAGCCAACAATTCGCCAGCGACAACTATTCGGGAATCTGCCCGGAAGCCTGGGCCGCCATGGAAAAGGCCAACCAGGGACACGAACGCGCCTACGGCGACGACCAGTGGACGGCCCGCGCCGCCGACCATTTCCGCCAGTTGTTCGAAACCGACTGCGAAGTGTTCTTCGCCTTCAACGGCACCGCGGCCAACTCCCTGGCCCTGTCGTCGTTGTGCCAGAGCTACCACAGCGTGATCTGCTCGGAGACCGCCCACGTCGAGACCGACGAATGCGGCGCCCCGGAATTCTTCTCCAACGGCTCGAAACTGCTCACCGCGCGCAGCGAGAACGGCAAGCTGACCCCGGCCTCGATCCGCGAAGTGGCGCTCAAGCGCCAGGACATCCACTACCCCAAGCCACGGGTGGTGACCATCACCCAGGCCACCGAGGTCGGCAGCGTCTACCGCCCGGACGAGCTCAAGGCGATCAGCGCCACCTGCAAGGAACTGGGCCTCAACCTGCACATGGACGGCGCGCGTTTTTCCAACGCCTGCGCCTTCCTCGGCTGCTCGCCGGCGGAGCTGACCTGGAAGGCCGGAGTCGACGTGCTGTGCTTCGGCGGGACCAAGAACGGCATGGCCGTGGGTGAGGCGATCCTGTTCTTCAACCGCAAGCTGGCCGAAGACTTCGACTACCGCTGCAAGCAGGCCGGACAACTGGCGTCGAAGATGCGCTTCCTCTCGGCGCCGTGGGTCGGGCTGCTGGAGAACGGCGCCTGGCTGCGCCACGGGGTTCACGCCAACCAGTGCGCGCAACTGCTCAGCGGGCTGGTGGCGGATGTGCCGGGGGTGGAGCTGATGTTCCCGGTGGAGGCCAACGGCGTGTTCCTGCAGATGCCGGAAGCGGCGCTGGAGCATCTGCGCAACAAGGGCTGGCGCTTCTATACCTTCATCGGCAGCGGTGGCGCGCGGTTCATGTGCTCGTGGGATACCGAGGAAGCGCGGGTGCGCGAGCTGGCGGCGGATATCCGGGCGGTGATGGGGGCCTGATCCGCGTTGCCTGGTCTGGGGGCCGCCCTGCGGCCCTTCGCGAGCAAGCTCGCTCCCACAGTTTGCAGCGATCCTTGTGGGAGCGAGCTTGCTCGCGAAGGACCGCAAAGCGGTCCCCGAGGATCTAGAGCCGGAACCCACCCATCTGCCGCGCCAGGTCATCGGCCAGGCGCTGCAACGCCGCACACTCCTCCCGACACCCCTGCACCTCCAGCGCCGTCTCCCGCGCCAGGTCGGAAATGCCCTGGACATTGCGGTTTATCTCCTCGGTCACCGCCGACTGCTCCTCGGTCGCCGTCGCCACCTGCAGGTTCATATCGCTGATCCGGTCCACCTGCCCGGTGATGGCGCTCAAGGAATCGCCGGTCCGCTGGCTCGACTCCACCCCGGTCCCCGTCGCGGCCTGCCCGGCATGCATCGACTCCACCGCCGTGCCGGTGCCCTGCTTGAGACGCTGGATCATCTGCTGGATCTCGCCGGTGGACACCTGCGTGCGCTGCGCCAGGGTACGCACTTCATCCGCCACCACGGCAAAGCCACGCCCCATCTCGCCGGCCCGCGCCGCCTCGATCGCTGCGTTCAGCGCCAGCAGGTTGGTCTGTTCGGAAATGCTGCGGATCACCGCCAGCACCTTGTCGATCGAGGCCACTTCCTCGGCCAGCTGGCTCACCGCCTCGGCCGCGGTGCCGATCTCGCCGGACATGCCCTCGATATGCGCAATCGACCGTTGCACCACCTGGCGCGCTTCCAGCGCCTCGTCCCGCGCGGTCTGCGAGGCATGCGCCGCTTCGCCGGCGTTGCGTGCGATGTCCTGCACGGTCAGGCCCATTTCATGCACGGCGGTGGCGACCATCTCGGTCATTTCCTGCTGCTTGCCGGAACGCTCGGCGGTACTCACCACCACATGGATCACCTGCCCCACCGCCGTGCGCAGTTGCTCGCTGGTGCCCAGCACTTCGCCGATCAGCTTGCGCTGGCTGTCGAGGAACCGGTTGAAACCGCGGGCCAGGTCGCCCAGCTCGTCGCGACGGGTGTCGTCGAGACGGTGGCTGAGGTCGCCACCGCCATCGCCGATGGCCACCAGCGCGGCGGTAACCTGACGGATCGGCCGCACGATGCCCCGCGCCAGCAGCACCACCAGCAGCAGCGACAACAGGGCCACCGCCCCGCCGATCAGGCTGGTCAGCCATACGGTTTCATGCACCTCGGCATAGATCTGCGACTCCGGTACTTCGGCCACCAGATGCCAGTTCAGGCCACGCAGCGGCAGGCTGAGGGCGACGAAGGATTCGCCATCGCGTTCGAAGCGGCTGCTCTGCAAGCCGTCATGCGGTGCCAGGGCGGCCTGCGCCGCGGCCTCGCCGATCTGTTCCGACAGGTGCCGCTTGCCACCGAATTCGTTCTGCGGATGGACCTGGATCAGGCCATCGCCACGCACCAGCATGACCCGCCCGCGCTCGCCGAAGCTGAAGTTGTGGATCAGCTCGGACATTTCCGTCATGCGCAGGCCCAGGCCGGCGATGCCCACCAGCTTGCCGTCCTTCTCCACCCGATAGTCGATGAACAGCGCGAGTTCGCCGGTGCTGCCGTCGATATCGATGTTGAGCATGCGATTATCGCCACTATCGATAAAACCGTAGAACCATTTGTCCTTCGGATTGTTCCTACTGAGCGTGCGGTCCAGGCCCTTCTCGTTGTAGTAGTGATTGCTCACGGTGGACGCGAACAAGGCGGTGAACGCCTGGTTCTGCTCCTTCAGCGCTTGCAGGTAGTCGACGAAGGCCTGGGCCTGCTCGGGGTTTTCCCCGGCGGCCAGCCAGTCGCGCAGCATCGTATTGTGGGCGATGTCGGCGGCGGCGGTGAGGGGCCGGCCAAGCATGCGCTCGATATCGTTACGAATCGCCTCAATGCTCGCCGGCAATGCCGTGTCGACCAGGTAACGCTCGGTCAGGCGATTGACCGCCACGGTGTAGATGCCAACCACGATCAAAATGCTGACCAACAGGGCTGCGCCCATGCTTGCGATCAGTTGCCATTGAATACTGCGCCGCCAGAACTGCATGGGTCGTCCTCTGAGAAATAGAACCTGTACTGCAAGTGACAGGCCAATTGTATACATCAGAGGTATACGATTTTTCCAGACCTATCGGTCAGGATCGATGACGGGAACGCACCGATATCAGGAAAAGGACGATGAGGTGACAGTGGGAGCCGCGAAGGGTGGCTCCCACGACAGGGGTCAGGCGCTATCGATTGCCTGGGAGATAGCCTCGACCGTGGCGCTGACTTGCTCTTGATAACGGTCAAGGGTTTGCTGATGCGCCTGCTGCAGGGCGATCTGCTGGGAACACAGGTTCAGCGCCGCGAGAACCAGCAATTTGTCACCGATCAGCGACGGGTAGCTGCGCTTGGTGTCGGCCAGGGACGCCTTGAGCATCCGCACCGCTTCGGCCAGTACCCGCTCCTGCCCCGCCGGGGCCTTGATCGAGTAGTCATTGCCCATGATCGAGACGACATTGATCGTCTGCGCGGACTCGTTCATGCGCCGACGGTACCGCTGGCGCGTTCAATCAGAGCCTGGATGCGGGCGTTGGTGGCGCCGTACTTTTCTTCCTGCTCCATCAGGTTCAGTTGCAGGCTTTCGTTTTCATCCTTGGCCTGGGCCAGTTCGGCCTCCAGTTGTGCATTGCGCTCGGCCAGTTGCTGATTTTTCTGCAGCAGTTCGCCGACCAGTTGTTCCAGTTGACTCAGGGTGGTGTCCAGCATGATCGCCTTCTCCAAGGGGGAAATTACGGGGGCGCACACGATAAAGAAAACGTGACCGAGCCGCCAGAAATATCGGGGCCAGAGCCCCGCGCTGGTGCACATTGACCTGATCTGGGTCAGCCGGTTCCTGCATTTGGTCGGCAAAGCGAGGAAAAGGTGATGTTTTTTGTAGGACAAGCCCTCAAGTCCGATCAGCCAATACCGATAGTTTTAAAAGCAATCTCCCCCCCGGCGCATGGATCGCGTCCCTTGATTTGGATCCGACCATGTCCCTACGCAACATGAACATCGCCCCGCGTGCGCTGCTGGGGTTTGCCCTGATCGGCGCGCTGATGCTGGCCCTGGGCAGCTTCGCCCTGACCCAGATGAGCAAGATCCGCCAGGCCGGCGAAGACATCGAACAGATCACCGTGCCGAGCATCAAGGCCCTCGACCAGATCAACCTGCTGACCCTGCGCCTGCGTACCCTGTCCTATCGCCTGATGATCAACCGCGAAGCGGATGTGCTGCAGAACACCGTCAGCCAGCTGGCCGAGCGCAACAGCCAGATCGATACCGCGCGCAAAGTCTACGAGCCGCTGATCGCCAGCGACGAAGAGCGCGGCGTTTACAACCAGTACGTCCAGGCGCTCGGCCAGTACCGCCAGCTGGAAAACCGCATGGTCCAGCACTCCCAGGCCAACGACCTGCCGGCGATCCGCGAGATGATCAACCGCGAGCTGCTGCAGAACATGGAGCAGATCACCGCGAACCTGGACAAACTGGTGAAGATCAACACCGACCAGACCCGCGACATCAACCAGGCCGCCGCCGAGCAGTACGCCAGCGCCTTCACCCTGGTCATCGGCCTGCTGATCGCCGCCACCGTGCTGACCTTCCTCTGCGCCATCGTCCTGACCCGCAGCATCGTCAAGCCGATCGACGAGGTGCTGGGCGTGGCCGAGCAGATCGCCGCCGGCAACCTGACCCACAGCATCCGCCCGGAGGGCAAGGACGAAGCCGCGCGCTTGCAACAGGCGATGGCGAAAATGCAGGAACAGTTGCGCGACACCCTGCAGCAGATCGCCGGTTCCGCCACCCAGCTGGCCTCGGCCGCGGAAGAGCTGAACAGCGTCACCGAAGAAAGCGCCCGCGGCCTGCAGCAGCAGAACAACGAGATCGAACAGGCCGCCACCGCGGTCACCGAGATGACCAGCGCCGTCGAGGAAGTGGCACGCAACGCGGTCAGCACCTCCGAGGCCTCCGCCGAAGCGACCCGCTCGGCCACCGACGGCCGCGACCTGGTCATGGAGACCGTCAGCGCCATCGAACGCATGAGCAATGACGTGCAGAGCACCTCGGTGCTGGTGGGCAACCTGGCCGAGCAGTCCCGCGATATCGGCAAGGTGCTCGACGTGATCCGTGGCCTGGCCGACCAGACCAACCTGCTCGCCCTCAACGCCGCCATCGAGGCGGCCCGCGCCGGTGAAGCCGGGCGTGGTTTCGCCGTGGTCGCCGACGAAGTGCGCGCGCTGGCGCATCGCACCCAGCAGTCCACCGCGGAAATCGAGCGCATGGTCAGCAGCATCCAGGGCGGTACCGAGCAGGCCGTGGGCTCGATGCGCAACAGTACCGAGCGTGCCGAGTCGACCCTGAGCATCGCCCGTGGTGCCGGCAGCGCGCTGGAGACCATCACCGGCGCGGTGGCGCAGATCAACGAGCGCAACCTGGTGATCGCCAGCGCCGCCGAAGAACAGGCCCAGGTGGCGCGGGAAGTGGACCGCAACCTGGTGAACATCAACGACCTGTCGGTGCAGTCGGCGACCGGCGCGCACCAGACCAGCGCGGCCAGTGCCGAGCTGTCGCGGCTGGCGGTGGGGTTGAACGGCCTGGTGGCGCGGTTCCGGGTCTGATCCCGAACGGATAAACACGCCCCCCCTGTAGGAGCAGGCTTGCCCGCGAAGGACCGCGTAGCGGTCCCAAAACTGTACTGTCGACTCGATTTTGGGACCGCTGCGCGGTCCTTCGCAGGCAAGCCAGCTCCTACGGATTCAGATCCTCGACAGTGCAGGTAGGAAAATTTCAGAATCCATCGAAATTTCCCAACTCCACCTACACCACTCACCAACCCCCAACGCAAAGGCTGAAAACCAATTCCTACAAAATCGGCCATTCCCGGCAGAAACCACCCCGCGGACACCGAATCCCCCGCTTTGCCCCCGCACGATTTGAATCAATTTCCCCCAACCTAGCGCCCCCGTACTCCCTACCCTCTCGCCGTCCAAGCCCCCCTGAACGTCGAGACACCCCGATGAACAAGGCCCCCGCCAGCCTGCCCCTGGAATCCTCCGACACAACGTCGCGCGCAGCCGACAGCCACTGCCGTCAGACCTTCCTGTTCTGGTTCACCAGCAACTGCCTGCCCGCCACCCTGGCCATCGGTTTCATCGGTCCGCTGCTCGGCCTGGGCTTCTGGCACAGCACGCTGGCGATCCTGGCGGGCGTGCTGCTCGGCAGCCTCGCCCCCGCCTTCCTGCCCGCGCACCAGCGCCTGGTGCTGCTGCCGCTGTGCCTGCTGCTGCCGCTGCTGCACCTCGATGCCCTGGCCCGGATCGCGGTCCACCTGCTGCCGGGGCAGGTGCTCAACTGGCAGTTGCTCGCCCTGCTGCTCGCCGCCGCCATCGCCCTGCCGGGGCCAGCACTGCTGCGGCGCCTGCAGGGATTGCTGGCACCGTTGCTGATCATCGTCTTCGCCCTCCTCAGCCTCGCCGCCGCGCTGCTGCTGGAGGCGGATACCGCGCAACGCCAGCTGCACTTTTCCCGCGAGGCGTTCGCCACCCAGTTCGCCGCCGCCGCGCTGTGGCAGGCGAGCTTCACCCCACTCACCGGCGGCCAGCGCCAGACCACGCTCTACGCGGGCCTGGTGGTGCCCGGCCTGTGGCTGATGAGCCTGGGCGCCCTGCTCGCTTCAGCGGTGCCGGCAGTAGACACGGTGGTCAGCCTGCGCCTGGTCGGCGAGCGCTTCTATCCGGGGCTGGGGACGCTGGCGGTGCTGCTCGGCGCCCTGCCCCTGCTCGGTGCCATGGCCCTCAGTGGCAGCACGCTGGTCCAGCGCGCCAGAAACGACAAAGCCCGCGGGCTGCTGCTCGCGGACTTTGTCGTTGCGGTACTGGCGCTGTACCTGGGCGGCCTGCCGATCGAACGCATCGACACGCTGCTGATCCGCCTGTTGCGCTGAACCTCAGTACTCGATGCGCACATCCCCCTTCGGCACGCTGCAGCAGGACAGGATGTAACCCTCGGCGACATCCTCGTCGGTAATCCCGCCGTTGTGCTCCATCTCCACTTCCCCGCCCAGCTTGAGCACCTTGCAGGTACCGCAGATACCCATGCCGCAGGCCTTGGGAATCATCAGGCCAACCTTCGCCGCGGCGGCATGCACGGTCTCGCCGGGGGCGATGCGGCTGCTCTTGCCGGTCGCGGTGAACTCCACCAGGTGCAGGTCGCCGGCGGTGATCTCCTCGGCCGCTTCCGCCGCCTGCTCGGCATGCTCCACCGCGTCGGCCTTGGCCTCCGGCGGCGTGGCGCCGAACGACTCCTCGTGGTAGCGGCGCATGTCGTAGCCGGCGCCTTCCAGCAGGCGCTTGACCGCGGTCATGTAGGGCGTCGGGCCGCAGCAGAAGATTTCGCGCTCCATGAAGTCGGGGGCGATCAGTTCCATCAGCTTGTGGTTCAGGTAGCCGCGATAGCCGGCCCACGGCTCACCCAGGCCATGCTTCTCGCAGATGATGTGCAGGCTGAAGTTTTCGATCCGCGAGGCCATGTGCTCCAGCTCGCGGTGATAGATGATGTCCTTCGGCGAGCGCGCGCTGTGCACGAAGACCATGTCGACATTGCCGTTGGTGTCGTAGAACCAGCGGGCCATGGACATCACCGGGGTGATGCCGACGCCGCCGCTGAGGTAGAGCACTTTCGGGCTGGGGAAGTCGATGGCGTTGAACAGCCCGACCGGCCCGTGCACCGCCAGTTCCTGGCCTTCGTGCAGGGTGTCGTGCAGGTAGTTGGAGACCTTGCCGCCGGGCACGCGCTTGATGGTCACCGAGAAGCTGTAGGGCACCGACGGCGAGCTGGAGATGGTGTAGGAGCGCATCACCGGCTGGCCTTCGATCTCCAGCTCCAGGGTGACGAACTGCCCGGGCTTGAAGAAGAACATGATCGGCTGGTCGGCCATGAAGCAGAAGGTGCGAACGTCCCAGGTTTCCTGGATGACTTTTACGCAGCGGACGATGTGGCGACCGTTGGCCCAGGTCTGGGTGGTCACCGGATTCAGAAAGGGATTGGACATTGTTCTTCGTCTCCACGGCCGACTGCGGCTTGATGGTCACGATAATGCGCAAGGAACGGGCGCTCCACTTACCCATTCACGACATCGGCGTGCTTATCGCGACCAGCCCCTGCCGGCAAGGGCTGGCGCGTCGGAAACGGATTCGATCATGTCGCCCATGGATATGGTTCGCGTCGCCGGCAATCGCACACTCCGTCGCAAATGATCCGTGCAGAAATGCCTTGCGTCGCATAACAACGATTAGCCACTTTCGCCGGCCGCCGAGGCCATGAGGACTTACACGATGGACGTCACTACCCTGAGCCTGGACGATCCGCTGGAACCAGCACGCAAGGCCACCGCCGAGATGTTGCAGAACCGCGAGCGCACCTACTCGCTGCCACAGCCGTTCTACACCGACGAGCGCCTGTTCCAGATCGACATGCAGGAGATCTTCCACAAGGAATGGCTGATCGCCGGCATGACCTGCGAGATCCCGGCCAAGGGCAACTTCCTCACCCTGGAGATCGGCAAGAACCCGATCATGGTGGTGCGCGGTGCCGAGGGCCAGGTGCATGCCTTCCACAACGTCTGCCGCCACCGCGGCTCGCGGCTGTGCACCAGCGACAAGGGCAAGGTGGCCAAGCTGGTCTGCCCGTACCACCAGTGGACCTACGAGCTGGACGGCCGCCTGCTGTTCGCCGGCACCGAGATGGGCGCCGACTTCGACATGAAGGAGTACGGCCTCAAGCCCGTGCACTGCAAGGTCGCTGGCGGCTACATCTTCATCAGCCTGGCGCAGAACCCGCCGGCCATCGACGAGTTCCTCGCCACCCTGGCGCACTACATGGAACCGTACGACATGGAGAACGCCAAGGTCGCGGTGCAGACCACCCTGATGGAAAAGGCCAACTGGAAGCTGGTCCTGGAAAACAACCGCGAGTGCTACCACTGCAGCGGTTCGCACCCGGAACTGCTCAACACCCTGCTGGAGTGGGACGACACCAACGACCCGCGTGCCACCCAGTCGTTCAAGGACCACGTCGCCGCCTCCGCCGCCGCTTGGGAAGCCGAGAAGATCCCGTACCTGCACAAGAGCCACGGCCTGCGCAACCGCATCGTGCGCATGCCGCTGCTCAAGGGCACCGTGTCGATGACCATGGACGGCAAGCAGGCCTGCTCCAAGCTGATGGGCCGCATCCAGAACCCCGACCTCGGTTCGATGCGCATCCTGCACCTGCCGCACTCGTGGAACCACTGCATGGGCGATCACATGATCGTCTTCACCGTGTGGCCGATCAGCGCCCAGGAAACCAAGGTCACCACCAAGTGGCTGGTGCGCAAGGACGCCGTCGAGGGCGTGGACTACGACCCGCAGCGCATGCGCGAGGTCTGGGACGCGACCAACGACCAGGACCGTCGCCTGGCCGAGGAGAACCAGCGCGGGATCAACTCCACGGCCTACCAGCCGGGGCCTTACTCGAAGACCTATGAGTTCGGCGTGGTCAACTTCATCGACTGGTACAGCCAACGCGTGCTGAACAACCTCGGGGCCGAGCCGGCGCCGTATCTGAAGGATGTTTCGGCGCAGTAAGGCCGGCACGGTCTGTCCACGAAACGCGGCCTGGTGCCGCGTTTCGTGCTTCCGGGATCTTCCGACTCATTAGCGATGTGCATTTCGTTTCCGCTTCGCGATCTGCCGTGCTACTCCACCTCGGGGTAAAGGTGCTCGCTTCCGGATTTCCTGCATCTGCAGGTACACGTGCCCGTCCGGTGGACTCTCCCAGATCTGCACGGCCGTAGGCGCAACCGTCCGCACGGGCGGGCCAGCCGTGGACACACGACTGTTGGTTAGCCTCGCGTCGCTGATGGCTTTCCTGCCATGCACGAAGGTGGCGAACTTCTTCTGCCCGGTGGACGTGAAATCCTTCATCGGCGTGGCCAGCACCAGGCCCTTGACCATCGCCACACTGATACCGATACCCGCTGCCGAATACAGCAGACCTTCTCCAGAGTCGCTACCGTCCGTGGCATACGCACCGATGGCGGCGACTGAACCGACCATGCCGGCTACCGTGCCAACGCGATCGAGGCCGCCGGTCGCACCGGCGATCTGTGGCGCGCTGTCTCGGTAGCGAGCCAGGCTGCTCCCCGCTCTGGCCCGCTGCAGTACACGGGGCAAGAACAGCGAGGCGCCGCCCATCGCCAGCAACAGCCCATGCAGGACGAAGCCCAGGATGTGCGTGCCCTGCACTTCGCGCCCGCTGGGATCGGTGAAGTTCACCGGATCGCCCTGGCAGTAGGCGTAGGGGTTCAGGCCGCCCGCGCCGAACGGGCTCAGACCGTCAGGACTGTGAAAACGCCGCAGCACCGGGTTGTAGAGGCGGTGGCCATGGCCGAGGTGGTACCAGCCCGACGGCTGCTCGCGCAGTTGCCCATTGAAGCCCAGGTGACCTTGCGGCGCGCGCTCACCCTGCCGCGTGCCATAGGGGGAATGGCGCAGGGGATTCAACTCGGCAGCGAGGGTTTCGAACACCGGGGTCTGGCTGGCATCGGTCGCCAGCAGCAAAGGGCTGTGTTGGTTCGATGTAGTGCTGGGCACGGCATGTCTTCCTGTTGGTACTGGCGAGGTTCAAACGTTCTGTGACGCACCGCGATCACGAAGCAATTTGAGCGTCAGGCGCAGTTGCTCACCAGCGCCGTTCACGTCTCCCCCCCTGGTCCCCGAGAATATCGGCAGGCTTTTGATGGATGTCCTCGAAGCCCGTTTCGGCGGAAACAACTTGTCAAAAGGGGGGGACGTCTGCCCCGGTGTCGGCGTAGTGGGCGTCGGCGGCGGCGCACTGGTCTCGGCTGGCTTGTTCCGCTTCAACTGCCGCTTCTTGTACTCGCCCCGCGTATTGATGGCGAAACGACTGTGCGCCACCATCCCGGAGATCATCGTCCCCATGTAGATCAGGTTCTGCGCGCCCTCCTCCCCCCCCAGGGCCGTCCCCCCGCCCGCCAGGCTGATGCCCGAACCGGCGATGGCAATGCCATTGGCCAGTTGCAGTGATCCCTTCATCTTGGTGAAGAACATGCTGAACACGGAATTCATCAACAGGCCACTGTGCAGGAACAGCGTCAGCAGCGGACCGGCCTGCTCGCCGTCGATGAAGCGCCCGCTCGAGTCGGTATGGTTGACCGGATCACCGCCACAGTAGGCGTAGGCATTCAGACCGCCACGGTCGAACGGGCTGTAGCGGTCGGGGCTGTGGAAACGCATCAGCGTCGGGTTGTACACCCGATGACCGTTGCCCAACTGGTAACGGTCCCGCGGCTCCCTGAACTGCCCGGTGAAGCCCATGCGCGCCAGCGCCGGATGGATCGCGGACCGGCCGCCGTGGGGGCTGTGGACCAGTGCACGACAATCCGCACCATCCACTTCGAACAACGGCGTGTGTTGCCGGTCGGTCGCCAGCAACAGGGTGCGGGTATCGGTGGGCGCCTGCATCATGGGCTTCTCGCGGGGGTCGACAGTGCCTCTGCGACTACCTTAGAACCCGGCAACGTCCACGGCTACTGGCAGTTCTGACAGGTAGGAAGCCTGTACGATATTTGACCAATTACCCGGAACGCCCATATTCATTGGGGCGCGCGGACTGACGAACACTTTATCCACAGGCCGGCCCACAGCAACTGTGGGAAAACGCCCCGCATGCCGCTTCCCTTGCACAGGCTGAAACTGTTCATTTTTTGATCTAATCTCTGCAAGCCTTTGAATTCAAGGCTCCTGGCCGTCGGCAAACACCTTATCCACAAAGCCGCCAACAGACTTTGTGTGAAACCGGGAGCGTACTTTCAAGACCTGTTGATAACAGCGCTATGGCCTTGTTTGAAAGGGCTTTGAGGGCCGCTGAAAGACTCGGGAGGGGCGATTGATCGTTTTTTGAACAAAAACATCAACTTATTGTTTTTAAAGGGTTTTATACCTGATCAAACAGTTTATCCACAAAGCCACCAACAAGGATTGTGGGCAACTGCTTCATTCGAAACGGTTATTCACCAGGGAATAGCCTTAAAGTGACCTGTACGAAATTTGACCAAATGCACGGAAGCCTTGCATGGCAAGGCTTCCAGAAGGCAGCAAACATTTTATCCACAGAACCGCCAACAGACTTTGTGCACAACCCTCAGCGCAGCACGCCTTCTTCCATCAACAGCTTGAGAATGGCTTCGGCCCCGGCCTGCGGACTGACATCCTTGAGCACTTGTCCACCGCCGCCACTGGCCTTGGCCGTGGCGGCCTTCATGCGGTCGGCACCGCTCTTCGCCTTGATCACCTTGAGCCGCTTGGGACGCGGCTTGGCGGGCAGCAGTTCGGCACTGGCGAACAGCTCGTCGTCGACGATCTCCACCTCGCGAGCCGCCAGCACACCGCGGCGCGCCGGACCGAAGGCGCTCTGCCGTGGCTTCGGCGCGGCGTTATCCACAGAGGCGAGAAACGGCAGGCGTACCTTGAGCCGCCGCCGCTGACCACGGGGCAGCGCCTGCAGCACCTGGGCGGTGCCGTTGTCGATGGACTCCACCTCGGCCAGGCCCACCACCAGCGGCCAGCCCAGGCGCTCGGCCAGCAGGTACGGGAGCATGCCCGAGCCTTCGCCGGTTTCCGCCTGACTGCCGGTGAGCACCAGTTGCGCGCCGGCTTCGCGCAGGTAGTCGCCGAGCACGCCGAGCACATCGGCGCCGGCCGGCTGCTCGAGTACATCGAGCTGGGCCAGGCCCATGCCCAGGTAGGCGCGCAGGGCTTCCTCATGGGGATCGCCGGCATGCAATACCTGCAGCGTGTCGCCGGCCAGTTGCAGGCCCAGCTCCACGGCGCGGGCGTCCTGTTCGGCACGGCGGCTGCGCCCCGAGGTGGGGTGGGCGCCGACCGAAACCAGGCTGATGACCTTCGTGTTCATGCTTGTCCCCTGCCCTTATGCCGCATCGCGTCTGGCGGCGTTGCGGAAGTTGTCCACAGCCTCGATCAGCGCCTGCAGGATCGCCGCGCTGTCGCCGATCACCGAGAGATCGGCGCGTTTGATCATGTCGCAACCGGGGTCCATGTTGATCGCCACCACCTTGTCGCAGGCACCGATGCCCTGCAGGTGCTGGATCGCCCCGGAAATGCCCACCGCCACGTAGACCCGCGCGGTCACCCAGGTACCGGTGGCGCCGACCTGGCGGTTGCGCGGCATGAAGCCGTCGTCCACCGCCACCCGCGAGGCGCCTTCGGTGGCGCCGAGGGCCGCGGTGGCGCGGTGGAACAGCTCCCAGTCCTTGACGCCGTTGCCACCGGAGACGATGAACTCGGATTCGGCCATCGCGATGGCGGCCGGGTCCACAGCCACCGGGCCGAGGTCCTCGATGCGCGACAGGCTGCGCGCCACGCCTGTGGACAACTCCACCGGCAGCGCTTCGTGACGGGTTTCGCTGACCGGGTCGGCGCACTCGGCGGCGGCCAGGATCAAGCGCGGCAGGTTGCGTACCAGGTCTTGCTGGCCAGCACCGGCGCGGCCGCTGCTGAGACCGTCCTTGATCTGCCAGACCCGCGTCGCCGGACGCTCGCCCAGGGTCGCGGCGAACCGCCGGCCCAGCTCGCCACCACCGGTGCGACTGTCTGGCAGCAGCCAGTGGCGTGGGGAAAACTGGTTATCCACAGCGCGCAGGCCCTGGACGCGCTGCTCCGGTGCATAACCCTGGAACTGCTCGCCGTCGATCAGCAACAGGCGGTCGACGCCATTGCCGGCGAAGTTGCTTTCCTTGTGCTCGCCAAACACCACGGCGAGTACCGCGCCGTCGCTGCCGGCGAGGCTATGGGCCAGGCCGAGCAGGTCGCGGTCGTGGCTGCTCAGGCGACCGCCGACCATGTCCGGGACCACGGCGATGTAGAACGCCGGCGCCGGCACCTGGTGCAGCGGCAGTTGCACCTCGGCCGCCGCGCTGCGCTTGCCGCTGCTGCCACCCTGCTGGGCGCCGCTGCGGTCGATGCGCTTGATCCCGTTGGGGCCGATGAAGCCCACCGTGTGGGGGTTCTTGCGGATCACCCCGTTGGGGCCCATCCAGCTGTCCTGCTGTACCTGCATGGCCGCGTGCAGCGGGTGCAGGCGGTTGCGCGCGATCCATTCGGCACGCGGGTCGCGGCGAATAATGTCACTCATCAGTGCACCTCCGCGGGTTCACGTTTGCTCGTGGCCGGCTTGCTCGCCGCCGGGGTTTCCAGCAGGGCGTCGGCCACCAGTTCGGCCAGGTCCTTGATCAGCGGACGCGGTTCGACGACACCTTCGAGCATCGCCGTGCACTGTGGACAACCCACCGCCACCAGTTCGGCGCCAGTCTCGCGGATGTCCTCCATGCGCATGTCGGGAATGCGCTGCTTGCCAGGAATGTCGGTGATCGGCGCGCCGCCGCCACCGCCGCAGCAGCGCGAGCGGAAGCCGGAACGCTCCATCTCCTTGACCTCGATGCCGAGGGCGCGCAGCACCTGGCGCGGCGCCTCGTATTCGCCGTTGTAGCGGCCCAGGTAGCACGGGTCGTGATAGGTCACGCTGCCGCCCTTGTGCGCGTCGAGGTTCAGCTTGCCGGCGTCGAGCAGCTCGGCGATCCAGGTGCTGTGGTGCTGCACCAGGTACTCGCCGCCGAAGGCGCCGTACTCGTTCTTCAACACATGGAAGCTGTGCGGGTCGCAGGTGACGATGCGCTGGAAGCGGTACTTGCCGAGGGTCTGGATATTGCGCTTGGCCAGGGTCTGGAAGGTGGCTTCGTCACCCAGGCGCCGGGCCACGTCGCCGCTGTCGCGCTCTTCCAGGCCGAGCACGGCGAAGTCGACGCCGGAGGCTTTCAGCACCTTGACGAAGGCGCGCAGGGTGCGCTGGTTGCGCATGTCGAAGGCGCCGTCGCCGACCCAGAACAGCACCTCGGTGGACTTCACCTCGGACAGCACTTTCAGGTTCAGGTCGGCGGCCCAGTTCATCCGTCCGCCGGGGTTGAAACCGCCGGGGTTGTCGGTGGCGATCAGGTTGTCGAGGACTTCCGCGCCCTTGTTCGGCGTGGCGCCCTTTTCCAGGGTCAGGTGGCGGCGCATGTCGACGATGGCATCGACGTGCTCGATCATCATCGGGCATTCCTCGACGCAGGCGCGGCAGGTGGTGCACGACCACAGGGTCTCGGCATCGACCAGGCCGTTGACGATCGGCTGGTGCGGATGGCCGCCATGCTCGCCGATCGGCTTGCCGGGGTAGGGGCTGCCGGCGAACTGCGCGTCGGTGCCGCCGGCGAGGCCGATGACCATGTCCTGGATGAGTTTCTTCGGGTTCAGCGGCTGGCCGGCGGCGAACGCCGGGCACATGGCTTCGCATTTGCCGCACTGCACGCAGGCGTCGAAACCGAGCAGTTGGTTCCAGGTGAAATCCTTGGGTTTTTCCACGCCCAGCGGTGCCGAACGGTCTTCCAGGTCGAGCGGCTTGAGACCGGTGGAACGACCGCCGCCGAAGCGTTCGGCGCGGCGGTGCCAGGCCAGGTGCAGGGCCCCGGCGAAGGCGTGTTTCATCGGCCCGCCCCAGGTCATGCCGAGGAACAGCTCGGACACGCCCCAGACCACGCCCAGGCCCAGCAGGGCGACGAGGAACCAGCCGCCGAAGCCCTCGGGGAGGATGCCGGCGACGGGCAGGGTGGCGATGAAGAAGGTCGCGGAGAACACCAGCAGGCTTTTCGGCAGGCGCATCCACGGGCCTTTGGACAGGCGCGAGGGTGGGTTCAGGCGTCGCTTGAAGACGAACAGCGCACCACAGAACATCAGCACGGTGGCGGCCAGCAGAGCGTAGCCGAGGATCTGGCTGCGCAGGCCGAAACCGTGCACGACGATGGCCAGCACGGCGGAGAGCACGAAGCCGCCGGCGGTGGCCACGTGGGTTTTCGACATGTACTTGTCGCGTTCCACCACATGGTGGAGGTCGACCAGGTAGCGCCGCGGCATGGCCAGCAGGCCGGCCAGCAGATTGACCGGCGACGGCCGGCCCTGGCGCCACATGCGCACGCGCCGCACGGCGCCGAGCACGGCCAGGCCGAGGGCGGCGAACAGCAGGATGGGGAGGATAAGGTTCAGCATGGGAAGCTCCCATTAGGTGTTTCGTTGGGCACCGGGACCGCTTTGCGGTCCTTCGCGGGCAAGCCACGCTCCTACGGTGGAGGCGCAATGCCTGCTCCCGTAGGAGCTGGCTTGCCTGCGAAGGGCTGCGCAGCAGCCCCCTGCGATCAGAAGTCCTTGCACAGCCGCAAGGCGTCATAGATCGCCGCATGGGTGTTGCGCTGCGCCACGCAGTCGCCGATGCGGTACAGCAGGTAGCCCTCGCCCGCCTGGCCGAGGATCGGCTGCGGCTGGATGGCGAACAGCGCCTCGACATCGATCTGGCCCTTGTTCCGCGAACCGTCCTTGAGCGCGTAGTACAGCGCCTCGTCAGGCCGCACGCCGTTCTCGATCACCACCTGGTCGACCACCCGCTCTTCCTTGGCCCCGGTGTATTCGTTCTCCAGCACGGCAACCAGCTTGTCGCCCTCGCGGTAGACCTTTTCCAGCATCAGGTCGCCGGTCATGATCACTTCCTTGGGGTACATGCTGCGGTAGTAGGTCGGGAACGACGTACCACCGATGGCCACGCCCGGCTTGATGTCGTCGGTGACGATCTCCACCTGGCTGCCCTTGTCGGCGATGAAGTCGGCCACCGACATGCCGGTGAACTCGCAGATGGTGTCGTAGACCAGCACGTTCTTGCCCGGCGCGACCTTGCCGTCGAGCACGTCCCAGCTGCTCACCACCAGCCCTTCGGCGGCACCCCAGTGCTCGTTCTGCTCCATGAACGGATGCCCGCCCACCGCCAGTACGACGATGTCCGGACGCAGGTCCATGATGGTCGCGGCGTCGGCGGCGGTGCCCAGGCGCAGGTCGACCTTCAGGCGTGCCAGCTCCAGCTGGTACCAGCGGGTGATACCGGCGATCTGGTCGCGCTGCGGCGCCTTGGCGGCGATGGTGATCTGCCCGCCGATCTGTTCCTTCTTCTCGAACAGGGTCACGTCGTGCCCACGTTCGGCGGCGACCCGCGCCGCTTCCATGCCGGCCGGGCCGGCACCGACGATCACCACCTTGCGCTTGGCGCCGGTGGATTTCTCGATGATGTGCGGCACGCCCATGTATTCACGGGAGGTCGCGGCATTCTGGATGCACAGCACATCCAGGCCCTGGTACTGACGGTCGATGCAGTAGTTGGCACCGACGCACTGCTTGATCTGGTCGACCTGGCCCATCTTGATCTTGGCGATCAGGTGCGGGTCGGCGATGTGCGCGCGGGTCATGCCGACCATGTCGACATAGCCGCCTTCGAGAATGCGCGTGGCCTGGTTCGGGTCCTTGATGTTCTGCGCGTGCAGCACCGGGGCCTTGACCACTTCCTTGATGCCCGCCGCCAGGTGCAGGAACGGCTCCGGCGGGTAGCTCATGTTGGGAATCACGTTGGCCAGGGTGTTGTGGGTGTCGCAACCCGAGCCGATCACGCCGAAGAAGTCGACCATGCCGGTGGCATCGTAGTACTTGGCGATTTCCTTCATGTCCTCGTGGCTGAGGCCATCGGGGTGGAATTCGTCACCGCAGATACGCATGCCGACGCAGAAGTCAGGGCCGACCTCGGCGCGCACCGCCTTGAGCACTTCCAGGCCGAACTTCATGCGGCCTTCGAAGGTGCCGCCCCATTCGTCGGTACGCTTGTTGACCCGCGGGCTCCAGAACTGGTCGATCATGTGCTGGTGCACGGCCGACAGCTCGACGCCGTCCAGGCCGCCTTCCTTCGCGCGACGTGCCGCTTGCGCGTAGTTGCCGATCACCCGCCAGATCTCCTCCGGCTCGATGGTCTTGCAGGTGGCACGGTGCACCGGTTCGCGGATGCCGGACGGCGACATCAGGGTCGGCCAGTGGTAGCCGTCCCAACGCGAGCGACGGCCCATGTGGGTAATCTGGATCATGATCTTGGCGCCATGCTTGTGCATGGCGTCGGCGAGGTTCTGGAAGTGCGGGATGATGCGGTCGGTGGACAGGTTCACCGACGACCACCACTGCTGCGGGCTGTCGATGGCGACCACGGAAGAACCACCGCAGATGGCCAGGCCGATACCGCCCTTGGCCTTCTCCTCGTAGTACTTCACATAGCGCTCGGTGGTCATGCCGCCGTCGGTGGCATAGACCTCGGCGTGCGCGGTACTCAGCACGCGGTTGCGGATGGTCAGTTTGCCGATCTGGATCGGCTGGAACATAGCTTCGAACGCCATGGCGCGGGCTCCTCGACTTACAGCGGCTTGACGATGAACAGGCCGTCGTCGTGGCCTTCTTCGGAACCGCCGTAGACCTGCTCGGCGACGGTGCGGATCTTGCTGCCGCGGGCGGCGAGGATCTGGTCCATGGCCCCGGCGAACCAGCCGGTGAACATGTAGTCGACCTTGCGCCCGACCTTGCCGTAGACGTAGACGAACGCCGAGTGCTCCAGCTTGACGCTGGCGGTGCCCTGGTCGAGGTCGATGTCCTGGATCTTGAACAGGCCCCAGCCGCGCTGGGACAGGCGCTTCATGTAGTGCTCGAACACCGCCACGCCTTCCAGGCCGTGGCATTCGGCTTCCTTCTCGCACCAGTGCCAGGCGGACTTGTAGCCGGCCTTGTAGAGGATCTCGGCGTAGGCTTCGGCGCCCAGCACTTCCTCGATGCCCATGTGGTTGTTGACGAAGAAATGCCGCGGTACGTACAGCATCGGCAGGGCGTCGCTGGTCCAGACACCGGTCTCGCTGTCGACTTCGATTGGCAATTGCGGGGCGATCTTGGCCATGGAAACTCAACTCCAGAAATTTAGATATTCGAGCTGCAAAGCCGCTTTGGCTTTGCTCTTTGATAAAAAGCCGCTGTGAATGCCTCTGGAGGCTCGCGAGCGCGTCGAGAGCAAGGAAGGACCGGAACGATAAGCGAGACAGTACCGAGGTACGGCGAGCTTATCGTGAGGACCTGACGCAGCTATCGGCGTGCTCGCGAGGCTCCAGAGGTATTCACTCGCCCCAGACGTCCTTGAGGACGTTGACCCAGTTTTCACCCATGATTTTCCTGACAACGCGCTCGGAATGGCCGCGCTTGAGCAGGGTCTCGGTGAGGTTGGGGAACTCGCCCACGGTGCGGATGCCCAGCGGGTTGATGATCTTGCCGAAGTTGGTCAGGCGACGGGCGTAGCCCTTGTCGTGGGTCAGGTACTCGAAGAAGTCCTGGCCATGGCCCTGGGTGAAGTCGGTACCGATGCCGATGGCGTCTTCACCGACGATGTTCATGGTGTACTCGATGGCCTCGGCGTAGTCGTCGATGGTCGAGTCGATGCCCTTGGCCAGGAACGGCGCGAACATGGTCACACCGACGAAACCGCCGTGGTCGGCGATGAACTTCAGCTCTGCGTCGGACTTGTTGCGCGGGTGTTCCTTGAGGCCCGAAGGCAGGCAGTGGGAGTAGCAGACCGGCTTCTTCGATTCGAGGATGACTTCCTCGCTGGTCTTGGAGCCGACATGGGACAGGTCGCACATGATGCCGACGCGGTTCATCTCGGCGACGATCTCGCGACCGAAGCCGGACAGCCCGCCGTCACGCTCGTAGCAACCGGTGCCGACCAGGTTCTGGGTGTTGTAGCACATCTGCACGATACCCACGCCGAGCTGCTTGAACACGTCGACATAGGCAATCTGGTCCTCGAACGCATGGGCGTTCTGGAAGCCGAAGAGGATGCCGGTCTTGCCCAGTTCCTTGGCCTTGCGGATGTCGGCGGTGGTGCGCACCGGCATCACCAGGTCGCTGTTGTCGCGGATCAGCTTCTGGCTGGCGGCGATCTGGTCGACGGTGGCCTTGAAGCCTTCCCAGACCGACACGGTGCAGTTGGCCGCGGTCAGGCCGCCCTTGCGCATGTCCTCGAACAGTTCGCGGTTCCATTTGGCGATGATCAGCCCGTCGATAACGATGCTGTCTGCGTGTAATTCGGCTGGGCTCATCAGGCAGTCCCCTTTATTGGCATTCCGGCGCCGAATCGTCTGCCGGCGCTATTGGAGGTCAGCATATGCCTCGGGTGATTGTCGCCCCGACGCAAAAACGACAGGGGAATTGCCGAAAGCGTCAAAGGACGACAAAGGGCTGCACGACGGAGTGCCAGGGCGGGCGAGGAAGCCCGTCCGCCTGCCATGCGCCGGGGATTTCGCTAGTTTCGCAGGCTTTCCACCACGACAGGAGTCACCCCATGAGCGACGTTCATGATTACATCGCGTCCCTGCAGTTTCCGGATACCGCCCACCGGCCGTTTCTGCAGAACCCGCCCCCCCAGTCGGACAACAGCACCCGCCGGACCGACGGCGCCATGGTGCTCGGCGACAGCCTCGTGTCCTTCGTCTCCGGCCTCGGTCAGCAGGCCCGCGAGGACGTGCTCAACAGCACCCTGCTGATGCAACTGGCGGCCAGCAAGCGCTTCGACAAGGCCAAGCAGCGCGAAAAGTGGTTCAACTTCTACACCGAAGGCCTGGGCAAGCTCGGCTGGACCCTGTCGCACAGCGAAATGCAGCGCTACCAGCCGAACCGCCAGGCGTTCACCCTGGACGACGTGGCGCTGGACATCATCGACAGCGTCGTTGGCGGTGCCGAGTTCGCCCCCCTCGCGCGGCGCACCTTCGAGTCGCTGCGCAAGCAACCGCATGCCCTGCAACTGTTTCTCGACAACTGCAACAAAGGCAATGTCGGCACCTTCCAGATCATGCCCTGCACGCAGAACGCCGAAGGGGACGTGACCATGTTGATGAACTGCATGCAGGTGATACGCAATACCTCCAACACCAGCATTCTGTTCGTCACCTTCCAGAGCAACGAGGTGCAGATCTTCCGCGCCGCCCAGACCTCGGTGCTCAACACCCAGACCTACAGCCAGGTGCGCGAAGCAGTGATCACCAAACTGGGGGATAACGCCAACCGTTTTCTGGCGCACCTGAGCCTCTGAGGCTCGCCCGCGGCCACGGTCCCCGGCGCCCCGGGGGCCGTGCCACGCACCGCGGCGGAAAAAAACCTTCATCCAGCCACCCTGTTCTTTGCCTGGGCAAAGAGCGAGAATCCCGCCCCATGTTCCTTTGGGAGATGAATTCGATGAAATCGATGGTCTGGCTGATGCTGGCTACCCTGGCCGTTGGCGCCCATGCCGCGGAAGAAGAAAGCACGCCGTGCGACAACGTTGAAACCGATCAGCAGAACTACGAGTGCGCGCACTACAGCCGCAGCGCCTCCGAGCGCGAGCTGGAAGCCGCCTTCGCCGACCTGCAGGAGCGCATCAAGGAGCAGTACGCCGGCAAGAGCGCGAAAATCGCCGAGCTGAGCAAGCGCCTGGGCGACGCCGAGGCGATCTGGAAACAGCTGCGCGACGCCGACTGCAAGGTCGAGACCTACGACATCGCCGCCGGCAAGGCCTTCGAAGCGGCGCAGAACACCTGCCTGGCGCAGCGCAACGACGACCGCTCCGAATACCTGCAATCCCTCGGCCTGCCGACTTCCGACTGAGCGAACACATGATCATCTGCGGTATCGAACTCAAGGGCAGCGAAGCCCTGCTGGCGGTGGCCAGCCTGGACGCCGGGCAACCGGTGCATGTGGCCACGGCGATCAAGAAGATCGGCCTCGACGACGACGAGGACGCCGCCCAGGTCCGCGACTTCGCCGCCCGTGTCCGGGCTTTCGTCGGCGAACACGGCATCACTCACCTGGCGATCAAGAAACGCAGCAAGAAGGGCGACTTCGCCGGCGGGCCGGTGACCTTCAAGCTGGAAGGCCTGCTGCAACTGCTCGACGGCTGCGAAGTGCACCTGGTGTCGCCGCAGACCATCACCGCGCAGAGCAAGAAGCACGACCTGACCCCGCCGGCGGTGCTCAACAAGTATCAGCATGAGGCGTGGAAGAGCGCTTGTGCGGTGCTCTTCAGCCGCCGCTGAGGCAATTCACTCCACCAACCAGCCAGCATCGCCTTCGATCAGGGTACCGCCATGGCTGGTGGTGTCACCCACACGGGCCACGGCCTGGCCGTCGATGAAGGTGTCGGCAGAGCCAGTCTGGATAACCGCCCCGCAACTGATCGAGTCGCCGACGCGGGCGATGGGTTTGCCGTTGACGGTTGCGTCAATTGCGCCGCTGGTGACGGTGCCTTTGCCGTGTATTGGACAGTCGTGCTGGTGTCCTAGAAGAACGATTGGCTGCATGGATGGTTTCCTCTGGTTGTATAGATTTGGGTGAATAGTCTTGAAGGCGTGTGGGCTGTCATGGCGCTGTTCTCGACTCCAGGTCCATCTCGGCAGGCCATTTGACCTTGGGCGCCAAGAGCAGGGCGATATTGCACCAGAGCACATCGTTGTGATCTTTCGGTGGGCCGGGGGGCGGTAGTGCGTCGGGGCCTTGTTGCATGTAGGTGCAGATGTACGCCCAGGCGTGCTCGTCGGCGCCCATGGTGGTGAGGGGGAAACGGTCGATAACTTCGTTGGTGCCGGGTTTTACGATGGAGAGCACCACGCCGCCCTTGAAGACGACACCATGCGCCGTCGCGCCGCGCTTGAACCAGCGTTCGGCGCGGACCTGTGACCAGTCGTAGGCTACAGGGTCAACCTTCCAGCGTTCGAAGGGGTTCCACCAGCGGTAGTTGAAGTTGTAGGCGTAGAGGCGCTGGCGGGCGCGATTAAAGCGGAGGGGCAGATCGCGCGGAGGTGCTACATCGAACTTCCAGAAGACGGGGACTGACCAAACTCCAGCAAATATGCACAGAACAAATATCATAAGAATTTCAAGTTTCAATTTTGACTCAATTGAAAAAAATAGCCATGACAGAACAATCATCACGACGCTCATGGCCAGCGCGAACCAGATCATCAAACCTCTAATAAGTGCTGAAGTACGCGGCAGTTCCAGAAAAACATCATCCTGATGATTGGGGGAATCGAATCCGAGGGCCGGAACTACGACCGACACCTCATCAGGACGAGGCAGATCTTCCTGCCATCCAGAACATGGGGGGACGAGCTCGGGCCTTCTCATATGAGCCCCCTTCCCACTCGCCTTGGGATCTTGTCCTCCTTAATGATCAGGCGAGCGATACCCGACTCATCACTTTTGTCAGGCCAGTAGGAGAACTCAAGCTCCAGTGCGTGAAAATCAATATCACCCTGAAAAGCAATTGCCCCCCGGATCTCCAGCGTTTTTGACTCGGTATCGTGATGAATCTTCGGATTGCTCAGGAGCATGGCGCGCACCTTGCGCTCGGCCGGTTTGCGGAACTGCTGGTCGAGCGAGGAGATGAAGACAACGTTCATGGCGCCGTTCTCGACTCCAGGTCCATCTCGGCAGGCCATTTGACCTTGGGTGCCAGGAGCAAGGCGATATTGCACCAGAGCACATCGTTATGATCTTTCGGCGGGCCGGGGAGAGGTAGCGCGTCAGGACCTTGTTGCATGTAGGTGCAGATGTAGGCCCAGGCGTGCTCGTCGGCGCCCATGGTGGTCAGGGGAAAGCGGTCGATGACTTCGCTGGTGCCAGGCTTGACGATGGAGAGCACCACGCCGCCCTTGAAGACGACCCCATGCGCCGTCGCGCCGCGCTTGAACCAGCGCTCGGCGCGGACCTGGGACCAGTCGTAGGCTACAGGTTCAACCCTCCATCGTTCGAAGGGGTTCCACCAGCGGTAGTTGAAGTTGTAGGCGTAGAGGCGCTGACGGGCGCGGTTGAAGCGAAGAGGTAAGTCTCGAGGGGGGGTTATATCGAACTGCACACAAAGCAGAAGCGTCCAAACTCCTACAGACATGCAACAGAGATATACCATCCAGAACTCGAACTTCAGTTTCTGCTCAATTGAGAAAAAGAGCCAAGACAGAACAATCAGCAAGATACTCGTGACCGGTGCAAACCAAATCACCAAGCCTCTGATAAGTGCTGAGGCACGCGGCAACTCAAGAAAAATATCGCCCTGATGATTCGGCGTATCGAACCCAAGTGCCGGAGCTACGACCGGCACCTCATCAGGACGAGGCAGATCTTCTTGCCAGCCAGAACATGGGGGGGCGAGCTCAGGTCTTTTCATACCTTCCACCCTACTCGCCCAGGGATCTTGTCCTCCTTCACGATCAACCGAGCGATACCCGCTTCGTCACTCTTGTCAGGCCAGTAGGACACTTCCAGTTCCAGAGCGTGAAAATCAAGATCACCCTGGAATGCAATCGCTCCCCGGATCTCCAGCGTTTTTAACTCGATATTGTGATGAATCACCGGAGCCGTCGTTGCGGGATCATAGCCCGGCCATTTCCACATTGCCGGAGCCGGCAACGGACCATTCGTCCCACCGGTACGCCCCTCGGCAATAATCCCTCCCGGAGTTTCACCAGGATGGTATCCCCAAAATGACCATTCGTAGCGCGAGGTGCCTGGGTCATAACCAGGCAGGACGATTCTGGCGCGGCTACTCACCAGCGCCGGGGCGAACTGATTGCTCAGCAACATGGCGCGCACCTTGCGCTCGGCCGGTTTGCGGAACTGCTGGTCGAGGTGGGCGATGAAGACAACGCTCATGGTGCCGTTCTCGACTCCAGATCCATCTCGGCAGGCCATTTGACCTTGGGTGCCAGGAGCAGCGCGATATTGCACCAGAGCACATCGTTGTGATCTTTCGGTGGGCCAGGGGGAGATAGCGCGTCAGGGCCTTGTTGCATGTAGGTGCAAACATAAGCCCAGGCGTGTTCATCGGCGCCCATGGCGGTCAGGGGGAAGCGGTCGATGACCTCGTTGGTGCCGGGCTTGACGATGGACAACTCAACACCAAATTGGAAGATGACCCCACCCTGGGCCGTGAAATGGCGTCTGCTCCAGCGTTCTGCACGTACTTGTGACCAGTCATAGGCCACCGGCACCACTCGCCAGCGTTCGAAAGGGTTCCACCAGCGGTGCTTAAAGTTATATGCGTAGAGACGTTGACGAGGGCGGTTGAAGCGAAGTGGTAAATCTCGAGGCGGAGCCACATCCACCTTCCAGAAGAGTAAGGCTGACCAAACTCCGATGAGTAAGACTGATACAAACATCATCCATGTCTCAAAGTTACGCCCCTGATCAATTGACAGAAAAAGCCACGAAAAAATGACAAGGGAAATAATTGAGAACGGTGCAAACCAAAACATCACGCCCCTGATAAGGGCCGACGCACGAGGCAATTCCAGAAATACATCATCCTGATGATTCGGCGTATCGAACCCAAGTGCCGGAGCTACGACCGGCACCTCATCAGGACGAGGCAGGTCTTCCTGCCAGCCCGGACAAGGCGGAACGAGTTTAGGTGCTTTCATATGGGTTACTACTCCGCTCGCCCATTGATCTTGTCTTCCTTTACGATCAACCGGGCGACACCGGACTCATCACTTTTGTCAGGCCAGTAGTCCACCTCAAGCTCCAGAGCATGAAAGTCAAGAACCCCGTTGAAGGTGATGGAGCCCTTGATCTCCAGCGTTGCTGACTCAGGATTGTGATGAGTGATCGGAGCCGTCGTTGCAGGGTCATAGCTCCGCCATTTCCACTCAGCAGGGACCGGCAAAGGGCCATTCGCTCCACCGGTATGTCCACCGGCGATCATACCGCCCGAAGTTTCACCAACCTGGAATCCCTGCAACGCAAATTTGTAGCGCGACACCTCAGCGTCATAGCCTGGTAGAAGAACTCTGTACTCCAAGGTTCCACCTCGCCCTGATACCTTGTCGCCTGGCCTTTGGATGCGTTCGGTTACAGCAAGCTGTGCGGTCAAACCCAACAGCGCAGCGTTCAAGGCACCAATCGCCGTATCCATATCGTGCACGTCCGTCCAGCGACGGTGCGCTCCCGGTAGCCCCCAGAGGGAATGGCGTGCCCATAGCTCCAAGGGCTGCGACTCCTGCCCTTTCGCCCAAACAGCTACCCCATACGCGGCAAGGCCAAACAGCACAGCAATTGCAAGGGGAGCGAGTGCTAATGCTGCCGGAGCTAGAGAACCTCCAATTCCGAAGCCTGCGGAAAGGCCCGCCGTGATGGCAGCTCCTGTATAAATGACGCTCGCCAACTGGTCGCCAGTGCTGTATGAGCGTCGAGCAGCAAACGCATACTGCAACCCCTCCATCGCACTCGCCACCGACACAATCGCACCGCCAAACTGAAGAATCCGCCCGCCTAACTTAATATCCCGCACCCCTCCCGTTGCTCGAACCACCGCGATGTTCATATCAGGCCGCAGCATCTGAATGCTCCCCCCGACGACTT
This sequence comes from Pseudomonas japonica, assembly GCF_900188455.1. Lineage (GTDB taxonomy): Bacteria > Pseudomonadota > Gammaproteobacteria > Pseudomonadales > Pseudomonadaceae > Aquipseudomonas > Aquipseudomonas japonica. The sequence goes on along the minus strand of NZ_FZOL01000014.1, from coordinate 4,091 downwards.
CAACACTCGCCCCCATCACCCCGAACGACGCCGACATCACCGCCGCCATCGCTTCGGGGCGCTCCTTCCCCACCGTCTTCAGCAGGTTCGCATAGCTCCGGCGCAGGGCATCCTGCTGGAACCACAAGCTACCCAGCGCCAGCCCCAGGTTGAAGGCGCCGTTCCCACCGGTCTTGGCGGCATTGAGCATGCCGTGCATCGAGTCCCTCGCCAGCAGCCGCGCCACCTCGGCATTGACGGTGAAGTGGCGTGCCATGTCGTCCATCGTGCTGATAACGGCTTCGGTACCCACCCGGACCTTGCGCAGCGCATCGCCGACGCCGTCACCCACACCGGCCCGCAGTGTTTCCAGCCGGGCCTGCAAGGCCTCGGCACTCTCCAGCGACCAGACCTTGATCTCGATCAGCACCGCATGGCTGCCCGCCAGCGCCGGGGCGAACTGATTACTCAGCAGCATGGCGCGCACCTTGCGCTCGGCCGGTTTGCGGAACTGCTGGTCGAGGTGGGCGATGAAGCACGCGGTGCCTTCGTGAAGGATCTCGTTGAGCAACGTGAGGTATTCGCCCACCCTCAACGTAACCGTGAGCTGCGTGAGCTCCACCCCGGAGTAGCGCAGCCAGGCCTCCCGGTGCAGGTGCCCCACCAGCGCCCGGATATGCTCCGAAAGCTGCTCGCCAAGGGCATGGCTGGCCGTGGCGGCACCGCCGAGCAACTGGCCGATGGCCGTCTGCACCGCCGTTTTCATGAGCTTCCCGCCTTCATCGGTGGTGATTAAGGTCTTGAGCCCGTGATAGATCCGGGTCCGCTCATCACCGACCAGGCCTTGGTGAATCTGCTTGAGCCAGCCCTCATCCTTGCCGTGCAGAGCCTCGTAGAACAGGCTGTAGCCACTCTCCAGCTCGCCCTTCCAGAGCGCCTGGCTGGGACCGAGACTGCCCTCCTTGATACGTTCGGTCGGCCCGCCGGCCAGGCACTGGCTCATCATGCGGATGAACAGCTCCACCGAGCGGTCATCGGTGGCGCTGTAGTCATGCCGCGCAGCCAGTTGAAACGCAGCGCCCTGATAGTGCTTCGCGTAGGGCTCGGCGGCCTCGTCGACGATCTGTTGCCAGTCGGCCAGGGTCTTGTTGTAGTTGGCCTCGAAGGCCGCGCGGGCTTTCTCGTCGTAGCGGTCACCGAGCCGCTCGCCGGCATCGGCCTGTTCGGATTTGGTCCTGCGTTGCTTCTCCTTCTCCAGATCGAGTTCAGGCAGGGGCGCCCTGTAGGACTGCGGCCTGGCGTTGTACTGACGCTGATTCTCGACCGCCTCTTCAGCGTCCTTGATCCCCTGCTTTTTCGCCTTGTCGAGCTGCAACTCACGAATCCCGAGCAATGCCTGCGAGGTGAAGTGCTCGAACCGCCGCTGTGGCTCGGCACACCATTCCTGCATGGCCTGGTAACGGAACAGCCGCTGGGCATTGATCTCCTGCACCATGCCGATGGGATCGGGCAGGACCAGGGCCAGCACGCCGTTGGGCAGCGTGTGTTTCTCGGTCATTGCCCGCACATGCCCCGCCAGGGCGCGCAGACGGTGATTGCGCGGATAGAAACCATGCACGCTGTGGAAGCCGCCAGCCGCAGGCTGACCGTATTCGAGGACGTCGTAGATCTGCAGGTCGTTCTCGGTCATGGCGATGCCGACGCTGGCGGGATTCTCGCGGGCAGCCTTGAGGTCGAGCTTGTAGAAGCGCTCGTCGAGGTTCATGCCGTCGACCGTGCCGCCGCGCCGGTAGCGGTCCAGCACCTCGGCGGGCCAGGGATCGTTGGCGATGGCCAGCCAGGCGGTGGCGTACTTGTCGGTGTCGATGTTGAGGAAGGACGCGGGGATGTCGTGGTCGTGCCTGATGCAGCGCTCACTCAAGGGGCGTGGTTCTTCTCGGGGCACCTGGTATGGCCGGAACTGACGCAGTGCCCCCTCGGGCGTGATCTGGTAAGCCTGCCATTCCCTCCTGTCGAGCATCACATAGAGAAAACCTCGGCGCAGAATGCGCGGCTGATTGTCACGCAGGCGCACGGTCCTGACGTCGGAGCCGAGGGTCAGGGGCAGTTCCTGGGTCTCCAGGGGCCTGGGGGCACAGGCCGTGCGCAGGGGCAGGATGGGCAGGCCGATGCGCTTGCAGACCCCGCACACGTCGAGGGACGGTGGATCGGCTTCGTTGATGGCTATGTCGAGACTGAGGTCGAGATCGGACGAGGTATTGGAACTCATGAGTAATTCTCCGCACGGGGCAACTCGGAGACGATGCGCCTCCAGGTGGCTTCGCTGTGGCTGGCGAAATGACTTTGCAGATCGAGAGCGCCGGCTCGCGCCTGGGCGATGGCCTGCTGAATGTCCGGGTGCTGCGGCAGATGAGGGTGCAGGAACACCCGGCGCAGGCTGAGGGAGATGAGGTCGCGGTTGTTTGCAAGCCCGAGCCTGCGCGCATCGCGAATCAGGCGGAAACCATGAACAGCGGCCTGTGCTGGCAACCCGGAGGTGCCCGCCCAGCGCCACGGGGCGAAGCGGGGTGGACGGCGCAGGGCATGGCGCCAGATGCCCAGGAATCGGTTGACCACTGGCGCCAGGTGCTGGGTTTCCTTCGCGGTATCGGAAAGCGCTGTATCACAGGGGCAGGCGGTGCCACGCAAAAGCGTATAACCACCCCAACTGAGCGGGAAAAGCCAGAAGCGGATCGCCCCCAGCAAGTCGCCTGCTTGCGTGCTCATCGCGCCGAGCAACAGTTCCAGCCTCAGCGGCTCGAACCAGGCCGAGGAAGGCTCGCCCTCGGGCGCGGTGGTGCGGCATCGATCCGCGATGTGGGTGGCGACGACCTCCAGCGGTTGCGGGCTGAGCAGCCAGCCGCAGACATACCGCTTGCTATGGACAAGGTCCTGGGAGGCGTATTCGGCGCTGAGTCCGAGATAGCGCTGTGGCACGTCCTCGCCCGGCGCTGCCAGTCGAATCAGTGCGGGGCAGAGGTCGGGCGAGTGGGATAGGTCCGGCCGCAGCACGCGGGTAATGGCATCATCGCCCAGCGACTGGATCAGCGACGGTACGCTGAGCGGATGATCCGACGCACATTCGGCCCAACCGTCCAACAGCAGATAGACGTAGTCGTCCGGCGCACGGTACTCGGGAAAACGGCTGACAGCGTCGTTATTCATCTGGTTTCCTCCCCGCATGTGGTTTCTTTCCCTTCCATGACCTTGCTCACCAGCGACAGGTCGTTGCCGACACCTCCCCCCAGCTTGTTCATGGTCCCCTTGAGCGTGATCTGAATACCGTCCAGCGTGATCCCCGCGCCATCGATGCGCAGCGTGCCGCCAGGGCCCTTGATGACCACCGAATCGGACGCATGGATTTCAAATACCCTGGTGTGCTGCGTGATGCTCTGCCCCGCCTGCAACCTCGCCGCACCTTGCACCTGCTGCTCCAGATTCGCGCCGATCTCCACCCGGTGATCGACGGCAGTCTTGTCGAGACGGTTGTTGCCCACCTCTTCGGTGCGGTCCTTGGTCGTGAGAATGGTGTGGTTGCGACCAATGCTCAGGTTGTCGTCCTCGCCGATCCGATGGCGCCGGTGCCGGCTGATCAGCACCTCCTCGTCATTGCCCACCGTGTCCTTGCGGTCGTGGCCGACAGTGAGGGTCTCGTCGTTTTCCACCTGCTCGCTGCGGTCATGCCCGACAAAGGTGGTTTCATCGTTGCGGACCACGTTGTTCTGGTCCTTCTGCGCATGGATGAACACCTCTTCCTGCCCCGCCTCGTCCTCGAAGCGCAGTTCGTTGAAGCCATCGCCCTTGTGGGTCTGGCTCTTCAGGGTCATGCGCGTCTTGTGCTTGGGCAGTTCGTAGGGCGGGCGCTGCAAGGCGGTGTAGCCGCGGCCGGTGATGATCGGCTGGTCGGGATCGCCGTCGAAATTGGAAATGATCACGTCCTGGCCGATGCGCGGTATCGCCATGTGCCCCCACAGCGCCCCGGCGATGTTCTGCGATACGCGAATCCAGCAGGAGCTGTGTTCGTCACCCTTGCCCTCGCGGTCCCAAGGGAACTGCACCTTCACCCGGCCGTA
>NZ_FZOL01000015.1 GCF_900188455.1 Pseudomonas japonica | reverse complement strand
TACGGCCGGGTGAAGGTGCAGTTCCCCTGGGACCGCGAGGGCAAGGGTGACGAACACAGCTCCTGCTGGATTCGCGTATCGCAGAACATCGCCGGAGCGCTGTGGGGGCACATGGCGATACCGCGCATCGGCCAGGACGTGATCATTTCCAATTTCGACGGTGATCCCGACCAGCCGATCATCACCGGCCGCGGCTACACCGCCTTGCAGCGCCCGCCCTACGAACTGCCGAAGCACAAGACGCGCATGACCCTGAAGAGCCAGACCCACAAGGGCGATGGCTTCAACGAACTGCGCTTCGAGGATGAGGCGGGGCAGGAAGAGGTGTTCATCCATGCGCAGAAGGACCAGAACATCCACGTCAACAACGACGAAACCATCAGCATCGGCAACGACCAGACGCTCGGCGTTGTCCGCGACAGGAGCACCAGCATTGGCAGGGACGATATCCACACGACCGGCCAGGACCGAAAGGAGCAGGTCCGGCAAGACCTGTTCTCGACCATCGATCGAAACGAGATCCGCAAGGTCGGCAACACGCGGCAGGAGTCCATCGTCGCCAGTCATCTTATGGAGATTGGCGCGAACCAGACGGTCGTCATCGAAGGCGTGCAATCCATCGAGGCCCGAACCGCGCTGCGCACACTGACCAGGACCTTCGTCCTGCAAGGCACGGACCGCATACTCATCAGGGGCCCCAGCGGCAAGATCGTGCTCGATGCTTCGGGCATCACGCTTGACAGCCCCAACATCCTGCTCAAAGGCAATGTCACGATAATGACGCCCTCCGACGCTCAAAGCGACGTCATCGAGGCCGCGATCAGGGAGGGCTCGCCGCTGGTGGAAGAGTGTCCACTTGCCAAGGGGCCCGCTTCATGAGCCTGCACCGACAACTTGAGGCCGCGGGCGTCGTGCCGCGCTCGATGGCCACAGGGGTTTACTTGTTGGTCGAGGGCGCTGCAAGAACGGAACTGCAGGCCCGCCTGGAATTCCATGACGAACCACACCGAATGCTGTGGCTCACGGATGCGGCAGTCATCCTGGAAAGGCACGCCCCGGTGCTATTCCAGGCCATGCCGGGCGGCAAGCTCGACGCCTGGCTGGGTGAGCGCTTCAATGACCTTTCACTGAGCGTCATTCATGCTCGTCTGGATCATGACGCCTTGTGTCGGCAGTTGCGCCGGTTCAGCAAGCTTGAGGACGACAACGGCCGGTACTTCCTCAGGCTGGGTGATCCCGTCTCGCTTCATCTCTATGTCGCGTCGCTCGCCCGCGCCCCCGCTGAGGTCGCGCGCTTCTTTGCTGATGGCGATATCGAAAGCATCTATTTCCACGCTCCTGCGCAGGGCTTGTCACGGCAGGTCCAGCCCCTGTTCGAGCAGGCGTTCGAGCATGCCGAACGGGACGGGTGCCTGGTCTGGCTAGCGATTGAACAAAAGGAAGAAGCCTCATGCTCCCGCGCATAGACCTTCAGGCCGTGGAGCGTGCAGAGCGCGACAGGGCCAACCAGGAACTCTCCAGATACCTCTGCTCCACCTTGGCTGACATGCTTCCAAGGATCCCAACCACCGCGCAACGAGTGCCTCTACTGATCGAGGACGCTGGCAAGCTCGCTTACGCGGCTGGCCATTATCAAGGTCGGGCCTACAGCATCTACGTCATCATTTGCTTCCTGCTTGGCCCAGGCTGGGAATACGAGCCTGGCAACCGCCAGATTGTCCAGATCCTCTCCGATTCGGGAATGGGCATCGACGACCGGCTGGACATGGCGTTGAACCGAACCCTTGATCTGCGGCAGCAGTTCGAATCGATATTGCCGCAGATGCTCGACCTTATCGGGGCTGTCCTGACGCAGCGCGACGGCCTGTCGATCGAATCCTTGTGGGAGACCTTCCAGAGACTGGCGCACCTGCGTGGCGTCGTCTACGAGGACCGGATCCTGGATTGGCTCGAAGTCTACGAAGCCGACGCCTTCAACATCCTTCCGCATGCCCCGTTCGGGCGGAAAAGGCTGACGAAGGAAGACATCTGTAGGTACAGGGACATTGGCTGGTCGCTACCGCAGCCTGCCGATCCTTACCGGTCGCTGGAGCCTGGCATCGCCCGAAAGGTCGGTTTTCACGCTCTCATCGCGATGGCCTACGGGCGCAGGTTCTTCCTCAACCCTCTGTTGAGATCCTTGCCCCCGCTCCTCTCCGAAGCACTCAGCCCCTCCCCGCGAACAACAGCGCTACAGGCCTTCCTGCAGCAGCACCGCCACGCCCTGATGGAGCACACCCATGTCAAATGACGCCGATGCCGGCCTGGAAGCCCTGGCCGGCGATGCCCTGAACGACCGTACTCCACGCCCCAGCAACACCTGCAAGGCCTGTACTCAGGTCGGCGTGCCGTTCTCCCTCAATCCCGGCGATGGCCCGCGGGAGGCGGATGCCTTGCTGGGCATTCCCCCCAGCGACCGCAGCGTCGGGCTCGCATGGCTGGTGAACAACCAATGGCTCAAGGAACGCCACAAGGCGCGCAATTTTCGCGACACCTTTCTCCTGCAAGTGATCGCCTCCCTTGAGCATATGCATGGCATAGCCTGGCTCGCCGAGTTCTACGCCTTCATCGCCGCCACCAATCACGAGTTCGTCAGCATCGACATCGAGATGGAGAGCGAGACCTATGTCACCCCGGCGTTCATGGGCGAAGTGGCGCGGGTGCAAGTGACACCGACAGGGGTCAACTGTGAGAGGGGCAATTTTGTCTTTCACGGAGACCGTATCTACTTCTGGTCTTTCACCGCCGCCAGCCATTCCAGGGAAGCCCCCACGGCGCAGCAGCCGCACCAGGCGCCTTTGGGTGATTTCGACTGGCGCATCTCGGGGTTCTATTCGGTGGAGCAGGCCGCGAAGGAGCTGACGACCCACTACCTGCGGGCCAAGGAAATACAGCAGGGCTGGAACCGGTTCTTCGGTGCGCTGGAGCTCGCCACGGGCGTACTGAGCTTCGTTCCGGTGGTGGGCATGGTGGCGCGGGGTCTGTTCGGTCTGAACAAAGGAGTGGTCTACGTCCTGGCCGCGCTCGAAGCGGCGCTGGCCGCCAACGCGGTGGCCAGCGGCAGTACCAGGCTCATCACCGGCAAGGACATCAACCTGGGGGAGGAACTGTTTGCCGACCTGGGCCGACTGGCCGACCCGGTCGATGGCGAGGCGCGAGGGCGTCAGGTCTTCATGTTCATCAATCTGGTGATGCTTGCCCCTTTGGCCTACGGCGGGGCGAGCTGGCTGTTGCGCGACTTTCGCCGCGACGCAGCGCCTGTGGGAAGGATGGAAGTCGAGGCGCTGAGCGAGGCCGAGCGCAAGCCCCTGGGTGGGCGTCGTCGTGCGGAGGTCAAGGCCATCGAACTGCATGGCGGCAAGAAGGGCACGAGCGCCGCCGAGGCCGAGATGGGCAAGACCACCTGGGTGGATCGTCCTTCGCTGGACAGCAATCGCAGCCAGGTCAGCCTCACCCCCGCTACCGGCAAGGCCAGCTACGCATTGATGGCCGGCTCCCTGCGCGAACGGCTGATCGCCTTGATCGTGCACCACGCGGGCAGCCTCAAGGTGGTGGGCAGGATGGCCAGGGTGGTGGGTGATGCGGGCGAAGAGGCGCTGGTGATGAAGCTGACGACAACCTTTGGAATGGACCCCAGGCGTATCCCGGGCTACAGCCTCGATCCCCGTGTCCCGCATCGCTTCGGCCTGACCAACAAGAGCGGGCATGGCCTGGACCTGCTGGTCTGGGTGCCGCCACCGCCGGAACTGAAAGTGCGGGTGCCGAGCGACAGGTATCGCCACAGCATCGATGGTGCCACGGGGCCGGTGCAGAAGACGGAGACCTTGAAGTTTACCGGGGATACGTTGCTGGTGATCGAGACGAAGACGACGTTGGGGCAGAAGCGGACGCCTGCGTTTAACAAAACGCAGCAAGCAGGCTCGGAAAAAGTTACGGATCTGTTGTTGAACATAAATAAAAAGCGCAAGGGTTGGAATATGTCCAGTATCACAGATGTGGATCCGGACTCGATGAAGAAAGCCCAAGCGCTAGCAAATGCGGTTGCAATGAAGAAAGTGAACTATATCCATGCGCAGGTGTTTTTTGATGGTGGTGGAAATCTAAATAAGTTTGTGGGTGACGGGTCAGGGATTCAATTGAATATATGGTAAGCAGTGGAGGTGATGGTGTGAAATCTCGACTTGATAGGGTGCTTCCTGAAGTGAAGAAATGGTCAGAAGATAATTGGCCTCCAGCGGGTAGCTTGGAAACTTATATTGAAGGCAAGGGTTACCTTCCTCTGGCCAATATTGATCTCTCAAGGTTTGTAATGCTTGAGTTCAGCAAAAGCTTGCTGGAAGCTCAAGCGCATAGGATGGAATATGCCAAGCAGCATATGGCGTTTGGTTTCAAACGACAGTTGCTCTATGACTTGACTGAGCTTATGGGTAAGCGCGGTTCGTCCGATAGGATCATAGGTGACTTGGATACAGTTACTCATACCCTCCTAGGGGTGATCGCAACAGGTAATAACTCCCTTGTAGAGCCTTTTTATAATGTGGTCCTGAGTAGTGTGACAGGTGCCTATGGTGTATTCGACGGACATAACCCTCCTTCGGGGAGTTCGCTGCGCTACGCCGCCTTCGGCCTCTCCATCATCAGCGACTGGCTCGGCACACCACTGGACCTGGACGCGCACGCACTACCGAGAGACCCAGCCTGGGGCCAACTGGTTGCGCACTGGCGTGAGCCAGACCCGGACAAGTTCCTTTCAGTGTTGCTACAAGCCTGCGATACCCATGTCGAACGCATTGCCGTCACCGAGCGCGAGGCCAATGCGCTGTCGAAGGACTTCGAGTTCAACTCGGTCTTCCTCGCCGTCCACCCCACTGAAATCCTCGCCGTCCTGCGCCTTCGCGACCTGTTGGGCTTGCCCAACCCTGTCGAAATCAATCATCCGTTGATGCAAACGCCTTATGCCGCGATCACCTGCCGACCCGGCGAGATCACTGAGCGGGATGAACTGCTGGAGCGTTATCTCGCGACGGTGCGTCAGCGTGACCCTCACGTGCTGCCGCCGGAATTGAGTTGAGCATTTGCACACAAGCCTTCAAACGGCATATCAAGACGTCCAGGGAGCACATGATGGGTGGAGCAATTCGGCTGGGAGACAATCATTCCGGTGGCGGGAGCATGGTCGAGGCCAGTGGTGTCCCCGTTGACGGCAGGCCACAGTGCCTGCTGGGTGATCACGCCCAATGCGCTGCACACGGCGGCCGATTCCCGTTGGTATCCGGAGGCGATGGTTCAGCCGTCATGAACCGTCGTCCGTTGGTGTTCGAACCTGCCCGGCTCGCTTGCGGGTGCGTGGTGTCTTCATCATGCGCCGGTCGGTACGACCGACGGTAATCGTCCTTTGCAACCCTCAAGCCGCAAGACGGGTTCCCACAGCTCTTTCCTGCAGCTTATGGCTTGCGGCCTGGGGCTTTCAAACCTGCTTCAGCAGCAGTGCCACGCCTGGATAGTACTGCCCGAACTCGTCATGCAACTTGCGATAGCCATACGGGAAACACCAGGTGATCGCGCACGCCGTGTGTTTCTGCAGGTCGTCCACCATGTCCTGCAGTTCTTCCGGGCTGGCATGCTTTTCCAGCTTGACCGGGCTGACGAACAGCGCGGCGATCTTCAGCTGGCTCGGATAGGCGATGCTCTTCGCCACGGCGCCGGCTTCCTGCAAGGCGCCGCTGAGGTCGAGCCGCCCCACCTTCGGCCAGCGCTGGTCGGCATGCAGGTACGCCGACTCGTCGGTACTGGCGACCAGCAGGTCGCAGCGTGCGCCGCGCTCGCCTTCATCGCGCTGTTTCTTGCTCTGGTAATCCTGCAGGGTGACCAGTTCGGCCTGCCAGATGGCCGCCGAGAGTATTCCCAGGTTGGCCTGGGCGCCATGCCAGTAAGGTCCTTCGTTATCGCCAAGGACCTGGTTGAAGCGCTCGATGCTTTCCCCCCAGCGCTCCAGCGCCGGACGCAGGAATTCGAGGCGGGGATTGTTGATGATCAGGCCTTGCATGCTGCTCTCCTTTCGTAGTTGTTGTACGAGTACAGCGGAAAACCATGGCTATTTGATATCACTGTGGCACAGGGTCCAGGAAGTGTCATCGGGCAGGCCTGTGACGGGCGTCTCCAATTGACGCTCCCCGCCCAACCCTCTAACCTTCGCGACTTGTTTCAGGTGCTCTGTGACCCGCGGGTCGACAGGGTGAAACAGGGAAGCCGGTGAGTGCGCAAGGCGCGCGATTCCGGCGCTGCCCCCGCAACGGTAAATGAGTCAAGACCGCGCATGGCCACTGGGTTTCCGACCCGGGAAGGCGCCCGGTCGGGATCGCGCAGGTCCACTCATGAGCCCGGAGACCGGCCTGCAAACAGTCAACGGCATCACGGAGGGTGGTGCGCGGTTTTTCGGACCCCGCGTCCGGCTTCTGCGCCTGTTCCCGTGCCATTTTCCTTCAGCTGTCGTCGCTCCCGCCTGACGACAGTGGCCCGCGGAGACCCCCGATGAGCGAATCCCCCGAACGTGACGAACGCCACCTGGCGCGCATGCAGCGCAAGAAGGCGGTGATCGACGAACGCATCGCCAACGCGCCCAACGAATGCGGCCTGCTGCTGGTCCTCAGCGGCAACGGCAAGGGCAAGAGCAGCTCGGCCTTCGGCATGCTCGCCCGCGCCCTGGGTCACGGCATGCAGTGCGGCGTGGTGCAGTTCATCAAGGGCCGCAACGCCACCGGCGAGGAACTGTTCTTCCGCCGCTTCCCCGAGCAGGTGCGCTACCACGTGATGGGCGAGGGCTTCACCTGGGAAACCCAGGACCGCCAGCGCGACATCGCGGCCGCCGAAGCGGCCTGGGCCATGTCGCGGCAACTGCTGCAGGACCCGGCCATCGGCTTCGTCGTGCTGGATGAATTGAACATCGCCCTCAAGCACGGCTACCTTGACCTGGATCAGGTACTCGGTGACCTCCAGGCCCGTCCGCCGATGCAGCACGTGATCGTCACCGGCCGCGGCGCCAAGGACGAAATGATCGAACTGGCCGACACCGTCACCGAAATGGGGATGATCAAGCACGCCTTCCAGACCGGCATTCGTGCGCAGAAGGGCGTCGAGCTATGAGCGACACCCGGCATTGCCCGGCGGTGCTGATCGCCGCGCCGGCCTCCGGCCAGGGCAAGACCACCGTGACCGCGGCCCTGGCCCGCCTGCATCGCAACCAGGGGCGCAAGGTCCGCGTGTTCAAGTGCGGACCGGATTTTCTCGATCCGATGATTCTCGAACGGGCCAGCGGCGCGCCGGTGTACCAGCTCGACTTGTGGATGGTCGGCGCCGAGGAAAGCCGCCGCCTGCTCTGGGAAGCCGCCGGCGAAGCCGATCTGATCCTTATCGAGGGGGTGATGGGGCTGTTCGACGGCACTCCGTCCAGCGCCGACCTGGCCCGGCATTTCGGCGTGCCGGTGCTGGCGGTGATCGACGGCACGGCCATGGCCCAGACCTTCGGCGCCCTGGCCCTGGGCCTGGCTCGTTACCAGGCTGACCTGCCGTTCGCCGGCGTGCTGGCCAACCGTGTCGGTTCGCTGCGCCATGCGCAACTGCTCGAAGGCAGTCTCACCGAGGGCCTGCGCTGGTACGGCGGCCTGTCGCGGGAGACCGGGATCGAGCTGCCGAGCCGACACCTGGGCCTGGTCCAGGCCAGCGAGCTGAGCGACCTCGACCTGCGCCTGGACGCCGCCGCCAAGGCCCTTGGCGACAGTTGCCAGTCGTCCCTGCCGCCGGCGGTGGCCTTTGCCGCCCCCGCGCCGCGCGAAGTCGAAGCCCGCCTGGCCGGTGTGCGCATCGCCGTGGCCCGCGACGAAGCCTTTGCCTTCACCTACGGCGCCAATCTCGACCTGCTGCGGGCGATGGGCGCCGATCTGCGGTTCTTCTCGCCGATCCATGACCGCGAGTTGCCGGACGCCGACAGCCTGTACCTGCCCGGCGGCTACCCGGAGTTGCATCACCACGCGCTTGCCGCCAACACCGCGATGCTGGTGGCGATCCGCGCTCATCACCAGGCCGGCAAGCCATTGCTGGCCGAGTGCGGCGGCATGCTCTACCTGCTCGACGCCCTGACCGACGTCGCCGGCGAGCGCGCCGAACTGACCGGCCTGCTGCCGGGTGAAGCGACCATGCAGAAGCGCCTCGCCGCCTTGGCCCTGCAGGCGGTGGAGCTGGCGGAAGGGACCTTGCGCGGGCATACCTATCACCATTCCCTGACCAGCACCGACCTCGTGCCGATCGCCCGCGGGCAGAGCCCCAATGGCGGACGCGGCGCCGAGGCGGTGTACCGGATCGACCGCCTGACCGCCTCCTACGTGCACTTCTATTTCCCGTCCAACCCCGACGCGACGGCGGCGCTGCTGGCGCCATGAGCGAACACGCCTACAGCGCCGCCGAGCGCGCGGCGATCTATCGCGCCATCGGCGAACGCCGCGACATGCGTCACTTCAGTGGTGGCGAGGTGGCCCCCGAGCTGCTCGCGCGCTTGCTGGAGGCCGCGCACCAGGCGCCCAGTGTCGGCCTGATGCAGCCCTGGCGCTTTATCCGCATCACCCGCCGCGACCTGCGCCAGCGCATCCAGGCACTGGTCGAGGACGAGCGCCTGCGCACCGCCGAAGCCCTCGGGCAGCGCTCCGACGAATTCATGCAACTCAAGGTCGAGGGCATCAACGACTGCGCCGAGTTGCTGGTGGCGGCGCTGATGGACAAGCGCGAGGCGCATGTCTTCGGTCGCCGGACCTTGCCGGAAATGGACCTGGCGTCGCTGTCCTGCGCGATCCAGAACCTGTGGTTGAGCGCCCGCGCCGAGGGCCTGGGCATGGGCTGGGTGTCGCTGTTCGATCCGCTGGCCCTGGCCGAACTGCTGGGCATGCCGGCCGGGGCCAAGCCGCTGGCGATTCTCTGCCTGGGCCCTGTGCACGAGTTCTATCCGGCGCCGATGCTCGCGCTGGAAGGCTGGACCACGCCACGGCCGTTGGCGGACATGCTGTTTGAAAACCAATGGGGAGAAGCCGAATGAGTGTGGCCTTGCTGACCGTGGCCGGGGTGGCGCTGGATGCGCTGCTGGGCGAGCCGCGGCGCTGGCATCCGCTGGTGGCCTTCGGCCGTATGGCCGGGCGTCTGGAGCAGCGCTTCAATGCCGGCGGACGCGGCTGGCGCAGCCATGGCGTCACCGCCTGGTTCCTGGCCGTGGTGCCGCTGACCCTGCTCGCCACCGCGCTGTCCTGGTTGCCCTATATCGGCTGGCTGGTGGAAATCCTCGCCTTGTACTGCGCCCTCGGCCTGCGCAGCCTCGGCGAGCATGTGCAGCCGGTGGCCGATGCCCTGCGTGGCGGCGACCTGGACGAGGCGCGCACGCGCGTCGGCTACCTGGTCAGCCGGGAAACCCGCGAGCTGGACGAAACCGCCGTGGCGCGCGCGGCCACCGAGTCGGTGCTGGAGAACGGCAGCGACGCGGTGTTCGCCGCCCTGTTCTGGTTCGCCATCGCCGGCGCGCCGGGGGTGGTGCTGTATCGCCTGAGCAACACGCTGGATGCCATGTGGGGCTATCGCAACGAACGCTTCGAGCGTTTTGGCTGGGCCGCCGCGCGGATCGACGATGTCCTCAACTATCTGCCGGCACGCCTGGTAGCGCTGACCTACGCGTTGCTGGGCAAGACGCGCCTGGCCCTGAAATGCTGGCGCGAGCAGGCGCCGAAATGGGACAGCCCGAACGCCGGGCCGGTGATGGCGGCGGGGGCCGGGGCCCTTGGCGTCGAGCTGGGCGGACCGGCTGTCTATCATGGTGAACTGCACGAACGCGCGCGGCTCGGTGAGGGCCCGGCGGCCGATGCCGGGGCCATCGAGCGCGGCTGGCGCCTGGTGTGCCAGGGCGTCTGGCTGTGGCTGCTGCTGTTGTGCCTGGGAGCGGAATTCTATGCTTGAACATGGTGGTCGCCTGCAACGGGCGATCGAGCACTACGGCATTCCTCGCGAGGCCTGGCTGGACCTGTCCAGCGGCATCGCGCCCTGGCCGTTTCCCCTCGCCGAGATCCCCCCGCGCGCCTGGGCGCGCCTGCCGGAAACCGAGGACGGCCTGGAGCAGGCCGCGCGGGCCTATTACCAGGTCTCCGAGGTATTGCCGGTGGCCGGCTCGCAGGCGGCGATCCAGGCCCTGCCGCGTCTGCGTCGGCGCGGCACGGTGGCGGTGGTGTCGCCCTGTTATGCCGAGCACGCCGAGGCCTGGCGCCGCGCCGGGCATTTGGTGCGGGAACTGGACGAGGCCGAGGTGGAAGGGCAACTGGACGAGCTCGACGTGCTGGTCCTGGTCAACCCGAACAACCCCACCGCGCGGGTGCTGCCGCGGCACACCCTGCTCGCCTGGCACGCGCGCCTGAGCCAGCGTGGTGGCTGGCTGCTGGTGGACGAAGCGTTCATGGACAACACGCCGGCCGCCAGCATCGCCGCCGACAGCGAGCGCGAAGGGCTGATCGTGCTGCGTTCGTTCGGCAAGTTCTTCGGTCTGGCCGGGGTGCGTCTGGGTTTCGTCCTGGCCGCGCCAACTCTGTTGCGCGCGCTGGCGGAGGAGATCGGGCCTTGGTCGGTCAGCGGGCCGACGCGGATTCTCGGCGAGGCCTGCCTGCGCGATGTCGCCAGCCAGCGCGCGCAAACTGCCCGTTGCAGCGCCGCCAGCCGCCGCCTCGCTGTGCTGTTGAGCGAGGCGCAACTGGCCCCCAGCGCCGGCTGCGAGCTGTTCCAGTACCTGCGCCATGCCGATGCCGCGGGGATTCACGAATTCATGGCCCGGCGCGGCATTCTCCTGCGCCTGTTCGAACAGCCCGCCGGCCTGCGTTTCGGCCTGCCCGCCAACGAGGCCGACTGGCTGAAACTGGCCGCGGCGCTGGACGCGTACCGCAAGGAGCAGGCATGACCACGCTGATGGTGCAGGGCACCACCTCCGACGCCGGCAAGAGCACCCTGGTGACCGCGCTGTGTCGCTGGCTGAAGCGCCAGGGCGTCGCCGTGGTGCCGTTCAAACCGCAGAACATGGCGCTGAACAGCGCGGTGACCGCCGACGGCGGCGAAATCGGCCGGGCCCAGGCGGTACAGGCCCAGGCCTGCGGGCTGGCGCCGCATACCGACATGAATCCGGTCCTGCTCAAGCCCAACAGCGATACCGGCGCCCAGGTCATCGTCCATGGTCGCGCGGTCACCAGCATGAATGCCGTGGCCTATCACGACTACAAGGCCATCGCCATGCAGGCGGTGCTGGCCTCGCACCAGCGTCTCGACGCGCAGTACCCGGTGGTGATGGTGGAGGGCGCCGGCTCGCCGGCGGAGATCAACCTGCGCGCCGGCGATATCGCCAACATGGGCTTCGCCGAGGCGGTGGACTGTCCGGTGATCCTTATCGCCGACATCAACCGCGGCGGGGTCTTCGCCCATCTGGTGGGTACCCTGGAACTGCTGTCGGCGAGCGAGCAGGCGCGGGTCAAGGGCTTCGTCATCAACCGCTTCCGTGGCGACATCGCCCTGCTGCAGCCGGGGCTCGACTGGCTGGAGGCGCGTACCGGCAAACCGGTGCTGGGCGTGCTGCCCTATGTGATGGACCTGCACCTGGAAGCCGAGGACGGTCTCGATCGGCGTCAGGGTGACAAGGCCGCGCGGGTGCTCAAGGTGATCGTCCCGGTACTGCCGCGGATCAGCAACCACACCGATTTCGATCCGCTGCGCCTGCACCCGCAGGTTGACCTGCGGTTCATCGGTCCCGGCGAGGCGATTCCCCCCGCCGACCTGATCATCCTGCCCGGCTCGAAGAGCGTGCGCGGCGATCTGGCGCAATTGCGCGAACGCGGCTGGGACCAGGCCATCAACCGGCATCTGCGTTACGGCGGCAAGGTCGTCGGCATCTGTGGTGGCCTGCAGATGCTCGGCCAGCGCGTGGACGACCCGCTGGGGCTGGAAGGCGCCGCGGGCAGCAGCGCGGGCCTTGGCCTGCTGGATTACTCGACGGTGCTGGAGGCGGAAAAGCAGCTGCGCAACGTCAGCGGCACCCTGACCCTGGAGCAGGCCGCCATCAGTGGCTACGAGATCCATGCCGGGGTGACCCGCGGTCCGGCGCTGGAGCATCCGGCGGTGCAACTGGCCGATGGCCGTTGCGACGGTGCGATCAGCGCCGACGGGCAGATCTTCGCCACCTACCTGCACGGTCTGTTCGAATCGCCGCAGTCCTGTGCCGCGCTGCTGCGCTGGGCCGGGCTCGAAGCGGTCGAGCAGATCGACTACCACGCGCTGCGCGAACTGGATATCGAACGCCTGGCCGACCTGGTGGAGCAGCACCTGGATTGCGCCCGGCTCCGTCAACTCTGCGGGCAGGACTGAACATGCTCAACCTGATCCTCGGCGGTGCCCGTTCCGGCAAGAGCCGCCTGGCCGAACAACGTGCCGTGGCCAGCGGCCTGGCGGTGACCTACATCGCGACCAGCGAGCCGCTGGACGGTGAAATGAACGCACGGGTGCAACTGCACCGCGAGCGGCGTCCGGCCGAATGGGCGTTGATCGAGGAGCCGCTGGCCCTGGCCCGGGTGCTGCGTGCCGAAGCCGACGCCGGACGCTGCCTGCTGGTGGACTGCCTGACCCTGTGGCTGACCAATCTGCTGATGCTCGACGACCCGGCGCGCCTGGCCGCCGAGCGCGACGCGCTGCTGGCCTGCCTGGACGAGCTGCCGGGGGAAATCATCCTGGTCAGCAACGAAACCGGCCTGGGCGTGGTGCCCCTGGGCGAACTGACCCGACGTTACGTCGATGAGGCCGGCTGGTTGCACCAGGCGGTCGCCGAACGTTGCCAGCGGGTGATCCTCACCGTCGCCGGCCTGCCGCTTTACCTCAAAGGAACCGAATCATGACCCAGTCCTGGTGGCTGAATGCGTGCCGCGTGGCGGACGAGCAGGTGCGTGTCGAGGCGTTCGCGCGCCAGCAACAGTTGACCAAGCCGGCCGGCTCGCTGGGCCGTCTGGAGCAGGTGGCGGTGGAGCTGGCGGCGCTGCAGGGGCAGCTCAAGCCGGGCCTGGATCAGGTCTGGATCAGCATCTTCGCCGGCGATCACGGTGTGGTGGCCGAGGGGATTTCCGCCTATCCGCAGGAAGTCACCGGACAGATGCTGCTCAATTTCGTCAGTGGTGGCGCGGCCATCAGCGTCCTGGCCCGGCAACTGGATGCGCGGCTGGAAGTGGTGGACCTGGGGACGGTGAACCTGGCGCTCGACCTGCCGGGCGTGCGTCACGAGCGGATCGCCGCGGGCACGGCCAATTTCGCCCGCACCGCGGCCATGACCGAGGCCCAGGGCCATCGCGCCCTGCAGGCCGGACGCGACAGTGCCCTGCGCGCGCTGGCGGCAGGCGCGCGGCTGTTCATCGGTGGCGAGATGGGGATCGGCAATACCACCGCGGCCAGTGCCCTGGCCTGCGCCTTGCTCGATTGCCCGGCCAGCGAACTGAGCGGTCCCGGTACCGGGCTGGATGCCGTCGGCGTTCGCCACAAGGCCGAAGTGATCGAGGCGGCGCTGCTTCTTCATGCCGGCGCCACGCTCGATCCGTTCCAGGCCATGCTGCGGGTCGGTGGTCTGGAGATCGCCGCGCTGGCGGGCGCCTATCTGGCCTGCGCCCAGGAGGGCGTGGCGGTGCTGGTGGATGGGTTCATCTGCACGGTGGCGGCGTTGCTGGCGGTGCGTCTCAACCCGGGCTGCCGGCCTTGGCTGTTGTTTGCCCATCGGGGTGCCGAGCCGGGGCATCGGCGGCTGCTCGCCGAGCTGCACGGCGAACCGCTGCTGGAACTCGGCCTGCGTCTTGGCGAAGGCAGCGGCGCGGCGCTGGCGGTGCCGTTGCTGCGCCTGGCCTGCGCGCTGCACGGGCAGATGGCGACATTCGCCGAAGCCGCGGTGGCGGATCGTCCGGCATGATCCTCGACCTGTTGCGCCACGGCGAGACCGAGCTGGGCGGTGGCTTTCGCGGCAGCCTCGACGATGCGCTGACCGAACAGGGCTGGGCGCAGATGCACACGGCGGTGGAGGGGAGCGGGCCGTGGGATCGGCTGGTCAGTTCGCCATTGCAGCGCTGTGCGCGGTTTGCCGAGCGCCTGGCGCAACAGCTGCAACTGCCACTGGCGCTGGAGCCGGGCCTGCGGGAATTGCATTTCGGCGACTGGGAAGGGCGCAGCGCGGCCGAGCTGATGGTCGATCATGAGCAGGCGCTTGGGCAGTTCTGGAATGATCCCTATGGCTTCACTCCGCCCAATGGCGAGGCGGTGGAGGCCTTTGCCGTCCGCGTGCTGGAGGCTCTGGGTCGGCTGCACGCGGCCCATGCCGGCGAGCGGGTGCTGCTGGTGACCCATGGCGGGGTGATGCGCCTGTTGTTGGCGCGGGCCCGAGGGTTGCCGCGGGAGCAATTGCTGCAGGTGCAGGTTGCACATGGCGCCTTGCATCGGCTGCGGGTGGAGGCGGGTGGTGGGCTGCTGGAAATGTCGCCGGGTTCCTGATGCGCTGTTGCAAGTGAAGGCCTCATCGCTGGCCGGGCGGCGTTCCGCTTGTCAGCGATGAGGCCGGTGGTCATACCAACGATTCAATGAGAGGAACACCCGTGCTGCCCTTCTGGATCGCCCTGCAATTTCTCAGCAGCCTGCCGGTGACCCTGCCGGGCATGCCCGAGCCCCGGCAAACCGGGCGCTCGCTGCTGTTCTATCCGCTGGTGGGGCTGCTCTTCGGCGTGCTGCTCTGGGGCCTGAATGTCTTGCTGCAGGGCACCCAACCACTGCTCCATGCCGCCCTGCTGCTCAGTGCCTGGGTGCTGCTCAGCGGTGGCCTGCACCTGGATGGCCTGGCCGACAGCGCCGATGCCTGGCTCGGTGGCTTCGGCGATCGCGAACGCACCCTGCTGATCATGAAGGACCCGCGCAGCGGGCCGATCGCCGTGGTTACCCTGGTGCTGGTGCTGCTGCTCAAGTTCTCCGCCCTGCTGGCATTGGTCGAGGCGGGGCAGGGCATGCTGCTGGTGCTGGCGCCTGTCGTGGGGCGGGCAGCCATGCTGGCGCTGTTTCTCACCACGCCCTACGTGCGTCCCGGCGGGCTCGGCCAGGCGTTGGCCGAGCACCTGCCACGGCGCGCGGCGACCTGGGTGCTGGCCCTGACCGCCGCCGCCTGCCTGTGGCTGGGCGGCGTGCTGGCAATGGCGGTGGGCCTGGTGACCTTCTACCTCCTGCGCCGTTCGATGCTGCGCCGCCTCGGCGGAACCACCGGCGACACCGCCGGCGCTTTGCTGGAGCTGCTTGAACTCGCGGTTTTGCTCGCGCTGGCCCTGTCTTGCGCTTGAAATATTCAGTAACTTTCCCTTGCGTCACGTCTTATGCGGGTATATACACGTATCCATGTTGACCAGTACCTGCATCTGCACTCACCTGCGTCGTGCTGCCCGTGAGGTGAGCCGACACTACGACGAAGCCCTCGAAGGCTCCGGGATCAATGTCGCCCAGTTTTCCCTGCTGCGGCATCTGCAACGCCTCGATCGGCCGAGCATTTCGATCCTCGCCGACGCCATGGGCCTGGACCGCAGTACCCTGGGGCGCAATCTCAAGGTGCTGGAGGCGGAGGGCCTGGTGTCGCTGATCGAAGGCGAGGATCTGCGCAACCGCGTGGTCCTGCTCACCGCCGAGGGTGCGGAGCGTGTGCGCAGTGCCGAGCCAGCCTGGGAAAAGGCCCAGGCCAGCCTGGTCGAAAGCCTGGGTGAAGCACAGCGCGATGAACTGATCCGTCTGCTGAAGCAGTTGGCCTGAATTTTTTCACCGCCATAAACGGGTATATACCCGCTTATGGCGCCACAGGAGAGAAGAACACATGACTTCCATATGGCGTACCAGTGGCTGGATCCTCCTCGGCGCGGCCTTGATCCTCGCCCTGTCGCTGGGCGTGCGCCACGGCTTCGGCCTGTTCCTCGCGCCGATGAGCGCCGAATTCGGCTGGGGTCGCGGCGTGTTCGCCTTCGCCATCGCCCTGCAGAACCTGATATGGGGCCTGGCCCAGCCCTTCGCCGGGGCCCTGGCCGATCGCCTCGGTGCCGGCAAGGTGGTGATCATCGGCGGCATTCTCTACGCCGTGGGTCTGGTCCTGATGGGCCTGTCGGATTCACCGGTGTCGTTGTCCCTCAGCGCCGGCCTGCTGATCGGCATCGGTCTGTCCGGTACGTCGTTCTCGGTGATTCTCGGTGTGGTCGGCCGTGCCGTGGCGCCGGAAAAACGCAGCCTGGCCATGGGCATCGCCAGCGCCGCCGGCTCCTTCGGCCAGTTCGCCATGCTGCCCGGCACCCTCGGCCTGATCAACTGGCTGGGCTGGTCGCTGGCCCTGCTGGTGCTGGGTCTGATGGTGGCCTTCATCGTGCCGCTGGTGAGCCTGCTCAAGGATCGGCCGCTGCCGACCCTGGGCCATGAACAGACCCTGGGCGAAGCGCTGCGCGAAGCCTGCACCCATTCCGGTTTCTGGTTGCTTGCCCTGGGCTTCTTCGTCTGTGGCTTCCAGGTGGTGTTCATCGGCGTGCACCTGCCGGCCTACCTGGTCGACCAGCACCTGCCGGCGACCACCGGGACCACGGTGCTGGCGCTGGTCGGCCTGTTCAATATCGTCGGCACCTACACCGCCGGCTGGCTGGGTGGGCGGATGTCCAAGCCGCGTCTGCTGACCGCGCTGTACCTGCTGCGCGCGGTGGTCATCGTGTTGTTCCTGTGGGCACCGATCACCACCTTCAGCGCTTACCTGTTCGGTATTGCCATGGGCCTGCTGTGGCTCTCCACCGTGCCCTTGACCAACGGCACCGTGGCGACCCTGTTCGGTGTGCGCAACCTGTCCATGCTCGGCGGCATCGTTTTCCTCTTCCACCAGCTGGGGGCTTTCCTCGGCGGCTGGCTGGGCGGGGTGGTCTATGACCAGACCGGCAACTACGACCTTGTCTGGCAGATTGCGATCCTCCTCAGCCTGCTGGCGGGTGCGCTGAACTGGCCGGTACGCGAGCGTCCGGTGGCGCGCCTGCAGGCCGCGTCGGCATGAGCCGCTACCGTGCCTGGTTGGCCGCGCTGGTCGTGGCGGCCGTGCTGCTGGGGCTGGTCTGGTGGGGCTGGCAGCGTGGCGGTCTGGCGCTGATGCAGTTGGGCATGGGCGTCTGTTAGGCGTAGGCTGATCCTTCGTACAACGAATGGAGAATCGTCATGCATGCACGCCTGTTGATCGCCGCTGTTGCCCTTGGCTTCAGCGGCCTGGCCCTGGCCGATGGCTGCCCGGCCCTGCTTCAGGGTGATCTGCCCAAGCTGGGCAACAAGCAACCTGTCGACCTCTGCCAGCAGTTCGGCGGCAAGCCGCTGGTAGTGGTCAACACCGCCAGCTACTGCGGTTTCGCCCCGCAGTTCGAAGGCCTTGAGGCGGTCTACAAGGAGTACCACGGCAAGGGCCTGGAAATGCTCGGCGTGCCGTCCAATGACTTCAAGCAGGAAGACGCCGACAGCGCCAAGACCGCCAAGGTCTGCTACGCCAACTACGGCGTCACCTTCACCATGACCGAAGCGCAGCCGGTGCGCGGTGCCGATGCCACGCCGCTGTTCAGGGAGCTGGCGCGGCAGAGTGCTGCGCCGAAATGGAACTTCTACAAATACGTGGTCGACCGCCAGGGCAAGGTGGTGGCCAGTTTCTCCAGCCTGACCAAGCCGGACGATCCGGAGTTCCGCGCGGCCATCGACAAGGCCATCGCCTCCCGGCCCTGATTCATTTGTGCGGATGCACCGTCAGGGCCACCAGCCTGACCACGATCGGTCGCACCACCAGTACGCAGGCGAAGGCCACCGGCATGGCCAGTTGGTAGGCCTTCAGCACATTGCTCAGGTACTGCTCGCCGAGGCCGCTGTTGGCCGCGGTGATCACGAAGCACATCAGCATCGCCATGATCGACGACATGTAGAAGGCGAAGACATAGGGGGTGGCGCGAACGCCGAGTTTCAGGCTGCGACCGGTTGCCGGTGAATGCATGCGACTTCCTCGAAGGGTTCAGTGAGTCGGCGCAGGTTAACAAGGCGGTCGCCAGGCAGGTAGACGCTCGCGGATTAGGTCTTTATAAAGAGAATCTTACGAATTCTCGCCGAGGCCGTCCGTGAACCTGCTGGGTCTGATCAAGAGTTTCATCAAGGTGGTCGAAGCCGGCAGCATCGCGGGTGGCGCCCGCAGCCTCGGTTTGAGCGCTGCGGCGGTGAGCCAGAACATCGCCCGCCTGGAAGCCCACCTGCAAGTGCGACTGCTCTCCCGCACCACCCGCAGCATGGCGCTGACCCCCAGTGGCAGTTTGTACTACGACAAGGTCCGGCATATCGAGCGCGACCTGGAGGCGGCGCAACTGGCGGTCACCGCGGTGGACAGCGAGCCCCAGGGGCGCCTGTGCATCGCCAGCACTTCGGCGTTCGGCCGGCATGTGCTGGCGCGGTTGATTCCACGGTTCAGTGCGCTCTATCCGCAGCTTTCAATTGAATTGATTACGAGTGACAGCCGCGTCAACCATGCGCAGCAGGGCGTGGACGTGAGCCTGCGCATCACCCCGCAACTGGACGATGGGCTGATGGCGCGACATATCGCTCAGGTGCCTTTCATCTGTTGCGCCTCGCCTGGCTACCTGGAGCGCGAGGGCTGGCCGCAGAGCCCCGAAGAGCTCAAGCAACGGCGTTGCCTGGTGTTTCGCTACCCGGTGGACGGGCGTTTCCTGCGCTGGGGCTTCGTGCGCGACGGCCTGCGTTTCGATGCCGAGTTCGGTGATGTGCTGATCAGCGACGATATCGACGTGCTGGCTCAGATGGCCGTGCGCGATGGTGGCATTACCCGGCTCGCCGAGTTCGTTGCCCGGCCGTTCCTCGAGCGTGGCGAGCTGGTGCCGCTGTTCGAGGATGGCGGCGGCAACCGTGCCTATGCGCAGACCGAGCCGATGGATATCTACCTCTGCGTCACTGATCGCTTTGCCCTGACGCCGAAGGTGCGGGCCTTCATGGCGTTCCTGCAGGAGCATCTCGGCGATGAGTGGCGGGTGAAATCCCGGGCATGAAAAAACCGCCGGCGAGGGCGGTTTCTTCATGCAGCCGAAGCGCGGATCAGAAGCGGTAGGTCAGGGACGCGCCCAGGCCGTGCGCACTGTTTTCGTAGGTCGCGCTGTAGGCGCCCTTGCTCGGTTCGCGCAGGTTGACCTTGGTGTCTTCTTCCCACAGGTAGGAGTAGGCCAGGTCGATGGTCATGTCGTCAGTCGGGCTCCAGCCGGCACCGATGCTGAAGATCTTGCGATCGCCGGTGGGGATGCGTGGCGAACGGTTGACGTTGTTGGTCGGCGACTGGTCGACGGTGAAGCCGGTGCGCAGCACCCACTCCTTGTTGACCTTGTAGGACGCGCCGATGGCGTGGGCCCAGGTGTCGTGCCAGTTCTGTTCTTCGCTGATGGTGCCCAGGTTCGCGCGCAGCGGCGCCGGGACGCCCTCGTTCTTGACGGTGATGGCTTCCAGGCGGCTCCAGCGGGTCCAGGTGCTGCCCGCGTAGAGGGTCCACTGGTCATCCAGCTCGTGGGTGATGGAGAAGTCCACGGATTCCGGGGTCTTGATGTTCAGCGAGGCGTCGTACTTGCCACCGTTGAAGGGGCCGAAGCCAGTGCCCTGGATCTTGGTGTCGCCTTCCAGCTTGTAGTCCACCATCGAGTGGTAGGTCAGGCCGAGGCGGGTGTGCTCGGTAGGCTGGACCAGGATGCCGATGTTGTAGCCGACCGCGGTGTCGTCACCGGAGATCTTCACCTGGCCGTCGTTGCGGCCCAGGCTGCCGGCGTTGAGTGTATTGGACTGCAGGCTGCCTTTGATGTGGTTGATGGTCGGACCGAAACCGATCGACACCACGTCGTTGAAGGCGTAGCTGACGGTCGGCTGGAAGGTGACGACCTGGACTTCCGATTTGCTGCCGAAGTAGCGGCCGGCGAAGCCGGTCTCGTAGTCGGTGATCAGGCCGAACGGCACGTACATGCCGAAGCCGACGCTCCAGTGCTCGTCGATGGGCTTGACGTAGTAGCCCATGGGCACGCCAACCACCGGAACCATGTCGCCATCGTTGCTGCCACCGAAGGTGCCACGGGCGTTCTTGAGGTCGGTCTTGGCGATCACGGCAGCGCCGCCGACGGTGATCTGTTCACGTTTCAGGCGCGACATGCCGGCCGGGTTGCCGTACACGGTGCTGGCATCGTCGGCGGACGAGGAGCGGCCGGCAAAACCGGTACCCATGCCGCTGATGCTTTGTTCGTTGAGCGCGAAACCGCTCGCCAGCAGATTGGAAGAGGCCAGGGCAACCGCGAGGGTGAGGGTGCTTTTGACGAGTGTGAATTTTTTCATTATTAGAAACTCCAGGGGATCACCGGGGCGCAAATTACCAACATTTTCTGGCCTGCGCTATAGGCTGTATCGCCGGAGATAGAGCGGTTTTGTAGGACAATCCGACCAAAGTTGGCAGTTTATTCCGTTTGTGAATGTAGTTGTTTTCCTAACATGCCTGATGTTCCAGGGGCGCGACGCAGGCCTGCCAGGCCCGGGTGAAGTCGCGCAGCCGGCCCTGCGGCTGGAAAATCTGGCGCCAGATTTTCGCCAGGCCGAGCAGGTCGTCGGCAGCCGGCAGGTGTGGCGCCTGCTCTTCGATCAGCATCCATGCTATGGCGGTGGCGTAGCGCAGGTTCACCGTCAGTTCCAGGTGTGGGCCGTTGAGAAAAGCATGCTGACTGGCCAGTCCGCGGACCAGGCTCGCCAGTTCCGGATCGCGGGCGAGGAAGTGATCCCAGATGGCCTGGTGACGTAGTTCGGCGATGCGATACAGGCCGTGACCACGGCGGTCGTGAAGGGCGGCGCCAAGGGCCGACTGGCTGGCTGCCACGCCGAGCAGCAGGGCTTCGGCGCAGGGGCTGTAGCGTTCCAGGTAGATCAGCGTCGGCCGGATCACGTATTGGCTCAACTCGCTCGCGGCGATACCCATAATGCCCTCGAACTGAAAAATGGCCGGCGGGACGCTGGTGCTTGGCAGCAGGGTGGATCGGAAGTCAGGCCCGCCGGAAGCGGACTGAGCCGCTTGAGTTGAAGTCTAGTGTCATATTTCGGCTGTAAAGGGCTGTTTTTAAATCATTTCCGGCTTTTCGTTATAGGTCATATGCCGATCGGTACTTAAAGGCAGGGGGCTTTCGAGGGCGTTCAGGCGAGGTGGGTGGATAGCAAAAGCCCCTCGAATGAGGGGCTTGGGAGTGAGAGGTCCATCAGGCGGTCAGCGCCTGGCGGGTCCGGTCGATCACCGCCTGCAGCGGCTCGGCGCGGGTGTATTGCTCGGGGTACAGGCGTTCGCTGTGCTGGGCGATGCCGTGTTCGTCGACCAGGGTGAAGCTGAAGCTGTTCTTGCGCGAGGCGAGGATGATGCAGTTCAGTGGTGCGAAAGCCTGGGACAGGGTGCGGATGGCCGCTTGGGTATGGGTGTTGTAATTCATCATTGTTGGACGTTCCTGCATGGGATACGGCTAGTTTGAGCCGCATATATTTCAAACGTTCCAGTGACGCGAGCCTTTAGGCCGGATGCGGCAGAACCTGTCTGGAACAGGACAGCCAGTTGATGAGCGCAATAAGAAGGTGGCGCCTTGGGCTGACTGGTAGGTACTTCGGAAGACGGGCAACACGCCAGGGCATAGGTTCTGCGCCTCTGGGTGAGGATCCTGTTCAGTCTGCTGGTGTGGGCTCGGCGGGGCGTGCATGGCATTGCCCGGGGAGCTTCGGTTGGCGGGTCCTGGTTTCAGCAGGATGACCCTTGGGGAGGGTGATGCTGCAAGGACCGCTTTGGCCAGAATTGACTTTCAGCTTGGTACTAACGGCGGCGAAGATACCGACTTCCGTTCTCGCTGGCAAGTTTTTTCGTCTTTCGTCCGGCGAGCCGACCATTATGTCCATTTTGTGCGTTCCTGGGAAGCCCCGTCTCCGCTCCCGAATGACCGCGATGGTGCGCTGGATTGCCTCGCTTTGGGGCGTTTGTGCACATGTGGGGAGACCTGTGTCACAACCCTGTAACAGCCTGGCATGGCTCGCCCATTGACCGGTCTGGATGGACAAGTCAATGAAAAAAAACACTTTTTTTAGCTGGTGAAAAAATCGACAGTTTGACTGGGGGCCCCATTCTACCGGGGTTTGCGGGGTGTCGAGAGGGGTTGTCCACTGAGTTATCCACAGCTTCTGTGGATTGTCCCGAGCGGTTGCTCTAGGACGGGCGTGCCAGCAAGTGGAAGGCTGTCAGACAATTGTTCGAGGCGGTAGTACTGGCTAAAAAATCACCTCGGAAAGGTCAAGAAAAAATATCAGAAAATTCAAAAAAAACTTCGGAAATGATCCAGGCAGTCGTCGGAAAAATCGGGTAGAGTGCGCGCCCCAAGAAGTATCTCACCTGTTTTTATGAAGTTTCGCGGTCGATCCTCCGATTCAAATCCTCCCTCTAAAGCCATTTCCCAACCCGCGGGCCTGTCGCTGAAAGTGGCGTTGTGGCTGCTGGACAATCCGCGCCTGGGCGACAAGCCGCGAATCAAGCATTTCGCCGGACGCCTGCTCAAGCAACCGGCCCGTGAGGGCGTAGTGGTGGCGCAGAGCCGTCTGGGGCAGATGCTCTGTCGCGATTGCGGCAATGCCCGCGACCGTCGTATCGGTCATGAGCTGCTGCGCCAGGCGGCGCGGGCCGGCGATCTTCACGCGCAACGGGAGTACGAGCGCCTGTGCAGCCAGTCCGAGGTCAACCCGCCAGTGTCGGTCGCGGCCAGCACGGCGCGGCCTCTGCCGGAGTAATTGCCGCGCGGTCGAGAACCCGGGCTGATAAGCTCGGCGGGACTTTTTCCGAGGGGTGAGCATGCTGTCGATGGTTGCATTGGATCTGACCAGCCTGGTGCTGGGTATGTTGCTCGCGGCCGCGCCGGCGGCGGCTTTGCTGGTGCGCTGGCAGCGCCAGCACAGCGAGCGCCAGGCGCAACTGGCCTTGCAGGAGGAGCGCCTGAGCAGCGCACTGCTGGCCCAGGAAGGCCTGCAGGCGCAACTGGATGCCAGCCGCGACGAAATCAGCGATCTCGGCCAGGCCAACAGCGCCAAGCAGGCCAGTCTCGCCGCCCAGGCCCGTGAGCTGGATCTGTTGCAGATCGACCGCGACAACGCCCGGGACGCGGCCCACGCCTGGAACCTTGAGCGCAGCGCCCGCGAAGCCGAGCTGCGGCGCCTCGATGCGCGTTGCGCGGCCCTCGACGCCGAGCTGCGCGAGCAGCAGGACAGCCACCAGCAGCGCCTCGCCGACCTGCAGGGCTCGCGCGATGAGTTGCGCGCGCAGTTCGCCGAAATGGCCACGAAAATCTTCGACGAGCGCGAGCAGCGCTTCGCCCAGACCAGCCAGCAGCATCTGGGACAGTTGCTCGATCCGCTCAAGGAGCGCATCCAGTCCTTCGAAAAGCGCGTCGAGGAAAGCTACCAGCAGGAAGCCCGCGAACGCTTCTCCCTGGGCAAGGAGCTGGAGCGCCTGCAGCAGCTCAACCTGCGCCTGAGCGACGAGGCGACCAACCTGACCCAGGCCCTCAAGGGCCAGAAGACCCAGGGCAACTGGGGTGAACTGATCCTGGAAAAGGTCCTGGAGCATGCCGGTCTGGAAAAGGGCCGCGAATACCAGACCCAGGTCAGCCTGAAAAGCGCCGACGGCGAGCGTTTCCAGCCCGATGTGCTGATCATGCTGCCGGGCGACAAGCAGGTGGTGGTGGACTCCAAGGTCAGCCTGACCGCCTACCAGCAGTTCATCGGCGCCAGCGAGGACGACGTGGCCCAGGCCGCGCTCAAGCAGCACGTGCATTCCCTGCGCAGCCATGTCAAAGGCCTGTCGAGCAAGGACTACAACCGCCTCGACGGTCTCACCAGCCTGGATTTCGTCCTGCTCTTCGTGCCCATCGAGGCGGCCTTCTCGGCGGCGTTGCAGGCCGAGCCGAACCTGTTCCAGGAAGCCTTCGACCGACAGATCGTGATCGTCAGCCCGACCACCCTGCTGGCCACCCTGCGGGTCATCGACAGCCTGTGGAAGCAGGAGCGGCAGAGCCAGAACGCCCGGGAAATCGCCGAGCGCGCCGGCTGGCTGTACGACAAGTTCGTGCTGTTCATCCAGGACCTGGACGAGCTGGGCAGCCGTCTGCAGCAGGTGGACAAGGCCTACGCGGCGGCGCGCAACAAGCTCTGCGAGGGGCGCGGCAATCTGATCAGCCGCAGCGAACAGCTCAAGCTGCTCGGTGCCCGGGCCAGCAAGAGCCTGCCGACCGACCTGTTGGAAAAGGCCATGGCCGCCGGTGACGGTGGCCCGGCCAACGACGGGCTCATTGCACCAGACTCAGATGGCGATTGAGCAGGGCGCGCAGGGCTGCCGGTTTCACCGGTTTGCTCAGGTAGTCGAGGCCAGCGGCGTGGACCTTGGCCATGGTCTCGCCATGCCCGTCGGCGCTGATCACCACTCCCGGCACCGGCTCGCCGAGGCGGGTGCGTAGCCAGGCCATCAGCTCGGTACCGATCTCGCCGTCGTCGAGGTGGTAGTCCACCAGCGCCAGGTGCGGACGCAGCCCCTGGTCCAGCAGCGCCGCGCATTCTTCGCGATTGCGCGCGGTCCAGACCTGGCAGCCCCAGCGGCTGAGCAGGCTGTTCATGCCGATGAGGATGCTGTCTTCGTTGTCCACGCACAGCACGTGCAGGCCCGCCAGCGGCTGTCCGGCCTGTTCCGCGGTCTTCACCGGTTCCGGCGCGGGGGCGCTGGCCAGCGGCACGCTGACCCGGAACACGCTGCCCTTGCCGGTCCACGAGCGCACTTCCAACGGATGGCCGAGCACCTTGCACAGGCCGTCGGCGATCGCCAGGCCCAGGCCGAGGCCTTTCTCGGCGCGGGTCTGGTGGCTGTCGAGGCGTTTGAACTCCTCGAAGATCACTTGCAGCTTGTCGTCGGCGATGCCCGGTCCGCGGTCCCAGACTTCCAGCCACAGGTTGTCCTTGTTGCGCCGCACGCCGAGCAGGATCGGGCTCTTGCCGTAGCGGAAGGCGTTGGTCAGGAAGTTCTGCAGGATCCGCCGCAGCAGCTTCATGTCGCTGTGCACCCGCAGGTGGCTGCCACGCACGCGGAAGTCCAGGCCGTGCTCGCGGGCCAGCACCTTGAACTCGGCGCCGAGGGTGTCGAACAGCTCGCTGAGGGCGAAGGGTTTGGCGTCCGGGGTGATCTTGCCGTTCTCCAGGCGCGAGATATCCAGCAGGTCGCTGATCAGCTCTTCCGCCGAGCGCAGTGAACTGTCCATGTGCCGCACCAGTTGCTGGGCTTCCGTGGACAGGCCTTCGGCCTGGTGGGAAAGCGCCGCGGAGAACAGCCGCGCGGCGTTCAGCGGTTGCATCAGGTCATGGCTGACCGCGGCGAGGAAGCGCGTCTTGGACTTGTTCGCGGCTTCGGCGTGGCTTTTGGCCTCGGTCAGCGCCAGGTTCAGTTGCGACAGTTCGTGGGTGCGTTCGGCGACCCGCTGTTCGAGGCTTTCGTTGGAGTCCTTGAGCGCCTGCTCGGCTTCGCGGAACGGGGTGATGTCGGTGAAGCTCATGACGAAGCCGCCGCCGGGCATCGGGTTGCCGATCAGCTCGATGACCCGGCCGTTGGGGAACAGGCGCTCGGAGGTGTGCGCGCGGCCCTGGCGCATCCAGTGCAGGCGTCGCGCCACGTGCACCTGGGCTTCGCCGGGCCCGCACAGGCCGCGCTCGGCGTTGTAGCGGATGATGTCGGCGATCGGCCGACCGACGCTGATCAGGCCGTCCGGGTAGTTGAACAGTTCCAGGTAGCGGCGGTTCCAGGCCACCAGGCGCAGCGACTGGTCGACCACGCTGATGCCCTGGCTGATGTTCTCGATCGCGCCCTGCAGCAGGGCGCGGTTGAACTGCAGCACTTCCGAGGCTTCGTCGGCGATGCGCACGACGTCTTCCAGCTGCATGTCGCGCCCTTCGATGGCGGCCTTGACTACCGCGCGGGTCGACGAGGTGCCTAGGACGCCGGCGAGCAGGCGTTCAGTGTGCTCGATCCACTCACCGTCGGCGTTCTGGTTGGGGTTGAAGCCTTTGCCCTGGCGGTAGGCGAAGCGAATGAAGCTCTGCCGCGCGCGCTCCTCGCCGACGAAGCGCGCGGCGAGGTGCAGCAGGTCGTCGATCTGCACCGCCAGCAGCGAGCGGTTGTTCGGCCGCGCGCTGCTTTGCTGGCCGATGAAGCGCCCGGCCTGCCAGTGTTCGCTGACCCGGGTGCGGGAGAGGATCGAGACCCAGGCGAAGACCATGAAGTTGCCGGCCAGGGACAGGACCACGCCCTGGGTCAGCGGGGTGATCGGCAGGTCCAGCGGGTTGCCGTGCAGCCAGGCCAGGCCGGGAAACAGCTCCAGCGTCCAGCCGAGGCTGTGGGCGGCGATCGGCAGGACCAGGGTGTAGAACCAGAGGAACGTGCCGGTGGCCAGGCCGGCGAACACGCCGCGGCGGTTGGCCTGTTTCCAGTACAGCGCGCCAAGCATGGCCGGGGTCAGCTGGGTCACCGCGGCGAAGG
The DNA here is from genome assembly GCF_900188455.1 of Pseudomonas japonica. GTDB lineage: Bacteria > Pseudomonadota > Gammaproteobacteria > Pseudomonadales > Pseudomonadaceae > Aquipseudomonas > Aquipseudomonas japonica. The sequence goes on along the minus strand of NZ_FZOL01000015.1, from coordinate 147,283 downwards.
CGATCTGGCCGATGGTCGCCAGGCTCGCGGTGGAGCCCAGCAGGCGGTAGCTGACGTAGGCGAGGAGGAGGATGACCACGATGGTCACCCGGCGCACCGTGAGCATCCAGTGGCGGAAGGCTTCGAATGGTCGCTCGGCGTTGTTGCGCCGCAGTAGCCAGGGCAGCAGCATGTCGTTGGAAACCATGGTCGACAGCGCCACGGCCTCGACGATGACCATGCCGGTGGCGGCCGAGGCGCCGCCGATGAAGGCCAGCAGGGCCAGGCTCGGGTGGGCTTCGGCCAGCGGCAGGCTGATGACGAAGGAGTCGGAGATCACCGTGCCCGGCAGCAGCATCTGCCCGGCCAGGGCGATGGGCACCACGAACAGCGCGGCGAGGACCAGGTACAGCGGGAACACCCAGCGCGCCATGCGCATGTCCTGCGGCTCGATGTTCTCCACCACGGTCACCTGGAACTGTCGCGGCAGGCAGATGATCGCCATCATCGCCACCCCGGTCTGCACCACCATGGACGGCCAGTTGATGGTTTCCTGCCAGTAGCTGTCCAGGGCGGGCGCGGCGCGGGCCTGGCTGAACAGGTCGTCGAAACCGTCGTACAGGTTGAACACCACGAAGGCGCCGACCGCGAGGAAGGCCAGCAACTTGACGATGGCCTCGAAGGCGATGGCCAGGACCATGCCGCGGTGGTGCTCGGTCACGTCCAGGCTGCGGGTGCCGAAGACGATGGAAAACAGTGCCAGGACCAGCGAAACCACCAGCGCGGTGTCCTGCACGCGGCTGCCGGTGGCGTCGGCGTTGGCGCCGATCAGCAGGTTGACGCCGAGGACGATGCCCTTCAACTGCAGGGCGATGTAGGGCAGCACGCCGACCAGGCAGATCAGCGCCACCACCACCGCCAGGGTCTGTGATTTGCCGTAGCGCGCGGCGATGAAGTCGGCGATGGAGGTGATGTTCTCCTGCTTGCTGATCAGCACCATCTTCTGCAGCACCCAGGGCGCGAACATCATCAGCAGCACCGGGCCGAGGTAGATCGGCAGGAAGGCCCAGAGCTGTTCGGCGGCCTGGCCGACCGCGCCGAAGAAGGTCCAGCTGGTGCAGTACACCGCCAGCGACAGGCTGTAGACCCAGGCCCGCAGGCGCGGTGGCAGCGGCGTGCCGCGGCGGTCGCCGTAGAAGGCAATGGCGAACATGACGGCCATATAGGCCAGGGCGACCACCGCGATCAGCCCGCTGGACAACGACATGATGACTCCGAACGAAAATAGCGATGCACCACCACGGCGGATGGTCACCTCGGTCAGTCAGTCTGGCACGTCGCCCGGGCTTCGTCAGCGCCGACCAAGGTCGCAGCGGCAGGGCGTCGCAGGGTTTTCGGCGATGATTATCTGTTAAGTCGATAATAGATAGAGAAAATAACCGTTATATGGATATTCTTTTTGGTTGTAGGTTGGTCTCTACCTCATGAGAGGACAGGAGACAGAACACCATGTCATGCCCGACCGCGATCCATCCCTTGCGTCCCTTCAACCAGTTGACCCACCCCCGCGAAGTGATCCGCCAGTTCACCCCCAACTGGTTCGCCGTGGTCATGGGCACCGGTGTCCTGGGCCTGGCCTTGGTGCAGGCGATTCCGGCGCTGCGCGGGGTGGCCGAGGCCCTGTGGTGGCTGGCGTCGGGGCTGTTCGTGCTGTTCGGCATGCTCTACGGCGCGCGCTGGGTCATGTTCTTCCACGAGGCGCGGCGGATCTTCGGACACTCCACGGTCTCGATGTTCTTCGGCACCATCCCGATGGGTCTGGCGACGTTGCTCAACGGTGCGCTGGTCTTCGGCCTGGCGCGTTTCGGCGACGGCATCCTGCCCTGGGTCGAAGCGCTGTGGTGGCTCGATGTGGCCATGGCGCTGCTGTGCGGCGTGGCGATTCCTTTCCTGATGTTCACCCGTCAGGAGCACAGCATCGACCAGATGACCGCGGTCTGGCTGTTGCCGGTGGTGGCCGCGGAAGTGGCGGCGGCCAGCGGAGGCCTGCTGGCGCCGCACTTGGTCGACAGCACGCGGCAGTTCCAGGTGCTGATCACCAGTTATGTACTGTGGGCGGTATCGCTGCCGGTGGCGTTCAGCATCCTGACCATCCTCATTCTGCGCATGGCCCTGCACAAGCTGCCGCCGGCGCACATGGCCGCGTCGAGCTGGCTGGCGCTGGGGCCGATCGGTACCGGTGCGCTTGGCATGCTGCTGCTGGGGGGCAATGCACCGGCGATCTTCGCGGCCAATGGCCTGGCCGGTTTCGGCGAGATTGCCCGGGGGATCGGCCTGATCGCCGGGCTCGTGCTCTGGGGCTGCGGGTTCTGGTGGTTGCTGACGGCGCTGCTGATCACCCTGAAGCATATGCACCAGGGCATGCCGTTCAACCTGGGCTGGTGGGGCTTCACCTTTCCGCTGGGCGTTTATGCGCTGGCGACGCTGAAGCTGGCGAGCTGGCTGGGTCTCGGGTTCTTCCAGGGGATGGGCGTGGTCCTGGTGCTGGCGCTGGTGGGGTTGTGGTCGCTGGTGGCCTGGCGCACGGCGCGCGGGGCCTGGCGTGGTGAGTTGTTTGTGTCGCCTTGCATTGCGGGTTGTAAATAGGCTTTGGGGAGCGCGTTGCGCTCCTTCGCGGGCGAGCCACGCTCCTACCGGGGCAGCCGAACCACTGCGAAGGACCGCAACGCGGGCCCAATTGATTGGCAAGTATTTCCAGGGGCTGGCCGAATCGAACTGCATTCCTGCAAAGTGTGGCTTTTCCCGCGCCCGGCGCCTCAAATCACAAAGCCCGATCAGGTACACGGACGATGAGCCACACCTCCCAGTTCGCCTTGCTCAGGAAGCGTCGCTTCCTGCCGTTCTTCATCACCCAGTCGCTGGGTGCCTTCAACGACAACCTGTACAAGCAGTCGCTGATCCTGGCGATCCTCTACAAGCTGAGCATCGGCGGCAGCGGGTCGATGCTGGTCAGCCTCTGCGCCCTGCTGTTCATCCTGCCGTTCTTCCTGTTCTCGGCGCTGGCCGGGCAGTTCGGCGAGAAGTACGCCAAGGATGCGCTGATCCGCACCATCAAGCTGGCCGAGGTGGTGATCATGGCCATCGGTGCCGTGGGCTTCCTTTATAACCAGCTGTGGCTGATGCTCGTGGCACTGTTCGCCATGGGTACCCACTCGGCGCTGTTCGGCCCGGTCAAGTATTCGATTCTGCCCCAGGCATTGCGCGAAGAAGAACTGGTGGGCGGCAACGGCCTGGTGGAGATGGGCACGTTCCTGGCGATCCTCGCCGGAACCATCGCCGCGGGTGTGATGCTGTCGGTCAGTGGCTATGCCCCGGTGGTGGCGTGCGCCATCGTGCTCACCGCGGCCCTGGGCTATCTTGCCAGCCGCTTCATTCCACGTGCCGCCGCGGCCTCGCCGGAACTGAAGCTGCAATGGAACATCTTCGCCCAGACCGGCGCGACCCTGCGCATGGGCCTGAACCAGACCCCGGCGGTGTCCCGCTCGATCGTCGGCAACTCGTGGTTCTGGTTCGTCGGGGCGATCTACCTGACGCAGATTCCGGAATACGCCAAGGTCTCGCTGCACGGTGACGAAACCGTGGTCACCCTGATCCTCACCCTGTTCTCGGTGGGCATCGCCCTCGGTTCGCTGCTCTGCGAACGGCTCAGCGGCCGCAAGGTCGAGATCGGCCTGGTGCCGTTCGGCTCCTTTGGCCTGACCCTGTTCGGCCTGCTCTGGTGGTGGCATTCCGGGTATATCCCGGCGGCGGACGCGCCTTATGACTGGCTGGCGCTGCTGGGCATGGCCAAGGCCTGGTGGATCCTGCTGTCGATCGTCGGCCTCGGGGTGTTCGGCGGCTTCTATATCGTGCCGCTGTATGCGCTGATCCAGGCGCGCACCCCGGAAGACCAGCGGGCCCGGGTGATTGCCGCGAACAATATTCTCAATGCGCTGTTCATGGTGGTCTCGGCGATCGTCACCATGCTCCTGCTCGGCGTGGCGGGGCTGGAGATTCCGCAGCTGTTCCTGGTGGTGTCGCTGCTCAACATCGCGGTGAATGCCTACATCTTCAAGATCGTCCCCGAATTCAGCATGCGCTTCATGATCTGGCTGCTCAGCCATTCCATGTACCGGGTCAGGCATCGCGACCTGGAGCGGATTCCCGACGAAGGCGCGGCGCTGCTGGTGTGCAACCATGTGTCGTTCGTCGACGCGCTGCTGATTGCCGGCGCGGTGCGCCGGCCGATGCGTTTCGTCATGTACTACCGGATCTACAACCTGCCGGTGCTCAACTTCATCTTCCGCACCGCCGGGGCCATCCCCATCGCCGGGCGCAACGAGGACCGCGCCACCTACGAGCGTGCCTTCGAACGCATCGCCGAATACCTGGAGGCGGGTGAGCTGGTGTGCATCTTCCCGGAAGGCAAGCTGACCGGTGATGGCGAGATCGACGAGTTCAAGGGCGGGGTCAAGCTGATCCTGCAGCGCACGCCGGTGCCGGTGATTCCGTTGGCGTTGCAGGGGTTGTGGGGGAGTTTCTTCAGTCGCGACCCGGCCAAGGGCTTCTTCCGGCGCTTCTGGTCACGGGTGACCCTGGTGGCCGGCGCCGCGATTCCTGGCGAACAGGCGGAGCCGGCGCTGCTGCGCGAACGGGTAGGGGCGTTGCGCGGAGAAATCCGCTAGCGACGTAGAGGGGGAAGGTCAGCTTGCGCTGACCTTCAGGCCGATCAGGCCGGCGATGATCAGCGCAACGCTGACCAGGCGCACCAGGGCCATGGATTCGCCGAACAGGATGATCCCGGCGATCACCGTGCCCACCGCGCCGACGCCGGTCCAGATGGCGTAGGCGGTACCCAGCGGCAATTCCTTCATCGCCAGGCCGAGCAGGCCCAGGCTCACGGCCATGGCGGCGACGGTCAATGCGGTGGGAAGGGGGCGGGTGAAGCCATCGGTGTATTTCAGGCCGACGGCCCAGCCGACTTCGAAGAGGCCGGCGAAAAACAGAATGATCCAGGACATGCTCGATACTCCATCAGGTGATGGGGCCGTCCCCGGATGTTCACGCGGTGCGTCGCGAGGTCGTCCTCGCAGTGCGCACTATAGTGCACATTTTCCCTGGCAAGGGCAAATCCAGGGGATGAAGGGGCCGCGCCGCGGCCCCCTGGATGGATCAGATCCCCTGCGGAATCTCCTCGCCGCCCAGCGCTTCGAACAGCGCCGGGAGGAATTCGGAGAAGGTCAGCATCATCAAGGTGAAGCTGGCGTCCAGTTGACCCAGCGCTTCGTCGCCGCCGTCTTCCTCGGCCTGGTCCTGCAGCAGTTCCTCGAACTTCAGGCGCTTGATCACCGTCTTGTCGTCCAGCACGAAGGACAGCTTGTCCTGCCAGGCCAGGGCCAGCTGGGTGACCTGCTTGCCGGTGCCCAGGTGCAGCTGGATCTCGTCGCTGGTCAGGTCCTGGCGCTTGCAGCGCACGATGCCGCCGTCTTCATGGGTATCGCGCAGTTCGCATTCGTCCAGTACGTGGAAGTCCGGGGCGGCCTGCTGGTTCTTCACCCAGTCGGTCATGGTCGCGCTCGGCGCGATCTTCACCGTGACCGGACGCACCGGCAGCGAGCCCATGACTTCACGCAGGGTCGAGAGCAGGTCTTCGGCACGCTTGGCGCTGGCCGAGTTGACCAGGATCAGGCCGAGCTTCGGCGCGATGGCGGCGAAGACCATCGCCCGGCGAATGAAGGCGCGGGGCAGGAAGGCCTGGATGATCTCGTCCTTGATCTGGTCGCGTTCCTTTTTATAGACCTTGCGCATCTGCTCGGTCTCGATCTCGTCGACCTTCTCCTTGACTGCGTCGCGCACGACGCTGCCGGGCAGGATGCGTTCTTCCTTGCGCGCGGCGATCAGCAGGAAGTCACCGCTGACATGCACCAGGGGAGCGTCCTCACCCTTGCCGAACGGCGCGACGAAGCCATAGGTGGTCAACTCCTGGCTGGCGCATGGGCGGGCAGGCTTGCTGGCGAGGGCCGCTTCCAGCGCTTCGGCGTCGAACGGGATGTCCTGGGTCAGGCGATAGCTCAGCAGGTTTTTGAACCACATGGGGCGAATCTCTCCTCATTACATAAGGGGGGCATTATTCTCCGAGCGGCGCTTCCAGGCCAAGTCCGCTAAGTCGTTGGAACGCCTGAAAATTTTTTTTCAAAAAGTGCTTGCCAGAGTATCGGGTGCTCCGTAGAATGCGCGCCACACCGAGACGATGGGTGATTAGCTCAGCCGGGAGAGCATCTGCCTTACAAGCAGAGGGTCGGCGGTTCGATCCCGTCATCACCCACCAAATCTCAGTGTTACGCGCAGCGGTAGTTCAGTCGGTTAGAATACCGGCCTGTCACGCCGGGGGTCGCGGGTTCGAGTCCCGTCCGCTGCGCCATATTCGCTTCCAGGGCCCACTGAACACCCGGAAGCAACAGAGAAAGCGACCTGAGGGTCGCTTTTTTTGTGCCTGCGTTTTCCTGCCCGCGCTGCGTTGGTGCAACGCTCACCACGACGGTGCATCCTGCGCCGCCCTCGATACCTCGCCATCCCCTGATTCCGGGCTTCCGGCCGTTTTGGCGCGCCCCTTGCTTTGACCTGACCATCAGGCAATCAACGTCGATTGCCCCATTCACGACAAAGGCGCCGTGTCGCTCCCCTGTTCATTCAGGCCGGGGCGGCAGGGCGCCTTTTTGTTTTGCGAAGGAGTCAGGGTCATGGCCAGCACGACGGTGCGCAGTGTCTGCCCATATTGCGGTGTCGGTTGCGGCATCGTCATGAGCGTGGCGGACAACCAGGTCATCAAGGTCAGCGGCGACAAGCAGCACCCGAGCAATTTCGGGCGCCTGTGCACCAAGGGCCTGAGTTGCCATCAGCCGTTGCGCGAGTCCGGGCGCATGGAATGGGCCTGGCTGCGCGATCAGCGCCAGCGCGATCCGGTGCGCCTGGGCATGGACCAGGCGCTCGAACAGGCCGCCCGGCGTCTGCGCGAGATCATCGACCGCGACGGCCCGGACGCCGTGGCACTGTACGTGTCCGGGCAGATGTCGCTGGAAGCCCAGTACCTGGCCAACAAACTGGTGAAGGGCTTCATCCGCAGTCGCCATATCGAATCCAACTCGCGCCTGTGCATGGCCAGCGCCGGCAGCGGCTACAAGCTGTCGCTGGGTGCCGACGGGCCGCCGGGCAGCTACCAGGACTTCGACAAGGCCGAGGTGTTCTTCGTGATCGGCGCCAACATGGCCGACTGTCACCCGATCCTGTTCCTGCGCCTGCTCGACCGGCTCAAGGCTGGCGCCCGCCTGATCGTGGTCGATCCGCGGCGCAGCGCCACGGCGGACAAGGCCGATCTGTTCCTGCAGGTCCGTCCCGGCACCGATCTGGCGCTGATCAACGGTCTGCTGCACCTGCTGCATGAAAACGGGCAGACCGACAACGCCTTCATCCAGCGCTACACCGAAGGCTGGGAGGAGATGCCGGCCTTTCTCGCCGACTACACCCCGGCGCGGGTGGCGCAGATCACCGGTCTTGCCGAAGCCGATATCCGCCAGGCGGCTGCCTGGATCGGCGCGGCCAAGGACTGGATGAGCTGCTGGACCATGGGCCTGAACCAGAGCATCCAGGGCACCTGGCACACCAATGCCCTGTGCAACCTGCACCTGGCGACCGGCGCCATCTGCCGACCCGGCAGCGGTCCTTTCTCCCTGACCGGTCAGCCGAATGCCATGGGCGGTCGGGAAATGGGCTACATGGGCCCCGGTTTGCCAGGCCAGCGTTCGGCGCTGGTGGAGGCGGATCGGCAGTTCGTCGAACGACTCTGGAAGATCCCGGCCGGCAGCCTGCGCGCCGAGGCGGGCGAGGGCACCATCGGCCTGTTCGAACAGTTGGCCGCCGGCCAGGTAAAAGCCTGCTGGATCATCTGCAGCAACCCGGTGGCCAGCGTCGCCAACCGCCAGCGGGTGATCGACGGGCTGCGCGCGGCGGAGCTGGTGATCAGCCAGGACGCCTTCCTCGACACGGAAACCAACCGTTACGCCGACATCCTTCTGCCCGCCGCGCTGTGGGCCGAAAGCGAAGGGGTGATGATCAATTCCGAGCGCAACCTGACCCTGACCGCCAAGGCGGTGGACGCCCCCGGCGAGAGCCTGGCCGATTGGCAGATCATTGCCCGGGTGGCCTGCGCCATGGGCTATGCGGACGCTTTCAGCTACGCCAGCGCCGAGGAGGTCTTCGAGGAAATTCGCCAGGCCTGGAACCCGGCCAGCGGCTACGACCTGCGCGGCCTGGACTACGCAACGCTGCGCAGCGGCCCGCGGCAGTGGCCGTGTGAACCGGGCCGCGCCGATTCGCGCAGCCCGCTGCGTTATCTCAACAATGGCCTGAGCCAGACGCTGAAGGACGCTGTCGATGGTGAGCGTCCGGATATCGTCTTCGCCACGGCCAATGGCAAGGCCCGATTCTTCGCCCGGCCGTGGCTGCCGCCTGCGGAACTGCCGGACGCGTCCTACCCGTTGGTGCTCAACACCGGTCGTGTCCAGCACCAGTGGCACACCCTGACCAAGACCGGCAAGGTGGCCAGCCTCAACAAGCTCGACCCCGGCCCCTTCGTGGAAATCCATCCGCAGGACGCCGCCGAACTCGGCATCGCCGAGAAGGATCAGGTCCAGGTCCGCTCGCGGCGTGGCCAGGCCGTGCTGCCGGCGCGGATCACCACGCGGGTGATGCCGGGCAACTGCTTTGCACCCTTCCACTGGAACGACCTGTACGGCGAGCAACTGGCGATCAACGCGGTGACCTGCGATGCGGTCGATCCGCTGTCGCTGCAACCCGCCTTCAAGCACTGCGCCGTGGTCCTGAGCCGGGTCAGTGGCGAGCGCCTCGATATCCTTCAACTCGATCCCGCCATCTCCGAGGAGAGCCGGCCCATGCCCTACGACACCCTGCGCCAGGTCCTGGGCCTGGGCACGCCGCCCGAACTGGCCCTGGCCGAGAATGAGCAACAGTACCTGCATGGCTTCCTGCTGGGGCTGGAGAGGATGCGCCACGAGGGCGTCCCGACCTTGCCGGCCAGCGCGCCGCTGGCGCCATCGCGAAGGCTGTTCGTCGACGGCCTGCTGGCCGGCCTGTATTCCCGTGCCGAGGCCCTGCCTGCCATGGCCTCCCTGGACGCGCCGACCACCCCGGCGCATCTGGTGCTCTGGGCTTCGCAGACCGGCAACAGCCAGACCCTGGCCGAGCGCTGCGCTGGCCATCTGCGCGAGGCCGGGTTGACGGTGCAACTGGAGTGCATGGAAAGCGTCCAGCCGGCACGGGTCGGCGAGGCTGCGAGCCTGTTGCTGATCACCAGCACCTTCGGCGACGGCGAGGCCCCGGACAGCGCCACGGCATTCTGGCAATCGCTGCAGGGCGAGGGCGCTGACTGGGCGAAACGGCCTTACGCGGTCCTGGCCCTGGGGGACTCCAGCTACGACCAGTTCTGCGGCTTTGGCCGCAAGCTCGATCAGCGTCTTGCCGAGCTGGGCGGCCAGCGTCTGCTGGAGCGGGTCGATTGCGAGCCGGATTTCGACGAGCCCTTCGCCGGCTGGCTGCAGGCGTTGACCACGAAGCTGGCGCAGGCTCCGCTGGCGCTGAGTGAACCGCTGCAGGCGGCGTTCGGCAAGCAGGCGCCATTGCCCGCGCGGGTCGTGGAAAATCGCCTGCTCAACGGGCCGGGAGCCAGCAAGGAGACCCGGCAGATCGTTTTCGACCTGGGTGACAGCGGGCTGCGCTACGAAGCCGGCGACGCCCTCGGGGTCTGGCCGCGCAACTGTCCGCAACTGGTCGAGGAAGTGCTCGAACGCAGCGGGCTCGACGCGGCGCTTCAGGTCACCCTGAAGGGCCAGGCGCCGATGTCGCTGCGCGAAGCGCTGAGCGATCACCTGGATATCACCCGGATCACCCCGCAGTGGCTGGAGCGCTTCCGCGCCGTGCATCCGGCCTGCCCCGGCGACAGGGATGCCTTGTGGGGACGGCAACTGGCGGACCTGCTCGCCGAGTTTCCCCTGTCGCTGCCCCTGGCGGACTGGCTGACCTTGCTCAAGCCCTTGCAGCCCCGGCTCTACTCCATCAGTTCCAGCCCGCGCCAGCATCCGCGGCAGGTGCACCTGACGATGTCGACGGTGCGTTACGGCCAGCGCAAGGGCGTGTGTTCGACCTTTGTCGCCGATCGTGCCGGGGAACTGAAGGTGTCGATCTTCCCACAGCCGTCCGCGAGTTTTCGCTTGCCCGAGGATGACAGCCGGCCGCTGATCATGGTCGGGCCCGGCACCGGCATCGCGCCGTTTCGTGCCTTTCTCCAGGAGCGCGAGGCGCGTGCCGCCAGCGGCGCCAACTGGCTGTTCTTCGGCGAACAGCGCGAAGCCTGCGACTTCTACTACCGCGACGAGTTGCTGGCATGGCGCCAGAGCGGTGTGCTGACCCGGCTGGACACCGCGTTCTCGCGCGATCAGCAGGACAAGATCTATGTGCAGCAGCGCATGCGCGAGCAGGGCGCGGAGCTGTGGCGCTGGCTGCGTGATGGCGCGTACTTCTATGTCTGCGGCGATGCCGGACGCATGGCCAGGGATGTCGATGCGGCGCTGAAGGACGTGGTCGCGGAGCATGGCGGGATGAGTGCCGAACAGGCGGCGCTGTATGTAGCGCAGATGGGGCGGGACAAGCGCTACCTGCGGGATGTGTACTGATGCGGCCGGGAAACTCACTGCATCAACATGCTGCAACATGGCGATTTCTGCACCAGCGTGGTTCAAGCAAACCCGCCGGGAGCCTCTGGAACCCTTGATTTCAGGCCAATCCGGCACTTGGCACACTACCTGCTTTTACCTCTGCACAACGTCCCGGGTGGTCAACGTCGATCACCGTTACGGACCATAACGATCAAGACCAGGCAAAGGCGCCTGGAGCTTCGGCTCCAGGCGCTTTTTTTTGCGTTTTTTCCGGGGTACGCCCCGCACCGTGAGGAACCAGGCATGAACGCCATCGCGTCCATCGAGCAACGAGAAAAGCTGGTAATCGTCGGCAACGGCATGGTCGGCCATCACTGCGTCGAGCAACTGATCGAGCGCGGTGCCCTGGCCCGTTTCGAGGTGCGGGTGTTCGGCGAGGAACGCCAGCGCGCCTACGACCGCGTGCATCTGTCCGAGTACTTCAGTGGCAGCGATGCCGAAGCGCTGGCGCTGGGCGAGGCGGGGCTGTATGGCGAACACGGCATCGCCGTGCATCTCGGCGAAGCGGTGCTGGAGCTGGATCGCGAGCGCCGCGAAGTGGTCACCACGCAGGGGCGCTACCCGTACGATCGGCTGATCCTGGCCACCGGTTCCTACCCCTTCGTGCCGCCGATTCAGGGCTCCGAAGGCGCGGCGCGCCTGGTCTACCGCACCCTCGACGATCTCGACGCGATCCGTGCCGCGGCGGCCAATGCCCGCCGTGGTGTGGTGGTGGGTGGCGGTCTGCTCGGCCTGGAGGCGGCCAATGCCCTGAAGTCCCTGGGGCTGGAAGCCCATGTGGTGGAATTCGCGCCGCGCCTGATGCCGGTGCAACTGGACGGCGAGGGCGGCGCGGCGTTGCGCGCGCGGATCGAGGCACTTGGGGTCGGCGTGCATCTGGCGCGGGCGACCCAGGCCATCGTCGCTGGCGAGGACTACCGCTACCGGATGAATTTCGACGGGGGCGAATTCCTCGAAACCGACCTGATCGTGTTCTCCGCCGGTATCCGTCCGCAGGACGCCCTGGCCCGCGCCAGCGGCCTGGAAGTGGCGGCCCGCGGCGGCGTGGTGATTGATGGCGAGTGCCGCAGCAGCGACCCGCGCATCTATGCCATCGGCGAATGCGCCTCGTGGAATGGCAGTGTGTTCGGCCTGGTCGCGCCGGGTTACGGCATGGCGCGCAACCTCGCCACGGCGCTGGCCGGACAGCCGGCCGAGGCCTTCGCCGGGGCGGACATGTCGACCAAGCTCAAGCTGCTCGGCGTCGATGTCGGCTCGATCGGCGATGCCCACGGCGCCACGCCGGGCGCGCGCAGCTATCGCTTCATCGACGAGGCTGGCAGCAGCTACCGCCGCCTGGTCCTGGATGCCAGCGGCAAGCGGGTGATCGGCGCGGTGCTGGTGGGCGACAACAGCTATTACGACACCCTGTTGCAGTACGTGCAGAACGGCATCGCCGTGCCCGCCGATCCGGCCGCGCTGATCCTCCCGCAAGGCGGCGGCGCGCCGGCCCTGGGCGCCGATGCCCTGCCAGACAGCGCGACCATCTGCTCCTGCCACAACGTCAGCAAGGGCGCGGTGTGCGCCGCCATCGACAGCGGTTGTGGCGATCTTGCCGCGGTGAAGAGCTGCACCAAGGCGGCGACCGGTTGCGGCGGTTGCGCGGCCTTGCTCAAGCAGGTCTTCGAGCACGAACTGACCGCCCGCGGCGTCAGCGTCGACAAGAGCCTGTGCGAGCACTTCGCCTACACCCGCCAGGAGCTCTACGCGCTGGTGCGGGTCGAGGGCATCCGTGATTTCGACGAACTGCTGGCCAAGCACGGCAAGGGTCATATCGGCTGCGCCATCTGCAAGCCCACTGTCGGCTCGATCCTCGCCTCGTGCTGGAACCAGCCGATCATGGACCCGTCCCTGGTGCCGCTGCAGGACACCAACGACACCTTCATGGCCAACATGCAGAAGAACGGCACCTACTCGGTGGTGCCACGGATTCCCGGCGGCGAGATCACTCCGGACAAGCTCATCGTGATCGGCGAGGTGGCGAAGAAATACGACCTCTACACCAAGATCACCGGCGGCCAGCGCATCGACCTGTTCGGCGCGCAGTTGCACGAGCTGCCGCTGATCTGGGAGGAACTGATCGCCGCCGGCTTCGAGACCGGGCACGCCTACGGCAAGTCGACGCGCACGGTGAAGTCCTGTGTCGGCAGCACCTGGTGCCGCTATGGCGTACAGGACAGCGTGAAGATGGCCCTGCTCCTGGAAGATCGCTACAAGGGCCTGCGCTCGCCGCACAAGCTCAAGTTCGCCGTGTCGGGCTGCACCCGCGAATGCGCCGAGGCGCAGAGCAAGGATATCGGCGTGATCGCCACCGAGAAGGGCTGGAACCTCTACATCTGCGGCAACGGCGGCATGCGCCCGCGCCATGCCGAACTGTTCGCCACCGACCTCGACGACGCCACCCTGGTGCGCCTGATCGACCGCGTGCTGATGTTCTACATCCGCACCGCCGACAAGCTCCAGCGCACCTCGGTATGGCGTGAAAGCCTGGAAGGCGGGCTGGACTACCTCAAGCAGGTGATCATCGATGACAGCCTGGGCCTTGGCGCCGAGCTGGAGGCGCAGATGCAGCATGTGGTCGAGCGCTATGAATGCGAATGGGCCAACGCCCTCAAGGATCCGGAAAAGCTCAAGCGCTTCCGTACCTTCGTCAACGACCAGCGGACCGATCCGGGCGTGCATTTCGTCCGCGAGCGCGGCCAGCGCCGACCGATCGCGGCGGCGGAACTCCATTTGATCCCGACCACCGAGGAGGTGCTCTGATGAACCTGTCGAATGCTGCTGTGAAATCGTCCCTGGCGTGGACGCCGGTGTGTGCCGAAGCCGATCTGGTGGCGCAATCCGGTGTGGTGGTCTGGCATGACGGCGCGCAGGTCGCGCTGTTCCATGTGCCGGGGGCGGAGACCGAGTTGTATGCCGTGGACAACCATGACCCGCGCTCGGGCGCCAATGTGATCGGCCGCGGCCTGATCGGCAGCCTGCAGGGTGAGCTGGTGGTCGCCGCGCCGTTGTACAAGCAGCATTTCCGCCTGCGCGACGGGCGCTGCCTGGAGGACGAGGGGCAGGCGTTGCGGGTCTGGCCGGTGCGCTTGCATGAGGGGCGGGTCGAGATCGGCGGGTAGTTCTTTTGGGGCTGCTTTGCAGCCCTTCGCGAGCAAGCTCGCTCCCACAACCGCCTGTGGGAGCGAGCTTGCTCGCGAAGGGCCGCAAAGCGGCCCCAATACGGATAAACTTCCCCCCCATGAACCTCGACACCCGCATCAAATTCCGCCACCTGCTGTGCTTTCTCGAAATCGCCCGCCAAGGCAGTTTCGCCAAGGCCGCGGATGCCGTGGCGATCAGCCAGCCGGCGATCTCCAAGACCCTCAAGGAGCTCGAGGACCTGCTGCAGACCCGTCTGTTCGAGCGCGGCAAGCAGGGTGTCGAGCTGACGCCCGCCGGGGTGCGCTTCATGCGCTACGCCGGCCCCTGCGTGCAGGCCCTGCGCGAAGGTGTGAGCACCCTGCGCGGGGAGGAGCATGCGCCGCCGCAGGTGCGCGTCGGCGTGCTGTCGACCGTGGAAAGCCTGCTGATGCCGGAAGTCATCCGCCGCCTGCATCAGCGCCACGCGGCGCTGGTGGTCAGCGTCGCCACCGGGCCCAGTGCCCATCTGCTGGCGCAGTTGCATGTCGGTGAACTGGACCTGGTGATCGGGCGCATGACCGACAGTCCGCAGATCCAGGGCCTGCTGTTCGAACACCTGTACAGCGAGTCGATGTCGCTGGTGGTGCGGCCGGGCCATCCCCTGCTGCGGAGCCTGCCCCTGGAGCGTGCGCGGCTTGCCGATTACCCGCTGGTCCTGCCCCTGGCCGGGACCACCATCCGCAAGCATGCCGACAGCCTGTTCGTGCAGTGCGCCATCGAACAGCCGCGACAGCGTCTGGAAACCCTGTCGCCGGCCCTCAGCCGGCGCTATGTGCAGGGCAGCGACGCGGTCTGGGTGGCGCCGCGCGATGCGGTGCGGGTCGACCTCGATCGCGGCGAGCTGCACGAGCTGGACCTGGGGGTCAGGGAGCCGGGCGGTTCTGTCGGCATCTGCAGCAACGCCGCCTTGCCGTCACCGTTGCCGGCCCAGTGGCTATGCGAAGTGTTGCGTGAAGTTGCGGCGCAATACCGCGATGGCGACTACCCTTGAACGCGGTTGCGACGTCCATACTGGCCCTGTGCCGTAAGTGCGCATGAAGAACTGTTCATATTGCTGAACTTCCGGGACTTTTCTCGTTCTTATTGCCGGTAGCCATTGGTCGTGGCCGCCTGATATTCTCGCGGCTTTATTCGATTGCCCCTTTGGCGGATGAACAAGGAAATAGCATGAAACAGCATCGGTTGGCGGCTGCGGTTGCCCTGGTTAGCCTGGTCCTGGCGGGTTGCGATTCGCAGACCAGCGTCGAGCTGAAAACCCCGGCACAGAAAGCCTCCTACGGTATCGGCCTGAACATGGGCAAGAGCCTGGCTCAGGAAGGCATGGACGATCTCGATTCCAAGGCTGTCGCCCAGGGCATCGAAGACGCCATCGGCAAGAAGGAACAGCGCATCAAGGACGAGGAGCTGATCGAAGCCTTCGCCTCGCTGCAGAAGCGCGCTGAAGAGCGCCTGACCAAGCTGAGCGAAGAGTCCGCCGCGGCCGGCAAGAAATTCCTTGAAGAAAACGGCAAGAAGCCTGGTGTGGTCACCACCGCTTCCGGCCTGCAGTACGAAGTCGTGAAGAAGGCCGAGGGTGTTCAGCCCAAGCCGACCGATGTGGTCACCGTTCACTACGAAGGCAAGCTGATCGATGGCAAGGTCTTCGACAGCTCCGTCGAGCGCGGTGCGCCGATCGATCTGCCGGTCAGCGGCGTGATTCCGGGCTGGGTCGAAGGCCTGCAGCTGATGCACGTCGGCGAGAAGGTCAAGCTGTTCATCCCGGCCGACCTGGCCTACGGCGCACAGAGCCCGAGCCCGATGATCCCGGCCAACTCCGTTCTGGTCTTCGACCTGGAACTGCTGGGTATCAAGGACGTGTCCAAGCTCGAAGTACCTGAGCTGGATGCCGCCCCAGAAGCCGCTCCGGCCAAGGAAGCAGCTCCGGCCAAGTAATCTGGCTGTCGCTGTTGTCCAACGCCCCGTAGCCACGGGGCGTTGTCGTTTTTGCGGCAGGGCGCGATGCTGTGTGACAGTGTTCACGGATCCTTGCGCTAGACGATTGCGTAATGAAACAAGTGTGTAAAAAACGCCCGATTCGACCCCGGCCCTTGCCCGCCGGGAGCCCCGGGCCCGAAACCAGGCTCTGTTCACAAGGTTATCCACAATTAATGTGGATAACCTTCCTGGCACCGCTGATGGAGGTCTCATGAAAGCACCGTGGAATTTCGCTCGCTTCCTGCCTCTCGCCGAACGTCTGCTCAGCCGTGGTCGGCTGCCGGCGCTGCTGTTCGCCGTGGCGCGCAAGGGCCCGCGGCTGGGTCAACTGAAGGAGGACGTGCGTCTGCTGCAGGCCCTGTGCGTGGCCTGGTGGCGCGGCGAGTACCGGGCGATCAGCCCCAAGGCACTGGTGACCATCGTTGCCGGCCTGCTGTACTTCGTCAGCCCGCTGGACGCGATTCCGGACTGGCTGCTGGGCGTCGGCCTGCTGGATGACATCGCCGTGCTCGGCTGGGTACTGAAGACCGTCAGCGACGAACTGGAGGCGTTTCGCGCCTGGCGCCAGCGTCAGTCGCCGGAAAAACTGCGGGTGGTGGAGCGTCTGCCGGATACCCCCGAAGCCCTGCGTCTGGAGCAAAATCGCGGCTGACGCGTGCGGCGTGCTGCAATTCCCCTGTTGGCTGGTAATATTATTGGCATAACGATTATGCCTACAGATTACATGCGAGAAGTCCGACAAGGGGGTTGTAATGGCTATTCAGGTTATCAGCCGAGATGGTCAACCCGAGTACGCGGTTGTTCCCTGGGATCAATATCAGGCGTTACTCAAGGCGGCGGGCCAACCGGAGGCGGTTGCCGCCAGCGTAGACAGCAGCACTTCAGCGTCCTCCACCACGGCCAGCGCGCCAGCCTTCAGCGAGCTGGCCGCGTTGCGTCAGGCCAAGGGCCTGGCGGCCGAGCAGCTGGCGCGCAAGGTCGGGATCAGCCCGGTCTATCTGGCGATGATCGAAAGTGGTGAGCGCGAGCCCGACTCGGCGATTCGTCGCAGCCTGGCCTGGGAGCTGGGGCTGCCGGGCTGGAGCGATGCGTCATGAGCGCCGTACGGATCAGCCGTCAGCATTGGGAAGGGCTGCTCGGCGAGCTGGATGTCGCCCGCCGGCAACGCCACCTGCTGACCTACCGTGCACTGCTGGAGCGCCTGCAGTTGCCCAGCCCGGCGATGCAGACCCTGACCGCCGCCCTGGAGTACCTGGCGCTGCTCGATGCCCGCGCCGAGCAGCCATTGCGTAGCTCGCTGGTGATCAGCCAGGGCGCGAGTCGCTTGCCGCGCACCGGATTCTTCGAGTGCGTCGAGCGCCTGGGGCGCTTTTCCGGGCCGTCGGATGGCATGGCGGCGGCGTCCTGGCATGCTTCGGAGGTTGTGCGGGTGTTCGAGTTTTCCTACCCCGACGAGGATTGACAGCCTTGAGGCTTCATCGCTGCGGTTCGGCGATGAGGCCGTCAGGCCGCCGCGGTATCGATCAGGTACACGCTGGCACCGGCCACTTCCTTGGCATGGTGCTTGGCTTGCGACGCCAGGTCCGCCAGTTGCCCCGCATCCAGCTGGGCACACGCCTCTGGGCGCAATTGCACGACCCCGATCGACAGCGACAGCAACGGGAACTCCTGGCGCTGCCCCAGGCGGTTGTGGGCGATGAAACAGCCGGCCTCCAGATGCTCGCTGCGATAAAAGCGCCGACACTGTTTGTGGAACTCTTCCAGCAGCACGTCCAGGCGCTGCTGCCAATCCTGCGAACCCAGCACCAGCATGAAATCATCCCCGCCGATATGCCCGACGAAGTCGCGGCTCGGATCGACCCGCTCGCTCAGGCACTGCGCCAGGCACAGCAAGACTTCATCGCCACGGGCATAACCGTAGATATCGTTGAAGGGCTTGAAGCTGTCGATGTCGACATAGCAGATCACCGCCCGACGCTGCTGTTGCAGCAGGCGCGCCAGGCACTGCTGGATCGGCACGTTGCCAGGCAGCAGGGTCAGCGGGTTGGCGTAGCGCGCCTGCTGGATCTTCTGCTCGGTGATCAGTTTGAGTACATCGATCACCCGACCCAGGCCGACATAACGCCCCTGGTGGGTAATGATGAAATCTTCTTCGATACGCTGCCGCGCGCGGCTGGTGAGCAGGCGGCTGACAGTCTGCAGTGACTGGCTCAGCTCGACGGCGAGGAAGTCGTCGCTCATCAGCCGACTGATCGGCTTGCGCGCGAACAGGTCGGTGGCGAACGGCTTGAGCAGGGCATCGGAGAGCGAATGGCGATGCACGATGCCGCACGGCCGCTCCTGTTCGTCGAGCACCGCCAGGGAGTTGAGGTTGGCCTGGCGGCGAAAGGCTTCCAGCACCAACGGCGTGGCGGTATCGCCAGTGACCGCCGGCTGTTCGATGAGCAGGGCGCTGAGGTCGGACGCTTCGTCGGCCAGTACCGGCAGGCTGGTGAGGACCGGGCCCGGCAGCAGGTGCGTGATGTCTTGTGGTGGATGTTCCTGCGGGCGGCAGAGCAGATAGCCCTGTACCAGGTCCACGCCCATCTCGGTCAGTACCGTCAGCTCCTCGGTCAGCTCGATGCCCTCGGCGATCACCTGGGCGCGGGACGCCTTGGCGATCTGCAGGATGGAACCGACGAACTCGCGCTTGACCGCGTCGAGGTGGATGCCGTCGATGAAGTGGCGGTCGATCTTCACGTAGTCCGGGCGCAGCTCCGACCACAGGCGCAGGCTGGAGTAGCCCGCGCCGAGGTCGTCCAGGGCAATCGAGAAGCCCATGTCGCGGTAGTGGTGCAGGGCGTTGTAGAGCAGCTGGAAGTCGTCGGTGGGGGTCTGCTCGGTCAGCTCGATGACCACCTGGCTGGCCGGGATGCCGAGGTGCTGCAGGAGCTTGAGGGTCTGTCCGGACTGGTACTGCGGTTCGAGCAGCGACTCGGGCGAGACGTTGAGGAACAGCTTGCCGTCCAGTTGCTGCTGACTGAACCGCCGACAGGCGCTTTCCCGGCAGGCGATTTCCAGTTCGGTCAGGCGCCCGGCGTGGCGGGCCACGGCGAACAGGTTGATCGGTGAATGCAGCGGGCTGTTGGACGGGCCGCGGCTCAGGGCTTCATAGCCGAGGATGCGCCGTTCGGAAAGGCAGACGATAGGCTGGAACAGGCTGTGCAAGCCGCCTTGAGTCAGGATGGAACTCAATGCGCTGAGCTGTTCGGTCATGGTCATATCGCAACTACCTTGAAAAAAAAGGGACTGGACGCCGGCAGCGTTCAGTCCCTTATTTCACGACAGTTTGATGACTGTTTAATGACGCAATGCCATCACTTCATGGTATTTCGCCATTATCGATTCAGCGGGCTTTTCAGTGTTTGGCCACCGCCGAATTGAGGCTCAGGTAGTCCAGCAGGATGCGTCCGGTCTCGCTCAGGTAGGCATCGTCCTCCGGCTTGCTGTCGTCCGGTTCGGCGGGGATCGCGTCCTCGTCTTCCTTCTTCAGCTCCTTCAGTGGCTCCTCGCCCTTGGCCTTGCGCCGGATGTTCTCCAGCGCCAGTTGCTGGCCTTCGATATCGGCGTGCTGGGCGCGGCGTTCCTGCTCGTTGAGGCTGACGGTCTTCTCGCTCATCAGCTTCTGGGTCAGGGCCAGGCGATCGCGGATGTAGACGAACTCCGCGTCCTTGGCGCTGCGCGTGTCATGGCGTTCCTTGAGCTGCGCGAGGAACGGTTTGAACGGATCGCTGGCCGGTTTGATCGCCGCGCGGATGGTGTCCCATGGCATGGCTTCGGGCAGGGCGCTTTCGCCGATTTCCTTGGTGTCGATGATCGACGGGTAGTCGATGTCCGGCAGCACGCCCTGGTGCTGGGTGCTCTGTCCGGAAACCCGGTAGAACTTGGCCAGGGTCAGTTTCAGCTCGCCGTGGTTGAGCGGCTGGATGGTCTGCACGGTGCCCTTGCCGAAGGTCTGGCCGCCGAGGATCAGGGCGCGGTGATAGTCCTGCATGGCACCGGCGAAGATCTCCGACGCCGAGGCGGACAGGCGGTTCACCAGCAAGGCCAGCGGGCCCTTGTAGAAGGCGCCGGTGTTTTCATCTTCGAGCACATCGACGCGGCCATCGCTGTTGCGCACCAGCACGGTCGGGCCCTTGTCGATGAACAGGCTGGTCAGCTCGGTGGCTTCCTGCAGGGAACCGCCGCCGTTGTTGCGCAGGTCGATGACCACGCCGTCGACCTTTTCCTTCTGCAGCTCGGTGAGCAGTTTCTTCACGTCGCGGGTGGTGCTCTTGTAGTCCGGATCGCCGGCACGGTAGGCCTTGAAGTCCAGGTAGAAGGCCGGGATCTCGATGATGCCGAGCTTGTAGTCGCGGCCGTCCTGCTTGAGGTTCAGCACGGATTTCTTCGCCGCCTGCTCTTCGAGCTTGACCGCTTCGCGGGTGATCGACACCACCTTGCTGGTCTGGTCGTTCGGCGCGTTGCTCGCCGGGATCACTTCGAGGCGTACCACCGAGCCTTTCGGGCCGCGGATCAGCTTGACCACTTCGTCCAGGCGCCAGCCGATCACGTCGACCATTTCCTTGTCGCCCTGGGCGACACCGATGATCTTGTCGGCGGGGGCGACCTGCTTGGTCTTGGCGGCCGGGCCGGCCGGCACCAGGCGGACGATCTTGACCTGGTCATTGTCGCTCTGCAGCACCGCGCCGATGCCTTCCAGCGACAGGCTCATGTTGATGTCGAAGTTTTCCGCGTTGTCCGGCGACAGGTAGTTGGTGTGCGGGTCGTAGGACTGGGCGAAGGTGTTGATGTAGGCCTGGAAGATGTCTTCCGAGCGGGTCTGGTCCAGGCGCGCCAGCTGGTTCTTGTAGCGCTTGGTCAGGAGTTCCTGGATGGCCTTGGGTTCCTTGCCGGCGATCTTCAGGCGCAGGACTTCGTCCTTCAGGCGTTTGCGCCAGAGGTCGTCGAGCTCGGCGCCGGTCTTGATCCAGGGGGCGTCCTTGCGGTCCACCAGCAGCGTTTCACGGGCATTGAAGTCGATCTTGTCGACGCCCTTGTTCAGCTCGGCGAGGGTGAAGTCCAGGCGCGATTTCACCCGGTCCAGATAGCGCTTGTAGATATCGAAGCCGGGCTGCAGGTTGCCGCTCTTGAGGAAGTCGTCGAACTGGGTCTTCCACTTGTCGAACTCGGCGATGTCGCTGGCCAGGAAGTAACTGCGCGCCGGATCCAGCAGCTTGATGTAGCTGTCGTAGATGATGACCGAACGTGCATCGTTCAGCGGCGGCTTGCTGTAGTGATGGCGCTTGAGCAGCTCGACCACGTTGAGACTGGCGACCACCTGATCGCGATCCGGCTGCAGCGATTCCCAGCTGTTGGCCGCCAGTGCCGTGCCCGCGAAGGGCAGGCTGCCGAGGCCGATCAGCAATGCGAGGGCGGTGGACGGAAGAAAGTGCTTCATGCCGATTCGACGCAGGGGCAATTGATAACGCATAGTGGGCCGTCTTTGATTCGCCGGTTCCAGAAGATCCGGTCGCAAAATGCAAAAAGCCTGGCGCTACAAGCGCCAGGCTCGGTCTTGACATCAACTATGGAGGCACTGTGAAGGCATTGCAAGGCGTTGACGGACATGTGGAGTGGGTTGAGGCACCAAGCCCGGCCTGCGATGTAGGTCAAGTGCGGATTCGTGTTGCCGCCGCCGGCCTCAACCGTGCCGACCTGCTGCAGCGCGCGGGGCTCTACCCGCCACCGCCGGGTGCCAGCGAATACCTGGGGCTGGAATGTTCCGGGGTGATCGTCGAGGTGGGCGCCGGTGCGTCCTGGCAGATGGGTGACCGGGTCTGCGCGCTGCTCGCCGGCGGCGGCATGGCCGAGGAAGTGGTGGTCGATGCCCGTCATGTGCTGCCGGTGCCGGAAGGCCTGAGCCTGCATGAGGCGGCGGCGCTGCCGGAGGTGTATGCCACGGCCTGGCTCAACCTGTTCCAGCTTGGTGGTCTGAGGCCCGGTGAGAAGGTGCTGCTGCACGCCGGGGCCAGTGGTGTCGGGTCGGCGGGCATCCAGCTGTGCAAGGCCTTTGGCAGCCCCTGCTGGGTCAGCGTGGGCTCGGCCGATCGCCTGGCCTACTGCGAGGCACTGGGGGCCAGCGGTGGCGTGGTGCGTGGTGATGATCTGGAGGCACTGAACGACTTTGCCCCGTTCGATGTGGTGCTCGATCCGGTGGGCGCCAATTATGCCGCGCTGAACCTCAAGTTGCTGGCGCGGGACGGACGCTGGGTGATCATCGGCCTGATGGGTGGGCGTAAAGCGGATCTGGATCTGGCCTTGTTGCTGGGCAAGCGTATCCAGCTGACCGGCTCGACGCTGCGCAACCGTGACGACCAGTTCAAGGCGGATCTGCTCCGCGACCTGCATCAGCAGGTCTGGCCGCTGTTCAGCGAGGGCAGGTTGCAGCCGCAACTGGTGGGCAGCTACCCGGTGGCGGATGCGCAGTCGGCCTTCGAGGAACTGGCGGGGAACCAGGTTTCCGGGAAGCTGGTGCTGGTGATCGATCCGACCCTGGTTTAGGCATTTGGGGCCGCGTTGCGGCCCTTCGCGGTGGTTCGTCACACGACAAGCCTCGCTCCTACAGGCAACTCAGATTTCCTGTAGGAGCGAGGCTTGTCGTGTGACGAACCACCGCGAAGGACCGCAACGCGGTCCCCGAAACCACCTCAGGTCCAGGCCAGGATCGGCCAGCCATTCTTCTCGGCATGCTCGCGCAGCACCGGATCCGGATTCACCACATGCGGGTGATCCACCTTCAACAGCAGCGGCAGGTCATTGCGCGAGTCGGAATAGAAACTCGCCCCCTCCAGGTTCTCCTCTTCCTGATCCAGCCACTCCAGCAAGCGGGTGATCTTGCCCTCTCGGTAGGTCAGCACGCCTTGCGTACGGCCGGTGTAGACGCCGTTGGCCACTTCCAGATCGATCGCCAGGAATTCGTCGATCCCCAGCCGCGCCGCGATCGGCCCCACCAGATGATTGCCCGAGGCCGAGATCACCAGGATCCGGTCGCCCTGCCGACGGTGCTCGGCAATCACGCGGCAGGCATCGCTGAAGATGATCGGCTCGATGAAGTCCTCCACCCATGGCTCCACCAGATGCTCGACCTCCTCCGGTGTGCGCCCGGCCACGGGCTCCAGGCTGAAGGCCATGTAGTCCTCCATGGCCAGGTGGCCCTTGCCGTACGCCTCCATCAGCTCATGGTCGCGGCGCAGGAACGAGGGGCCGTCGACCCAGCCCAGGCGGGCCATCTGCTCGCTCCACAGCGAGGCGCAGTCGCCGTGGATCAGGGTTTCGTCGAGATCGAAGATCGCTAAAGCCATTCAAGAAAACTCCCGTGCATCCCTAGGCGACTTCGCGCAGGGCAGTTGGATCGATCGACAAGGATACCCGTTGTCCGTCCGGATAGAGATCGGCGGACGAGCGGTTGAGCACGTCCACCAGCAGTTCGACGCCACGGGCCTCGACCCGGTAGCGAATGATGTTGCCGAGCAGGCTGTGGCTGCGCACCTGGCCGTCCAGCGCGCCGTCCAGGCTCAGGGCGATGGCTTCCGGGCGGATCGCCAGACGACTGTGCACCGGACGCTGCAGCAGGCGGCTGGCGCTCTCGGCGTCGAGCAGGTTGTAGTTGCCGATGAACCCGGCGGCGAAGGCGTCCACCGGGGCGGTATAGAGCGTCTCGGCGTCGCCGCTCTGGACGATCTTGCCCTGGTTCATCAGGAAGATGCGATCGGACATCGTCAGCGCCTCTTCCTGGTCGTGGGTGACGAACACCGTGGTCAGGCCCAGTTCGCGCTGGATGCCGCGGATCTGCTCGCGCAGGTGCTTGCGAATGCGCGCGTCGAGCGCCGACAGCGGCTCATCGAGCAGCAGCAGGCGCGGACGGGTCACCAGCGAGCGGGCCAGGGCCACGCGCTGGCACTGGCCACCGGACAACTGGTGCGGATAGCGCCCGGCGAAGTCCTGCAACTCGACCATGCGCAGGGCTTCCTCGACCCGGCTCCGGCTGTCCTGGCTGGCGACCTTCTGCATGCGCAGGCCGAAGGCGACGTTCTGCGCCACGGTCATGTTGGGGAACAGCGCGTAGCTCTGGAACACCATGCCGATCCCGCGCTTCTGCGGGCTCTGCGGCACCAGGTCGTGGCCGTCGAGGAGGATCTGGCCGCTGTCCACCGGGGTCAGTCCGGCGATGCAGCGCAGCAGGGTCGACTTGCCGCAGCCGGAGGGGCCGAGCAGGGTGATGAATTCGCCGCGGGCGATGGTGAAGTTGATGTCCTTGAACACCGGGCTGCCGGCGTAGGTCTTTTCCAGGTTCTGGATGCTGACGAAGCTCATATCAGGTCTTGTCCTTGTTCAGGCGGTTGGCTGCCCAGGTCAGCACCAGTACGAAGAGGAAGTAGGAAATCACCAGGGCACTGTTGAAGTGACCACTGCTGTTGCGCATGTTGTTGAGGTACACCTGCAGGGTTTCGTAGCGGGTACCCACCAGCAGGTTGGCGAAGACGAACTCGCCGAAGAGGAACGAGAACGACAGCAGCAAGGCCACCATCAGGCCCTTGCGCAGGTTCGGCAGGATCACCAGGAACGCCGCCTGCCAGGTGCTGGCGCCGAGCAGTTGGGCGGCGTCCATCAGGTCGCGGAGGTTGATCGCCTGGAGGTTGTTGGTGATCGCCCGGTACATGAACGGCAGGGCGACGGTGAAATAGCAACCGATCAGGATCCACGGCGTGCCGACCATGGCCATCGGCCCGGAGCCATAGAGCTGCAGCAGGCCCACCGAGGACACCACCGGCGGCACCGCGAAGGGCAGCAGGATGAGGATGTTCATCAGTCCGTCGAGCTTCGGAAAGTGGTAATGCACGACGAACAGCAGCGGCAGGATCAGCAGCACCGACAATGCCAGCGCGCCGACGCAGACCAGCAGCGACTGGGCGAAGGCGGTGAGGAAGCGCGGATCGCTCCACAGCGCCAGGTACCACTTGAAGGTCAGGCCGCTGGGCAGCAGGCTCGCCGACCAGCTGGTGGCCAGGGAATAGAGCAGGGTGCCGGCCAGCGGCAGGAGCAGGATCAGGAACAGCACCCAGACCACCAGGCGGTGGTAGAGGGCGCTGCGGCCAGGTTCAGCGCGCGACATGGTAGCTCCTCTTCAGCAGCCATTGGTGGACCAGGGTCACCAGGGTCATCAGTCCGACCAGGATGATCGCCAGGGCGCTGGCCAGGTTCGGGTCCAGGGAAATGTCACCGGCCACCAGGGCGGCGATGCGGATCGGCAGCACGTTGAAGTTGCCGGTGGTCAGGGCGTACACCGTGGCGTAGGCACCGAGGGCGTTGGCCAGGAGGATGACGAAGGTGCCGAGCAGTGCGGGTGTCAGCACCGGCAGGCCGATATGCCGCCAGTACTGCCAGGCATTGGCACCGAGCAGCGCGGCGGACTCGCGCCAGTCTTCGCGCAGGGCGTCGAAGGCCGGGTAGAGCAGGAGCACGCCGAGAGGAATCTGGAAGTAGGTGTAGAGGATGATCAACCCGGTCTTGGAATACAGGTTGAAGTCCTCGATCAGCCCGGCCTGCTTCAGGGCCATGGTCAGCGCCCCGTTGAAGCCCAGCAGGATGATGAAGGCGAACGCCAGTGGCACCCCGGAGAAGTTGCTGGTCATGTTGGCGAAGGCGTTGACGAAGTCGCGCAGGCGCGAATCCACCCGTTGCAGCGAATAGCTGCCGAGCACGGCGATGAGGATGCCGAACAGGCTCGACCAGAAACTGATCTCCAGGCTGTGCTGGATCGCCTGGCGGTAGAACTTCGAGGCGAAGATCTTGCTGAAGTTGTCCAGGCCCCAGCCGCTTTCGGCCTGCAGGCTGTGGATCGCCACCCAGGCCAGCGGGGCGATCTGGAAGATGATGAAGAACACCGCGAAGGGCAGCAGGCACAGCAGCGCCAGCCACTTGCCACGAGACAACGGATTCACGAGAGCAGCTCCCGGCAGACGGGTTTGTCGTGGGCCACGCCGAGCAACTGGCAGATGGTGCCGCACAGTTCGGTTTGCTGGGGCTTGGCGTTGGGGTCGAGGCTGAAGCCGTCGCCGAAGACGAACAGCGGCACGTCGCGCTCCTCCGGCAGCAGGCCGTTGTGCGAGCGGTCGTTGTTCATGCCGTGATCGGCGGTCACCAGCACCTGGTAGCCCTCGGCGAGCCAGGTGGCCAGGTAGTCGGCGAGCAGGATGTCGGCCGAGCGCGCACTGTTGCGGTACTGGCTGCTGTCCAGGCCGTGGCGGTGGCCGGCATCGTCGATGTTCATCGGGTGCACCAGGAGGAAGCCGGGGCGGTACTTGCGCCGCAGGTACTCGGCGTCGGCGAACAGGTGCGAGTCCGGGTAGTGGTCGGCGTAGTAGAACAGGCCGTGCTGGATCGGCAGCTTCGGCGCGTGGGTGTGACGGTCGCGGACCGGGTCGAACGGGGTGCGGTTGTACAGTTCGCTGACCCAGTGATAGGCCGCCGCCGCGGTATTCACGCCGCCCTCGCGGGCGTAATGGAAGATGCTGCGCTGGTTGGACAGGCGCGACACCTGGTTGTGCACGATGCCGCTGTCGATGGGCGGCACCCCGGTGAGGATGCATTCGTACAGCGGCCGCGACAGGGCCGGCAGTTCGCATTCAAGGCGGTACAGCGCGGCGCGGTCGGCTTCGACGTAGGCGTGCAGGTGGCCCATGGCGTGGTGGGCCACCTGGTGGTTGAGGCCGTCGAGGAGGACCAGGATGACGTTGTGTTTCATGTTGCGGGCTCCGGGGCCGGGTGGGACGGGGACCGCTGCGCGGTCCTTCGCGAGCAAGCTCGCTCCCACAAGGCCAGGTCAGCGCTGTTCCTGTGGGAGCGAGCTTGCTCGCGAAGGGCCGCATAGCGGCCCTGGAACCACTTATTCCATCTCGATGATGACCTGCTCCTGCCACTTCTGCGGCAGGGCCTTGGAGGTGGCCTCCCAGGCCGCGGCGTCCTTGATCGGCTGGGCCGCGCGGTACTGCTCGTTCGGCAGCAACTTGGCCTGCACCTCGGCCGGCAGCGTCAGGTGCTCGGCGCGGATCGGACGGGCGTGACCGATCGCCAGGTTGGTCTGGCCGGCGTCGCTGAAGATGTATTCGCGGGTCAGCTTGGCGGCATTCGGGTGCTTGGCGTACTTGTTGATGATGGTGGTGTAGCCGGAGATCACCGAGCCATCGGACGGAATCAGCACTTCGAAGCGGTTCGGATCGATCTGCTGGCGGTAGCTCAGGCCGTTGAAGTCCCAGACCACGCCGACTTCCACTTCACCCTTTTCCAGGGTCTGGATGGTCGGGTTGGCCAGCGACAGGCGCTTCTGCTGGGCCAGCTTGGTGAACAGCTGCAGGCCCGGCTCGATGTTCTTCTCGTCGCCCTTGTAGGCGATGGCCGCGGCCAGCACGCCGTTGGCGGCCTGGGCGGCGGTGCCGACGTCACCGATGGCGACCTTGTACTTGCCCTTTTCCAGGTCATGCCAGGTTTTCGGGATGTCGGCTTCCTTCACCAACTGCTTGTTGACGATGAAGGCGATGGTGCCGGTATAGGCCAGGGCCCAGTGACCGTCCTGGTCCTTGGCCCAGTCCGGGACCTGGTCCCAGGTGCTCGGCTTGTACGGCTGGGTCACGCCCTTGGCCTTCGCGATCGGGCCGAAGGCGGCGCCGACGTCACCGATATCGGCGCTGGCGTTGTCCTTCTCGGCGTCGAACTTGGCCACTTCCTGGGCCGAGCTCATGTCGGTGTCCATGTGCTTGAGGCCGTACTTGCTGGCCAGGTCGGCCCAGGTGCCTTTCCAGTTGGCCCAGGCATCGGGCATGCCGACGCTGTTCACGGTGCCTTCCTTGCGGGCGGCGTCTTCCAGGGCTTTGAGGTCGGTGTCGGCGGCGAACGCCGTGTGCGACAGGGCAATGCTCGCGCCTAACAGAGAGGCCAGGAAAAGCTGTTTCATCCGAAGCTCCTTAATGGGTGCCTTGCACAACGTGAGAGGTTGGGGCGTGCTGTGTTTCGGTTGGTCTAGGTCAGCAATACCTGAGCCAAGGTAGGCAAGTTGCGTGACAGTTTGATGTCGGGGAATGTGTCGACTGACCTTGGCAATACAGCGTAGACCACGGCAAAAACCCCGCCTGCCGTGGCTTTCAAGGCGGTCGTGGGCAACCGTTCGGCGCCGCTGTCATCTGCGCTTCATCTGCATTGCCTAAGCTCAAGGGGTTTTTCCGGCACGGCATTTGCGCACCATTGCGGTACGGATGCGATGCTGGACTAGTCCAGACAGGAAGCCTTTGATGCACGCACTGCCGACCCGCGCGGTTACAGCGATCTGCCATGCCTTGCAGGAGCAGATCGAACACGGCCTGCTCCCGCCGGGAAGCAAGCTGCCCGCCGAACGCAAGCTCAGCGACGTGTTCGACACCACCCGCATCACCCTGCGCGAAGCGCTGGTGCAACTGGAGGCCCAGGGCCTGATCTATCGCGAGGAACGGCGCGGCTGGTTCGTCGCGCCCGAGCGGCTGACCTATGACCTGATCGAACGCAGCCATTTCCACGCCATGGTCCGTGATCAGGGGCGCGTACCCGCCACCGAACTGCTGTCGGCGCGCCTGCAGCCGGCCGCCGCGGCGATCTGCGCGCGCCTGCGCTTGCCGGCGCTGTCCAGCGTGATCCAGATCTGCCGCCTGCGTCGCATCGACGGGCGTGCGGTGCTGTATGCCGAGCATTACCTGAATCCGGAGTACTTTCCCGGCATCCTCGAACACGATCTTGGCCAGTCGCTGACCGAGATCTACGCCCGGCACTACGCCATCCACTACGGGCGGGTGTGTTTCGAGATTCTGCCGACCGCCTTGCCCGCCGCCGCGGCGTCGGCGCTGAAGGTGTCACCAGGGAGTGCCGGGCTGCATATCACCCGGGTCAACAGTGATCAGAACGGACGTCTGATCGACTGCGACCTGGAGTACTGGCGGCACGATGCGATCCGCATTCGCGCCGACGCGGGTTAGTCCTTCGCGGTGCCGCTGCCGTCCGCGGAGGTCAGCACCTGCACCGAAAGGCGTGGCGTGGCGAGGTCCAGGCCGGCCTCGTCGAGCTGGCGCTTGAGCGCCAGGTTGAATGCGCGGGAGACTTCCCACTGCTTGATCGGCGCGGTCTTGAAGCGCGCGCGCAGTACCGCCGAGCCGGATTCGAAACTTTCCACTCCCTGAAACTCCAGCGGCGACCAGATATTGCGGCGCTGCAACGGATCGGTGCGCATCTTCTGGCCGACGTCCCGAACCAGGGCGATGGCCTGATCGATGTTCATGCTGTGGGGGATGGCGATGCGGAAGATCGCGTAGCCGAACTCGCGGGAGTAGTTCTTGATGCTCTTGATCTCGCTGAACGGGATGGTGTGGACGATGCCGTCGATGTCGCGCAGGCGCACGGTACGGATGGTCAGGCCCTCGACGGTGCCCAGGTGGCCGCCGACATCGACGTAGTCGTCGATGGCCAGGGAGTCCTCGATGATGATGAACAGACCGGTGATCAGGTCGGCCACCAGCGACTGCGCGCCGAAGCCGATGGCCAGGCCGATGACGCCGGCACCGGCCAGCAGCGGGGTGACGTTCATGCCCATGTTCGCCAGCGCGACGATCAGGGCGATGATGGCGATCGCCACGAACAGCACATTGCGGATCAGCGGCATCATGGTCTGCGCCCGGGCGTTGGCCAGGCCCTTGCGCGAGCGGGTCAGGGCGTGGTGCACGGCAGTGTCGGCGAGGATCCACACCAGCCAGGCGACGAGCAGGGTACCGGCCAGGCCCGCCAGGCGCATCGCCACTTCATGCCCCTCGCCCTCGGCGAAGGTGATCAGGGAAAAGCCCCAGACCCGCAGCCCCAGTTCGATGAACAGCAGCCAGATCGTCAGGTGCACCAGGGTGTAGCCGAAGCTGCGCAGGCGTTCCGCATACACCGCCTGGCGCCGGTTGGCGCGCCGCGGCTTGAGCGCCTGGCGGCGCACCAGGCCGTTGATCACCATGCACAGGATCACCAGCACCGTGCACATCAGCGACTGGCGCAGGGCAGTGCTGGTATCGCCGGCGGAGACGAAGGTGGCGAACAGGGAAATACCCACCAGCACCAGCGCCGGCAGGAACCAGAAGCTGCCGAGCACTTCGATGGTGTCGCTCAGCGCGCGGCGCTTGAGGCGCTGGGCCAGCGGCTGGTTGCGGATCAGGTGGGCGATCGGGCGGCGGAAACGCAGGATGAACAGCGCGGTGGACAGCGCCGCCAGGACATTGGCCAGGGTCGCCAGGGCATGCGCCAGGTGGGTGCCGAGGGCCAGGTACAGGCGCGGATCGTTCATCGCCTCGCCAAAGGCGGCGAAGCTGCCGATCAGCCACAGCGGGCGGAAAGCCTGGTGCCGGAGGATGTGCAGGGCGCGGTGGCGATGTGGACCGTCGAGCAGGGAAAAGGCGATGACGCAGATGGCCGAGAAGCAGGTGCCGACCACCAGCGCATAGGCCAGGACCATGGCCATGGATTTGCCCAGCGAAGACGGCAGGGCGAAGCTCAGGTACACGGTGATCACCAGCGCCACCAGCCAGGGGCCGAGCTTGCGCAGGGCGAAACGCACCAGATCCCAGGTGCGCGGATGCTGGGGCAGTTCCTCGGTCAGACCGAACTTCAGCCGCAGGCGGTGACCGGCCCAGTTCAGCGCGTACGCCAGCAGGCTCCACAGCGCGATGATGGCGATGAAGCCGAACAGCAGGCTCGGCAACTGCTGCACCGGCACCTTGAGCGCGGACAATTCGATCTGCGCCAGTTCCATCTCGTCGGACCAGCGCTTGAACGGACTGGCCTCGCCGCTGAACTGCTTTTCCAGCTCGGCGAGGGTGCCGCCGATCAGGCCCAGCACACCCTGTTCGGGCTCTGGCTGGGCCTTGCGGGTGCTGTCGCGGAGCTTTTTCAGGTCGTTCAGCAGGCGCGTGCGCTGCTGGTCGTTTTCCAGGGTGGTGATGACTTCGTCGAGGGACTTGCCCAGTGGCTCGCTGGCCTGGGGTTGTGCCGGGGTGCCGCCGAGCAGGCTGGGCAGGCCCGCGGCCTGGGCGGCGGTGCCGCAGAGAAGCAGCAGGAAGGCGAGAACACGCAGGAAAGCAGGCACTGGACGATCGACCTCGAACACTTGATCGGCGCAGTGTAGAGCATTTCTCAGGCGAGTTTTTCCAGGATCTTCCACACCATGATGCCGAGGATCGACAGCATGCCGAGCCACATCATCAGCACCCCGGAGTTGCGCTCGCGGTTGTTGAAACCGATGGTCAGCAGGATCAGGCCGGCGAGCACCGGAAGGAACATCGATTGAAATGCGGACATGCGCACGGTCCTTCTTTTTCCTCGGAAACGTCAGGCAAGAGCATAGGCGCAAAACGACCGAAGCGGCTTGATCGGTGTCACGGATTGGGGAAAAGGGCGGGGCAGAGCGCCCCGCGCCGGGTTCAGGGCAGTTCGCGCGTGCGGTAGAAGGCGGTGAGTACCTTGACCAGATGAGCGAGGTCCTGGCTGCCGCACAGCTCGCGGATCGAGTGCATGGCGAAGGTCGGCAGGCCGATATCGACGGTGCGCACGCCCAGGTGGCTGGCGGTGATCGGGCCGATGGTCGAGCCGCAGCCCATGTCGCTGCGCACCACGAAGCTCTGCACCGGGACTTCCTCGGCCATGCACAGGTGGCGGAAGAAACCGGCGGTTTCGCTGTTGGTGGCGTAGCGCTGGTTGTTGTTGACCTTGATCACCGGGCCGGCGTTGAGCTTGGGACCGTGGTTGCCGTCGTGCTTGTCGGCGTAGTTGGGGTGCACGCCGTGGGCGTTGTCCGCCGAGACCAGAAGCGAGCGCTGGATGGTGCGGACGAATTCGTCACCGTCCGGCAGCAGGCGGCGCAGGGTCTGCTCCAGCATCGGGCCGTCGGCACCGCAGGCCGAGCAGGAGCCGACTTCCTCGTGGTCGTTGCACACCAGCACGCAGGTCTCGTCGCTGTCGGCATTGAGCAATGCCTGCAGGCCGGCGAAGCAGGACAGCAGGTTGTCCAGGCGCGCACCGGCGATGAATTCGCCGTGCAGGCCGATCAGGGCGGCGTCCTGGGTATCGTAGAAACTCAGTTCGTAATCCAGCACCACGTCGGCGTTGAGGCCGTGCTCGCGGGCCAGTTGCTCGGTGAGCAGGGCGCGGAAGTCGACGCGCTCGTCACCGGCGACCTGGGCCAGGATCGGTGGCAGTTCGGTCTGCGGGTTGATCGCCCAGCCTTCGTTGGCGCTACGGTTGAGGTGGATCGCCAGGTTGGGGATCACCGCGATCGGCAGCTTGAAGTCCACCAACGCGCTTTCCACCTTGCCGTCGCGGCGGAAGGTGACACGCCCGGCCAGGGACAGGTCGCGGTCGAACCAGGGGGCGAGCAGGGCGCCGCCGTAGACTTCCACACCCAGTTGCCAGAAACCGTGGCGTTGCAGCTCGGGCTGCGGCTTGACCCGCAGGCACGGGCTGTCGGTGTGGGCGCCGACCAGGCGAATGCCATCGAGCAGCGGCGAATGGCGGCCGAGCTTGATGGCGATGATCGAGGAGTCGTTGCGGGTCAGGTAGTAGCGGCCACCGGGCACCGTGGCCCAGCTGTCGCGCTCGTCCAGGCGCTGGTAGCCGGCGGCTTCGAGGCGCTTGGCGAGGCTCGCGGTGGCGTGGAAGGGCGTGGGGGAGGCTTTGAGGAATTCAATCAGGCCGTGGTTCAGGGCGTCGCGCATAGGTCACTCCAGACAGCAGTGGGCGCGAGTTTAGCGCAGATGCGTACGGCTTTGGCACCGTGTTGAGCCTATCGCGGGCAACGCCCACTCCCACCGGTTCTGTGGTGCATGGAGTCCCTGTGGGAGCGGGCGTTGCCCGCGATAGGGGCGCCACGGTTCCGGATCAGAACGGCGCCGGGCACTCGAACTTCAGGCGCTCGCCCGTCACCGGATGGGTGAAGCTCAGCATCGAGGCATGCAGGCACAGCCGCTCATGGGCTGCCAGCGCCTCCGGATTGGCGTATAGCCGATCCCCCAGCAGCGGGTGCCCGATCGACAGCATGTGCACGCGCAACTGGTGCGAGCGCCCGGTGATCGGCGTCAGCTCGACACGGCAGTGATCGCCGCAGCGCTCGACGATGCGCCAGAAGGTCAGCGCATGCTTGCCCTGTTCGTGATCGACCACATGCCGCGGCTTGGTCGGCGGGTCGTAGCGCAGGGGCAGGTCGATGCTGCCGCTGTCGAGCGTCGGTTGGCCCCAGCACAGCGCGGTGTAGGCCTTCTCGGTCTCGCGGTCGTGGAACTGCCGCGACAGTTCTCGGTGGCTGTCGGCATTGCGGGCGAGAAGAATGATCCCCGAGGTTTCCCAGTCCAGGCGATGGACGATCAGGGCATCGGGATAGCCGTTTTCCTGCAGGCGGGTGATCAGACAGTCCTTGTTGTCTTCGGCCCGGCCGGGCACGGAGAGCAGCAGGGTCGGTTTGTTGACCACCAGGATGGCGTCATCCTCGTGCAGGATGTGAACGTTGGACAGCGGCATTGCGTGTTCTCTTGAAATGCCAACGGCGACGGTCGAACCCGAAGCTTTGCAGCCTGGGCCCGGCCGTCGCCGTGGCGGTTACCCGAAGACGCCGATCAGCGGTCGGGCAGGGTGATGTTGAGTTCGAGAATCGAGCAACTGCCCTGGTTCTCCAGCGCCACCTGCACGTCATCGTTGCCGATGTTGACGTACTTGCGGATCACTTCCAGCAGCTCCTGCTGCAGGGCCGGCAGGTAGTCCGGGGTGCTGCGTTGTCCGCGCTCGTGCGCCACGATGATCTGTAGACGCTCTTTCGCAACCGACGCGGAACTCTGTTTTTTGCTGGCACGAAAGAAGTCAAAAAGGTTCATGGGTCAATTGCCTCCAAACAGGCGCTCGAAGAATCCCTTCTTCTGTGCGTCGATGAACCGCAGGTCCACGGTCTTGCCCAGCAGGCGGTCGACGGTGTCGCTGTACGCCTGGCCGGCATCGCTCTGGTCGTCGAGGATGACCGGAACGCCCTGGTTGGAAGCCTTGAGTACCGCCTGGGATTCGGGAATGACACCCAGCAGCGCGATCGAGAGGATTTCCTTGACGTCGTCGACGCCGAGCATCTCGCCCTTGCTTACGCGCTCGGGGTGGTAACGGGTGATCAGCAGGTGTTCCTTGATCGGGTCTTCGTTCTGCTCGGCGCGGCGCGACTTGCTGGCCAGCAGGCCGAGCATGCGGTCGGAGTCGCGAACCGAGGAGACTTCCGGGTTGGTCACGACGATGGCTTCGTCGGCGAAGTACATCGCCAGGTGCGCGCCTTTCTCGATACCGGCCGGGGAGTCGCAGACCACGAATTCGAAGTCTTTCTTCAGTTCCATCAGCACGCGCTCGACGCCTTCCTGGGTCAGGGCGTCCTTGTCGCGGGTCTGGCTGGCGGCCAGCACGTACAGGTTCTCCAGGCGCTTGTCCTTGATCAGGGCCTGCTGCAGGTTAGCTTCGTTGTTGACCACGTTGACGAAGTCGTACACCACGCGGCGTTCGCAGCCCATGATCAGGTCGAGGTTACGCAGGCCGACGTCGAAGTCGACGATGACAGTCTTGTGCCCGCGCAGCGCGAGTCCGGTACCGATGGCGGCACTGGTGGTGGTCTTGCCCACACCACCCTTGCCGGAAGTAACCACGAGAATCTTGGCCAAGGTGTATCACCCCTAAAAATGATGAAAATGGACGCGTGGTCCCAAAAATGCAAAAAACGGCAACTAACTGACTAAGTTGCGCGGAAAATGGCGGCAGTATCCGTTAAAGGCGGGTGATGTTCAACACGTCACCGGACAGGCTGACCTGCACCCCGGCACCCCACAGCGGATCGCGGCGCAGGTCTTCGGAGACCTTGTACTGCCCGGCGATCGACACCAGTTCGGCGGTCATCTGCTGGCAGAAGATCCGCGCCCTGGTATTGCCTTTTATGCCGGCGAGGGCGCGTCCGCGCATTGGCCCGTACACATGGATATTGCCATCGGCGAGAAGTTCCGCGCCCGGACTGACCGCGGACACTACTACCAGATCGCCACCTTGAGCATAGATCTGTTGGCCGCCACGCACAGGCGAGGTGATGATCTTCGTTGGCCGCACCGTTGGCTCAGGCGGCGGAGGCGGTGGCGCGGGGGCGGGTTCGGGCTTTTTCACCGGCTCGATTTCCACCGGGTCCACCGGCCGCTCGCGGGCGCCGGATGGGGGCAGCACCGGCAGGTCGATGGCGATGGCGGCGGCGATGTCCTCGATGCGGCTGGCGCGGATCGCCAGGGTGCGCAGGCCGTGCTGGCGGCAGACACGCATCATGCCCGGCAGATCGACCGAGCCTTCGCCGACCGGCAGCTTGTCCAGCGCCAGCACCAGAGGCGTGTTGCTGAAGAAGTTCGGCGCCTGGGCCACCTTGGCCGCCAGTTGCCTGTCGAGTCCTTCGAGATCGTTCCGGGCAAGCTCCAGCACGGTGATGGCGAGCATGCTGCCCTTGAGCTGGAACACGGGGGCTTGGTCTGGCGTCTGGCTTTGGCTCATGGTCTGGGTCGAGGCGGCTTTGTTGCGAAAAGTGCCCAGACTTATAACGAGAACGCCGGTTAGCCGCAACCCGCGCCGAACCGTTGTAGAATGCCCGGCCTTTTTCTTTCCGGAATCTTGAATGGATCGCCCGCGTTTTCGTCCTTATTTCCTGCACCCGCGTTTCTGGCCGCTGTGGCTGGGGCTCGGCCTGCTCTGGCTGATCGTGCAGCTGCCGTACCCGGTTTTGCTGGGGCTCGGCCGTGTCCTCGGTGCGCTGATGTACCGCGTGGCTGGAGCCCGCAGGGCGATCGCGGCGCGCAACCTGGAACTGTGTTTCCCCGAACTGCCGTCCGTCGAGCGGACCCGCCTGCTCAAGGAAAACTTCGCTTCCACCGGCATTGCCTTCTTCGAAATGGCCATGAGCTGGTGGTGGCCCAAGGCCCGCCTGGCGCGCCTGGCGCACATCGAAGGACTGGAGCACCTGCAGGCGGCGCAACGTGATGGCCAGGGTGCCATCTTGATGGCCCTGCACTTCACCACACTGGAGATCGGTGCCGCGCTGCTCGGCCAGGAACACACCATCGACGGCATGTACCGCGAGCACAAGAACGCGTTGTTCGACTGGGTTCAGCGCCGCGGTCGCGAGCGCCACAACCTCGATTCGCTGGCGGTGGAGCGCGAGGACGTGCGCGGCATGCTCAAGCTGCTGCGTGCCGGGCGCGCCATCTGGTATGCGCCGGATCAGGACTACGGCGCCAAGCAGAGCCTGTTCGTGCCGCTGTTCGGCATCCAGGCGGCGACGGTCACCGCCACCACCAAATTCGCCCGCCTGGGCAAGGCGCGGGTGATTCCCTTCACCCAGGAGCGCCTGGCCGACGGCAGTGGTTATCGCCTGGTGATCCATCCGCCGCTGCAGGACTTCCCGGGGGAAACCGAGGAAGCCGACTGCCTGCGCATCAATCAGTGGATCGAGCAGGCGCTGCGCGAATGCCCCGAGCAGTACCTGTGGGCGCACCGGCGCTTCAAGTCGCGTCCGCCCGGAGAACCGAAGCTGTACACGCGGTAATCATCTTCATTCCAGGGAGTACGCGCATGGCAGCAGCAGAACCGGTCACCGGCCTGATCCTTTCCGGAGGCGGTGCCCGTGCCGCCTATCAGGTCGGGGTCCTGGCGGGTATCGCCGACCTGCTGCCGCAAGGTGCGGCCAACCCCTTTCCGGTGATCGTCGGCACGTCGGCCGGAGCGATCAACGCGGTCACCCTGGCCAGCGGTGCCCTGCATTTCGCCGAGGCGATCCGGCGCCTGACTAGTTTCTGGCAGGGTTTCCGCAGCCACCAGGTGCTGCGCAGCGACTGGCCCGGGGTCGTGCGCCAGGCCAGCCGTTTCGTCGGCCACAGCCTGCTCGGCCTGGGCCGGCAGGTACCGGTGGCGCTGCTGGACAGCTCGCCCTTGCGTGGCCTGCTCACCGAGCATCTGGATCTCGGTGGCATCGGCCAGGCCATCGAGCAGCGCCACCTGCGCGCGGTAGCGGTGACCGCGTTCGGCTACGAATCCGGCCAGGCGGTGACCTTCTATCAGGGCCGTGGCGCCATCGATCCCTGGCTGCGTCATCGGCGCATTGGCCTGCCGACGCGCCTGAGCATCGAGCACCTGCTGGCCAGTTCGGCGATTCCGCTGCTGTTCGCGCCGATCAAGCTCGGCCACGAATACTACGGCGACGGTGCGGTGCGTCAGTCGGCGCCGATCAGTCCGGCGCTGCACCTGGGCGCCAACCGCATCCTCGTGGTGGGGGTCAGCGGCAACCCGCGCGGCCCTTCGGACAGCATGCCGCAGGCGCGGGTCTACAGCGGCCAGCCGCCGAGCCTGGCGCAGATCGGCGGACATCTGCTCAACAGCACCTTCATCGACAGCCTGGAAGACGACCTCGAACTGCTCCAGCGCCTCAATCACCTGAGTCATCTGCTGCCGGCGCAGACTCATCCTCAGCGCCTCGGCCTGGCGCCGGTGGAGGTGCTGGTAGTCGCGCCGAGCCAGCCGCTGGATGAAATCGCCGCGCGCCACCGGCGTGAGTTGCCGGCGGCATTGCGCCTGTTCCTGCGCGGGCCGGGGGCGACCAAGACAAGCGGGGCGGGGGTGCTCAGCTATCTGCTGTTCGAGGCGGGGTATTGCAGCGAACTGATCGAGCTTGGCCGCCGTGATGCCCTGGCCAAGAGTGCCCAACTGCGCAGCTTCCTCGGCCTGCCGGGGGGGCACGGCAGCCCTCTGTAGGAGCTGGCTTGTCGTGTGACGAACCACTGCGAAGGACTGCGAAGCGGTCCCCGATAGCGGTGAGGTCTGGGACCGCGCTGCGGTCCTTCGCAGGCAAGCCAGCTCCTACAGAGGGCCGCGTCGCTCTTTCGATCAGGTCATTCGGCGATCTGCAGTTTGCGCGACTCGGTATAGACGTAGCGCACCTTCTCGTACTCGAACGGCGAGTTCATCTGCCCGTAGCGGAAGTTGGTGGTGTAGCGCTTGTCGATGCTGCGCAGCACCCACAGCTCCGGATGGTCGCTGCTGACTTGCGCGACATTGAGGAAGTTGATCTGGTTTTCCGCGCTGTAGTCCACCACCAGGCCACCGGTGTCACGCAGGTTCGACGGACCGAGGATCGGCAGCATCAGGTACGGACCACCCGGTACTCCCCAGACGCCCAGGGTCTGGCCGAAGTCCTCGCTCTGCTTGGGCAGGCCCATCTTCGCCGCCGGGTCCCACAGGCCGAACACGCCGATGGTGGTGTTGAGCAGCAGGCGACCGGTGATTTCCATGGAACGCTTGCCCTTGAACTGCAACAGGCTGTTGAGCAGGTTGGGCACGTCGCCGATGTTGCTGAAGAAATTGCTCACGCCGCTGCGCAGGATTTCCGGGGTGACGTAGCGGTAGCCGTTGACCACCGGCAGGAACACCCATTGGTCGAAGCGGTAGTTGAAGTGATAGACACGACGGTTCCACGACTCCAGTGGGTCATACACCTCCAGGGCGTTCAGGGTGGCGCGCTCGAACTCGCGCTGATCCAGGCCGGGATTGAATTTCAGTTCCTTGAGCGGTTCGGTGAAACCGTCGGTGTCGAGGGCGCTGGCCGTCGGCGCGGGCTCGTCGGCGAAGGCCGGTGCGGCGGACAGCAGCAGGGCGGTGATCAACAGACGTTTAACCACGGAAGAACTCCAGCATGGCGTCGCTGTTGACGCGGTAATTGAGGTTGCCGCAATGGCCGCCATGGGGGTACAGGGTCAGCCGGTCGCCGAAGGTCTTGCGCAGGAAACCGATGTCGCCGGGGCCGAGGATCAGGTCGTCGGCGTTGTGCATCACGGCGATCTTCGGCGACTTGCTGAGATAGTCCTGCAGGGCGTAGAGGCTGACCTGGTCGATCAGTTGCAGCAGGCTGCCGCCGTCGGTGCGGGCGCGCCACATGGGGATCACCTGCTCGGTCAGGTAGCAGTCGAAGTCGCACTGCAGCGCACGCTTGAAGAACGGCGTCAGGCTGCTGCCCTCGGTGATCGGGAATTTCGGCGGGATGATCAGGCCGCGGCGGTTGATCAGGTCCGAAGTGAAGGCGATATCGGCGGCGGAAAAGCGGAACGAGCTGCCGATCAGCATGGCCATCTGTTCGTTGGACAGGTGCTGGCGCGACTGCTGGAAGTCGTAGAGCAGGGCGTCGTTGAGGTCGATGTAACCCTTCTGCTGGAAGTAGCGGGTCAGCTTGTTGAGGACCAGCTCATAGAAGTTGGTGTGGCTGGTGACGCCCTTGACCTCGGTCTGTACCAGGCGATCGAGGTTGCTGACCGACGTGTACAGGTTCACCGGCGGGTTGAGCAGCAGCACGCGCTTGAAGTTGAAGCTGCGCCGGGTCTCGTCGAGGTGGGCGACGAACGCCGCGTCGAGGGCGCCGAGGCTGTAGCCGCTGAGGTAGAACTCCTTGACCGGCAGGCGCGGGTGCTGCGCGCGCACGCCCTGCATGACCCGGTACAGGTCCTCGGCGTCCTCGCTGCTGACGCCCGGCGTGGCGAAGCGCGAAGCGGCGCTCATG
This sequence comes from Pseudomonas japonica, assembly GCF_900188455.1. Classification (GTDB taxonomy): domain Bacteria; phylum Pseudomonadota; class Gammaproteobacteria; order Pseudomonadales; family Pseudomonadaceae; genus Aquipseudomonas; species Aquipseudomonas japonica. The sequence goes on along the minus strand of NZ_FZOL01000015.1, from coordinate 107,569 downwards.
AAGTCGTAGCTGGTCGGCGAGGACAGCTGCACCACATGGAAGCCGGCCTTGTAGTAGAGGCGCTTGAGGTATTCGTTGATGCTGGCGTTGAACGGCGCGCCGGTGCCGGCGATGAGGAAGATCAGCGGCGCTTCGTGGTCCTGGCGGGCCAGGCGGTAGGTCAGCTTTTTCACCGGCCAGAAGTTGTCCGGCAGGGTGAAGGCGCGCTCGGGGCGCAGGTTCAGGGCGTAGTCGTTCTGGGTGATGTCATCGTCCGTGGGCAGCTCGGGACGAAGGTCCGGCGGCGTGGTGGCGATGGTCGCCTCGAAGGGGTTGGTCAGTGGATAGCCGTAGGTGGCGGCATCGATGTCCGCCGCCATCGCGGACGCGCTCAACAGTAGGCCGCCCAGCCAGGCAGCGAGGCGCAGTGGTCGAAACATGACGGATCCCCGGAAAAGACAAAAAACTCGTTGCACCCTAGGACACTTGTGTGACGAAAGAAGTTGCCAAGTGCCACTGTCTTTGTTGCCCCGGATGTTGCCGCGCCGGGCTTGGTCGCGGCAACAACAGGTTGCATTTCCCTTGACGGTAAAAATAGCCGAGGCGGGCGCTTTCGCCTTGCGTAGACGCTCTGGGGGATTATGCTGGGCGCCGATTTTTCTGTTTCTGGAGTACTCCATGTCATTGCGTTTGCCATTTATCGCTTTGTTGCTGTTCCTGCCGCTGTGGCTGGCTGCCAGCTATGGGGTGCGTTACGGCTTCATGGAGGACCCGCAGTGGGTGGGGATCTGTTCGGCACCGGTGCAGGCCTGGGAATGCCAGGTGCGGTCGGTGCTGGGGCTGACCATTCATTTCCGCATCCTGGCCTGGATTGCCCTGGGGCTGGCGGTGATTGCCAGCTTCGTGCCGCGGCGGCCGGGCTGGTGGCTGGCGGTGGCGGCACTGGTGGCGGGGATTCCGGCGTTGGTCTTGTATACCGCGAGCATCGCGGTGTTCGCGGTGGTGCTGGCGGGGTTGAGGTTGGTCAGGAAGACTCGGTAATCAGGCTTTGGGCCTGCTTTGCAGGCCTTCGCAGGCAAGCCAGCTCCTACAGAGGCATCGCGCGTTATCCGTAGGAGCGTGGCTTGCCCGCGAAGGGCCGCATAGCGGCCCCAAAACCATTCACTGCCGGACCCGCAGGCATCTCCACAAAGCGACAGCCATCCCGACGCTGACCACCGCCCAGATCCAGGCCTGCTGGCTTTCCAGCCCTTCCCGGTACAACTGCGGCGCAACCCCCGCGCCGACGATGAAGGTCAGCAACGCCACCTCCGCCCGCGGCACCCGCACCGGCCGCAGCAAGTACACCAGCGCCGGCAGCACGAACGCGGCACTCGGGAAACTGCGATAACGCGGATCGAACACCAGCGCCAGCGTGCTCACCGCCGCGGCGAATCCCGCCGCCACGACCCACCATCCGGCCCGCGCTTCCAGCCAGGCGAACGCCCGCTGGCGCCAGCCCTCGCGGTACGCCAGGGCCAGCGCGCCATGGGCCAGCACCAGCAGGTTCAGCCCCGCCAGCAACAGCACCCACAGCCATTCGCCCATGAAGCGGCTGTTGGTCCGCGCCAGCTCGCCCCACAAGCCGAGACTCGCCGCGCCGATCGCCGCCAGCAGCGGCAGGGCCAGGGCATTGCGCGTCCCCCGCACCGGCCCGGCCAGCACCAGTACGCCGATGAACAGCGCCACCCCGGCCGCCAGCCACTGTGGCCAGTACGCCAGGTTGCTCACCGGCCCTTCGAGCACGCCCTTGTCCTGGCGGTCGGCGTCGTACAGCCCCCAGTAGCCGCCCACCGCGCCTTCGCTGGCGCGTTTCCAGGGCTGGTCGAACGCTTCGATCAGGTTGTAGTGCCAGCCGTTCTGCTCGGCCATGGCGACGAAACCGCGAATGAAACGCGCCTCGTTGACCCGGCTGGGCAGGGCGGTTTCGCGCTGGCGGCCCTCGCTGGGCCAGCCGGTCTCGCCGATGAGGATGTCCTTCGGTGCGAATTTGTTGCCGAATACCTGGCGGATCTCGCCGACGTGGGCAAGGGCATCGTCGATGCCGCGCGGATCGTCCTCCCAGTAGGGCAGCAGGTGAATGGTCAGGAAATCCACCGCCGGGGCGATCTGCGGGTGCTGCAGCCAGAATTCCCAGACATCGGCGTAGGTCACCGGCACCTGCACCTGGCTTTTCACCCGGCCGATGAGCTCGGCCAGACGATCGCCGGTGATTTCCTTGCGCAGCAGCGTCTCGTTGCCGACGATCACCGCGCGGACCACGTCCGGGTTGGCGTTGGCCGAGGCGATCAGGGCGACGATCTCCTTCTCGGTATCCAGCGGATTGCCGTTGACCCAGGCCCCCAGCATCACCTTCAGCCCGTACTTGCGGGCGATGGCCGGGATCTCCTCGAGACCGGTCATGGAATAGGTGCGGATGCACTCGAAGCGTTTCGACAGCAGCGCGAGGTCGGCATCGATGCGTTCCGGACGCAGGGTGAAGGGCTGGTCGAAGGGCGACTGGTCCTTGTCGAACGGGGTGTAGGACGCGCACTGCAGTTTGTGCGTGGCGCTGGCGGCATCGGGCAGCAGCACCGGCTTGCCGAGCCCGTACCAGAGCCCGCCGAGGGCGAACAGGGCGAGCAGGCAGGCGAACAGGTAAGGCGGCAGCGCAGAGCGGGCGGTCGAAGACATGGAGCGATCCGGTGAGGCGACAAAGCCGCCAATACTACCTGCAAACTCCCGCGGATTTTCCTTCGGCATGCAAAGTTCGGGCGGGTTTGCCGGAGGGCCCCGTGTACCGGGCAAGTGCTGGCCATATGGTGTCGTTTCTCGATGTTTCGAGGTCGCTGACAGAGCAGGTTCCTCGCGAGCCGGGGTTGATGATGGACGCCATCAGTACTCCGCTGATGCGGTCCTGGTCCAGGCTTTGAGGCGTGAAGGGGGCGCCGTGCACCAGAACAAGACGTAGCCCGATCTGCGTCGGGCGCTCGACTCTATCCGTGAAGTGACAAGGGGAAGCTTTGATGAAAATGCGACGACTCCTGGGGGCGACCACCGCCCTGGCATTGGCCTTCAGCGCCGCTCAGGCGATGGCCAAGGAAGTGAGCATCGGTTATGTGGATGGCTGGTCCGACAGTGTGGCGACCACCCATGTGGCCGCCGAGGTCATCAAACAGAAGCTGGGTTATGACGTGAAACTCATGCCGGTGGCCACCGGCATCATGTGGCAGGGGGTCGCCACCGGCAAACTCGACGCCATGCTCTCCGCCTGGCTGCCGGTCACTCACGGTGAGTACTGGACCAAGAACAAGGACAACGTGGTCGACTACGGCCCCAACTTCAAGGACGCCAAGATCGGCCTGATCGTCCCGGAATACGTCAAGGCGCAGTCGGTGGCCGACCTCAAGACCGAGGAAGGCTTCAAGAAGAAGATCGTCGGCATCGATGCCGGCTCCGGGGTGATGCTCAAGACCGATCAGGCGATCAAGGACTACGAGCTCACCGGCTACAAACTGCAGGCCAGCTCCGGCGCGGCGATGACCGCTGAACTGGGGCGTGCCTACGACAAGAAACAGGACATCGCGGTGACCGGCTGGGTGCCGCACTGGATGTTCGCCAAGTGGAAACTGCGTTTCCTCGAAGACCCGAAAGGCGTGTATGGCGCCGCCGAGACCGTGAACAGCATCGGCAGCAAGGAACTGGCGGGCAAGGCGCCGGAAGTCGCCGAGTTCCTGAAGAAGTTCTCCTGGCAGTCGAAGGACGAAATCGGCGAGGTCATGTTGGCCATTCAAGAGGGCGCCAAGCCCGACGCGGCCGCCAAGGACTGGGTCGCCAAGCATCCCGAGCGCGTGGCCGAGTGGACCGGCAAATAATGGCTTGATGCCTCTATTCCGAGCCTCCCAGGGCCGCCCCCGGATTTTCCGGTGGGCGGCCTTGTCGTTCATGGGTTGTTACCGGATTCGCAAGAGACTGTTACATCTAAGACTAAGGTCGTCTGGAGCGCGTCCATGGGCAGCATAAAGTGGTGACGGGTTCTACCTAATCTGTGCTGCGAGGACAAAAACAATGAACGACAGCATTTACCTCTCGATACAAAACAGCCCGCGGTTCAAGGAGCTGGTGTCAAAACGCGAGCGCTTCGCCTGGATTCTCTCGGTGATCATGCTCGGCCTTTACTCTGCTTTCATCCTGCTGATTGCCTACGGTCCCCAGATTCTCGGATCGAAGATCAGTCCCGACTCGTCGATCACCTGGGGTATTCCCCTCGGCGTGGGCCTGATCCTCTCGGCTTTCGTGCTCACCGGCGTCTACGTGCGTCGTGCCAACGGCGAGTTCGACGAGCTGAACAACGCAATCCTCAAGGAGGCTCAGCAATGATCCGGCGTGTATTGGCAACCCTGGCCATCGGCGCGTTCGCACCCGCCGTCTGGGCCGCCGACGCCCTCACCGGCGAGGTGCAGAAGCAACCGTTGAACGTCGCGGCGATCCTGATGTTCGTCGCCTTCGTCGGTGCCACCCTGTGCATCACCTACTGGGCCTCCAAGAAAAACAACTCGGCGTCCGACTACTACGCCGCCGGCGGTAAGATCACTGGCTTCCAGAACGGCCTGGCGATCGCTGGCGACTACATGTCCGCGGCGTCCTTCCTGGGGATTTCCGCCCTGGTGTTCACCTCCGGCTACGACGGCCTGATCTACTCGATCGGCTTCCTCGTCGGCTGGCCGATCATTCTCTTCCTGATCGCCGAACGCCTGCGCAACCTGGGTAAATACACCTTCGCCGACGTGGCCTCGTACCGCCTCGGGCAGAAGGAAATCCGTACCCTGTCGGCCTCCGGTTCGCTGGTGGTGGTGGCCTTCTACCTGATCGCGCAGATGGTCGGCGCCGGCAAGCTGATCCAGCTGCTGTTCGGTCTGGACTACCACATCGCGGTGATCCTGGTCGGCATCCTGATGTGCATGTACGTGCTGTTCGGCGGCATGCTGGCGACCACCTGGGTACAGATCATCAAGGCGGTGCTGCTGCTCTCCGGTGCCAGCTTCATGGCGCTGATGGTGATGAAGCACGTCAACTTCGACTTCAGCCAGCTGTTCTCGCAAGCCATCGCCGTGCACCCGAAAGGCGAGGCGATCATGAGCCCCGGCGGCCTGGTGAAAGACCCGGTCTCGGCCTTCTCCCTGGGTCTGGCGCTGATGTTCGGTACCGCCGGCCTGCCGCACATCCTGATGCGCTTCTTCACCGTGAGCGACGCCAAGGAAGCCCGCAAGTCGGTGTTCTACGCCACCGGTTTCATCGGTTACTTCTACATCCTGACCTTCATCATCGGCTTCGGCGCGATCCTGCTGGTCAGCACCAACCCGACCTTCAAGGACGCCGCCGGCGCCCTGATCGGCGGCAACAACATGGCGGCGGTGCACCTGGCCGACGCGGTGGGCGGCAGCATCTTCCTCGGCTTCATCTCGGCAGTGGCCTTCGCCACCATCCTCGCGGTGGTTGCCGGTCTGACCCTGGCCGGTGCCTCGGCGGTTTCCCATGACCTGTACGCCAGCGTCTGGCGCAAGGGCAAGGTCAACGACAAGGAAGAGATCCGCGTTTCGAAGATCACCACCATCGCCCTGGCGGTCCTCGCCATCGGCCTGGGCATCCTCTTCGAAAGCCAGAACATCGCGTTCATGGTCGGCCTGGCGTTCTCCATCGCGGCGAGCTGCAACTTCCCGGTACTGCTGCTCTCGATGTACTGGAAGAAGCTGACCACCCGTGGTGCCATGATCGGCGGCTGGATGGGCCTGATCAGTGCCGTGGCCCTGATGGTCCTCGGCCCGACCATCTGGGTGCAGATCCTGCATCACGAGAAGCCGATCTACCCGTACGAGTACCCGGCGCTGTTCTCGATGCTGATTGCCTTCGTCGGTATCTGGTTCTTCTCGATCACCGACAAGTCCAAGGCGGCTGACGAAGAACGCGCGCTGTTCTTCCCGCAGTTCGTCCGTTCGCAGACCGGCCTGGGTGCCAGTGGCGCGGTTTCCCACTGATCCTTGGCGACAATGAAAAAGACGGCCCTCGCGGGGCCGTCTTTTTTTTGCCCGTGTTTCAGGCACGGGTCATATATAGCCGAGCAACAGCAGTATCAGCAGGACGATCAACACCGTGCCTATGACCCCGGACGGCCCGTAGCCCCAGCTCCGGGAGTGCGGGAAGACCGGGAGACCCCCGATCAGCAGCAGGATCAGGATGATGATCAGGATTGTGCCCATGACGGATTCCTCTGGTTTCGGTCGGATGGGCAGACCTGCTGTTCAGGTCCGCTTGTAGTTGCGACTGCTGGCGGACGGAGAAAGTTTAATCGGCCTCGCGCAGCCCCCCGCACCGTCCCGCGTTTTGCCCCCGCCATTCAGCAACCTGATAGCGGTCCAGACTGGCCGCACCCTTCGCTACACTGCCCCTCACCGACCCAAAGCACACAAGGCAGCTGTACTATGCAGAACCGCATGATGATCACCGGCGCAGGCTCCGGACTGGGGCGCGAGATCGCGCTGCGCTGGGCCTGCGAGGGCTGGCGACTGGCATTGAGCGATGTCGGCGAGGAGGGCCTCAAGCAGACCCTGGCCATGGTCCGCGAAGCCGGCGGCAGCGGTTTCATCCAGCGCTGCGACGTGCGCGACTACAGCCAACTGGTCGCCCTGGCCCAGGCCTGCGAAACGCAGTTCGGCGGCATCGATGTGATCGTCAACAACGCCGGCGTGGCCTCCGGTGGCTTCTTCGCCGAACTGTCGCTGGAGGACTGGGACTGGCAGATCGCGATCAACCTGATGGGTGTGGTCAAGGGCTGCAAGGCCTTCCTGCCGCTGCTGGAACAGAGCAAGGGCAGGATCATCAATATCGCCTCCATGGCCGCGCTGATGCAGGGCCCGGCGATGAGCAACTACAACGTGGCCAAGGCCGGTGTGGTGGCGTTGTCCGAGAGCCTGCTGGTGGAACTGCGGCAACTGGACATCGGCGTGCATGTGGTCTGCCCATCCTTCTTCCAGACCAATCTGCTGGACTCGTTCCGCGGTCCGACCCCGGCGATGAAGGCCCAGGTCGGCAAGCTCCTGGAAAGCTCGCCGATCAGCGCCGCGGATATCGCCGAGTACATCTGGCAGCAGGTCGCCCGCGGCCAATTCATGATCCTGCCCCATGAGCAGGGGCGCCTGGCCTGGCATCTCAAGCAGCACGACCCGCAGGCGCTCTACGACGAGATGGCGAGCATGGCGGAAAAGATGCGTGCCAAGGCCCGTCCGGGCCAATCCTGAGTCTATCCATCAGGTATCCTTGGCGCTTTTGCCAGCACCGGGGATACCTGTGACCAATTACCTGCTGTTCTTCCTCGCCGCGGTCTTCGAAATCGCCGGCTGCTACGCCTTCTACCTGTGGTTGCGCCTGGACAAGAGCGCCTGGTGGATCGCCCCGGCGCTGCTCAGCCTGACCCTGTTCGCCCTGCTCCTGACCCGTGTCGAGGCGGCTTACGCCGGACGGGCCTATGCCGCCTACGGCGGGATCTACATCGTCACCTCGCTGCTGTGGCTGGCGTTCGTCGAGAAAGGCCGGCCGCTGAGCAGCGACTGGCTCGGCGCGGCGCTGTGCGTGGCAGGGGCGACGGTCATCCTGCTGGGCCCGCGGTTACACAGCGCGAGCTGAATTTGTAGGACTTTTCGGTAGGCATATTCCGTTACTGTTGTAGGTCAACTCTTTTAGCCAGTCAGAGTATTGAAGCGGACTACACCGAAGACCAGTCTCCGAATTCATCTTGAAATGGAGGATTCGGGAATGTTGGTCATAGGACGCGAGATTGGCGAGGTCATCAACATCGGCAACGACATCAAGCTCAAGGTCATCGCCGTGGACGGTGGCACCGTGCGCTTCGGCATCAGCGCACCGCGCAACGTGGAAATCCATCGCGCGGAGATCTACCAGCGGCTGGTGGAGGAGCTGGGCAAGCAGAAGGCCGGCTGATCAGTCGAACAGTTCCTTCGGTACATCGTGTTTGGGCAGCAGCTGGCATTGCTGGCTGTCCATGTCGAAGAGAATGAAGGCCTGGCCTTTGGCCAACGCCTGGCGCACCCGCAGCACCCGGGTTTCCAGCGGGGTGTCGTCGCCGTTGTCGGTGCCGTCGCGGGTGACGAAGTCCTCGATCAGGCGGGTGAGGGTTTCGGCTTCGAGCTGGTCGTAGGGGATGAGCATGGTGGGGCCTTGCTGGGAATGAACTGGCGATATGCTACGCCAAATGGGGCCGCTCTGCGGCCCTTCGCGGTGGTTCGTCACACGACAAGCCACGCTCCTACGGGGTTTGCGTCACGTAGGAGCGGGGCTTGTCGTGTGACGAACCACCGCGAAGGCCTGCACAGCAGGCCCCGAATCCACCTAATTCCTCTGCCCAAGCACCTCATCCACCGTCGGCACCCGGGTGTCGCTCTCCATCTGCGCGTCATGCTCCAGCTGATGGCTGAAGCGCTCCAGCGAACTCCCCGCCGGATGCGAATCGGTGGCGAACACCGGCGGACTCAACAGATAGGCGCCAAGCAGACGACTCAAGGCCGCCAGGCTGTCGATATGGGTCCGTTCGTAGCCATGGGTCGCATCGCAACCGAAGGCCAGCAATGCGGTACGAATGTCGTGCCCAGCGGTGATCGCCGAGTGCGCGTCGCTGAAGTAATAGCGGAACAGGTCGCGACGTACCGGCAGGTGGTGTTGATTGGCCAGGTGCAGCAGATGCCGCGACAGATGGTAGTCATAAGGCCCCGACGAATCCTGCATCGCCACGCTCACCGCATGTTCGCTGGACTGCTGTCCGGGCGCGACCGGGGCGATATCGATACCGACGAATTCGCTGACATCCCAGGGCAGGGCGCCCGCGGCACCGGAGCCGGTTTCCTCGGTGATGGTGAACAGCGGATGGCAGTCGATCTGCGGTTGCTGGCCGCTCTCGACGATGGCCTTGAGCGCCGCCAGCAGTGCCGCGACCCCGGCCTTGTCATCCAGGTGGCGGGCGCTGATATGGCCGCTTTCGGTGAATTCCGGCAGCGGATCGAAGGCGACGAAGTCACCGATGTTGATACCCAGCGATTCGCAGTCGGCGCGGGTCGCGCAGTAGGCGTCCAGGCGCACTTCGATGTGCTCCCAGCTCACCGGCATCTGGTCGATGGCGGTGTTGAAGGCATGACCGCTGGCCATCAGCGGCAACACACTGCCGCGCAGCACGCCGCTGTCGGTGAACACGCTGACCCGGCTGCCCTCGGCGAAGCGGCTCGACCAGCAGCCCACCGCGGCGAGGCCGAGACGACCGTTGTCCTGCAGCGCGCGCACGCTGGCGCCGATGGTGTCGAGGTGCGCTGAGACGGCGCGGTCGGGGGAGTTCCTGTGGCCCTTGAGGGTGGCGCGAATGGTGCCGCGGCGGGTCAGTTCGAAGGGAATCCCCAACTCCTCCAGGCGTTCGGCGACGTAGCGCACGATGGTGTCGGTAAACCCGGTGGGGCTGGGGATCGCCAGCATTTCCAGAAGGACTTTCTGCAGGTAGTTCAGGTCCGGTTCGGGTAGTGGGGCGGACATAGGCACTCCTTGAGTCATTGCGTCGGCTGGCTGTGCGGGAACAGCAGGTCGACGAAGCGTTCGGCGACGGGTTGCGGCTCGTGGTTGGCCAGGCCGACCCGTTCATTGGCTTCGATGAACACGTACTCCGGCTGCTCGGCGGCGCGAACCATCAGGTCCAGGCCGACCACCGGGATATCCAGGGCGCGGGCTGCCTGCACCGCGGCCTCGGCCAGCGCCGGGTGCAGGCGCGCGGTGACGTCTTCCAGGCAGCCGCCGGTGTGCAGGTTGGCGGTGCGGCGCACGGCCAGGCGCTGCCCGGTCGGCAGCACGCTGGCGTAGTCGAAACCGGCGGCGCGCAGCGTGCGCAGGGTTTCCTCGTCCCGCGGGATGCGACTCTCTCCGCCACTGGCGGCCTGGCGCCGGCGACTTTGCGCCTCGATCAACTGGTCGATGCTGTGCAGGCCGTCACCGATCACCTGTGCCGGATGGCGGATCGCCGCGGCGACGACTTCGAAGCCGATCACCACGATGCGCAGGTCGAGGCCTTCGTGGAAGCTCTCCAGCAGGACCCGGCTGTCGAAGCGGCGCGCCGTTTCGATGGCCGCGTCGAGTTCGTCGAGGCTGGTGAGGTTGACCGCTACCCCGTTGCCCTGTTCGCCATCCACCGGCTTGACCACCAGCGCGCCATGTTCCTGGAGGAACGCCAGGTTGGCGTCGGCATCGCCGGCCAGTCGCTGCGCTGGCAGTTTCAGGCCGGCGGCGGCGAGGGTGCGGTGGGTCAGTTGCTTGTCCTGGCACAGGGTCATGCTCACCGCCGTGGTCAGGTCGCTCAGCGACTCGCGGCAGCGTACCCGCCGCCCGCCATGGCTGAGGGTGAACAGCCCGGCGTCGGCGTCGTCCACCTGGACGTCGATGCCGCGACGGTAGGCTTCCTCGACGATGATCCGCGCATAGGGATTGAGCCCGGCCTCCGGACCCGGGCCGAGGAACAGCGGCTGGTTGATGCCGTTCTTGCGCTTGACCGCGAAGGTCGGCAGGTTGCGAAAGCCCAGCTTGGCGTAGAGACGCTTGGCCTGGCGGTTGTCATGCAGCACCGAGAGATCGAGGTGGCTGAGCCCGCGACTCATGAAGTGCTCGATCAAGTGCCGTACCAGCACCTCGCCGACGCCCGGCCGCGTGGTATTCGGGTCCACGGCCAGGCACCAGAGGCTGCTGCCCAGTTCCGGGTCGTCGAAGGCCTTGAGGTGATTGAGGCCCATGACGCTGCCGATCACCGCACCGCTGGTCTCGTCCTCGGCCAGCCAGTACACCGGTCCGCCCAGATGGCGCGGGGTGAGCAGGGTGGTGTTGACCGGGAGCATGCCGCGGCCCTGGTACAGGTTATTGATCGCCTGCCAGTCCTCGTCGCTCTGCGCGCGGCGGATGCGAAAACCGCGAAACACCCGGCTGGCCGGGCGGTAGTCGCTGAACCACAGGCGCAGGGTGTCGGAGGGGTCGAGGAATAGTTGCTGCGGCGCATGGGCCAGCACCTGCTGCGGCGCCGCGACATAGAGGGCGATGTCCCGCTCGCCGGGACGTTCCTCCAGCAGCGCGGCGGCCAGTTGCGCGGGCTCCGGCCAGGTGTGACCGATCAGCAGCCGGCCCCAGCCGCAGTGCAGGGCGCGCGGCTGGTCGCTGGGCTCGTTGCCGTCCCCGGCCAGGCGCGCCCGCAGGCGTTCGTAGGACGGCACCTGGCCGCGCAGCAGGCGCTGGCCATAAGCGGTTGCGTGGGCTTTCATCGGTCAGATTCCTTGTTCGCTGAGCCACAGGTTGAGGGCTGCCAGTTGCCAGAGCTTCGAACCGCGCAGCGGGGTGAGCTGACCGTGCGGGTCGCTCAGCAGGCGGTCGAGCATCGCCGGGTTGAACAGCCCGCGATCCTGGCTCGGGTCCAGCAGCAGCTCGCGTACCCAGTCCAGGGTCGCGCCTTGCAGATGCTTGAGGCCGGGCACCGGGAAGTAGCCTTTCCTGCGGTCGATCACCTCGCCGGGAATGACCAGCCGCGCGGCTTCCTTGAGCACCTGCTTGCCGCCGTCGGGGAGTTTGAAGCGTGCCGGGATGCGCGCCGACAGCTCCACCAGGCGGTAGTCGAGAAACGGCGTGCGTGCTTCCAGGCCCCAGGCCATGGTCATGTTGTCGACCCGCTTCACCGGGTCGTCCACCAGCATCACCGTGCTGTCCAGGCGCAGGGCCTTGTCCACCGCGTCGCGGGCACCGGGCTGGGCGAAGTGCTGGCGAACGAAGTCGCCGGCGGCGTCCCGCTCCAGCAGCCAGGGCAACTGCACGGTGTCGCGGTATTCGGCGTGACTGCGGTCGAAGAACGCCGCGCGGTAGGCCGCCAGCGGATCGGCGGCGCCGTCCACCTGCGGGTACCAGTGGTAGCCGGCGAACAGCTCGTCGGCGCCCTGGCCGCTCTGCACCACCTTGCAGTGCCTAGCCACTTCCCGCGAGAGCAGGTAGAAGGCGATGCAGTCGTGGCTGACCATCGGCTCGCTCATGGCGCGGAAGGCCGCGGGCAACTGGGTGATGATCTCCCGTTCGTCGATGCGCAACTGGTGATGGCGGGTGCCGTAGTGACGGGCGATCAGGTCGGAATACTGGAACTCGTCGCCGCGTTCGCCGCCGGCATCCTCGAAGCCGATGGAGAAGGTCGACAGGTCTTCCACGCCGACCTCGCGCAACAGGCCGACCAGCAGGCTGGAGTCGACGCCGCCGGAGAGCAGCACGCCGACGTCCACGGCCGCGCGCTGGCGGATCGCCACGGCCTGGCGCGTGCTGTCCAGCACGCGGTCGCGCCAGTCTTCGAGGGTCAGGTCCTGCTCATCGGTGCGTGGTCCGTAGTGCAGGCTCCACCACTGCTGCTGTTCGGCGCGGCCCTGGGCGTCGATGCGCATCCAGGTGGCCGCCGGCAGCTTCTCGACATTCGCCAGCAGGGTGCGTGGCGCGGGGACCACGGCGTGGAAGTTCAGGTAGTGGTTGAGCGCCACCGGGTCGAGCAGCGGGTCGATATCGCCGCCTTTGAGCAGGGCGGGGAGGGTCGAGGCGAAGCGCAGGCGCTCGCCGCTGCGCGACAGGTACAGCGGCTTGACGCCGAGACGGTCGCGGGCCAGGAACAATTGCTGTTTGTCTCGCTCCCAGATGGCCAGGGCGAACATGCCGTTCAGGCGCGGCAGCAGTTGCTCGCCCCAGGCGTGATAGCCCTTGAGCAGGACTTCGGTATCGCCTCTGGAATGGAAGGTGTAGCCCAGCTCTTCCAGTTCGCGGCGCAGTTCGGGGTAGTTGTAGATCGCGCCGTTGAAGGCCAGGGCCAGGCCCAGCTGGTTGTCGACCATGGGCTGCGCCGAGGCGTCGGATAGGTCCATGATCTTCAGGCGCCGGTGGCCCAGGGCAATCGGGCCTTGGCTATGGAAGCCCCAGGCGTCGGGGCCGCGAGGGGCCAGGTGATGGGTGATCCGCTCGACCGCGGCGAGGTCCGCCGGGCGCGATGGGGTGGCGACGGGGGTGAAACGAAACTCTCCAGCTAATCCGCACATAAGTCCTTACCGGTTTTGCCGTTGGGGAAAGTGCCCGAACAACGGGCACTCAGGAACTGACCGGTGGGGATCCTGTGAGTTTTAGATCGATATGGAATAACTGCTCAATGGCTGCCTGGGCCTCATTGCTGCATGGGTATCTACACATCTTTGACGGCCTGGCGGGAAACCGCATGAAGACCGCCAGGTGCCTGTCTTGAGCCCTACAGTGCCTGTGAGATCGAGCGCCGCCCGCGCGGCGCATCGCGAGCTCGCTCGCTCCTACATTTTTTGCAACGTGCCTATGCCTGACAGGCCATGGTTGTCCGCCTTGGTGGTACGACGCGGTACCTCGTCGATCCCAACAGCCTCCCCGCGATAAATCGCCAGGCACCAAAGGCTGGCAACACCGCTCTCACAGGCCATGGCACGTTGCAAAAAATGTAGGAGCGAGCGAGCTCGCGATGCGCCGCGCGGGCGGCGCTCGATCTCAAGAGCACTGCACCCGTCACGACGAGCACTTGGCGGCCTTGATACGGTTCCCCGCCAAGCCGTCAAAAATGTGTAGATACCCATGCTCATTGCTGGCAAGCCAGCCCCACAAGGTTCGGTGTCGCCGCGGACATTGTGGGAGCGGGCCGGGCGGCGTTCCGATTGCCCGCGATGGGTCTTCAAGCCTTGCCGCGCTTGAGCTCGCGCAACATGAAGCGGTTCGGATGGCAGGCCTCGGCGATCTCCCGCGGCACCGGCAGGGCATCGCCGTTGATCCAGGCCGCCACCAGCTCGCCGCACAGCGGTGCGGTGATCAGCCCGCGCGAGCCATGCCCGCTGTTGACGTACAGCCCTTCTAGCCACGGGCAGGCCTCGTCGGGAACCTGCCGCGCATTCTTCGCCAACGCGGCATAGACCTCGGCGAACCGCGCCGCATCCGCCACCGGCCCCACCAGCGGCAGGTAATCCGGGCTGGTACAGCGAAACGCCGCGCGCCCCTGCAGGTGCCGCGGGTCCAGATGATCGATGTCCAGGCGCTCGGCCAGATCGGTGGAAATCTCCCGCAGCAGGTCGAGGTTGCTGCGATGCTCCTCCGCCGTCGGCGTCAGATCGGTCGCGTGGAAGTCGAAGCTGGCCCCGAGGGTATGTTCGCCATGCCGCGGTGGCGCCACATAGCCATCGGCACAGACCACGGTATGCAGCGCCTGGCTCGCTGTCGTCACCGGCAAGCGGGTGATCTGCCCGCGAATGCGCTTGAGCGGCAGCCCGGCGCAACCTTCGAAGCGGCGAATGTCCGCAGCGCCGGCGAGCACCACGACCGGCGCTTCGGCCAGCATCCGTTCGCCATCGAGGGCCTGCCATTGGCCGTCGACCCGGCGCAGTTGCAGCACGTCGTGATGAGTGAGCAGGCGCACATTGGCCTGTCCCGCCTGCCAGTGGCACAGGGCCGGCGGGTGGACCCAGCCGCCCTCGGGATAGAACAGGCCGCCGCTGGGCAGCGGCACGCCGGCCACTGTCTCGGCCTGCTGGCGGTCCAGGCGCTGCACCAGTTCCTCGCTGAAGGCCCCGGCCAGTTGCGCCTGGCGCTGGTCTTCCTTGGCGTCGAAGGCCAGTTGCAGCACGCCACAGTCGTCCCAGTCGCTGCCCCGTTGCAGGCGCTGGAGCAGACGGCGGGTATGGCCGAAGCCGCTGACGATCAGTTGCGAAAGCAGCGTGCCGTGGGCGGACAGCTTGAGATAGAGCACGCCCTGCGGGTTGCCCGAGGCCTCGCTGGCCGCCTGTGCATGGCGCTCCAGCAGGCTGACCTGCCAGCCGCGGGCGGCCAGGCTGGCGGCGCTGGCGCAACCGGCGAGACCGGCGCCGATCACCAGGGCATGGCGCGGACCGCTGGCCAGGGGAGGGCGTCGATACCAGGGCGCCACGGCAGGCAGCGGCTGTTGTTCGGGCGCCGCGTTGAACAGGCCACGAAGGATTTCCCATTTCTTGCCGATCCCCGGAATCCGCTTCATCGAGAAGCCCACCGCGATCAGCGCGCGGCGCACCCAGCCGGTGCTGGTGAAGGTGCCGAGGGTGGTCCCGGGGCGCGACAGCCGGGCCAGTTGGGCGAACAGTTCCGGGGTCCACATGTCCGGGTTCTTCGCCGGGGCGAAGCCGTCGAGGAACCAGGCATCGATGTGTCCATCGAGCTTTTCGAACTGCTCGCGGGCGTCGCCGATCATCAGCGTCAGGCTGACCCGGCCGTTGTCGAAGAGGAACGGCTGATAGCCCTGGTGCACCGCCACGTACTGCTCCAGCAGGGTCGTGCCCTGCGGCGCCAGGTCGGGCCAGAGGGCGAGGGCACGGGTCAGGTCGTCGCGGGTCAGGGGAAACTTCTCGGCGCTGATGAAATGCAGGCGCGCACCCGGCGCGGCGCAGTGCTCGAACAACTGCCAGGCGCAGAGAAAATTCAGCCCGGTACCGAACCCGGTTTCGCCGATCACCAGGCATTCGCCCGCGGCCAGCGCGCTGAAACGCTGGCGCAGATCGTTCTGCTCGATGAACACGTGGGTGGTTTCCGCCAGGCTCTGGTCCTTGGAGAAATAGATGTCGTCGTACTGCCGCGAATGTGGGCGGCCCAGTTCGTCCCAGTCGATCTGGGCGTGGCGGGGGGCGGGCGTGTCGGTCATGAAAGGGCTCGGCAACAGCGGATCGGCCATTCTAGCTGATCGCCGGAGCGCTGTTTGATCTGGCGCAACCCGGACAAAAGCAGTGGCAATCCGCTAGTCTTGCTTATCCAAGAAGGGAGCCTGGTATGTTCGAATCCGCTGAAATCGGTCACTCGATCGACAAAGAAACCTACGAAGCCGAGGTGCCCGCCCTGCGCGAGGCCTTGCTCGAAGCCCAGTTCGAACTCAAGCAGCAGGCGCGCTTCCCGGTGATCGTGCTGATCAACGGCATCGAGGGCGCGGGCAAGGGCGAGACGGTCAAGCTGCTGAGCGAATGGATGGACCCGCGTCTGATCGAAGTGCGTACCTTCGACCAGCAGAGCGACGAGGAACTGGCCCATCCGCCGGCCTGGCGCTACTGGCGTGCGCTGCCGGCCAAGGGCCGCATGGGCGTGTTCTTCGGCAACTGGTACAGCCAGATGCTGCAGGGCAGGGTCCATGGTCGGTTCAAGGACGCCGTGCTGGACCAGGCCATCAGCGGCGCCGAGCGCCTGGAGCAGATGCTCTGCGATGAAGGCGCGCTGATCTTCAAGTTCTGGTTCCACCTGTCCAAGAAACAGATGAAGGCCCGGCTCAAGACCCTGAAAAAAGACCCGGTGCACCGCTGGCGGATCAGCCCGCTGGACTGGGAGCAGTCGCAGACCTACGACCGTTTCGTGCGCTTCGGCGAGCGCGTGTTGCGCCGCACCAGCCGCGATTACGCGCCCTGGCATGTGATCGAGGGGGCCGACCCGTACTACCGCAGCCTGGCGGTCGGCAAGATCCTGCTCGAAGGCCTGCAGAACGCCCTTAAGGCCGAGGGCAACATCAAGGCGCCGACCCCGATCGCGCCGTTGGGCGAAAGCATCGACAAGCTCAGCCTGCTCGAGGCGCTCGACCTCAGCGTGCACCTGGACAAGCAGGACTACGAGAAGCAACTGCTCAGGGAGCAGGCGCGCCTGGCCGGTCTGCTGCGCGACAAACGCATGAAGCAGCACGCCCTGGTGGCGGTATTCGAAGGCAACGACGCGGCGGGCAAGGGCGGGGCGATCCGTCGGGTCGCGGCGGCGCTGGACCCGCGTCAGTACCGTATCGTGCCGATCGCCGCGCCGACCGAGGAAGAGCGTGCGCAGCCTTACCTGTGGCGGTTCTGGCGACATATTCCGGGACGCGGCACCTTCACCATCTTCGACCGTTCCTGGTACGGCCGGGTGCTGGTCGAGCGGGTCGAGGGGTTCTGCTCGCCTGCCGACTGGATGCGGGCCTATGGCGAGATCAACGACTTCGAGGAGCAACTGAGCAACGCCGGCGTGGTGGTGGTCAAGTTCTGGCTGGCGATCGACCAGCAGACCCAGCTGGAGCGTTTCCAGGAGCGCGAGGAGATTCCGTTCAAGCGCTTCAAGATCACCGAGGAAGACTGGCGCAACCGCGACAAGTGGGACCTGTACGCCCGCGCCGTGGGCGACATGGTCGACCGCACCAGCACCGAGATCGCGCCGTGGACCCTGGTGGAGGCCAATGACAAGCGCTGGGCGCGGATCAAGGTCTTGCGCACCATCAACGAGGCGCTGGAGGCGGCGTTCAGCAAGCACAAGAAATAAGCGTTGGATCTGGGGCCGCTGTGCGGCCCTTCGCGGTGGTTCGTCACACGACAAGCCACGCTCCTACGGCGGTGCGCGTTCCCGTAGGAGCGTGGCTTGTCGTGTGACGAACCACCGCGAAGGACCGCACAGCGGTCCCGATCATCTCCATGTCGCTGCCAGACCAGCACAGTTATTCCCCAACTGTCACTGTGTAATCCCTTTCCTACCCCCTAGACTCCACCCAACCACCACCCCGGGATTATCGAGGCCGTCATGCATACCACCTCCGGACGCTGGGCGTACGGGCTGTTTCTCGCGCTGTTGACCGCCGTGCTGTGGGGCATCCTGCCGGTCAAGTTGAAGCAGGTGTTGCAGGTCATGGACCCGATCACCGTCACCTGGTACCGCCTGCTGGTCTCCGGCAGCCTGTTGTTCGCCTGGCTGGCGGCAACCCGTCGGCTGCCGTCGTTCGCGCCACTGGGGCGGCGCGGCAAAGGCCTGGTGGCGATCTGCACCCTGGGCCTGGTGGGCAACTACGTGCTCTACCTGGTCGGCCTCAAGCTGGTCAGCGCCGGCACCGCGCAACTGGTGGTGCAGGTCGGCCCGGTGCTGTTGCTGGTGGGCAGCGTGCTGGTGTTCAAGGAGCGTTTCAGCTTCACCCAGGGCATTGGCCTGGCGCTGCTGCTGGCGGGATTCGGCCTGTTTTTCAATCAGCGTCTGCAAGAGCTGCTCACCTCGCTGAGTGCTTACACCACCGGGGTGCTGGTGATCCTCCTGGCCTCGTTGGTCTGGGTGTTCTATGCCCTGGGCCAGAAGCAGTTGCTGACGGTATGGAACTCGATGCAGGTGATGATGGTGATCTATCTGTTCTGCGCCCTGTTGCTGACACCCTGGGCGCAGCCGCTGGAGGTGCTGCAACTGAGTGCGCTGCAGGGTTGGCTGCTGCTGGCCTGTTGCCTGAACACCCTGGTGGCCTACGGGGCGTTCGCCGAAGCACTGGCGCATTGGGAAGCCTCGCGGGTCAGCGCGACCCTGGCGATCACGCCGCTGGTGACCTTCGTCGCCGTCGCCCTGGCCGCCTGGCTGTGGCCGGACGTCGTGATGGCCGAACAGATCAACGGCCTGGGCTATTTCGGCGCGCTGGTGGTGGTGCTGGGCTCGGCGCTGACCGCGCTGGGCCCTTCGCTCAGCGCCGGCTGGAAGGCCAGGCGCGCACGCCTGGCCGGCTGACTCAGCCCTTGCCGCCCGCTTCGAGCATCTGTTCGGGGCGCACCCACTGGTCGAACTGGGCGTCGGTCAGGTAACCCAGGGTCAGCGCCGCCTCGCGCAGGGTGGTGCCTTCCGAGTAGGCCTTCTTGGCGATTTCCGCCGCCTTGTCGTAGCCGATATGCGGGTTCAGCGCGGTCACCAGCATCAGCCCGCGTTCCAGGTGCGCGGCCATCTGCTGCGGATCCGGCTCGATGCCGGCGACGCAGTGCTGCTGGAAGTTGCGGCAGCCATCGGCGAGCAATTCGATCGATTGCAGCAGGTTGTGGATGATCACCGGCTTGAACACGTTCAACTGCAGATGTCCCTGGCTCGCCGCGAAGCTGATCGCGGTGTCGTTGCCCAGTACCTGGCAGGCCAGCATCGACAGGGCTTCGCACTGGGTCGGGTTGACCTTGCCGGGCATGATCGAACTGCCCGGCTCGTTGGCCGGCAGACGCACTTCGGCCAGGCCCGCGCGGGGGCCGGAGCCGAGCAGGCGCAGGTCGTTGGCGATCTTCATCAGGGCCACCGCCAGGGTTTTCAGGGCGCCGGCGAGGCTGGTCAGCGGTTCGTGTCCGGCCAGGGCGGCGAATTTGTTCGGCGCGGTGACGAACGGTAGCCCGGACAAGGCCGCCAACTCCGCCGCGATGGCCTCGGCGAAACCATGCGGCGCGTTCAGCCCGGTGCCCACCGCGGTCCCGCCCTGGGCCAGCTCGCATACCGCCGGCAGCGTGGCGCGAATGGCGCGCTGGGCATAGTCGAGCTGGGCGACCCAGGCGGAAACCTCCTGGCCGAAGGTGATCGGCGTGGCGTCCATCATGTGCGTGCGCCCGGTCTTGACCAGGTGCGTGTGCCGCGCCGACAGCTCGGCCAGGCCCGAGGACAGTTCGGTGATGGCCGGCAGCAAGTGTTCCTGCACGGCCTGGGCGGCGGCGATGTGCATGGCGGTGGGGAAGCAGTCGTTGGAACTCTGCGAGCGGTTGACGTGATCGTTGGGGTGCACCGGGTCCTTGCCGCCACGTCCCTTGCCGGCCAGTTCGTTGGCACGACCGGCGATCACCTCGTTGACGTTCATGTTGCTCTGGGTGCCGCTGCCGGTCTGCCAGACCACCAGCGGGAACTGGTCGTCGTGCTCGCCGTCGAGCACTTCGTCGGCGGCCTGCTCGATCAGGCGGGCGATGTTGGCGGGGAGGTCGCCGTTGCGGTCGTTGACCCGGGCGGCGGCTTTCTTCACCAGGGCCAGCGCGTGCAGGACCGCCAGCGGCATGCGTTCCTTGCCGATGGCGAAGTTGATCAGCGAGCGCTGCGTCTGCGCGCCCCAGTAGACCTGGTCCGGAACTTCCACGGGTCCCAAGCTGTCAGTTTCGATGCGGCTCATGTGCTACCCACTCCTTATGCAAGATGCCAGGTTTGACCAGACAGTTTAGGTGCCGATTCCAAAGGCCGGTTCCATAGCCCACTCGTCCTATTGAGCGGTTGCGTCCCTCGGCGCAGAATGCTCTACGCTGGAAACACTCACTTACTCTTTTAAGGAACACCGATGACCCGTCTCCGCGCCCTCTGCACGGCTGTTGCGCTGGTCTGCGCCACTGGCCAGGTATTCGCCGCCGGTGCCAGCCATGAGGCTGCCGCTGAAAAATTCCTCCTGCTCGCCCACGCCGACAAGCTTCCAGCGCCGGTCTACGGTCAAGTGCAGCAGATGTTCGCCCAGCGTTTCGAGCAGACCAAGGCCCCGGCCTCGAAGAAAGCCGTGCTCGACAGCTACCAGGCCAAGGCCAACGCCGCCCTGGACAACAACATCGGCTGGAACAAGCTCAAGCCGGACATGATCAAGCTCTACACCAGTGCTTTCAGCGAGCAGGAACTGAAGGACCTGGTGGCCTTCTATCAGTCGCCACTGGGCAAGAAAGTCCTGGAAACCATGCCGCGCGTCACCCAGCAGTCGGCCCAGCTGACCCAGCAGAAGCTGGAAGGCGCGGTACCGGTGGTCAACAAGCTGCTGGCCGACATGACCAACGAACTGGACCCGAACGCCGGCAAAGCCGCCGCTCCGGCCAAGAAGCCGTAAGCGGAGTCGCCGATGTCGATGCAACAGAAGATCGAACAGAGCCTGGGCGCGCTGGCGCCCGTGCACCTGCAGGTTCTGGACGAGAGCCACATGCACAGCCGTGGCGTGGAAACCCACTACAAGGCGGTGCTGGTCAGCGAGCAGTTCGAGGGCCTGAACAGCGTCAAGCGTCACCAGAAGGTCTACGCCACCCTCGGCGACCTGATGGGGCAGTTCCACGCCCTGGCGCTGCACACCTACACCCCGCGGGAATGGGAACAGACCGGCGCCGCGCCGGCTTCGCCGACCTGCGCCGGAGGCAGCAGGCACTGATTTCACCGTCGGTTTTTGCTAGAATCCGCCACCGCGCCGCTTGTCGGCGCGTTTTTATTTGTATTTCTGACCCGGTCCGCCCTTTGCGAGGGTGACCACTGGAGAGTTGCAAGCATGACCCAATCCATCGTCGTGGCGGCGCTGTACAAGTTCGTCACCCTGGAAGACTACGTCGAACTGCGCGAGCCGCTGCTGGCCTGCATGGAAGCCAATGGCGTCAAAGGCACCCTGCTGCTGGCCGAGGAAGGTATCAACGGCACGGTTTCCGCCGCCCGCGAAGGCATCGACGGCCTGCTCGCCTGGCTGCGCAACGATCCGCGCCTGGTGGATGTCGACCACAAGGAGTCCTACTGCGACGAGCAGCCGTTCTATCGCACCAAGGTCAAGCTGAAGAAAGAGATCGTCACCCTCGGCGTACCGGGTGTGGACCCGAACAAGGCGGTCGGGACCTACGTCGAGCCGCAGGACTGGAACGCCCTGATCAGCGACCCGGAAGTACTGCTGATCGATACCCGCAACGACTACGAAGTGGCCATCGGCACCTTCGAGGGCGCCATCGACCCCAAGACCACCTCCTTCCGCGAGTTCCCCGACTACATCAAGGCCAACTTCGACCCGGCGCGGCACAAGAAGGTCGCCATGTTCTGCACGGGCGGCATCCGCTGCGAGAAAGCCTCCAGCTACATGCTCGGCGAGGGTTTCGAAGCCGTCTATCATCTTAAGGGCGGGATCCTGAAATATCTTGAAGAGGTTCCTCAGGATCAGAGCAAGTGGGAGGGCGACTGCTTCGTCTTCGACAACCGGGTCACCGTGCGTCACGACCTCAGTGAAGGCGATTTCGATCAGTGCCACGCTTGCCGCCATCCGGTCAGTGTCGAGGACCGGGCCTCCGAGCACTATTCGCCAGGCGTCAGCTGCCCGCATTGCTGGGACAGCCTGAGCGAGAAGACCCGGCGTAGCGCCATCGACCGGCAGAAGCAGATCGAACTGGCCAAGGCCCGCAACCAGCCACACCCGATCGGATTCAACTACCGCAAAGCCGAGGTGTGATGCATGAGCGCTCGCCTGCTTTACGTCATGGACCCCATGTGTTCCTGGTGCTGGGGGTTCGCGCCGGTGGCCGCGGCCCTGATCGACCAGGCCCGGCAGGCGGGTGTGGAAACCCGTCTGGTGGTGGGTGGTCTGCGCAGCGGCAGCTCGGCGCTGGATGCCTCGACCCGGCGCTACATTCTCGAGCACTGGCAGGCGGTCAACCAGGCCACCGGCCAGACGTTCCAGTTCGAGGGCGCCATGCCCGACAGTTTCGTCTATGACACCGAGCCGGCCTGCCGTGCCCTGGTCACCGCGCGCAGCCTCGACGCCGACAAGGTGTGGACGCTGCTGGTGCTGATCCAGCAGGCGTTCTACCAGCGCGCCGAGGATGTCACCCTGGCACCGACCCTGGTCAACCTGGCGGAGCAGGCCGGTTTCGACCGCGCCGCCTTCGCCGCGGCCTTCACCAGTGCCGACCAGCGCAGCGCGACCGCCGCCGATTTCACCTGGGTTCAGGACCTGGGCATCGCCGGCTTCCCCACGCTGCTGGCCGAACGCAACGGCCAGCTGGCCCTGCTGACCAACGGCTATCAGGCGCTGGAATCCCTCGAACCGCTGCTCGGTCGCTGGCTGGAGCGCGCCGCCTATGCTTGATCTGCCAGGCTCGCCCGACCCGGTTCCCGGGCCAGCGGCGGCGTCTGCCGATCGTCTGAGCTGGGCGGAAATCCGCCGCCTGGCGCTGCATCACAAGAAAGCCCTGTGGATCGCCAACGGCGTTGCCGTGCTGGCGGCGCTGTGCAGCGTGCCCATCCCGCTGCTGTTGCCGCTGCTGGTGGACGAAGTGCTGCTCGGCCACGGCGACACCGCGCTGAAATGGATGAACCAGTTTCTTCCGGGCAACTGGCAGGTGGCGGCCGGCTATATCGGCCTGATGCTGGCGGTGACGCTGGTCCTGCGCTGTTCGGCGCTGGTCTTCAACGTGATGCAGGCCCGGCTGTTCGCCGGGCTGGCCAAGGACATCGTCTATCGTCTGCGCATCCGCCTGATCGAACGGCTCAAGCGGATTTCCCTGAGCGAGTACGAAAGCCTCGGCAGCGGCACGGTCACCACCCACCTGGTGACCGATCTGGATACCGTCGACAAGTTCGTCGGCGAAACCCTCAGCCGCTTCCTCGTGGCGGTGCTGACCCTGACCGGCACCGCGGCGATCCTGATCTGGATGCACTGGCAACTGGCCCTGCTGATCCTGCTGTTCAACCCGCTGGTGATCTTCGCCACGGTACAACTGGGCAAGCGGGTCAAGCACCTGAAGAAGCTGGAGAACGACAGCACCTCGCGTTTCACCCAGGCCCTGGCCGAGACCCTCGACGCGATCCAGGAGATCCGCGCTGGCAACCGCCAGGGCTATTTCCTCGGGCGCCTCGGCCTGCGCGCCCAGGAAGTGCGCAATCACGCCATCGCCTCGCAGTGGAAAAGCGATGCCAGCAACCGCGCCAGCGGCCTGCTGTTCCAGTTCGGTATCGATATCTTCCGCGCCGCGGCGATGCTCACCGTGCTGTTTTCCGACCTCAGCGTCGGACAGATGCTCGCGGTGTTCAGCTATCTGTGGTTCATGATCGGCCCGGTGGAACAGTTGCTGAACCTGCAGTACGCCTACTACGGCGCCGGTGGCGCGCTGAGCCGGATCAATGAACTGCTCGCCCGTGGCGATGAACCGCAGTACGCCGGCGGCGCCGATCCGTTCCAGGGCCAGACCACCGTCGGCATCGACGTGCGCGGGCTGCGCTTCGGCTACGGCGAGGAACCGGTGCTGGACCAGTTGAACCTGTCCATCGCGCCGGGCGAGAAGGTGGCCATCGTCGGTGCCAGCGGTGGCGGCAAGAGCACCCTGGTGCAACTGCTGCTCGGCCTTTACAGCGCCCAGGCCGGAAGCATTCGTTTCGGCGGCGCGACCCTGCAGGAAATCGGCCTGGAAACCCTGCGCGAAAACGTCGCGGTGGTGCTGCAGCACCCGGCGCTGTTCAACGACACCGTGCGCGCCAACCTGACCATGGGGCGCGACTGCAGCGATGAAGAGTGCTGGCAGGCCCTGGCCATCGCCCAGCTCGACGAAACCATCGGCGCCCTGCCACAAGGCCTGGACAGTGTGGTCGGGCGTTCCGGCGTGCGTCTCTCCGGCGGCCAGCGCCAGCGCCTGGCGATCGCGCGGATGGTTCTGGCCAAGCCCAAGGTGGTGATTCTCGACGAGGCCACCTCGGCCCTCGATGCCGCCACTGAATACAACCTGCACCACGCCCTGGCGCGTTTCCTCAGTGCCCGCACCACCCTGATCATCGCCCACCGCCTGTCGGCGGTGAAGCAGGCCGACCGCGTGCTGGTGTTCGACGGTGGTCATGTCGCCGAGGATGGCGGCCATCTGCAACTGATCGCCGAAGGTGGTTTGTACGCCAAGTTGTATGGTCACTTGCAGCAGAGCTGAACGCTCGAATGTGAGAAATCACTTATCCGCATGCAGGCAAATGGCCTAGTCTGTATCGGAACAGAGTGAGGCGACTCACCGGCGCAGTTGCAAGGGACTTCATGAAGGGAAAACGGACGCTTGAAACGCCCAGGCTCCTGGGGATCATCTGGCCATTTATCGCCGTGGTGCTGTTTCAGGCGCTGCTGGGTGGTATCAGCCTGTACGCGCTGTCGGCGATGCGTGCCTATGTCGCCGGGGAAAGCCTGTGGTCCAAGGGGCAGAAGGACGCCATCTATTACCTGAGCCTGTACGTCGACAGCCGCGACGAGGAGAACTTCCGCAAGTACCGCGACGCCTTCGCCATCCCCGAAGGCAGTCACCGCCTGCGTCTGGCCCTCGATCTCGATCCGCCGGACCTGGAGGCCGCGCGCCAGGGCATCCTCGCCGGTGGCAACCACCCGGACGACGTCGCCAGCGTGATCTGGTTCTACCTCAACTTCCGCCACGTCAGTTACCTGGAAAAGGCCATCAGTCGCTGGCAGGTAGGGGACAGCTTCCTGCAGGAGCTGGACACCCTGGCCGATGAAATTCACGCAGGCATCGCCGGCAGCCGCGCCACGCCGCGCGATCTGGCCGACTGGAAGCGCCGCATCGTCTCCATCAATGACAACGTCACTCCCGCCGCACGAGCCTTCAGCGATGCGCTGGGGGAAGGCTCGCGCATGCTTTTGCGCCTGCTGCTGCTGACCAACCTGGCCACCGCGGCGTTTCTCATCGCCCTGGCCTGGCTGCGTTCGAGCAAGCTGCTGGCGCAGCGGCAGGCCTTTGCCAGCGCGCTGCGGGAGGAAAAGGAGCGGGCGCAGATCACCCTGGCTTCCATCGGCGACGGCGTGATCACCACCGATGTCGATGGCAGCATCGTCTACATGAACGCCGCCGCCGAGCAACTGACCCACTGGGACGCCAGTCACGCTCAGGGCCTGCCGCTGGCCGCACTGTTCAGCCTGCTGGATGACAATGCCGAGAAGGACCGCCTGACCCTCACCGAACATATCCTCAACGGCGCGCTGGGCGGCGGTTCGGAGCATGTGCGGCTGATCCAGCGCCTGGATGGCAGTACCGTCTCGGTGACATTGGTCGGTGCGCCGATCATGACCGAAGGGCGGATCAGTGGCACCGTGCTGGTGCTGCACGACATGACCCAGGAGCGCCAGTACATCGCCAACCTGTCCTGGCAGGCGACCCATGACGCCCTGACCGGGCTGGCCAACCGTCGCGAATTCGAATATTGCCTGGAGCAGGCGCTGGGCGATCAGGTACGCAACAACGGCCGGCATTCGCTGATGTTCCTCGACCTCGACCAGTTCAAGTTGGTCAACGACACCAGTGGCCATGCCGCGGGTGATGAGTTGCTGCGGCATATCTGCGCGGTCCTGCAGTCGGGACTGCGCGAAGGGGATGTGCTGGCGCGGCTGGGGGGCGACGAGTTCGGCGTGCTGCTGCGCGATTGTCCGCCGGAGCAGGCCGAGCGGATTGCCGAGAACCTGCGCCAGGTGGTGCAGAGCCTGCATTTTGTCTGGAAGGGTCGACCGTTCGTGAACAGTGTGAGCATCGGTCTGGTTCATCTGAATCAGGCGCCGGACTCGCTGGAAGCGGCGTTGCGCGCGGCGGACATGGCCTGCTACATGGCCAAGGAAAAAGGCCGCAACCGTGTGCAGCTGTACCTTGCCGACGACACCGAGCTGTCGCTGCGCTTCGGCGAGATGGCCTGGATCCAGCGCTTGCACATTGCCCTGGAAGAAAACCGCTTCTGCCTGTATGCCCAGGAGATTGCCGCGCTCGACCCTCACGAGGAGGGCGGCGGACACCTGGAAATCCTCCTGCGCCTGCACGACGAAAGCGGCCGCATCATCCTTCCCGACAGCTTCATTCCCGCCGCCGAGCGCTTCGGCCTGATCACCGCTCTCGATCGCTGGGTGGTGCGCAATGTGTTCGAGGTGATACGCCAATGCCTGAACGAGGGGCGTGAAGGGCCGTTGGCGATGTGTTCGATCAATCTGTCGGGGAGCAGCATCGGCGACGACAAGTTCCTCGACTACCTGCGGCGGCAGTTCAGCGACTACGCCATTCCCCCTGAATTGATCTGTTTCGAAATAACCGAAACCAGTGCAATCGCCAACCTGGGAAGTGCCATTCGTTTTATCAACGAATTGAAAGGATTGGGCTGCAAGTTTTCCCTTGATGATTTTTGCGCCGGAATGTCGTCGTTCGCGTATCTGAAACATTTGCCTGTAGACTTCCTCAAGATCGACGGAAGTTTCGTCAAGGACATGCTCGACGACCCGATTAACCGGGCGATGGTCCAGGTGATCAACCACATCGGCCACGTCATGGGTAAGCGCACCATCGCCGAGTTTGTCGAGACGCCGTTGATCGAGCAGGCCTTGCAGGAGATCGGTGTCGACTATGCCCAGGGCTATCTGATCGAACGGCCCCAGGTGTTTTCCTGCGACAGCCTGCAGCGTCAGCGTGACGCCGCCGGGCCAGTGCTGTTCGGATCACCGGGGACGCTGCGCTGACGCTCCATCCAAATCACAAGGACAAGGAGCTGACAGTGATTGACGCATTTACTCGGACTGGTCCATTGATGGACGCCGCAAGTTATCCCCTCTGGGCCCAGCGCCTGATCCAGGAATGCAGCGCGAGCAAGCGCCGGGTGGTGGAGCACACGTTCTACCAGCGCCTGCGTGACGGCCTCGTCGGCAGCACGACCATGCACCAGTACCTGGTGGGTGGCTGGCCGGTGGTCGAGCAATTCTCCGTGTACATGGCCCACAACCTGACCAAGACCCGCTACGCCCGCCACCCCGGCGAGGACATGGCGCGACGCTGGCTGATGCGCAACATTCGCGTCGAACTCAACCATGCCGACTACTGGGTGCACTGGTGTGAAGCCCACGGCGTCACCCTCGACGACCTGCAGGCACAGGACGTGCCGGCGGAACTGCAGGCGTTGAGCGACTGGTGCTGGCACACCTGCAGCCAGGACTCGCTGGTGGTGGCCATGGCGGCGACCAACTACGCGATCGAAGGGGCGGTGGGCGAGTGGTCGGCGGTGGTCTGCGCCACCGATACCTATGCCCTGGGCTTCCCCGAAGAAGGCCGCAAGCGGGCGATGAAATGGCTGAAGATGCACGCCCAGTACGATGATGCCCATCCGTGGGAGGCGCTGGAAATCATCTGTACCCTGGCCGGCAACAGCCCGAGCAAGGCCTTGCAGGCCGAGCTGAAGCGGGCGATCTGCAAGAGTTACGACTATATGTACCTGTTCCTCGAGCGCTGCATGCAACTGGAGCAGCAGGAGTCGCACCAGGGCACCCGCTTGCGCGGCGCCCTGGCGCAGGGGCTCACTGGGCGTTGAATGCCTGACCGTTGACCCCGGTGCTGTCCGGGCCCATCAGGTACAGATAGACCGGCATGATGGCCTCGGGCAGCGGGTTGTCCTGCGGATTTTCCGCCGGATAGGCCTGGGCGCGCATGCTGGTGCGGGTGGCGCCCGGGTTGACGCTGTTGGCCCGCACCGGGGCGACACCTTCAAGCTCGTCGGCCAGGGTCTGCATCAGGCCCTCGGTGGCGAACTTCGACACACCGTAGGCACCCCAGTAGGCGCGGCCCTTGCGTCCGACGCTGCTGGAGGTGAACACCACCGAGGCGTCTTCCGACAGCTTGAGCAGCGGCAGCAGGGTCTGGGTGAGCATGAACATGGCGTTGACGTTGATGTGCATGACGCGCATGAAGTTGTCGCCGCTCAACTGCTCCATTGGCGTGCGCGGGCCGATGATCGACGCGTTGTGCAGCAGGCCGTCGAGGCGGCCGAAGGCGTTTTCCACCATCACCGCCAGTTCGTCGTACTGGTGCGGCAGGGCGGTTTCCAGATTGAACGGGATCACCACTGGCTGCGGATGGCCGGCGGCTTCGATCTCGTCGTACACCGCGGTGAGGTTGGCCTCGGTCTTGCCCAGCAGGAGCACGGTGGCCCCATGGGCGGCGAAGGCTCTGGCCGCTGCCGCGCCGATCCCGCGACCGGCGCCGGTAACCATGATGACCCGGCCTTTGAGCAGATCCGGGCGGGCGGAATAGTCGAACATGGGAGTTGCCTCGAAAGGGAAATGGCTTCAGGCGCCAGCGAGCCGGCCACGAGGCCGGCCCGACAGGGCCACTGGCTGTGGGATCAGCAGCCGCACAGGGCGCTGTCGAGCACCTTGCGCAGCTCCAGGGGATGATCGACCACCACATCCGCGCCCCAGTTGTTGGGGTTGTCCTCGGGATGAATATAGCCATAGCGCACCGCCGCGGTGCGGGTGCCGGCATCGCGGCCGGACTCGATGTCGCGCAGGTCGTCGCCGACGAACAGCACGCTGGCCGGATCCAGGTCGAGGGTCTTGCAGGCGAGGATCAGCGGCTCGGGATCGGGCTTGCTGTTCTTCACGTGGTCCGGGCAGATCAGCAGCGAGGAGCGTTCGGCCAGGCCCAGGCGTTGCATGATCGGTTCTGCGAAGCGCACCGGCTTGTTGGTCACCACGCCCCACAGCAGCTTGCCGCGCTCGATGTCCTGCAGCAGCTCTTCCATGCCGTCGAACAGCTTGCTGTGCACCGCGCAGTCACGCTGGTAGCGCTCCAGGAACTCCAGGCGCAGGGCCTCGAATTCCGGCGCTTCGGGGTCGATGCCGAAGGTCGCGGCGACCATCGCCCGGGCGCCGCCGGAAATCACGTCGCGCACGGTGTTGTCGGCGACCGGCGCCAGGCCGCGGTCGTTGCGCATCGCCTGGCAGATGGCGATGAAGTCCGGCGCCGTGTCGAGCAGGGTGCCGTCCATGTCGAAAAGTACTGCTCGCAAACGCATGCTCATTCCTCGCGAAGGGTCTGGATCATGTAGTTGACGTCAACATCGGCGGCCAGCTTGTAGTGCTTGGTCAGCGGATTGTAGGTCAGGCCGATGATGTCCTTGACGCTCAGGCCCGCCGCGCGGCTCCAGGCACCGAGTTCGGAAGGACGGATGAATTTCTTGAAGTCATGGGTGCCGCGGGGCAGCAGCTTCATGATGTATTCGGCGCCGATGATGGCGAACAGATACGCCTTCGGGTTGCGGTTGATGGTGGAGAAGAACACCTGGCCCCCGGGCTTGACCATGCGGAAGCAGGCGCGGATCACCGAGGACGGGTCCGGCACGTGTTCCAGCATCTCCAGGCAGGTGACCACGTCGAACTGCTCCGGCATTTCCTCGGCCAGGGCCTCGGCGGTGATCTGCCGGTACTCGACGTTGACCCCGGACTCCAGCTGGTGCAGTTGCGCCACCGCCAGCGGCGCCTCGCCCATGTCGATACCAGTAACCGTGGCACCGCGCAGGGCCATGGCCTCGCTGAGGATGCCGCCGCCGCAACCGACGTCGAGGACCTTCTTCCCGGCCAGCTTGACCCGTTCGTCGATCCAGTTGACCCGCAGCGGGTTGATGTCGTGCAGCGGTTTGAACTCGCTCTCGCGATCCCACCAGCGATGGGCCAGGGCCTCGAACTTGGCGATTTCGGCGTGGTCGACGTTGCTCATGGAACAATCCTCTGAAACTGTGAAAATTCGGTGCGGCAGGCTGGCTGCCGTCGGGTCATTCGGCGTGTCCGGCGATCCGCTGGCCCCAGGCCACGGCGGCGGCATGCACGGCCTGCTCGTCCAGGCGGGTCAGGCGACGCTCGTCGAGCAATGCCTTTCCGGCGACCCAGACATGCTTCACGCAGTCGCGGCCGCTGGCGTAGATCAGTTGCGACACCGGGTCGTAGATCGGTTGCTGGGCCAGTCCGCCCAGGTCGAAGGCCACCAGGTCGGCGGCCTTGCCCACCTCCAGCGAGCCGGTGATGGGGTCCAGGCCGAGGGCGCGAGCACCGTTCAGGGTCGCCATGCGCAGTGCGCGGTGGGCATCCAGGGCGCTGGCCGAGCCGGACACGGCCTTGGCCAGCAGGGCGGCGGTGCGGGTTTCACCGAGCAGGTCGAGGTCGTTGTTGCTGGCGGCGCCATCGGTGCCCACGGCGACGTTGACTCCGGCCTGCCACAGGCGCTCCACTGGGCAGAAGCCGCTGGCCAGCTTGAGGTTGGATTCGGGGCAGTGCACCACGCTGGTGTTGCTTTCTACCAGCAATGCCAGGTCGTCATCGCTGATCTGGGTCATGTGCACGGCCTGCAGGCGCGGGCCGAGCAGGCCGATACGGGCCAGACGCTGCAGCGGGCGTTCGCCGCGCTCGTCGAGGGACTGGCGGACTTCGCTGGCGGTCTCGTGGATGTGCATGTGCACCGGCGCGTCCAGTTCGTCGGCGGCCACCCGGATCTTTTCCAGGTTCTCGTCGTTGACCGTGTACGGCGCGTGGGGGCCGAGGGCGACGCTGATGCGCGGGTGATGGCGCAGGTCGCCGAACAGCTCGACGGCCAGGTGCAGGCCTTCATCGAAGGTGCGCGCGCCGGGAATCGGGAAATCCAGCAGGGGCACGGCGATCTGCGCGCGAATGCCGCTGTCGTGCACGCAGGCGCTGGCGATCTTCGGATGGAAATACATGTCGCTGAAGCAGGTGATGCCGCCCTTGAGCTGTTCGGCGATGGCCAGGTTGGTGCCGTCGCGGACGAAATCCTCGTCGACCCAGCGGCCTTCGGCGGGCCAGATGTGCTCCTGCAGCCAGGTCATCAGCGGCAGGTCGTCGGCCATGCCGCGGAACAGGGTCATGGCCGCGTGGCCGTGGGCGTTGATCAGCCCCGGGGTCAGCAGGCAGTCAGGCAGTTCGCGGACTTGCGCGGCCTGGAAACGACCGGTCTCGCTGCGTGGGCCGATGAAGACGATGCGCCCTTCGTGAATCCCCAGGGCATGCTCCCTGAGCACCACGCCGGCCGGTTCGACGGGCACCAGCCAGGTCGGCAGGAGCAGCAGGTCGAGAGGGACGGGGGGCTTGGGCATGGGACGGAATTCCCTGGGTCATGGGCAGGTGGCGAAGTATACCCGAGCGTCCGCGCTTGGGGCTCGTTATAATCGCCGGTTTTTGATGTCCGAATGACGGGGTGAGGGAATGCGCGATCGACTTCTGGCTGCAGAGAAAGTGAGGGCCATCGATTGGCGTGATGGCACCCTTTACTTGCTCGACCAGCGCGCCTTGCCGTTCGAGGAAACCTGGCTGGCCTACAAGGACGCCGCCGGCGTGGCCGAGGCAATTCGCTCGATGGTGGTGCGCGGAGCCCCGGCCATCGGCATCAGCGCCGCCTATGGCCTGCTGCTGGGCGTGCGCCAGCGCCTGGCCGAGGGGGGCGACTGGCGCGCGTCGCTGGAGGCGGATTTCGCCGTGCTGGGCGAGGCGCGGCCGACCGGGGTCAACCTGTCCTGGGCGCTGAATCGCATGCGCGAGCGCCTGCGACGACTCAAGGAGGGCGACGATCCGTCGCAGGTGATGGAGGCCGAGGCCCAGTCGATTCATGACAGCGATCGCGAAGCCAACCTGAACATGGCCCAGTTGGGCGTGGAGCTGATCCGTCGCTACCAGGGCAGCGAGCAGACGGTGCTGACCCATTGCAACACCGGCGCCCTGGCTACCGGTGGTTTCGGCACCGCTCTGGGTGTGATCCGCGGCGCCTGGCTGGATGGCATGATCGAGCACGTCTACGTCGATGAAACCCGGCCCTGGCTGCAAGGCACCCGGCTGACCGCCTGGGAGCTGGTCAACGAGGGCATTCCGGTAAGTGTCAACGCCGATTCGGCCGCTGCGCACCTGATGAAGACCAAGGGCATCACCTGGGTCATCGTCGGCGCCGACCGCATCGCCGCCAACGGCGACGTGGCGAACAAGATCGGCACCTACCAGCTGGCGGTCAACGCCATGCACCACGGTGTGCGCTTCATGGTGGTGGCACCGAGTTCGACCATCGACATGAGCCTGGCCAGCGGTGACGAGATCGTTCTCGAAGAGCGCGATGGCAGCGAGTTGCTGGAAATCGCCGGAACCCGCATCGCACCTGACGTGGAGGTGTGCAATCCGGTGTTCGACGTGACCCCTGCGGACCTGATTGACGTGATCGTGACCGAGAAGGGCATCGTCGAGCGCCCCGATACCGCCAAGCTGGCCCAGTTGATGTGCCGCAAGCGCCTGCACTGAGCATTTTCGCCTGCCGCCGGCCGACAGTCCTGGCGCCGCTTCCGGGCCCGTTTTCCCTCGCGCCAGGCGGCGCTTTGCCATACTCCCATGCCCCCGGCGACTGTGATAACATCCGGCGGTTTCCAAGACCGCCCCGAGGGGCGCTCTTCACTACGCAGATCCATGGCATAACTCGTTGATTTGTCGTAAGTCGTTGCGGGGGAGGCCCTCCGCGGCGGCGAGCTTCGTTCGTCCCATATGGATGTGACGAAGTTTCACCAGAAAAAGGAATCAGGCTTCTCATGGGCGAACTGGCCAAAGAAATCCTCCCGGTCAATATCGAAGACGAACTGAGACAGTCCTACCTCGACTACGCGATGAGCGTCATTGTCGGGCGTGCACTGCCCGATGCGCGTGATGGCTTGAAGCCCGTGCATCGCCGCGTTCTGTATGCGATGAGTGAACTGGGTAACGACTGGAACAAACCGTACAAGAAATCCGCCCGTGTGGTCGGTGACGTGATCGGTAAGTACCACCCGCACGGTGACACCGCCGTGTACGACACCATCGTGCGTATGGCCCAGCCTTTCTCCTTGCGTTACCTGCTGGTCGACGGCCAGGGCAACTTCGGTTCGGTCGACGGCGACAACGCCGCGGCGATGCGATACACCGAAGTGCGCATGTCCAAGCTGGCCCACGAGCTGCTGGCCGACCTGCACAAGGAAACCGTGGACTGGGTGCCGAACTACGACGGCACCGAGCAGATCCCGGCGGTCATGCCGACCCGTATTCCCAACCTGCTGGTCAACGGCTCCAGCGGTATCGCCGTGGGCATGGCCACCAACATCCCGCCGCACAACCTCGGTGAAGTCATCGACGGTTGCCTGGCGCTGATCGACAACCCGGAAGTCTCGATCGACGAACTGATGCAGTTCATCCCGGGCCCGGACTTCCCCACCGCCGGCCTGATCAACGGTCGCCAGGGCATCATCGAGGCCTACCGTACCGGCCGCGGCCGCATCTACATGCGCGCCCGCTCGACCATCGAGGACATCGACAAGGTCGGTGGTCGCCAGCAGATCGTCGTCACCGAACTCCCCTACCAGCTGAACAAGGCGCGTCTGATCGAGAAGATCGCCGAGCTGGTCAAGGAGAAGAAACTCGAGGGCATCACCGAACTGCGCGACGAGTCCGACAAGGACGGCATGCGCGTGGTCATCGAGCTGCGTCGTGGCGAAGTGCCGGAGGTCGTGCTCAACAACCTCTATGCGCAGACCCAGCTGCAGAGCGTGTTCGGCATCAACATCGTCGCCCTGATCGACGGTCGCCCGCGCCTGCTCAACCTCAAGGACCTGCTCGAAGCCTTCGTCCGCCACCGCCGCGAAGTGGTGACCCGGCGTACCGTGTTCGAGCTGCGCAAGGCGCGTGAGCGCGGGCACATCCTCGAGGGCCAGGCGGTCGCGCTGTCCAACATCGACCCGGTCATCGCCCTGATCAAGGCTTCGCCGACGCCTTCCGAGGCCAAGGAAGCGCTGGTCAGCACGCCGTGGGAGTCCAGTGCCGTGCAGGTGATGGTCGAGCGCGCCGGCGCCGACTCCTGCCGCCCGGAGAACCTCGACGAGCAGTACGGTCTGCGCGACGGCAAGTATTACCTGTCGCCAGAACAGGCCCAGGCCATCCTCGATCTGCGTCTGCACCGCCTGACCGGCCTGGAGCATGAGAAGCTGCTGGCCGAGTACCAGGAGATCCTCAACCAGATCGGCGAACTGATCCGCATCCTCAGCAGCGCCGAGCGCCTGATGGAAGTGATCCGCGAGGAACTGGAGCTGATCCGCGCCGAATACGGCGACGCGCGCCGCACCGAAATCATCGATGCGCGCCTGGATCTGACCCTGGGCGACATGATCCCCGAAGAAGACCGCGTGGTGACCATCTCCCACGGCGGCTACGCCAAGACCCAGCCACTGGCCGCCTACCAGGCGCAGCGTCGTGGCGGCAAGGGCAAGTCGGCTACCGGAGTCAAGGACGAGGACTACATTTCCCACCTGCTGGTCGCCAACAGCCACACCACGCTGCTGCTGTTCTCCAGCAAGGGCAAGGTGTACTGGCTGAAGACCTACGAGATTCCCGAAGCGTCCCGTGCCGCTCGCGGCCGGCCGCTGGTGAACCTGCTGCCGCTGGATGAAGGCGAGCACATCACCACCATGCTGCCGGTGGAGGAGTACACCGAGGGTCACTACATCTTCATGGCCACTGCCAACGGCACCGTGAAGAAGACCCCGCTGGAGCAGTTCAGCCGGCAGCGCAGCGTCGGCCTGATCGCCCTGGAGCTGGACGAGGGCGATATCCTGATTTCCGCCGCGATCACCGATGGCGAGCGTGAGGTCATGCTGTTCTCCGACGGTGGCAAGGTAACCCGCTTCAAGGAATCCGATGTCCGCGCCATGGGGCGCACTGCCCGCGGTGTTCGCGGCATGCGTCTGGCCGAAGGGCAGAAGCTGATCTCCATGATCATTCCGGAGGAGGGCAGCCAGATCCTCACCGCTTCCGAGCGTGGCTACGGCAAGCGTACCGCGATCGGCGAGTTCCCCGAATACAAACGTGGCGGCCAGGGCGTCATCGCCATGGTCAGCAACGAGCGCAACGGTCGTCTGGTCGGCGCGGTCCAGGTGCAGGAAGGCGAGGAGATCATGCTGATCTCCGACCAGGGCACCCTGGTGCGCACGCGGGTTGGCGAGGTTTCCAGCCTGGGCCGCAACACCCAGGGCGTGACCCTGATCAAGTTGGCCAGCGATGAAACCCTGGTCGGCCTGGAGCGGGTCCAGGAGCCTTCCGACGAAGGCGACGAAGACGATGTGCTGGAAGGTGCCGACGACGATATCGAAAACGCCGAGGCGCCCCAGGCGGATGCCGCTGGCGATGAAGAGACAGCGCAGGACTGATTGGTAAACAGTGTGACTGGAAGCGGGGCAATGGCCCCGCTTCCGCCGTTATCTTGAGCAGAGCGAGAGTGGATGTGAGCAAACGAGCCTTTAACTTCTGCGCCGGCCCTGCCGCGCTCCCCGATGCTGTTCTGCAGCGCGCCCAGGCCGAAATGCTGGACTGGAACGGCAAAGGCCTGTCCATCATGGAAATGAGTCACCGTAGCGACGACTACGTGACCGTCGCCGCGAAGGCCGAGCAGGACCTGCGTGACCTGCTGTCCATCCCCTCCAACTACAAGGTGCTGTTCCTGCAGGGCGGCGCCAGCCAGCAGTTCGCCGAGATTCCGTTGAACCTGCTGCCCGAGAATGGCACCGCCGACTATGTCGAGACCGGCATCTGGTCGAAGAAGGCCATCGAAGAGGCGCGCCGCTTCGGCAACGTCAACGTCGCCGCCTCTGCCAAGCCATATGATTTCCTGGCCATTCCCGGTCAGAACGAGTGGCAGCTGACCCCAGGCGCCGCCTACCTGCACTACGCCTCCAACGAAACCATCGGCGGCCTGCAGTTCGACTGGGTTCCGCAGACCGGTGACGTACCGCTGGTGGTCGACATGTCGTCGGACATCCTCTCCCGCCCGATCGACGTCTCGCAGTACGGCCTGATCTACGCCGGTGCGCAGAAGAACATCGGCCCGAGCGGTCTGGTGGTGGTGATCGTTCGCGAAGACCTGCTGGGTCGCGCCCGCAGCAGTTGCCCGACCATGCTCGACTACAAGATCGCCGCCGACAACGGCTCGATGTACAACACTCCCGCCACCTATTCCTGGTACCTCTCCGGCCTGGTGTTCGAGTGGATCAAGGAGCAGGGTGGTGTCGCCGCCATGGAGCAGCGCAACCGGGCGAAGAAAGACCGCCTGTACGGCTTCATCGACAAGAGCGATTTCTACACCAACCCGATCAGCACCAACGCCCGTTCCTGGATGAACGTGCCGTTCCGCCTGGCCGACGAGCGCCTGGACAAGGCCTTCCTCGCTGGCGCCGACGCCCGCGGGCTGCTCAACCTCAAGGGTCACCGTTCGGTGGGCGGCATGCGCGCGTCGATCTACAACGCCCTGGGTCTGGACGCCGTGGAAGCACTGGTGGCCTACATGGTCGAATTCGAGAAGGAACATTCCTGATGTCGGAACAGGAACTCAAGGCCCTGCGGGTGCGCATCGACAGTCTCGACGAGAAGATCCTCGAGCTGATCAGCGACCGTGCCCGCTGCGCCCAGGAAGTCGCCCGGGTGAAGATGGCATCGCTGGCCGAGGGCGAGAAGCCGGTGTTCTACCGGCCCGAGCGCGAGGCGCAGGTGCTCAAGCGGGTCATGGAGCGTAACCAGGGCCCCCTGGGTAACGAAGAGATGGCCCGTCTGTTCCGCGAAATCATGTCCTCCTGCCTGGCGCTGGAGCAGCCACTGAAAGTCGCCTACCTCGGCCCCGAGGGAACCTTCACCCAGGCGGCGGCGATGAAGCACTTCGGTCACGCGGTGGTCAGCAAGCCGATGGCGGCGATCGACGAAGTGTTCCGCGAAGTGGCCGCCGGTGCGGTGAACTTCGGTGTGGTGCCGGTGGAGAACTCCACCGAGGGTGCGGTCAACCACACCCTGGACAGCTTCCTCGAACACGACATGGTCATCTGTGGCGAGGTCGAGTTGCGCATTCACCACCATCTGCTGGTGGGCGAGAACACCAAGACCGACAGTATCAGCCGCATCTATTCCCACGCCCAGTCGCTGGCCCAGTGCCGCAAGTGGCTGGATGCGCATTACCCGAACGTCGAGCGCGTGGCGGTATCGAGCAACGCCGAGGCCGCCAAGCGGGTCAAGGGCGAATGGAACTCCGCGGCCATCGCCGGTGACATGGCTGCCGGCCTGTACGGGCTGACGCGCCTGGCCGAGAAGATCGAGGACCGCCCGGACAACTCCACGCGGTTCCTGATGATCGGCAACCAGGAAGTCCCGCCGACCGGCGACGACAAGACCTCGATCATCGTCTCCATGAGCAACAAGCCCGGCGCATTGCATGAGCTGCTGGTGCCATTCCACGAGAACGGCATCGATCTGACGCGTATCGAGACTCGTCCGTCGCGCAGCGGCAAATGGACCTACGTGTTCTTCATCGATTTCGTCGGTCATCATCGCGACCCGCTGATCAAGGCCGTTCTGGAGAAGATCAGCCAGGAAGCTGTTGCCTTGAAAGTACTGGGTTCCTACCCGAAAGCGGTGCTTTGAGGCATGCCGATGCGTGATGTTTTGAACAGGGTCCTGCTCCGTGATTGAAGTCGAAACGCGAAAGGGCGGGGCCATGATCGGCCGCCTGGTGGTCGTGGGCCTCGGCCTGATTGGTGGTTCCTTCGCCAAGGGCTTGCGTGAAAGCGGCCTGTGCCGTGAGGTGGTCGGTGTCGACCTGGATCCGCAGTCGCGCAAGCTGGCGGTGGAGTTGGGCGTGGTCGATCGCTGCGAGGAAAACCTCGAAAGCGCCTGTGTCGGGGCCGATGTCATCCAGTTGGCCGTGCCGATTCTGGCCATGGAGAAGCTCCTGGCTCGTCTCGCCGGGATGGATCTCGGCCAGGCAGTGCTGACCGACGTGGGGAGCGCCAAGGGCAATGTAGTGCGCGCGGCTCGCGAGACCATGCCTGGCCGGCTGTCGCGGTTCGTGCCTGGCCATCCGATCGCCGGCTCCGAGCAGAGTGGGGTCGAAGCCTCCAATGCCGCGCTGTTCCGTCGGCACAAGGTGATTCTCACACCGCTGGCGGAAACCGCGCCGGAAGCGCTGGCCGTCGTCGACCGGCTCTGGCGCGCGCTGGAGGCGGACGTCGAGCACATGCAGGTCGAGCGGCACGACGAGGTCCTCGCGGCGACCAGTCATCTCCCGCACCTGCTGGCCTTCGGTCTGGTCGATTCATTGGCCAAGCGCAATGAAAACCTGGACATCTTCCGCTACGCTGCCGGCGGCTTCCGCGACTTCACGCGGATCGCCGGAAGCGACCCGGTAATGTGGCATGACATTTTTCTCGCCAATCGTGAAGCGGTGTTGCGCACACTGGACACTTTTCGCAGCGACCTCGACGCCTTGCGCGACGCGGTCGATGCAGGGGACGGGCATCAACTGCTGGGCGTGTTCACGCGCGCCCGGGTGGCCCGTGAGCATTTCAGTAAAATCCTGGCCCGCCGGGCCTATGTGGACGCTATGAACTCCAACGACCTGATTTTCCTGGCACAACCTGGTGGCCGTCTGTCCGGACGCATTCGCGTTCCTGGCGACAAGTCGATTTCCCACCGTTCGATCATGCTCGGCTCCCTGGCCGAAGGCACTACCGAAGTCGAAGGCTTCCTCGAGGGCGAAGACGCCCTGGCCACGTTGCAGGCCTTCCGCGACATGGGTGTGGTGATCGAAGGTCCGCATCATGGTCGCGTCACGATTCACGGCGTCGGCCTCAATGGCCTGAAGCCGCCGCCTGGCCCGATCTACCTGGGCAACTCCGGTACCTCGATGCGCCTGCTCTCCGGGCTGCTGGCCGCGCAGAGCTTCGATACCGTGTTGACCGGCGACGCGTCGCTGTCCAAGCGCCCGATGAATCGCGTCGCCAACCCGCTGCGGGAGATGGGAGCGGTCATCGAGACCGCGGAGCAGGGGCGTCCACCGGTCGTCATTCGTGGCGGTCACAAGCTCAAGGCGCTGACCTACGCGCTGCCAATGGCCAGCGCCCAGGTCAAATCCTGCCTGCTGCTCGCCGGCCTCTACGCCGAGGGCCAGACTTCCGTCACCGAACCGGCCCCGACCCGCGATCATACCGAGCGCATGCTGCGTGGTTTCGGTTACGACGTGAAGGTCGACGGCGCCACGGCCTCGCTGGTCTCCGGCGGCAAGCTGAGCGCAACTCATATCGAGGTGCCGGCGGATATTTCCTCGGCGGCCTTCTTCCTGGTGGCGGCCTCCATCGCCGAAGGTTCCGATCTGTTGCTGGAGCACGTCGGCATCAACCCGACCCGCACTGGCGTGATCGACATCCTGCGCCTGATGGGCGGCGACATCACCCTTGAGAACCAGCGCGAAGTCGGCGGTGAGCCAGTGGCCGACCTGCGTGTTCGCGGTGCGAAGCTCAAAGGCATCGATATTCCCGAGCATCTGGTGCCGCTGGCCATCGATGAGTTCCCGGTACTGTTCGTCGCCGCCGCTTGTGCCGAGGGTCGTACCGTGCTGCGTGGTGCCGAGGAGCTTCGAGTCAAGGAGTCCGACCGCATCCAGGTCATGGCTGATGGCCTGCTGGCCTTGGGCGTGAAATGCGAGCCGACCCCTGACGGGATCATCATCGACGGTGGAGAGATTGGCGGTGGTGAGGTGCATGGTCATGGCGACCACCGCATCGCCATGTCCTTCAGTGTTGCCTCGCTGCGCGCCAGCGCGCCGATTCGCATCCACGACTGTGCCAACGTCGCGACCTCTTTCCCGAACTTCCTCGCGCTGTGCGCGGAAGTCGGCATTCGTGTCGCCGAAGAGGGTAAATCGTGAACACACAAGCGCCGGTCATCACCATCGACGGACCGAGTGGCTCGGGCAAGGGCACGGTAGCGGGGCTGCTGGCCCGTCGCCTGGGCTGGAACCTGCTGGATTCCGGTGCCCTGTACCGCCTGCTGGCGTTCGCTGCCAGCAACCACGGTGTCGACCTGACCAATGAGGAATTGCTCAAGGCTTTGGCGGCCCATCTCGACGTGCAGTTCCTCGCGGCCGAAGAAGGGCAGTTGCAGCGCATCATTCTGGAAGGCGACGACGTCAGCAATGACATCCGCAAGGAGCATGTGGGTGCCGGTGCTTCCCAGGTCGCTGCGCTGCCGGCGGTGCGCGAGGCCCTGCTGCAGCGCCAGCGCGCCTTCCGCGAGGCGCCGGGGCTGATTGCCGACGGCCGGGACATGGGCACGGTGGTGTTTCCCGATGCACCGTTGAAGATTTTTTTGACAGCCAGCGCCGAGGAGCGGGCGCGTCGTCGTTACCTGCAGTTGAAGGCAAAGGGCGATGATGTTAGTCTGTCGAGTCTGCTGGATGAGATACGTGCGCGTGATGAACGCGACACCCAGCGATCGGTGGCCCCGCTCAAACCGGCGGCCGACGCGATTCAGCTGGATTCTACTGAATTGTCCATCGAGCAGGTGCTGGAACGCATTCTGAGCGAAGTTGCTTTGCGCGACATCGCCGGATGATCAGGGAGGCTGCAGGATCACCAGTCAACGTCCTGCAGGCCAACCTTACTTTGAACGAACCCACATTGTCTGGAATGTGGCTGTTGGGCGTATTCTCCGCCCGAATCTACAGGAATTAAAATGAGCGAAAGCTTTGCAGAACTCTTTGAAGAAAGCCTGAAAACCCTCAACCTTCAACCAGGTGCGATCATCACCGGTATCGTTGTCGATATCGACGGTGACTGGGTTACTGTCCACGCTGGTCTGAAATCCGAGGGCGTCATCCCGCTCGAGCAGTTCTACAACGAAGCTGGCGAGCTGACCATCAAGGTCGGTGACGAAGTTCACGTCGCGCTGGACGCGGTGGAAGACGGCTTTGGCGAAACCAAACTGTCCCGTGAAAAAGCCAAGCGCGCCGAGTGCTGGATTGTTCTGGAAGCAGCTTTCGCCGCTGAAGAAGTGGTCAAGGGCGTTATCAACGGTAAAGTTAAAGGCGGCTTCACTGTCGACGTTAACGGTATCCGTGCGTTCCTGCCGGGCTCCCTGGTTGATGTCCGCCCAGTGCGTGACACCACTCACCTGGAAGGCAAAGAGCTGGAATTCAAGGTCATCAAGCTGGACCAGAAGCGCAACAACGTTGTCGTTTCCCGTCGCAGTGTCCTGGAAGCCGAAAACAGCGCCGAGCGCGAAGCTCTGCTGGAGTCGCTGCAGGAAGGCCAGCAAGTCAAGGGTATCGTCAAGAACCTCACCGACTACGGCGCATTCGTGGACCTGGGCGGCGTAGACGGCCTGCTGCACATCACCGACATGGCTTGGAAGCGCATCAAGCACCCATCGGAAATCGTCAACGTTGGCGACGAGATCGATGTCAAGGTTCTGAAGTACGATCGCGAGCGCAACCGCGTTTCCCTGGGTCTGAAGCAACTGGGCGAAGACCCATGGGTTGCTATCAAGGCTCGTTACCCAGAAAGCACCCGCGTCATGGCGCGCGTCACCAACCTGACCGACTACGGCTGCTTCGCTGAGCTGGAAGAAGGCGTTGAAGGTCTGGTGCACGTTTCCGAAATGGACTGGACCAACAAGAACATCCACCCGTCGAAAGTCGTTCAGGTTGGCGACGAAGTGGAAGTCATGGTTCTGGACATCGACGAAGAGCGTCGTCGTATCTCCCTGGGTATCAAACAGTGCAAGTCGAACCCATGGGAAGACTTCTCTGGCCAGTTCAACAAGGGCGACAAGATCTCCGGCACCATCAAGTCGATCACCGACTTCGGTATCTTCATCGGCCTGGACGGCGGCATCGACGGTCTGGTTCACCTGTCCGACATCTCCTGGAACGAAGTGGGCGAAGAAGCCGTACGTCGCTTCAAGAAGGGCGACGAGCTGGAAACCGTCATCCTGTCCGTTGATCCAGAGCGTGAGCGCATCTCCCTGGGTATCAAGCAACTGGAAGACGATCCGTTCTCCAACTACGTTGCTGTGAACGACAAGGGCGCCATCGTCAAGGGTACCGTCAAGGAAGTCGACGCCAAAGGCGCCGTCATCACCCTGGCCGACGACATCGAAGCTACTCTGAAGGCTTCCGAAATCAGCCGTGACCGCGTTGAAGACGCGCGTAACGTCCTGAAGGAAGGCGAAGAGATCGAAGCCAAGATCATCAGCGTTGACCGCAAGTCCCGCGTAATCAACCTCTCCATCAAGTCGAAAGACGTTGAAGAAGAGAAAGAGGCTATCCAGCAAATCGCCAAGGCTCCAGAAGCCGCTGGCGCGACCCTGGGTGACCTGCTGCGTGCGGAAATGGCCAAACAGAACTAAGTTCTGCTTGATCAAAAAAAGGCGACTTCGGTCGCCTTTTTTTATGCCTGAAATTTCAGTCAGTTAAGCGCCGACCCTTGTGAATAGGGCGTTACGGGGGTGGGGGACCATTATTTGTTTCTGGATTTTCTGTCCAAGTCAATAACCGCACTGTTCAAACTCACCAAGCCATGCTAAAACCAATGGAAGCAATGACCTAGCTGCTTGATACAGAAGGGAAAAATATGACGAAGTCGGAGCTGATCGAACGTATTGTCACCCATCAGGGGCTGCTCTCGTCCAAGGATGTGGAGTTGGCTATCAAGACCATGCTTGAGCAGATGTCCCAATGTCTCGCGACAGGTGATCGAATCGAAATCCGCGGTTTTGGCAGTTTTTCACTGCATTATCGTGCGCCTCGTGTGGGGCGCAATCCGAAGACTGGGCAGTCAGTCACGCTTGACGGTAAGTTCGTTCCGCACTTTAAGCCAGGAAAAGAGCTTCGAGATAGAGTCAATGAAGAAGAGGCATGAGCCCTCCTGAGCGACGGAAGGAAAAATTTTATGTTTAAGCTCAAGCGAGTCCTAGTGACGCTGTTCATCCTCTTGCTGGTGGCCTTGGTGTTGTTCTTCGTGCTGGAAAATCAGCAGGTTGTGTCATTGATAATATTTGGTTGGTCGACACCGGCCATTCCGCTGGCAGTACCTGTTTTGTTGGCTCTGATTATTGGTTTGGCGATTGGTCCGCTGATGGGTTGGTATGGGGTGATGCGCCACAAGCGGGACATCCGGGCTTCTGCTCGGCGTGCGGCACAGGTCCAAGGCTGAGGAAATTTCCCTGTTGCGTTGGGAAAATGCCTATTTTTTGGTTGTGTCGGAAATGAGGTAATACGGGTTTCCTCGCTAGTGGTCGAAGGGGTAGCGAAATGGAATTCCTGGCGACTAATTCTCCTGGTGGCGCCCGCATTAGCGTGGGTTCTCGTCACCAACCTCCTCCCGATAAGTTGGTGTGCCTTGGCATGCAAGCTTGGGTTCCGTCTGGATCATGTCCAGTGTCCGCCGAGGCATTCGCCTGCGGCTTCAGTCCCCCTTGTTCACTATGGTGCCTCTTGCGACAGTCTGTTGCTGTCTTAAGGATGCCTATCGCCGCTTGATATGCCTTTATTGAAATGTGGGGCGCAGTTGGCTTCATCGTGAAGATGCATTACCAGCAGTTCATGATGCTGTCCTGTGTCAACGCAGACAGGGCACGTATTGCAATGTGCAGTGCAGGCTGGGGTGCCATTGATCGAGAGGGCTGGAGCTGTCTGGAAAGTCTGGGAACTTCCTAGTGGGGTGTTGCTCTACAGTCCCCTGTGGCGTGGCTGGTCATGTGCTGATGTTGCTGTTGGCTGATGCTCGGGCGAGCGGTTGTTGCGGGCGGCGCTATGCTTGCGTTGTGGGTTTTCAAAAATGGCTAGTAGGGCCGGGAGGGCCTTGTCAGCGGGGTAAGTCGTGTTCTGGAGGTGTGCAGTGAACTGTTGTGACGTGATGATTGAACAGACCCATGGGGAATTACAATAAATGCGCGATAATCGTGAGCGGCTCAGCATTACAGAAGAAGTCGACTTGATTGAGCTGATTGAGAGGTTGTGGAGGCGCAAGTTACTTATTTTCGGTACGGCGTTGACGGTTCTGATCGCGGCTGTGGCTTACGTGTTCCTGGCTACGCCGATCTATCAGGCAAAGGTTTTTGTCCAGGCGCCGACCCAGAATGACATTGCGAATCTGAATTATGGGCGTAGCGAGGGGCAGGGTGGTCTTGGGGTGCTGACCGTCAAGGAAGTCTACGATACCTATCTGCGCAATCTGCTTTCCGAGTCGTTGCGACGTAAGTTTTTCCGAGAGGTCTATCTGCCCTCGTTGGATGGCAAGGTGACCGATAGAGGTCAGGACGAACTCTATGCACGCTACGTCAAGGCTCTGCGAGTGACGGTGGCTGGTAAAGATACACCAGACCGATACTCGATCACCGCTGATCTGCCAGATGCGCAACAGGCTGTGAAATGGGTGACACTCTATGCCCGAATGGCGGGGGACCTTGCAAAGCAGGAGGTGCTCAAGGATGCCCGA
Organism: Pseudomonas japonica; assembly: GCF_900188455.1. Lineage (GTDB taxonomy): Bacteria > Pseudomonadota > Gammaproteobacteria > Pseudomonadales > Pseudomonadaceae > Aquipseudomonas > Aquipseudomonas japonica. Next base: position 62,872 of record NZ_FZOL01000015.1, on the reverse strand, counting down.
AGTGATGCGCTAGTAAAGGCGGGCAACCTTGAGCAGGAAATTGCCAGTGTACAGGAGACGGCTAGAAAGCGGCGTGAGGATCAAATCGTGCAGTTGCGTGAAGCTCTTGCTGTGGCTCGTTCAATAGGCCTGGAGAAGCCGCCGATCATTTCCGGCAATCTTTCTACCGAGGTTTCTGCCCGTATGGATGGATCGCTGACCTACATGCGTGGCAGCAAGGCATTGGAGGCCGAAATCGAGAACCTAGAAAAGCGTCCGTCGGACGATCCGTTCATCAGTGGTCTTCGGGCGCAGCAGGCGGGCCTGGCGTTCTTTCGCTCTTTGGATGTTCCCGCTGAATCGATTACCGTTTATCGGTTGGATGGGGACGTCGAGTTGCCAGACAAGCCTATAGAGCCAAGAAAGCTGCTTATCATCGTCGCTGCTGCTGTGCTGGGGTTGTTGCTGGGCTGTATTGCCGCAATCATAGCCAACTTGTTGCGTGGTAGGGTCCGTGTCGGGCCTGGCGCCTAAAGCAAGGCTCGTGGAGTAAACTCAGCAGTGTCATTTCATTTTTCATCGTTTCTGCGGCAGGCGCTCACGTTGGCGCAGAACGAAGAAGATGTTGGTGGGCTGACTCTTGGTGTGGGGCTGGCTCGACCTCTTTAAGCAGGTTGTACAGCTCAATGGGGTCGGGTTTATTTTTTCGGGGTTATTTAAAGACTTAAGAGTCTTAATCAGGCAGTGGCTCCGTAAGTCGGTTATTCTTTTGCTGCTGCATGTGTGAAATTTCAAAGTCGACTAGTCATCAGTTGGCTGCTATGTTGTCTCGTGCGTTCCACGTGTATGAGCCGTGTTACATTGTGTTAGGCTTTGTGTGAAAAGCCTTGATACTCGGTGATGCTGCGTTGAAAACAGCCTTGCCTGACCTTCGTCTCAATGCTTTTCACACAGACCCTAGTGTGGTGTTTCGCAAGTAACACTCATATTTTGGCCTAGGCTTTCAGCGTCAGAAATGCCTTGAAGCAACGATATGAAAACCGGCCGACCGGCCGACCGGCTGCCCCGATTGAGCTGAGCGACGAAGAACACATCGAACTGCTTCGTCGCTCCCGGCAGCGTAAAGGCCCTGCTGAATCGCGCATTCGGGCCGAAATCATCTTGGCGTGCGCAGGTGGAGAGTCGGGTACCTCGATCGCCCACAGACTCAGTATCGGCGTGCACACGGTTTCGCGTTGGCGAGTGTGATTCAGTCGTCTGCGACTCGATGGTTTAAATGACGAATATCGCTCAGGCCGGCCTCGCAGCATTACTGATGAACAAGTACAGGCCGTGGTCAATCAGGCACTGCAATCCAAACCCGAAGATGCCAGTCACTGGAGCACTCGCTCGATGAGTCAGGCAACCGGGATTTCTCCAGCCAGCGTCATGCGAATATAGCATGCCTTCGGGCTCAAGCCTCATCTGGAAAAGACTTTCAAGCTTTCGACCGATCCTCTGTTCGTCGAAAAGGTCCACGACATTGTTGGGCTCTATCTCAATCCGCCCGACAAGGCCCTGGTACTCTGTATCGACGAGAAAAGCCAGATTCAGGCGCTGAACCGTACCCAGCCAGGCTTACCTCTTGCCCCGGGTAAACCCATCACTCGCACCCACGACTACAAGCGCCACGGGTGAAGTCATCGGTAGATTAAAGCGCCGCCATAGAAGTACGGAGTTTCTTGCTTTCCTTAAAGAGGTGGACGACAACGTACCAGAGGACATGCCTGTTCATCTGGTAATGGACAACTACGCGACACACAAGACCGACAAAGTGAAAGCGTGGTTGGCAGCGCATCCGCGCTACCAGGTGCATTTCACGCCTACTTCGGCATCCTGGTTGAATCTGGTGGAGCGCTTCTTCTCGACACTGGGCGAGAAGTGGATCAAGCGTCAGGCACATACCAGCGTGAAGGATCTGGAGGAGTCTATTGAGTACTACCTATCCACTCACAACGCCAACCCTCGCCCCTTTCACTGGAACCGAAAGGCCGATGATATCTTGGCGAGCATCGGTCGTGCAGCCGAGGCGCTAGGCCGAAAAATATGAGTGTTACTTGCGAAACACTACACTAGCTATTTGGCTCAGAAGTGCTTGACCTTCAGTCGCTGACGGTTCTGATAACCAGGGCAAAACCGTGGTTATCGAGCGTTACAGACGTCTCCTAAAGGATTCAATAAATCTGGCGTACCATCCCAAATTCGACAGAGCAAACAGCGTTGTTGGTTGCGCCATGTTCTTGGTCAGCCCGCGGAGGTGGGTCATCACGCAGTCTAACCGTCGCTGATGGCCTGAAACGGATGTTCGGCCTTTGCCCGCGTCTGAGCTTTGACCTTTTCAACTTTGCGTTCGGCCTTGTGCAGGGCGCTGAGTTTACTCAAATGCTTGTAGGTGCTGCGTCGGGTTTCGATCTGCCAGATTACTTGTCACCCCTCATGTTCTGGCCGCTCTTCCGCCCTGGTATAACCGGCATTGGCAGAGATGACATTCTCATCCCTATGCAGCAAATGAGCGATTTCCGTTATGCAGTTACATTCGTCGCGGTGCCATGAGCGTGGTTTGCCAGACCAGCTTCAACGTGGACTCCGATATGTGCTTTCGTGCCGAAGAAGTCCTAGGGATTCTCCGATCAAGTCAGCACAGATCGCCTGAGCTGTGCTGAAATAGCCCTCCGCCCAACTGCCCCCCCCCCCGAGCAAGCCTCCATCCTATGAGTCAGATGAGCTTTTCCGATTTCGAGTACGCCGGTAAGCGCAAGCAAACCCGTCGCGAGCGTTTCCTGGCCGAGATGGAGCAGGTGGTGCCGTGGCGCGGTTTGGTGGCGTTGATCGAGCCTCATTACCCAAAGGCCTCGCAGACAGTATCCACTGGAAACCATGCTGCGTGTTCACCTGCTGCAGAACGGGTTCTCGTTGAGCAGCCCAGCCATGGAAGAGGCGTTGTATGAGATCACTTCGATGCGTCAGTTTGCTCGGTTGACTCTCAGCGCTCCAATACCCGAAGACACAACAATCATGAGTTTCCGACACCTGCTGGAGAAGCATCAGCTGGCATCGGGCATTCTGGAAACCATCAATAGTTATCTGCGGGACAAGGGCCTTTCGTTGCGCCAGGGCACAATTGTCGATGCCACCATCATCCGCGCGCCCAGTTCGACCAAGAACAAGGAAGGCAAGCGCGATCCCGAGATGCATCAGACGAAGAAAGGTAACCAGTACTTCTTTGGGATGAAGGCAGATATCGGGGCTGATATTGAATCGGGTTTGGTGCATCACGTTCACGGCACCGCGGCGAATGTGGCTGATGTAATGGAGGTCGCTCACCTACGACATGGCGATGAAAATTTTGTCTGTGCCGATGCGGGTTATACCGGCGTGGAGAAAAGGTCTGAGCATGACGAGAGGCCAGTGATCTGGCAGATTGCGGCTCGCCGCAGTTACAAGCACCTGAGTAAACGCAGCGTGCTTTACAAAGCCAGACGCAAGGTCGAGAAGGTCAAGGCGCAGACACGAGCGAAAGTGGAACATCCATTTCGCGTGATCAAGCGTCAGTTTGGTTATGTGAAAACCCGCTTCCGTGGCTTGGCCAAGAACACGGCGCAACTGACCGCGCCGTTTGCCCTGTCGAATCTGTGGATGGTGCGCCGGCAATTACTGACTTCTGCGGACCAGGTGCGCCCGTAGCGGCAGATGATCAAGGTTTTGCCTTGGTTATCGAGTAGTCAGCGTCTGAAAACATGGGTTTTCGATCTCCCAAAGTCGCCCATTTTCGGCTGATGGGCGACTTGTTCGGAGCTTCCCTGGTTTCCCTTCTTCGTCTTGTGCATTTCCGGATCGCGTTTGCCTTCGTTGTTTTTGGTCGAGCTGGAGGCATGAATGATCTTGGCCTCGACGATCGTCCCGTGGTGCAAAGACAGGCTCTTGTCTCGCAGGAGCTCGTTGATGGTTTTCTGAATGCCTTCCGCCAGCTGATGTTTCTGCGGCAGGTGCTGGAAATTCGTGACAGTGGTGTTTTCTGGAGTCGGGGCGCTGAGTGTCGGCCGGACAACCTGGTACATCAAAGTGATCTCGTACCTCGCCTCTCCTGTCACCGGGTCGCTGACGAAAACCAGTTCTGCAGCAGATGAATGCGTAGCATGGTTTCTAGTGGATAGGGTCACCCGATTTTGGATAATACGGCTCGATCAATGTAGCCAATCCGCTCCAAGACACGGCTTGCTGCATCTCGGACAGGAAGCGCTCGTGACGGGTTTGCTCGCATTTTCGGTGTACTCGGAAATCGGAAAACTCATCTGGTTCATGAGTGGGAGGACTTGCTGGGGAAGTTGAGCAGAGGGCTGTTTCAGCGCAGGTCGGACGGTCTGTGCTGACTTGATCGGAAAATCCTTAGGGGTTGTAGGAAAACCATCGCGTAGCGCTCGGGTATTTTAGGGGTGAGTGTTAGGCTCTGCATGGAAATTTTTATCCCGCTGTTGCCCCTCAAGGCTCGAGTTTCCATAGAGCTCTGGCTTTTTCAGTCAGACCTCTGTCATGCTCAAACGATAAGAACTTTCTGACGTGGGCTGGAAGTTGGTCACTGATCTTTTCAGTACCCATAGCAGCAGCGGGCGACCAAGAGCTGGCGCTGGGCTAATGATCGGCGGCGTCCTGTGGGTGTTTTGTTCCGACGCAGCCCAGCGGGACACGCAGAAACGTTTCGGGCCTTGGTTTAGGGTCTATCAACGTCAGAGGCCAAGGCCGATCGGTGGTGCGTTTATGCAGTGCTCCACGTCCCTGTTCGATGAGCTGGAACCTTACAGGTCGAAAATGAGTATGGCTCCCGGGAGGGATTTCGGTGTAATCTCTAATGTGCGCAACGATCATGCTCGGCTCGAAAGCGCGAGATGTGAAGTGGTTTTTGCGATCGACTTAATATTGATGAATGGCAAGGGAAAACAATGCTTAAACTCGAAGATGTAAAGCTGGCCATAGTAGGTCTCGGTTATGTGGGCTTGCCGCTGGCAGTTGAGTTTGGCAAAAAGATGCAAGTGGTTGGTTTTGATATCAACCAGCATCGGGTCGAGGCGTTGAAGGCGGGGCATGATGCTACTCTTGAAGTCTCTGATGACGAACTGAGATCGGCATCCGGATTAAACTTCAGCTCTGTTCTTGATGAACTGTCGGCATGTAATGTTTATATTGTTACGGTTCCAACTCCGATTGATGAGCACAAGCAGCCAGACCTGACGCCTTTGATCAAGGCCAGTCAGTCCATAGGTCGCGTGCTGAAAAAGGGTGATATTGTTGTCTATGAGTCAACGGTATATCCCGGTGCCACCGAAGAAGATTGTGTTCCTGTGCTGGAAAAAGTGTCAGGCCTTAAATTTAACGTTGATTTTTTTGCCGGTTATAGTCCGGAGCGCATAAACCCCGGCGATAAAGAACATCGGGTTACCACGATTAAGAAAGTTACCGCTGGATCCACTCCGGTAGTCGCTGATCTGGTCGATGCGCTGTATAACACCATCATTCTCGCTGGCACTCACAAGGCTCAGAGTATCAAGGTTGCCGAAGCTGCCAAGGTTATCGAGAATACGCAGCGGGATTTGAATATCGCGCTGATCAACGAGCTGGCCTTGATTTTCAATAAAATGGGTATTGATACCGAAGCGGTCCTCAAGGCAGCAGGGACGAAGTGGAACTTCCTACCATTCCGTCCGGGCTTGGTTGGGGGGCATTGTATCGGTGTGGATCCTTACTATCTCACTCATAAGGCACAGTCCATCGGCTATCACCCGGAAATTATTCTTGCCGGGCGCCGTCTGAATGACAGCATGGGGGCCTATGTCGTCTCTCAACTTGTCAAAGCCATGCTCAAACGCAAGATTCATGTTGATGGCGCCAGGGTGCTGATCATGGGGTTGACCTTCAAGGAAAACTGCCCGGACCTACGCAATACCCGAATTATTGATGTCGTCAATGAACTAGCAGAGTTCAATGTCGTTGCCGATGTTTACGATCCATGGGTTGACGCGGATGAAGCGATGCATGAGTACTCGATTGCTCCTATCAGTCATCCACAGGAGAACACCTACGACGGTATCATCTTGGCTGTAGCGCATAATGAATTTGTAGCGATGGGGGCAGAAAGCATTCGCCGCCTCGGCAAGGCTGATCATGTCCTCTACGACCTTAAGTATTTGCTGGATGCATCCCAGTCAGATCTGCGTCTTTGAACTTCAGGGGCTGCAAGACCCCTGATTTGCTAGCGCTGATTAAAAAATACTAAGCCGAGAGAACGACATGAACCGTTTTGAAAAAGTAAAATCTGAAATTCAGCATTCCCCAAAAGTATGGCTGATCACCGGTGTAGCGGGATTCATTGGCTCCAATTTGCTGGAGACGCTGTTGCGGTTGGATCAGCGAGTCGTTGGCCTCGATAATTTTGCAACCGGACATCAATACAATCTTGATGAGGTAGAGTCGGCGGTCAGTCCTGAGCAGTGGAAGCGCTTCGCCCTGATCAAGGGTGATGTCAGAAATATTGAAGACTGCAGACGGGCAATGGTATTCCCTGGCAACTCCACTGTATCCGTGGACTATGTTCTGCACCAGGCTGCGTTGGGCTCTGTTCCCCGCTCCATCAATGATCCCATTACGACCAACGGCACCAACATCGACGGCTTTCTGAATATGTTGGTCGCCGCAAGGGATGCTCAGGTGAAGAGCTTTACCTATGCGGCCTCCAGTTCAACTTATGGCGACCATCCTGCACTGCCAAAGGTAGAGGGGGTTATTGGAAAGCCGCTTTCTCCCTACGCGGTTACGAAGTATGTAAATGAGTTGTATGCTGAGGTATTCTCGAAGACTTACGGTTTCCATACCATCGGGCTTCGGTACTTTAACGTTTTCGGAAGGCGTCAGGATCCTAACGGCGCCTATGCAGCCGTTATTCCAAAATGGACAGCAGCCATGATTAATGGCGAAGAAGTTTTCATCAATGGTGATGGTGAAACTAGCCGAGACTTCTGCTTTGTCGAAAACGCTGTCCAGGCCAATGTATTGTCTGCCTGTGCCGATGCCGAGGCAAAGAACAATGTATATAACGTTGCGGTGGGTGACAGAACAACTCTGAATCAAGTGTATACTTGCATCAAGGATGCTTTGGCCCACGCGGGTGTCCAGTCGACTTCGAAAGTGGTCTATCGTGATTTTCGTGCCGGTGATGTAAGGCATTCGCAGGCTAATATTGACAAGGCAAAAAACCTGCTAGGATACGATCCCCTCTTCAACGTAGGGGCTGGCATGCTGAAGTCGGTTGACTGGTATATCTCTTTCTTTGCGAAAAGCTGATTCTCGTGATCAAGGAAATTTGTGCCGTCACAGTGCTGGCAAATAAACTTTGCATGTTCCTCCTGCTGTTCAGCTTGGCCCGGATTTTAGGGATCGAGCTGTACGGCGTTTTTTCTTATCATTACGCGATCATCACTGGTATAGCAGCGGTCGCAGGTGAGTCCTTGAGCGTCGCGTTGAGCCGCTATGTGGTCCTGAATTCCAAGAATATAAGCTATAAGACATCGTTGAATTTGATGGTGTGGGGAGGCCTTGTTGTAGGTCTCCTATCTGTCATCATCTCGTGGACGTTTCCCGCTCCTGCTTCATCTTACGATGCTATTGATGGCTATATGATGCTGGGGACGTTTCTCCTCGGTTTTGCGTGTGTATGCAATTTGGCTGTTACCGGATTCATGTATGCACTCAACACCTCGAAGAAGTGGGCGATTGTACTTGCCGCTCATGGGCTGCTTGGATTGCTGTTGGTGGTCGCGGTTGCCAAATTTGAGGGGCAGATAGAAACCGTAGTCTTGGCGCTGGCATTGTGTACGTTGATTGCACCTGCCTTCGGTTTTTCGATGATAAAGAATAGTGATACTAATACATCGCTGGAGGCGGGATGGGGTTTTTTCTCCTTTCGTGAGATGTGGGCGTTGCTTTCCCGCTCTGGCGTGCCAGCTCTTGCGGGGAGTATGCTACTGGGGGGGCCCGTTCATATTGTTTGTCTGATGATGTTCGCTGATGCAAGTCTGAATGTTTCCGAGGTTGGCTACTTCAATATTTTTTTCCTGTTTTACATTCTCGTCACCGTGCTTCCAAGCGCACTTGCTTCCTATGTCATTGTTAGGCTTGCCGGTTATGGTGATGGCGCAGGCAGATTGTATCTGCTGTTTGGAGCATTGGTTTCTGTTGTGTTGCCCGTGCTCATGGTCGTCTCTCAAGACTACTGGCTATGTCTCCTCGGTGATGGCTTCTGCGGTAAACGGGAGCTTCTGGAGTATGCGGCCTTAGCAGGCGGCGCTGGTTTGATGACCACAATTATTACTCAGGTTCTACACAGCAAGAATATGACCAGAGTTGTATTTCTGGCCAGCTGTCTATATGCAGTTGTGTATTTGTTTTCAACGCTGCTCGCAAGCCTCAAGGGAGAGATGTTGGCGACTGATCTTTTCAGTTCCTTCCTATTCGCTCTTGCCGCCCAGATAACAGTATTGATTGTCTTGGGTGCTCGCAGGTTGCTGAAATGAGGAGTGCTCTCGCTATGGGGTGTCACTCCTTGGGGCGCGAGAGCGAGCATGAAATCAAGGCCGGGCCTGGTGAGAGGCTCGGTCGCTGTTTTATTTTTTTGGATTAGACTCTATGGTGATATTTTTGGTTTCGATGTGCTTGGTGATTCTGGTCGCCCAGTGCGTTATATGTACGGTTTCCAAAAAATATCTGATTGCGCTGTATGCTGTGTGTTATTCGGTGCCGTTCCTCGGGCTCATGAGTTGTCTGTGGAGCGACACTGTCACCTTGTGGCCTATTGGGGGCTATGATTTTTCCTTGGATGACCCATTTGTATTCAGGCTTTCGCTCGTATGGCTCTTCGGTGTCATGGGTGGCCTAGTGGCTTATTCGTTGTCTTCTTTAATGCCTGTCATTAGATTGCGCTCGGATGATAGTAGATTTTTTTCATCAGTAGACTTCAAGTTGACGGGGGTTCTTTTCTTTGCTCTGTGCGCAGCGCTGATTGCGTATCGGTTCGTTAACATAGACTCGATGATCGAGGCTTTTACCGGAACCGAGTCATTAATGATTTTCTCTATCATCGCTGTTGTTGCCCTGGCACTCGTCTACCCCTCCCGGTTGACAGCAATTTCCGCTACAGCGCTGGTGGTGGCTTATTGTGCCGCCAACGCAATGACAGGAGACCGGGATTTTGTCGTATTGATAGTGGCATGCGTCCTCGGTGTAATGTTCCGTTATAGTCGGCTGATTAATTTCAAGGTGCTGCTTTTTGTAACTTCGTTCATGTTGCTGCTTCTGGCTAGTGGTGTGATAGTTTCCATGGTTCGACAGGATGTGAATCTCACATCCGATAATGTAGCTCAATTTTTCCTGTTTAACTCGTGGAATGCGATTATTCTGCCGCTTGTTCAGCAGTTGACCGGTTTCTGGGAAGGAGAGCACTTGCGCTACGGTCAGACTTATCTGGACATGTTTCTTTCTCTGGCGCCGTCCCCAATATACTCAGTGTTTGGAACGGAGAAACCAATCACGGCAGATAATCCTGCACTTTGGTATTACATTACCGGGCTGGGGGGGATACATGCTGCCGGTGTTGCTTTCGAGAACTTTGGTTTGTTTGGGGTTTTTCTCAATGGCTTCATCAGTGTGTGCTTTCTACGGCTGATAGACTCGCATTGCCGTAATGGTGACTACCTGCAGACGTTTTTGTATATGATCTGTGCCTCTTCAGTCATGCACTGGGTCTGGTACGGGGAGATGTACTTGTTCAATGCATTGTTCTTTTATCTAATGGCGTTAGGGTTGTTTCTTGCAATGAAACTTGTTCGTGCTTGAGGAATTCTGGTGGATATGTACAGAGGTGGACATTTGCAGAGCGTGCTCTGTAGAGCTTGCCTATCACCAATATTGGGCGCGCCGACATCCGAGGCAAGGTGCCTTGTGATTGATTGACTCTTTGTTTTTGTTGGCTGCGAAGCTAAAAATTGGTAAAAGAATGCCAGCGTTCCGGGGGCTTGTACGAAAAAGCGCCCTCGCGGCAAGCGCGCTTTGTTGAGAACAGGTTCGAAATGCACGCTGGCAACTGGTCACTACGTCGCCTTGCTTGTTTTCGCCTAACCAGACGGAGTTTTTGCTCAGGTCTTTGGTTAATTTTCCGGTGACGCTGAGGCGCTTGCAGGAAAATGGCTTTCGGCTAGGTGTGTGAGCGTAACTGGTTTATGGGAATTTTTTCGGTGTGTCTCGTGTCTTCGGGCGTAACAAGCCGTTTTACTAAGGATTGAGCTTATTCATGTGTGGTTTCGCGGGGTTGATGGCGGAAAACGTAGGTGCTTTGGAGGTGCGTGTCCAGAGCATGCTAGCACCGCTTTTTCATCGGGGGCCCGACGACGAGGGCATATGGATCGACGAGCGGATGGGGCTGGCGCTAGGTCACCGCCGGCTGGCCATTCTGGATCTGTCTGCTCATGGGCATCAGCCGATGCATTCCACGTCCGGTCGCTATGTCATCGTTTTTAACGGCGAAATCTATAATTTCGCGCTATTACGTAAGGAAATCGAGGCGGCTGGTGTCAATACCGAGTGGCGCGGACACTCCGATACTGAGGTTCTGCTGGCTGCATTCGAGTTGTGGGGGGTCGAGACCACGCTCGCTCGGCTCGTTGGCATGTTCGCAATTGTCTTGTGGGACAAAGAGACTCACCAGCTCACGCTCGCCCGTGATCGCCTGGGTGAAAAGCCACTTTACTTTGGTCGCATCAAAGGAGCTTTCTATTTTGCTTCTGAGCTGAAAGCGATCAGGGCGCAATGTGCGCAGGACCTGCAGATTGACCGGGATGTATTGGCAGACTACATGCGTTTTGGCTACATTCCCGCGCCACGTTCCATATACAAGGATATTTTCAAGCTTCATCCAGGGCATTTGATTCAAGTATCTGCGGCGGGAGTGGCGGGTGAATCCCGACCGTTCTGGAGTCTTGTCAGTGACCAAACTGCCGAGTTGCGCAGTCAGCTCAGCCAGGCCAGCGATACCGAAGTCCTGGATTTGCTCGATGAGCGTCTTGCATCGGCAGTAGGGTTGCAATCGTTCTCCGACGTTCCGGTAGGTGCATTTTTGTCCGGTGGGGTCGATTCCAGCCTCGTCGTTTCGTTGATGCAGGCTCAGAGTTCAAGTCGGGTGCGGACGTTTACAATCGGTTTCGAAGAAGAGGCGTTCAATGAAGCGCCTTATGCCCGGGAAGTTGCGCAGCATCTTGGTACGGATCATACAGAGATGTATGTCAAGGCGCTGGATGCAGCCGCGTTGATACCGATGTTGCCGAAGATATATGACGAGCCATTCGCAGACTCGTCGCAGATACCAACAACACTGGTTTCGAGGTTGACCCGCGAGCACGTCACGGTAGCGTTGACCGGTGATGGAGGTGATGAGCTGTTCGCAGGGTATCCGCGCTATCCGATTACCGCCAACCTCTGGCGCAAGATCAGCAAGGTACCAAGGCCTCTGAGGTCTGCGGTGGCTTCTGTTTTGACCCATCCCTCAGCAGCTGATTGGGACAGGCTCACTGGGTTGCTACCTGCACGGTATCAATCTTCTATCAACGGTCGTCGAGTCAATCGTCTGGGGCAACTGATCGACTCTCGTAGTTTGGGCGAGATGTATATTCGTCTCATGTCTCACTGGCAGCCGGAAGAAAATATTGTCGTCGGTGGCAAATGCACTGGCTTCGATAGCTTCCCTGCACAGGAAAGCGACAGCATTGCGGCAATGAGGCAATGGGATGTTGTTCAGCATTTGCCTGACGATCTTTTGGTGAAGGTTGACAGAGCTACAATGTATTCAAGTCTTGAGTCGCGAGCTCCATTGCTGGATCATCGTATTGCTGAGTTTGCATTCGCCTTACCCGAGCGTTTTCTAGTGCGGGAAGGGGTTGGCAAGTGGGCATTGCGTCGCCTGCTTGATCGTTATGTGCCTTCGCGTTTGATTGATCGTCCCAAGACGGGTTTTTCAATCCCTCTTGGGGAGTGGCTGCGGGGGCCGCTACGGGACTGGGCGGAAGACTTGCTATCCCCTTCGCGGCTGGTTGATGACAGTTATCTTGATGCAGACAAGGTCGGCAGGATGTGGCACGAGCATTTGTCAGGAAAGTTTGATCGTAGTGCGCATATCTGGAACGTTTTGATGTTCCAGGCGTGGTTGAGAGATATTCAGTCGTCTGAGTGTTGCGGTCAGACTGGCGAGAACAAGGAAGTTTTCAATTGAATATTGTGATTAATGCGTTTTCTGCCAGATTGGGTGGAGGGCAGACTTACCTGATCAATCTGCTGAAGCATATTCCTGATCGTGCCGACTTGAAGATAACGGTGCTAGCCCCCGAAGGGCTGAAGCTGCCTGAGCATCCGTGTGTCAGCCGTTATTACCCGGCATGGCCAGTGGACAATCCATTGACCCGTACTGTTTGGGAAAAAGTCTTGTTGCCCAGATATCTGAGTCGTGTTGGTGCAGATGTGCTGTTCTGCCCTGGAGGGGTGGTTGCAGGCAGGGTGCCGAAGGGATGTAAAGTGGTAACCATGTTCCGCAATATGCTGCCTTTCGACAAGCGCGTGCGTGCGTCCATGCCGTTAGGGTTGCAGCGCATCAGAAACTGGCTGTTGTACCGTGTCATGTTGCGTAGCATGTCTCGGGCGGATCTGACGATTTTCATTTCGGACTATGCTCGCAGCGTAATCGAGGGGCTGACCAAAATTCCAAACCCGATCACCATACCTCATGGAGTAGGGGAGGCATTCAGGGAGGTTGATGTCAATGTCCCGCGCCCTCAGCGTTTGCCGGCGGAAAGCTATCTTCTATATGTGTCTCGTTTTGATGTCTACAAGCATCATTATGAGGTGGTCAGCGCGTATGCAAGCTTGCCGGATGACTATCGAAACCGTTTTCGCTTGGTGCTGATCGGTGAGTCCAATATGCCAGGTGGCGAGCGGGTGCATGAGTTGATTAAGGCTCGTGGGCTTGCCGAGAAGGTGATGATTCTTGGTGCAGTACCGTACGGCGAGCTGCCTGCCTATTATCATCATGCACAGCTCGTGCTGTTCGCGTCTTCTTGTGAGAATTGCCCGAATATTCTACTCGAGTCGTTGGGTGCTGGCCGGCCGGTTCTTTCATCCAATGTCATGCCGATGCCAGAGTTTGGCGCAGACGCCGCCGCCTATTTCTCGCCGTTCGATCCGGACGATATTGCCAAAACCATGCTGAAGGTCCTGTCGGACGAAGACTATGCTGCGCGTCTCTCGGGTAAAGCTGTCCTGCAGGCCAGGAAATATGATTGGGCAAGAACCGCAGAGGCTACCTGGCTCAATATATTCAACCTAGTCGGTAGTTCGAGGTAGCTTCGAGATCGTCGAGTGTTGGTTCAGCCTTCTGGGTTGAGCCATTTTCGAGGGTGTCGTTGGTCTTCAGGGTATCAGAACGTATTGTTTTGTCGTGGCGGTTGGCGACGGTTGTGATATGGCGGTTTCTCAAGTGCACTGACGCATTGATTCATTGTCTCGAAGGCATCGGATGGTGAGGGTGCTCGAAAAGCCAGGGTGTGAGACAATGGGCGCACTTTGGTATCTGTTTCGATGCAGGCCATCGAACACGGCGGCTGTGGCCCTTGGGAGTCCCCGGAAAAAGGAGTGGTTATGCGGGGTTGGGTACCTGATCTGACAAGGATGCTGGGTGATGCAATGCCCGGATTTTTGCAAGGTGGTGACGCTTGGAGTCTTTTCACCACGTTACCTTTCTATTTGATGATGTCTCATCAACTTGCACCTTTGTGCTCGCCTGCACAGGCGCGATATGGTACATATAAGCACTGATTTTGCGTTTTCGGGGTGTCATCGATGCCGCGAAAACGATACTTCTGATGCTGAAAGATTATGCGAAAAGTCCAAGTATATTGGCGAGTTGCATGATCTGCCGGGTATCATAGCTACGCGCCTCTCTATCGGTCACGAGCCGTATTCGTATCAGCCTCAGGTTGACTGGTTCCTCTCTCAAGATGGTCGGAGAAAAGGTTCCTCCCTTGGCAATACAAGAAGAGTTCCTGATTTTGATAGAATGCCTGAGTGCCATCCACCGGATTTTCCGATGATGCAGATGATCTTCTCCGACGTTGGCTACGCATGCCGACGCAACCAGTCCTGCAGGGAGTCGCTCCTGAGCGGGGTAAGACGGGTCGTGACGTGGCAGGTCGGGCTTGTGCTACCTCTGCGAGCCCGGGAAACGAGAATCATTTTCAGTTCGATCGTTCAAGGCACTGTTGTGGGCGGTCCTGCCAATCGGCAGCCTCTCCAGATGCATCAGGCTTGACCATGCTCGGGGGGCGCAGATTCGCAAAATCATCTGACACTTATCGAACATTGCGGTACAGCAAGCTCGTTTGCAAGCAACCTTTTTGTGCAAAGGCAAGTTGCGTACGGTGTTGATCAATTATCCAGGTCGTGAGCAGGCGAATTTGCCAGCCCGATTTGGCTAACTATAAAGCGAAGTCATAGACTATGTTTAAAGATAAAACTCTTCTTATTACCGGTGGTACTGGCTCTTTCGGTAATGCCGTGTTGAAACGATTCCTGAAAACCGACATCGGCGAAATTCGAATTTTCAGCCGTGACGAGAAAAAACAGGATGACATGCGCAAGCGTTATGCGAGCGACAAGTTGAAGTTTTACATTGGTGACGTGCGTGACTATCAGAGCATTCTGAATGCCACACGAGGAGTGGATTACATCTTCCACGCAGCTGCGCTGAAGCAGGTGCCTTCTTGCGAGTTTCATCCGCTCGAAGCTGTGAAGACTAACGTGCTGGGTACTGAAAACACGCTGGAAGCGGCGATTCAGAATGCTGTGAAGCGAGTGGTCTGCCTGAGTACCGACAAGGCGGTTTATCCCATCAATGCGATGGGTATCTCAAAGGCCATGATGGAGAAAGTCATGGTGGCCAAATCGCGCAACCTTGACGAGCGCAAGACCGTTATCTGTGGCACGCGCTACGGTAATGTCATGGCTTCGCGTGGCTCGGTCATTCCGCTTTTCATCGAGCAGATCCGTGCAGGAAAAGCACTTACCTTGACCGATCCGAACATGACCCGCTTCATGATGACGCTCGCCGACGCGGTCGACCTGGTATTGTATGCCTTCGAGCATGGCAACAACGGTGACCTTTTCGTGCAGAAGGCACCGGCGGCTACCGTAGAGACGCTGGCTCAGGCACTTACTGCGCTGGTTGGCAAGCCGGATCATCCGATTCAGGTCATCGGTACCCGCCACGGGGAGAAGCTGTTCGAAGCGTTGCTGAGCCGTGAGGAAATTGCCTGCGCCGAAGACATGGGTCAGTACTTCCGCGTTCCGCCTGATCTGCGCGATCTGAACTACGCCAAGTTTGTCGAGCAGGGGGAAACGGTAATTTCGCGTACCGAGGATTACAACTCCCACAACACTGAGCGTCTGGACGTTCAAGGTATGCAGCAGCTGCTGCTTAAACTTGAATTCATGCGCGCTATTCAGAGTGGTGAAAACGCGGCGCCAGAGGAATAACCCATGAAAGTACTGGTCACTGGCGCCAATGGCTTTGTCGGCAAGAACCTTATTGCTCATCTACGTGAGCGTAAAGATATCGAGGTCCTACGTTTCACGCGCGAGGACTTGCTCAGCGATCTGGCCCACCTGGTTGGCGAAGTGGACTTCGTGTTTCATCTGGCGGGCGTGAATCGCCCGCAGGATCCTCAGGATTTCCACATAGGTAACACCGACCTTACCCGCGCGTTATGCGATGCGATTGTCGCCAGCAGTCGCAAGATACCAGTTCTGTATACGTCTTCCAGCCAGGCCGAACTGGATAATGAGTATGGGAAGAGCAAGCGAGCAGCCGAGCAGGTGTTGCTGGCGCTGCAGAATGATTTCGGTGCACCAGTGCATCTTTTCAGGTTGCCCAACGTTTTCGGCAAGTGGGGCAGGCCGAACTACAACTCTGCTGTGTCGACGTTCTGCCACAACATTGCGCGTGGGTTGGATATTTCGATCAGCAATCCCGCAGCCATGATCAATCTTGTCTACATCGATGATGTGGTTTCCTGCTTCCTGGCCGTTATGGAAGGGCGTTTGGCGGGCAATCCATTTGTTTCTGTCGAGCCGCAGTACAGTATTAGCGTCGGCTCTCTGGCGGAGCAGCTGTACGCGTTTCGCGATAGCCGCGAGTCGCTGGTCACCGAAGCGGTGGGTACCGGATTGACGCGTGCATTGTATTCCACCTACCTGAGCTACCTGCCTCCGGCCAGCTTCACCTATGAGGTCAAGGGTTACACCGATCCTCGTGGTACGTTTGTGGAAATGCTGAAGACCAAGGATGCTGGTCAGTTCTCATATTTCACAGCGCACCCAGGTGTTACCCGCGGTGGTCATTACCACCATTCCAAGACCGAAAAGTTCATGGTGATCAAGGGTACCGCCAACTTCGGCTTCCGGCATATCGAAACTGGCGAACTTCATGAGCTAGTGACTACAGGTGACAAGCCCGAAATTGTCGAAACGGTGCCCGGTTGGACGCATGACATCACCAATATCGGTAAAGAAGAAATGATTGTCATGTTGTGGGCCAACGAGATCTTCGATCGCGATCACCCGGATACTTATGCGTTGCCTGTCAAGTCAACTCACTGACGTGTCGAGGCTCATTGAGGTTGTTATGAAAAAGTTGAAAGTTGTCACCGTCGTCGGCACCCGTCCGGAGATCATCCGCCTATCTCGTGTGATGAGTGCGCTGGATGAGCATTGTGAGCACGTTCTCGTTCATACCGGGCAGAACTACGACTACGAGTTGAACGAGATCTTCTTCCAGGATCTGGGTATTCGCAAACCAGACCATTTTCTCAATGCCGCCGGTGCGACCGGAGCCGAAACCATCGGCAACGTGATCATCACGGTCGACCGCGTGCTGGCCGAGATCGCGCCCGAGGCGTTGCTGGTACTGGGCGACACCAACAGTTGCATGGCCGTCCTGCCTGCCAAACGACGCAAGATTCCGACCTTCCATATGGAGGCCGGTAACCGTTGCTTCGACATGCGCGTGCCGGAGGAGATCAACCGCCGCATCGTGGACCACACCGCGGATATCAACCTGACCTACAGCACCATCGCCCGTGATTACCTGCTGCGTGAAGGGCTTCCTGCCGATCGCGTGATCAAGACCGGTAGTCCTATGTTCGAGGTGCTCAATCACTACCGTGACGGTATCGATGGGGCGGATGTGCTTTCCCGTCTTGGCCTAGAAAAGGGCCGATTCTTTGTGGTCAGCGCCCACCGCGAAGAAAACATCGATTCGGAGAAGAATTTCCTCAAGTTGGTAGACGTGCTCAATACTGTTGCAGCCCAATTTGACCTGCCGGTAATTGTTTCGACGCATCCGCGTACTCAGAAGCGCGTCGACGCCGTAGGCGTCAGCTTCCACCCGAACGTGCGCCTGCTCAAGCCGCTGGGCTTCAAGGACTACAACAAACTGCAGATGGAGGCCAAGGCCGTCCTTTCGGACAGCGGGACCATCAGTGAAGAAGCTTCGATTCTGAACTTCCCGGCACTCAATATACGCGAAGCGCATGAGCGCCCTGAAGGTATGGAGGAAGCTGCGGCGATGATGGTCGGATTGGAAGTAGACCGCGTTCTGCAAGGGCTGAGCATCCTCGATAGCCAGGCACGTGGCGATGAACGCAGCCTGCGTCTGGTGGCCGACTACAGCATGCCAAATGTTTCAGATAAAGTTGTTCGCATTCTTCATAGTTACACCGACTATGTGAATCGCACCGTATGGAAGCGTTATTGAACCGAGTGGTTTGCATGTCTGAAAAAAAGCTGAGAGTGCTTGTCGTAACGCAGTATTTCTGGCCGGAGAACATGCGGATCAATGATCTGGTCCGCGATCTCAAGGAAAAGGGTCATGAGGTTACCGTACTCACCGGATTGCCCAACTATCCCGAGGGTGAAGTGTTCGAAAACTATCGTACTTCGCCTGGGGATTTTTCCGTCTATCACGGTGCTGATGTCGTCAGGGTGCCGATGCTGCCGCGGGGCAAGCGCAGTATCCAGCTGATGCTCAACTATGCTTCGTTCTTCCTCAGTGCCTCGACGTTCGGCGCGTTCAAATTGCGTGGTCGCAAATTTGATGCGCTCTTCGTTTATGCGGTATCGCCAATCATGGCGGCCATACCGGCAATCGTGATCGGTCGCCTGAAGAAAGCGCCGGTTTTCGTCTGGGTACTGGACCTGTGGCCGGAAACGCTCCGTGCTGTTGGTGTGTTGCGCAACACGCGTTTGCTGGGGTTGGTAGGCAAGATGGTGTCGTGGATCTACAACCGCACCGACTACTTGCTGCTGCAGTCCCATGGATTCCTGGAAAACGTGAAGCAGTACTGCACACAGCGGATCGCCGACGAACGGCTGGTATATTTTCCAAGCTGGGCGGAAGACGATTTTTCCGATCCAGGCTCGGTGGCGAGCACGCTTGTAGAGGCGGATCCGTCGGTGTTCACCGTGGTCTTCGCTGGCAATTTGGGCGAGGCACAGGACTTTCCTGCGGTGCTGGATGCCGCCGAATCGTTGCGCGGCAGCGCAGCTGTTCGCTGGGTTATTGTCGGTGATGGGCGGATGAGTGCCTGGCTCGCCGAGCAGGTCCGGGAGCGTCAACTGGACAACGTTCATCTTCTTGGGCGTCACCCACTGGAGGCGATGCCCGGTCTGTTTGCCCAGGCCGACGCGCTGTTGGTAACCCTGAAAACCAACGACGTGTTCCAGAAGACCATTCCCGGCAAGGTGCAGGCCTATCTGGCGTCGGGGCGCCCATTGCTGGGCATGATCAACGGCGAAGCAGCCCGTGTCATCCGCGAGTCCGGTGCTGGATTCGCCTGCGACTCGGGCGATGCCCAAGGGCTCGCCGCGATTACCAGTACACTGGCCGCTACTGCTTTGGCGCAACGTGCCATCATGGGCGAAGCCGGGCGTCAGTACTACCTCGAGCATTATTCCAAGCCCAAGCTCATGGCTAGGCTGGAGTCGCTCTTTCGTGAAGCCACCCTACGTAAGGCAGGCAGGTGATGTCGCATACCGTGTTGTTGACCGGAGCTTCCGGTTTCGTGGGCAAGGCTGTCCTGGATGGGCTGCTGGCGCGGGATTATTCGGTGGTTGCGGCATTGCGAAACGTGCCGGCTGGCCTGGACCCTCGTGTTACCGTCAGTCGTTTCGAAGCGCTTGATGAGGCGACAGACTGGTCAGCCGCGCTTGTCGGCGTGCGCACGGTCATCCATTCCGCAGCGCGTGTGCATGTAATGAATGACACTGAGGTGGATCCGCTGGCGGCGTTTCGCAAGGTCAATGTCGACGGCACCCTGAATCTCGCGCGCCAGGCCGTCCGGGCTGGTGTCACGCGTTTCGTGTTCGTCAGCTCGATCAAGGTCAACGGCGAAGGCACGCTCAAGGGTCGTCCTTATCATGCCGACGATACGCCAGCCCCGGCTGATCCTTATGGCGTATCGAAGATGGAGGCGGAACAAGCCTTGCGCGCACTGGCCCTGGAAACCGGAATCGAGGTGGTCATCGTGCGCCCGGTTCTGGTCTACGGTCCGGGAGTCAAGGCCAATTTTTTGGCAATGATGCGTTGGCTGGACAAAGGTGTGCCACTACCATTCGGTGCCATCGATAACCGTCGCAGTCTTGTTGCGCTGGGCAACCTTTCCGACCTGGTGCTCACCTGCGTTACCCATCCGGCCGCCGCTAACCAGACTTTCCTCGTCAGCGACGGCGAGGATCTGTCCACTACCGGGTTGCTGCGTCGCATGGCTGCCGCTCTGGACAAGCGGGCACGCCTGTTGCCGGTTCCCAGCAGCTTGTTGGAACTCGGCGCAACCTTGCTGGGCAAGCGCTCATTGTCGCAGCGACTCTGTGGTTCACTGCAGGTCGATATCGAGAAAACACGTACTGTGCTGGGCTGGAAGCCGCCAATCAGTGTCGATGAGGCGCTTCGGCTGGCAGCCCGGGGCTATCAGGAAAAAACAAGCAAATGACTCAGACCTGGCTAATTCCGTTGGTTGGAATGCTGTCCCTTGTATTGACCGCCGGTCTTCGGCGCTATGCACTGGCCAAAAGCATCATTGATGTTCCCAATGCGCGCAGCTCCCACACGGTACCGACTCCCCGTGGTGGTGGCGTGGCGATCGTGCTCGCCTTCCTCCTGGCCTTGGCCGTAGTGGGCGCGCACAATGACGCTGACTTGGCCGGTATGATTGCTCTCGGGGGCGCGGGGGCATTGATCGCCATTATCGGCTTCCTGGATGACCATGGTCATATCGCAGCACGCTGGCGTCTCCTGGGACATTTCCTGGCAGCTGCCTGGGCGTTGGCGTGGTTGGGCGGGCTGCCAACTCTGGAGGTGTTCGGCCTGCAACTTGATCTTGGCTGGTTCGGAGCTATCATCGCGGCCTTTTATCTGGTCTGGTTGCTGAATCTGTACAACTTTATGGATGGGATCGATGGTATAGCCAGTGTCGAGGCGATCTGTGCCTGCCTGGGAGGCTGTCTGCTCTATTGGTTCAGTGGTTTTCATCAGTTGCTGATGTTGCCTCTATTGTTAGCCATGGCGGTGGCTGGTTTCCTGTATTGGAATTTTCCTCCCGCACGCATCTTCATGGGTGACGCGGGTAGCGGTTTCCTCGGAATCACGCTGGGCGTCCTGTCGTTGCAGGCAGCCTGGGTGTCTTCGCAGTTGTTCTGGTGCTGGCTCATCCTGCTCGGTGTATTCATCGTAGACGCGACCTATACACTGATCCGCCGCCTTTCCAGAGGCGACAAGGTCTACGAGGCGCACCGCAGTCATGCCTATCAGTTTGCATCTCGACTCTATGGCAGGCACTTGCCTGTGACCGTTGCGGTTGGTTTGATCAACCTGTTTTGGTTGTTGCCGATCGCCTTGTGCGTCATGCTTCTGGGGCTTGATGGTGTGCTGGGTGTTGTTATCGCCTATGTGCCACTGATCATCATTGCCATTCGTTATCGCGCCGGTGCGCTTGAATAAAGCAGATTGATCCGCTTGCCCGCGTCGGCAAGTGTGCGTGGTTTCAGGTACTGATTCATTATGGGAGCAGTAAAGGTGTACGAAGGGGTTATGGATCGATTGCGGGCTGTTTTGCTTGGGCTGCCCCGCCGTCAAAAACGCCTGTTGCAGGTAATGGCCGATGTCATACTAGTCTGGGCCGCATTGTGGCTCGCGTTCGTCGTGCGCCTGGGTATCGACGAAATGGCAAACCCCATTCGCGATCACGTCTGGCTGTTCATCAGTGCGCAGATCGTCGCTATCCCACTGTTTATCCGGTTTGGCATGTACCGCGCGGTCATGCGTTATTTCGGTAATGACGCACTCATCGCCATTATCAAGGCGGTCAGCCTCTCGGCACTGATTCTTGGGGTGGTCGTCTATTGGTACAGCAACCATGAGAATGTCGTCCCTCGTTCGATCATCTTCAACTACTGGTGGTTGAGTCTGATTCTTGTGGGTGGGCTGCGCTTGGCCATGCGCCAGTATTTTCTCGGCGACTGGTTTGCGGCTGCTCAGCATGTGCCGTTCACCAACCGCGACGACGGATTGCCCAAGGTTGCGATCTACGGTGCGGGTTCGGCGGGTAACCAATTGGTGGCGGCGCTGCGCCTCGGGAAACTGATGCGTCCGGTGGCGTTCATCGACGACGACAGCAGCATTGTCGATCGTGTCATTTCAGGGCTGCAGGTATACAAGCCTCGTAATCTGCAGAAAATGATCGACTGTACCGGCGCGCAGGAGATTCTCCTTGCGATTCCCTCGGTGACGCGCGCGCGCCGCCGGGAAATTCTCGGGTTTCTCGAGGGCTTTCCATTGCATGTGCGCAGCATTCCTGGATTCATGGATCTGGCCAGTGGCCGGGTCAAGGTCGAAGATATCCAGGAAGTAGATATCGCCGACCTGCTCGGACGCGATGCCGTTCCAGCGCAGGAAGACCTGCTTGAGCGTTGCATCGCCGATCAGTCGGTCATGGTAACCGGCGCCGGTGGATCAATCGGTTCCGAACTGTGTCGGCAGATCCTGGGCCTGCGTCCACGTATATTACTGTTGTTTGAACACAGTGAGTTCAATCTCTACAGTATTCTGTCCGAACTGGAGCAACGTGTTCGGCGCGAGTCGCTGCCGACCAAGATCCTGCCGATTCTCGGGTCGGTGCGTAATCAGGCTCAGATGCTCGATATCATGAAGACCTGGCGGGTCAGCACCGTTTATCACGCAGCGGCCTATAAGCATGTACCAATGGTCGAGCATAATATCGCCGAAGGCGTATTGAACAATGTCATTGGTACTCTGAATACTGCCCAGGCCGCGTTGCAGGCAGGTACTGCCAACTTCGTGCTGATTTCTACCGACAAGGCTGTCCGCCCGACCAATGTCATGGGTAGCACGAAACGACTCGCTGAGATGACCCTTCAGGCGCTCAGTCGTGAGCCTGCACCGGTGCTGTTCGGCGACAAGGGTAATATCTCCCGGGTCAACAAGACTCGTTTCACCATGGTTCGGTTCGGTAACGTTCTGGGGTCGTCCGGCTCGGTGATCCCACTGTTTCACAAACAGATCAAGTCCGGTGGTCCTCTCACCGTGACGCATCCGAACATCACCCGGTATTTCATGACCATTCCCGAGGCCGCTCAGTTGGTCATTCAGGCGGGTTCGATGGGGCAGGGCGGCGACGTATTTGTCCTCGACATGGGCGAACCAGTTCGCATCGTGGAGTTGGCGGAAAAGATGATCCATCTCTCCGGCTTGAGTGTTCGCTCCGAACGCAACCCCCATGGTGATATCGCAATCGAGTTTACCGGTTTGCGTCCTGGAGAAAAGCTCTATGAAGAGCTGCTGATCGGTGACAATGTCGCAGCGACACGACATCCGATGATCATGACGGCTAATGAAGACTATCTGTCGTGGAGTTCTCTCAGCGAGCGCCTGGGGCAATTGCTTAAGGCGATCGATGAAGATGACTACAATCGGGTCCGGCAGTTGCTGCGAGAAACGGTTAGCGGTTATGCGCCGGATGGCGAGATCGTCGACTGGATTTATCAGCAGCGTCGTCTGGATCCTTGACTAGCAGTATCGGCAACTAACTGAGACCAGCAGGTCAAGTTCTCTTGTTGATCTTTAGCGCGCGAGACAACAATCCGATGCCTGGAAACGAGCCTCGGATTGACTGCTGCTACGAAAAAATATCGAAAGTGCTGCTGCGGGTATGAGTGCACCAGTTATAACGCGCTGAACCTGCGCCGGGAGGAAAAGCGCTGCAATACAGCTACTTCAAGCTGTCGGCCTTCGAAAAATTCTCGGAAGTTACCAGGCGGATTCGTGGAAAGGCTTGGTAGGGCGCGGTTTGCGAAGGTTCAGCAGTCTCCGCGAATGAGTCCTACTCTTGCTATTTGTCAACGAATGCGGGAGAATCTGTAACTTGAAGTTAATTTTCAAAACATATTCCTGACAGGCATGGCGGTAACTTTCCGATGAGTTTCGGGGGTGGCTGTCGATGATTTTTTGAGCGTGCGATGAACATTCCAGTAAAATCGATAGATACCTCTCGCCAAGAAGTGCTTGAAGTAAAAGAGCTTATCAGCGGTCTCTGGGATCAGAGGGCGGTTGTTCTGCTGTTCACCGCTCTGGCGGTGACTGCTTCCATTGCTTATGTTCTGTGGGCAACACCGGAATATGAGGTTGAAAGTTATATTCGTCCGGTTGCACAGGCAGAGCTGGATGAGTTCAATGAGTCTGGACTGTATGTGCTCCAGCCAAAGGATGCGCTGATCCGTGTCGGCTCCTCCATGCAGTCTTACGATGTTCGGCTCAGCTTCTTTCGGGCTAATCCTCAATACCTTGCCCCGCTTCAGGCTGCGGGGCAGACGCTCGAGGAAGCATTCGATAAATTCAATGAAAAGGCCTTTTCCCTTGAAAGCATCGATCCGACCAAGAGCAAGAATCTCAGCGACAGTCTGAGGTTTACTGTCCGATACCCGCAAGGTATAGACGGTGTAGGTATCACCAAGGATTTTACTAACTACGTGGTTACCAGCGAGAAGGAAAGAGTCACCTCCGGCTTGAAGATCCTGATTGCCAACCGTATTACACAGGTCGAAAAAAACCTGGAATCGAAAAAAGCCGGTTACGAGGCGGAAAAAGACTCGAAGATCGCCACCCTGCTTGAGAAAGACCAACTTAAAAGGCAGCTTCTGCAGGATGAACTGAAAGCGCTGCGTCAACAACTGCAAAGCCGCCGGCAAAATCGTATCAAGGAACTTGACGAGGCGATCACCATTGCCAAGAAACTTGGCATTGTCAAGCCGACCACGCCGTCGACCTTTAGCGACGAAAGCCAGGCGCGCCAAAGCAATATGGTCCGTACTGAGGTGAACAATCAGAAGATCCCGCTGTATTTCATGGGGCAATCTGTATTGGAGGCGGAACGCAGTACCTTGGAAACACGGCGTTCCGATGACTTCACCGAGCCACGTATTGATGAAATCCAGAAAGAGCTCAGCTTGCTGGCCAGCAATCGTGAAGTTGAACTCCTCAAGAGCCGACACAATCCCGAACTGTTCTTGAAGGAAATTGCGGATATCCGTGGTGAGTTGACGCGTTTGCAGCAACTGAACACCAAGTTCGATAACCTCGAACTGGCTCGGGTCGACAAGATTGCAATGGAACCTCAATCCCCAGTCAAGCCGAAGAAAGCGCTTATTGTCGGCTTTGGCTTGCTGTTTGGGTTCTTGCTGGGGCTGGGCGTTGCAGTTGTGCGGCGCTCTGTGCTGGCATCCCAACAAAGTCGTCATTGATGTGGGTGCTGCGATAGCCTCTATTCGCAGCACGCAAGATTGTTTCATCTCTACTCGCTGCCGGTTTCCTGAGCACGTATCGCTTGGGGACGGCAGCCCTCCTTTGACAGCCCTTCTGCAACGTCCGCATGGTGCGTACAGTGCGTAATCTGGCATTTTGCCTTATTTCGAAGTGCCCAGCGAATATCCAAGCTCCCTGACGGCGATGACCTATTGGGCGCGCCTGGTTTCGGTGCGCTCTTGAATTGTTTGGAAAACACTGAGGCGACAAGGGCGTTTGCCGATCCATAACCACAGGTCTAGCCTTCTGCGGCAGCTACGGAAAAGCTGCCCCTGAAAACACTGATCCTATGGAGCAACATCCTATGCGCCCTACTTACCTTACTTCCGTTCTGGCAGCATTCGTCGTGACATTTTCCCTCGCGGCGGGAGCAGCACCGGGTAAATCAGGCAATGCTGAAACAGCACCGCTATCAATCTCTGCGGAGCAGTCGACCGGGAAACTCGATTTGAACAAGGCCGATGCCCTTACGCTTCAGCGTGAGCTCTCGGGAATAGGCGAGGCTAAATCGAAAGCAATCGTTGCCTATCGGGAATCCAACGGAAACTTCGCATCTGTGGACGAACTGCTGGAGGTCGAGGGGATCGGCAAGGCAATTGTCGACCGTAACCGGGAGAAAATAACGGTCAACTGAAGCTCTCAGGGGTGGGCTTCCCCCGCCCCTGAATCCGCTAACCTCAGCGGTCTTGTGCCTCTTTGGCGTCCATCTCCGCATTCCTTTCATGAACGCGTTTCAACTGCTCTTCCGTCAGTGGCAATTTCTTCGCCGTGTCTCTCAACATCATCAGACCACCGATGATGGAGCCAAGTGCCACCAGCAGAATCAACCAGGCATACCAAGGCATGACAGTCTCCTTCTCTCTCGGCGAACGGGCCGTGTCTGTAATATCGAGTAAAATCTTAACGCATTGGTTCAATTATAGGGCGAGTGCGATCGCCGGCCCCCTTTGCAGCGCCGCATCGTTTACAATGCGCGCCGTTTTCGACTTGCCAAGAGACCCTGCCCATGTCCGCCTGCCAGACGCCCCTGATTGTCGCCCTGGATTTTCCCACCCGTGACGCCGCCCTTAAGCTGGCCGATCAGTTGGACCCTGCGCTGTGCCGGGTGAAGGTCGGCAAGGAGCTGTTCACCAGCAGCGCTTCCGGCATCGTCGAAACCCTGTGCAGCAAGGGTTTCGAAGTTTTCCTCGATCTGAAATTCCACGACATTCCCAACACCACGGCGATGGCGGTCAAGGCCGCGGCCGAGATGGGTGTATGGATGGTCAACGTACATTGCTCGGGCGGCCTGCGCATGATGGCGGCTTGCCGTGAGGAACTGGCCAAGCGTAACGGCCCGCAGCCACTGCTGATCGGTGTGACCGTGCTGACCAGCATGGAGCGCGAGGACCTGGCCGGAATCGGCCTGGATATCGAGCCGCAGGAGCAGGTGCTGCGTCTGGCTGCGCTGGCAGAGAAGGCCGGTATGGACGGTCTGGTCTGCTCGGCCCTGGAAGCACCGGCGCTGAAGGCGGCGCATCCGTCGCTGCAACTGGTGACCCCAGGTATCCGTCCGACGGGCAGTGCCCAGGATGACCAGCGCCGTATCCTGACCCCGCGTCAGGCCCTGGATGCCGGTTCCGATTATCTGGTGATCGGCCGCCCGATCAGTCAGGCCGCCGATCCTGCACAGGCGTTGGCTGCGGTCGTCGCGGAAATCCGCGGCTAAGACGAAAGACAGGGCCCGAAAGGGCCCTGTTTCATTTCACACCTTCAGCACCAGCTTGCCGAAATTCTCCCCGCTGAACAGCTTCAACAGCGTTTCGGGGAAGGTCTCCAGGCCTTCGACCACGTCCTCCTTGCTCTTCAGTTGGCCGCTGGCCAGCCAGCCGGCGATTTCCTGGCCCGCCGCGGCGTACTGGGAGATGTAGTCCATGACCACGAAACCCTCCATCCGCGCACGATTGACCAGCAATGCCAGGTAGTTGGTCGGACCTTTCACCGCCTGCTTGTTGTTGTACTGGCTGATGGCGCCGCAGATGACTACGCGGGCCTTGAGGTTGAGCTGGCTGAGCACGGCATCGAGGATGTCGCCGCCGACGTTGTCGAAATACACGTCCACGCCTTTCGGGCACTCCCGCTTCAGACCTTCCAGCACATCCTCGGCCTTGTAGTCGATGGTGCCGTCGAAGCCCAGCTCATCCTTCAGGTATTGGCATTTCTGCGCACCGCCGGCGATACCCACCACGCGGCAACCCTTGATCCTGGCAATCTGCCCGGCGATGCTGCCCACCGCGCCGGCGGCCCCGGAAATCACCACGGTGTCGCCAGCTTTCGGCTGGCCGACGTCGAGCAGGGCGAAATAGGCGGTCATGCCGGTCATGCCCAGCGCCGAGAGATAGCGGGGCAGCGGCACCAGCCGCGGGTCGACCTTGTAGAAGCCCTGGGGCTCACCGAGGAAGTAGTCCTGTACGCCGAGGAGGCCATTGACATGGTCGCCGACGGCGAACTTCGGATTGCGTGAGGCGACTACTTCGCCGACCCCCAGGGCACGCATCACTTCGCCCAGGCCGACGGGGGGAATGTACGACTTGCCCTCGTTCATCCAGCCGCGCATTGCCGGGTCGAGGGACAGGTACAGGTTCTTCACCAGCACCTGGCCATCGGCGGGTTCGCCCAGCGGCGGCTGTTCGAAGTGGAAGTCGTCCCGGGTCACGGCGCCCAGCGGGCGTTTGGCGAGCAGGAAGCGGCGATTGGTCTGGGCAGTCATGGGAGCCTCGCAAAGGTTGGGCAAAAGCACTGTGATAGCCCTTCATGGCGTCCTCGGCAAGCTCGGCGGTCACAGCGAATACCCAAGCATCCAGCAGGGTTATGAAGCGTCGCGGGGATAATCATCACTTCGCATAATGCGCCAACCGGCGTCTTGATGATGCTGCCCAGACGCCGCGCTGCCTGACTAGACTCTCGCCACTTTCCTACCTTGTTGCAGGAGCTATCGATGAGTATGAAATTCAGCGGCCAGGTTGCCCTGGTCACCGGCGCCGCCGCGGGCATCGGTCGGGCCACGGCCGAGGCGTTCGCCGCCGAAGGCTTGAAAGTGGTTGTGGCCGACCTCGATGTCGCCGGTGGCGAAGCCACGGTGGAGTCGATCCGGGCGGCGGGCGGCGAGGCGATCTTCGTGCCTTGCAACGTGACCCGGGATGCCGACGTGCAGCAGTTGATGGCGCGCACCGTCGAAGCCTACGGGCGCCTGGACTACGCCTTCAACAATGCCGGTATCGAGATCGAACAGGGGCGTCTGGCCGAAGGCAGCGAAACCGAGTTCGACGCGATCATGGGCGTCAACGTCAAGGGCGTATGGCTGTGCATGAAGCACCAGTTGCCGCTGATGCTGGCTCAGGGCGGCGGGGCGATCGTCAACACGGCTTCGGTGGCTGGTCTCGGCGCGGCGCCGAAGATGAGCATCTACGCGGCCTCCAAGCATGCGGTGATCGGTCTGACCAAGTCGGCGGCCATCGAGTACGCGAAGAAGCAGATCCGGGTCAACGCCGTCTGCCCGGCGGTGATCGACACCGACATGTTCCGTCGGGCCTACGAGGCCGATCCGCGCAAGGCCGAGTTCGCCGCGGCGATGCACCCGGTGGGGCGCATCGGCAAGGTCGAGGAAATCGCCGCCGCCGTGCTCTACCT
The DNA here is from genome assembly GCF_900188455.1 of Pseudomonas japonica. Taxonomy (GTDB): domain Bacteria; phylum Pseudomonadota; class Gammaproteobacteria; order Pseudomonadales; family Pseudomonadaceae; genus Aquipseudomonas; species Aquipseudomonas japonica. The sequence goes on along the minus strand of NZ_FZOL01000015.1, from coordinate 34,176 downwards.
GTGCAGCGATGGTGCGGCGTTCACCACTGGCCATGCCCTGGCCGTCGACGGCGGCGCCACCGCTATCTGAGGTTCAGCAGGGCCTGGATCGCGGCGTTGCGGCTGGAGCGCAACAGGGCGCCGGCGACCGCCAGGCAGCCGAGCAGCAGCAGGGCACCGAACAAGGCCAGGGCGGTGCCCGTGCCGAAACGGTCGGCGAGCAGGCCGGTGAAGATCACCGGCAGGCTGAAGCCCAGATACGCCAGCAGGAAGAATCCGGCGCTGGCGCGGGTCTTTTCCGCGCCGGCCAAGGTATTCACCGCTGACAACCCACCCAGGTAAATGAATCCGTAGCACGCGCTGCTGGCGCCGACCGCCCCCAGCAGCACGGCGGCCAGCACCCCGCTGTGCGCGCCCCAGGCCAGCACGGCGTAACTGCACGGCAATACCAGCAGGCCCAGCAGGGTCGAGCGGGCCGAAGCCATGCGTCGTGCCAGGGGCTGGAACAGCAGTCCGCAACTGATCACACAGAACGTCGACAGCCCCGACCAGTTCGCCAGGTGATGGCGGGCCAGGATCGACGGCATCAAGGCGATCACCAGCGCGACGCAGGCCCAGGCCAGCAGGATCGCCAGGCCGTAGGGCAGGCTGCCTTGCGGATAGCAGGGCAGGCGCAGCAGCGGCGTGGCACGGCGTGGCGCCGGATCCGGCAGGCGCAGCACCGCCAGCAGGGCGACGAAGGCCAACGCCAGATGCAGGGGGAAGCTGCCTGGCACCAGGCTTGGCCCCCACAGCAGGAACAGGCTGGTGATCGCGGCGCCCAGGCCGAAGCCCAGCGACGTACTGGCGGTGACCCGGTTCGCCGCGGCACGACTGTCGCCGTCGTGCATCAACTCGCTCATGTACGCGGTGCCGGTGGCCGAAGCCAGTGCCGTGCCGATGCCCAGCAGCGTGCGGGCGAAGGCGAGGCTGGTCAGCCCAGGAGCGATCAGCATCAGCACGGTTGCCGCCATCGACAGGCACAGCGCGGCGAGGATCAGGCGCTTGTGTCCGACCCGGTCGGCCAGCCCGCCCAGCAGCAGCAACACGGGCAGTACTCCGAGCACATAACCGGAAAAGGCTACCGCCGTCGCCGCCGCGCCCTGGCCGGAGAGTGCCGCGTAGGCGGTATAGAGCGGGGCCTGGAGGTTGACGGCGAAGGTCACCAGGCACAGCGCGAAGGCCAGTGTGGTGGGGGCGTGGCGGCTGATCATGAGGCTCTCCTTGAATGACCAGGCGATTGTCCCGAGGGGCTGGAACACGGAAAAGGCACAGCCCGCGGACATTTGTGATTAACTGTTTGGCCAAAACGAGCAAACACTTCGCCATGAAACTCAACCTCGATCGACAACTGGCCACGCCCCTGGTGCAACAACTGACCGAGCGCCTGCGCGACTGGATCGCCACCCAGCGCCTGCGCCCCGGCACCCGCTTGCCGTCGATCCGCGATCTGGTGCGCGAGCAGGGCGTCAGTCAGTCCTGTGTTATCGAGGCCTATGATCGGCTGGTCTCGCTGGGCTGGCTGGAGGCGCGTCATGGCGTCGGTTTTTTCGTCGCTGAACGCAAGGGGCAGGCGCCGTTCGCCGAGGAGCCGGCCTGGGGCGAGGGCGCCGAAGGTCGCTGGCGGCTGTTCAGCGATAATCAGGAAGACCTGCTGCGCCTCGGTTGTGGCTGGTTGCCGGGCAACTGGCGGCAGAGTGAGGAAATTGCCCTGGCGATTCGTCAGATCAGTCGCGGTGCCGAGCAGGATCTTTTCGGCTATGGCCCGCCACTGGGGTTGACGGTATTGCGCCAGCAGGTGCGCAAGCGTCTGGCCTTGCTCGGCATCCAGGTGCAGCCGGAGCAGATTCTCGCCACCCAGGGCGCCAGTCATGCCCTCGACCTGCTGGTGCGTACGCTGCTCAAGCCCGGCGACAAGGTACTGGTGGAGAGCCCCGGCTATTACAACCTCTACAACCTGCTGCGCCTGCATGGCGTGCAGATGCTCGAGGTGCCGCGCACGGTGGACGGCCCGGACCTCGACATCCTCCGCGCGCTGCTGGACGAGCACCGACCGCGCTACCTGTTCGTCAACAGCCTGTACCAGAACCCCACCGGCACCAGCCTGAGCCCGCGCAGCGCCCAGCGGTTGCTGGAACTCGCCGGCGAATTCGACCTGCGGATCATCGAGGACGATATCTACGCCGACTTCCAGGAAGGCCCTGCCACGCGGCTGAGCACGCTGGACAGCCAGCAGCGGGTGATTTATCTGGCGAGCTTCTCCAAGACCCTGAGCAGTTCCCTGCGCGTCGGCTACCTGGTGGCGGACGCGGCGCTGATCGCGCGCCTGGCCGAGGTGAAGATGGTCACCGGCATCGGTGCCTCGCGTTTCGCCGAACAGGTGGTGGCGCAGTTGCTCGGTAGCGGGGTGTACCGCAAGAGCGTGCAGCGCCTGCGTCTGCGTCTGGCCGAGCATATGGCCAGTGCCTTGCGCCTGCTCGAAGCCAATGGCTGGGAGGTTTTCGCCGAACCCTACGGCGGCATGTTCGTCTGGACCCGCTATCCGGGCGCGGATTTTTCCTGTCTGCAGCAGATCGCCCAGGCCGAAGGTGTACTCCTCTCCCCAGGCTCGGCGTTCGACCCACAGGGGCGGGACAGCGACTGGCTGCGGATCAATGTCGCCTATGCCAGGGACGTGCGTGCCCAGGCGTTTTTCCAGGCGGTCGGGCAGATGGCGTTGCGGCGACCTCCAGCATCCTGAAAACGACGGCTTCCTAGCTTTTTGCCATTATTGCGACACGGGTGTCTTGTGCACTCACCAGCGCGGTTGCCACTCTGCACCCTTGGATATGCGGCAGGTTTTCCAAGGGCAGCACGAGAGGGCGGCGAACAATGAAGTCGGGCGCGAATGGCGGTTTCGCCAACCTGGGCATGGCCCGCAAGCTGGGGCTGGGATTCACACTGGTATTGCTGCTGACGGCAGTGGTGGCGGCGATCGGGATTGCCGCGCTGCACGTGTTGGGCCAGCGCTTCGACGGGCTCAAGCAGATCACCGAATTCAACAATGGCGTGCTGGCGCTGCGTCTGCACGAGCAGCGCTATGCCCAGCGTTCCGATCCCAAGGAGGCCGAGACGCTGCGCAAGGGCGTCGAGGCGCTCGTCAGTCGGGCCACGGAGTTGCCGGAGCTTGGCGGTAGTGATGTCGGCAGCGCGCTGGGCGCCTATCGCCAGGCCTTCGATCAATTCGTCGAACTGACCCAGGCCAAGGAGCTGGCGCTGGACATGGCCAGTTGGTCGGTGTCCAGCGTTGCCAACAACCTCGACGTCCTGCAGGCCGGGCTGGCTGACGACGGTACCTGGACCCTGAAGGATTCGCAGGGCCAGAAAGGCGCCGAGTTCGTCGAGCAGGCCGGCCAGGTGGCCCAGGTCGCGCGGCTGATGTTGCAGGCCATGGATGAAGCGCGGGTGCGCCTGGAGCAGAACCGCAAGGGCGCCGATGACGTGCGTCAGGGTCGTATCGAGCAGGCCGAGCAGGCGGCGCAGTTGGCCGACCAGCTCAAGGGCACGGTACAGGACCCCGGCTACCAGAGCGTGCTGGGCGAAGTGGTCACGCACATTGCCAGTTTCGGCGAAAAACTCGGCGAATATACCGATCTGCTGGCCCGCGAGGAGCAGTTGCGCAAGCAGTTGCAGGAGCGTGCCGAGCAGGTGACGGCGCGGGTCGAACAGATCAACGCGCAAATCGATGCGCAGATGCAGGCCGAACTCAAACGCAATGCGTTGTTGATCCTGGTCTCGTCATTGGCGGCATTGCTGGTGGGGCTGGTGGCTGCGGTGCTGATCACCCGGGCGATTGTCCTGCCGTTGCGTCGGGTCATCGTCCGTGCCCAGGAAATCGCCGCCGGCGATCTGCGCGGCGAGATCGCCGTGGACCGTGGTGACGAGGTCGGCCAGTTGCTGCTGGCGATGCAGCAGATGGGCAGCGGCCTGAGCGGCATCGTCAGTGGTCTGCAGTCGGGTATCGACAAGCTGGCCAGTAGCGCCCACACCCTGTCGGCGGTGACCGAGCAGACCAACCGTGAGGTCAGCAGCCAGAAGGACGAGACCGACCAGGTCGCCACCGCCATGCAGCAGATGACCGCCACGGTGCACAGTGTCGCCCGCGATGCCGAGGAGGCGGCGCAGGCCGCGCAATCGGCGGATGACAAGGTGGAAAGCGGCCAGCAGGTGGTGCGCCAGAGCATGCAGCGCATCGAGCGTCTGGCCAGCGCCGCGGATTCCGCCAGTCATAGCATCGAAAGCCTCAGCGCCGAGATCCAGCACATCGGTTCGGTGCTCGAAGTGATCAAGAGCGTTGCCGAGCAGACCAATCTGCTGGCCCTCAATGCGGCCATCGAAGCCGCCCGCGCCGGGGAGCAGGGCCGTGGCTTCGCCGTGGTGGCGGACGAAGTGCGCGCGCTGGCCCAGCGTACCCAGCAGTCCACCGGCGAGATCGAGCGCCTGGTCAGCAGCCTGCGCAGCAATGCCCAGGCCTCGGTGGCGCAGATCCAGGACAGCGGCGAACTGGTCAAGCTGGCGGTGGCCGATGCCCTGCAGACCGAAAGCGCCCTAGGCAGCATCGCCAGTGCGGTGTCGCTGATCCAGCAGATGAACCAGCAGATCGCCGCGGCGGCGGAACAGCAGAGTTCCGTGGCTGAAGAGATCAGCCGCAGCGTCACGCAGATCCGCAGCAGTGCCGATCAGTCGGCGATGGCCATGCGCGGCAACGCCAGCTCGAGTATCGAGCTGGCGCAGTTGGGGGCGGAGTTGAAGGGGATGGTCGGGCATTTCCGGATCTGAGTCCGGAAATGCCTGTCAGGCGCTCTTGCGCCAGTTCAGGATGACCAGGGTCAGGACCCCGGCGACGATGCCCCAGAAGGCCGAGCCGATGGAGAACAGGGTGAAGCCGGAGGCGGTGACCATGAAGGTGATCAGCGCCGCTTCGCGTTCCCTGGCTTCGTTCATCGCCACGCTGAGGCCGTTCATGATCGAGCCGAACAGGGCCAGGGCGGCGATGGACAGCACCAGTTCCTTCGGCAGTGCGGCGAACAGCGCCGCCAGGGTCGCGCCGAACGTGCCGGCGATACCGTAGAAGATCCCGCACCAGACCGCCGCGGTGTAGCGTTTGGCAGGGTCTTCGTGGGCGTGCGGGCCGGTGCAGATCGCCGCGCTGATCGCCGCCAGGTTGATCCCGTGGGAGCCGAAGGGGGCCAGCAGCAGCGAGGCGATGCCGGTCACCGAGATCAACGGCGACGCCGGTACCTGGTAGCCGTCGGCGCGCAGGACGGCCACGCCCGGCATGTTCTGCGACGTCATCGCGACCACGAACAGCGGGATGCCGATGCTGATGGTCGCGGCCAGGGAGAAGCTCGGCGTGGTCCATACCGGGGTCGCCACTTCCAGCTTGAAGCCGCTGAAATCCAGCAGGCCGAGTGCGGCGGACAGCGCCGTGCCCACCACCAGCGCTGCCAGCACCGAATAGCGCGGCGACACTCGCTTGATCAGCAGATAGCTGAAGAACATGCCCAGAACCAGGGTGGTGCGGTGCTGCGCGGCAACGAAGATTTCGCTGCCGATCTTGAACAGGATCCCCGCCAGCAGGGCCGAGGCCAGGGATGCCGGGATGCGTCGCACCAGGCGTTCGAAGCTGCCGGTCAGGCCGCAGATCACTACCAGCACGGCACAGGTGATATAGGCACCGATGGCCTCGCCGTAGGTCACGCCGCCGAGGCTGGTGATCAGCAGGGCCGCGCCGGGGGTCGACCAGGCCACGGTCACCGGGGTGCGGTAGCGCAACGACAGGCCGATGCTGCACACTGCCATGCCGATGGAAAGGGCCCAGATCCACGAGGAAATCTGCGCGTTGCTCAGGCCCGCCGCCTGGCCGGCCTGGAACATCAGGACCAGGGAACTGGTGTAGCCGGTGAGCATGGCGATGAAGCCGGCGACCACCGCCGAGGGAGAGGTGTCGGCCAGCGGCCGCAGGTGCGCGGAGGTGGCGTCGGGCATGGATATTTCCTTATTGTTCGATGTAAGCAGTTTTTTCAGACTACCGTGCGATGGGGTAGCGAGTGCGGTACAGCAATCGTTGCATTTAACCGTACAGTCATCGCATGGGTTTTACGCAAAGGGGGAGGGGTCGATGTACAAGGTCTATGGGGATTACCAGTCGGGTAACTGTTACAAGATCAAGCTGATGCTGCATCTGCTCGATCTGCCCTATGACTGGCAGCCGGTGGACATTCTCAAGGGGGAGACGGAGACGCCGGAGTTCCTGGCGATGAACCCCAACGGCAAGGTGCCGGTGCTGCAACTGGAGGATGGCTCCTGCCTTTGGGAGTCGAATGCGATCCTCAACTTCCTCGCCGAGGGCAGCGAATTTCTGCCCAGCGAGCCGCGCTTGCGCACCCAGGTGCTGCAGTGGCAGTTCTTCGAGCAGTACAGCCATGAGCCGTATATCGCGGTGGCGCGTTTCATCCAGTTCTACCTGGGCTTGCCTGAGCCGCGCATGGACGAATATCGCAAGCTGCACAAGGGCGGGAACAAGGCGCTCAAGGTCATGGAGCGGCAGCTGGAAGTGACGCCGTATCTGGTGGGGGAACGCTATTCGATCGCCGATGTGGCGCTGTATGCCTACACCCATGTGGCCCATGAGGGCGGTTTCGATCTGAGTGCGTATCCGAAGGTGCGCGAGTGGCTGGCGCGAGTGGCGCAGCATCCGCGGCATGTGGCGATGGTGGATTGAGGGGGATTGGGACCGCTTTGCGGTCCTTCGCGGGCAAGCCACGCTCCTACGATTGGCGCCTGGCTTGCCTGCAAAGCAGGTCCGTGGATCACACCGCCGAGAAGCGCTGATCCAGGTACGCGATGATCGCCTTGGATTCGTACATCCAGGTGGTCTTGCCGTCTTCTTCGATACGCAGGCACGGCACCTTGATCTTGCCGCCTTCGTTGAGCAGGGTCTGCCGATCCTGTTCGTTGTTCTTCGCATCGCGCAGGGTCACCGGTACGTTCAGGCGGTGCAGGGCGCGGCGCGTCTTGACGCAGAACGGGCAGGCGTGGAACTGGTACAGGCTCAGTCCGCGGGCCTGCTGCTCGACACTGGCCTGGGCGGCGGGATTACGTTTGAGCTTGGCCGGACGGCTGACCCAGTCGAGAAAGACGATCAACTGGCCGAGGCCGACGCGCAGGGCTTTGACGATCATGGCAACTCCTCAAAAGAAAAGGCCGACCTGCAAAGGTCGGCCCGGATGACACGCCCGATCACTTGATCAGGCTGAGAAACTCGCTGCGGGTCGCCGCGTTCTCGCGGAATTCGCCCAGCATCACCGACGTGATCATGGACGAGTTCTGCTTCTCCACGCCGCGCATCATCATGCACATATGCTTGGCCTCGATGACCACCGCCACGCCCACGGCGCCAGTGACCTGCTGCACCGCCTCGGCGATTTCGCGGCTGAGGTTTTCCTGGATCTGCAGGCGACGGGCATACATGTCGACGATCCGTGCCACCTTGGACAGGCCCAGGACCTTGCCACTCGGGATATAGGCGACATGCGCCTTGCCGATGAACGGCAGCAGGTGGTGTTCGCACAGCGAATACAGCTCGATGTCCCTGACCAGGACCATTTCGCTGTTGTCGGAGCTGAACAGTGCGCCGTTGGTGACTTCTTCCAGGGTTTGGTTGTAACCGCGGCAAAGGTACTGCATGGCCTTCGCGGCCCGTTTCGGCGTGTCGAGCAGGCCTTCGCGGGAGACATCCTCGCCGAGTTGGCCAAGGATCGCGGTGTAATGCTGTTCCAGGGACATGGATCTACCTGTGGTGTATTTCGCAAACGCGAAGGGTACGGCGGCTGTGGCGGCACCGCAAGTGCGGCGTTACTCGTCGCGGCCTTCGAGCATGGTCCGGCGCAGCATCACATAGACTGCGCCGGTGCCTCCGTGACGGGCCTGGCAGGAGGTGAAACCGAGCACCTGCGGGTGCTGGCGCAGCCAGGTATTGACGTGGCTCTTGATCATCGGCCGCTTGCCGTCCAGGCGCACCGCCTTGCCGTGGGTCACGCGCACGCAGCGCACTTCGAAACGGGTCGCCTCGGCGAGGAAGTCCCACAGGGTCTCCCGGGCTTTCTCGACGGTCATGCCGTGCAGGTCGAGGCTGCCCTCGAAGCCGATCTGGCCGAGCTTGAGTTTGCGCATCTGGCTTTCCTGGACGCCGTCGCGGGCCCAGTGCAGGTCGTCCTCGGGGCCGACGTCGATGACGAACTGGTCGGACAGGCCGTCGACCACGGTTTCGTCGGTGCGTACCGTCGCGTTCTGGCGCAGGCTTGCCAGTTGCTTGCGGTCGGCCTTGGCCTTGCCGGTGTCGGCGCGATCATGCTTGATCGGCTTGACGCCGCGCATCTCGCTTTTGAACAGGGAAAAATCGTCGTCTTGCATGTAAAGCCTCCGCCAGAACCGCGCAGAGTCTACGCAGTCAGTCGTGTTTTTTCATCAGATGCGGGGACAGATTCAGCTCGCGGCTGCGGCGCAGGCGCAGACGACGACGGCGCCAGATCCAGATCCCGAGGTAGAGAACGAGCAATCCGCCGGCCAATACCAGGCTGGCCGCGGCGGGATTGTCGTTGAGTTCGCCCAGTGCCGCCGGATGGCCCAGCAGGCTGGCAGCACCGGCCATGGCCAACAGCACGCCGACGGTCGCCAGCAGGGCGGAGAACATCGCCGCCAGGCGTGCGCCCCAGGCGCCCGGCTGACGCGGGCGCAGGCGTTTGGCGTCGAAACCGTCGGATATCTTCATGCCGATCTCCTCTGTACAGATCCGGGTTTGGACCGGAAATCGTCGAGGTGGTTCCGACCGCCGCCGGTTCAGACCAGGCTGTTGGTCGGGGTCACGCAGGCGAAGTTGTCGGCCATGATCGCCATTTCGCTCTGCTGGATCTGCGCGGCGGCGATCACGCCATCCTTGAACGGCAGGTCGCGGGTGGCGCAGGCATCTTCCACCAGGGTGCAGCGATAACCGTAGTCCTTGGCGCGCCGCACGGTGGTGCTGACGCTGGAGTGGCTCATGAAGCCACAGACGATCAGGTCGAGGTGACCGAGTTCCTGCAGGGTTTCATGCAGCTTGGTGTTCTTGAACGCGTTGGGCATGCGCTTCTCGACGATGATTTCGTCGCCTTGCGGTTCCAGGCCGGGGATGAACTGGCCGCGCGAACCCTGTGGATCGAACAGGCCACCGACGGTGCCGAGGTGACGCACATGGATGATCGGCCGGCCGGCCTTGCGCGCCGCGTCGAGCAGTTTGCCGATGTTCGCCACCGCTTCGTCCATGCCCGACAGCGCCAGGGGACCGCTCAGGTACTCCTTCTGCGCATCGATAATCACCAGGCTGGCGTTGCTCAGTTTCGCGGGCGGATAGCCGCGGCCGCTGAGGTGGAACATCGTCGTTGGAACAGACATCAAGGGCTCCTTCGGGTAGGGCTTTTTACCTATTCTCCCCTGCTTGGACACTTATGTGAATCGCTTAGCGTACAAGCGGCGTGGTTAGTGGCTTTCAGCCATGATGGTTCATCGCTCATATTCGTCGTTGCGGCCTTCGTGGCGTGGGGCTGTTAGAATCGCCGGTCGTCTTTCAAGGAGTCTGCCGTGATCACTTCCCGCCTGCGCACGTTGCGCGACCATATCCGCTGGGCTGTCAGCCGTTTCCATGAGCATGAGCTGTTCTTCGGACATGGCGCCGACAATGCCTGGGACGAGGCCCGCCTGCTGGTGCTGGGCGCGGTGCACCTGCCCTGGGAAGTGGCCGACAGCTACCTCGACTGCCGCCTGGAAGACGACGAACTGGTCAAGCTGCAGCGCCTGCTCAAGCGTCGCATCGAAGACCGTGTGCCCACCGCCTACCTGCTGGGCGAGGCGTGGTTCTGCGGCATGTCGTTCATCGTCGACGAGCGTGTGCTGGTGCCGCGTTCGCCCATCGGCGAACTGATCGAAAAGCGCTTCGAGCCCTGGCTGGCCGCCGAGCCGGCGCGGATCCTCGATCTCTGCACCGGCTCCGGCTGCATCGGTATCGTCAGCGCCGAGGTCTTCCCCGAGGCGGAAGTGGTGCTGGCCGACCTGTCGTTCGAGGCGCTCGAAGTGGCCAACCAGAATATCGAGCGACATGGCCTGGAAGAGCGCGTCTACAGCGTCCAGGGCGATGGCTTCGAGGGGCTGCCGGGGCAGCGCTTCGACCTGATCCTGTCCAACCCGCCGTATGTCGATGCCGAGGATTTCGCCGACATGCCGGCCGAGTACCATCACGAGCCGGAGCTGGGGCTGGCCTGTGGCAATGATGGCCTGGACCTGGTCCGGCGCATGCTGGCCGAGGCGGCGGATCACCTGACCGAGAAAGGCCTGCTGATCGTCGAGGTGGGCAACAGCCAGGTGCACGTCGAGCAACTGTACCCGGAAGTGGATTTCGCCTGGCTGGAGTTCGAGCGTGGCGGCCATGGCGTGTTAATGCTCACGGCGGAGCAGTGCCGCCAGCACCAGGCGCTGTTCGCTTCGCGGGTCTGAGTGCAATCGGGGCCGCTTTGCGGCCCTTTCGCGAGCAAGCTCGCTCCTACAGGGTTACGCGAATTCGGTGGGAGCGAGCTTGCTCGCGAAGGGCTGCGAAGCAGCCCCGGCTTTTTAGCGGTGCGTCGCGATCCAGATCAGCAATCCCGCCTGGAACACCGCGAACGCCACCAGACAGGTGATGGTGAAGCGCAGGCCGCCGTCTTCACGCTTGTACTTGGCAACCCGCTCGTCGCGCTCGCGCAGTTGCGCTTCTTTCTCGTGCAGCTTGGTTTCCGCCTGCTGGAGCATGTTGGCCGCGTCGATGATGTCGACCCGCTGCAGCTTGTCGGTGTTCCAGCCCCCCTTGAGCTGTCCCACCTGGGTTTCCACCCAGCGGCCTTTCAAGTGCTGGGCGTCGGCGTACTCGACTTCGATGCCATGGCTGTGCAGCACATGATCGCGGCGCAGCCGGGTGTCTTCGTTGAGGGCGTCCTTGTTCGCCAGGGCACCGCCCTCCAGGCGGTAATGCGACCAGCGCCGCTGCGCCCAGAGCACCGCCTGGGCCAGCAGGAAGCGCCCGATGCCGCGGTTCAGCGGTTCGATCTGCAGACCGCCTTCCGGATGAATGCTGACCAGGCGCTTGTCGTGATCGACGCGGATATCCAGGGTGTTCTGTTCTTTGCGGGTTTTCTGGCCGGGCAGGCGGATGTCCATGCGCAGCAGGCTGTGTTCCTTGCTGTGGCGCTCGGCATAGCCGTACTGGACGAAGCGCAGCGGCCGCGCGCCGCTGTTGCGGTCGGTGGGCAGCGGCGCCAGGCGCAGCAGCTGGAAATGTTCCGGGGCCAGGTCCGCCCAGGGCAGCGGGGCGGGCTCCGGCGCAACCGGTTCGTCGGTCGCTTCGGCAGCGTCCTGGGTGGGTGCATCAGTCATCACGGGTGTCCTCTTCATGCGCGTCAGGCCGCCTGCAATGGCGTTGCCTGCATCGGTTTATCGGCCGCGGCGGCGAGGACTGGAGGGTGATTTGCTCAGGCAGGTGTCAACTGGCGCACAAAAGCGACGATCCGTTCACTCAGCTCGCTGGCCAGTGGCAATTGCGGGTTGGTGTAGGCGTCGCGCTGCTTGCCCCGCTCGGCGGGACTGATGCGCAGCATGTGATTCATGCCGTCGATCAGCGCCAGTTGTGCCTCGGGCCGCGCCGCATGCAGGGCCCGGGCGTCGGCCGGGCTGACCTGGATGTCGTTGCGGCCCTGGATGATCAGCGCGGGCATGCGCAATTTGCCGAAGGCCGCCGCCGGGTCCTGCTGGAACAGGGAAATCAGGTAGGGCTGCACACTGGGACGCAGGATGTCCTTGAGAGCGGCGGGCACCTGGCTGACCGGGCGACCGGCCTTGAGCTGGTCCAGGGCGACTTGCGCGCGGGCCAGTTGAGCGGGTGGCAGGCGCTCGGCCAGTTGCTCACGCAGCACCTGGTCGATCGGACGGCCACTGCCGGCCAGGGCGATCACCGCGCTGGCGCCCGCCGGTTCGGCGGCCAGGCTGGCGATCAGCGCGCCTTCGCTGTGACCGAGCAGGATCAGCGGACCGAAGCGTGGATCGGCGTCGAGCTTGCGGCCCCAGGCGACCGCGTCGGCGACGTAGCGGTCGACGCTGAGATTGCGTTCGTCCGGGGTCGCCGCCAGGCTCGCGGCCACGCCGCGCTTGTCGTAGCGCACGCTGGCGATGCCCTGGGCGGCCAGTTGCAGGGCCAGGCGCTTGAGAATGTCGATACGCCCGACCGCCGGATTGTTGCCGTCGCGGTCGGTCGGCCCGGAGCCGGCGATGATCAGCACCACCGGAGGGGGCGTTGCGCTGCGCGGCAGCAGCAGGCTGCCATGCAGCACGCCCTGGCCGGTATCGAGGCTGATCGGGCGTTGCAGGACGCTGGGGGTGGCTGCCTGGGCGAAACAGGAGGCGAGGAGCAGGAGCAGGGCGGCGAGACGCGACATCTTCAGGTTACGTGCGGGGAGACAGTGCTTTGACCCGGGCGCGGGAGGAAGGTTCGCCATCAGGGATGAACTGAATGGTTCGTCTGCGTATACTGGCGGCTTCGTTCAAATCAGGCTGAATTCGCGGAGCGTCCTGCATGTCCGGCAATACCTACGGCAAGCTGTTCACTGTCACCACCGCAGGCGAAAGCCATGGTCCGGCGTTGGTCGCCATTGTCGATGGCTGCCCGCCGGGCCTGGAGATTTCCCTGGAGGACCTGCAGCGCGACCTGGACCGGCGCAAGCCCGGCACCAGCCGCCACACCACCCAGCGCCAAGAGGCCGACGAAGTCGAGATCCTCTCCGGCGTGTTCGAGGGACGCACCACCGGTTGCGCCATCGGCCTGCTGATCCGCAACACCGACCAGAAGTCCAAGGACTACTCGGCGATCAAGGACCTGTTCCGCCCGGCCCACGCCGACTACACCTACCACCACAAGTACGGTGAGCGCGACTACCGTGGCGGCGGCCGCAGTTCGGCGCGGGAAACCGCCATGCGCGTGGCCGCCGGCGCCATCGCCAAGAAGTACCTGGCGACCCAGGGCATCCGCATTCGCGGCTACATGAGCCAGCTGGGCCCGATCGAGATCCCGTTCAAGACCTGGGACTCGGTGGAGCAGAACGCCTTCTTCAGCCCGGATCCGGACAAGGTCGCGGAACTGGAGGCCTACATGGACCAGCTGCGCCGTGACCAGGACTCGGTCGGGGCGAAGATCACCGTGGTCGCCGAAGGCGTGATGCCGGGCCTCGGCGAGCCGATCTTCGACCGCCTGGACGCCGAACTGGCCCACGCGCTGATGAGCATCAACGCGGTCAAGGGCGTGGAGATCGGCGCCGGTTTCGCCTGTGTCGCCCAGCGCGGCACCGAGCATCGCGACGAACTGACTCCGGAAGGCTTCCTCAGCAACAACGCCGGCGGCATCCTCGGCGGGATTTCCTCGGGCCAGCCGATCGTCGCCCACCTCGCGCTGAAGCCGACCTCCAGCATCACCACCCCGGGTCGTTCCATCGACAAGGATGGCAACCCGGTGGACGTCATCACCAAGGGCCGCCACGATCCGTGCGTGGGCATTCGCGCCACACCGATCGCCGAGGCCATGATGGCCATCGTGCTGATGGACCACCTGCTGCGTCATCGCGGCCAGAACGCCGACGTGCGAGTGAGCACCCCGGTACTGGGCCAGCGCTGATGCCCGGCATCGCCCGTCGCGCCACGGCTCGCTGAGTCGTGGCGCTTCCCTACTGGCGGTTGTCCAGTTTCTATCTCTTCTATTTCGCCCTGCTCGGTTCCACCGCGCCGTTTCTGGCGCTGTATTTCGATCATCTGGGCTTTTCCAGCGCGCGCATCGGCGAGCTGGTGGCGATCCCCATGCTGATGCGCTGCGTCGCCCCCAACCTGTGGGGCTGGCTTGGCGATCGCAGCGGCCGGCGCCTGCTGATCGTGCGCTTTGGCGCGCTGTGTACCCTGGCCAGTTTCGCCCTGATCTTCGTCGACCAGAGCTATGCCTGGCTGGCGCTGGTCATGGCCCTGCATGCGTTTTTCTGGCATGCGGTGCTGCCGCAGTTCGAAGTCATCACCCTGGCTCATCTGCAGGGACAGACCGGGCGCTACAGCCAGATCCGTCTCTGGGGCTCCATCGGTTTCATCCTCACCGTGGTCGGCCTGGGGCGCCTGTTCGAATGGCTGAGTCTGGATATCTACCCGGCGGCGCTGGTGTGCATCATGGCCGGGATCGTCCTGGCCAGCCTGTGGGTGCCCAATGCGCAACCGGTGGAGCAGGCCGAGCGACCGGCGAACGGCGGCTTTCTGCGGCAACTGAGTCGTCCCGGGGTGCTGGCGTTCTATATCTGCGTGGCGCTGATGCAACTCAGCCATGGGCCGTACTACACCTTTCTGACCCTGCATCTGGAGCAGCTCGGCTACGCCCGCGGCACCATCGGCATGCTCTGGGCCCTGGGCGTGCTGGCGGAAGTGCTGCTGTTCGTGGTGATGAGCGCGATCCTGGCGCGGGTTTCCCTGCGCCGGGTGCTGCTGGCGAGCTTCCTGCTGGCGGCGTTGCGCTGGGTGTTGCTGGGCAGTTTCGCCGAGCACCTCGGCGTGCTGCTGCTTGCCCAGTTGCTGCACGCGGCGACCTTCGGTGCCTTCCATGCGTCCTGCATCGCCTTCGTCCAGCGCAGTTTCGGTGCGCGCCAGCAGGGCCAGGGCCAGGCGTTCTACGCCGCGTTGTCCGGCACCGGCGGCGCGCTGGGAGCGCTGTACGCGGGGTACAGCTGGAAGACCCTGGGCCCCGGCATCACCTTTAGTATTGCCAGCGTCGCGGCACTGGCCGCAGCCGTTATCATTGCGACCCGCTTGAAAGAGGACGCCGCGTAGCGTCTTCACCACGTTTTCGAAAGATCAGGAGTTGCCCCTTGAGCATCCTCAGCGTTTATCACCAGTCCACCCCCGACACGCCGAACAAGGTTCTCACCCACGCTGACGACATCGCCGCGACCCTGGCGGAGCAGGGCGTGCACTTCGAGCAGCGGGAACCGGCCGCGCGGATTCGTCCGGGTACTGGCACCGATGAAGTGATCGCGGCCCTGCGCGAACAGATCGATGGGCTGGGTGGTGGGGTGCTGGAGGTGTTGAGCATTGACCCGGAACACGCGCAGAAGGATGAGATTCGCGCGGGTCTGATCGACGAGCGTCGTCACGCCGGCAAGGACCTGCGGTTCTTCGTCAGCGGGCGCGGACTGCTGAACCTGCGCGTCGGCGAGTATGTCTATGCCCTGGTGGGCGAGCGGGGCGATGTGATCAGCGTGCCGGCCGGCACTGCACAGTGGTTCGATATCGGCGAGCAGCCAAATCTGGTACTGGTGCGGGTGTTCGAGAGCGAGGCGGCAAGCAAGGTCGAATTGACTGGGGACGAGAGTTCGCGGGCATTTCCGGGGCTGGATGACACCTTCTAGGTTCGCCGATCCTCTTGATTGGAGCTGGCAAGCCAGCTCCCGCAACGCTCAGCGATAGGTCGGCAGCGCGAACCGCTGCTGACTCTGCAGCAGCGAAATCACCGGCAATTCACTGGCCTGCCCGGCCAGGTCGCGGCGAATCGCGCTGATCGCCCAGGACAGTTGCTCGGCACTGTGCAACTGGGCATAGGAAATCGAACGCCGGGTCTGCGTGCCATCGGCGGCGCGAAGGGTCAGCAGGATGCCGCCATCCGGGCGCGATTGGGTGGTCACCTGGTAGGCGGAGAACACCGAGGCGAATTTTTCCTGAATGAGGTCCATATCAGCTCCTGGCTGTGGGTGGCAGACATGAACTGAAGGGTGCAGTCGGCGTGCCAGCTTTTCTGAATTAAAAAATCCTTTTAAATCAATAACTTGTCTTGTTTTGGAAAACCGGCTGCCGTGCAGGATGCATGGTCGTGCAATTTGCACAGTGCAATTTGCAATGCTCCTCGCCGCTCGAACGTTTCGCCCGGTGCGATGGACTTATCCACATATCCACAGATCAGGCGCCATGCGCACGCCCCTTCTGGAGAGCGGAGGGCCGGCTAACCCTCGGCAGGCGTTTGCGGCTATCCTTGGCGCCTTTTTTCCAGCGGCGCAGGGCCTCCCCATGAAAAACCAACTGGTCGAACTCATCGGCAAAATCAGCTCCGGCTGCCTGGCCGAGCAGGACATCGAGCGGATCGCCGACGAAGCGGCGCAGGCCTATGCCGACCCCGAGGGCTTCCTCGCCGCCAACCCCGACATCAACTACGACGACACCTTCCCGATCCCCCTGGGCGAGTGGGTGGTGGTCGGCAGCCTGCCGGACACCGTGCTGTTCCAGGCCGACACCTATCCGGACCTGCTCGCGCGGATCAGCGATTCGTTCGACAAGAGCGTGCCGTTCAACATCAAGCCCAAGCAACTGGCCAAGGTCGAGCCGCTCACCGCGCTCAACCGCATCCAGATCCAGATGGGCAGCATGAACAAGGAAGCCGGCGGCTACGTGTTGATGAACTTCAGCCAGTTGCTCGATGACGAACTGCAGATGGTCCTGGTGTGTGGCAACGACCTGCCGCGGGTTCTGCAGCTGTGCGCCGAACTGAACATCGCCGCGGCGCCTGCGCTGGAGGCGCTGCGGGTCGCCGTCCACGTTTAACCGAGGGCGGTGTCGAGGAACATCATCACGGCGAAGCCGCCCATCAGGCCGAGGGTTGCCGAGGTTTGGTGGCCGTTGCGGTGGGTTTCCGGAATCACTTCGTGGGACACCACGAAAATCATGGCGCCGGCGGCCAGGCCCATGCTGATCGGGTAGGCGAGGGCGAAACCGCTGGAAATCCCCAGGCCGATCACCGCGCCCAGCGGCTCCATCAGGCCCGAACCGATCGCCACCAGGGCCGCCTTCAGGTTCGACAGGCCGGTGGCGCGCAGGGCCAGGGCCACCGCCAGGCCTTCGGGGATGTCCTGGATGGCGATGGCGCTGGTCAGCGGCAGGCCGACATTCAGGTCGCCGGTGGTGAAACTCACGCCGATGGCCATGCCTTCCGGCAGGTTGTGCAGGGTGATCGCCAGGACGAACAGCCACACCCGATTGATCCGTTCGGCCTGCGGACCGCAGGGGCCGGTGCTTTCGTGTTCGTGCGGGGTGAAACGGTCGAGGCCGAGCATCAGCAGTACCCCCAGGCCCATGCCGACCACCACGGTCAGCGCGGCGAACGGACCGTTGCCGGTGATTTCGCGGGCGGCGTCGAGGCCTGGCAGGATCAGCGAAAAGGAACTGGCGGCGAGCATCATCCCGGCCGCGAAGCCGAGCATGACGTCCTGAGTGCGCGAGCTGACTTCGCGCAGGACTACGGCAAGCACAGCGCCCAGCGCCGTGGCGCCGAAGCCGGCGAGGCCGCCGAGCATGGCCATGTGCAGGTTTTCCTGGTGATCGCCGTGGATCGCGTTCCAGGCGCTGGCACCCATCAGCCAGAGCACCGCCAGCAGGCTCAGGCCGAGGCCGGCACTCAGCCAGGGGGTCGATTGCGCCTGCTGCAGCCAGGCATTGAGCATCGGTGTGGGCGCGGAGGGGCTGTGGGTGTGGGCTGAAGACATGGGCATCTCTCCGGAAAAACGATGAAACAAGTTTAGGCGGGGGGCCGGAACGACCTCCAGACAAGGACGTCTATAGGGCCAATAGCCAGCTATCCTCTCGGAAGCGCTTGAATTGGGAGCAACAAAATGGGTTCGACGTTCAACGGCCTCGCCGGTCTGGTCATTCTCGCCCTGGATATCTGGGCCATCCTCAATGTGATCAAAAGCAGCGCGGGGGGCGGCGTCAAGGTGCTGTGGATTCTGCTGATCATCCTCCTGCCGGTGCTGGGCCTGATCATCTGGGCCATTGCCGGACCGCGCGGAAATGTGCGTTTATAGGCCTCGTCCGCGCCTCAACGAAATTTTCACAATCGATTGAAGACAATCGCGCGCGCAATTATCCATTCGCCTAATGGTTCGGCCGCTCGGGAAATCCACCCCGGGTGCCGCCGCTTCGCGTCAATGTGCCTCCCATAACCAGATTTTCAGGGACCTTCCACTTCATGGCTAAAACGGACGCCTCGCGCCTGCAACCGACGGTCAAATCACACCTGCTCTACACCCTGCTGTGCGGCCTGGTGATCATGCTGATGCTCAGCCTGGTGCGCTTCGCGCTGCTGGTCTACAACAGCGAAATGATCGGCGAGACGCCGTACTCGACCGTCGCCGAAGGCTTCCTCAACGGCCTGCGCTTCGACCTGCGGGTGGTGGTGTACCTGAGCATTCCGCTGCTGCTGGCGATCCTCAGCGCCCGGGCCATGGCCGCTCGCGGGCTGTTCCGCCTGTGGCTGAGCGTGGCCTCCAGCGTCGTGCTGTTCCTCGGCCTGGTGGAGATGGACTTCTATCGCGAGTTCCACCAGCGCCTCAACGGCCTGGTCTTCCAGTACATCAAGGAAGACCCGAAGACCGTGTCGAGCATGATCTGGTACGGCTTCCCGGTGGTTCGCTACCTGCTGGCCTGGGCCGTCGGCACCGTGGTCATGAGCCTGGCCTTCAAGGGCATCGACCGCCTGACCCGCCCTCGTGGCCAGTACCAGAGCAACCTGGCTGGCGTGCGCAGCGTGGCGCCGTGGTACATGCGTGGGGTGGTGTTCTTCATGATCCTGCTGGTGGCCGTGGTCGCCGCCCGCGGCACCCTGCGCCAGGGCCCGCCGATGCGCTGGGGCGATGCCTTCACCACCGACTCCAACTTCGTCAACCAGCTGGGCCTGAACGGTACCCTGACCCTGATCGACGCCGCCAAGAGCCGCATGTCCGAAGACCGCGACAATATCTGGAAGTCGACCCTCGATCCGCAGGTGGCGCAGCAGACTGTGCGCGAGATGCTGCTGACCCCGCACGACACGCTGGTCGATGCCGACAGCGCCGCCGTGCGCCGTGACTTCAACCCGCCGGCGCAGAACACCCTGCCGATCAAGAACGTGGTGGTGATCCTCATGGAAAGCTTCGCCGGCCACTCCGTGGGCGCGCTGGGCGCCGAGGGCAACATCACCCCGTACTTCGACAAGCTGGCCGAGGAAGGCCTGCTGTTCGACCGCTTCTTCTCCAACGGCACCCATACCCACCAGGGCATGTTCGCCACCATGGCCTGCTTCCCCAACCTGCCGGGCTTCGAATACCTGATGCAGACCCCGGAAGGCGGTCACAAGCTGTCCGGCCTGCCGGCGCTGCTCAGTGCCCGCGACTACGACGACGTCTACGTCTACAACGGTGATTTCGCCTGGGACAACCAGTCCGGTTTCTTCGGCAACCAGGGCATGACCACCTTCATCGGCCGCAACGACTTCGTCAATCCGGTGTTCTCCGACCCGACCTGGGGCGTGTCCGACCAGGACATGTTCGACCGTGGTGCCCAGGAGCTGGCGCACAATTACGGCAAGAAGCCGTTCTATGCCCTGCTGCAGACCCTGTCCAACCACACGCCGTATGCGTTGCCGAAGAACCTGCCGGTAGAGCCGGTGACCGGCCACGGTCGTCTGGACGAGCACCTGACCGCGATGCGCTACTCCGACTGGGCCCTGGGCCAGTTCTTCGAGAAAGCGCGCAAGGAGCCGTACTTCAAGGAAACCCTGTTCGTCATCGTCGGCGACCACGGTTTCGGCAACAACCAGCAGGTCACCGAGATGGACCTTGGCCGTTTCAACGTGCCGATGCTGCTGATCGCCCCGGGCATCCAGGAGAAGTTCGGCAAGCGCAGCCATGTCGTCGGTACCCAGATCGACATCGTGCCGACCATCATGGGCCGTCTTGGCGGCGAAACCCGTCACCAGTGCTGGGGCCGCGACCTGCTCAACCTGCCGGAAGGTGACCAGGGCATCGGCATGGTCAAGCCGTCGGGCAGCGATCAGAACGTGTTCCTGATCCAGGGCGACCACATCCTCATCGAATCCAAGGAAACCGCGCCGATCGTGTATCGCTACAAGCTGGGTCGCGAGTTCAGCGCCGAGCGTGTCGATGACGCCGAGAAGGCGCTGATGGTGAAGAAACTCGAGTCGTTCATCCAGACCGCGACCAAGAGCCTGATGGACAACACCGCCGGTGTGGTTCACGGCATTCCCGAGTGACCGGCTGACGCTGTCGCAGACCCATCGGACCCCGGCTTGCCGGGGTCTTTTTTTCCCGTGGCGACGCCCGCGCGACTGGAACGATGTCCTCTGCCAGGGGTCAACGGGAAGTAGGCTGGACATACCCTGTATTTCCATTCGAGGACTACGCCAGATGAAAGAGTGGGAAATCACCTTCGTGGATCAGAAAGGCGAACGCACTTCGCTGCTCTTCGCTTGCGCCGACCGCCCGAGCATCGAAGACGCCGCGCGGCGGGTGAGAGGCCACCTGTTCCCGATCATGGATGAACTCGACCTCAACGACTTCCAGGACCGCGCTGACTGCCCCACCGCCAAATGGCTGAAGGAGCAGAGCGGTGTGGAAATCACCGCGATCACCGAACGAACCTGAATCGTCTCAGCTGGCGATGTGCCAAGGCTGACGCTACGCTGCAAACAGGGTCGCGCTTTTCGGCGCCGGCCTTTGCCGTCGTTACACCCGCTCGAGAACCCCGCCCGCCAGGGCGCATGGGGTTGGTGCGAATGCACCGAAAGTCTATCCATCGAATGAGGAGGACGATTCATGAGCAACCTGTACGAAGACATCAGCAGCACAGTACTGCGCCGCATGAAAGAGGGCGGCTTCGACTTCACGCAAATCCACCCCATCGAGTTTTACGCGGTATTCCCGGACGAGGAGCGGGCGCGCAGGGCTGCGGGCAAGTTTCGTGGTGAGTCGCTGTGCGCCCTGGTGCATGAAAGCGACGAAGGCTGGCAACTGGAACTGAGCAAGATCATGTACGCCACCCATGGCGGGATCGGTGAATTCGAACAGGATTTCGAAGCGGTAATCCGACCATTGGGGGGCGAGGCCCAGGGCTGGGGAGTCAAGCAGGAGCGTCCCCTGGCCTGAACCATTGTCCGGGGCTGCGGCCGACGCTGCCCCGGGCCCATCGGCGCTTCGCAATGAAGCGTGTGCCCCAAGGCGAGGGGCGTGGCTGCACAACTCTGGTGCGGCATCTTTCCAAGACTATTCCAACTCCTTGATTACAAAGGTTTTATGCCTCTGGCACGGGCTTTGCGACGTTGCCTGGGCACGGGTGACAAGGAGTTCGGCATGATTCGCAGATTCTATGATGAGATGTACGCCGCCGACGGTCAGCTCCGTCCGCATTACCGGGAATTCGCCCGCTGGCTGGCGCAGACGCCGCCGGAACTGCTGGCGCAGCGCCGCCGCGAGGCCGATCTGCTGTTCCACCGCGCCGGTATCACCTTCACCCTGTACGGCGACGAACAGGGCACCGAGCGCCTGATTCCCTTCGACACCATTCCCCGGGCCATTCCCGCCAGCGAGTGGCGGGTGGTGGAGCGCGGCTGTATCCAGCGGGTCAGGGCCCTGAACCTGTTTCTCGCCGACCTGTATCACGAGCAGCGGATCATCCGCGCCGGGATCATTCCCGCCGAGCAGGTCCTGGCCAACGACCAGTACCAGCTGGCGATGCAGGGCCTGAGCCTGCACCGCGATCTCTATGCGCACATTTCCGGCGTCGATCTGGTGCGCGATGGCGACGGCACCTACTACGTCCTCGAAGACAACCTGCGCACCCCCAGCGGTGTCAGCTACATGCTCGAAGACCGCAAGATGATGATGCGCCTGTTCCCGGAGCTGTTCGCCGCGCAGCGCATCGCCCCCATCGATCACTACCCGAACCTGCTCCTAGACACCCTGAAGAGCGCCAGTCCGCTGGATGACCCCAGTGTCGTGGTACTGACTCCGGGACGTTTCAACAGCGCCTTCTTCGAACATGCGTTCCTCGCCCGGGAGATGGGCGTGGAACTGGTGGAAGGCGCCGACCTGTTCGTGCGCGACGAGCGCGTGTTCATGCGCACCACCGGCGGACCGAAGCCGGTGGACGTGATCTACCGCCGCCTCGACGACGCCTACCTCGACCCGTTGGCGTTCAACCCGGAATCCATGCTGGGCGTGCCGGGCCTGCTGTCCGCCTACCGCTGCGGCAACGTGGTGCTGGCCAACGCCATCGGCACCGGTGTGGCCGATGACAAGTCGGTCTATCCCTATGTCACCGACATGATCCGTTTCTACCTCGACGAGGAGCCGATCCTGAAGAACGTGCCGACCTGGCAATGCCGCAATCCCGCCGAACTGTCCCATGTGCTGGCCAACCTGCCGGAACTGGTGGTCAAGGAAACCCAGGGCTCCGGTGGCTACGGCATGCTGGTCGGACCGGCCTCGACCCAGGCCGAGATCGCCGCCTTCGCCGAGCGCATCAAGGCCCGTCCGGCGGCCTATATCGCCCAGCCGACCCTGTCGCTGTCGACCTGCCCGACCTTCGTCGAGAACGGCATCGCGCCGCGGCATATCGACTTGCGCCCGTTCGTCCTCTCCGGTCGCGAAACCCGCGTGGTGCCTGGTGGCCTGACCCGGGTGGCGCTGCGCGAGGGCTCGCTGGTGGTGAATTCGTCCCAGGGGGGCGGTACCAAGGACACCTGGGTGGTGGAGGACTGAACCATGCTCAGCAGAACCGCTTCCGACCTGTACTGGATGTCGCGCTATCTGGAGCGCGCGGAAAACCTCGCGCGGATGCTCGACGTCAGCTACTCGCTGTCACTGATGCCCCAGGACGGTCAAGGCGACGGCCTCGACGAGATGACCCTGGCCCTGCGCATCACCGGCACCCTCGACGACTACCTGGCCCGTCATGGGCAGTTGCATGCCGAACGCCTGCTGCACTTCTTCGCGCTCGACCCGGACAACCCGGCGAGCATCTACAGCTGCCTCGGCGCGGCGCGGGCCTGTGCCCATGCGGTGCGCGGCAAGATCACCGCCGACATGTGGGAGAACATCAACGCTACCTGGCTGGAGATCCGCGGCATCGCCGAGCAGGGCCTCGGTCGCTATGGCATGAGCCGCTTCTGCGAATGGATCAAGGAGCGTTCGCACCTGTTTCGCGGCGCCACCTACGGCACCATCATGCGCAACGATGCATTCCGCTTCATCCGCCTGGGCATCTTCATCGAACGGGCCGACAACACCCTGCGCCTGCTCGATGCGCGCTACGAAATGTTCGGCGAGGCGGCGGAGACCGTCAGCGACAGCTCGGCCCGCGGTTATTACCAGTGGAGCGCGTTGCTTCGCGCCCTGTCCTCGTTCGAGGCGTATACCGAGATCTACCGCGATGCCCCCACGGCGCAGCAGGTGGCCGAACTGCTGCTCCTGCGTGCCGATGTGCCCCGTTCCCTGCGCGCCTGCACCGAGGAAATCGACCAGATCCTCGCCAGCCTGCCCGGCAGCAATGGCCGGCCGGCGCAGCGACTGGCGGCGGAGGTGGATGCCCGCCTGCGCTACACCGGCATCGACGAAGTCCTCGCCCATGGGCTGCATCCCTGGTTGAACCAGTACATTCCACTGGTGCGCGAACTGGGCAATGCCATTCACAGCGCTTATCTGGAGCTCGTATGAGACTGACCATCAGCCATGAAACCGCCTATCACTACGAAGACCAGGTGCGCACCAGCATCCAGTACCTGCGCCTGACGCCGCCGGACAACCAGCGCCAGCAGGTGCTGCAATGGCACCTGGAACTGCCGCGTCCGGTTCAGGCCCGGCGTGATCCGTTCGGCAACATCCTGCACGTCCTGAGCCTCGAAGAACCCCATGCCGACCTGCTGATCGCCGCGCACGGAGAAGTCGAGATCGACCCGCACCTGGAAGCGGAACAGGACAGCCAGTCGCCCCTGCCATTCCTGCGTTTCACCCGCCTGACCGAGGCCGACCCGGCACTGCGGGCGTTTGCCGGCCGGCACTGCGGCGAATACCGCGACCGCGCCGCGCTGATCGGCCTGATGGGCGCCCTGCATGAGCACATGGCCTACCGCCCCGGTGCGACCGAGGTGGACACCAGTGCCGCGCAGGCGTTCGCCGGTGGCGCCGGGGTGTGCCAGGACCATGCCCATGCCTTCATCGCTTGCGCCCGTAGCCTCCAGGTGCCGGCGCGCTACGTCTCGGGCTACCTGTTCGACAACGCCAACCAGCACATGGCCAGCCACGCCTGGGCCGAGGCCTGGCTGGACGACGCCTGGTACAGCTTCGACGTGACCAACCAGCTGGCCGTGCCGGAGCGCCACCTGAAGCTGGCGGTGGGCCTGGATTACCTGGATGCCTGCCCGGTGCGCGGCATGCGCCGTGGTGGTGGCTACGAGCAGATGCACGCCAATGTGCTGGTGAGCGCCGGGTTCAGCCAGTAGGTCTCAGGATTTGCGCTTGGCCATGTGGCTCAGGTAAGCGAGCAGGGCATCGAGGTCGGCGTCCGGCAGCACATCGGGGCTGAAGCCGGGCATGCGCGCCTGCGGCCACTGGCGCAAATCCTGCGGATTGCGGATATAACGGCGCAGGAATTCCGGGCGAAAATATTCCGTCGGGTTGTGCGGCAGGTTCAGGTCCGGACCGAACTGGGCATCACCAGCGCCATTGAGGCGATGACAGGCCAGGCAGTTTTTCTGGAACAGGGCGAAGCCGCGGCTGATCGGGTCGTCGGCGCGCAGTCCCGCTGCCGGACGCAGGGCCGGAAAGCGCTCGGCGACCGGTTGCAGGCGGCGGATGCTGGCGACCTGGTAAGGCCATTGCTCGGGGCTGATACCTCCGGCTCGCGGGTTGGTCCAGACCAGGTAGAAGGGGCCGGCGCTGGGTTTGTCCTGGCCCAGTGGTGGCCAGGGTTGGTTCGGGTCTTCCACCGCCAGCCAGGCTTGCGCGGGAGCGGACTGGAGCAGGGGGCCTGCCGGCATTTCCGCGGCGAAGCCATCGAGGGCCACGGCCTGCAGGTGATCGTCCGGCTTGATGCCGGTCAGCAGCGCGGCCAGCGGCACGGCACGGTAGTGCATGGTCTTTTTGTAGGAAACGTCCTGGTCGATGCGGATGTCCCGCGCCTGCGGATGCTTGAGCAGGGCGGCACTGTCCCACTGGCGGCTATCGGTGCCAAGCTCCAGGGTCAACTGTGCGGCGTACGACGGCAGGCCCAGCAGGGCGAGCAGGAGGATGAGGCAACGGCGCATGGGCGAGTCTCCAGCCAGTGAAGGTCGGCAGCATACACCAGCGCTGAAGTGACACTGAAAGACGATCGTTCAGCCGAACAGACGAGTCAGGTTCGGCAGGATCAGCAGCAGTGTGGTGGCGAACAGAATGAGTCCCGCCTGACGAACCTTGTGTTGTTTGAGCATGGCTGTCTGCCTTCTTGTTGTTATTCCTGAGAGCCGGTTGGCGTCCTTGTCCCGGGTCCGGCGGTGTCTCTGCGGACACTGTTTTCGGACCTGCTGTTAATGGGTATACAACCTGGATTGCCGTAACGTTACCGCTGTTTTAGATCGCTTTCGTCTGTACTTTGGTCGAGAAAGACCTTTTTTTCATGAGGCTATATGCCATCCACGCACGACGTGCCTGACTAGACACATGCACGGGATACACACACGGACTGCACGGAAATGACCGTTCGTCCGAGGGAATGCTTGCCTGCTGCCGATATTCGCGGCAGGCTTCACCGGTGTTTTTTCACCACTGTCGTTCAGGGCCAAGTCTATGTCGTTACGCATCTGCATCCTGGAAACCGACGTCCTGCGACCCGAGCTGGTCGAGCAGTATCAGGGCTATGGACGGATGTTCGAGCAACTGTTCACCCAGCAACCGATCGCCGCCGAATTCACTGTGTACAACGTGATGAACGGCCACTATCCACCCGATGACGCGGTCTTCGATGCGTATCTGGTGACAGGCAGCAAGGCCGACTCGTTCGGTGACGATCCGTGGATCGCCAGGCTCAAGGCGTTCCTGCTGGATCGCTACCAGCGCGGCGACAAGCTGCTGGGGGTGTGTTTTGGCCATCAGTTGCTGGCCCTGCTGCTGGGCGGCAGGACCGAGCGTGCCAGCCAGGGCTGGGGTGTCGGCACCCATCGCTACGTGATGGCGGCGCGCGCGCCGTGGATGAGCCCGCAGGTGGAAGAACTGACCCTGCTGATCAGTCACCAGGATCAGGTCACCGCGCTACCGGAAAACGCCACCGTGATCGCGTCCAGCGATTTCTGTCCGTATGCGGCGTATCACATCGGCGATCAGGTGCTGTGCTTCCAGGGTCACCCGGAGTTCATCCACGACTATTCCCGCGCGCTGCTCGACCTGCGCCAGGAGAACCTCGGTGCCGAGGTCTACCGCAAGGGCATCGACAGCCTGGCGGTGGCGCATCAGGGGCAGACCGTCGCGGAATGGATGATGCGTTTCGTGGCCCAGCCTAAAGCCAGCCCGAACGCTTGAAGCTGCCGTACAGCGCGGTGCAACCCAGCGCGATGCCCCCCAGCACGGCGAAGTAGCCGTAGTGCCAGCTCAGCTCCGGCATGTTCTGGAAGTTCATGCCGTAGATCCCCGCCACCGCGGTGGGAAACGCGAGGATCGCCGCCCAGGCGGCGAACTTGCGTTGCACGATGCTCTGCCGTGACGACTCCAGCAGCATGCCGATCTCGATGGTCTGGCTGGCCAGGTCGCGGATACCCGCCAGGTCTTCCATCTGCCGCGTCACGTGGATCTGCACGTCGCGAAAGTACGGGCGCATGTTCTTGTCGATGAAGGGGAAGGCCAGGCGCTGCAGTTCCTCGCTGATTTCCACCATCGGCGCGACGTAGCGGCGCAGACGCAGGATGTCGCGGCGCAGGTTGTGGATGCGGCGGATGTCTTCCTCCACCAGCGAGCCGCTGAGCACGCCCTGCTCCAGTTCCTCGATCTCTCCGTGAATGGCTTCGCTGACAGGCTGGTAGTTCTCGGTGACGAAGTCGAGCAGGGCATACAGAACGAAATCCTCGCCATGGTCCAGCAGCAGCGGGCGTGCTTCGCAGCGCTGACGGACCAGGGCGTAGGATTTCGAGTGGCCATTGCGGCAAGTGATGATGTAGCCGTTGCCGGCGAAGATATGGGTTTCGATGAACTCCAGCTTGCCGTCCTGGCGCACCGGCGAGTAGGTGACGATGAACAGCGCGTCGCCGAAGGTTTCCAGCTTCGGCCGGCTGTGCTTTTCCAGGGCGTCCTCGATGGCCAGCTCGTGCAGGTTGAACTGGCGTTGCAGATTGGCCAGTTCCTGGGCGTTGGGTTCTTCAAGGCCGATCCAGACGAAATGCCCGGGCTTCTTCGCCCACTCGGCACCCTCGTCGAGGCTGATATTGGTGACCTTCCTGCCGGCGCTGTACACCGCCGCTGCTACGACTCGACCCATGGTTCTACGTATCCTGCGCGTTGACGTGACAGACAGCTTGGTCTGGCCTCGATGAAACGGCAACTGCTCAGCCGTGCTGGCGTTCGCGCTCCATCAGGTCGATGCAGGCCTGCATCTGCGTGCGGCATTGTTCGACCAGTGCCGGGATGTCCTGCTGGCTCATGCCCGCGGTGGAAATGGGCGGCAGCGAACGGATCAGCACCCGTTCCTTGCGCCAGCCGTTCAGATTGAGGCGCCTGGCGTAGCGACTGACGCAGACCGGGACGATCGGCACGCCAGCGTCGATGGCCATGTGGAAGGCACCTTTCTTGAACGCGTGCAACGACTCGCCGGGGTTGCGCGTGCCTTCCGGGAAGATCCAGATCGAGGTGTCCTTTTCCCGCAGCGTACGGGTGGTGGTCTGCATGGCGCGGCGCGCCTCATAGGCGTTGCCGCGATCGATCAGGACATTGCCGCCGAGCCAGAACAACTGGCCGAACAGCGGGATCCAGCCGAGGCTTTTCTTGCCGACGCACACGGTGCGGGGGGGCACTACGTGGCCGAGTACGAACAGGTCGTAGTTGGACTGGTGGTTGGCGATGATCACGCAGCCGGGCGGCTGATCGAACAGTGGGCCGACCTCGGTGTCGACCTTGAGTCGCAGCAGCCAGCTCGATGGCCAGGCGTACAGGCGTGCGCAGAGGCGGCTGTTGTCGGGGTTGAACGGACGGCACAGACCGATGAACAGGCCGATAAAGCCCACCAGGATGAAGTGCGCGCCCAGCAGGAACATGCGAGGAAGGAAAAGCATCGTACGACTCGTTCGACAAAACGCGGGGGAGTGTACGGATGTGTATCGACGGCGGCAAACCTCCTGTTTGTCTAAATGTGCGCCCCGGGCCGGACGGCGGACGCGCGGCCCGGGGGAGGGGAATCAGCCCAGGTGTTCCTGGTCGCGGATGATCGCGTCGTCGAGGGTATCGAGCAGCGTCTTGCGCACTTTCAGCTTGGTATTGCGGTGCGCATTCATGTTGATTTTCTTCAGTTGGCGGGCCGCGGCCAGAGCGGTTTCCAGCAGTTGCTCGGCGGGTACCACCTTGTCGAGGAAGCCGGCGTCCACGGCGCTGACCGGGTCGAACATCTCACCGTTGATCACCGAACGGTGAAACGCCGAACGGCGCAGGCGATCACGGGCCA
This sequence comes from Pseudomonas japonica, assembly GCF_900188455.1. GTDB lineage: Bacteria > Pseudomonadota > Gammaproteobacteria > Pseudomonadales > Pseudomonadaceae > Aquipseudomonas > Aquipseudomonas japonica. The sequence goes on along the minus strand of NZ_FZOL01000015.1, from coordinate 5,547 downwards.
GCTCGATGCCGGCGTGGTGCATGGTCATGCCGATCTGTACTTCGTTCAGGCCGATGCTGAACGGACCCTCGACGCCGATGCGGTAATCCGCCGAAAGCAGCAGGAAGGCGCCCTTGGCCACGGCATGGCCGGGGCAGGCGACGATCACCGGGAAGGGGTGGGAGAGCAGGCGACGGGCCAGGGTCGACCCGGCGGTGACCAGCGATACCGCGGCTTGCGGGCTGGCGGTCATCACCTTGAGGTCGTAGCCGCCGGAAAGGATACCTGGCTGACCGGTGACGATGACCACGGCGCGGTCCTCGCTGGCACGGTCCAGTGCAGCGTTGAAGGCGGCGATGACGTCGGGGGAAATGGCGTTGACCTTGCCGTTGTTCAGGGTCAGGGTCGCGATGCCATCTTCGAGGTGGTAGGTAATCAGCTCACTCATGACGGAATTCCTTGGGGGAGAAGTGGCGAGAAAGTGGCACGACGTTACCCAGCCGCTGTGGTCAGGTAAAGCACGATGATTGACCGGCTGGTCATCGTTTCGCCTGTGATCCCTGTCCGGCGGGAGCAAGGCGGAAAGGAACGGCAAAGCGCACCATGGATTGGCCAAAATGCCATGGCTCCCCCCGCTTTTCCGGGCTTCGGCATAAATATTTGAAAATTCTGAAAAAAACCTTTGCCAAGTGAAAGGCTTTCGACTAAATTAGCGCGCCTCGACAGGCTGAACTGCTTGAAGAGATCCGGTGAAGTGTCCGAGCGGTTGAAGGAGCACGCCTGGAAAGTGTGTATACAGGAAACTGTATCAAGGGTTCGAATCCCTTCTTCACCGCCACATTCGTTAACGAGAAGCCCCTGAAATCATTGAGTATTTCGGGGGTTTTTTGTTTCTGGAATCCGCGTTAGGACAAAATTAGTACAAAATCACGTCCCTCCAGTCCGCTCTAGGCCGCTTCAGGCTTGTTCGCGGAACCCCATCATCTGCGAAACTAGTCCAGCCATACTCCGAGTCTCTGACGGCAGGAAGCGACCATAATGCTTCTTCACCATCGTCGTGTCGGTATGCCCAAGCTGACGCGCAATCCACTCAAGCGGCACATAAGAGCTGATCGCTTGGCTTGCGAACGTGTGTCGACATTGGTTAACACCTCGATGCCTCACGCCGACGTTCTTCAAATGGCTCGTGAACCAGCGGTTCAGGCTGTTTCCATACCAAGGCTTCATGCTTACCGAATTTCGGAATACGAGCTTGAGATGCATCAAGCGTGTGGTGTTGTTATCACGTTGTGTGATCTCAAGGGACACTGGTGGAAGGTGACCAGTGAACTCCCAATGCTTTTTCAGGTACTCCAAAGCCGGGTCAATCAGTTCAATCTTGCGAGCTCGGACTGATTCCTTGGGTACTTTGTATTCCCCCTCCACTCGCGCCGCTCTCACATAGATCGTGCCGGCCTCAAGATCTACATCATCCCAGCACAGCGCAATCAACTCCGACACCGACAGGCCTGTCCAGCAGTTGAACATGATCATATTGACGTCCTGCGCCCTGCACTCACGAATCACTGATATCTTTTTCATCTCATCGCGAGTGAAAGGGTCAGCGCTGTCGTCGTCCTTGTCTTGCTTGATGTTCTTGATCATTTTGCAGGGATTAATGGAAATGACGCCGTCGGAGTGAGCGTCGTCCCAGACTCCTCGCACAATCGTGAAAACATCGTTAACCGATTTCGGAGACAGGGTTTTCAACAATCCTGTCTGGAACAGCTGCAGATCAGATCTGCAGATGTCCGCTATGCAGTCAGAGCCAAACTTGTCTAGCAGGTGCTTGGCTTTGTATGTATAGTTTTTTCCGGTTGTGGTTGCGTGTCGCGCCATTTGCACTTCTAAATAGCGCTCTACACCTTGAGCTACTGTCCTTTTAGATTTTTCGTCTTTCTTTGGCAGTACACGCCGCGAATTTGGGAAGTGGGCGGCATAGTTAAATCTATTGCTCTTTATTTCGGATAAAATGGTGTTACGCTTTGCTTCGGCATATTTTATTGATGCCTGATCAATAGTCTCATTCCCGATAGGTTCCTTGTAACGTTTTCCCTCAAACATAAAGGAGATTCGAATCTGCCGTCCATTCAACTCGATTCCACGTGGCCATACCAAAGCCATTTAATTACCTCCAAGCCAAAGTTCAATTTCAATTGTGTTATAGACGACACGGTTGGCTGGGTCTCGACGCCAATGTTTACCTTGCAGCCATTTTCCTTGTGATCGATATTTTCTTGCGGCTTCCGTGCTAATGCCGAAAATTACAGGAAGGAGTTCTTGTCTTACCCAACTGCTACGGACTGTGTCTGGGGTAGGAGTCAGTTGGATTTTTTTAGCGACGGCCATTGAATATCTCATATGCTATTCAGTGCGCGTACCCGGTCGGTTGTGGCACTGAGTTACGATGAGCCGTTTCCATCCTGTACTATGGCTGCAACTAAATATTTCTTTTTTAAGGCTTTTAGGCTGACGCATGGAGTTTAGTATTTATAATTAGCACCCTTACAAAGTCAACTAAGATGGATTGGGTGCGTAATTGTTGACTAGAAAATGGAATTTCTAGTTTTGGTTTCATTGACTTCCGGTATGTGTTTCTGAATAGATCAGCTTGGGCTTATGGTGCTTGCTAAGAATATGGATGTCAACGAAAAAAATCACTGACTTGTTGGCGCGTTGTCAATTCGTTCTCTTAGTGAGTAGGTATATTCTATACTCTTTAAGCCGGCATCATCGCCCAAGAGTTCCAAATGTGTGGTTTTGATAAATTGTCAATTCTCAAATTGTGGACGTGGCTATCCCCAAAAAATAGTGACTTTATTTGATGTCAAAAAGAAAGCGTAGGCGTCCTTCGGACGAAGAAGCGATTAACTCTGCCCCAGCCGTTGGCTTCCGCTTTGGAGCATTTTCATAATCATTAATTGAGCTATGGCCGCAGCCCTCATCGCTGTGAATGATTACCGAGAGGATGAGGTTTCAGCTTATGGATTGGTTACAAACATATATACTCCGTTTTGAAAAATTGAATTCAAGTGTAAAAATAAAAAATAAATCTATTGACATTCGCAAGGCATTGAAAATGCTAATGTTTTCGTTTTAAATGGCCAATTGATGGCTAGCGATAAAGTTAGCTTGTCAGGTGCAATTGTGGCCCGTCCAACATCATGTACGCGATCGTTACTCCTGCGTTGGCTTGGGGGTATCGGCAAAACCTGGCCCGCCTGCGCGTTGGCCTACAGGGCCTGCCGCGATGGCTACAGCGTGCGCTAGCTGCGCCTACCGCGCCTGATGGAGAAACCGGGCCTAACCCTTGGTAATGGCTGCTTGGTCAAACTGATGGCGGGCAACGCCAAGACGGATTAGCTGATCCTAGACGATTGGGCGTGGCGCCATTTAGCGCTGGGCAACGGCGCGGCATGCTGGAGCTGTTGGGCGACCGCTATGGCAACCGCTTGACGCTGATGACCAGCCAAATGCCGTTAGATAAATGGCATGCGCTGATCGGCGATTCGAGCCCGGGCGATGCGATCCACGACCGGCTGGTGCACAACGCTTATCGAAACCAGTTGAAGGGGGAATCGATGCGCAGACACGCAACGAAATTGATGGCGGTGGAGGCTTCAGACCAACAATGCAAGCCTGCGTTGCTGCGCTCCCATTGCCTGGCCGGATGCCGCGAATGGCTTGCAGGGTTTTTGGCGGTCGTCTGTACAGACGTTCAGCTCTTCATCCAGTAACGCTGCACGGTCGTCTTCGCCAGCCCCAATTCCCGAGCGACCTCAGCTCTGGTCATACCTTTCGTTTTGAGATCCGCGACAGCCGCAAGCATTGAGGCATTCTCTGGCCTGCTCCTTGGTCGACGTTTCAGCTTTCCGTCTTCGAACTGCTGATTCAGAAGCTCAAGCCCACCAGCCGCTTTGAACTCCTCTAGCCTTCGGACGGCGCGTGCGATCACTACGTCCGGATCCGTTCTGTCGCGAAGGCTCAGGCAGAGCGCGACGAGTGTCACTAGATCAAAATCTAGGCTATCGGAAATTTTTGCGAGGGTTTCGAACAGCACTCGTGTCTCACCGCGCTCAAGCATGCTCAAGTTGGTTCGGCTAATCGAGCTTGCCGCGCTGGCGTAGTCAGCCCCTTTAAGGTGGCGCACGATCCGCAGAACCGCACCTAATTCATCCTTCACTTTCTGCTTCCAAAAGTGAGGATAGAGCCACAGAGGATTGATCCGTTAAACAATGTATGTTGTTATTAATGGGTATTTGGATTTATGATGCCCCTCCCTGTGCGGTCGATGCTTGTCCTGCCCCCCCGGAGGGGAGCTAGGTAGAGGTAAGGCATAGCTTCATGCGATATCAGTGATTTCTAAGCATCGATTGTCAGTTTTAGCGCTTGGCGATGAGTGACAAAAATGAGGTGGAAAAGGTGTTTGTAACCAACGCGAACGCGCTGGCAGGCCGTTTCAAAGAAGCTGTCAGTGAGCGGCTGCTTTGGAAGTCAGTAGAGCTAAATCCTGACATCTACTACTTCCTCGTGGAGGGATGTGGGTTGGTCGATGGTTGCTTTGGCCCGTGGGTGCGACTGGTTTCTGATGTGAAGGAGCTTGATCTTCTTTGCGCTGGGCAGGGGCCTGAAGCACTCAATGTGAATCATGTTCAGCTTATCGCACCTGCTGCTATGACGAAGCGTGCGGGGGTATCGATGGAGTTGCTTTCGGAAATACGAATTCAGCCTGGAACCGAGAGCAGCCCGGTCTACGAGTTCATCACCAAAGCTGGTCAGCTCTTCACGAGCGCACCGGGATAATGGCTCGAGTTCTGGAGACCACATGGCGACAACTCTAGTAGAAGTCACTCAGTTCCTTTACGCAGGAGGTGAAGCAGCTCCCGGCTGGCACGGCCCCCAGGACGAACTGATCAGCCTGGCCAACCAAGCCTTTCCTGAAAAGTCTTTTTGCCTCGTGAAGCAATGGATCATCGCCGACTTGCAGCTCACTCAAGACGAGCATCAGAAGCTGTCATCCATGGGGATTTTGCCCTCGGTCGTCTACGCACATGAAGTCGTCCGTGACAGCCGAAACCGATTCCCGCCCGGCCATTGGGTGCGCACAAATTTTGGGGTCTCGCATAACCCCCCGTGCATGTTTGAAACCAACAGTACCGTCTACCTGTTGCTGGGTGACGGGTTAAGGAAGCAGGCCGCACTTAGTACTGTTTTTTCGTTCCGCGCGTAGCTGACTCGGCACATCGGCAGACGCTGCCTTCGAGGCGGTGGGGTCGACTGCGCGCTCTTAAAATTGCAGGAGCAAATTTTGATCAAGTTTGATTGCCGTCAGGTCACGGGAGTGATCGATAAACCACGCGTCACCGACACCGAGCCAGGGGCAGTCACTGCCCGGATCGTGATAGACGGGGAGGTGCTGCCGGAGGTTCTGCTACCGGGAAAAATTTACGAAGAGCTCGAGGCAGGAGAGCGTGTGACCCTGTACGGCATCTTCACCAAGAATAAGGACAAGATGAAGAACAAGGCCAC
>NZ_FZOL01000018.1 GCF_900188455.1 Pseudomonas japonica | reverse complement strand
GCATTCGACCCTGGGCTATCTACCGCCCAACCGGTATGAGCGGCAGATAGCCTGAGCTCCCACATTGCGGTGTCCGGAAAAAGTTGACCAGCTCAGTCAGGCATAGGTACGTTGCAACAAATGTGGGAGCGGATTCATCCGCGATGCGCCGCGCGGGCGGCGCTCGATCTCACAGGCACTGCAGGGCTCAAGACAGGCACCTGGCGGCCTTGATGCGGTCCCCGACAAGACAAAATGGACCCGCCGTAGAGGCGGAAGGGGCCGATACCGATACCGATTGCCACCCCGAAATCCCGTGAAGAACCTTTGCTCCCCCAGCGCGAAAAGGTTCGGGGAAGGCAAGCCTCCCCCGAATCCATCATCAGAGTTCCAGATAGTCCGCCAGATCCGCGTAGTTGTGCTGCCACAGGCCCGGGCTGCCCGCCGGATACTGCGAGCGGAAGCCGATGATCTTCTGCACGCGGGGAGACAGCGTGCGCACCACTTCGAACGGCACGATCAACGGGTAGGCTTCTTCAGGCGTGAGGATCGAGGCCTGCATGGGGATCGTCAGGCCGCGGCGATACTGATCGGTGGTGACGTTCGCGCCGCCACCGTGCACGACCTTGCCGCCGAACAGCACCGCATCACCGGCTTTCAGCACGGCGGCAATGGTCATCTCCGGCGTGCCGACCTCGTCGAAATCGTCCCAGTCCTGGCTGCCGGGGATCATGCGGGTGGCGCCGTTCTCCTCGGTGAAGTCGGTCAGGGCCAGCATCAGGTTGGTGATGGCGCGCGGCGCATGCCTGTTCTGGGCGACAAAGGGGGCGTACTGCATCGAGTCGCGATGGAGCATCTGCGCTCTGTTGCCCGGTCCGATCTCGATCAACTGCGCGGTGGTCAGCCACCAGTCACCGCACTCCGGTGCATACAGCGCGTGGCCCACGGCGTGGAACAGATCGTCATCGAGGACTTCCTCGCGGAAGGTCTTGCTCAGGGTAATCAGGTTGGTCAGGCGTTTGGTCTGATAGCCATGGAATTCCGCGATCAGCTCGTGATCGTGCTTGGAGCCGGCGTTGAGCGCGGCCAGCGGTGCATCGAGTTCTTCGTTGATCCGCGTCACTTGCTCGGGCGTCAGGAAGCCGCGGATGATCACCGCGCCGGCCTGATCGCTCAGCGCAGCGATTTCTTCCGCTGGGGTCGAGCGAGTCGCGATCGGCAGGCTGGGCAGGGATTCGCGAAGGGAAGACGACATGGAAAACACTCCAGATATGAGGATGGTTTGCGCTCGGGTGGCTTGCATTCAGGGCCGATGGATCGGCATCACCGAGCAAGTCCGCCAGGACGATGAGCACTGCGCTAAACCCAAAAGGAACATGGAGCGACGGGGTGCCACCCTGTAATTTTTTTTGTTCAGGCAGTCACGTAATGCTATTTTTCGCCCTGCCTCCCGCCAAGGTACAAAGTGCACCAATTCAAAGGGGATTTTTGATTGATTTGTACCAGCCATGACTAACCCTTCGCCGCTCTGGCCGCGCCCCTCGGAAGCCGTTCGCGAGCTCATTCGCAAAGGCGCGGAAATCGCCCAGAGCCTGCCGCCGGAATGGCTCGAGCGGCTCAACGAGTCGCTGTTTTCCTCGCCGGAGGACACGCTGCTGCTCGAGGACCCGGTGCTCCTTGCCGCGTGCCGGCGGGCCAACCGGGCGGAGCTGCTGCACTGGGCCAACGCCAATCTGCAGCGCCCCGGCGAGCCGGTGCAGCCCTATGTCTCCTCCGACATGGTGGACACCGCCCGGGAACTGGCCCGGCGCGGCATGTCCGAGTTACTGATGAACTCGGCCAGGGCCGCGCAGAACGCCGCCTGGGAACTGTGGATGAAGATGGCCTTCAGCCTGACCCGCGATCCGCAGCTGCTCGAGGAATTCCTCGATGTCTCGTCGCGTTCGATCTCGGCCTTCATCGACAGCAACATGCGGGTGATGACCGAGATCATCCTGGAGGAGAAGAACGCCCACGCCCATGACGAGCACGTCGACAAGCGCAGCCTGGTCAGTCGGCTGCTCGACGGCAGGGACATGGATACCGAGCAGTTCGGCAGGCGCCTGGGCTACAGCCTGGTGCAGAAGCATCAGGCCTGCCTGGTCTGGAGCGAGAGCCCGAACGCGGAAATCCACCGCCTGGAGGAAATGGCCCGGGCGCTGGCCAGCCTCACCGGCTCGGTCGCACCGCTGGTGGTCTTCGCCGGGCCCGCGACCTTGTGGGTGTGGAGCAGCGCGGTCAAGCCGCTGGACCTGAACCAGTTGCACCACGTCGGCCGCCAGTTCCCGGGGATTCGCGCGGCGCTCGGCTCGCCGGGCACGGGACTGAACGGCTTCCGGCGCTCGCACCTGGAGGCCCTGACCGCCCAGCGGGTGATGGGGCGCCTGGCCGGGGCGCCGCCGGTTGCCAGCATCGACCAGGTGCGCATGGTGTCGCTGATGACCCAGGATGCCCGCGCGTCCCGGCAGTTCATCCTCAGCACGCTGGGACGCATGGCCGCGGAACCCGCGGTGCTGCTGCACTCGCTGCACGCCTTCCTGGCCAATGGCTGCAATATCACCCAGACCGCCGAGGTGCTGGGGACCCACCGCAATACCCTGCTGCGGCGCCTGGAGCGCGCGCAGGACCTGTTGCCCATCAAGCTGGCCGACCACCGCATCCAGATCGCCGCGGCACTCGAACTGGTGATCTGGAGCACCCCGGTGGAAGACCCCGAGCCGTAGCCGGCACCGCTGGCGCGGCTGCTCAATCGAGCGGCCGCCTGGCGAGGCCCTGCAGAAAGGCGTTTTCCAGCATCCTCGCGCACTGGCCTGGCGTCCGCCCGCGTTGCCGGGCACCTACCGCGCCGTACAGCAGCGAGATGAAGATCTCCGTCAGCACGGCGGCCGTGACATCGAGGCGAAAGGCGCCCTGGCGCTGGCCGTTGAGAAACAGCGTATCGAGCCTTTGCACATAGAAACGCAGCTCTTCCTCGCGCTGCGCCTGCGCCTGCGCGTGATAACGCGACGCCAGGAAGGCGATCAGCGCGTCCCGGGCCAGGTGCTCGTGGATCAACTGGCGCATGGCGAGCAGGGGCTGGGTCGCCAGCGCATCGACGCTGCCGAGCATCTGCAGGAGCGCCTCCCGGGCATGCCGTTCGAGTTGGCTGTCGAGGTTTTCCCGCGTGCCGCAGTAACGATGCAGGGTGGCCCGGCTGACGCCGGCCAGCGCCGCCAACTCCTGCATGGACGCTCTGGGCCGCTGGGCGACCGCGGCATACAGGGCGTTCACCAGCTTGCCTGGCAGAGAACCGGCGCGCTCGGTGCTTGAGGTCACGGTGTCCATATAGAGTCTCTTATGAATTTTATGAGTCATTATTGACTCAATTTGAATTGAAAAGTAGCATTCGCGCAATTTTTCAATCAGGGCTCGGGTGAGTAATGAGCAAGACAGGTTCGATCAGGATGGGTGTGCTGGCGGCAGCGATAGCCCTGGCAGGGTGCAACCCCGCGACGGAGCAGGAGGCCGCGGCGACTGCGAGCTACCCGGTGGAAGTCGTCACATTGGTAGCCGAACAGATGACGCTGGCCGCCGAGTTGCCGGGTCGGGTCGAGCCGATGCGGGTCGCCGAGGTGCGTGCGCGGGTGCCAGGCATCGTGCTGCACAAGCGCTTCGAGGAAGGGGCCGACGTCAAGGCGGGTGATGTGCTGTTCAACATCGACCCGGCGCCGCTCAAGGCCACCCTGGCCCGCGTCGAGGCCGACCTGGCCCGCGCCCAGGCCATGCAGCAGGAGGCCCAGGCGCGAGTGAAGCGCTATGAGCCGCTGGTCAAGATCGAAGCGGTCAGCCAGCAGGACTTCGACACCGCCACCGCCGAACTGCGCAGCGCCCAGGCGGCCGTGCGTTCGGCCCAGGCCGATGTGCAGACGGCACGCCTGAACCTGGGTTATGCCACGGTCACCGCACCGATCTCCGGCCGCATCGGCCGCGCACTGATTACCGAAGGCGCCTTGGTCGGGCAGGGGGATGCGACGCTGATGGCGCGGATCCAGCAGCTCGACCCGATCTACATCGACTTCACCCAGTCCGCCGCCGATGCCCTGCGCTTGCGCCAGGCGCTGAAGGACGGCGCACTCGCGGCTGGCGGCCAGGCGTTGACGGCGCAAGTCGAAGGGACCGATTTCCAGCGCGCGGGCGAACTGATGTTCACCGATGTGACGGTGGACCGGGGTACCGGCCAGGTCGTCCTGCGCGGGCGTTTCGACAACGCCGACGGCACGCTCCTGCCCGGCATGTATGTGCGTGTGCGCACCCCTCAAGGCACCGACAAGCAGGCCATTCTGGTTCCCCAGCGCGCTGTGCAGCGCGGCAGCGACGGGCAGGCGCGGGTCATGGTGGCCGCCAACGGCGTCGCCGAAGCACGTGCCGTGCAGACCGGTGCGATGCAGGGCGCGCGTTGGCAGATCACCGCGGGACTCAAGGCGGGTGACCAGGTCATCGTCGGCAGTCCGGCAGGTCTTGCCCCAGGTATGCCGGTGACGCCGGCTCAGGCGCAACAGGCCGTGGCGCACTAAGGCGAGGTTGACGAGATGTCCAAGTTCTTCATCAATCGGCCGAACTTCGCCTGGGTCGTGGCGCTGTTCATATCCCTGGCCGGCTTGCTGGTGATCCCGGCGTTGCCGGTGGCCCAGTACCCCAGCGTGGCACCGCCACAGATTTCCATCACCGCCTCTTATCCGGGGGCTTCGGCCAAGGTGATGGTGGAGTCGGTGACCAGCATCATCGAAGAGTCGCTCAACGGCGCCAAAGGCCTGCTGTACTTCGAGTCCACCAACAACTCCAACGGCGTGGCCGAGGTGATGGTGACCTTCGAGCCCGGCACCGTGCCGGACATGGCCCAGGTCGATGTGCAGAACCGCCTGAAAAAGGCCGAGGCACGCATGCCCCAGGCCGTGCTGACCCAGGGGCTGAAAGTCGAGCAGGCCAGTTCGGGTTTTCTGCTGATGTACGCCCTGACGAGTAGCGCAGGTGCGAGCGGCGATGTCACGGCGTTGTCCGACTATGCCGCGCGGAACATCAACAACGAGCTGTTGCGTGTGCCCGGTGTGGGCAAGCTGCAGTTCTTCGCCTCGGAAGCGGCGATGCGGATCTGGGTCGATCCGCAGAAACTGGTGGGTTACGGCCTGTCCATCGATGACATCAAGGCGGCGATTCTCGGCCAGAACGTCCAGGTGCCGGCCGGCAGCTTCGGCAGTACGCCCGGTGCCAGCGAGCAGGAACTGACCGCCACCCTGGCGGTGCAGGGTACCCTCGAGACCCCCGAGGCCTTCGGCGCTGTCGTTCTGCGCGCCAATCCGGATGGCTCCAGCGTGCGCCTGGGTGATGTCGCGCGTATCGCCATCGGCAGCGAGAACTACAACCTCTCGGCGCGGCTGGACGGCAAGCCCGCGGTGGTCGCCGCCGTGCAGCTGGCCCCGGGTGCCAACGCCATCCAGACCGCGACGCTGGTCAAGGACCGCCTGGACGAGCTGTCGCAGTTCTTCCCGGAAGGCGTCGAATACTCGGTGCCCTACGACACCTCGCGCTTCGTCGACGTGGCCATCGAGAAGGTGGTCCACACCCTGATCGAAGCCATGGTCCTGGTGTTCCTGGTGATGTTCCTGTTCCTGCAGAACGTGCGCTACACCCTGATCCCGTCGATCGTGGTACCGGTGTGTCTGCTGGGTACGCTGCTGGTCATGAAGCTGCTCGGTTTCTCGGTGAACATGATGACCATGTTCGGCATGGTCCTGGCCATCGGCATCCTGGTGGACGACGCCATCGTCGTGGTGGAGAACGTCGAACGCCTGATGGCCGAGGAAGGCCTGTCGCCGGCGGAGGCGACCATCAAGGCGATGGGGCAGGTGTCCGGGGCGATCATCGGGATCACCATGGTGCTGGCTGCGGTGTTCCTGCCGCTGGCGTTCATGTCCGGGTCGGTCGGGGTGATCTACCAGCAGTTCTCGGTGTCGCTGGCAGTGTCGATTCTGTTCTCCGGCTTCCTTGCCCTGACCTTCACGCCGGCGCTGTGCGCCACGCTGCTCAAGCCGGTTGCCCACGGCCATCACGAAAAAGGCGGCTTCTTCGGTGCCTTCAACCGTGGTTTCGCGCGGCTGACCGAGCGCTACTCGTTGATGAACAGTGCCCTGGTGGCCCGTGCCGGACGCTGGATGCTGGCCTATGTCGGGATCCTGGTGGTGCTTGGCTATTCCTACGTGCGTCTGCCGGAGGCCTTCGTGCCGGCCGAGGACATGGGCTACAGCATCGTCGATGTGCAGTTGCCACCGGGCGCCAGCCGGGTGCGTACCGACCAAACCGCCGACGCGCTGGAGAAATTCCTGATGTCCCGTGAAGCGGTGGCCAACTCGATCCTCGTCACCGGCTTCAGCTTCTCCGGCCAGGGGGAAAACGCCGCGCTGGCATTCCCGACCTTCAAGGACTGGTCAGTGCGCAGTGAGGAACAATCGGTCGCTGCCGAGATCGTGGCGACCAACGCCCAGTTCGCCGCCAATGGCGATGGCGCGATCACCGCGGTCATGCCGCCGCCGATCGACGGCCTGGGCAACTCCGGGGGCTTTGCCCTGCGTCTGATGGACCGTGGTGGCCTGGGGCGTGAAGCGCTGCTGGCGGCGCGTGACCAGTTGCTGGCCAGTGCCAACGGCAACCCGATCTTCCTTTACGCGATGATGGAGGGCCTGGCCGAGGCGCCGCAGCTGCGTGTGCAGATCGACCGCGAAAAGGCCCGCGCCCTGGGCGTGAGTTTCGAGGTCATCAACAGCACCCTGGCCACCGCCTTCGGTTCGGCGGTGATCAACGACTTCAGCAATGCCGGGCGCCAGCAGCGCGTGGTGGTGCAGGCCGAACAGGGCCAGCGCATGACCCCGGAAAGCGTGCTGCGCCTGTATGCGCCCAACGCCAGTGGCGAGCAGGTGCCGTTCAGTGCCTTCGTCACCACCCAGTGGGAGGAAGGCCCGGTACAAATCGTGCGTTACAACGGCTATCCGTCGATCCGCATTGCCGGTGACGCCGGGCCCGGTTACAGCACCGGCCAGGCGATGGCCGAGATGGAGCGCCTGGCCGCCGAGCTGCCACCTGGCATCGGCTATGCGTGGACCGGGTTGTCCTACCAGGAGAAGGTGTCCAGCGGCCAGGCCGCGGGCCTGTTCGCCCTGGCCATCCTGGTGGTGTTCCTGCTGCTGGTGGCGCTGTACGAAAGCTGGGCGATCCCGCTGACGGTGATGCTGATCGTGCCGATCGGGGCCGTGGGCGCGGTGTGGGCGGTGATGCTCACCGGTCTGTCCAACGACGTGTACTTCAAGGTCGGCCTGATCACCATCATCGGCCTGGCGGCGAAGAACGCCATTCTCATCGTCGAGTTCGCCAAGGAACTGTGGGAGAAGGGTTACAGCCTGAGTGACGCCGCCATCGAGGCCGCGCGCCTGCGTTTCCGTCCGATCGTGATGACCTCCATGGCCTTCATCCTCGGTGTGATACCGCTGGCCATCGCCACGGGCGCCGGTGCGGCCAGCCAGCGCGCCATCGGAACCGGGGTGATCGGCGGCATGCTCAGCGCCACACTGCTGGGCGTGGTGTTCGTACCGATCTGTTTCGTCTGGGTGCTGAAGCTGTTGAAGCGCAAACCAGCCCCGCTTCATCAGGCTGTCGAGGTAGCGAAGTGATGGTCATGCTCAATCGTGTTCTTCCGTTCGCCCTGGCCGTTACCCTGGCCGGCTGCTCCCTGGCGCCCACCTATGAGCGTCCCGAGGCGCCGGTGGCGGCAGCCTGGGGCGATGCCGCCGGCCATCAGGGCCAGGCGGTGGAACAGCTGGACTGGCAGGGCTTCATCGTCGATCCGGTGCTGCGCCAACTGGTCGCCAGCGCGCTGGACAACAATCGTTCCCTGCGCCAGACCCTGCTGGATATCGAGCAGGCCCGCGCGCAGTACCGCATCCAGCGTGCCGATCGGCTGCCGGGCTTGAATGCCGGGGCGTCCGGCAACCGCCAGCACCAGCCGGCGGATCTGGCCAGCGATGGGCGCCAGGGCGTCAGCAGCGCCTATCAGGTCGGGCTGTCGCTGCCGGAGTACGAAATCGACCTGTTCGGTCGGGTCAAGAGCCTGAGCGACGCGGCCCTGGAGCAGTACCTGGCCACCGAGGAGGTCGGCCGTGCCGCGCGCATCGCCCTGATCGCCGAGGTAAGCCAGGCCTACCTGACCCTGGACGGTGCCGAGCGGCGCCAGGCCCTGACCCGGCAGACCCTGGCCAGCCGCGAGGATTCGCTGGCCCTGGTCGGCCAGCGGCGTTCCGCCGGCACCGCCACCGCGCTGGATCATCAGGAGGCGCTGGGCCTGGTCGAGCAGTCGCGGGCGGAGCTCGAATCGACCGTGCGCCAGCAGCGCCAGGCCTACAACGCGCTGGTCCTGCTGCTGGGCAGCGCCGAGGCGGCCAGGATGATTCCCGCCGAAGGTACGAACGAGACGGTGGTGTTGCACGACATCGCGCCGGGCACGCCGTCGAGCCTGATCGAGCGCCGTCCGGACATCCTCGCCGCCGAACATCGGTTGCGTGCGCGCAATGCCGATATCGGCGCGGCGCGGGCGGCGTTTTTCCCGCGGATCAGCCTGACCGGCAGCTTTGGCACGTCCAGTGCGCAGATGTCCGGGCTGTTCGACGGTGGTTCGCGTAGCTGGAGTTTCATGCCGCAACTGTCGCTGCCGCTGTTCGATGCCGGGCGCAACCGTGCTGGCCTGAATCTGGCCGAGGTGCGCAAGGATTCGGCGGTGGCCGCGTATGAAGGCACGATCCAGACCGCCTTCCGCGAAGTCGCCGATGCCCTCGCCGCTACCGACACCCTGCGCCGCGAGGAAGCCGCGCGGCGGGCCCTGGCCGACACCAGCCGGGTGACCGTGGCGCTGGCCAAGGCGCGTTACCAGGGCGGGGTGGACAGCCACCTGCGCTACCTGGATGCGCAGCGCAGCAGTTACGTCAACGAGGCTGCCTTCATCGAAGCCAGCACTCAGCGCCAGCTTGCTCTGGTCGACCTGTTCCGTGCACTGGGTGGCGGCTGGCCGGACAAGGGCTGAAGTCCTCCTTTGGTTGGCGAGTCCAGCCGCTTGGCCCCGGGGCGAATGCCCAGGGGCCTTTTTTTTGCGGGGACAGATCAGGCAGCAGGGGCAGCCGCGCCATCGAGGAACAGCAGTTCGAGGGTCTGCACCGAAGTCGCGCTGGCCGCGCGTCCGCGGCGTTCGGCATCGACGATGCCATACACCATGCTCAGGAACATCTCGGTGAAGACCGCCGCGCTGATGTCGATGCGCAGGGCGCCTGCGCGCTGGCCACGCAGGAAGAAGGCATCCAGGGCGTCGGCATAGGCCCGCCACGAGCGGTTCTGCTCGCTGTCGTCGAACGAGTCGGGGCGGTACTGGAAGAGCAGGAAGATCATCATCTCGCGATGCTTTAGGTGCTCGACGATGAGCCGGCGCAAGGCCGCTATCGGGTCGGCGGCGTCCAGCCCAGCATCGCTGATGACTTGCGCGAGCACCTGTTCGCCATAGCCCTCCAGCATGTTCACCAGGTTGTCGCGGGTGCCGCAGAAGCGGTGCAGGGTCGCCTTGCTGACGCCTGCCGCCTCGGCCAGTTCCTTCAGGGTGGCGCGGGGATGGACAACGATCGCATCGGCCAGCGCCTTGAGCAGACGCTCGTCGGTTGTCGGGAGGGACATCGGATACTCCACATGGCTGATTGGACGGCCATTGTGAAGGAAGCACGGGCCTGTGGCATCCATTTGATCGAATGTCGATTCAATCCGGACTTCGCCGTCCCATCCGCGGTTGGGCGCTTAGTGCATTTCGATCAATAACTTGTCACTTTTGGTCATTGAGCGATGGTGGGGCGGCCATTAATGTCGGCTCCAGACAAACCGACGGGGCCCGACGAGGCGCCCGCATTTTCCGTGATCACCGTGGAGATCGTCATGACCGCCGCCCAATACCCGCACCTGCTCGCCCCCCTCGACCTCGGTTTCACCACCCTGCGCAACCGCACCCTGATGGGCTCGATGCACACCGGTCTGGAAGAGAAACCCGACGGTTTCGAACGCATGGCCGCGTACTTCGCCGAGCGTGCCCGTGGCGGCGTCGGCCTGATGGTCACGGGCGGTATCGGCCCGAATGTCGAGGGTGGCGTGTACTCCGGCGCGGCCAAGCTGACCACCGTGGAAGAGGCGGAAAAGCACCGTATCGTGACCCAGGCCGTGCATGAGGCTGGCGGCAAGATCTGCCTGCAGATCCTCCACGCCGGGCGCTATGCCTACAGCCCCAAGCAGGTGGCGCCGAGCGCCATCCAGGCGCCGATCAACCCGTTCAAGCCGAAGGAGCTGGACGAGGAGGGCATCGAGAAGCAGATCGCCGACTTCGTCACCTGCTCGCAACTGGCCCAGAGCGCCGGCTATGACGGCGTCGAGATCATGGGTTCGGAAGGCTACTTCATCAACCAGTTCCTCGCCGCCCACACCAACCATCGCACCGACCGCTGGGGCGGCAGCTACGAGAACCGCATGCGCCTGGCGGTGGAGATCGTGCGCCGGGTGCGCGAGGCGGTGGGGCCCAACTTCATCATCATCTTCCGCCTGTCGATGCTCGACCTGGTGGAAGGCGGCAGCGACTGGAACGAGATCGTGCAACTGGCCCAGGCCATCGAAAAGGCCGGGGCGACCCTGATCAACACCGGCATCGGCTGGCACGAGGCGCGCATCCCGACCATCGCCACCAAGGTGCCGCGGGCGGCGTTCAGCAAGGTCACGGCCAAGCTGCGTGGCGCGGTGAAGATCCCGCTGATCACCACCAACCGCATCAACACCCCGGAAGTGGCCGAACAGGTGCTGGCCGAGGGCGATGCCGACATGGTGTCCATGGCCCGGCCATTCCTGGCCGACCCGGACTTCGTCAACAAGGCCGCGGAAGGCCGCGCCGACGAGATCAACACCTGCATCGGCTGCAACCAGGCCTGCCTCGACCACACCTTCGGCGGCAAGCTGACCAGTTGCCTGGTCAACCCGCGGGCCTGCCATGAGACCGAGCTCAACTACATTCCGGTGACCCAGGCCAAGCGCATCGCCGTGGTTGGTGCCGGCCCCGCCGGCCTGGCCGCGGCCACCGTGGCGGCCGAGCGTGGCCACCAGGTGGTGCTGTTCGACGCCGCCGGCGAGATCGGTGGCCAGTTCAACGTGGCCAAGCGCGTGCCGGGCAAGGAAGAGTTCTACGAAACCCTGCGCTACTTCGGGCGCAAGTTGCAGACCACGGGGGTCGAGCTGTGCCTGAACACCCGTGTCGATGCGCAGCAACTGGCCGCCGGCGGCTATGACGAGATCATCCTCGCCACCGGCATCGCGCCGCGTCTGCCGGCGATTCCGGGGATCGAGCACGCCAAGGTGCTGACCTACCTCGACGTGCTGCTGCAGCGCAAGCCGGTGGGCCAGCGCGTCGCGGTGATCGGTGCGGGCGGGATCGGTTTCGACGTGTCCGAATTCCTTGTGCACCAGGGCGTTGCCACCAGCCAGGACCGCGAGGCGTTCTGGAAGGAGTGGGGCATCGATACGGCACTGCAGGCGCGGGGCGGCGTTGCCGGGGTCAAATCGGAGCCGCATGCGCCGGCGCGCCAGGTCTATCTGCTGCAGCGCAAGAAGAGCAAGGTCGGCGACGGCCTGGGCAAGACCACCGGCTGGATTCACCGCACCGGGCTTAAGAACAAGCAGGTGCAGATGCTCAACAGCGTCGAGTACCTCGGGATCGACGATGCTGGCCTGCACGTCCGCGTTGGCGAGGGCGAGCCGCAGGTGCTGGCGGTGGACAACGTGGTGATCTGCGCCGGCCAGGATCCGCTGCGCGAGCTGCATGATGGTCTGGTCGCGGCCGGGCAGTCGGTGCACCTGATCGGTGGCGCCGATGTGGCGGCGGAGCTGGATGCCAAGCGGGCGATCAACCAGGGTTCGCGCTTGGCGGCGGGGCTCTAGTTCGAGTTGCATAGTTCGAATTGCATAGTTCGAGTTGCATATTTGGGCCCGCAAAGCGGGCCCAAAATTCTGCGTCATCTGTAGACTGTCGCCCATGCTCAGTCTCCCCCAAGCCCCCCTGCAACGCCTCTCCCTGCCCTGGCTGACCCGGTCCGGCATCGACGCCGCCATCCTGCGCCTCGACCTGATCGACCCGCTGGTCAGCGGCAACAAGTGGTTCAAGCTCCTCGAACACCTGCGCCTGGCCCGTGCCAGCGGCGCGCCGGGCATCATCAGCCTCGGCGGCAACCACTCCAACCACCTGCACGCCCTGGCCGCCGCCGGCCAGCGTTTCGGCTTCGCCACCGTCGGCCTGCTGCGTGGCGAGCTCCAGGACACGCCGACTACCCGCGACCTCGAAGCCTTCGGCATGCACCTGCACTGGCTCGGCTACGGCGGCTATCGCGCGCGCAACCAGCCCGGTTTCTGGGAGCCCTGGCACGCGCGCTATCCCGGCTGGCACTGCGTGCCGGAAGGGGGTGGCGGCGAGCTGGGTGCCAAGGGCTGTGCGCTGATCGTCGAACAGGCGCGGGCGCAGTTGTCGGTGCTGGGTTGGGACGACTACGACGCCTGGTGGCTGGCCGCCGGGACCGGTACCACCCTGGCCGGGTTGGTCATGGCGGAGAAGGGTGCCCATCCGGTGCATGGCGCGCTGGCGGTGCCCACGGGCTACGGCGTGGAAGAAAACCTGTCGGCGCTGACCGGCTATCACCTCCATGAAGCCAGTCGCGGCGGTTTCGCCAAGGCGGACGCCGAGCTGCTGGCGTTCATCGAGGACTGCGAACGGACATCCGGCGTGCCGCTGGAGCCCCTGTACACGGGCAAGGCGCTGATGGCCCTGAAAGAAAAAGCCGGGACCTTCAGCAAAGGCACCCGGCTGATCTTCGTCCATACCGGCGGCCTGCAGGGCCGCCGCGGCTTTGTCTAGTCCTTGGACGGCAACATGCGCAGCAGGGTGTTGTCCTTGCGCACGTAGTGGTGATACAGCCCGGCCAGGGCATGCAGGCCGATCAGCCAGTAGCCGAGGGTGGCGAACCATTCGTGCCAGCCCTTGACCGTGCGCGCCAGCTCCTTGTCCGGCGGCACCAGCGCCGGCAGTTCGAACCCGTAGAAGGGGATCGGCTTGTCGGCGGCGCTGAGCACGGTCCAGCCGGCCAGCGGCAGGCCGATCATCAGCCCGTAGAGCATCCAGTGCACCAGGTGCGCCAGTCCGGTCTGCCAGGCGGGTGGGGTGGGCAGGATGCGCGGTGTCGGCCGGGTCACCCGCAGCAGCAGGCGCAACCAGACCAGCAGGAACACGCTCAGGCCCAGCATGAAGTGCAGGGTCTTCATCAATTCCCGTTCCGGAGTGTCCTTGGGAAACAGGCCGCGAAACTCGATGCAGGCGTACACCGCCGCCAGCAGCACCAGCATCAGCCAGTGCAAGGCCACGGACAGGCTGCCGTAGCGCTCCCGGGTATTGGTCAGGGTCATGAAGCGTTCCTCGTCGGTCGTTGGCTGCGCTCTTTGCGGCGCTGTTCTTCCACTCTAATAGCTGATGGCCGTTACGGCAGGTGGAATGCGCAAAAAAGACCGGGTCAAGGCTAATGCCGATCAGTTAAGCCAATTGGGGCCGCTTCGCGAGCAAGGTACGCGCAATCCTGTGGGAGCGAGCTTGTCGGAGCGCCGAACCGTCGCGAAGGGCTGCAAAGCAGCCCCAGAACGCTAACTGACCAGCATTAGGGTCAAGGCGCCTGGATCAAGGTCGAGGGGGGATTTTCCGCCAACTGCGGCCAGTGGTCGGCGACCAGGAAGGCCCGTTCCACCTCATGCCAGTCGCCATCCTCGCCAGGCTGCAGGCGCACCATCAGCTGCGCCTGGGCCTGTGGGTCGAGGGCGGCGAGCCAGGCGTGCAGCTGTTGCGCCGTCCACACCTCGCTGGCGCTGACCCGCGCCGGGCCGAGCCAGGTCTGCCGCGGCAGCAATTGCCAGCGGCCGGCGGCGCTGCTGGCGTGGAACGCCGCGCAGTCGCGCCGGCGCAGCCAGCGCCCGCGCAGATGCCCGGGATACACGCCGCGCGGCGAATCGGCGTGGGCCGGCCAGGGGTAGAACAGGTAGCCGCCCAGCCACAGGTGCGCTTCGACCTGTTGCAGGCCCAGTCCGGCGAGGGCTTCGCGGCTTTCCGGGCGACCCGAGATGGGCAACTGGTGCTCGGCCAGGTGCGCCAGCTTGCGGTCCAGGCGGTCGTGGCAGCCGGGGCCCAGCCAGTGCGCCGGGTCGAGGCCGTCGCCATGGTCGGGGCCGAGATAGAACTTGATCGCCAGTTCCAGGTGATGCACGCCTTCGCGGTCGCGCAGCACCATGTCCAGTTCACCGAGGGTGTGGCCGCCCTGGCGGATCGGCAGGTTGGCGGCGAGCAGTTCGACGCCGGGCGCGTGCTGCAGGGCGAACTGCCACAGGCGTTCGTAGTACAGGCCCAGGCGTCGGCTGGCCGAGCGCGCCAGCCAGTCCAGCAACGGCGCGGGCTCCTGTTCCAGACACAGCAGCCAGTGTTGCAGGCTTTGCGGATCGTCGACCCAGGCACTGGCGCTCAGTGGATGCCGCTGCGGCCACGGGGCGCTGGCCAGCAGCGGCGGCGACAGCAGGGTCCAGGCCAGATCGCGGACCGCGGGTTGGCGCAGATGGCGGGGCAGGGCGTCGAGGCTGGCGAACGGATTCATCCAGCGAGCATAGCCCCGTTTGCCGCCAGCCGGGGCGCTGGCCCATAATCGGCGATTCGTAACCGTGCTTTTCCACGTCGCAGAGCCTTGCAGGAGCCCCATGGAGCAATTTCGCAATATCGGTATCATCGGTCGCCTCGGCAGCTCGCAGGTGCTCGATACCATCCGCCGACTGAAAAAATTCCTGCTGGAGCGGCATCTGCACGTCATCCTCGAGGACACCATCGCCGAAGTCCTGCCCGGCCACGGCCTGCAGACCTCCTCGCGCAAACTGCTGGGCGAGGTCTGCGACCTGGTCATCGTGGTCGGCGGCGACGGCAGCCTGCTCGGCGCCGCCCGCGCGCTGGCCCGGCACAACACCCCGGTGCTGGGGATCAACCGCGGCAGCCTGGGCTTTCTCACCGATATCCGCCCCGACGAGCTGGAAGTGAAGGTCGCTGAAGTGCTCGACGGCCACTACCTGGTGGAAAACCGCTTCCTGCTCCAGGCCGAAGTGCGTCGTCACGGCGAGGCCATCGGCCAGGGCGACGCCCTCAACGATGTGGTGCTGCACCCGGGCAAGTCGACGCGGATGATCGAGTTCGAGATCTACATCGACGGCCAGTTCGTCTGCAGCCAGAAGGCCGACGGCCTGATCGTCGCCACCCCGACCGGTTCCACCGCCTACGCCCTGTCCGCTGGCGGGCCGATCATGCATCCCAAGCTGGACGCCATCGTCATCGTGCCGATGTACCCGCACACCCTGTCCGGGCGGCCGATCGTGGTCGATGGCAACAGCGAGCTGAAGATCGTCGTGTCGCAGGACATGACCATCTACCCGCAGGTTTCCTGTGACGGCCAGAACCACTTCACCTGCGCCCCCGGCGACACCATCACGGTGAACAAGAAGCCGCAGAAGCTGCGCCTGATCCATCCGCTGGACCACAACTATTACGAGGTCTGCCGGACCAAGCTCGGCTGGGGCAGCCGCCTGGGTGGTGGAGGCGACTGATGCTCGATCCCGCGCGCAGTTTCGACCTGATCGGCGATGTACACGGATGCGCCCATACCCTCGAACGCCTGCTCGACAGCCTCGGCTACAAGCGCCAGGGCGGGGTGTGGCGGCATGCCCAGCGCCAGGCGCTGTTCCTCGGTGACATCATCGACCGCGGCCCGCGCATTCGCGAGGCCCTGCATATCGTTCACGACATGGTCGAGGCCGGTCAGGCCCATTGCATCATGGGCAACCATGAATACAACGCCCTGGGCTGGACCACCCCGGCCCCGGCCGGCAGCGGCAAGACCTTCGTCCGCGAGCACACCCCGCGCCACGCCCGGCTGATCGACGAAACCCTGACCCAGTTCGCCCAGCACCCCGGCGACTGGCACGACTTCCTCGGCTGGTTCTATCAGTTGCCGTTGTTCGTCGATGCCGGGCGCTTCCGCCTGGTCCATGCCTGCTGGGATGCCCGGGTGATCGACGCATTGCGCCAGCAGTACCCGCAAGGCCTGATCGACGAAGCCTTCGTGCGCGCCTCGGCGCAGCCCGACACCTTCGCCCACCTGGCCTGCAACCGTCTCCTGCGCGGCACCGACATGCGCCTGCCGGACGGCCTGACCCTGACCGGCGGCGACGGCCTGACCCGGGCCTTCTTCCGCACCAAGTTCTGGGAAGAAGACCCGCAGACCTACGGCGATATCGTGTTCCAGCCCGACGCGCTGCCGGCCGAGGTGGCCAGCGCGCCGCTCAGCCACAGCCAGAAGAATGCCCTGCTGCGCTACGCCGAGGACGAGCCGCTGTTGTTCGTCGGGCATTACTGGCGCAGCGGCAAACCGGCGCCGATCCGCGCCAACCTGGCCTGCCTGGACTACAGTGCAGTGCTCTACGGCAAGCTGGTGGCGTACCGGCTCGACGAGGAAACCCGTATCGATCCGCGCAAGTTCGTCTGGGTCGATGTGGAACGGCCGGAGGCCAGTCAATGAATGTGGTTGAAGTCCTGCGCCTGCCGCTGAACGCCGACCTCAGCGGCTTCGTCCAGTTGCTGCGGCGCCTGCAGGTGCCGCACCGGGTGACCGAGGAGGGGGACCAGCAGGTCCTCTGGGTCGAGGAGTCGCGGGCCGAGCAGGCCCTGCGCTTGTATCAGCTGCACCCGGAAGGCGATGTCGACACCGCGCTGCTGCCACCGCCGGTGCAGGAGCCGCGCAGCCCCGGCGTGGTCGAACAGCTGCGGGCCAGCAAGGCCACCGCGGCGATCCTCCTGCTGAGCCTGCTGGTCGCCGGCCTGACCGGCCTCGGCGACAACCTCGAGACCCTGCGCTGGCTGACGTTCCTCGATTTTCACGTGAAGGGCGACTACGTCTATTTCACCCCGCTGGAGGTCAGCCTGCAGGCCGGCCAATGGTGGCGCCTGCTGAGCCCGATGCTGGTGCATTTCGGCATCCTCCACCTGGCCATGAACGGTCTCTGGTACTGGGAGCTCGGGCGGCGCATCGAATGGCGCCAGGGCGCCTTGCGCCTGCTCGGCCTGACCCTGGTCTTCGGCCTGGTGTCCAACGCCGCGCAATACCTGTTCGGCGGTCCGAGCCTGTTCGGTGGCCTGTCCGGCGTGCTTTACGGCCTGCTCGGGCATATCTGGCTGTACCAGTGGCTGGCGCCCAGTCCGCTCTATCGCATGCCCCGTGGGGTGCTGGTGATGATGCTGGTCTGGCTGCTGCTGTGCCTGTCCGGGCTGGTCAGCCTGCTCGGCTTCGGCCAGATCGCCAACGCCGCCCATGTCGGTGGGTTGTTGGTCGGATGCCTGAGCGGACTCTTGGGCGGGGCGCTGGCCCGGCGTAAACTGACGACTTGATTTGGGAGACGCTATGTCCACTTTTGCGCAAATGATCGAAAACATCACCCCGGAAATCTACGAGAGCCTGAAGCTGGCCGTGGAAATCGGCAAATGGGCCGACGGCCGCAAGCTCACCGGCGAACAGCGCGAGCTGTCCCTGCAGGCGGTGATCGCCTGGGAGCTGCAGAACCTGCCCGAGGAGCAGCGCACCGGCTACATGGGGCCGCAGGAATGCGCCTCGAAGTCCATCAGCGTGCCGAACATCCTGTTCAAGTCGGATGCGATCCATTGATCGAAGTCGGCCGTGGTTCCATTCGCAAGATGGCCGCGCGTCTCGAGACGCCGGTCGTGCAATACGCTTTCCGCCTGGATGAGGTCGAAGTCCCGGTCAACCCGATGATCGGCCAGACCGTGCGCCTGGAGTACCTGGGCGCGATCCACTGCAGTCACTGCGGCAAACGCACCAAGACCAGCTTCAGCCAGGGCTACTGCTATCCCTGCATGACCAGGCTGGCCCAGTGCGATGTCTGCATCATGAGTCCCGAGCGCTGCCATTACGACGCTGGCACCTGTCGCGAGCCGTCCTGGGGCGAGCAGTTCTGCATGACCGACCATGTGGTCTACCTGGCCAACTCGTCGGGGATCAAGGTCGGCATCACCCGCGCCAGCCAGTTGCCCACGCGCTGGCTCGACCAGGGCGCCAGCCAGGCCCTGCCGATCCTGCGGGTCGCCACCCGGCAGCAGTCCGGGCTGGTGGAAGACCTGCTGCGCAGCCAGGTCGCCGACCGCACCAACTGGCGCGCGCTGCTCAAGGGCGACGCCGAACCGGTGGACCTGGTCGCGGTGCGTGACCAGCTGTTCGACAGCTGTGGCGACGGTATCCGTGGTTTGCAGGAGCGCTTCGGCCTGCAGGCGATCCAGCCGCTCACCGATGGCCAGCCCCTCGAGATCCGCTATCCGGTCGAGGCCTACCCGAGCAAGATCGTCAGTTTCAACCTGGACAAGAACCCGGTGGCCGAGGGCACGCTGCTCGGCATCAAGGGCCAGTACCTGATCTTCGATACCGGCGTGATCAACATTCGCAAGTACACGGCCTACCAACTGGCCGTGCATCAGTAAAAGGACCGCCACATGCGCACCGAACAGCCGCAAGTGATCTACCTCAAGGACTATCAGGCGCCCGAGTACCTGATCGATGAAACCCACCTGACCTTCGAGCTGTTCGAGGACCACACCCTGGTCCACGCCCAGCTGGTCATGCGCCGCAACCCGGCGCGCGGTGCCGGCCTGCCGCCGCTGGTGCTGGACGGCCAGCAGCTGGAGCTGCTCAGCGTCGCCCTCGACGACCAGCCCCTGAGCGCCGCCGACTACCAGCTCGGCGACAGCCACCTGACCCTGCAGCCGAAAGCCGCGCAGTTCACCGTCGACACCAGCGTGCGCATCCACCCGGAAAGCAACACCGCGCTGGAAGGCCTGTACAAGTCCAGCGGCATGTTCTGCACCCAGTGCGAGGCCGAGGGCTTCCGCAAGATCACCTACTACCTCGATCGCCCGGACGTGATGAGTGCGTTCACCACCACGGTGATCGCCGAACAGCACCGCTACCCGGTCCTGCTCTCCAACGGCAACCCGGTGGGCAGCGGCCCGCAGGAAGACGGTCGGCACTGGGCGACCTGGGAAGACCCGTTCAGGAAGCCGGCGTATCTGTTCGCCCTGGTCGCCGGCGACCTGTGGTGCGTCGAAGACAAATTCACCCGCCAGTCCGGGCGTGACGTGACCCTGCGCATCTATGTCGAGCCGGAGAACATCGACAAGTGCCAGCACGCCATGACCAGCCTGAAGAAGTCCATGCGCTGGGACGAAGAGGTCTATGGTCGCGAGTACGACCTGGACATCTTCATGATCGTCGCGGTCAACGACTTCAACATGGGCGCCATGGAAAACAAGGGCCTGAACATCTTCAACTCCAGTTGCGTGCTGGCCCGCGCCGAAACCGCCACCGACGCCGCGCACCAGCGGGTCGAGGCGGTGGTCGCCCACGAGTACTTCCACAACTGGTCGGGCAACCGCGTGACCTGCCGCGACTGGTTCCAGCTGTCGCTCAAGGAAGGCTTCACCGTGTTCCGCGACGCCGAGTTCAGCGCCGACATGAACTCGCGCACGGTCAAGCGCATCGAGGACGTGGCCTACCTGCGCACCCATCAGTTCGCCGAAGATGCCGGCCCCATGGCCCACGCCGTGCGCCCGGACAGCTTCATCGAGATCTCCAACTTCTACACCCTGACCGTCTACGAGAAGGGTTCGGAAGTGGTGCGCATGGTCCGAACCCTGCTCGGGGTCGAAGGCTTCCGCAAGGGCAGCGACCTGTACTTCGAGCGCCACGACGGCCAGGCGGTGACCTGCGACGATTTCATCAAGGCCATGGAAGATGCCAACGGCGTCGACCTGAGCCAGTTCAAGCGCTGGTACAGCCAGGCGGGTACGCCGCGTCTGGCGGTCAGCGAAAGTTATGACGCCAACGCCAGGACCTACAGCCTGACCTTCCGCCAGAGCTGCCCGGAAACCCCGGACAAGGTCGAGAAGAAGCCGTTCGTGATCCCGGTGGAACTGGGCCTGCTCGACGCCCAGGGCAACGACCTGGCGCTGCGCCTGCAGGGCGAGGCCGCCGCTGTCGGTACGTCCCGCGTGCTCTCGGTGACCGAGGCCGAGCAGACCTTCACCTTCGTCGATGTCGCGGCCAAGCCGCTGCCGTCGCTGCTGCGCGGCTTCAGTGCGCCGGTCAAGCTGTCGTTCCCGTACGACCGCGACCAGTTGATGTTCCTCATGCAGCACGACAGCGATGGCTTCAACCGCTGGGAAGCCGGCCAGCAACTGTCGGTGCAGGTCCTGCAGGAACTGATCGCGCAGCAGCAGAAAGGCGAGCCACTGGTGCTCGACCAGCGCCTGGTCACCGCCCTGGGCAGCGTGCTGGGCAATGACGCACTGGACCAGGCCATGGTCGCCGAGATGCTCTCGCTGCCGAGCGAGGCCTACCTCACCGAAATCAGCGAAACCGCCGATGTCGATGCCATCCACGCCGCCCGCGAGTTCGCTCGCAAGCAACTGGCCGAGCAACTGTTCGACGGCCTGTGGGCGCGCCACCAGGCCAACCGCGCGGCGTCGCGGGAGACGGCCTACGTGGCCGAGGCCGAGCACTTCGCCCGCCGTGGCCTGCAGAACATTGTCCTGTCGTACCTGATGCTCAGCGGCAAGCCGCAGGTGCTGGAGGCGACCCTGGAGCAGTACGACGCCTGCGACAACATGACCGAGCGCCTGACCGCCCTGGCGGTGCTGGTCAATTCGCCGTTCGAGGCCGAGCGGGCCAAGGCCCTGACGGCGTTCGCCGAGCACTTCAAGGACAATCCGCTGGTCATGGACCAGTGGTTCAGCGTGCAGGCCGGCAGCACCCTGCCGGGCGGGCTGGCGCGGGTGCGGGCGTTGATGGAGCACCCGGCGTTCACCCTGAAGAACCCGAACAAGGTGCGTGCGCTGATCGGTGCCTTCGCCGGGCAGAACCTGGTCAACTTCCATGCCGCGGATGGTTCGGGCTATCGCTTCCTGGCGGATATCGTCATCGAGCTCAACGCCCTCAACCCGCAGATCGCCTCGCGGCAACTGGCGCCGCTGACCCGCTGGCGTAAGTACGACGCCAAGCGTCAGGCGTTGATGAAAGGGGAATTGCAGCGGATCCGCGATTCCGGATCGCTGTCCAGCGATGTGTTCGAAGTGGTGAGCAAGAGTCTCGCCTGAACCAAGGCCCTGTAGGAGCGTGGCTTGCCCGCGAAGGACCGCAACGCGGTCCCGGTTCCTGATCTAAAGCCAGACCAATGGCCTTCTCCCGGCTGCAGATTGGGAACCGGGACCGCGTTGCGGTCCTTCGCGGGCAAGCCACGCTCCTACAAGGGCGTGCGCAGCCCGTCATTGAAATCCCGATAACAAAAGATAACGTCCCGTTCGTTGTCAGCCCTTCGCAAACCCCGATAGGATGGCCAGCAGCTATTGCAGGGCTCTGGAACACGGTTTTTCGCAGTGCCTGCAAATGGATTGACCCAAATAACAAGAATCGGGGGACAGATCTATGACCGGGCCTCATACAACGGGTACTGGCAGTGCGCATCGCGCGCGCCCTTGGGCTCTGGCGACCGGCGCAGCGTTGCTGCTGGCGATGGGCTTGTGGACCAACAGCGTCGAAGCGCAGACCACCACTGCGGCACCTGAAGCCGAAGTCTGGTCGAGCCTTTCGGCCAAGGCCGACAAAGGCCTGCTGCTCGACGTGACCAAGGCCGGCGCGCGCCTGGTCATGGTCGGCGAACGCGGTCATATCCTCTTCTCCGATGACCAGGGCAAGACCTGGACCCAGGCCAAGGTGCCGAGCCGGCAACTGCTCACCGCGGTGACCTTCGTCGACGACAAGCACGGTTGGGCCGTGGGCCACGACGCGCAGATCCTCGCCAGCAACGATGGCGGCGCGACCTGGACCAAGCAGTTCGAAGACCTCTCCCGCGAAGCGCCGCTGCTCGATGTCTGCTTCGACAACCCGCAGCACGGCCTGGCCATCGGCGCCTACGGCGCCATGCTCGAAACCAGCGACGGCGGCCAGCACTGGCAGGATGTCAGTGAGCGCCTCGACAACCCCGACCAACTGCACCTGAACGGCATCGCCCGGATCAAGGACGCCGGCCTGTTCATCGTCGGCGAGCAGGGCACCCTGTTCCGCTCCAGCGACGACGGCCAGACCTGGCAGAAAGTCGAAAGCCCCTACGAGGGCTCGTTCTTCGGCGTGATCGGCACCGCTCAACCGCGCACCCTGCTGGCCTATGGTCTGCGCGCCAACCTTTACCGTTCCACCGACTTCGGCGACAGCTGGGAGCAGATCGAACTGCAGACCGCGCGCGGACCGCTTCAATTTGGCCTGTCAAACGCTACGCTTCTCGATGATGGCAGTCTGGTACTGGTGGGGAACGGCGGCACGGTCCTGCGCAGCAGCGACGACGGCGTGACCTTCAATGTCCTCAACCGGGCCGACCGCCTGGCCCTGGCGGGTGCCAGCGGCCTGTCCGACGGCAATCTGATCCTGGTGGGGCAGGGCGGCGCT
This sequence comes from Pseudomonas japonica, assembly GCF_900188455.1. Taxonomy (GTDB): domain Bacteria; phylum Pseudomonadota; class Gammaproteobacteria; order Pseudomonadales; family Pseudomonadaceae; genus Aquipseudomonas; species Aquipseudomonas japonica. Next base: position 134,246 of record NZ_FZOL01000018.1, on the reverse strand, counting down.
CATCTCGCCGCCGCCACCGGTGCCGAGAGGGCGCAACCATGACCGTTCGGGAGTCGTTCAGCATGAATCAACACCATCAGGACAAGCCGACCGTGCTCGAGCGCCTGATCTTCAACAACCGCCCGGCGGTGATCGCCATCTGCCTGCTGGTGAGCATTTTCCTGTTCTGGCAGGCCACCCTGATCCGGCCGTCCACCAGCTTCGAAAAAATGATCCCGCTGGAGCATCCGTTCATCCAGAACATGCTCGAACACCGCAATGACCTGGCCAACCTCGGCAACACCGTGCGCATCTCGGTGGAAGCGGTCAACGGCGACATTTTCGACAAGGACTACATGGAGACGCTGCGGCAGATCCATGACGAGGTCTTCTATGTGCCTGGCGTCGATCGCTCGGGCCTGAAGTCGCTGTGGAGCCCGGCGGTGCGCTGGACCGAAGTGACCGAGGAAGGTTTCTCCGGCGGCGAAGTGATCCCCAACACCTACAACGGCTCCCAGCAAAGCCTCGATGCCTTGCGCGACAACGTGCTCAAGTCCGGGCAGATCGGCCGTCTGGTGGCGAACAACTTCAAGTCGAGCATCGTCGACGTGCCGCTGCAGGAGTCCTACCCGGACCCGCAGGACCCGGGCAAGCAGATCAAGCTGGACTACCAGCAGTTCTCCCATCAACTGGAAGAGAAGATCCGCGACAAGTACCAGGCGCAGAACCCCAACGTGAAGATCCACATCGTCGGCTTCGCCAAGAAGGTCGGCGACCTGATCGACGGCCTGATGATGGTGGTGGGCTTCTTCGGCATCGCCCTGGTGATCACCTGGATCCTGCTGTACTGGTTCACCTGGTGCATCCGCAGCACCATCGCCGTGCTCATCACCACCCTGGTGGCGGTGGTCTGGCAACTGGGCCTGATGCATGTGGTGGGCTTCGGGATCGACCCGTACTCGATGCTGGTGCCGTTCCTGATCTTCGCCATCGGCATTTCCCACGGTGTGCAGAAGATCAACGGCATCGCCCTGCAGTCCAGCGGTGCCGACAACGCCCTGACCGCGGCGCGGCGAACCTTCCGCCAGCTGTTCCTGCCGGGGATGATCGCCATCCTCGCCGACGCCGTGGGTTTCATCACCCTGTTGATCATCGATATCGGGGTGATCCGCGAGCTGGCCATCGGCGCTTCCATCGGCGTGGCGGTGATCGTCTTCACCAACCTGATCCTGCTGCCGGTGGCGATCTCCTATGTCGGCATCAGCAAGAAGGCCATCGAACGCAGCAAGCGTGACGCGACCCGCGAGCACCCGTTCTGGCGCCTGCTGTCGAACTTCGCCAGTGCCAGGGTTGCGCCGGTGTCCATCGTCCTGGCCCTGCTGGCCTTCGGTGGCGGTCTCTGGTACAGCCAGAACCTGAAGATCGGCGACCTCGACCAGGGGGCCCCGGAACTGCGTCCGGACTCGCGCTACAACAACGACAACGCCTTCATCATCGACAACTACTCGACCAGTTCCGACGTGCTGGTGGTGATGGTCAAGACCCCGACCGAAGGCTGCTCGGCCTACCAGACCATGGCGCCGATCGACGAGCTGATGTGGACCATGGAGAACACCCCCGGCGTGCAGTCGGCGATCTCCCTGGTGACCGTGTCCAAGCAGATGATCAAGGGCATGAACGAGGGCAACCTGAAATGGGAAAGCCTGTCGCGCAACCCTGAAGTGCTGAACACCTCGGTCTCCCGCGCCGATGGCCTGTACAACGCCGACTGTTCGCTGGCGCCGGTGCTGGTGTTCCTCAACGACCACAAGGCCGAGACCCTCGACGGCGTGGTCAAGGCGGTCAAGGCGTTCGCCGATACGCACAACCGCGAGGGCCTGGAGTTCCTGTTGGCCGCGGGCAACGCCGGTATCGAGGCGGCGACCAACGACGTGATCAAGTCCGCCGAGCTGACCATCCTGATCCTGGTCTACATCTGCGTGGCGGTGATGTGCATGATCACCTTCCGCTCCTTCGCCGCGACCCTGTGCATTGTCCTGCCACTGGTGCTGACCTCGGTGCTGGGCAACGCCCTGATGGCCTACATGGGCATCGGCGTCAAGGTTGCCACGCTGCCGGTGGTGGCGCTGGGCGTGGGCATCGGCGTGGACTACGGGATCTACATCTACAGCCGCCTGGAGAGTTTCCTGCGTGCCGGCCTGCCGCTGCAGGAGGCTTACTACGAGACCCTGCGCTCCACCGGCAAGGCCGTGCTGTTCACCGGCCTGTGCCTGGCCATCGGCGTGTGCACCTGGATCTTCTCGGCCATCAAGTTCCAGGCCGACATGGGCCTGATGCTGACCTTCATGCTCCTGTGGAACATGTTCGGCGCGCTGTGGCTGCTGCCGGCGCTGGCGCGTTTCCTGATCAAGCCGGAGAAGCTCGCCGGGCAGAAGGGCAACTCGATCTTCGCCCACTGATCCCGCCGGGTACGACACCGCGGGCCAGACGTCACAACGTCTGGCCCGCGGTGCATTTGGGCTATCATTGCGCCTTTCCCTTCGCCATGGCAGTTCTCCGATGACCACCCTTTCCCACGCCCTGCAAGCCTGCGACATGCTGCTGATCGACGGCCTGCACGCCTTCGACTTCGTCTTCGATGACAGCGGCCTGCGCCTCGAATGCATGGATGGCCGTGCCCTCAAGCGCTGGACCTTCACCCTCGCGCAGATCGACGCGGCCCGTGCCGAGGGCGGTGACTGGCTGATCACCGGCGACAGCGGCGAGCACCGCCTGGTATGCCTGAGCGCCCTGCGCGCCTCGGAAGACGATGAAGACGACGATGAAAGCGCTGCCGAGCCTGCTGATCGCTAGTGTCATGAGCCTGACCGCGCAAGGCCATGAGCTGCTGGTGGGTGGCTACACCGACAGTCTCTACCGCTACCGCTTCAGCGATGGGCACATCGAGGCGCAGCCATTGCAGGTCGTGGCGACCAGCAATCCTTCGTGGCTGACCCTGTCCGTCGATGCGCGCCAGGTGTTTGCGGTCAACGAGCAGGCGCCGGGGCGGGTTTCGGCGTTCAGCCTGGATCGGCAGCATGGATTGACTGCGTTGAACCAGGTGAGCAGCGACGGCGCTGAACCGACCCACAGCAGCCTGAGCCATGACGGGCGCTTCCTGTTCGTCGCCAACTACGGCGGCTCCAATGCCGAGGGCGGCAATCTTGCCGTGCTGCCGGTGTTGGCGGGCGGCCGCCTGGGCGAGCCGGTGCAACAGGTGCGGCATGTCGCGAGCAAGGTCGATGCTGAACGCCAGGCCATGCCGCATGTGCATTCCATGGTGTCGTCGCCGGAGGGTCGCTATGTGTTCGCAAGCGACCTTGGCGCGGACCGGGTCTTTGCCTATCGCTATGACGTCGACAAGGCCCAGCCGCTTGAAGCCTTCGCTTCGGTGGCGTTGCCGCCCGGCAGCGGGCCGCGGCATCTGCTGTTCAGCGCCGACGGCCGGCATGCCTGGTTGACCCTGGAAATGAGCGCGGCGGTAGCGGTGTTCGATTACCAGGACGGGCGCCTGACCCTGCGCGACACGGTCCCCCTGACCGGCAGCGGCGATCCCGGAGCCAGGGCGGCGGGCGCGCTGCATGCTTCGGCGGACGGGCGTTTTCTCTATGTGAGCAACCGTGGTACGGCCAACGAGTTGGTGGTGTTCGCCATCGATCCTGTCGATGCGGGATTGAAAGTGGTTCAACGGCGCTCCGTGGAAGGCGACCACCCACGGGAGTTCGCGATCGATCCCTCGCAGGCGTTCGTGCTGGTGGCGAACCAGAAAGGCGACGAAATCGTGGTGATCCGCCGCGATCGTGACAGCGGCAAGCTGGGTGAGGTGGTGCAGACGTTCGATCAGGCCTCGCCCTCGGACCTGAAATTCATCGACTGACTATCGATGGCCTCGATAGTCGTTACTGGTGCAATGAATTTTTCCGGGCGGGGTGAGCGGCGTAGTTTTGAGTCCAAGCCAGACGGCCCTTTCACTCAACGACTTCGAGGCCAGACCGATGAACTTCAATCTCTTCCCCGTGATCGCCGCATCCGCCATTTCCGCTTCCGTGGTCCAGGCGGCCAATGCCCATGTCGAGCTCAGCGCACGCAAATCCGCCACGCCCAGCTACACCAGCGAGTATCTGCGTCAGAGTGCCAATTTCTATGCGGCGCTGGATCACAAGGTGAGCCACTGAGATCCCTGTCTTGCGCGCTACTGTTGTCGTAGGAGCGCGGCTTGCCCGCGAAAGGACTGCGTAGCGGTCCCATTCAGTGGTGTTTTTCGGGACCGCTATGCGGTCCTTTCGCGGGCAAGCCACGCTCCTACGAGGGTAGCCATGTCCGTAGGGTGGTAGGCCATATCCATAGGGTGGGTAGGCCGCGTCCATACGGAGCGTACGTCACGCCAGTTCAGGATTTGGCCATCACCGCCTTGAACAACTCCGATTCCAGCCAGCCCTGCAACCACGCGCGCAAGCGCGGGTAGGGTGCCTCGGCGAACCACTGCGGTTCGACCCCGGCGAACTGGCGGATAAACGGCATCAGGGCGGCATCGGCCAGGCTCGGATGCTCGGCCAGCAGGTAACGCTGCGTGCCGAGCCGCCGTTCCAGGTCGGCCAGGATCGCCTCCGCCTGCTGCCGATAGTGCTCCCGCGACTGCTGCGGATAACGCTCGGCATATTTGTAGTGGTTCAGGTGAACCTTGAACTCGCTGTCATTGCGCGCGATCAGTTCGTCGATCTGCGGATCGCCGCCCAGCCGCCAGTCCTGCGGATCGTTGCGGTCCAGCGCCCAGCGCATGATCTCCAGGCTTTCCTCCAGTACCCGAGCGTCGACGACCAGCACCGGCACCGTACCCTTGGGTGACAGCGCCAGCATCTCGGCGGGCTTGGCCTTCAGGCTGACTTCCTCGATGCGCACGGCAACCCCCGCGTAGCGCAGGGCCAGGCGCGCGCGCATGGCATAGGGGCAACGGCGGAAGGAATACAGGATCATCCGTTCACCTCCAGGGTGCTCAGGCCGTTGCCCTGGCGCCGCACCTGGATCTGCACGCCGATCCGCTCATGCATTTCCTGGACGTGGGAGATCACTCCGACCTTGCGTCCCTGAGCCTGCAGGCCATCGAGGGCATCCATCGCCAGTTGCAGGGATTCCGGATCGAGGCTGCCGAACCCTTCGTCGATGAACAGCGATTCGATGCGCAGGGTGCTCGACGCCATGGACGCCAGCCCCAACGCCAGCGCCAGGGAAACCAGGAAGGTCTCGCCGCCGGACAGCGAATGCACCGAACGCAGTTCGTCGCCCATCTCGGTGTCCTGCACCAGCAGGCCGAGCTGGCTGCCACCGCGTTTCAGGCGATAGCGCCGGACCAGCTGGCGCAACTGGTGGTTGGCGTGATGCACCAGCAGGTCGAGGTTGTAGCCCTGGGCGATCTTGCGGAAGGTGTCGCCGCTGGCGGAGCCGATCAGATCGTTCAGGCGTCCCCAGCGCAGCATGTTCTCCCGTGCTTCGCCGATGCGTTCGGCAAGGGCCTGGCTGGCCTGCTGGCGGCGCTGGTCCTCGGCCTGCTGCGCGCGCAGTTCGGCGCACTGCTGTTCGTGTTGCTCCAGATGCTGCTGGCTGGCGAGCAGTGCCTCCCGCAGTTCATCGAGGGAGCGCTCGCTGAGATTCAGCGCCTGGTGCTGCTGCACCCGCTCGTCGCGTTCCTGCACCCGTACGCCGGCCTGTTCCACGGTTTTTTCCGCCGTTTGCAGGCGCTGGCGCAACTGCGCGACCTGCTCGTCGTCCATGCCCAGCAGGGTATCGAGCCCCTGTTCATCCAGCTCCGGATGGGCCTCGCGCCATTGCCCGATGGCTGCATCCAGGTGCTGGCGCTCCTGATCGAGGGTCAGGTGCTGTTCTTCCCGCGCCTTCAGTTCGCTGGTGAGGGCCGCGGCTTCGGTACGGGCTTCCTGCAGTTGCTGGTTGCTCGTGGTTTCGGCGGCGCGCGCCTGTTCCACGGCCTGCTCCAGTTGTTGCTGCCAGTGCTCGGCGTCGCGGTGTTCACCGATGAGTGCGCCGAGCGCTTCGCGGGCCTGTTGCTGCTGGACTTCGAGGGCCACGAGCTGTTGTTGCAGTTTGTCCAGTTCGCGCTGGCGCTCCTGCTGTTTCGCGTCGTCGCTTTCCCGCTGTTTCAGGCGCTGCGCCAGCTCTTCCTGCTCTTCCTGCTGCTGTTCGAGCAGTTGCTTGCGCGCGCTCAGGCGCTGGTCGAGGTCGAGGAAGGTCGGTGCCGGATCCTCTTGCAGCGCGGCGAAGATGTCCGCCGGCAGCAGGCTTGCGAACGGCGCCAGGTCCTGCTGCAGGCGTTGCTCGTCGGTGCCCAGGGCATCCAGTTGCTGGTTCAGTTGCCGGGTCGCCTGCTGGCTGGCTTCGCTGGCCTGCTGCAGTTCGTGCTGCAGGCGCGCGGCGTTCTGTTGCAGGTTGAGCAGGGCGCTCTGGCGCTGCTCGTCGCGGGCGATATCGTCGTTCAGCCGGCGCAGTTGCAGGTCGAGCCATTTGCTCCGTGCGGCGGTGTCGTGTGCGGCCAGCTGTGGATAAAGCGCGTGACCCTGCAGTTCCGGGGCCAGGGCCAGGACCTGGGCGTTCAACTGCTCCTGCTGGTGCTGGTATTCCTTGAGCTGGCCCTTGACGCTGCCGAGCTGCGAGCGCAGGTCGTCGAGCTTCTGGTTCAGTTCGTCGACGGCGCGCTGGGCATTGGCTTCCTCGTCCTGGTCGTGACGGGCGAGGTTCTCCAGCAGCGCTTCCGGCTGGTGATACGGGTGCTCCAGGCTGCCGCAGACCGGGCAGGGCTGCTCGTCCCGCAGTTGCGCGCGCAGTTCCTCGACGCTGGCGCTGCGGGCCAGACGCTGGCGTTCGAGCAACTGGCGGGTCAGGGTCAGGGCCTGTTCGGCGGCGATCTTTTCCTGCTTGCCCTGCAGGCCGGCGGCCATCAGGTCCGTATGTTGCTGCTGGGCGACCTGCTGGCGTTCGCCGAGGGCGTGCAGGCGCTGTTCGACCTCCTGCTGGCGGTTCCACAACTGCGCCAGCGATTCGAAGCCGCGCTGCAGCTTGCGATTGTCCTGCAGCAGGGTGCCGAGCAGACCGATCTGTTCGGCGAGGGCCTGTGGCTCGGCGTCGGCTTCCTTGAACAGCAGCTCCAGCGCATTGCGCAGCTCCGCGCACTGGCGGGCCTGGGTTTCGGCGCGTTGCTGCAGGGCCGGCAGTTCTTCGCGGCCCTTGCCCAGGCGATTGGCGGTGAGCATCACCTGCTGCAACTGGCCGCGATAGGCATTCCAGGAGCCACCCAGGTCGGCGAGCGCCGCGCTTTGCTCCAACTGAGCACCGATGGACGCCAGGGTCTGTTCGTGGCGCTGCTGGTGTTCGATCAGCGCCGCCAACTGCGCCTGGCCATCCGCGCAGGCCTGTTGCACCTGCTGGCTGGCGTCGCGATCGCGCTTGAGGTCCTGTTCCAGACGGCTCAGGTTGTTCTGGATGTTGAAGGCTTCGCGCAGGCGCGGGGCATTCTCGTGCTGTTGTTCGCGGGCTCCGGCCAGGGCTTCGCGGGCCGCGTTCAGGGCCTGCTCCAGTTGCGCCTGGCGCTCGTCCAGTTCGCGCTGCTGGCGACGCTGTTGTTCCAGCGCGCTGGCCAGCGGCGTCAGCTGGTTCAGCACGTCCTGGCGCCGGGCGAACTGGTGACGCTGGGGTGCCAGTTGCTCCAGACGGGTCAGGTTCAGGCGTTCGCCGGCCAGTTGCTCCCATTCCTGGCGGGCATTGGCGAGGGCTTCGGCGGCGCTGCGCTGTTGCACCTGCAGCGCCTGCAGCTCGTTGAGCCAGTTGCGCTGCTGTTCGAGCTGGCGTTGTCGCGCCTGTTCTTCCTTGAGTCGCTGCTGGGCGGCGGCGAGGTTTTCATCGAGCGCGGCGCGCTCCTCTTCGCTCATCGGCAGGACGCCACTGGCGTCCCGCTCCAGCGTGTCGTGCGTATCCTTGGCTTCCCGCGCCTTGATGAAGGCGCGACGGCCCAGCTGGCTGTAGATCGCCGTATTGGTGAGCTTTTCCAGCAGTTCGCTGCGTTCCTTGTCGTCGGCCTTGAGGAACGCGCTGAACTCGCTCTGGGCCAGCATCACCGCGCGGGTGAACTGGGCGAAGTTGAGACCCAGGCGGGCTTCGATCAGTTGCTCGTATTCGCGCTTGCTCTGATTGCTCAGCAGTTGCTGGCTGTCGAGGTCGTGCAGGCTCTGGCGGCTGCCCTGCAGCTTGCCGTTGGCCTTGTCGCGGGCGCGGTTGGCTTCCCAGCGGGCACGGTAGCGGCGGCCGTCGATACCGACGAAATCCACCTCGGCGAAGGCGCTGCCGGTGCCGCGCCGCAGCAGGGTGCGCGGGTCGTTGGTGAGGATTTCGCCGTCGGCATCGGGGACCTTGGTTTCCCGGCCGATGTTGTCCAGCCGCGGCACCGTGCCGAACAGTGCCAGGCACAGGGCATCGAGCAGGGTGCTCTTGCCGGCGCCGGTAGGTCCGGTGATGGCGAACAGTCCGGCGCTGGCCAGCGGTTCGGCGGTGAAATCGACTTCGAAGGGACCGGCCAGCGAGGCCAGGTTCTTCAGGCGGATGGCGAGGATCTTCATGCCGGCTCCTCCTCTTGCTGGACTTCCTGCAGGAGCAGGGCGAAATCGGCCAGGGTCCGCTCGTCGGCGATGCTGCCGTAGCTCTGCTCCCAGGCGCGGGCGAAGAGGTCTTCCGGACGCAGTTGGCTGAGTTCCATCAGGCGCTCGTCGTCATCGCCCTCGCCGGTGGCGCGCCCGGCATACTCGGCGGCGATGCGCACCAGGCGCACGGCCTTGCCCTGCAGGGCGGTCTCGATCTGCTGGCGCAGGTCGGGCTGCGGTTCGTCCAGCTGCACGCGGACTTCCAGCCACGGCTGGCGCTGCGGATCGTCGAGCAGGTCGGGTTCGGCCAGTTCGCCCAGTTGCGCGAGCACCTCCACCAGCGGCGCCGGCCCGACCCGCTGAAGGGCCACGGCCCGCGGCACGCGGCGGCTCTCGACGCTGACCAGGCTGGCGCCCTTGAACTCGATTTCGAGAATCTGGTGCGGGTAGTTGATTTCCGAGAACGACAGCGGGATCGGCGAGCCGCAATAGCGGATGCGTTCCTCGCCGTTGACTTGCTGCGGCTTGTGCAGATGACCGAGGGCGACATAGCCGATCTCGCTGCCGAACAGGCTGGCGGGCAGGGCCTCGGCGTTGCCGATGATCAGGCTGCGCTCGGAGTCCTCGGACACCGAGCCGCCGGCCATGTGGGCGTGGCTGATGGCGATCAGCGCCTGCTTCGGCTCGCGTTTGGCCAGGGCGGCGGCAATGAGTTTTTCATGGACCTGGGCGATGCCGCGCAGGTAATCGTCGCCGAGCAGCGCCCCGGTGACTTCCGCCGGGCGCAGGAAGGGCAGGGCCAGGCACCAGCCATGGACCTTGCCTTTGGCGTTGGTCAGCGGCACCAGCAGACGTTCGGCGTCCAGCTCGCCGTCGTCCAGCCACTGCACGCGGCCGAGGGCGTGGGTGCGCAGGCGGCGCATCAGCGCGGCGGGCAGTTCGATGCGCGAGCCGGAGTCGTGGTTGCCGGCGATCATCACGATGGTCAGCCCCGGCTGCTGCTCGTGGGCCTGGACGATGAAGTCGTAGAGGCGTTCCTGGGCCTTGACCGGCGGGTTGACCGTGTCGAAGACGTCGCCGGCGATCAGCAGGGCATCGGGTTGGCGCAGCTTCAGCTGGCCGAGCAGCCAGTCGAGGAAGCAGGCATGTTCGAAATCGCGCTCCTGGCCGTGCAGGGTTTGCCCCAGATGCCAGTCGGAGGTGTGAAACAGACGCATGGGTAGTCCCGGGGTGATCTGGGCGAGAGATAAAGCCGGGTATGGTACCTGAATGTTGCGAGGTTTTATCCGAACTGGGGCCTTGCACGATCCGTAGGAGCTGGCTTGCCTGCGAAGGACCGCAAAGCGGTCCCTGATTGCCTGACTCTGGATCGGGAACCGGGACCGCTTTGCGGTCCTTCGCAGGCAAGCCAGCTCCTACGGTGCGGTGCAGGACCGTCGGGTTATTTTGGGTACAGCGGCGGCAGGCTGCCGTTTTCGCCCTGCGCCGGCTGCGCCTGTTCCGCCGTCGGGATGGTGCTGATCGCCCGCCACAGGTCCTCGCCCTGCCAGTACTGCCCCGCCTCGCTGTACAAGGCGCTGTTCAATCCATCCAGCGCATCCGACAGCGGCACGAAACGCGCCGCCATGTCGGCCAGGGTCTGCGGCTGCTGCCGGGCCCAGGCGTCCAGGGCCTGGCGGGTGGCCTGCGGGTCGTTGGCCTGGCAGGCACGCTTGAGGTCGTCGAGCAAGGTGCGCGGGCTGGGGCCGGCCTGGATCGCCCGGGCCACCGCCGGTTGCGAACGGGCGCGCCACCACAGGGCGAAACCGGCGATGGTGGTCAGCGCCAGGATCAGCGTGCTCAGTTGCCACGGCCACAGCAGCCGGCTGCCCGGGTCCGTGACCACGCTCGGGGTATCCGCGCTCAGCGCCGGATTGTCCTGCACGTTCAGGCTGCGCGCCGGCAGGCTGCTGTGTTCCAGATGGTCCTCGCGGGTGTTCCACCACACCACTTCGAGGCTCGGCAGCTCCAGCCTGCCACTGTGGGTCGGGACCAGCGCCTCGCGTTCCTCGCGGCTGCCGATCAAGCCGCGTTCGTCGATCTGGTTGCGCAGTTGCGGCTGGTCCGGGTAGCGGCGCAGGCCGTTGACTTCGATGCCGGGCAGGGGCGTCAGCTGGGTGCTGGACAGGCCCTCGGCCTTGATCGTGACGCCGCGGGTCAGCGAGTCGCCAATCTGCACCGGCGTCTGCGTCGGGTCGGGGCTCCAGTGTTCTTCCAGGGTCAGGCTGCGCGCCGGCAGCCATGGCGCGCCGGCCGGGTAGCCGGGGGGAATCGGCTTGACCCGCAGCGGCAGCTCCCGCGAGGCGACCCGCACCTGGCTGTTGCCGGCGGCGTCGGAACGCTCGCTGTCGGCACCGGCGCTGGTGGCGCTGAAGGTCAGGGCCGGCACCGTGACTTCGCCGCTCTGCTGCGGATACAGGGCATAGCGCATCTCGATCACGCCATGGCGAATGCCGTTGATCAGCTTCTCGTAGGTACGCGACTCGCCCAGCGGTTCGATCTTCACTCCGTCGAGCTGCAGCGGGCTGAGGCTGCTGTCGTCGTACAGCGACACCGAATGGTAGATGCGCAGGGTCAGCACCGCCTGGGCCTGCACGTAGACGCTGCTCTGGTCGAGGCTGGCCTCGATGAACACCGGGGCGAGGAGGGTGACCGGGGTGTCTTCGGCGGTCTGGACCTGCAGCTGGATCGGCTCGCTGTGCAGTTCGCCGAGGTGCAGCGCGGGGATTTCCAGGGTTCCGGCGCGTCGCGGCATCAGGGTCACGACCCAGCGCGTGGTGGCTTCGTTCTGTCCGTCGAGGGTGTTGAGGCTGTTGAGCTGGCGCGTGCCGCGGACTTCGAAATCCGCCTGCAGCGGCGCCAGGTCCGGTTTGCCGAACTGGGTGACATCGCGGATTTCCAGGGTCAGTTCCAGGGTCTCCGCGGTGCTCAGTTGGCTGCGGTCGACGCTGGCCAGCAGCCCCTGGGCCAGGGCCGGCAAGACGAAGAAAAGGCTGAAGACGAAGGCGCAGACGCGGCTCATCGATGGGTTTCCTGAAGTTGTTGCTGTTCGTACCAGAATTTGCGCCGCAGCAATTGTGACGGATTGTCCGGGATCTGCCGCAGCCATTGTTCCAGGGCCTGCCGCTGTTCGGCGTCGAGCGTGCTGCCGGTGGGACGCTGCGGCGGCCGGGTGACGGACTCGTCGTCACTGTCGGTGGCCGTCTGCGGGGTCTGGCTGGTCCCCTGGTCCTGGGTCTGCGCGGGCTCCTCGGCGGTTTGTCCGGCCTCGTGCTGCTCGCTGTTCTGTTGCTCGTTGTCGCTGTTCTCGCCTGGGATCGGCTGGCCCGGCTGTTGCGGGTTTTCCGCCGGCTGCTCTGCGGGCGGTGGCGTCTGTTCCTGCTGGCGCTGTTGCAGCAGTTGCTCCACCAGGGCCTTGTTGGTCAGTGCCGGTTGCAGATCGGGCTGGCGTTCCAGGGCCTCTTCGTAGGCATCCGCCGCTGCTTCCAGTTCACCGCCGCGGGCCAGGGCATTGCCACGGTTGTAGTGGCCGCTGGCGCTGTCGTCGAGGGCGAACTGGCGCGCCGCGCCGGCATAGTCGCCGGCTTCGTAGAGGGCCCAGCCTTTCCATTGCGGGTCCTGGAAATATTTCGCCGCCTGCGCCGGGCGCTTTTTCTCCAGCAGATGCTGGCCCTGCTGATCGGGACGTCGCCACAGGTCGCTGAATTCGAAGGCCTGCGAGGGCTGCGGCAGGCAGAACAGCAGCGGCAGGCAGAACAGCCAGCCACGCCGCCCGGCACAGGCGGCCAGCACCAGCAGCGGCAGGAGCAGCCAGTAGCCCTGGTCGGCCCAGGTATCGAGCTGCACGGTCTGGCCGTCGTTGCCCAGGGCTTTCGGCTTGTCGAACAGGCCGAGGCCGCGCAGGTCGAGGTCATCGATGCGGGCGTGACGGTAGCGGCCGCCGAACTCGGCGACGAAGCGCTTGAGGCTGGAGCTGTCCAGCCGGGGCATTAGGATCGCGCCGTCGGCGTCCTTGAGCAGTTCGCCATTGGCCTGTTTCACCGGCGCGCCCTCGGCGCTGCCGACACCCAGCATCAACAGGTCGGGCCCGTCTCGGTTCAGGGCCTGGGCGATACCCTGGCGTTCTTCATCGCTCAGCGCCGAGGCGATCAGCAGCAGCCGGCCCTGGCCCAGCGCGCCCTGGGCGAGCAGGGTCAGGGCCTTGCGCACGGCGAGGTCGGCGCGCTGCCCGGGTTCCGGCATGATCCCCGGCTCCAGCGCTTCGAGAAGGTTGCGGCTGGTGCCGAGGTCGTCGGACAGCGGCACCAGCGTGTGCGCGCTGCCGGCATAGACGACGATGGCGGTCTGGCTGTCGCGGCGGTGTTCGAGGAGGTCGAGGATCTTCCGCCGTGCCTGCTCCAGGCGGGTCGGCGGGCTGTCTTCAGCGAGCATCGCCGGGGTCAGTTCGAGGAGGATCACCAGCGGATCGGCGGGGCGCTGGCGGGTTTCCTCCAGGCGTTGCCAGCTCGGCCCGAGCAGGGCCAGGACGCCGAGCAGCCAGGCCAGGCCGAGGGCAACCCAGGGCAGTTTGCTGGCATGACCGCTGCCGCCGCCGAGCAGCACGCCATGGAAGGCTGGCGGCAGGATCATCTGCCAGCGGCCGGCGCGTTTCTGCCGATGCCAGAGCTTCCACAGCAGCCAGCCGAACAGCGGCAGCGTCAGCAGCCACAGCGGACGCATGAAATGCGGCAGGACCTCGATCATCGGCGCCTCCGCAGGCGCAGGCGCTTGAGGCGCTGGCGCCATTCCGGGTGCGGCTGGAGGAAGTCCGGACGCCGCAGCAGACGCTGCAGCAGGCGTTGCAACAGATGGTCGGGCCAGCGCTCGCGGATCACCAGGGCGATGCTCAGCAGCAGCGCCGCGGCCAGTGGCCAGGCGTAGAGCGCCTCGGCGGTGCGGGCCTGGGTCGGTTGCTGCTCCACCGGTTCGAGCAGGTCGAGGGTGTCGCCGATGGTCTTCAGTTCGGCGCCATCGCGGGCCCGGAAGTACTCGCCATGGGTGATCTGGGCGATCTCGCGCAACGAGGCTTCGTCGAGGTCGAGGCTCGGATTCAGGCCAAGCTGGCCGAGGGTGCCGCTTTCCTCGGCGCTGGCGCCGATACCGATGGTGTAGATGCGGATGCTCTCCTGGGCGGCCAGGCGCGCGGCGGTGAGTGGATGGATCTGCCCGCCGTTGTTGGCGCCGTCGGTGACCAGGATCAGCACGCGGCTGTCGGTGGGACGCAGGCGCAGGCGTTTCACCGCCAGGCCGATGGCGTCGCCGATCGCGGTGTTCTTGCCGGCGATGCCGATCTGCGCATCGTCGAGGAAGTTGCGCACGGTGCGCCGGTCGAAGGTCAGCGGCGCCTGCAGATAGGCCTGGCTGCCGAACAGGATCAGGCCGACCCGGTCGCCTTCGCGCTGCTGCAGGAAGTCGCCGAGCAGTTCCTTGACCAGGGCCAGTCGGCTGACTTCCTCGCCCTGCCAGCTCATGTCGGGGAAATCCATCGAGCCGGAAACGTCCACCGCCACCAGCAGGTCACGGCCGCTGGCGGCTACCGGCAATGGCTCGCCGAGCCATTGCGGGCGTGCCGCGGCGCACAGCAGCAGGAGCCAGACCAGCACGAACGGCGCCTGCTGGCGCCAGGTCGGCAGGTTGAGGCGCGCGCGGCGTCCGGCCAGGCCTTCCAGTTCGTCGAGGAAGCTGACCTTGAGCACCGGCTCGCCGCTGTCCGCCGCCGGCAGCAGCAGGCGCGCCAGCCAGGGCAGCGGCAGCAGGGCGAAGACCCACGGCCAGGCCAGTTCAAACATGCTTGCGAATCCAGGTTTCGACCGCCTGGTTGAGTCCGGCGATGGCCTTGTCGTCGAGGCGGCATTCGGGCTTGTAGGTGCCCTCGACGAGGATCATCCAGCGGGTCAGCCCGGCGGCCGGGCAACGGTTGTCGAGAAAGGCCAGCCATTTGCGGCCATTGAGGGTGTGGCTGTGGCTGTCCGGGTAATGGTTGCGGCACAGGCGCTTGAGCAGGGCGTTGATCTGCTGCAGCCAGGCGCCGGCCGGTGCGCCGTCGTAGGGTTTGGGCAGTTGCGCCAGCTCCGCCAGGGCGGCGACGCGGATCGGGTCCAGTGGCTGCTCGGCGCGCGGCACCGGGGCCTGGCGCGGCCGCCAGTGGCGCAGGCGCCAGGCGCCCCAGCCGAGCAGCGGCAGGATCAGCAGCAGTGCCCACCAGCCCGGGGCCGGTGGCCAGGCGCTGATCGGCGGTGGGGCGATCAGCGGTTGCAGTTGCGCCAGTGGATTCATCGCGGCTTGCCCGCCCGTTGCGGATCGAGGTATTCGCGCAACTGCTCGATCATCTCGCTCTGGGTGCTCAGCGGCATCAGCACCACCCGCAGTTTCTGCGCGAGCATTTCCCAGCGCTCGATGCGCGCCTCGCTCTGCTGCCGGTAGCTCTGGCGCAGGTTGCTGTCCAGGGTGTCCAGCTCCAGTTGCGCGCCGCGCTGGGCGAAGCGCAGCAGGCCCGCGGCGGGCAGGGCGTGGTCGAGGGGGTCGGAGAGCGGCAGCAGGAGCAGGTCGCAATGCCGCGACAGCAGGCTCAGTTGCTGCTCGACGCTGGGGTTCAGCGCGCGTTCGTCGCACAGGATGATCGCCAGGCTGCCCGGGCGCAGCACCTCGCGGGCGCGGCGCAGGGCGATGCCGAGGTTGTCGCCTTGCGGCACGGCCTCGGTATGCAGCGCCTGGTTGACCCTGGCCAGGCGGTTGAGCAGTTGCAGCAGGCTCTGCTTGCTGCGCCGCGGCTTGATCTCGTGGTGCTCGTTGTCGCCGAAGACCAGGCCGCCGATGCGGTCGTTGTGGCCCAGCGCGGCCCAGCCGAACAGCGCCGCGGCCTGGGCGGCGAGGACCGACTTGAACATCAGCCCGGAGCCGAAGAACAGCCGCCGGCTCTGCTCGACCATGATGAAGATCGGCCGTTCGCGTTCCTCATGGAACAGCTTGGTGTGCGGCTCCTGGGTGCGCGCGGTGACCCGCCAGTCGATGTTGCGCACGTCGTCTCCGGCCTGGTACACGCGCACCTGGTCGAAATCCACGCCGCGCCCGCGCAGCCGCGAATGGTGCAGGCCGACCAGCGGGCTGCGCTGGCCGGGGGCGGAAAAGATGCGGACCTCGCGCACCCGATGGCGCATCTCGATCAGCTCGGCGAGGCTGATGCGGATGCCGGGCGCGGCCAACAGTTGACTGGGCATGGGTTCAGGCGACGGCGACGACGTCGAGGATGCGCTGGATCACCCGGTCCTGGTCGATCCCGGCCGCTTCGGCCTCGAACGACAGAATGATGCGGTGGCGCAGCACGTCGAACAGCACCGCCTGGATGTCCTCGGGGCTGACGAAATCGCGCCCGGCCAGCCAGGCATGTGCCCGCGCGCAGCGATCCAGGGCGATCGAGCCGCGCGGGCTGGCGCCGTAGGCGATCCAGTCGCCCAGCTCGGCGTCGTACTTGGCGCCGTTGCGCGTGGCCATGACCAGTTGCACCAGGTACTCCTCCACCGCGTCGGCCATGTACAGGCCGAGGATTTCCTTGCGCGCGGCGAAGATCGCCTGCTGGCTGACCCGCCGTTCCGGCTTGGTCTCGCCGTGCAGCGCTTCACCACGGGCCTGGGACAGAATGCGGCGCTCCACCGCGGCGTCGGGGAAGCCGATCTTGACGTGCATGAGGAAGCGGTCGAGCTGGGCTTCCGGCAGCGGGTAGGTGCCTTCCTGCTCGATCGGGTTCTGCGTTGCCATCACCAGGAACAGCGGCGACAGCTCGTAGGTGCTGCGGCCGACGCTGACCTGGCGCTCGGCCATGGCTTCGAGCAGCGCCGACTGGACCTTGGCCGGGGCGCGGTTGATCTCGTCGGCCAGGACCAGGTTGTGGAAGATCGGCCCCTGCTGGAACACGAAGCTGCCGGTTTCCGGGCGATAGATCTCGGTGCCGGTGATGTCCGCCGGGAGCAGGTCGGGGGTGAACTGGATGCGATGGAACTGCGCCTCGATACCGTCGGAAAGTTCCTTGATGGCCTTGGTCTTGGCCAGGCCGGGGGCGCCTTCGACGAGCATGTGGCCGTCGGCCAGAAGCACGATCAGCAGGCGCTCGACCAGTTTCTCCTGGCCAAGGATCTGGGTTGAAAGAAAGGTGCGCAGCGCGATCAGCGCTTCACGGTGTTCCATCGTCGACGGTTCCTGGAATGAGGCTCCGGGCTGGCGTGCAGCGTCCGGGCAGAGGCGGATACTTTAATCCATCCAGGGGCCTGCCGACTAACGGTGGCGGGGGAAAATCTTCAGGGGCAGGGGTGTCGCAAGCAATCCGGCCCTGCACGACCCTCGTAGGAGCTGGCTTGCCTGCGAAAGGACCGCGCAGCGGGCCCAGGCCTTACCGCTATCGGGGACCGCTGTGCGGTCCTTTCGCAGGCAAGCCAGCTCCTACGGGGGGCGGAGTGTTCAGCGCTCGCTGACGAAGGTGCCGATGTCCTTGAGAATCACTTTCAGCGCCTGCTCCACCTCATCCAGGTCGCCCAGCGCATTCTCCAGGCTGATCTCCAGCACGTCATCGCCGCCGAACAGGTCGGTTGCGCCCGGCGCGGTCTCGATCAGCAGGCGGGTGGCGCCGAGGGTCACCTTGATGTCGCGCAGGGTATCGCCTTCCTCGTCCAGCAGCAGGTCGATCTCGTTCTCGTCCGGGTAGCGGCTCATGATGAACAACTCGCCCTTGGTGCTGTTGCTGCCCAGGGTGGCGAGATTGTCTTCTTCGTCGTCGGCCGGGTTGGCGAAGATCAGCGCGGAGGTCAGTTGCATGGCGGGCTCGATAGGAGAATTGAAACGCGAGTTTGCCAGTCTTTGCCGGCTGGATAAATCACGGGTTGCTCCTCGTTGTCCGAATATGTCGCAGCGTCGCAAGCAGGGGCGGGTGGCCTGTCGTTAAGCTGCGATGTCGATGGACATCCGTAAAGACGCAGTCGCCGCCGCGCCAGTGGTTTTTGCAGACGTCCATCCCGGTGTGACCGTTCGGTCAGCCCGGCAGCCGCTCTTTAGCATTCCTCACCGTTTTGCCCGCCATTGACTATGGTTGATGCGGGATAAAGCGGACACGCGCGACGCTTCACCCAATAACAAAGCCCAAGCGGAGTACCACAGATGGCGTTTTTCACCGCAGCCAGCAAAGCCGACTTCCAGCATCAACTGAAAGCGGCCCTGGGGCAGCACATCAGCGAACAGGCACTGCCACAAGTGGCGCTGTTCGCAGAGCAGTTCTTCGGCATCATCTCTCTTGACGAACTTACCCAGCGGCGCCTGTCCGACCTGGTCGGCTGCACCCTCTCTGCCTGGCGCATCATCGAGCGCTTCGATCACGGCCAGCCCCAGGTCAACGTCTACAACCCCGATTACGAGCGTCATGGCTGGCAGTCGACCCACACCGCCGTGGAAGTCCTGCACCATGACCTGCCGTTCCTGGTGGACTCGGTGCGCACCGAGCTGAACCGTCGCGGCTACAGCATCCACACCCTGCAGACCACCGTGCTCAGCGTGCGTCGCGGGGCGGCCGGCGAGCTGCTGGAGATCCTGCCCAAAGGTACCCAGGGCGAGGGCGTGCTCCAGGAATCGCTGATGTACCTGGAGATCGACCGTTGCGCCAACAACGCCGAACTCGCCGTGCTGACCCACGAACTGACCCAGGTACTGGCCGAAGTACGTGTCGCCGTGGCCGACTTCGAGCCGATGAAGGCCAAGGTCCGAGACTTGCTGGCGCTGGTCGAGCAGACCCCGTACGCGGCGGTCGAAGGCGAGAAGGCCGAGGTCCAGAGCTTCCTCGAATGGCTGGTGGGCAACCATTTCACCTTCCTCGGTTACGAAGAGTTCGTGGTCAAGGGCGATGCCCAGGGCGGCCATCTGGTCTATGACGAACAGTCCTTCCTGGGGCTGACCCGCCTGCTGCGCGCCGGCCTCACCGCCGACGACCTGCGCATCGAGGACTACGCAGTCAGCTACCTCAACGAGCCGCTGCTGCTGTCCTTCGCCAAGGCTGCCCATCCGAGCCGCGTGCACCGCCCGGCGTACCCGGACTACGTGTCGATCCGCCAGCTCGATGCCGACGGCAAGGTCATCAAGGAATGCCGCTTCATGGGCCTGTACACCTCCGCGGTGTACGGCGAAAGCGTCCGCCAGATTCCATACATCCGCGACAAGGTCGCCGAAGTCGAGCGCCGTTCCGGCTTCGATGCCAAGGCCCACCTGGGCAAGGAACTGGCCCAGGTCCTCGAAGTGCTGCCGCGTGACGACCTGTTCCAGACCCCGGTGGACGAGCTGTTCACCACCGTCATGTCCATCGTGCAGATCCAGGAGCGCAACAAGATCCGCGTGTTCCTGCGCAAGGACCCGTACGGCCGCTTCTGCTACTGCCTGGCCTACGTGCCGCGCGACATCTATTCCACCGAAGTGCGGCAGAAGATCCAGCAGGTGCTGATGGAGCGCCTGAAGGCCAGCGACTGCGAATTCTGGACCTTCTTCTCCGAGTCGGTGCTGGCGCGGGTGCAACTGATCCTGCGGGTCGATCCGAAGAACCGCATCGATATCGATCCCAAGCAGCTGGAAAACGAAGTGATCCAGGCCTGCCGCTCGTGGCAGGACGACTACGCCAGCCTGACCGTCGAGAGCTTCGGCGAAGCCCAGGGCACCAACGTCCTGGCCGACTTCCCGAAAGGCTTCCCGGCCGGCTACCGCGAGCGTTTCGCCGCGCACTCCGCGGTGGTCGACATGCAGCACCTGCTCAACCTGTCGGAGAAAAAGCCGCTGGTGATGAGCTTCTACCAGCCGCTGACCCAGGCCGGCAAACAGACCCTGCACTGCAAGCTGTACCACGCCGATACCCCGCTGGCCCTGTCCGACGTCCTGCCGATCCTGGAAAACCTCGGACTGCGCGTACTCGGCGAGTTCCCGTACCGCCTGCGTCACAACAATGGCCGCGAGTTCTGGATCCATGACTTCGCCTTCACCTACAGCGAAGGCCTGGACCTGGATATCCAGCAGCTCAACGACACCCTGCAGGACGCCTTCGTCCACATCGTCAACGGCGATGCGGAAAACGATGCCTTCAACCGCCTGGTGCTGACCGCCGGTCTGCCGTGGCGCGACGTCGCCCTGCTGCGCGCCTATGCGCGCTACATGAAGCAGATCCGCCTGGGCTTCGACCTCGGCTACATCGCCAGCACCCTGAACAACCACACCGACATCGCCCGCGAGCTGACCCGGTTGTTCAAGACCCGCTTCTACCTGGCGCGCAAGCTCGCCAGCGAAGACCTGGAAGACAAGCAGCAGCGTCTGGAACAGGCGATCCTCAGCGCCCTGGACGACGTCCAGGTGCTCAACGAAGACCGCATCCTGCGGCGCTACCTGGACCTGATCAAGGCCACCCTGCGCACCAACTTCTACCAGCCGGACGCCAAGGGCCAGAACAAGTCCTACTTCAGCTTCAAGTTCAATCCGAAGCTGATCCCCGAGCTGCCCAAGCCGGTGCCGCGCTTCGAGATCTTCGTCTATTCGCCACGGGTCGAGGGCGTGCACCTGCGCTTCGGCAACGTCGCCCGCGGCGGCCTGCGCTGGTCGGACCGCGAGGAAGACTTCCGTACCGAAGTGCTGGGCCTGGTGAAAGCCCAGCAGGTGAAGAACTCGGTGATCGTGCCGGTCGGCGCCAAGGGCGGCTTCCTGCCGCGTCGTCTGCCGCTGGGCGGCAGCCGTGACGACATCGCCGCCGAAGGCATCGCCTGCTACCGCATCTTCATCTCCGGCCTGCTCGACATCACCGACAACCTCAAGGACGGCGGCGTGGTGCCACCGGCCAACGTGGTGCGTCACGACGATGACGATCCGTACCTGGTGGTGGCGGCGGACAAGGGCACCGCGACCTTCTCCGACATCGCCAACGGCATCGCCATCGACTACGGTTTCTGGCTCGGCGACGCCTTCGCCTCCGGCGGCTCGGCCGGCTACGACCACAAGAAGATGGGCATCACCGCCCGTGGCGCCTGGGTTGGCGTGCAGCGCCACTTCCGCGAGCGCGGCATCAACGTGCAGAAGGACAACATCACCGTGGTGGGCATCGGCGACATGGCCGGTGACGTGTTCGGCAACGGCCTGCTGATGTCCGAGACCCTGCAACTGGTCGCGGCCTTCAACCACCTGCACATCTTCATCGACCCGAACCCGGACGCGGCCAGCAGTTTCGCCGAGCGCAAGCGCCTGTTCGACCTGCCGCGGTCGGCCTGGAGCGACTACGACACCAGCATCATGTCCGAGGGTGGCGGTATCTTCCCGCGCAGCGCGAAGAGCATCACCATCACCCCGCAGATGAAGGAACGCTTCGCCATCGAGGCGGACAAACTGACCCCGACCGAGCTGCTCAACGCCCTGCTCAAGGCGCCGGTCGACCTGCTGTGGAACGGCGGCATCGGCACCTACGTCAAGTCCAGCGAAGAAAGCCACGCCGACGTCGGCGACAAGGCCAACGACGCCCTGCGGGTCAACGGTGACGAGCTGCGCTGCAAGGTGGTGGGCGAGGGCGGCAACCTGGGCATGACCCAGCTCGGCCGGGTCGAGTTCGGCCTCAACGGCGGCGCGACCAACACCGACTTCATCGACAACGCCGGTGGTGTGGACTGCTCCGACCACGAGGTCAACATCAAGATCCTGCTCAACGAAGTCGTGCAGGCCGGCGACATGACCGAGAAGCAGCGCAACCAGCTGCTCGGCAGCATGACCGACGAAGTGGCCGCGCTGGTCCTGGGCAACAACTACAAGCAGACCCAGGCCCTGTCCCTGGCGGCGCGCCGTGCCAAGGAGCGCATCGCCGAGTACAAGCGCCTGATGGCCGACCTGGAAGGTCGCGGCAAGCTGGACCGGGCGATCGAGTTCCTGCCTTCGGAAGAGCAACTGGCCGAGCGCATCGCCGCCAACCAGGGTCTGAGCCGTGCCGAGCTGTCGGTGCTGATCTCCTACAGCAAGATCGACCTCAAGGAAGCCCTGCTCAAGTCGCTGGTACCGGACGACGACTACCTGACCCGCGACATGGAGACCGCGTTCCCGCCGTCGCTGGTGCACAAGTTTGCCGATGCCATGCGTCGCCACCGCCTGAAACGCGAGATCGTCAGCACCCAGATCGCCAACGACCTGGTCAACAACATGGGCATCACGTTCGTCCAGCGCCTGAAGGAGTCCACCGGCATGAGCCCGGCGAACGTGGCCGGGGCCTATGTGATCGTGCGTGACATCTTCCACCTGCCGCACTGGTTCCGTCAGATCGAGGCGCTGGATTACCAGGTGCCGGCGGAAGTCCAGCTGACCCTGATGGACGAACTGATGCGTCTGGGTCGTCGCGCGACCCGCTGGTTCCTGCGCAGCCGCCGCAACGAGCAGGATGCCGGCCGTGACGTCGCTCACTTCGGTCCGCAGATCGCCGCGTTGGGTCTGAAACTCGACGAACTGCTGGAAGGCCCGACCCGCGAACGCTGGCAGACCCGCTACCAGAGCTTCGTCGAGGCCGGCGTACCGGAACTGCTGGCGCGGATGGTGGCGGGTACCACGCACCTGTACACCCTGCTGCCGATCATCGAGGCTTCCGATGTCACCGGCCAGGACCCGGCGCAGGTAGCCAAGGCGTTCTTCGCCGTGGGCAGCGCGCTGGACCTGACCTGGTACCTGCAGGAAATCAGCAACCTGACCGTGGAAAACAACTGGCAGGCCCTGGCCCGCGAGGCCTTCCGCGACGATATCGACCTGCAGCAGCGCGCGATCACCATTTCCGTGCTGCAGATGGCCGATGCGCCGGAGGACATGGACGCGCGGGTAGCCTTGTGGGTGGAGCAGCACCGCGTGATGGTCGAGCGCTGGCGCGCCATGCTCGACGACCTGCGGGCCGCTACCGGCACCGATTACGCCATGTACGCGGTGGCCAACCGCGAGCTGGTGGATCTGGCGTTGAGCGGGCAGTCGGCGGTGTTGCCGTCCTGATCCCGTGAGGTGAAATGAAGAGGCCCCGGCAGTGATGCCGGGGCCTCTTTTATTTGGGGCGTTGCACGGAGCGACACCGTTTCTTCCTGGTCTCAGCGGTCATGCTTCCCGGATGCCGCGCCCGCCTGGGGCTCGTTGCCGGGCAAGGGGGCGGTCTCCAGTTCCAGCATCAGTAACACCATCTCGGTCAACTCGGCGTCGGACTTCTGTCCGGCGTAGAGGTCATTGAGTGCTTTGGCAAAGGGGATGCGCAGGTCCTGGCTTTCTTCCCGGGCGGTATCGCTGTAGCGCATCAGTTCGCTGATGGCCCGCAGCACCGCCGCTTGCCACCGAGCGGTGGTCCTCGGACCACCGCTGGTGATTGCAATCAACTTGTCCATCGTCAGCTGGCGAAGGGCGGGTTCCCGCAACGGCTCAGGCGGCTTGGGCGTGCGAGTGATCTTTGACATACCGGACGATACTCAGCGTTTCCTGGCGGAACTGCTCGTAGTCGATCTGCTGCGCGTTGATGAAGGTGCTGCCCATCATGGTCAGCGAGCCCATGAAGCTGGCTTCGGAGATTTCCTCGTCGCTTGCGCCAAACAGGCGCGCGGCTTCGGTATGGAACAAGGTGCAGTATTTGCAGCGGGTTGCCCCGGACACCGCCACACCGATCAGTTCCTTGTACTTGTTGGGAATCCGGGTATCCGCCAGCCAGAAGTCGCGGGCCATGCCCCAGAATCCGTTCGCGCCGCCTTCCGGCATCTGCCGGATCCACTCCGGCATCTGACCCAGGGTCTGTTCGATTTCTCGATAGGTATCGTTAATAGCCATGTGACACCTCCTGCCGCTCTGGAGGCATCTGCTCCAGAGGCAGATCCAGTCTAGTTCACTGGCAGCGATGCCTGTGCCGGCAGCATGGCGACCTCCGGCCATGAGGGCGTAAACCTCATGGAAACAACAGGATGGGCTTAGATTTTTTTGGCGTAATGCTATATCGCTAACAAAGGTCGGTCTTCTGCTGGCAGGTGCAGCGCATGTGAAGGACCGCTGCGCAGTCCTTCCACGGCAAGCCGGTCTGTTTTACTTGAACCGCCGTTCCACGCCTTTCTCCACCAGAATCTTCGCGGAGATCTCCTCCACCGAGAAATGCGTGGAATTGATGTGGGGAATATTCTCCCGGCGGAACAGGTTTTCCACCTCGCGCACTTCGAACTCGCACTGGGCGAAGCTGGCGTAGCGGCTGTTGGGCTTGCGTTCATGACGAATGGCGGTCAGGCGGTCCGGGTCGATGGTCAGCCCGAACAGCTTGTGCTGGTGATTCTTCAGTGCCGCTGGCAACTGCAGGCGCTCCATGTCGTCCTCGGTCAGCGGGTAGTTCGCCGCCCGGATGCCGAATTGCATGGCCATGTACAGACAGGTCGGCGTCTTGCCGCAGCGCGATACCCCCACCAGGATCAGGTCGGCCTTGTCGTAGTAGTGCGTCCGTGCCCCGTCGTCGTTGTCCAGGGCGAAGTTCACCGCCTCGATCCGCTCCATGTAGTTGGAGTTGCCGCCGATCGAGTGGGATTTGCCCACGGAATACGACGAATGGGCGGTCAGTTCCTGCTCCAGCGGGGCGAGGAAGGTGGAAAAGATGTCGATCATGAAGCCATTGGAGGTCGCCAGGATCTCGCGAATGTCCTGATTGACGATGGTGTCGAAGATGATCGGGCGCACGCCGTCGCGCTCTGCGGCGGCGTTGATCTGCTGCACCATGACCCGTGCTTTGTCCACGCTGTCGATGTAGGGACGGGTGAACTTGTTGAACGGAATATTCTCGAATTGGGCTAGAAGACTCTGCCCGAGGGTCTCCGCAGTGATGCCGGTACCGTCGGAAATGAAGAAAGCAGATCGTTTCATTTGCGCCATGGGCCTTAAGCTGGTGACGAATCTTGGATATGATAGGTTCGGTTTGCCGAACGCCATCGTAACGACATCGTCGGCATTCTCACTTATTTTCCAGGTCCAGGCCACAAGCGCCCGGTCGGTCCCGCGGGGGATTCACCGGCGTCCTGAGCTTTTCCAATACAGTTAGTGGAGAGATCACCTTGGTAGAGTACGTAGTTTCCCTCGATAAGCTCGGCGTCCATGATGTGGAGCATGTGGGGGGCAAGAACGCATCCCTGGGCGAGATGATCAGTAACCTCGCGGGTGCCGGTGTATCGGTTCCCGGCGGCTTTGCCACTACGGCTCAGGCGTACCGTGACTTCCTCGAGCAGAGCGGGCTGAACGACAAGATCCACGCCGCCCTCGACGCGCTGGATGTCGACGACGTCAACGCTCTGGCCAAGACCGGTGCGCAGATTCGTCAGTGGGTGATGGAAGCCGAGTTCCCGGCTCGTCTCGACGCGGAAATCCGCACCGCCTTCGCCGAAATGGCCCAGGGCAACGACAACATGGCCGTCGCGGTACGTTCCTCGGCCACCGCCGAAGACCTGCCGGACGCTTCCTTCGCCGGCCAGCAGGAGACCTTCCTGAACATCCGCGGCGTGGACAACGTGATCCGCGCGGCCAAGGAAGTGTTCGCCTCGCTGTTCAACGACCGCGCCATTTCCTACCGCGTCCACCAGGGCTTCGACCACAAGCTGGTGGCCCTGTCCGCCGGCGTGCAGCGCATGGTCCGTTCGGAAACCGGAACGGCGGGCGTGATGTTCACCCTCGACACCGAATCGGGCTTCCGCGACGTGGTCTTCATCACCGGCGCCTACGGCCTGGGTGAAACCGTCGTGCAGGGCGCGGTCAACCCGGACGAGTTCTACGTCCACAAGAACACCCTCGAAGCCGGCCGCCCGGCCATCCTGCGCCGCAACCTGGGCAGCAAGGCGATCAAGATGGTCTACGGCGAGGAAGCCAAGGCCGGTCGTTCGGTCAAGACCGTCGATGTCGACCGCGCCGATCGCGCACGCTTCTGCCTGAGCGATGCCGAGGTCAGCGAGCTGGCCAAGCAGGCGATGATCATCGAGAAGCACTACCAGCGTCCGATGGACATCGAATGGGCCAAAGACGGCGACGACGGCAAGCTGTACATCGTCCAGGCCCGTCCGGAAACCGTGAAGAGCCGTTCCAGCGCCAACGTCATGGAACGCTACCTGTTGAAAGAGAAGGGCACCGTCCTCGTCGAAGGCCGCGCCATCGGCCAGCGCATCGGCGCCGGCAAGGTCCGCGTGATCCATGACGTATCGGAAATGGACAAGGTCCAGCCGGGCGACGTGCTGGTCTCCGACATGACCGACCCGGACTGGGAACCGGTGATGAAGCGCGCCAGCGCCATCGTCACCAACCGCGGCGGGCGTACCTGTCACGCGGCGATCATCGCCCGTGAGCTGGGTATTCCGGCCGTGGTCGGTTGCGGCAACGCCACTCAGGTGCTGAAGGATGGCCAGGGTGTGACCGTTTCCTGCGCCGAAGGCGACACCGGTTTCATCTTCGAAGGCGAACTGGGCTTCGACGTGCGTCAGAACTCGGTCGACGCCATGCCCGACCTGCCGTTCAAGATCATGATGAACGTCGGCAACCCGGACCGCGCTTTCGACTTCGCCCAGCTGCCCAATGCCGGTGTCGGCCTGGCGCGCCTGGAGTTCATCATCAACCGCATGATCGGCGTGCACCCGAAAGCGCTGCTGAACTACGCGGGCCTGCCGCAAGAGCTGAAGGAAAGCGTCGACAAGCGCATCGCCGGCTACAACGATCCGGTCGGCTTCTACGTCGAGAAGCTGGTCGAGGGCATCAGCACCCTGGCCGCGGCGTTCTGGCCGAAGAAGGTCATCGTGCGTCTGTCGGACTTCAAGTCCAACGAATACGCCAACCTGATCGGCGGCAAGCTCTACGAGCCGGAAGAAGAGAACCCGATGCTCGGCTTCCGTGGTGCGTCGCGCTACATCAGCGAGTCGTTCCGTGACTGCTTCGAGCTGGAATGCCGTGCGCTGAAGCGTGTGCGCAACGAAATGGGCCTGACCAACGTCGAGATCATGGTGCCGTTCGTGCGCACCTTGGGCGAAGCCAGCCAGGTCGTCGACCTGCTCGCCGAGAACGGCCTGGGTCGTGGTGTCAACGGCCTGCGCGTGATCATGATGTGCGAACTGCCATCCAACGCCATCCTCGCCGACGAGTTCCTCGAGTACTTCGACGGCTTCTCCATCGGTTCCAACGACCTGACCCAGCTGACCCTGGGCCTGGACCGCGACTCCGGGATCATCGCGCACCTGTTCGACGAGCGGAATCCCGCGGTGAAGAAGCTGCTGGCCAACGCCATCCAGGCGTGCAACAAGGCGGGCAAGTACATCGGTATCTGCGGTCAGGGTCCTTCGGACCACCCGGACCTGGCCAAGTGGCTGATGGAGCAGGGCATCGAAAGCGTTTCGCTGAACCCCGACTCCGTACTGGAGACCTGGTTCTTCCTGGCCGAAGGTCAGGGCGCGGTCTGATCCGCTAGACACGCGGCGCTCCTCGTCCCCGGGCGGCGAGCGCCGCGACGCTTTTATCCAGGGCGTGTCCAATGAGTGGACGCGCCCTTTTTCGTGCAAGAAGCCTATGCAAAGCAGCAGCAGCCTTTTTCCCGTCGCCCTGCTCAGGGCCGAACGTTGTGGTGACCTGAGCGAGGACGTCTACCGCCTGAAGGCCGGCAACAGCCCCGACCCGAGTGTCGAGCTGGCGCTGACCCGCCTTGGCATGGCCGACCAGGATGCGGTCCGGGGCGTGCCGGTGATCCTTCTGCACGGCAGTTTCTCCAATCGCCGCTTCTGGTTTTCGCCCAGGGGTATCGGGCTCGGCGCCCATCTGGCGCGCGCCGGATTCGATGTGTGGATCGCGGAAATGCGCGGCCACGGCCTGTCGCCGCGCAATCGCGACTACAACGCCAATCGTGTCGCGGACTATGCCGCCTATGATCTGCCGGCCATCGCCGCCTTCGTTCACGAGCAGACCGCCCAGCCTGCGCACTGGCTCGGCCATTCCCTGGGCGGCACGACCCTGGCGGCGGCCCTGGGTGGGCGTTACCTGGACGAGACGCGGATCGCCAGCGCCGCGTTCTTTGGCACTCAGGTCAGTCGCACCTACTGGCCACTGAAGATTCCGCCGCTGGAATGGGGCAGTCGTCTGCTGCTCAAGCGCTTCCCGCATATTTCCGGTTCGCGGTTCAAGCGCGGCCCGGAAGACGAGCCGATCGGCCTGGCCATCGAAAGCATGCGCTGGTTCGGTCTGTTCGGCCGTTTCGGCGACAAGGAGCGCGACTGGTGGGCTGGCCTGGCAGAGGTGCGTGTGCCGGTGCTGACGGTTGCTGGCGCCGGTGATTTCCAGGACCCGGTGTGGGCCTGTCGCAAGCTGTTCGAGCAGATCGGCAGCGACGACAAGCGTTTTCTGCGCCTGGGCAAGGAAGAGGGATTCGACAACTTCGGCCATGTGGATATGCTGGTCAGCAAGCCTGCGCAAACTCAGGTCTGGCCGTTGGTGGAGCGCTGGTTGCGCGATCCGTTGGCGATGATTGAGCGGCAGGTGGTGTCGGACGTTTCGCCGGAGCCCGTTAACGGCTAAGATGTGACGTTTGTCGGCTATCTGGTCACTTTCTGTTTTTGGGTCCTTGTCATGTTCGTTGCCCTTGAGCGGCTGATCAATCTGCACGATGGCTATCGCAAGGCTTTCCGGGTCAACGGCCAGGCGTTGCTGTTGCTGGTGGTGGATAATCGCCCGGTGCTGATCGATGAGCGCTGCCCGCATCAGGGCGCGTCGTTGGCCGCGGCCACCGTGGAGGGTGACGTGCTGCGTTGTCCGCGGCATGGCCTGGCCTTCAGCCTGTCGTCCGGGAGGGCGCTGCAGCCGGGCTGCGCGGGGCTCAGCCTGTACAAGGTGGCGTATGAGGGTGACCGCATTGGCATCGACGTGTAGCCTGAGTCTGGTCTAAAGCCGTATTGCCAGGTTTCGTCCATTTCAGTGATTGTGAATCCGACATCCATTTTCTCTGTCTGACAGGAGTTTCCCATGCATTACGTTACGCCCGATTTGTGCGACGCCTACCCTGAACTGGTGCAGGTGCTGGAGCCGATGTTCAGCAACTTCGGCGGTCGCGACTCGTTCGGCGGCGAGATCGTCACCATCAAGTGCTTCGAGGACAACTCGCTGGTCAAGGAGCAGGTCGATCTCGACGGCAAGGGCAAGGTCCTGGTGGTCGACGGTGGCGGTTCGCTGCGCCGCGCGCTGCTGGGCGACATGCTTGCCGAGAAGGCGGCGAAGAATGGCTGGGAAGGCCTGGTGATCTATGGTTGCGTGCGTGACGTCGACGTCCTGGCGCAGACCGACGTCGGCGTGCAGGCCCTGGCCAGCCACCCGATGAAGACCGACAAGCGCGGCATCGGCGACCTCAACGTCGCGGTGACCTTCGCTGGCGTCACTTTCCACCCGGGCCAGTACATCTACGCGGACAACAACGGCGTGATCATCTCGCCTAGCCCGCTGAGCATGCCCGAGTGAGCCAATAGACAGGACGATGGAGTAAGGATGTTCGAGGAAGACAACGCGCAGTGGGGGCTGGTTCATGCCCTGGTTCTCGATGGCAGGGGCGGTGCGCGTCCTATCGCTCGGACTGAACTCGACGCCCTGGTCCTGCAGCCGGAGGAAAGCCTCTGGCTGCACTGGGACCGCGGTCACCCGCAGACCCAGACCTGGCTGCGCCAGGACAGCGGCCTCAACGAATTCGCCTGCGACCTGCTGCTGGAGGAGAACACCCGCCCGCGCATGCTGCCGCAGCCCGATGCGCAGATGCTTCTGTTTCTGCGCGGAGTCAACCTCAATCCAGGCGCGGAACCCGAGGACATGGTCTCGGTGCGCATCTTTGCCCAGGCCCAGCGTGTGATTTCCCTGCGTCTGCGGCCCCTGCGCGCCACCGACGAGCTGTTGCAGCAACTGGACGAAGGACGGGGTCCGCGCACCGCGTCGGAGTTGCTGCTGAGCCTGGCGCAGTTG
This sequence comes from Pseudomonas japonica, assembly GCF_900188455.1. Taxonomy (GTDB): domain Bacteria; phylum Pseudomonadota; class Gammaproteobacteria; order Pseudomonadales; family Pseudomonadaceae; genus Aquipseudomonas; species Aquipseudomonas japonica. Next base: position 104,526 of record NZ_FZOL01000018.1, on the reverse strand, counting down.
CTGACGGACAAGATCCAGGCGGTGGTTTCCGATCTCTCGGAACTGGTCGACGACGAGGAAGAAAAACTCGAAGCCGACGAGCGCTACACCCCGGAACATGGCGTCTTGCAGCAGATGCGCCGGCGCGCTGCCGGGCTGCGCCGGTTCCTTGCGCCACAGCGGGAAATCTACGCGCAGTTGGCGCGCAACAAGTGGCCGTGGTTCGTCGAGGACGACGCGGACTACTGGAACGAGCTGAACAACAGCCTGATCCGGTACCTGGAAGAGCTGGAACTTACCCGTGAGCGGGTGGCGATGGTCCTGGAAAGCGAGGACCGTCGCCTCAACGAACGGATGAACCGGACCATGTACCGCTTCGGCATCATCACCTGCATTTTCCTGCCGATGAGCTTCGTCACCGGCCTGCTCGGCATCAATGTCGGCGGCATTCCCGGCTCCGACAGTCCATTGGGCTTCCTCTATGCCAGCCTGTTGGTGCTGGGCCTGGCCCTCGGGCAGTGGTGGCTGTTCCGCCGCCTGCGCTGGGTGTGAGAAGCGATTTTGACGAATTCATTCCCGACCCCCGTGCGAATTGTTCATGTGACCCGTGGCACGGGCGTCTCGTCTTTGACAGACATTGCGCGAGGTGCCCATGCACGATCCGTTTGAACAATCCCTGCGAGACATGCTCAAGGCGTCGCCTTCCGGCCAGGACCGGGATGACGATGCCTGCCTCGGGCGTGTCCTGAAAACCGCCAACCGCCAGGTCGGCGCCGGCGATCTGTTCAGTCTGCTTGGCCGCTGGAGCCAGGCGCTGATGATCGCCATCAACAATGGCTCGGCGCATGTCGCGCCGGTTCGCCGCACCGCTTCCAAAGCTGATAAGGCCGATTGAATATGGAACTTGATCTCTGGACCCAGAGCCTGGTCGCTGCGATGACCGCGTTGTGGACCAAAGTCGCGAACTTCATCCCCAACCTGTTTGGCGCCCTGGTGGTCGTGCTGCTCGGCTTCGTCGTGGCCAAGCTGCTCGACACCCTGCTGTCCAAACTGCTGGCCAAGCTCGGCCTCGATCGCCTGATGGCGGGTACCGGCCTGACCAAGATGCTCAGCCGTGTCGGTATCCAGGTGCCGATCTCGACCCTGATCGGCAAGATCGTCTACTGGTTCGTGCTCCTGGTATTCCTCGTGTCCGCCGCCGAGTCCCTCGGCCTGGAGCGGGTTTCCGCGACGCTCGACATGCTCGCCCTGTACCTGCCGAAAGTCTTCGGTGGCGCGTTGGTGCTGCTCTGCGGTCTGCTCCTGGCGCAGTTCGCCAATGGCCTGGTACGCGGCGCCGCCGAGGGTATCGGCCTGGAATACGCGGCAGGTATCGGACGCATCGCCCAGGGCCTGGTGATCATCATCAGCATCTCGGTGGCGATCAGCCAGCTGGAGGTGAAAACCGACCTCCTCAACCACGTGATCGTCATCGGCCTGATTACCGTTGGTCTGGCCGTGGCCCTGGCCATGGGCCTCGGCAGTCGGGAAATCGCCGGGCAGATCATTGCCGGTATCTATGTCCGCGAGCTCTACCAAGTCGGTCAGGATGTACGGATTGGCGACGTCGAAGGCCAGATCGAAGAGATCGGCACGGTCAAGACGGTGGTGCTGACCGATGATGGCGATTTGGTGTCGCTGTCCAATCGGACCCTGCTGGAGCAGCGTGTCAGTAGCCGCTAACCGGACAAATCCTGTTAATGTATGCCGCCGCGAAATCGCCCCTCCCGGGCGAGCGGCGACGAATACCTGACTGTCGGCCTGATTTGTTTTGAATAAAGTCACCTCGCTGCCCATGCGTTACGACCCCCGCGAACTCACCGATGAGGAGTTGGTGGCGCGTTCGCATGAGGAGCTATTTCACGTCACCCGCGCCTATGAAGAGCTCATGCGGCGCTACCAGCGCACACTTTTTAACGTTTGCGCGCGCTATCTCGGGAACGATCGGGATGCCGACGATGTCTGTCAGGAGGTGATGCTGAAGGTCCTGTACGGTCTGAAGAACTTCGAGGGCAAATCCAAGTTCAAGACCTGGCTCTACAGCATCACCTACAACGAGTGCATCACCCAGTACCGCAAGGAGCGGCGCAAGCGGCGGTTGATGGATGCCCTGAGTCTCGATCCGGTGGAAGAAGCTTCAGAAGAGAAATCGCCGAAGCCGGAAGAGAAGGGCGGGCTGGATCGCTGGTTGGTTCATGTGAACCCCATTGATCGGGAAATCCTGGTGCTACGATTTGTCGCAGAGCTGGAATTCCAGGAAATCGCCGACATCATGCATATGGGCTTGAGCGCAACGAAAATGCGTTACAAGCGTGCGCTGGACAAGCTTCGCGAGAAATTTTCCGGACAGATTGAAACTTAGTCCTACGGAATTTTCTCTAACGACCCGGTGAGTTCTGCTAAACTTGCCGTCGAGTTGTCCCCCGGAATTGGTGGGGACTGCTTAACAATCACCAAATGGGGATTTAACGGATGAAATTGAAAAACACCTTGGGCTTGGCCATTGGTTCTCTTGTTGCCGCAACTTCCTTCGGCGCACTGGCACAAGGCCAAGGCGCAGTCGAGATTGAAGGTAACGTCACTAAGCAGTACTACGATAGCGAACGTAACTTCAAGAATGATGGCACCAATCCTGGTGTTCGTCTCGGCTACTTCCTGACCGACGATGTGTCCCTGGACCTGAACTACAACGAGACTCACAACGCTCGTGGTGATGTGTTCAACAAGGACATCAAAGGCTCGAAAACCGGTCTCGACGCGACTTACCACTTCGGCGCTGCCGACGTTGGTCTGCGTCCATACGTTTCCGCTGGTTTCGCCCACGAAAGCCTGGGCCAGGCCACTCGCGGTGGCCGTGACCACTCCACCTTCGCCAACCTGGGCGCCGGTGCCAAGTGGTACATCACCGAATACTTCTTCGCCCGTGCTGGCGTTCAAGCTCAATACAACATCGACAACGGCAACACCGAGTGGGCGCCTACCGTCGGTGTCGGCCTGAACTTCGGTGGCAGCACCAAGCCTGCCGCTGCTCCAGCTCCTGCTCCAGTAGCTGAAGTCTGCTCCGACAGCGACAACGACGGCGTCTGCGACAACGTCGACAAGTGCCCTGACACTCCGGCCAACGTCACCGTTGACGCCGACGGCTGCCCGGCTGTTGCCGAAGTCGTTCGCGTTGAGCTGGACGTCAAGTTCGACTTCGACAAGTCGGTCGTGAAGCCAAACAGCTACGGCGATATCAAGAACCTGGCTGACTTCATGAAGCAGTACCCACAAACCACCACCACCGTTGAAGGTCACACCGACTCCGTTGGTACCGACGCTTACAACCAGAAGCTGTCCGACCGTCGCGCCAAGGCAGTCAAGGAAGTGCTGACCAACCAGTACGGTGTTGAGTCGAACCGCGTTCAGTCGGTTGGCTACGGTGAGTCCCGTCCGGTTGCCGACAACGCCACCGAAGCTGGTCGCGCTGTCAACCGTCGCGTTGAAGCTCAAGTAGAAGCTCAAGCCAAGTAATTGGTCTGACGCACTACTGAAAAGCCCGGCTTCGGCCGGGCTTTTCTTTGCCTGCGATTTACCCTTTCAGATCGCTGCCTGGCGCAGTTCCAGCAGGGCCGAGGCTGCTCCCGCCACCTCCCCGATGACCAGAATGGCCGGGCTCTGCAGGGCGAACGCCGCGGCGTCATGATCCATGTGCTGCAACTGGCTGCGGCATTCCCGTTGCCCGGGCAGGGATGCGTTCTCGATCATCGCCACGGGCATCTGCGGCGTCATGCCGGCCGCCAGCAAGCCTTGCTGGATCTCCCGCAGCCGGGCCACACCCATGTACACCACCAGGGTCATGCCGCTTTGCGCCAGGCCGTGCCAGTTGAGCGGGCTGTCGTCCTGGGTGTGCGCGGTGACCAGCGTCACGCCGCGACTCACGCCGCGCAAGGTGAGCGGAATGCCGCAGCGTGTCGCGCCGGCGAGCCCGGCGGTGATGCCGTTCACCAGTTCCACTTCCACACCCCGGGCCTCAAGCCACTCGGCTTCCTCGCCGCCCCGGCCGAAGATGCACGGGTCGCCGCCCTTCAGGCGAACCACGCAGCGGCCCTGGCGTGCGTGACGCAGCATCAGGCGCTGAATGAACGACTGTGGCGTCGAGCGGCAGCCACCGCGCTTGCCGACACGGATCACCCGTGCCCGCGGGCAGTGTTCGAGGACTGCCGGATTGACCAGGTCATCCAGCATCACCACATCGGCCTGGGCGATGGCGCGTACCGCTTTCAGGGTGAGCAGTTCGGGATCGCCGGGGCCGGCACCTACCAGCCAGACTTTTGCATTCATCGGGGCATTCCTCGTCAGGTCAGGGACTGTCAGCCTTTCAGCAGGCTGATCAGCAGAATCAGGTTGAGCAGCAGGGACAGCAGGGCCAGGGTGCGCCAGACCTTCAAGGGTTCGCGCTCCAGCAAGGGGCGCGGCCGCAGGGGCATGGGCTGGTGTTCGCCCTGTTCCAGCTGCAGCAGCCATTGCTCGGCGGTTTCGAAGCGTTGCCGCGGGTCGCGCGCCAGCGCCTGGGCGAGGTTGCGCTCCAGCCATTCCGGCAGGTCGGGACGCAGCCTCGCCGCACTCGTGGGCGTGCCGAAACGCGGATGCTGGAAGGCTTCGATCTCGCCGTAGGGGTACTGCCCGGTAAGCAGCCAGAACAGGGTGACGCCCAGGGCATACAGATCCTGTTGCGCTGTCGGTGCCTCGCCCTCGAACGCTTCCGGAGCGATGAAGGAGGGCGTGCCGGGCAGGTCGTGGGCGCTGTCCTGGGAGAGGCCGGGGCAGTACGCCAGGCCGAAGTCCAGCAGGCGCACCTGGCCGTCGTCGCCAAGGTGCAGGTTGTCCGGTTTGATGTCGCGATGAAGGATGTTGCGCCGGTGCAGGATGCCGATCGCGCGCAGGCTCTGCTGGGCGATATCCAGCCATTCCGGCAGCGACAGCGGGCCTTGTTGGGCGAAGCGTTGGCCCAGGGTCAGTCCCGAATGCTCGCGCATCAGGTAGTACAGGTGCTGACGCTGGTTGCCGGGGTGGACCTCGGGAAAGCAGCGCCCGGCGACCCGGCGCAGAAACCATTCCTCCATCAGCAGGCTTTGTTGCGCCAGGTTGTCCTGGTCGCGCTGCGCGGGGAGGGTCTTCAACAGCCAGGCTTGCTGCTGGCGGTCGCGCACGCGGTAGAGCAGGGATTGCCGGCTTCGTCTCAGCAGCGCCTCCACCTGCCAGCCTTCGAACGCCTGGCCGGGACGCAGTGCGGGGGGCAGCGGCCATTGCTGCAACTGCGCGAGGGTATCGCCGAGACTGGCGGCGCCAGGCTCTTCGACCCGCACCAGTACCGCGCTGGCGTTGTCCTGGCTGCCGGCCATGTGGGCCATGCGCACCAGGGTATCGCTGGCCTCGTCGAGGTCCGGGGTTTCCCGCAGCACGCTGGCGATCTGCCGATCATCCAGCACGCTCCAGACCCCGTCGCTGAGCAGCACGAAGCTTTCCCCGCGGCGCAATTCGCCTTCCAGATAGTCCACCAGCAGGTGCTCATCCAGGCCGAGGGCGCGCTTGAGCACATGCTGCATGCCCGGCTGGTCCCAGACGTGGTCCTGGCTGAGCCGTTGCAGCTGTCCGTCATGCCAGCGATAGGCCCGGCAATCACCGACATGCGCCAGGGTGAAGCGCAGGCCGCGCAGCACCAGGGCGCTGAGGGTGGTGAGCAGCGGCTGGCCGCCGCCATTGGCGCGCAGCCAGCGGTTCTGGGCCAGCAACAGACGGTCCAGGGCCTGGGCCACGCCCCAGGTCGGCGGCGTGGCGTAGTAATCCATGGCCAGCGCCTGCAGGCTGGCCCGCGCGGCCAGGCCGCCATCGGCGCACTGGCTGACGCCGTCGGCGAGAGCGAACAGGTAACCCTTGCTCGCGGCCAGTTCCGCCGCGGGGGTGACCAGGCGCGTGGCGTCCTGGTTTTCCTCCCGCGGCCCGCTGGCGCTGGCCTGGGCAAAGCTCAGGCGCAGGCTCATCAGACGCGCGCCGCGGTCACGGCCGCCGAGCCCCAGGTGGTGCGCCAGCGGCGTTTGACCCCGTGCAGGCCGAACCAGGCCAGAACACCGAGGCTGGCGAACAGCCACAGGCCCAGTTGGTAGTCACCGCTGTACTGCTTGATGGTGCCCAGGCCGGCGGCGAGGAAGAAGCCGCCGATACCGCCGGCCATGCCGATCAGGCCGGTCATCACTCCGATCTCCTGGCGGAAGCGTTGCGGGACCAACTGGAACACCGCGCCGTTACCCGCGCCGAGGCCGAGCATGGCGCTGACGAAGAGTCCCAGCGCGGCCACCGAACTGGGCAGGTTGAAGCCCACCGCGGCGATGCAGACCGCCGCCACGCTGTACATCGCCAGCAGGGTGCGGATGCCGCCGAAGCGGTCGGCCAGGGCGCCGCCCAGCGGACGCATCAGGCTGCCGGCGAAGACGCAGGCGGCGGTGTAGTAGCCGGCCTTGACCGGATCGAGGCCGTACTGGTCGTTGAAATAGCCGGGCAGGGCGCTGGCCAGGCCGATGAAGCCGCCGAAGGTGACGCTGTAGAAGAACATGAACCACCAGCTGTCGCGGTCGCCCAGGGCCTTGAGGTAGTCGGCCATGGCCTTGGCTTTCGGCCGCTGCGGGGCATTGCGCGCGAACAGGGCGAACAGCACCAGGGTCAGCAGCAGTGGCAGCACGGCGAAGCCGAACACGTTGTTCCAGCCGTAGGCCGCGGCCAGCACCGGGGCCAGCAGCGCGGCGAACACCGTGCCGGAGTTGCCCGCGCCGGCGATGCCCATGGCCTTGCCCTGGTGCTGCGGCGGATACCACTGCGAGGCCAGCGGCAGGGAGACGGCGAAGGACGCGCCGGCCACACCGAGGAACACGCCCAGCAGCAGGGCCTGTGAATAACTGTCGATACCCAGCTTCCAGGCGCAGAACAGCGCGACGATGACGATCACCTGGCCGATCAGCCCGGCGGTCTTCGGCGACAGGCGATCCACCAGGATGCCCATGACGAAGCGCAGCACCGCGCCGGCCAGGATCGGCGTGGCCACCATCAGCCCGCGTTGTTGCGTGGTCAGTTGCAGGTCGGCGGCGATCTGCACCGCCAGCGGGCCGAGCAGGTACCAGACCATGAAGCTCAGATCGAAGTACAGGAACGCGGCGAACAGGGTCGGGACATGCCCGGATTTCCAGAAGCTCGTATTCATTGGACACCTCACGGGGGTTGAAACAAAAAGACGTCGCTTCCCGGCCCGCGTGGCGCGAGGGGGAGAGCGACGTCTTTGTCGAGGAATGTGGGCAACCGCCGTTGGCTACCGGGATGAGTCAAAGCAAGAGGCGGGCCAGATATCGCCTCAGCCCAGCATCTCGCTCATGGCGATGATCTGTTCCGCCACCTGGATCAGTTTCTGCTGTTTGCTCATGGCCTGGCGGCGCATCAGGGTGTAGGCCTGTTCCTCGTCGCACTGCCTCATCTTCATCAGCATGCCCTTGGCCAGTTCGATGCGCTTGCGCTCCGCCAACTGCTGGTCGCGGGCGTGGAGCTGGGCCTTGAGCGCCTGGTCGCTCTCGAAGCGGGCCATGGCCACGTCGAGAATCGGCTGCAGGCGTCGGGCATGGATGCCCTCGACGATGTAGGCGCTGACCCCGGCCTGGATCGCCCGACGCATGACGCCGGGGTCGTGCTCGTCGGTGAACATCACGATCGGCCTGGGCAGATCGCGGCTGACCAGCACGACCTGGTCCATGACATCCCGGCCGGGTGACTCGGTATCGATCAGAATCACATCCGGACGCACCGTTTCGACGCGCGCCGGCAGGTCGATGGTCAGGCCGGACTCCTCGATCACCTCGAAACCGGCCTCCACCAGCGCCGCGCGAAGGCGGCCGACCTTTTTCTCGGTGTCGTCGATCAACAGGATTCGCAACATGTGGGCAGCTCCGGTCAGACGTCGCTCAAGGCATGCAGGCTGAAGCCATGGGCATAGCCGCGGGGATCCGAGCCATCCCAGACCGTTCCGTCGATCAGCCGGCTGCTGCGCATGGATTCCACCGGACAGTCGATGCCCAGGCCGATGGCGGCGTCGCGGTACAGGCTCAGTTGCTGGACCTGACGCGCTACCTCGAGGTAGTCCGGATCGTCGCGCAGCAGGCCCCAGCGGCGGAACTGGGTCATGAACCACATGCCGTCGGACAGGTACGGCACGTTGCTCCTACCATGGTTGTGCAGGCTGAGAGCGTGAGGATCGTGCCAGCGGTTGCCGAGACCGTCCTCGTAGTCGCCGAGCATGCGCGGCTCGATGGTCGTCAGCGGTGCATCGAGATAGGGCGGTGCGCTGAGCAATTGCGCGGTGGCGCGCCGATTCTCCTGGCTGGCCTCGATGAAGCGGCTCGCCGCGAGTACCGAGGCCACCAGCGCCCGCGCGGTGTTCGGGTACTGCTCGACGAAGGTCCGAGTGGCACCGAGGACCTTTTCCGGATGCTCCGGCCAGATCGACTGGCTGGTCGCCAGGGTAAAGCCCATGCCCTGGTTCACCGCATCCGCCGACCAGGGTTCGCCGACGCAGAAACCGTCAATGCGCCCGGCGCGCAGGTGGGCGAGCATCTGCGCCGGCGGGACCACCACGCTGTTGACATCGCGCAGGGGGTGAATGCCCTGGCTGGCGAGCCAGTAATACAGCCACATGGCGTGTGTGCCTGTGGGAAAGGTCTGGGCGAATGTAAGTTTTGTCCGACTTTGGTGCACGTGACGCTGCAGTGCTTCCGGATTGGTCACGCCCTGGGCCTGGAGCGTGGGGGAGAGGTTGATGCCCTGACCGTTGTGGTTCAGGCCCATCAGTACCGCCATCGGGGTCGCCGCGACGCCGCCGATGCCCAGGTGTACGGCGTAGGTCAGGCCATACAGGCAGTGCGCGGCATCCAGTTCACCGCTGAGCAGGCCGTCGCGCAGGCCGGCCCAGGAGCTCTGGCGCTTGAGGTTCAGGCTCAGGCCGTGGGGCTGGGCAAAGCCCTGGGTTGCCGCGACCACCAGCGGGGCGCAGTCGCTCAGTGCCATGAAGCCGATGTTCAGGCTGGTCTTTTCCGGCGCGTCGCTGCCATGCAGCCAGGCCAGTGGGGATGGAGAAATATCAGTCATCGCAATACAGTCGCCCGGCAGATAAAGCGTTGGCGGGCGCGCTGAACACGCCGGCCCCGTGGCAACGATCCAAGCAACCCATATGCCAAGGCCCTGTCGCCGAAACCTCGGCGTGGCTATAATCGCCACCTCTCCAAATCTTGAGCCAAGCCCGCCCATGTATAACCTGGCCCGCCAGCTGTTGTTCAAACTGTCCCCGGAAACTTCCCACGACCTGTCGCTCGACCTGATCGGCGCCGGCGGCCGTCTGGGCCTCAACGGGCTGTTGACCAAGGCGCCGGCGCGTTTGCCGGTGACGGTCATGGGCCTGGAGTTCGCCAATCCGGTGGGGCTGGCCGCCGGCCTGGACAAGAACGGCGCGGCCATCGACGGTTTCGGCCAGCTGGGCTTCGGTTTCGTCGAGATCGGCACCGTGACGCCGCGTCCGCAGCCAGGCAATCCGAAGCCGCGGCTGTTCCGTCTGCCGGAGGCCGAGGCGATCATCAACCGCATGGGCTTCAACAACCTGGGTGTGGACAACCTGCTCGAGCGGGTACGGGCCTCCCGCTACAAGGGCGTGCTGGGCATCAACATCGGCAAGAACTTCGACACTCCCGTCGAGCGCGCGGTGGACGACTACCTGATCTGCCTGAACAAGGTCTATGCCCAGGCCAGCTACATCACCGTCAACGTCAGCTCGCCCAACACGCCGGGCCTGCGCAGCCTGCAGTTCGGCGATTCGCTCAAGCAACTGCTCGAGGAACTGGCCGTGCGCCGCGAGGAACTGGCCCTGGCGCATGGCAAGCGCGTACCGCTGGCGATCAAGATCGCTCCGGACATGACCGACGAGGAAACCGCGCTGGTGGCCGCGGCCCTGCTGGAGTCGGGAATGGACGCGGTGATCGCGACCAACACCACCCTCAGCCGCGAAGGCGTCGAGGGTCTGCATCATGCCGACGAGGCCGGTGGCCTGTCCGGTGCTCCGGTGCGTGACAAGAGCACCCACACGGTGAAGGTACTGGCCGGGGAACTGGCGGGTCGCATGCCGATCATCGCCGCCGGCGGAATCACCGAGGGTCGCCATGCCGCCGAGAAGATCGCCGCGGGTGCGAGCCTGGTGCAGATCTATTCCGGTTTCATCTACAAGGGCCCGGCGCTGATCCGCGAAGCGGTCGATGCCATCGCCGCGATGCCGGGGCGCTGACTCACGCTCATAAGGACACGGGCATAAAAAAGGGCCCCATCAAGGGGCCCCCTGGGCCGAAGCCCGCCGCCCGGATAGGGCGCGCATGTGAAACGGTGATTCGGTCAAGCTCCTCGATCAGCCAACGGCGTGAACTTCGTTGAGTCTATGGATACCTGCGGTGCCGGTCATACCATCCCAGTTGTCGCCTCGTCCTTCACGCCAGCCATTGATCCATGCCTGGCGTACGGACGGCAGGGTGAAGGGGCAAAGCTCGCGGGATTTGCCGGTGACTCCGTATTGGTAGCCACGTGAAAATGCTCTTTCCAACGGATCACGCTTAAGTCTTCTCATAGGGTACTGCCCTCATTTGTTGACTGTAATGTCCCGTCGGCCTCGTTTGAGGCCGGGCAGATTCTTTCTGCCGGTGTTGCGCTCGCTGCCGGCGTGGCGAGCTGAAGTGTCGTACCGTTGCGGTCACGACCTGAGTTGATTTCTAACCAATGGGGATGGACGTGTGAACGAACGTTTTGTCATAAGCACGTAACCTTTCCATGGGTGAGAGGATAAGTAAAAAAATGCTTCACAAGGGGACGCCGGTTAAAGCCAGCTATCATCAGGATTTGCCCCGCCTATGCAGCAAAACGCCATCGCATAGCTGGTTTTCCGGCGCTGGCGGATAAATCGACGAAGGGTCGTTTTTGTCACCTTCAGCAACAGAATTTTTCGTTCTGCCCGGCGATCAAAGCCTTTTTGCCTCCCGCGAAAAGGACGCTCCGGGCGGCCCGGCACGCAGCGTCGTGCCATTCGGGTGCTTGCCGAAGGCACCCGATCAAACTTCGAAGGGCGATGCGTTCGCACCTTCACTACAAGGCTGGATTGACCCATGTCGGACCGTTTCGAACTCTACCTTACCTGTCCCAAAGGCCTGGAAGGCCTGCTTGCCGACGAGGCCCGTGGCCTTGGCCTGGAGGATGTGCGCGAGCACACCTCGGCGCTGCGCGGCTCGGCCGACATGGAAACCGCCTATCGCCTGTGCCTCTGGTCGCGCCTGGCCAACCGCGTACTGCTGGTGCTCAAGCGCTTCGACATGAAGAACGCCGACGACTTGTACGACGGTGTCCACGACGTCGACTGGCAGGAGCACCTGGATGCCGCCGGCACCCTGGCGGTGGAGTTCAGCGGCCATGGCTCGGGCATCGACAACACGCACTTCGGTGCGCTCAAGGTCAAGGACGCCATCGTCGACAAGCTGCGCACCGCCCGCGGCGAGCGGCCGTCGGTGGACAAGCTGAATCCCGACCTGCGCGTGCATCTGCGCCTGGAGCGCGGCGAGGCGATCCTGTCCCTGGATCTGTCCGGGCACAGCCTGCACCAGCGTGGTTACCGCCTGCAGCAGGGCGCCGCGCCACTCAAGGAAAACCTCGCCGCCGCCGTGCTGATCCGCGCCGGCTGGCCGCGCATCGCCGCCGAAGGCGGGGCCCTGGCCGACCCGATGTGCGGTGTCGGTACCTTCCTCGTGGAAGCGGCGATGATCGCCGCGGACATCGCGCCGAACCTCAAGCGCGAACGCTGGGGCTTCAGCTCCTGGCTCGGCCATGTGCCGGCGCTGTGGCGCAAGGTCCACGATGAAGCCCGGGCCCGCGCCGAAGCCGGGCTGGCTCGTCCACCGCTGTGGATTCGCGGCTACGAGGCCGACCCGCGGCTGATCCAGCCGGGACGCAACAACGTCGAGCGCGCCGGTCTGAGCGACTGGGTGAAGATCTACCAGGGCGAGGTCGGCACTTTCGAGCCGCGCCCGGACCAGAACCAGAAAGGCCTGGTGATCAGCAACCCGCCCTACGGCGAGCGCCTCGGCGACGAAGCCAGCCTGCTCTATCTCTACCAGAACCTCGGCGAGCGCCTGCGCCAGGCCTGTCTCGGCTGGGAGGCGGCGGTGTTCACCGGGGCGCCTGACCTGGGCAAGCGCATGGGCATCCGCAGCCACAAGCAGTACGCCTTCTGGAACGGTGCGTTGCCGTGCAAGCTGCTGCTGATCAAAGTGCAACCGGACCAGTTCGTCACCGGCGAGCGTCGCTCCAGCGAGCGCAACCCGGACGAAGCCCGGCCAGCGGCAGCTGCCGAGCCTGCGCGCCTGAGCGAAGGCGGGCAGATGTTCGCCAACCGCCTGCAGAAGAACCTCAAGCAGCTGGGCAAGTGGGCCAGCCGCGAGCACATCACCTGCTATCGCCTCTACGATGCCGACATGCCGGAGTACGCCGTGGCGGTCGATCTCTACCAGGGCTGGGTGCACGTGCAGGAATACGCCGCGCCGCGCTCCATCGATCCGGAAAAGGCCCAGGCTCGCCTGTTCGACGCTCTGGCGGCAATCCCGCAGGCGCTCGGCGTCGACCAGAGCAAGGTGGTGGTCAAGCGCCGCGAGCGGCAGAGCGGCACCCGCCAGTACGAGCGGCAGAACAGCCAGGGGCAGTTCATGGAGGTCAGCGAAGGCGGGGTCAAGCTGCTGGTCAACCTCACCGATTACCTGGACACCGGACTGTTCCTCGACCATCGCCCGATGCGCCTGCGTATCCAGCGCGAGGCCGCGGGCAAGCGCTTCCTCAACCTGTTCTGCTACACCGCCACGGCCACCGTGCACGCGGCCAAGGGCGGCGCGCGCAGCACCACCAGCGTCGACCTGTCGAAGACCTACCTGGACTGGGCGCGGCGCAACCTCTCGCTCAACGGTTATTCCGACAAGAACCGCCTGGAGCAGGGCGACGTGATGGCCTGGCTGGAAAGCAACCGCGAGCAGTTCGAGCTGATCTTCATCGATCCACCGACCTTCTCCAACTCCAAGCGCATGGAAGGGGTCTTCGATGTGCAGCGCGACCATGTGCAACTCCTCGACCTGGCGGTTGCACGCCTGGCGCCGGGCGGTGTGCTGTATTTCTCCAACAACTTCCGCAAGTTCCAGCTCGACGAGCATCTGCAGGAGCGCTATGCCATCGAGGAAATCAGTGCCAGCACCCTGGACCCCGACTTCGCCCGCAATGGCAAGATTCACCGGGCCTGGCGCATCCAGGCGCGGTGAAGTAAATGACGCATTCATGGCTCTCACGGACGTGGCTACTGGCTATTATTGAAGAAGAGAGCCCTGAGTGCCGTCACCGGCCGGCGTTGTGAGTGCTGTTCCATGTCGAAGCCTGTCCTGCGCCCGAAGATGCTCGGTCTCATCAGCGAGGAGGTATCTCCCTGGCTGGTGGCATTCGTCGCCCTGCTGATCGGCGGGCTGCTGACCACCTTGCTGGCGGTGGCGGCCCGTGAGCTGTACCGGCAGCAACTGACCCAGCGTTTCGAACTGCTCGCCGAGGAACGCTACAGCCGCATCGAAGAGCGCCTGCAGGACCAGATGCAACGGCTGGACGGTCTGCGGCGCTTTTTCGTGTATGCCCAGGAAATTACCCGCGACGAGTTCGACGGCTACGTGCGCCCCTTGCTGCATCGTTCCCAGGCTTATTCCTGGGCGCCCCGGGTCAGTGATGCGCAGCGGGCCGAGTTCGAGCAGCGTGCGCGGGCGGTCGTGGGCAGCGCATACGTTATCCGCGAGTTGAGTGATGGCGGCGTTCTGCAGCCGTCGCGGTCACGCCCGCTGTACTACCCGGTGCTGTTCAGCCAGACCCTCAACAACTTGCCGCCACCGCTGGGGTTCGACCTGCTTTCCCAGGCCCTGCGCCGCGATGTGCTGCTGCGTGCCGCGACGTTGGGGGCGATGGCGGTTTCCGCGCCGCTGGACTTGCTTGACGTGGACCCGGCCTATTCCCGCGGCATGTTGATGGTGGCACCGGTATTCGCCCCGCAGACGACGGGCGGCGAGCCCAAGGGTTATGTCATGACGGCGCTGAGCATGCGCCAGTTGATGGCGGACGGTCTGCCCAGCGCCGAGGCCGACAATCTGGTGGTGCGCATTCTCGACCTGTCTTCCGCGGAGGCGCCGGAGGCACTGTTCCAGTCCGGGGAGGAAGTGCCCGGCTCGCCGTTGGCGGTGCGCAAGGTGCTGCACCTGGCCGACCGTTCCTACCAGTTGAGCCTGCTTCCCAGCCAGGAGTTTCTCCAGGACAACAGTTCCTCGACCAGCGCCGTGGTCGTGGTCGGCGGCCTGCTCAGTCTGCTGCTCAGTGCCTTGTTGTTCAGTCTGTTCAACCAACGCCAGCGGGCCCTGACCCTGGTCGAGCAACGCACCGGCGAATTGCGCATCAGCGAAGAAACCCTGCGCGACACCCACAATCAGTTGCGCAGCGTGCTGGATGCCGCGACCCAGGTAGGAATCATCGCCACCGACCTGCATGGTGTGATCAGCACCTTCAACGCCGGTGCCGAGCGCATGCTGGGCTATCGCAGCGACGAGGTGCTGGGCACGTTGACCCTCGAACGCCTGCTGCTGCCCGGTGAGGTCCAGGAGCGGGCACGTCTGCTTAGCCTGCGTTTCGGGCGCGAAATCAGTCCTAGCCAGGCGTTGCTGGCCGACAGCGTGCCCAACGCCGACCAGGAACCGAGCGAGTGGACGCTGCGCCGCAAGGACGGCAGCCTGCTGCCGGCCAACATGCTGGTCACCGCGGTACTCGACGAGTTCGGCCTGTGGGTCGGGCATCTGGCGATCTGCATCGACATCACCGAGCGCAAGCGCGTCCACGAAGCCCTGGAAGCCCGCGACCGTCTCCTGGAAAAGCTCACTGCCCAGGTACCGGGCGGCATCTACCAGTTCCGTCTCAACCCCGACGGCAGTTCCTGCTTCAGTTATTCCAGCGAAGGCCTGCGCGACATCTATGAGGTTGACCCGGTGCTGTTGCGCCAGGACGCGACCATCGTGTTCGAGCGCATTCACCCCGATGACCTGGCCCGCGTGCGTTTTTCCATTCGCGAGTCCGCCGATCAACTGACGCCCTGGCGTGAGGAGTACCGTGTGCAGTTGCCCAGGGCCGGACTGCGCTGGGTGCGTGGCGAGGCAACGCCGGAGCCGTTGGCCGATGGTGGCACGCTGTGGCATGGCTATCTGACGGATATTTCCGACATGAAGCGGGTCGAGGAGGAACTGCGCGCGCTGTCGGTGACCGACTCGCTGACCGGCATCCACAACCGCCGCTATTTCCAGGAACGGCTCAAGGCCGAGCTGGAGCGCGCGCAGCGCGATGGCCAGGACCTGGCGGTGATCATGCTCGACATCGACCATTTCAAGCTGATCAACGACCAGTTCGGGCATGCCGTGGGCGACCACGTGCTGCAGAGCCTGTGCCAGCGTATCGGTCACCGTCTGCGGCGTACCGATGTGTTCTGTCGTCTGGGCGGCGAGGAATTCATGGTGCTGTGTCCGGGCAGCAATGCCGCCCAGGCCCATTCGCTGGCGCTGGAGTTGTGGCAGGGCGTGCGCAGCGTCCCGGTGGAGGGCGTGGGCAGGGTCACCGCCAGTTTCGGCGTGGCCGGCTGGCGCCCCGGGGAGGGCGCCGATGCCTTGTTGCTGCGTGCCGACTCCGGGGTCTACGCGGCCAAGCAGGGTGGCCGCGACCGGGTCGAGGCCGAACAGCTCTGAATCACTGGCTGGCGATGGCCGCTTTCGGCTGCTTGTACAGGTCCAGCAGCACCTGGTCGAGCACCGCTGAAGCGCCCCACGGCCGTGGATCGTTGAGGATCGCGGTGACTGCCCAGGTGGTGCCGTTGCTGTCGCGGCTGAAGCCGGCGATGGCGCGCACGGTGTTCAGGGTGCCGGTCTTGATATGGGCTTCGCCGGCCATGGCAGTGCGCTTGAGACGTTTGCGCATGGTGCCGTCCATGCCGGTCAGCGGCATCGAGCTGATGAATTCGGCGGCGTAGGGGCTCTTCCAGGCGGCCTGCAGCAAGGTCGCCATCTCGCGTGCGCTGACCCGTTCGGCGCGGGACAGGCCGGAGCCGTTCTCCATGACCAGATGCGAGGCGGTGATGCCTTTCTTCGCCAGCCACTGGCGCACCACGCGCTGCGCGGCACGGGCATCGTCGCCGTCGGCGTCGGTGCGGAAACGCGCGCCGAGGCTGAGGAACAATTGCTGGGCCATGGTGTTGTTACTGTACTTGTTGATGTCGCGGATGATCTCCACCAGGTCCGGGGAGAAGGCGCGCGCCAGCAGGCGGGCGCTCTTCGGCACCTCCTCGACGCGATCGCGGCCCTGGATGGTGCCGCCCAGTTCGTTCCAGATCGCCCGGACCGCACCGGCGGCATAGGTCGGGTGGTCGAGCAGCGACAGATAGGTCTGCGAGTTGCAGCCTTCGCCGAGTTGTCCGGTGACCGTGACGCTGACGCCATCGGCCTGCACCACCGGGTTGTAGCGCACCTCGCCGTTGCATTGTTTGCCTGGCATGGCCTTGACCTGGTTGTCGATGCGAATGCTGGCGATCGGCGGTTCCACCGACACCAGCACCCGCCCGCCGTCATTGCGGGCGACGAAGCGCAGGGCCTTGAGGTTGACCAGCAACGAGTCGGGCTTGACCAGGAACGGTTTGTTCTCGTCGCCGCCGTCATCGTTGAACTGCGGCAGTTGTGGCTGGATGAAGTGACTGCGGTCGAGGATCAGGTCGCCGGTGACGGTCTTTACGCCATTGGCGCGCAGGTCGCGCATCAGCAGCCAGAGTTTCTCCATGTTCAGCTTGGGATCGCCACCGCCCTTGAGGTACAGGTTGCCGTTGAGCACACCGTTGCTCAGCGGGCCATCGGTGTAGAACTCGGTTTTCCACTGGTAGGTGGGGCCGAGCATCTCCAGGGCCGCGTAGGTGGTCACCAGCTTCATGGTCGAGGCCGGGTTGACCGAGACGTCGGCATTGAAAATCGTCGGGGTGCCGGGGCCGTTGAGCGGAATCATCACCAGCGACAGTGCCGAGTCGTCCAGTTTGTTGCTCTTGAGCGCCTGTTGCACCTTGGGCGGCAGGCTGTTGTTGACGGGAGCGGCCTGGATCGGCAGTGCAACGGGGAGCAGCAGGCCGGCGAACAACAGCGAACGGAGGGATGGGGTCATGAGTACTGAGAACCCTGCGCAGGAAGGGTGAGATGAAACGGGGCTTTACAGGATGATGGCCCCGGCTGAAAAAATGATAGCGCGCATTATGCCCCAAGCCCGTGCCGGCGTGCTTCGTGATTGCGCGTCCGCGTGGCGGTTTTGTCGGGTTTTCCCGGGCAGACGGGCGGCGAAGCTGGTAAAGTGCGCCGCGTTAATACTCAAGAGGATTGTTTCATGGCTACCAACCGTTCCCGCCGTCTGCGCAAAAAGCTCTGTGTAGACGAATTTCAGGAACTGGGCTTCGAGCTGAACCTGGAGTTCAAGGAAGACCTGAGCGATGACGCCATCGACGCCTTCCTCGACGACTTCCTGGCGCAAGCCATGGACGCCAACGGTCTGGACTACGTCGGCGGCGAAGACTTCGGTCTGGTCTGCCTGGCCAAGCGTGGCTCGGTCAGCGAAGAGCAGCGCGCCACCGTCGATGCCTGGCTCAAGGGCCGCAGCGAACTGACCAAGATCGACATCAGCCCGCTGCTGGATGCCTGGTACCCGGACATTCCGGTCAACAAGGCCTGATGTGAACAGCGCGGCAGCCTCGGGGCTGCCGCGCTGGTTTTCAGTCTTTCCCTTCCTCGCCGGCGTCCGTCGGTTCCGGCAGCTTCGCCAGGGTTTGCCGCAGGGTCTCGTCGACCCGTCTCATCTGATACAGCACTTGTCGTTTGCGGCGTCTGAGCAATGGCTCGGGGGCGAAGCGTGCGCACACCTCTTCAAGGCGTTCACAGGCGAGCATCAACTCCTCGGCCTGGACGATGCGGGCGACCCCGAGAATCTGGTGGGCAATGCTCTGCAGTGACGACGGATTGCCATGGGTATCGGTCGCCCGCAGGCGCTGCTGGTCTTCCGGGCTGCTGCGCAACAAGGTCTCGAGCAGGCGGCGCAGTTCCAGTGGGCAGTCGCCGATGATCGGTTCCAGGCCATTGAGATCGAGCAGTGCCGGGCGGCTCGCGCAGGTTTGCCGGGTACTGGCGGGAACCCCGGCCAGGTGCAGGCCGAGGGTATGCAGTCCGATGGGTTTGAGCAGGCAGTCATCCATGCCGGCCTGCTGGCAGCGTTCCCGGACTTCCGGCTGGGCATTGGCGGTATAGCCGAGGATGGTGCAGGGCGGGCGCTCATCGCGCTGTTCCTGTTCGCGTACCGCGCGGCTGAACTGATAGCCATCCATCCAGGGCATGTTGCAGTCGACGATCAGCACATCGAAGCGACTGTTCTGCCACAGCTCCAGGCCTTGGTGGCCATTGTCCACGCAGTGGTAGCGCACGCCGAGGAACTCCAGCTGCTGCGCGACCAGCAGCAGGTTGGCCGGATGGTCGTCCACCACCAGCACCCGCAGTTCGGCGCTGGGCATGAGCAGGGCGGGTTCGCACGGCTTGGGTTCGCAGCCGCCCGACAGGCCGCGCAGCGGCAGGCTGACGCGGATTTCCGTGCCTTCGCCGGGCTTGCTGAACAGGCTCAGCTTGCCCCCCATCATTTCGCACAGGTTGCGGCTGATCACCAGGCCCAGGCCGGTGCCGCTGCGCGCCTGGGAGCTGTTCGGGTGGATCTGGGCGAAAGGCTGGAACAGGCGCTGCTGGTCCTCGGCGGCGATACCGATCCCGGTATCGCTGACCGACAGCTCCAGCTGCAGGTCGTCGCGGTTGCCGTCGCCGGTGGTGGGCAGGCTGGAGATGGCCAGGTCGATCTTGACCTGGCCCCAACTGGTGAACTTGATCGCGTTGCTCACCAGGTTGGAAAGAATCTGCTTGACCCGCAGTGGATCGAGCAGGACGTCGCGGTGGGCGCTGCGCGAGACCGTCAGGATCAGCTCCAGGCCCTTTTGCCGGGCCAGCCCGTCGAACACCTGGAACACACACTCCACCAGCTCCGCCGGATTGACCCGTTCCGGGCTGAGGTTCAGGTGACCCGATTCGATCCGGGCGATATCCAGGATGTCGCCGATCAGCGCCAGCAGATCGCGGGCCGAGTGGTAGGCGACTTCCAGGGCCGGGCGGTCCATGCCGGGCTTGTCGGAGCGCTTCAGGGCCAGTTCGAGCATGCCGATCAGCGCGTTCATCGGTGTGCGGATCTCATGGCTCATGGTGGCCAGGAAGGTGCTCTTGGCGCGACTGGCGGCGTCGGCCTGTTCCTTGGCCAGGCGCAGGTCCTGGATCAGCTGGCGGCGTTCGCTGATGTCCAGCCAGCCGCCGATGATGCCCTTCACCTCGCCGAGGGAGTCGCGATAGGGGAGGATCCAGTGGTAGATGGTCTGCTCGGCGCCTTTCAGGGTGATGGGGCGGTCGAGGATCATCGGTCGGCCTTCGTTCATCACGCGCAGGTAGTCGGTCTGGATGGTGCAGGTATCGTCCTTGCCCCCCAGCGGGGCGTCATGGATCGACTTGCCCAGCACGGCCTGCAGATCCACTCCCAGCGCCTGCAGGTAGCTCTCGTTGCAGGTCTGCAGCAGGCCATGGCGGTCGCGTACGTAGATGGGGTGGGGAGTGCCGTTGACCATCGCGCCCATGAATTCCAGCTGGTCGTTGAGTGCGCGCTCGACGGCCTCGCGCTGTTTGATCTGGCGGCGCATCCAGGCGTTCCAGGTCAGCGACAGGAGCAACAGCACCAGGGTGCTGAGAATGATCTTGAGGATGGTGTTCTGGTGGGTCTGCCAGTAGGAATAGGAACCGCCGGTGTAGCCGCGCCAGCGGCTGTTGATGATGCCCATTTCCTCGGGGACGATGCTGATCAAGGCCTTGTCGAGAATCGAGGCGAGTTCCGGGTCGTGACGCGTGCTGGCCAGGGAGAAGGTGGCGGGAATGTCGCTGACGGTGGAGCGGATCACCAGGTCGCGCTGGGTGGTGAGGTTGAAATTGGCATTGATCAGGGCCATGACCATGCCATCTACCTGGCGATGAGCCAATAGCGATGCCGCCGCCGCGGTGTCTTCGGTGGACACCAGCTGGATGTTCGGATAGCGCTGGCGAATGCCGTCGTTGAGCAGGTTGCCGCGGGTCACCGCGAGGCGGCGGCCCTGCATCTGTTCGAGGGTGCGTGGAGCGTCCTTGTTGTCGCGGGTCACCAGTACGTAGGAGTTTTCCAGGTACGGGCGGCTGATGTTCAGCGCGTTTTCCCGTTCCGGGCTGGAGGAAATGGCTGCGATCAGGTCCGCGTGGTCATGTTCCAGCTGATCAATCATGTCGCTGATGCCGCTGCTGCGCTTGATCTCGAAATGCAGGCCGGTGCGCAGGCGGATCAGTTCCAGCAGGTCGGCGGCGATACCCCGCAGGTTGCCGGACTTGTCGAAGAACGTCAGTGGCGCTGCGTGTTCGTCGACCGTGACCCGCACCACCGGATTCTTCGCCAGCCAGGCCTCCTCGCGTGGCGACAGCTGCAGCTTGCGGTCGGTCAGGAGGATGCTGCTGCCGGCGCTCCAGCGCTGGAAAATGCTGGCGCGGGTGGTAGTGGTCACCGCTTCCAGGGTCTTGTTGACCAGGGTCAGCAAGACCGGATTGCTCTGATGGACGGCGAAGCCGAAACCCATGGCTTCATGCTTGGCGAAATTGGCCATCTTCAGGTTCTGCAGGTGGCTCTGGTTGAGCAGGTAGTGGGTCGACAGGGTATCGCCGAGGAACACGTCGGCCTGATCGAATGCCACGGCATTGAGTGCGTTGTGGTACGAGCTGTAGGTGCGGATGCTGGCATAGGGATAGGTGGCGCGGACTTCCGCCAGGGGCAGGTAGTGCTCGATCATGCTCAGGCGCAGACCGCTGAGCCCGGTATCCAGCGGTCGGGTTTCGTTTTCCCGGGTCACCAGCACGGGCTGGTCTTCGGCATAAGGTTGCGACAGCACGACGCCGGGGACGGCGATGTCGTAGCTGTTGGCGCTGCCGAGCAGGTCGATCTGGCCGTTCACCAGTGCCTGCAGGGCCAGGTCGCGACTGGCGAAGCGCCGGATCTTCACGGGCAGGCCGAGGGTGGCGCCGAGGAGGCCGGCGTAGTCGGCGGTTACCCCTTCGTAATCACCGCTGGCGGTCATGTCGAACGGTGGATAATCCGGTGCCGAGGTACCCAGGACCAGTTCCCGATGGGTCTGGATCCAGGCTTGCTGGGCTGGCGTCAGGGAAATCCGCAGGGGGATCTGCGCGCCGCGGCTGAACAGGCTGTACTGATCGTCTCCGCCTTCGTCCGCCAGGACGCTGCCAGGCCAGGCCACCACCAGCAGGACGAACAATGCCACCGACTTGAGCATGGCGGCCCTCATACCAGTTCGTTGCGCTTGGCCATTTCGATCAGTTCCACCAGCGAACGCGCCTTGAGTTTCTGCATCAGGCGTTTCTTGTAAGTGCTCACGGTCTTGTTGCTGAGAAACATGCCTTCGGCGATTTCCTTGTTGCTTCTGCCTTGGGCGAAAAGTTGCAGAACCATCAACTCGCGATCATTGACCGATTTGAACAGTTCTATTTCCTGCGCGGTGGCAATATGTTGCCGGGAGGGACTGATGGCCTGGCTGGGGAAATAGTTATATCCGGAAAGTACCGCTTTGATGGCACTGAGCAGTTCGCTCAGGTCTTCCTGTTTGCACACATAGCCACAGGCACCGGAAAGCATGCAGCGAATGGCGAACAGCGCGGGCGATTGGGCAGTGAGTACCAGGATCTTCAGTGACAGCGACATGGTGTTGAAGCGCGAGAGTACCTCCAGGCCGTCCAGACGGGGAATGCCGATATCGAGAATGACCAGGTCCGGTGGGCTTTCGCGGACCATCTGCATGGCGTCGACGCCGTTATCGGATTCGCCGGCGATTCGATAGCCTTCGTTTTCCAGCATCATTCGCAGCGCCAGGCGTATGACCGGATGATCATCGACAATAAAAACAGAGTGCATGCTCAATCTTCCAAAGGAACTCAGGTAAAGCCGCACCATAGCCCAGATAGGAAGCGTGCACATAAATAGAGTGAGCTTGAGCTTTAATATAGGAATTTTCCTACTTTGTATTTACTTATTGACTACAAAATTCCTTATGAAGTTTCGAGTTTTATTGTCGGAAGATACCGGCAAACAGCCATCTCCGCCGACCCGGCCTGCGTCACGGACCGGGTCGGCGCGGTCTCATACCGGACTGGAGCGTCCGGTCATTTCCCGGGCCATTTCGCTGGCGTAGCTGTCGGTCATCCCGGCAATGAAGTCGATCATGCGCAGGAAGGCGGTGTGCAACGAGCCCTTCGGGTCGGGCGCGTTGTTGCCGAGCAGGTCGAGGATGCGCCGGTGCTTGAACGACGGTGTGCGTCCGCCGTGCTGTTCGAGCGCGGCGCCGCAGAACGAGTTGAGGAGAATCTCCAGCGTGGTGTACGCGCCTATTTCGTGCAGGGTCTTGCGCTTGTCCTGAAAAATCTTCCTGCGGGCGATGTCCTTGGCCTGGAGTACGCAACGTTTGGCCGGGCCATCCATATGCTCCACCAGGTCGTCCCGCAGGGTCCCCGCCAGCAGCGCCGGCTGCTGTTCGACGAAGGCGCGCGCGGCGGCATTGGTCAGGTGCTCGATGGCCTTGCCGCGCAGAATCGCCAGTTTGCGCCGCCGCGAATCGTCGGGACCCAGCTGGCGATAGGTTTCCGGCAGATCGTCGCCGACCAGGCCGAGGAGCAGGGATTCCACTTCGGTGTAGTCCAGCAGGTCCATTTCCAGGCCGTCTTCCAGATCGATCAGGGCATAGCAGATGTCGTCCGCCGCCTCCATCAGATAGACCAGCGGGTGGCGTGCCCAGCGCTGGTTGTCGAGCAGCGGCAGGTCGAGCTTGTGGGCGATCTGTTCGAGCAGCGGCAGTTCACTCTGGTAGCAGCCGAACTTGTGTTTCTTGTAGCCCAGCGAGTCGGCGTGCCGCGCGGTCCAGGGGTACTTCAGGTAAGTGCCGAGGGTTGCGTAGGTCAGCCGTGTGCCGCCATCGAACTGGTGATATTCCAGTTGGGTGAGGACGCGAAAACCCTGGGCGTTGCCTTCGAAGTTGAGGAAGTCGGCGCGCTCGGCATCGCTCATGGCATCCAGCCAGCCACGCCCGGCGGCCTGCTGGAACCAGTGGCGGATGGCGTCCTCGCCGGAATGGCCGAAGGGCGGGTTGCCGATGTCATGGGCCAGGCAGGCCGATTGCACGACCATGCCCAGGTCGCTCGGTTCGCACCAGGCCGGCAGGGATTCGCGCAGGGTTTCGCCGACGCGCATGCCCAGCGAGCGACCGACGCAACTGACTTCCAGCGAATGGGTCAGGCGGGTGTGGATATGGTCGTTGCTGGTGACCGGGTGGACCTGGGTCTTGCGCCCCAGGCGGCGAAAGGCGCCGGAAAAGATGATGCGGTCGTGATCCTTGTGGAACGGACTGCGACCGAGTTCTTCGGAACTGTGCAGGGTCTTGCCGAGGCGTTCGCGGGTGAGCAGTGTGTGCCAGTCCAAGGCCGGTTCTCCCTTTCTAGAGTGCAGGCGACTAGCTTCCCGTGTCGTGGTCCGCGCCGCAAGCTCAAAGTCCGGCGGCATCGACATCGATCAGCAACAGGCGGCGTCCGCCGTCGAAGAACTGTCCGGCGGTGAGACAGTACTGGTTGGTCGTGGCGTCGCGGTAGGTGCTGGAAAGGATCAGTCGGCGTTCGGTCCAGCCCTCGGCGAGCAGGTGATGGAAGTACGGGCGCCACGACCAGTTGTGGCCCAGGTAGCTGGAGTCGAGGTGCCAGCGTGGCGCGCGCCATTCCAGGTTGGGCGTCAGTTGGGTGCCGTGGGGGTCGCAGAGAAAAAAGCGCAGCAGCCAGGGGTAGGCATTCAGGTCAGGCAGCTTCTCGATTGGCGCGTTGCTCAGCACCCACTGCTGCAACTGCGGCATCAGCTCCACCAGTTGCTGGCGTCGCTGCATCAGGCGGGCGCGTTCCACCAGCTTGCCCTGTACGTATTGTTCGCGCAGTCGGGCGAAGCGTCCGGCGAAGGTCTGCGCCGGGAAAAAACCGGGCTCGGCGCCGGCGAAGAGAAAACCTTGCAGATAGCGCGCCCCGCACTCCAGGGCGAAATTCAGCTCGGCCTCGGTCTCGACACCTTCGGCGATGATCCAGCAACCGGTCTTCTCGGCCATCTGCGCCAGGGCCTTGACCACCTCGCTGCTCGGTCCGCCGCGGGCGGCGCTCTGGAACAGGCGCATGTCCAGCTTGAGGATGTCTGGTTGCAACGACAGGACCCGGTCCAGTTGCGAGTAGCCGGCGCCGAAGTCATCGATGGCGACCCGCGCCCCGGCTTCCCGGTATTGCTGCACCACCATGGCCAGGCGCTCGCGGTCGCCGCCGGTCTCGGTGATTTCGAAGACTACGCGGCGTGGATCGATGCCTTGCTGGCGCAGTTGCGTCAGGCTGGGCGGCGGTTCGCCGACAGGCAGCTCGCTGACCCAGCGCGGCGAGATGTTGAGGCTCAGAAACCAGTCTTCCGGGGCCTTGTGGAAATGCTTGAAGGCCTGTTCCCGCAGGCTCCGATCCAGTTGCAACAACTCGGCGGAAGGTATGCGGGGATCATTGAACAGCGGTCCCACCGAGCGTAGCTGGCCGTCGTCGCGGCGCAGACGCCCGAGGGCTTCGACGCCAGCGATGCGGCCGGTGGCGGTGTCGATGAAAGGCTGGAAACAGGCGAGCGGTTGCTCGACGGACACGGCGACTCCTTGTTGTTCTGAACACTGACGGGCGGACTGGCGACCGCCCGGTCGACGTTCTGCAAGAATGCCGCCAGTTCCGTCAGGGACGATTCGGCGGCTGCTGCATGAACAGGCGGACCAGTGGCAAGAGGC
Source organism: Pseudomonas japonica (assembly GCF_900188455.1). Lineage (GTDB taxonomy): Bacteria > Pseudomonadota > Gammaproteobacteria > Pseudomonadales > Pseudomonadaceae > Aquipseudomonas > Aquipseudomonas japonica. The sequence continues at coordinate 79,346 of NZ_FZOL01000018.1, read as the reverse complement.
TGCTGGTCAGTTGGGTCAGCCGGCCAAGGTTGCCGCTGCGCGCGCCCTTGCCGGTAAGGAAGCCGAGCAGGACCACCGCGCCGATGCCCCACAACGGCGCATGCTTGATCCCCAGGCCGCCCTGCAGGCTGTCGCCCATGCCGCGCAGGCGGGTCAGCGGTTGCAGGGCGTTGCCCGCTTCGTTGCGGATTTCCTGGCGATGCATCTCCAGGCGCAGGCGCACCAGGGCCTTGCGCAGTTCGCGGCGGTCGTTGGTCTTGGGCAGTTCAGGCAGGCTCATGGCAACAGGCGCTCCCGGTCCTTGGCGAGTTCTTCGAGGGTGGCGCTGAACGGCGAGCGTTCTTCATGCACCGCGGCTTTCAGGCGCAGGCCGCAGAACAGCGCGGCGACACCGTAGAACACGCAGAGGCCGATGATTCCGGCCAGGCGATAGGTATCCCACAGCAGGACCAGCAGCAACGCCGACAACGCGGTCAGCAGGAGCAGGGCGAAGACCAGTGCCAGCCCGGCGAAGAGCAGCAGGCTGAGGGTGCGGGCCTTCTGTTCCTGCAGTTCGATGCCGAACAGTTCGACATGGCCGTGGAGCAGCCCGAGGATCGCGGCGCCGAGACGCCGGGAGGACGAGCCGGGGGTTTGGTTTTCCATTACCCGAACCTCAGCGGCGGCTGGCCAGGAGGCCGATCAGAAAGCCCACGCCGGCGGCGATGCCGATGGATTGCCAGGGATTGTTCTGCACGTAGTCCTCGGTGGTGCTCAGCGCCGCCTGGCCGCGCTGGCGCAGATCGTCGTTGGTCTGCTGCAGGGTTTCCCGGGCGCGCAGCAGGCTGTCGTGAATCTGCGCGCGGAGTTCGTCGGCCTGGTCGCCGGCGAGGGTGGCGGTGTGTTCGAGGAGCTTCTCGGTGTCGCGGACCAGGGTCTGGAAATCGGCCATGAGGATTTCCTGGGCGGTCTGGGTCGGTTTGCTGGCCATACGGTTCTCCATGAAGGGTTGGCAATTGAATTTCGAGTGCCGGGTGTCGCCGAAGGTTCAGTGCGATGGCGCTGGTACAGCAATTGCTTCGCTGTGGTGCGCCTGGCCGGGCGCCTGCGCCGTTTCCGGGCGCTGAGCCGTCTGGCCGGCCGTTAAACCATAACCCAAATCAACACGAACCCAGGAAAAATCACCCTCGCATCGATTGCCTCACACAAGGAAAGGCACTGGATTGATCCAGTCTGGTGCGACCAGGAAGGTCTTCGAACCGCTTTGGTGCTTTTTTCGATCTGCAGGTCTGCCGACTTCATGGAAAATTTGCAAAGCGCCGTGGACTCCCTGATCCAGGGCTCCAATACCCTGTTCATCCTTCTCGGTGCGGTCATGGTCCTGGCCATGCACGCCGGGTTCGCCTTCCTCGAAGTGGGCACGGTTCGCCACAAGAACCAGGTCAACGCGCTGTCGAAGATCCTCAGTGACTTCGCCGTCTCGACCCTGGCCTATTTCTTCATCGGCTACTGGGTGTCCTACGGCACCCACTTCCTGCATCCGGCGGCGACGCTTGGCGCCGAGCACGGCTATGGCCTGGTGAAGTTCTTCTTCCTGCTCACCTTCGCCGCGGCGATCCCGGCGATCATTTCCGGCGGGATCGCCGAGCGGGCACGCTTCGCCCCGCAACTGTGCGCGACCCTGCTGATCGTCGCCTTCGTCTATCCGTTCTTCGAAGGCATCGTCTGGAATGGCAATTTCGGGGTGCAGGCCTGGCTCACGGCGCGCTTCGGTGCCGGCTTCCACGACTTCGCCGGCTCCGTGGTGGTGCACGCCATGGGCGGCTGGCTGGCGCTGGCGGCGGTGCTGCTGCTCGGTCCGCGCAACGGCCGCTACCGCGATGGCCGGCTGGTGGCGTTTGCACCGTCGAACATTCCCTTCCTGGCCCTCGGCTCGTGGATCCTCATCGTCGGCTGGTTCGGCTTCAACGTGATGAGCGCGCAGACCTTGCCGGCGGTCAGCGGCCTGGTGGCGGTCAACTCGCTGATGGCCATGGTCGGTGGTACCGTCGCCGCGCTGCTGGTCGGGCGCAATGACCCGGGCTTCCTGCACAACGGCCCGCTGGCCGGGCTGGTGGCGATTTGCGCCGGCTCCGACCTGATGCACCCGGTCGGTGCGCTGGTCACCGGCGCGGTGGCTGGAGCGCTGTTCGTCTGGTGCTTCACGGCGACGCAGAATCGCTGGAAGATCGACGACGTCCTCGGCGTCTGGCCGCTGCATGGCCTGTGCGGGGTCTGGGGCGGAATTGCCTGCGGGATCTTCGGCCAGCAATTGTTCGGCGGTCTTGGCGGGGTGAGTTTCGTCAGCCAGTTGATCGGCACCCTGGCCGGGGTGGTCGTGGCCCTGGCCGGCGGCTTCGTGGTGTATGGCCTGATCAAGTGCGTCCACGGCCTGCGTTTGAGCCAGGAGCAGGAGTACTACGGCGCCGACCTGTCGATTCACAAGATCGGCGCCACCAGTCAGGACTGAATGCCGCGCCCGGCCATCAGGCGTGCCTCGCACGCCTTGATCGCCGGCAGCGGGCCGCACAGCAGCACCGAATCGCCGGCGTGCAGGCAGGTCCCGCCATTCAGTGCCAGTTCGTTGCCGTTGCGCTGTACCGCGCGCAGTTCCACGCCGAGGGTTTCCAGTTGCATGTCCTGCAACCGGCGTCCGCAGGCGAAGGCATCGGCGGCCAGGTTGACCGCGTGCATCAACACCTTGGGCTGGCCTTCGCTGTCGACCAGTTCGGTCTGGGTGCCCTGGTAGAAACCATGGAGCAAGCGATAGCGGCTCTTGCGCACCTCCTCGACGGTCTGGCGCACCCGCTCTTCGGGCACGCCGAGCATCACCAGGGCATGGGACGCGAGCATCACGCTCGACTCCAGCACCTCCGGTACCACGGCGCTGGCACCGGCGGCGCGCAGTTCGTCGCGCAGGCTGTCGTCGCGGGTGCGCACCAGGATCGGGATCTGGCTGTTGCGGTGGCGCGCTGCCTTCAGCACGCTCATCGCCACTTCCGTGTTGTCCACCGCGATCACCAGCAGACGCGAGCGTTCGAGGCCGATGGCTTCGAGCAGTTCGCCGCGCCGCGAGTCGCCGTAGTGCACGCAGTTTTCGCCCGCGGCGGCTTCCTGAACCCGCACCGGGTCGTCATCCAGGGCGATGAAGGGCAGGTGTTCGCGGCGCAGGAAGCGGCCGATGGACTGACCGACGCGGCCATAGCCGCAGATGATCACGTGACCGCTCACGTCCGCGCTCTGCGCTTCGATTTCCTCCAGGTGGACTTCCTCGTTGGGCTTGCGGTGCAGGCGCAGGGCTACGGCGGGCGCGGCACGCAGGAGCAGGGGGGTGACCAGCATCGAGCAGAAGGTCGCCGCCAGCAGCAGTTGCCCGAGTTGCGCCGGCAGCAGATTGCTCTGCTGCATCTGCGCCATCAGCGCGAAGCAGAACTCGCCGCCCTGGGCCAGGGCCAGGCCGCTGCGCCAGGCGGTTTCCGCATCGCTGCCGCGCACCCGCACCAGCGCCGCCACCACGCAGCCCTTGAGCAGCAGCAGGCCGAGGGTCAGACCGAGAATTTCCAGGCCATGGCTGGCGAACAGATGCAGGTCGATGAGCATGCCGATGCTGACGAAGAACAGCCCCAGCAGGATGTCGCGAAACGGGCGGATATCCGCTTCGATCTGGTGCCGGTAGTTGCTTTCGCCGAGCAGCATGCCGGCGAGAAACGCCCCCAGCGCCGGCGACAGGCCGAGCAGGTGAGTCAACCAGGCGGTGAGCAGGACGATCACCAGCGCCAGCAGGACGAACAGCTCCGCCGAATGGGAACTGGCGACTTCATGGAACAGGCGCGGCAGCAGCCAGCGACTGGCCAGCAGCAGGCCGACGAAGAGGATCACGGTCTTGCCCAGGGTCAGCGGCAGCGCCCAGTACCAGGCCTGGCTGCTTTCACCGGCGAATACCGGAACCAGCGTCAGCAACAGGACCGCTACCACGTCCTGGAACAGCAACACGCCGATGGCATTCTGGCCGTGGCTGCTGAAGATCTCGCCGAGGCTGGTCAGCTCCTTGGACACGATGGCGGTGGAGGACAGCGCCAGGCCGCTACCCAGCAACAACGCCGCGGTGCTCGGCATGCCCAGCAGTGCCAGCGCGCCGGCCAGTGCCAGGCCGGTGCACACCACCTGCAGGCTGCCCAGGCCGAACACCACCCTGCGCAGGGCGAGCATCTTCGACAGGGAGAACTCCAGGCCCAGGGAAAACAGCAGGAACACCACGCCCATTTCCGCCAGGTCCGGCAATTCCTCGCTCTCGTTGACCCAGTCCAGCGCCGTAGGTCCGACGAACAGTCCGACACACAGGTAACCCAGTACCGGCGGCAACTGCAGACGCCGGAATACCGCAATGACGACCAGCGACGACGCCAGGATGATCAGCAGGTTTGCGAACACACCACACACTCCCTGTAAAAAACAGCAAAAAAACGCCTAGAGTACAGCAGGCGGAAATCTCGTCGCCTGATCTGGATCAATCATTGCGCTACGGGGACGACGTACCTCGACGCGGTTTTCGCGCAGACCTAGAATGGGCCTTTCGTTCATTTTGTATCGGTATTTTTCATGCTTCCTGAATGCCAATTGTTCGGCACCCTGGGTTGCCATCTGTGCGAGGTCGCCGAGGCACTGCTGATGCCGCTGGTCGAGCATGGCCTGCTGGTGGAACTGGTGGACATCGCCGAGGACCAGGCCATGGTCGAGCGCTATGGTCTGCGGATTCCGGTCCTGCGTCGCTGTGACAGCGGGGCGGAGCTGAACTGGCCGTTCGATGCCGACCAGGTGGTGGCTTTCCTCGGCTGAGGCGCCGGTTCACATTTTGATGCACAAGGGCACATGCATCGTCACGATGACGGTTGGAGAATCCAGGGTCGCTGTCCACGCGTCAGCGAACCCGGATCACCAAGCCAACGGAGTGGCAAAGATGTTTCTGACCCCGCATTTCACCCTCGCCGAAATGACCGCCTCGCAGATCGCCCACCGCGAAGGCATCGACAACAATCCCGACAGCAAGACCATCGCCAACCTCGTCGAGCTGTGCAAGACCCTCGAACAGGTGCGCAGCCTGGTCGACCAGCCGCTGCTGATCAGCAGTGGCTATCGCAGCGCCGCGGTGAACCGCCGGGTGGGCGGTTCGTCGTCCAGTGCCCATGTCCTCGGGCTGGCCGCCGACATCATGGCCAGCCGCCTGACGCCGCGCCAGTTGGCGCAATGCATCGCCGACAGCGACCTGGTCTTCGACCAGTTGATTCTCGAGTTCGACGCCTGGGTCCACCTGGGCCTCGGCCAGCGCCAGCAGCGGCGGCAGGTGCTGACCATCCGCAAGGGCACCGGCTACCTGCCGGGCCTGCAATGAATCGTTACTTCGATTGACGTCCAAGGCGTCCGGCTCATATGCTGTATATAGATACAGTATGTGAGGCGGGCGGCTTCTTGCCCGGAGAAAAACCATGGTCAACGTCGAACAATTGAAATCCAGCGTCAATCGCATGTCTGTCGAAGAAGTGGGTGAGGTCGTGCGCGAGTTGCGGCTCGACGGTCTGGTCACCGATGACCGCACGCCGTTCGGCAAAGTCCACTTCAATACCTGCTTCGCCGAGATCGAGGCGCTGTTCCAGCGTGCCGGCTTCCACCGTCCGCTGGATGTGGTGGGTTACGACGGACAGGCCTATGCACTGTACGACGCCAGTCGCTGGGAGGCGGTGGACGTTTTGCGCCGCTTGAAGGCGAGTTGCGAGGGCGTCGCCATCCAGGCTGGCTGAGGCGGCGGTCATGCCGGATAATGACCGGCCCTTCCGTTGCGAGTGTCAGCATGAGCGTTTCCTTCGATCCGGCCCGGCATCAGGCCAGTACCGTCTGCCTGCCGCCGGGCAACTGGGCCACCGTGCTGGATTGTCTGTGCGAGCACTTCAAGGCCATCGGCCGTGATGTCTGGCTCGACCGCTTTGCCCGCGGGCGGGTGCTGGATGCCCAGGGCCAGCCGCTCGCGCTCGATCACCCCTATCGCCAGGGGTTGCGCGTTCATTATTTTCGCGAAGTACCCAACGAGAAACCCATTCCCGTCCTGGAAAACATCCTGCACGTCGACGAGCACCTGGTGGTGGCGGACAAGCCGCATTTCCTGCCGGTGACGCCCACCGGCGAGTATGTCGAGGAAACCTTGCTGCGGCGCTTGATCCGCCGTCTCGACAATCCCCATCTGGTCCCGCTGCACCGCATCGATCGGCACACCGCCGGCCTGGTGCTGTTTTCCGCCAATCCATCGAGCCGCTCGGTCTATCAGCAACTGTTCCCGACGCGCAGGATCGACAAGCAGTACCAGGCGATCGCGCCTGCCTTGCCGGACCTGCAATTTCCCCTGGTGCATAAAAGCCGGATGAGCAATGGCCAGCCGTTCTTCCGCATGCAGGAAGTGCCGGGGGTGAGCAACAGCGAGACGCTGGCCGATGTGCTGGAGAAAAATGGCGAGCTGTGGCGTTACGGCCTGTCACCGGTGACCGGCAAGACGCATCAGTTGCGGGTGCACATGGCGGCATTGGGTGCGCCGATCTGCAACGATCCGTTCTATCCGGAGGTGCTGCAAGGCGAGGACGACTATGCGAAACCGTTGAAGTTGCTGGCCAGGAGTCTGCGCTTCAAGGATCCGTTGAGCGGGGAAGAGCGGTATTTCGAGAGTCGCTTGAGCCTCGATTGGTAACTGCTTGAGGCGCGTTCTCCCCTGTAGGAGCGTGGCTTGCCCGCGAAAGGACCGCGCCAGCGGTCCCGGAATTGTTCAGCGATTCCGGGACCGCTGGCGCGGTCCTTTCGCGGGCAAGCCACGCTCCTACGGGGGGGAGATGTCGTTCTTAGCGATTGAAGCGCTCGACCAGCGAGTACTGGGTCGTCGCGGTATGGGTCAGTTCTTCGCTGAGCAGTGCCGAGTGCTGCGCCTGCTCCGAGGTCTGGTCGGCCAGGGCGGCGATGGTGCTGATATTGCGGCTGATTTCCTCGGCCACCGACGTCTGTTGCTCGGTAGCCGCGGCGATCTGGGTGGCCATGTCGGTGATGTTGGCCACCGCTTCGCTGATGCCCACCAGCGCCTGGTCGGCTTCCATCACCCGCTGTACGCCTTCCTCGGCCTGGCGATGACCGGCTTCCATGGTCTGCACGGCATTCGACGCGGTCTGCTGCAGCTTGGCGATCAGGCCATGGATCTGTCCGGTGGACTCGCTGGTGCGCTGCGCCAGTTGGCGGACCTCGTCGGCGACCACGGCGAAGCCGCGGCCCATTTCACCGGCACGGGCCGCTTCGATGGCGGCGTTGAGCGCCAGCAGGTTGGTCTGGTCGGCGATGCCCTTGATCACATCGACCACGCCGCCGATCTCGTCGCTGTCGCGAGCCAGCTGAGTGACGGTCTGGCCGGTTTCGCCGACGGCGGTGGAGAGGCGCTGGATGGCGTCACGGGTTTCCCCGGCGATGCTGCGGCCGCGATCGGTGAGGCGGTTGGCCGCCTGGGTGGCGTCGGCGGTGCGCTGCACGTGGTTGGCCACTTCCTGGGTGGTGGCGGCCATCTGGTTGACCGCGGCGGCGACCTGTTCGGTCTCGACGCGCTGGCGCTCCAGGCCGGACGAGCTGTTGTGGGCCAGGGCGTCGGACTGACGGGCCTGCTCGTTGAGGTGTTCGGCGGTGTCCTGCAGGCGGGTCAGGCAGGTCTTCAGGCGGGCGTCCTGGCTGAGCATGGCCATTTCCAGGCGTGCCTGGACGCCACGGCTGTCGGTGTACATCTGTGCGATCAGCGGGTCGGAGGTGGTCTGTTCGGCCAGGCGCAGCAGGCGCTTGAGGCCGCGCTGCTGCCAGCTCAGGCCGATCAGGCCGAGCGGTACGGACAGCGCCGCGGCGAGGGCGAAGCCCCAGGAATGGCCGAGCCAGATGCCGATGAGGAAGCCGATCTGGCTGATCATGATGAACGGCAGCCAGTCCTGCAGCACCGGCAGCCACTTGTCGCGGCGCGGAATGGCCGACTTGCCGTCGTTGATGCGCTTGTACAGGGCTTCGGCGCGGCGTACCTGCTCGGCGGTCGGTTTGACCCGCACCGACTCGTAGCCCACCACCTGATTGCTCTCGAAGATCGGCGTGACGTAGGCATTGACCCAGTAATGGTCGCCGGACTTGCAGCGGTTCTTGACGATGCCCATCCACGGCAGGCCCTGCTTGAGGGTCGCCCACATGTGGGCGAACACCGCCGAGGGCACGTCCGGGTGGCGAACCAGGTTATGCGGTGCGCGCATCAGCTCGTCGCGCGAGAAACCACTGATCTCGATGAATGCGTCGTTGCAGTAGGTAATGACACCCTTGGCATCGGTAGTCGAGATCAACCGTTGTTGGGCAGGGAAAGTCCGTTCGCGCTGGGTAATCGGCTGGTTGTTACGCATAAGCTGTTCAATCCGCAAGGCTTTCGTGAGCTATCGGCACAGACACGAAATTATTGAATGAATATTTGGGTTTTGTTGATCCTGCTCAATATTCGCCGGGGCTACATGAGCTATGGGAAGTCGTCACGTTCGCTAAATTTGCGCGCATTCTTTCACATTTTCGCAACATAAGTCAGTCAATGACCCATGGTTCATGGGGTTGTTTCGAGCGGGTAGGTGAACAGCGCGAAATGCACCAGGTTCAGGCCGAAATGCGCCAGCAGCGCCGCCGGCAGCCCGCCATGGCGCCAGGCTAGCCCGTAACCGGCTCCGGCCAGTGTTGCCAGGGCGACCCAGGGCCAGCCGCCACCGACATGGGCCAGGCCGAACAGCAGCGCACTCAGGCCCAGCGCGAGGTTGTCGCCCTGGCGCAGCGGGGTCAGCCAGCGTTGCAGGCTGCCCTGGAGATAGCCGCGAAACAGCGCTTCCTCGACCAGGCTGACCAGCAGCAGGTTGTTGGCCAGCCACAGCCAGGCCTGGGCGGGCCATTTCACTGACCAGGCGACGACGCCCAGCAACCACGCGACACCCAGGCAAACCAGGCTGGTCAGGACCACTGCCAAGGCGGCGAGCCCGGGCCGTGGCCGGCGTGCCATGACGATCCAGGGACAGGCCAGCAGTAGCCACAAGCCGATCAGCGGCTTGTCCAGATTGAGGTGCATGGAGAACGGCACGGCGTCGGCGCTGAAGCGGACCTGGTCGATGACCCGCGCGTTGTCGAAGCCCGGCAGCCCGTGCAGGGCGAGGGCCACGGCGGTGAGGACGAACAGGCTGTGGCCGAGGACTCTCCAGTGTCGGGCGCGGACGGGTTGCACCAGCCAGCCGCTGAACAGCAGCAGGGCGAAGACGGGCAGGGTGGGCAGGCCAAGCTGGCCGTGCGTCAGGGCAAGGGCATAGCCGGCGCCGAGCAGGGCCAGGAGAGTCCAGCGGGAAGCGCGCATGTCGAGTCCTTTGCGATAAGGCATGCAGGCTTCGACTGCGGTAATGGCGTCGAGGACACGCAGACTTGACCCGGTAGGAGCGTGGCTTGCCCGCGAAGGAGCGCACAGCGCTCCCGGGTATCACCGCAATTGGGAGCGCTTTGCGCTCCTTCGCGGGCAAGCCACGCTCCTACCAGGTCCAAGCCAGACCAGACGAGACCAGGCCAGTGCATGCAGCGCTCAGCGCGCGATCATCTGCCGCAACACATGGTGCAGAATGCCCCCCGCCTTGAAGTACTCCACCTCGTTCAAGGTATCGATCCGGCACAGCACGGCGATGGTCTGCGTGCTGCCGTCCTCGCGGGTGATGCGCAGGTCCAGGCTCATGCGCGGTTCGATCCTGGCCCCGCTCAGGCCGAGGATGTCGAGGGTCTCGCGGCCGTTGAGGCCGAGTTGCCGGCGGTCCTGCCCGGCGCTGAACTGCAGCGGCAGCACGCCCATGCCCACCAGGTTGGAGCGGTGGATGCGTTCGAAACTCTCCGCCAGCACTGCCTTGACCCCCAGCAGGTTGGTGCCCTTGGCCGCCCAGTCGCGGCTGGAGCCGGTGCCGTATTCCTGGCCGGCGATCACCACCAGCGGCGTGCCTTCGTCGCGGTAACGCATGGCCGCATCGTAGATCGCCAGCTTTTCGCCACTGGGCACGTGCAGGGTATTGCCGCCTTCCTCGCCGCCGAGCATTTCGTTGCGGATGCGGATATTGGCGAAGGTGCCGCGCATCATCACTTCATGGTTGCCGCGCCGCGAGCCGTAGGAGTTGAAGTCGCGCGGCTCCACGCCCTTGTCGCGCAGGTAGCGTCCGGCCGGGCTGTCGGCCTTGATGTTGCCGGCGGGGGAAATATGGTCGGTGGTCACCGAGTCGCCGAGCAGGGCGAGGATCCGCGCGCGGTGCACGTCCTCGATCTTCGGCGGCGGACCGGAAATGCCGTCGAAGAACGGCGGGTGCTGGATGTAGGTGGAATCGTCCTGCCAGACATAGGTGGCGGCCTGCGGCACCGCGATCGCCTGCCACTGTTCGTCGCCGGCGAAGACCTCGGCGTATTCCTTGTGGAACATCCGCGTGTCCACCTGGGCCACCGCCGCGGCGATTTCCTGCTGGCTGGGCCAGATGTCCCGCAGGTACACCGGCTGGCCGTTGGCGTCATTGCCCAGCGGGTCGCTGGACAGGTCCAGGCGCACGCTGCCGGCCAGGGCATAGGCCACCACCAGCGGCGGCGAAGCCAGCCAGTTGGTCTTGACCAGCGGATGCACGCGGCCTTCGAAGTTGCGGTTGCCCGAAAGCACCGAGGCCACCACCAGGTCGGCCTTGCCGATGGCGCTTTCGATCGGTGCGGCCAGAGGGCCGGAGTTGCCGATGCAGGTGGTGCAGCCGTAGCCCACCAGATCGAAGCCCAGTTCATCGAGATAACGGGTCAGGCCGGCGGCCTGGTAATAGTCGGTGACCACCTTGGAGCCGGGGGCCAGCGAGCTCTTCACCCAGGGTTTGCGCTGCAGGCCCTTTTCCACCGCCTTCTTCGCCAGCAGGCCGGCGGCCATCATCACGCTGGGGTTGGAGGTGTTGGTGCAGGACGTGATGGCGGCGATGACCACCGCGCCGTCCTTGAGGGTGTGCTGCCGACCCTCGAAATCGAAGCGGATCTCGCCCTGGCCCTCGGCGCCGGCCTTGCGTGCGTTGAGGCCGAGGAAATCGTCGAAGGCGTTGCTCACCCCCGGCAGGGCGACCCGGTCCTGCGGGCGTTTCGGTCCGGCCAGGCTGGCCTGGACGTCGTTCATGTCCAGCGCCAGGGTATCGCTGAACTGCGGTTCATGACCCGGCTCGCGCCACAGCCCCTGCGCTTTGCAATAGGCCTCGACCAGTGCCACGGTTTCGCTGGGACGGCCCGACAGGCGCAGGTAGTCGAGGGTGACCTCGTCCACCGGGAAGAAACCGCAGGTGGCGCCGTACTCCGGCGCCATGTTGGCCAGGGTGGCGCGGTCGGCCAGGGGCAGGTCGGCGAGGCCATCGCCGTAGAACTCGACGAATTTGCCCACGACCCCCTTCTTGCGCAGCATCTGGGTGACCGTCAGCACCAGGTCGGTGGCGGTGATGCCTTCGCGCAGCTTGCCGGCGAGCCTGAAGCCGATCACCTCGGGAATCAGCATCGAAACCGGCTGGCCAAGCATGGCCGCCTCCGCCTCGATGCCGCCGACGCCCCAGCCAAGCACGCCGAGGCCGTTGATCATGGTGGTGTGCGAGTCGGTGCCGACCAGGGTGTCGGGGAAGGCATAGCTGCGGCCGTCTTCCTCGCGGGTCCAGACCGTGCGCCCGAGGTACTCCAGGTTGACCTGGTGGCAGATGCCGGTGCCCGGTGGCACCACGCGGAAGTTGGCGAAGGCATTCTGGCCCCAGCGCAGGAAGGCGTAGCGTTCGCCGTTGCGCTGCATCTCGATGTCGACGTTTTCGGCGAAGGCCGCGGGGCTGGCGTAGCGGTCGACCATCACCGAGTGGTCGATCACCAGGTCCACCGGCGACAGCGGATTGATCCGCTGCGGGTCGCCACCGGCCCTGGCCATGGCCGCGCGCATGGCGGCGAGGTCGACGACCGCCGGCACACCGGTGAAGTCCTGCATCAGCACCCGTGCCGGGCGGTACTGGATCTCGCGGTCCGAGCGGCGTTCGCGCAGCCAGCCGGCGAGGGCCTGGAGGTCGGCGCTCGTGACGGTCTCGCCGTCTTCCCAGCGCAGCAGGTTTTCCAGCAGCACCTTGAGCGACATCGGCAAGGCTTGCAGATCACCGAGGCTGCGTGCGGCCTCGGTGAGGCTGTAGTAGTGATAGTCACGGCCGTTCACGGCCAGGGTCTTGAGGGTTTTCAGGCTGTCGAGCGAGGACATTGACCAACTCCTTCTGGGGTCGGTGAACGGCGTTCATGCCCGTTGTCGCCGTTGCACCGCCTTCACGGTCCGCACGGCACGGACCTGGCTGAACGGTCAGATTAGCCCCGTTTGGCTGATCCGACCCTTTACTGGACCGGCGGGGCATGTCGCCGGTTCCGAAAGTCCTTTATCATTCGCCGATTTTCCGCCGGGGCACTTGTCTCCGGTCAGGGTCGCGGCGAATGGCCGGCCGACCGTTCTGGAGTGAGTGATGAATACCCTGTTCCTGCATTGCCGGCCCGGTTTCGAGGGCGAGGTCTGTTCCGAGATCAGCGAGCATGCCGCGCAGCTCGGCGTGCCCGGTTATGCCAAGGCCAAGCCGCAGAGCGCCTGCGCCGAATTCATCTGCAACGACGCCGAAGGCGTCGAGCGGATCATGAGCGCGCTGCGTTTCAAGCAGTTGATCTTCCCCCGCCAGTGGGCCCGCGGCAGCTTCGTCGAGCTGCCGGAAAGCGACCGCATCAGCGTGCTGCTGGAACACCTGGCCGCCTATCCGCGGGCCGGCAGCCTGTGGCTGGAGGTGATGGACAGCAACGATGGCAAGGAACTCTCGACCTTCTGCCGCAAGTTCGAAGCGCCGCTGCGCAAGGCGCTGGTCAAGGCCGGGCGGCTGACGGAAAAGGATGCGCCGGGGCCGCGCCTGCTGCTGACGTTCGTCAGTGGCCGCCGGGTCTTTCTCGGCCTTGCCGACGCGGACAACTCGGCGATGTGGCCGATGGGCATTCCGCGTCTGAAGTTCCCTCGCGAGGCGCCGAGCCGGTCGACCCTCAAGCTGGAGGAGGCCTGGCACCACTTCATCCCACGCGAGCAGTGGGAGCAGCGCCTGTCCGACGACATGACCGGCGTCGACCTCGGTGCCGCGCCGGGCGGCTGGACCTACCAGCTGGTACGGCGTGGCATGCTGGTCACCGCGATCGACAACGGGCCGATGGCCGAGAGCCTGATGGACACCGGGCTGGTCCAGCACCTGATGGTCGACGGTTTTACCTGGAAGCCGAAGCAGATGGTCGACTGGATGGTCTGCGACATCGTCGAGAAGCCGGCGCGTACCGCGGCGATGATCGAGGAATGGCTGGGTGGCGGGCACTGCCGCGAGGCGGTGGTCAACCTCAAGCTGCCGATGAAGCAGCGCTATGCCGAGGTGCGGCGTCTGCTGGAGCGTATCGAGGAAGGCTGCAAGGCGCGCAAGGTCAAGGTTTCCATTGGCTGCAAGCAGCTCTACCACGACCGCGAGGAAGTCACCTGCCATCTGCGCCGCCTCGACCTCAAGCCACGCTGATCACCCACGAATTGCGGAGTACCCGAATGACCGATTTCACCCCCGATGCCGTGCTCGACGCCACCGGCCTGAACTGCCCGGAGCCAGTGATGATGCTGCATCAATACGTGCGCGACCTGGCCGGCGGCGGCCTGCTCAAGGTGATCGCCACCGATCCCTCGACCCGCCGCGACATTCCCAAGTTCTGCGTGTTTCTCGGGCATGAACTGGTGCGGCAGGAGGAAGAGGGCGGAACCTACCTGTACTGGATTCGCAAGAAGCTCGACTGAAGCGAAACACGCCTGTCTGTTACTCCCGCTGTTTCTTCCGGTGACGCCTGCACCGACAGCGTGCAAGGAACGGGTGCGAACCTTCTGCTCGCACCCGAGTCCAGCACTGCCCCCTCCTGACTTCCCTGTATCCGGCACACAGGTTGCTAGCGAAACGCTATCACCCTGAGTCCGTGCGGAAACGTTTGTGCGACGCATGATCGGCGAAGGGGCCTCATCTGCGCAGGAGTGGGTCATGAACCGTCTGTTGTCACCGGGTGCGCGTCTGCTGGGGCGTTTCGGCTTCGCTCGCAAGTTCCAGTTGCTCTTCTTGCTGTTCATGTTGCCGTTGCTGTTCAGCCTGGGGCTGATCGGCCTGGATTACCGCGCCAGGCTGGCGGTGATCGCCAGCGAGCAGTCGGGGGTGCGCCAGTTGCTGGTTCTCGACGCGCTGGAGCGCGAGCTGTCGGCCCAGCGCTATCGCGCGGCGCGCTGGAAGGCCATCGACATTCTCCGCGAGCCCGGTGCCGAAGCCCGGCAACTGATGAGCGAGATCGATGCCGCGCTGCCGCGTATCGAGCAGTCGCTGCAAGACCTGCGCGCCACGCTGGACAAGGAACAGGCCGGGGCCGACAGCTTGACCCGCTACGACACCCTGCGTACCTCCGTGGTCGGTCTGGACAGCCAGTCCCTGCGCGGGGTCGGCTGGTGGCCAGACGGCTACGACCGCTTCACCGCGACCCTTGGCCACCTGCAGGCACTGCGCGAGCAGATCGCCATGGACAGCGGGCTGATTCTCGACCCCTGGCTGGAAACCTACCTGCTGATGCAACTGTCGACCCAGCAGGCGCCGGACCTGATCGAGCGCATCGGACGCATGGCCAGCATCGGCCAGACGTCGCTAGTGTCCGGCCAGTTCAGTCTGCAGAGCCGCTTGCAGATGCGCGATCTGCGCGGCCGTATCGGCGATGCCCGCGAACAGATGGTCAAGACCGCCGGCGCGCTGCAGACCCGCCTGCCGCCGGAGTTGCAGGCCTGGGCCCAGCGCTATGCCGCGAGCATGAAGGTGCTCGATACGGAGCTGAACGTGCTCGACGAGGGTGTGTTCGGCGCCACCATCAAGCTCAAGCCGGCCGAGTTCGAAGGCAGTGTCGGACGCCTGCTGGACGAGATGACCGGCTTGCGCGAGCAGTCGCTGCGTTCGCTGGACCAGCGGCTGGATCACTATCACGACCAGTCCAATCGCGAATTCATCCCGGTGGGCGTGACCATCGGCCTGCTGCTGCTCGTCGCGCTGTACCTGTTCGCCTGCCTGCAGGCCTCGATCCGGCGCAGCGCCAGTGGCATCACCACCCTGGCCGAGTCGTTGCGCGACGGCAATCTGTGCGTCGAGGTGTCGGTCCAGGGGCGTGACGAGCTGGCCGTCATCAGCCAGGCGCTGAACGTTGCCGTGGTGCAGTTGCGCGCCAGCCTGCTGGGCGTCAATCACGAGACCCGGCAACTGGGCTCGGCCGTGCAGACGCTGAATGTCCAGTCCAGCGGTACCTTGCAGGATGTGGAGCGGCAGCAGTTGCAGATCAGCCAGATCGCCGCCGCCGCCACCCAGTTGGCGGCCACGTCCCAGGAGGTTGCGCGAAGCTGCGAGCAGGCCGCCGACAGCGCCCGGCACACCCGCAGGATCGCCGAGGACAGCAACCGCGACAGCCAGCGCACCACCGCCAGCATCCAGCAGCTCAACCGTCGCCTGACCGACACGGCCGAAGCGCTGGCGCGGGTCAGCGAGCAGGGGCAGCAGATCCAGTCGGTGGTCGACGCCATTCGCGGCATCGCCGAGCAGACCAACCTGCTGGCGCTCAACGCGGCCATCGAAGCCGCACGGGCGGGGGAGCAGGGGCGTGGTTTCGCCGTGGTCGCCGACGAGGTGCGCAGCCTGTCCCAGCGCACCCAGGCATCCACCGCGCAGATCGCCGAGACGGTCGACAGCCTGCGTGGCACCGTGACCCAGGCCGTCAGCCTGATGGAGGTTGCCTGCGGCCAGGCGGTCGACGACGCGCAGGCGGTCACCGGCCTGGGCGAGCGGCTCGGGGAAATCGCCGGTGCGGTGCAGGGGGTGACCGATACCCTGGCGCAGATCCTCACGGCCGTGGAAGAGCAGACCAGTACCGCCGACGAAGTCAGCGGCAATATCCAGCAGGTCGATCAGGCCGCCGGGCGCCTGCTCGACGGTGCCCGCGCGGTGCACCAGGCCGCGGACACCCTGCACCAGGGCAGTCGCGCCCTCAACGACAACACCGCGCGTTTCAGTCTCGGCTGAGGGCTCAGCCGCGTTGCGCCCGGCGGATATGCCGCCGGGTACTGCGCACCAGGCGGATCGACAACATCAGCGCGGCGCAGGTCAGGCCGGCGATCAGGCCCTGCCACAGGCCGCTCGGGCCGCTGGCCGGGCCGAAGAAGTCGCTCAGGCCGAGCAGGTAGCCCACCGGCAGACCGATGCCCCAGTAGGCGAACAGGGTCAGGATCATGGTCACCCGGGTGTCCTGGTAGCCGCGCAGGGCGCCGGCGCAGATGACCTGGATGGCGTCGGAGAACTGATACAGCGCGGCGAACACGATGAGCATCGCGGCGATCTGGATCACTGCCGTGTCCGGGGTGTAGATCGCCGCGATCTGTTCGCGCAGCAGCAGGATCAGGCTGGCGGAGAACGCCGCGAACAGCAGCGCCGTGCCCAGCCCGACCAGTGCGGCGAAGCGCGCCTGGTACGGATCGCCGGCCCCGACTGCCTGGCCCACGCGCACGGTGACCGCCATCCCCAGCGAGTACGGAATCATGAACAGCAGCGAGCTGATGTTCAGGGCGATCTGGTGTCCGGCTACCACGGTCGGGCCGAGACTGCCGATCAGCAGGGCGATCACCGCGAAAATGCTCGACTCGGCGAACACCGCGATACCGATCGGCAGACCGATGCCGAGCAAGCGCTTGATCACCGCCCAGCGCGGACGGTCCAGGCGCACCAGCACGCGGCTGCTGGCATAGGCCGGGGCCCAGCGGCTCCAGGCGGCCATGCTCAGGGCCATGAACCAGCCGACGATGCCGGTCGCCCAGCCGCAGCCGACCCCGCCCAGCGCCGGCAGGCCGAAATGGCCGTAGATCAGCACCCAGTTCAGGGGAATGTTCAGCAGCAGCCCGCACAGGCCGATGACCATGCTCGGTCGGGTGCGTCCGAGGCCGTCGCTGTAGCAGCGCAGCACGTAGTACAGGGCAATGCCGGGGAGGCCGAAGGCGATGCCCTGCAGGTAGCCCATGCTGGGGCCGATCA
The DNA here is from genome assembly GCF_900188455.1 of Pseudomonas japonica. Taxonomy (GTDB): domain Bacteria; phylum Pseudomonadota; class Gammaproteobacteria; order Pseudomonadales; family Pseudomonadaceae; genus Aquipseudomonas; species Aquipseudomonas japonica. Next base: position 62,112 of record NZ_FZOL01000018.1, on the reverse strand, counting down.
ACTGCGGATCGACCTTCATCAGGTGCAGGATCGGCTCGGCGCCGAGCAGCAGGGTACTGGCCAGCAGGCCCACCAGCAGCGCCAGCCACAATGCCTGGCGCACCAGTGGAGCGATCTCGCCGTGCTGGTCGGCCCCGAAACGCTGGGCGACCTTCGGTGTGGTAGCGAGGAGGATGCCGGTCATCAGCAGGTACACCGGAATCCAGATCGAATTGCCCAGGGCCACCGCCGCCAGGTCGGCGGGGCTGACCCGGCCGGCCATCACCGCATCGACGAAGCCCATGGCGGTGGTCGCCAGCTGCGCGATGATGATCGGCGTCGCCAGGTGCATCAGGCTGCGCATTTCGGTGCCGACGCGGGCAGGGCGGGAGAGGGTGATGCTGGTCATTGGCTGGTCTGAGGCAGTGGCGGAAAACCGGCAATACTACGCCTTGACGTATCGGTCAGGAAACACTGACCGATCTGTAGGAGCTGGCTTGTCGTGTGACGAACCACTGCGAAAGGACCGTGAAACGGTCCCGGTTCCAGATCTGCAGCCGGGAGAAAGCCATTGGGCTGGCTATAGATCAGGAACCGGGACCGCTGCGCGGTCCTTTCGCAGTGGTTCGTCACACGACAAGCCAGCTCCTACAGGCGCCGCCAGGCTGGAAAAAGACATGGCTCGCCTTCTGCTCTCCCCCTACACTGCGATCCCCCACAGGAGAGCCTTCATGCTGATAGTCGCCGACGAAAATATTCCGTTGCTCGATGCGTTCTTTGCCGGCTTCGGTGAAATCCGCCGCTATCCGGGGCGGGCCATCGACCGTGACTGCGTGCGTGACGCCGATGTACTGCTGGTGCGCTCGGTGACCAGGGTCGATCGCGCACTGCTCGAAGGCAGCCGGGTGCGCTTCGTCGGCACCTGCACCATCGGTACCGATCACCTCGACCTGGGCTGGTTCGCCGAGGCGGGTATCCACTGGTCCAGCGCGCCGGGCTGCAACGCCCGGGGCGTGGTGGACTACGTGCTGGGCAGCCTGCTGACCCTGGCCGAACTGGATGGCGCCGACCTCGCCGCGCGCACCTACGGCGTGGTCGGCGCCGGCGAAGTCGGCGGGCGCCTGGTCCAGGTCTTGCGCGGGCTGGGCTGGAAGGTACTGGTCTGCGATCCGCCACGGCAGGCGGCGGAGGGGGGCGATTATGTCGGTCTGGAGCAGATTCTCGCCGAGTGCGACGTGATCAGCCTGCACACGCCGTTGACCCGTTCCGGCGCGCAGGCCACCTGGCATCTGCTGGATGCCCCGCGCCTGGCGCAGTTGCGTCCGGGTGCCTGGCTGATCAATGCCGCGCGCGGGCCGGTGATCGACAACGATGCCCTGCGCGAACTGCTGCTGGCGCGCGAAGACGTGCTGGCGGTGCTGGACGTATGGGAGGAGGAACCGCTGGTGGATGTGGAGCTGGCTGATCTCTGCGTCATCGCCACACCGCACATCGCCGGCTACAGCCTGGATGGCAAGCAGCGCGGCACGGCGCAGATCTACCAGGCGTTCTGCGCCTGGCGTGGCGAGGCCGAGCAGGTGCGGCTGGCGGATCTGCTGCCCGCGCCATGGCTGGCGCGGCTGCAGTTGCAGGCCGACAGTGATCCGGCCTGGACCCTGGCGATGCTGTGCCGGGCGGTGTACGACCCGCGGCGTGACGATGCCGATTTCCGCCGCAGCCTGGGCGATGACCCGGCGGCCCAGAAAGTCGCCTTCGATGTACTGCGCAAGCGTTATCCGGTGCGGCGCGAGATCGAGGGGCTGGCGGTACGGATCGACGGCGAGGCGCCGGCATTGCGGCGGATCGCGCTGGCGCTGGGCTGTGTGGTCGAGGGTTGAGGGTTTCGGCGCTGTCCATGTCGTGATGAGGCCGGAACGGGCGAGGTCAATAAAAAACCCGGCGCAAGCGCCGGGTTTCGAAAGAGGCGGTGGGGTTTCAGCCCTTCTTCACCGGTTTGCGGCTGTTTTCCAGCTCGCGGCACGCCTGCTGGATCATCTGCTCGGTGATCGGGATCTCGCGCCCTTGCGCGTCGATGATCGAACCGTGCGCCGGCACAGGCTGGGCCGGGCGTTGTTGCGGGTTGCTGCTATGCTGCAGGCTCATTTCCTGTCTCCTCATCAGGTGGCTAGCCCAAAATAACGTCGCGTGATGACCAGGCTATGACAACTCCCTTGGCTGTCTCATCATGCGAGCGGATAGTCCAACAGAAAGTTCATTCGATCACCAGCGGTACTTTAGACCGATGCGATCTAATGTCCGCACCAGACGGCAGCCTTCATGTTCAATCCGCTTTCCTCCCGCCAGCGCCAGGCACTGCACCTGGCGTGGCGCTTCGTGCGCCCCTATCGCCGGCAGTCGCTGCTGGCCTTGCTGGCCCTGATCGTCACCGCCGGCATCACCCTGTCCATGGGCCAGGGCATCCGCCTGCTGGTCGACCAGGGCTTCGTCACCCGCTCGGCGGAACTGCTGGGGCAGTCCATCGCCCTGTTCATGGCGCTGGTGCTGGCCCTGGCGGTCGGTACCTTCACCCGCTTCTATCTGGTGTCGTGGATCGGCGAGCGGGTGGTGGCCGATGTTCGCCAGCAGGTGTTCGACCACCTGATCAGCCTGCATCCGGGCTTTTTCGAGAACAACCGCAGCTCGGAGATCCAGTCGCGCCTGACCGCCGACACCACGTTGCTGCAGTCGGTGATCGGCTCCTCGCTGTCGTTGTTCCTGCGCAATGCGCTGATGGTCATCGGCGGTATCGTCCTGCTGTTCGTCACCAATCCCAAGCTGACCAGCATCGTGGTCCTGGCGCTGCCGCTGGTGCTGGCGCCGATCCTGGTCTTCGGGCGGCGCGTGCGCAGCCTGTCGCGGCAGAGCCAGGATCGTATCGCCGACGTCGGCAGCTATGTCGCCGAAACCCTCGGCCAGATCAAGACGGTACAGGCCTACAACCACCAGGGGCGGGATCGCCAGCGCTTCGGTGAAACGGTGGAGGCGGCATTCGCCACCGCGCGCAAGCGCATCGTCCAGCGCGCCTGGCTGATCACCCTGGTGATCGTGTTGGTGCTGGGCGCGGTGGGGGTGATGCTCTGGGTCGGCGGCATGGATGTGATCGCCGGACGCATTTCCGGTGGCGATCTGGCCGCTTTCGTCTTCTACAGCCTGATCGTCGGCAGCGCCTTCGGCACCCTCAGCGAGGTGCTCGGCGAACTGCAGCGCGCCGCCGGGGCCGCCGAACGCATCGCCGAGCTGCTGGCGGCGCGCAGTGAAATCGTCGCACCAGCCGAGGGCGCGACCAGGCTGCCAGCGCGGGTCCGTGGCGAACTGGAGCTGCAGGGCGTGCGCTTCGCCTATCCGTCGCGGCCGGGTCGTCCGGCCATCGACGGTCTCGACCTGCGCGTGCAGCCGGGCCAGACCCTGGCCCTGGTGGGTCCGTCGGGGGCGGGGAAGTCGACCTTGTTCGACCTGCTCCTGCGTTTCTACGACCCGCAGGAGGGGCGCATTCTCCTCGATGGCCAGCCGTTGACCGCCCTCGATCCCCAGGACTTGCGCCGGCATTTCGCCCTGGTGGCACAGAACCCGGCGCTGTTCTTCGGCAGTGTCGAGGACAACATCCGCTATGGCCGCGCCGACGCCAGTTTCGCCGAGGTCGAGGCCGCCGCGCGCAGCGCCCATGCCCATGAGTTCATCCTGCAACTGCCGCAGGGTTACCAGACCCATCTCGGCGATGCCGGCCTCGGCCTCTCCGGCGGTCAGCGCCAACGCCTGGCCATCGCCCGTGCCTTGCTGGTGGACGCGCCGATCCTGTTGCTGGACGAAGCCACCAGCGCCCTCGACGCGCAAAGCGAACACCTGATCCAGCAGGCCTTGCCCACCCTGATGGCGGGGCGGACCACGCTGGTGATCGCGCATCGCCTGGCCACCGTGCAGCATGCCGATCGCATCGCGGTCATCGAGGGCGGGCGAATGGTGGCGATAGGCACTCATCGGCAACTGATCGCGGAAAACCCGTTGTACGCGCGCTTGGCGGCGCTGCAATTCGGCCCGGAATAGAGCGCTGGAGCCCTTGTTTACAGAAATGTGACAAGCTCGACATGAGTTGTCACATTTCTGTAGCAATCCCCTGAGAGTATCCGTCTCGGCTGTTGTGCAAATGCTTGATGCCGTTGGCTGTCATGGTCAGATGGCAGTGTTCTGTGCCCGTGAATCGACGACATGGATGTCTTTGGCTGGCTTGCTGCCGGCGCTTTCCATCCCTTGTTCCGAGATCCCGCCGATGTCCTTGCGTACCTCCCTGCGACTGCAAATCCTCGCGCTGCTCGCCGGCAGCCTGCTGGCGATGCTGCTGATTGCCCTGGTCTGTTTCCGCCTGCTGTCCGCCAGTGTCGATGGCTACAGCCAATTGCTCAGCGGTCCGCTGCGCGCTTCGCAGCAGATCGACGAAGCCAACCTGCAGTTCAAGATCCAGGTTCAGGAGTGGAAGAACGTACTCCTGCGCGGCAAGCAGCCGGCGGACCTGGACAAGTACTGGCAGCAGTTCCAGGCCCAGGAACGACTGGTTCAGGACATCCTCGGCCAACTGGTGCGGGAGAACGGCGGCGATGCGCAATTGCGCGCCAGTCTCGGCCGCCTGCAGGAGAGCCACCGCCAATTGGGCGAGGCCTATGCCCGCGGGCGTGAAGCCTTCCTCGCCGCCGGCAGCGATCCGACCGCTGGCGACCTGGCGGTGAAGGGGGTCGATCGCGCCGCCAGCGAGCAGATGAGCGCACTGGTCGGCGAGTTGCGCGCCAGCGCTTCGGCCCAGGCCGCCGCGCTCAGCGACGATGCGCAGCGCACCGTGTGGCTTGGCCTGCTGGTGATGCTGGGGTCGGCCCTGGCCATCGGTGTACTCAGCCTGTGGCTGGTCAACCGCAGCCTGATCGAGCCGATCCGCCGCCTGATCGACTATGTCGCTCACCTCAGCCAGGGGCGCTTCGACGCCCGTGTCGCCAGCGATCGACAGGATGAACTGGGGCGCCTGGCCGTCGCGGCCAACACCTTGCGCGACTTCCTCGCCGACACCGTCGGCCGCCTGCAGGACAATGCCGGCGAGCTGGAAAGCGCCAGTGGCGACCTGCGCAAGCTGGCCGGTGGCATGGCCCGTGGCACCGACGATCAGTTCCAGCGTACCGACCAGGTGGCCACGGCGATGCACGAGATGTCCGCTACCGCCCAGGAAGTTGCCCGGCATGCCGCCGAGGCCGCCAGGGCGGCCGACGACGCCGACCACAGTGCCCAGGCCGGCGAGCAGGTGATGCAGGCGACCATCGATACCATTTCCCGGGTCAACGCCGAGATCAGCGGCACCGCCGTGGTGATCCGCGATCTGGAGCAGGACAGTGCACGGATCGGCAAGGTGCTGGAGGTGATCCGGGGCATCGCCGAGCAGACCAACCTGCTGGCCCTCAACGCCGCCATCGAGGCGGCGCGGGCCGGCGAGGCCGGGCGCGGTTTCGCCGTGGTGGCGGATGAAGTGCGCAACCTGGCCCAGCGTACCGCTTCGTCGATCGCCGAGATCAACCAGATCATCAGCGCCGTGCAGTCCGGCGCGGTGGAGGCGGTGAAGGCCATCGAGAGCGGCCAGGTGCGTTCGCGGGAGGGCGCCGAGCAGGTGCAGAGCGCCGGCGAGATGCTGCAGCGCATCACCCTGGCGGTGGAGGCGATCCGCGATATGAACCGGCAGATCGCCACGGCGGCGGAGGAGCAAACCAGCGTGGCCGAAGATATCTCGCGCAATCTGGTCGAGATCACCCGTATCGCCACCGACAACCAGGACGCGGTGCAGCGCACTGAACATGCCGGCCACCGTCTCCATGAGCTGTCCGGTCAGCTGGGTGAAGTGACGGCGCGGCTGAGTGCCTGAGCGCATTGGGGCTGCTTTGCAGCCCTTTGCGACCCGGGGGAAATCCGCCACTCGCCGGGAATATCGCCGGCATTGATGGCGGAATCCCGCCAGAAAAAACGCCCGAATGTAGGGTGCGACCATGCGCCTCGCCTATTGGCCATTGGTCTTGTCAAAGTTGGCCTGCTTCGTGCTTTAACGGCGCGCGGGCCAAGCCCCGTTCAAAGACCATGGGTTGCCACGGCAGCTCCGGCAGAAAGACCGCTCCCCGCATCGAAGATACCCCAGCCACCCGCCAGCGTTCGGCCCGGCACAACCGTCCGGTCCAGCCACATGCTCGGCACACGTGTGAGCAGAACGATAAAACCAGGGCGTGCACCCGGGTGCGGCGGTCAGGCCAATACCTTCACTTCAATTGGATTGAATTATGAAAAAAATCCTTTTGGCGCTCCTGTGCCTGAGCGTCATTGGTTGCTCCAAGCCCAGTGAACCGGAAAAGACCGTCGATGTCCTGCTGATCGGCGGCGGCATCATGAGTGCCAGCCTGGGCACCTACCTGCACGAACTGGAACCGAACTGGTCGATCGACATCTACGAGCGCATGGACCAGGTCGCCGAGGAAAGCTCCAACGCCTGGAACAACGCCGGTACCGGCCATTCCGCGTTCTGCGAGCTGAACTACACCAGCGAGAGCGCCGACGGCTCCATCGACATCAGCAAGGCCGTGGGCATCAACGAGCAGTTCGAGATATCCAAGCAGTTCTGGTCCTACCAGGTCGAGCGCCAGGTCCTGAACAACCCGGGTTCGTTCATCAACAACGTGCCGCACATGAGCTTCGTCTGGGGCGACAAGAACGTCGAGTTCCTGCGCAAGCGCCATGCCGCCCTGCAGCACAGCTCGCTGTTCCGTGGCATGGAGTACTCCGAGGACCACGCGCAGATCGCCCAGTGGGTACCGATCGTGATGGAAGGCCGCGCCGCGGACCAGAAGATCGCCGCGACCCGCATGCCGATCGGCACCGACGTCAACTTCGGCGAAATCACCCGTCAGCTGGTGGGCTCGCTGACCAAGAGCGACAAGGTCAGCCTGAACCTGCGTCACGAAGTCCGCGACATCAAGCGCAACGCCGACAACAGCTGGACCGTGGTGGTCGCCGACCTGGGCAACAACGGCGTGGAAACCAGCGTCAAGGCCAAGTTCGTCTTCATCGGTGCCGGTGGCGGCGCGCTGAAGCTGCTGCAGAAGTCCGGCATTCCTGAAGCCGAAGGCTATGCCGGCTTCCCGGTGGGCGGCCAGTTCCTGATGACCGACAACCAGGACATCGTCTCCCGGCACAAGGCCAAGCTGTACGGCAAGGCCTCGGTCGGTGCGCCGCCTATGTCGGTTCCGCACCTCGACACCCGCATCATCGACGGCCGTGAAGTGCTGCTGTTCGGTCCGTTCGCGACCTTCTCCACCAAGTTCCTGAAAAATGGTTCGCTGCTGGACATGTTCGCCGCGCTGAACAGCCACAACATCATGCCGATGACCCATGCCGGCATCGACAACATCGACCTCAGCACCTACCTGATGGGTCAGCTGATGCTCAGCTTCGACGACCGCATGACGGCGCTGCGCGAGTACTTCCCGAACGCGAAGAACGAAGACTGGAAACTGCTGCAGGCCGGCCAGCGCGTGCAGATCATCAAGAAGGACGCGGTCCATGGCGGCATCCTGCAGTTCGGCACCGAAGTGGTAGCGTCCCAGGACGGCTCCATCGCCGCGCTGCTGGGTGCGTCGCCAGGCGCCTCGACCGCCGCGCCGATCATGCTGACCGTGCTGGAAAAGACCTTCAAGGATCGCATCAAGACCCCTGAGTGGCAGGCCAGGCTGAAGGAAATCGTGCCGACCTATGGTCAGAAGCTGAACAACGACCTGGAACTGACCAACAAGACTCGCGAGTGGACCAGCTCGCGTCTGGGTCTGACCTATGTTCCGGTGTTGCCGGAAGAACAGGCTGTGGCTGAGCCGGTGGCTGCTCAGTAAGACTGTCGGGACCGCTTCGCTCCTACGGGTGTACGCGACAATCCTGTAGGAGCGAGCTTGCTCGCGAAAGGGCCGCAAAGCGGCCCCAAACCCGTCAACTCAAGCAAGACGGGCCCCCTTCGCTATCAATGCTTCTTCTTGCCCAGGTGATTGCCCAAGGCCCCACCTGCCGCGCCACCCACACCCGCGCCGATCGTCGCGCCGGTGCTGCCGCCCAGCTTGTCACCCAACAGCGAACCCCCCGCGGCACCCAGGCCGCCACCGACCGCCGCCTTGGTCTTGTTGCCCTTGTTCGCCGCCACGGCACTGCCTGCCGCACCGCCGACACCGGCACCGATGGCCGCGCCGGTCTTGCCACCGATCTGCTGACCCACCACGTTGCCCAGGGCCCCGCCCAGGCCGCCGCCGAGTGCGGCGGTGCCATCGCCGGCGACCGCGCCTTGTGCGAACAGCAGGCCCAGGGTGACGGCGACAATTGTCTTGCGCATGTGAAACGACCTCGAGAAAGAGCGTGCCTTCAGGCACGCGAAACGGCGCGGCCCGCGTTGCGGATCGCGCCAGGGATATACCGGGGGACATACATGACAAAGCCCGCGGTAGGCGGGCTTTGTCGATGAGCGATTTGGTCGGAGAGACAGGATTCGAACCTGCGGCCTTCTCGTCCCGAACGAGACGCGCTACCTGGCTGCGCTACACTCCGATGAAGAAAATTCTACTCAAAAATTTCACTTCGACAAGCCCCCAACTCAGACCGATCGGGGGCATTTTCCGAAGTTTTCTTACAGCTCTTTCACGGTGCGGATCTGGTCCTTGTTGACCCGGGTGCGCTTGCCATCCAGTTGCTCGAACTCGTAGAAGCCGGAGTCTTCGTCGTAGGACGGCGTGTCGACCGCCTGGATCTCGCGCCCGTCATTGAGGGTGATCACGGTTGGCGAGGCGCAGCCGGCCAGGGCGCCGATACCGAGAGCGAGCAGGAATGCGGGAAGGGTCCGTTGAATCATGGGTAAATCTCCAATTGAGTGAGGCCGTATAGTTCGTTAAGACGCAAACGGTTACAGCAAGTTCCTTGCGAGTTGAGCGTAGCCTTCAATCGGCGTATTGATCGGGCGCAATGCTCCCCCGGGTTGCCCGCGCCGGGCAACGCTTCCCTGTGATATAACTCCGGCCATTCCCTTCGTTCAACGGACCCAATGCCATGAAAGCCAAGGCAGACGCCCCCTTCGTGCCCCTCAATATCGCCGTGTTGACGGTCAGCGACACCCGCACCCTGGAAACCGATACCTCCGGCCAGGTCTTCGTCGATCGCCTCGGCGCGGCCGGCCACAACCTCGCCGCGCGGGTGCTGCTCAAGGACGACCTGTACAAGATTCGCGCCCAGGTTGCGACCTGGATCGCCGATGACGTGGTGCAGGTGGTGCTGATCACCGGCGGTACCGGGTTCACCGGGCGCGACAGCACCCCGGAAGCGGTGGCCTGCCTGCTGGACAAGCAGGTCGATGGTTTCGGCGAGCTGTTCCGGCAGATTTCCGTGGCCGATATCGGCACGTCCACCGTGCAGTCCCGCGCCCTGGCCGGCCTGGCCAACGGCACCCTGGTGTGCTGCCTGCCGGGCTCGACCAACGCCGTGCGCACCGGCTGGGACGGCATTCTCGGCGAGCAACTGGACAACCGTCATCGCCCGTGCAACTTCGTCCCGCACCTGAAGCAGGCCGCGCCCTGCGAAAGCCGTGGCTGAGGCGCCAGCGGCCAGGCCGCTGATGCCGGTGGAAGCCGCACTCGAACGCCTGCTGGCCTTGGCCGAAGCCGCGCCGATCGAGGACGTCGAGGACGTCGCCGTGGCCGATGCCGAGGGCCGGGTGCTGGCGACCGACCTGCATGCCACGCTTGATCTGCCGCCATGGCCGAACAGCGCCATGGACGGTTACGCCCTGCGCGTGGCCGACTGGACCGGCGAGCCGCTGCCGGTGAGCCAGCGGATCTTTGCCGGGCATGCGCCGGAGCCGCTGCAGCCTGGCACCTGCGCGCGGATCTTCACCGGGGCACCGGTCCCCGCGGGCGCCGACTGCGTCGAAATGCAGGAAAACACCGAGGTGCTGGCTGACCAGCGGGTGCGCTTCAGCGAGGCCCTGCACGCCGGTCAGAACATTCGCCCGCAAGGCCAGGAAACCCGGGCTGGCGAGTTGGTGCTGGTCGCCGGTACCCGACTGGGCCCGATCGAGCTCGGCCTGGTCGCGACCCTGGGTTACGCCCGTATCCAGGTGGTGCGCCGGGTGCGGGTGGCGGTGCTGTCCACCGGCGACGAACTGGTGGAGCCGGGCCTGCCGCTGGGGCCGGGACAGATCTACAACAGCAACCGCCGCCTGCTGTGCAGCTGGTTGCAGCGCCTGGGCTGCGAGGTGGTGGATGGCGGGATTCTTCCGGACGATCTGCAACTGACCCGGCAGAGCCTGGGGCGCCTCGATTCCGTTGACCTGATCCTGTCCACCGGTGGCGTTTCGGTGGGCGAGGCCGATTACCTCGGCATCGCCTTGCGCGAGGCCGGCGAACTGGCTTTGTGGAAACTCGCGATCAAGCCGGGCAAGCCGTTGACCGTGGGGCAATACAACGGTGTGCCGGTGATCGGTCTGCCGGGCAATCCGGCGTCGACCCTGGTGACCTTCGGTTTGCTGACCCGGCCCTATCTGCTGCGCCGCCAGGGCGTGCGGGAGGTGAAGCCGTTGCAGTTCGCCGTGCCGGCGGGTTTCGACTGGCCGAAGGCGGGCAACCGTCGCGAATACCTGCGGGCGCGCCTGGAGCAGGGCAGGGCGCAGATCTATCGCAACCAGAGTTCCGGCGTGCTGCGCAGCGCGGCCTGGGCCGAGGGCCTGGTCGAGGTGCTGGAAGGCACTACGCCGCGGCAGGGGGATATCGTGCAGTTCATTCCCCTGAGCGAGTTGCTTGGCTGAGGTCTCCTGGCGTTCTTGAAGGTGTCATCGCAGGCAAGCCAGCCTACGGGTTGTGATCAACCCGGAACCCGTAGGCGCTGGCTTGCCTGCGATGAGCATGGGTATCTACACAATCTGGATAGCTGCCGAAGTCATTGTGGGAGCGAGCTTGCTCGCGAACGGGCGCGAAGCGGCCGCAAAACCTGAGTGCAGAGTTTGTCAGACAGACCCGGAACTCAGATTTTGCGACGGCTGCGCCGCCGTTCGCGAGCAAGCTCGCTCCCACAAGGTTCGTGTCGGCCACTTGTGTAGATACCTATGCAGCGATGAGGCCCTCAAGCCGAACAAGGACATTTCAGGAAAGCGGCATCACCCCACCCGCCACATCGCCCATCGCCAGCGGCCGGCTGGCCAGCCGCTGATGCACCCCTTCCAACTGCGCCGCCGCCACGCTCCAGTCATGCCGCTCGCGCACGAAGGCCCGTCCGGCGTCCGCCAACTGATGCATGCGCTGTGGCTGGCTGAGCAGACGGGTGATGGTCAGGGCCAACTCGTCCGCGCCGTCGCCACCGAGATAATGCTCGCCGTAGCGCACCTGCAACCCTGAAACCCCCTGCTGCGTGGTCACCACCGGCAATCCCGCGGCCATGGCCTCCAGCAGCTTCACCTTGCACCCACCACCATGGCGCAATGGGGCGAAGAACAGCGCCGACAGACGCTGCAGCTCACGCAGGTCCGGCAGGTAGCCCACCCATTCGATACGCGGGTCGTTCCAGTGCAGTTTCCAGTGTTCCGGCAGCGCATGGCCGACGATGGCCAGGCGCACGGCCGGGTTGTGCTGCCAGACCTGCGGCAGGATGTCTTCCAGCGCCCATTCCAGGGCTTCCTGGTTGGCGCGGTATTCGAAGTTGCCGACGAACAGCAGGCGCTGGCTGTGCGGCGCGAAATCGATGTGCTGGTAATGCGCGCAATCGACGCCGTTGACCACCACCTGGGTCGGTTTTCCGGTCAGTTGGCTGATCTCCTCGGCATCGCACGGGCTGACCGCCACCACCTCGCTGGCCTGCTTCAGGACCCGGGTTTCCCAACGCCGATAGCGCCAGCCATCGAAACTGTTGAACGGGCGCAGCCACAGCGGCAGGCGGTCCTGGCACACCGCGCCCTTGCACCACTCGACGTGGTGTTCGCTGACGATGAACGGCCGGCCGCTGGCCTGCAGGGCTCGTTCGAAGGGCTGGAAGCTGTAGCTGTGTTCGATCTGGATCACGTCCCACTGCTCTTGCAGCAGGTTTTCGAAATGATGACGCAGATGCGGCGCCAGGCCGTTGATGCAGGTGCGCATGGGGTAGCCGGCGGACACCGCAGCGACCATGTTCAGCGGGCTGTGCACGGCACGGCGGGGGATGACGATCAGGCGCTCCACCAGGGGCGCCAGGGCCTCTCGCGCGGCCTCGCAGAGGGGAACCTTGGACTGGGTCAGCAGGGTGATGCGGTGACCTCGCTGCGCCAGGCCGCGCAACAGGTTGAACTGGCGGGTCTTGCTGCCACTGGTGGTCGGCCAGGGCAGATAGGGCAGTGTCCAGAGTACGCGCATGACACTTCCTCGCTTGCCGTAGGGCGTGAGCGGTGGAACGAAAAGCGCCCGCGGCGTCAGTCGGTGGCTGACTCCCGAGCGCGGCCGTACAGATCGGTAAAGCGCACGAATGTCTTGTGCAGCAGGCTCTGGCCGTCGGGCAGCGAGATGAACGGCTTGGGCAGTGCCTCGCGGGACACCGGCCAGAGCCGGGTGCCGGTGCCGCCCGCGATGATGCAGGGAATCAATACACTCATTGTCATGCCGCCTCGGTGCGCCGGGCAGAAGGCCGTCGCGGGTGTTTCGTCAATAAAGTGACTCTGCGTTTCGCTTGCTCAGGTTTTGCCAATTATTTGTCGAAGCATGGTCGCGGATGCGGGATCTTTCAATGTCATTCGTAAGATTGCGCAAACTTTGCTTGTGGGATGTGCAGCAAATTGCCCAGGTCCGTGGTCGAGATAGGAGGTCGCAACCAGGCGAGAGGGAGAGCTTCGATGGGCGAACGCAAAGCGCTGCTGATTCTGCATGGCAAGCAGGCGATGAACGAGGAGGTGCGCGGCGCGGTGCGGGGCCTGCGCGAGCGTGGCTGGCAACTGGACGTGCGCCTGACCTGGGAGGGCGGCGATGCCCAGCGTCTGGTGGAGGAGGCGTTGGCGGCGGGTTATCCACGGCTGATCGCCGGCGGCGGCGATGGCACCCTGCGCGATGTCGCCCATGCCATGGTGCTTGCCGGCGCGCAGGCCAGCCTGGCTCTCCTGCCGCTGGGCACCGCCAACGACTTCGCCCGGGCCGCGGGTATTCCTCTGGAGCCGGAGGCGGCCCTGGCATTGCTCGACAGCGAGGCGCGGCCGATCGACCTGGGCGAGGTCGATGGCGAGGTGTTCCTCAACATGGCTACCGGTGGCTTCGGCAGCCAGGTGACCGCGCAGACCTCGGAAGAGCTGAAGAAGGTGCTTGGCGCCGCCGCCTATCTGTTCACCGGCCTGTCCCGTTTCAGCGAGCTGAGCGCGGCCTCGGTCAGCCTGCACGGTCCGGATTTCCACTGGCAGGGCGAGCTGCTGGCGCTGGGGATCGGCAACGGTCGTCAGGCCGGCGGCGGCCATGTGCTGTGCCCGGAGGCGGTGGTGGACGATGGCTTGCTCGACATCAGCATCCTGCCGGCGCCGCAGGAAGTGGTCGGCACCCTGCGTGACCTGCTCAGCGATGGCCTGGGCCTGGACAGCATGTTCGTGCGCGCGCGCCTGCCGTGGGTCGAGATCAAGGGTTCGCAAGGGCTGGACATCAACCTCGATGGCGAGCCGCTGCAGGGCGACAGCCTGCGCTTTCGCGTGCTGCCCGCGGCCTTGCGCCTGCACCTGCCGGCGCAGTCGGCGCTGCTCAGTCGTCGAGGCTGATGATCTGCTCGCGCACGGCGAACAGCACCAGGCCGGCCACGTCGTAGATCTGCAGGCGTTTCATGATCTGCGAGCGGTGGGTCTCCACGGTCTTGACGCTGAGGCCGAGGCCGTTGGCGATCTCCCGGGTGGATTTGCCGCGGACGATCAGGCGCAGGATCTCCAGCTGGCGGGCGGTGAGGTTGTGGGTTTCCACCGGCTCGGCCTTGTGCCCGCGCAGCAGTGCCTGGTTGATCACCGTGTGGGCGATGGCCGGGCTCAGGTAGCGCTCGTCGGCGCTCAGTGCGGCCAGGGCCTGCTCCAGTTCGGTGGCGGTGGTGTCCTTGAGCAGGTAGCCGTGGGCCCCGCTTTCAAGGGCCTGCATGATCAGTTGCGGGTCGGTGTGCATCGACAGGATCAACACTTTGCAACGGCTGCCTTCGGCCTGCAGGCGGCTCAGGGCTTCCAGGCCGCCCATGGAACGCATCGACAGGTCGAGCAGGACGATGTCCGGATCGAGTTGCCGGACCAGCTCCACCAGCTGGCTGCCATCGCAGGCTTCGCCCACCACGGTATAACCCGGGATGTCGGATACCAGGGCGCGCACGCCGGCGCGAATCAGGGAATGGTCGTCAACCAGCAGCAATTTACAGGTCATGAAGTCTTACTTGAATTGGCGCGCTCGCGCGTACGGGGTGGCCAGGGGAAGAGCGCATCGATCCGCGTGCCCTTGCCGGGTTCGCTGTGGACCGTGAGGCTGCCGTTGAGCAGGTGCGCGCGTTCGGCCATGCCGGCCATGCCGCACTGGCCTTCCTCGCCAGGGTTGGAAGAGGGCAGGAAACCCTGGCCGTCGTCGCTGATCGACAGCGCCAGGCCTTCGGGTTGGCGCTGGAAACGCACGATCAGGTTGTGCGCCCGGGCATGGCGCAACACGTTGGTCACCGCTTCCTGCGTGATACGGAAGGCGGCCATGGCCATGTCTTCCGGGAGACCGTCCAGGCGGCTCCTGCATTCCAGGCTCCAGCGCACCTCGGTGTTGTCCAGGGCGCGCAGCAGGTGGGTGCGCAGGCTGGCCTCCAGGCCCAGGCTGGCAAGCTGGCGCGGGGCGAGGCTGCTGGCCAGGTTGCGTACGTGGGACAGGGTTTCGTCCAGGGTGCCGCGCAGGGTATCGCAGTGGGCCTGCAGGTCTTCCGGGAGACGTCGCTGCAGCCACTCGCCCTGCAGCTTGGCGGCGGTGAGCAACTGACCGATGTCGTCATGCAGTTCGCGGCTCAGGCGCTGGCGTTCGGCTTCCTGGACCTTGAGCAGACGATCGGCGAGTTCCTGCGGCGACATCAGGATGTTGTCCTTGCGTCGTTGCGGCAGCCACAGCAGGCCCAGCAGGGTGAACCCCTGCAGCAGCAGCAGGGGCGCGGGCAGCGGGCGGGCATTCAGATAACAGAACAGGGCGAGCAGCAGCGACGCCAGGCACAGCAACACCACGGACCGATGCAGCAGGGCCAGGCCGCGCGGGCATCGCGTGAAAGTCTTGAGGCTTGAGTACACGGGAAATGAAGCCACTGAAAGATCACTTTTCAAAGCCGGTCCGGGGTTGATTGAAAGGCTTTTCCGGAAGGCCTTCAACAACTTTTGTCATCGTGTCGCAGCGGGCAGCCGGGCACTTTTTCAGTGCGCTGAAAACGCCATGTTCCAACAATGGAAACAGTCGGCAGCCGGCTCGGGCGGCGCATGGTATCACTTCAGACCCGATTGGTCGTCGGGACTGTCGATGGTCGGCGGAGTCAGGTTTTACGGGGTGGTACGCGCGTTCCGTCGGGCGCGGATTCTAGCACCATGCCACTACGGTTGGCGAACTTGAACTTTCATTTAAAGGGCGCATGTGCTGTTTCCGTATTGATGGAGTTGTATGGAAAGAAGCTGCTTAGTTGTCGTTTAGAGTGCTGGGAAAACACACCTATATGTAAGCCCGGTATTTTTCAAGGCAGTTTCTAGTTTGACTTTAGTTGTAGGCGATTACCCTGGCGAGTGCTCTGCCAGAAGGGTTGCCACGGTGTCGGCGACAGTGGCGGTGTCGACGTCAGGCCGATTGTTGGTGGCTTTGCGCGGCGGCTTGCAAGGTACTTTCCAGACTGCCCAGCAATTCATGCTGTTCCTCGGCGTCGAGGTTGAGCGTGCCGTCGTACGGGTCCACCAGTTCCAGCTGCCAGGCCAGCAGGCAGATGCTTGCCTCCAGAATGGCCAATGCCGGGCCATGCAAATGTTTGCGTCGCTCGATCGTGTCGAGCACGGTGCACAGTTGCCGGCAGAAATCGGCGATCTGCACCTGCTCCTGGGCTCCGGCCCGGTCCCTCAGGGTGGCGAGGGTATGGATCAGGCAATGGCTGGCGTCGGCGTCCTCGCCAATCAGGCGAAAATGCTGCAGGCATTCCTGCGCCCGGTTCAGCAACTGGTGGGCATCACCCAGAAAATCCTGCAGGGCACTCATATCCGGCAAGTCCTTCGGCATCAGTCGGTTCCTCCTGAACACCAGCGGAAAGCGCGGACGCAAGCGGACGAACGGTCAGGAACGGAGGCTGGCCACAGCGAAGTGATAGCGAACAAAGGCCTGACTCCATTCATGCATTGAGAATGGCGTCACATTAATGGCTTACGGATATCACGAATATCAGGTCCAACCCGATTGTTGATAAGGGTTTCCCTGATGAGGTTTTTCCGGTGTCACCCCGTTGCGGGGTAGGGGGAAGGGGTTGCAAGCGCAGTAAAGCATGATGCTAAAGTGACATCAATGCCCCCGGGTGGCTTTTTCTTCCGGGGGTCAAGCTGAGCCGCAAGCGGCCGATACAAGGCTGATGCTTTTTACCTTTTGCAACAACCCCGGGGGATTCAATGGCTGGCATTCTCGACACGGTAGACCAAAGAACACAGCTGGTAGGTGAGAACCGCCTGGAAATCCTCATGTTCCGCCTCGCGGGCCGCCAGTTGTTCGCGATCAACGTCTTCAAGGTGCAGGAAGTCCTGCAACTGCCGAAACTGACCCTGATGCCACAGCGCCACAGCTTTGTCTGCGGCGTGGTCAACCTGCGCGGCCAGACCCTGCCGGTGATCGACCTGTCCCAGGCGATCGGCATGCGTCCGCTGGAACCGGGGCCGAACAGTACCATCATCGTCACCGAGTACAACCGCTCCGTGCAGGCGTTTCTGGTCGGCGGGGTCGACCGCATCGTCAACATGAACTGGGAAGCCATCATGCCGCCGCCGACCAGCGCCGGCCGCCAGCACTACCTGACCGCCATCAGCAAGGTCGACGAGCAACTGGTGGAGATCATCGATGTAGAGAAGGTCCTGGCGGAAATCGTTCCCTACAACGCGAAAGTTTCCCGGGAAAAACTAGACGATCCGATCCTGCGGCGTGCCCACGGCCGTGAAGTGCTGCTGGTGGACGACTCCACGGTGGCCCTGGCGCAGTTGCGCGAGACCCTCTCGCAACTGGGCATGAAGCTGCACGTGGCCAGTGATGGACTCAAGGCCCTGCGCCTGCTCAAGAGCTGGGCGGATGCCGGCGAAGATGTCTGCGAGAAGCTGCTGATGGTCTTCACCGATGCGGAAATGCCGGAAATGGATGGTTACCGCCTGACCACCGAGATTCGCAGCGATGCCCGCCTGCGTGGCTTGTACGTGGTGCTGCATACCTCGCTTTCCGGCAGTTTCAACGAGTCCATGGTGAAGAAGGTCGGTTGCGACAACTTCCTTTCCAAATTCCAGCCCGATCGCCTGGTGGAAGTGGTGCGCCAGCGCCTGGAGATGGATCAGGCCACCGTCTGAGGCGTCGTCGCTCGCCCGGCAGCGTTTGCCGGGCAACGGGTGTAAGCTGCTGGCTTTTCCCAGGGAGCATGTCGTATGCGTCTGAGTGCGCTTTATCGTTACCCGCTCAAGTCGGCGCAAGGCGAGGCCTTGCAACGCTCGCCATCGGGCCTGCTGGGGCTGGAAGGCGATCGTCGCTGGATGCTGGTGGATGCCGGCAACAACCGTTTTCTCACCCAGCGCGCATTCCCGCAGATGAGCCAGCTTTCGGCGCTGTACGCCGCCGATGGCGGGTTGCAGCTCGATGCGCCGGGCCTGTCGACCTTTCATGTGCCGATCCCCGAGCCCGACGATGCGCTGCGTGGCGTGACCATCTGGCGCGACACCCTGCGCGTGCCGGACGCCGGCGATGCCGCGGCGCAGTGGCTGAGCACCTTCATGGGGCGCGACGTGCGCCTGGTGCATGTGCCGCAATCGCGCACCCGCTACCTGCCTTCGGGCTATGGCGAGAACAGTGACCGGGTGGCCTTCGCCGATGGATTCCCGCTGCTGCTGATCGGCCAGGCGTCGCTGGATGACCTGACGCAGAAGGTCGGGCGGCCCATGGAGATGATGCGCTTCCGCCCCAACCTGGTGATCGAGGGCGCCGAGCCCTTCGCCGAGGATGGCTGGAAGCGCATCCGCATCGGCCAGCAGACCTTCCGCGTGGTCAAGCCGTGCGGACGCTGCATCCTCACCACCATCGACCCGGCCAGCGGTGAACGCAGCCCGGACCGCGAGCCGTTCGCGACGCTGATGAACTATCGGCAGAAGGAGGGCGAGGCCATGTTCGGGCAGAACCTGGTGGCGGACGGCGATGGGGTGCTGGAGGTGGGGATGGCGGTGGAAGTACTGGAGTAAGGGGTGGTGGGACCGCAAAGCGGTCCCGGGCCTGCATCACTGATCGTCGAAATAGCGCTCGTGCCAATCCACCAGCGGCTGCGGTGAATTGAGCTTCTGCCCGTAGATCACCGCATACGACAGCACGTTCTGTACGTACTGGCGGGTTTCGTCGAACGGGATCGATTCGACCCAGACGTCGAAACTCAGGTGGTCGGCGCCGCGCAACCACTGCCGCACCCGGCCGGGGCCTGCGTTGTAGGCCGCCGAGGCGAGCACGCGGTTGCCGTTGAACTGCCCGTGCACCTGGCTCAGGTAGGCCGCGCCCAGCTGGATGTTCTTGTCCGGATTCAGCACCTGGGCCGGCGAGGCTAGGGGGATGCTGAACTTGCGCGCGGTTTCCTTGGCGGTGGCCGGCATCAGCTGCATCAGGCCAGAGGCGCCGACACTGGAGCGGGCGTCGTCCATGAACGCGCTTTCCTGGCGAGTGATGGCGAACACCCAGCTCGAATGCAGGCCGCGGACCTTGGCTTCACGCACCAGGGTGTCGCGGTGGGCCATCGGGAAGCGGATGTCCAGGTCATCCCAGTACTGCGCCTGGCTGATGGTGCGGATGGCCGGGAAGTACCAGCGCAGGTCGTAGGCGATGCGCGCCTGGGCGACCATCTCGTCACGGGTGAAGTGACGGCTGACGTGGTACCACTCGCGACGACCTTCGACGATCTGCCCGCGGGCATGGAATTCCAGGGCACGGCGCACGCCCGGGGCGTTGCGGACCTTGTTCATCAGTTGCTGGCTGATCACCAGCGGCTTGTTGTTCAACTGGTAGGGCGTCTGCGTCCGGTCGGCGGCGAGGAAGCCATAGAAATCACGCTCGCGGGCGACGGTCTTGTACAGCAGCGGGATCTGCGGGTTCTGCGGTTGCGCCAGCTCCAGGCTGCGCGCCTGCCAGTAGCGCCAGCGGTTGGTGCTGGCCAGGTCCTGCGGCAGGCGCTTGCTCAGCTCGTAGGCTTCTTCCCAGCGCCCGAGGCGCAGGAGCAGGCGCATGCGCCATTCGCTGACGGTGTTGTCGCGCAGTTGCGGATCGTAGCGGGTCATCAGGTCCAGCGCCCGCGGGTCGTAGCGGCGGGCCAGGGTCAGGCCGATCTCGCGGGCGATGGCGACCTTCTCCTCGACCGAGAAATGCATGCGGTTGGCGTAGTCGTCGAGCAGCGCCATGGCCCGTTCCGGGTCCTGGCGCGCGAGGCGCCGCAGGCCGAGGCTGACCACGTCGGACATGGCCTCGTTGGTCGGGCTGAAGCGCGACGGCTGGTTGAGCAGTTCCGGCTTCTGCGCCACGTCCAGCAGCAGGCGGCCTTCGTTACCCAGGGTCGGCAGGGTCTTCACCAGCGTGTTGGCCAGTGCGTAATTGCGCGCCTGGGCGGCCAGCTTGGTGCGCAGCCAGCGCTTCTGCTCGGTCAGTTGGCCTTCCGCGGCCCAGCGCTCGAACAGCGCATCGCAGGCGGCCGGTTGCGACTTGCCTACCGCCCAGAGCTTGTCGGCGGTGGCATAGCCTTCGGCGCGCAGGCCATGAACCAGCTGGTACTGGCCATTGAGGCAGTCCAGCTCGGTGAAATTCAGCTTGGGATCGTAGTACTTGACGAAGGGCTTCCAGTCGCCGCGTTCGGCCAGCCAGCGCAACCAGCGCAGTTTCATCCAGTTGGCCTGGGGCAGATCGCCGTTCTTCGCGAGGAAGGCTTCGATCTCGGCATTGCTCGCGGACTTCAGGCGGGCGGTGAGTTCGTCGTAGGCCAGGTACGGCTCCAGCGGGTAGTCCTGCAGGGCGGCGGCGTAACGTCGATACGGGCCGCTGTCGCCCTTGGCCAGCGCGCGCTTGGCTTCGTCGTACATCTGGCGTTGTTGGGCGAGATCGGCGGCCTGCGCGACACTGGCCACGGAGGCCGAGAGCAGCAGGCAGGAAACGAGGTTGAGCAGGCGGCGCATGATACTTCCAGACAGTTGACCAAAACGAGTGTCGGCGTCGCCAGCACTGTGGGTTCACGAACCTAAGCTTAGCCGTTTGCCCGCCGTGGATGAAAGCATTGTGCTTGCATCCGGACGTAATGCCGTGCCGCCGGGCGGATGGGATGCGGGCTGTGTCGTCCAGCCAAGTCGGGTAGAATGCGCGCCCGCTTTCTGGAGAAGAACATGAGCCTGCTCAAATTCAGCGATGTCTGCCTCGCCTTCGGCGCCATGCCCCTGTTGGACAAGGTGTCCTGGCAGATCGCCCGTGGTGAGCGGGTCTGCATCATCGGCCGCAACGGTACCGGCAAGTCGAGCATGCTGCGCCTGGTCAAGGGCGACCAGAAACCCGACGACGGCGAGATCTGGCGTGCCCCGGGGCTGAAGATCGGCGAGCTTCCGCAGGAACTGCCGGTGGCCGACGAGCGTACCGTGTTCGACGTGGTCGCCGAAGGCCTGCAGGGCGTCGGTCGCCTGCTCGCCGAGTACCACCATCTGAGCCAGAACATCCACAGCGATGCCGATCTGGAAAAGCTCATGCACGTCCAGCACGACCTCGAAGCCCGTGACGGCTGGCGCCTGCAGCAACTCGTGGACAGCACCCTGAGCCGCCTGCAACTGCCGGCCGACAAGACCCTCGCCGAACTCTCCGGTGGCTGGCGTCGCCGCGTGCTGCTGGCCCAGGCCCTGGTGTCGGAGCCGGACCTGCTGCTGCTCGACGAACCGACCAACCACCTGGACATCGGTGCCATCGCCTGGCTGGAAGACGCCTTGAGCGGTTTCAACGGTGCGGTGCTGTTCATCACCCACGACCGGTCCTTCCTGCAGAACCTGGCCACGCGCATCCTCGAACTGGATCGCGGCGGCCTGATCGACTGGAATGGCGACTACGCCAGCTTCCTGGTGCACAAGGAAGCGGAACTGGCTGCCGAGGAAACCGCCAACGCGCTGTTCGACAAGCGCCTGGCCCAGGAAGAAGTGTGGATTCGCCAGGGCATCAAGGCCCGGCGGACCCGCAACGAAGGCCGTGTGCGGGCGCTGAAGGCGCTGCGGGTGGAGCGCGGTGAGCGTCGGGAGCGCCAGGGCAAGGCGAATATCCAGATCGAGGCGGCGGAGAAGTCCGGCAAGCAGGTCATGGTCCTCGACAATGTCAGCTTCGCTCATCCGGGCGGTCCGGCCCTGGTCAAGGATTTCTCCATGGTCCTGCAGCGCGAGGACCGCATCGGCCTGCTCGGTGCCAACGGTACCGGCAAGACCACGCTGCTCAAGCTGATGCTTGGCGATCTGCAGCCGTCCAGCGGCAAGGTGGAATCCGGCACCCGTCTGGAAGTGGCCTATTTCGACCAGTTGCGCAACCAGCTCGATCTGGAAAAGACCGTGATCGACAACCTCGCCGAAGGCCGTGACTTCATCGACATCGACGGGCAGAGCCGGCATGTCCTGAGCTATCTCGGCGACTTCCTGTTCAGCCCGCAGCGTGCGCGTACGCCGGTCAAGGCGCTGTCCGGTGGCGAGCGCGCGCGCCTGCTGCTGGCCAAGCTGTTCAGCAAGCCGGCCAACCTGCTGGTGCTCGACGAACCGACCAACGACCTCGACGTGGAGACGCTGGAACTGCTGGAGGAGGTCCTGTCCGGCTACAAGGGCACCGTGCTGATGGTCAGCCACGACCGGGCCTTCCTCGACAACGTGGTGACCAGCACCCTGGTCTTCGAAGGCGAGGGGCGGGTACGCGAGTACGTCGGTGGTTATCAGGACTGGATTCGCCAGGGCGGCTCGCCGCGCCTGCTGGGCGTGAGCGAGAGCAAGTCGGGCAAGTCCGAGCTGAACAGCGCAGTGGTTGCCGCGCCAGTTGCCGAACCCGCAGCCGCTCCGGTTGCCGCGGCGCCGGAAGCGAAGAAGAAGCTCAGCTACAAGCTGCAGCGCGAGCTGGAGGCTCTGCCGGGGCAGATCGAGGAACTGGAAGGGAAGATCACTGCGGTGCAGCAGGAAATTTCCGATTCCGGCTTCTATCAGAAGCCGGCTGCCCACACCAGCAAGGTCCTGGCCGATCTGGAAGCGATGCAGGTCGAGCTGGACACCTTGGTGGAGCGCTGGGCGGAACTGGATGGCTGATCAATGAAAGGGGCCGCTTTGCGGCCCCGATCGGATGGTTATTCGGCTTTCTTCTGCAGGCGTACCGCCAGCACATCGCACGGCGCACCGTGCAGCACATCGTTGGCTGTGGAGCCCAGGAGCAGGGCCAGGCCGTGACGGCCATGGCTGCCGACCACGATCAGGTCGCATTGCTGGTCCTTGGCCAGCTGGTGGATTTCCTGACGTGGCTGGCCGTAGGTCAGGTGCGAATCGCCGCGGTTGATTTCCGGGTATTTGTTGAACAGACGGTCCATGCGTTCCTTGGCCTGGTCGAACTGCTGCTGCTGCAGTTGCGACAGGTCCATCGGCACGTCGCCGCCAAAGGCCATGGCCATCGGCTCGACGATATGCACCAGCGATACCTTGGCGTTGCTCGGTCCCGCCAGCTCACGGGCGCGTTTGATCACCGGGTCGCATTCTTCGGTCAGGTCGACGGCAACCAGAATGTGTTCGTAGGGCATGAGAGGTTCTCCTGACAATCGCAATAGTAGAAGTATGGTCCGTTTCAGGCTGATCGCATCCGGTTGCGGCTAACCAGCTCATTTGTAAAGTCTTGATAGGAATAACAGATATGACGGTCTGGGTAGTAGTGTCAATCCTCGCGCTGATTCTCAGCCCTCTAGCCTGGCTGCTGCCGTCGCGGCGCATGAGCGGGCGCATGAGTCTGCGCCTGGAAGCCCGGCGCATGGGCCTGGCGATGCAGCTGGCGCCGCAGACCTGGCCGCACTGGCTGCCGGAAGAACCGCCGGCCACCTGCGCGCAATATCACCAGGCGCGGCGCAAGGGCAGCACGGACAGCTGGTGCTATTGGCAGACCGAGTCGGGTGTCTGGCTCAACCAGTGGCGCGAGCCATGCACGGACGAGCGGGTGCTGGAACAGCTCAAGCGCCTGCCGAAAAGCGTGTACAAGGTCGAGGCCAGCGCGCAGATGATTGCCCTGTGCTGGGGCGAACGTGAGGATAGCGCTGCATTGCAGGATGTCGCCGGTGTGTTGAAGGCGCTGGCCTGACGGGCTCAGTTGCCCAGCACCTGCTTGTCCACCAGGAAATCGATGAAGGCTCTGAGCCTGGGCGGCATGCCGCGATGCTCTGGCCAGAGGATGGAAAAACGCCCGGTTTCGGCCACGAAATCATCCAGCACGGTCACCAGCGTGCCCGTCTGCAGCGCCTCGCGGATAGCGAAGTCCGGCAGCCAGGCGATTCCCAGTCCGCGCGTGGCAGCCTGGATCAGCGCCTCCACGCTATTGAACGTGTGGCCATTGGGGGTGGCAAAGTCGTGCGGGGTGTCGAGTTTCCACGCCTGCAACTGGCCCGTCGTGGGGAATCGGTAGCGCAGGCAACTGTGCTCCATCAGGTCCGCCGGGGTTCGCGGGGTGCTCCGGCGGGCGAAGTAGGCGGGCGCGCCGACCAGCGCGAAACGGTACGTGCCCAGGCTGCGCACCTTGAGTTGCGAGTTGCCCATGTCGCCGCTGCGGATGGCCGCATCCACGCCATCGGCGATGACGTCCACCAACCTGTCGTTGAAGTCGAGATCGAGCCTGATTTCCGGGTAGCGTGCCGTGAACTCGCCCAGTACGGGCATCAGCAGGCGATAGCCGATCGCAGGAACGCTGACGCGCAACGTGCCGCGGGGGCTGCCGGCCAACCGCGCCAGCTCGGCTTGCGCCTCCGCGATTTCCTCGACGATGCGCCGGCCGCGTTCGAAGAACAGCGCACCTTCTTCTGTCAGGCTCAGGCGTCGCGTGCTGCGGTTGAACAGGCGCACACCCAGTTCGCTTTCCAGGCGTGCCACGCTCTTGCTGATCGCGGAAGGAGAGACGCCCAGGCGCTCGCTCGCCGCCACGAAGCTGTTCGCCTGCGCGGCGCTGACGAACGCCATCAATCCACTCAGACTGTCCATTGCTGCCTTGATTGGTGAGTTTTTGTCATTTTATAGAGGATTGAATGCGTATTTTTCAATGATTGATGATTTTCTAGCATGTTCGGCATCCGATCACCCCCAAGCCGTCGATGAACTCAGACGGGACGAGAGATGCCTGTGGAAATCACCAATATCGCTGCTTCCTTGCCCATGCGCCGGCAACCTTGGTTGGCGCTGCTCACCGCGGTGTGCCTGGCGGCACTGATACTCCCCCTGAGTTTTACCGGCGCGGTTGTCGCGACCCCCATGATCGGTCGGGACCTGGGCGCCGGCGCGCTGGCCTCCAGCTGGATCACCAACGCGTTCATGCTGAGCTTCGGCAGCCTGCTGATGGCCGCCGGGGCGGCAGCGGATACCTTTGGTCGCAAGCGTGTGTTCGTCTGTGGTGTGTCGCTGTTCGCCTTCGCTTCCATCGTCATCGCCTGGGTGCCGGACATCCTCTGGCTCGATGTGTTGCGCGCGGTGCAGGGTGGCGCGGCGGCAGCGGCTCTGGCGGGTGGCTCGGCGGCGCTGGCCCAGGCCTTCGACGGCGTGGCGCGGACCCGTGCGTTCAGCCTGTTGGGCACGTGCTTCGGCGCGGGATTGGCCTTTGGTCCGGTGCTCGCGGGGGCGATCATCGCGCATCTGGGCTGGCGCTCGGTGTTTTTCTCCAGCGCGATACTGGGGGCGCTGGCCTTGCTCCTGGCGGTGTCGAGGATGCCCGAGTCACGCGATCCCGTCGCGACAGGCTTCGACTGGGCCGGGGCCGCGGCGTTCAGCAGCACGCTCGGTCTGTTCACCTGGGGCGTTCTGCTCTTGCCAGTCAGTGGCTGGGGCGCCTGGCAGGCCTGGGCTGTGTTGCTGGGCGGTGCCTTGTCGTGCGCCGTGTTTCTGCACGTGGAGAGGCGCGCGGCGAGGCCCATGCTGGACCTGTCGCTGTTTCGCTATCCGCGCTTTCTGGGCGTGCAACTGCTGCCGGTGGCTACCTGTTATTGCTATGTGGTCCTGCTGGTGTTGCTGCCGCTGCGCTTTATTGGTCTGGAGGGCCTGGACGAGGTCGACGCTGGTTTGCACATGATCGCCTTGTCGATCCCCATGCTGATCGTGCCGGGCCTCGCGGCTGGCCTGACCCGCTGGGTTTCGCCCGGCAGAATCTCGGCGTTCGGGCTTTTTGTCGCCGCGTTCGGACTGTACTGGCTCGGCGAGATCAAGCCGGCGGATTCCCGGGCGTCGCTCCTCGGGCCGCTGCTGATCATCGGCATCGGCACGGGATTGCCCTGGGGGCTCATGGACGGTCTGGCGGTCAGCGTCGTGCCGAAGGAGCGCGCCGGCATGGCGGCGGGGATCTTCAGTACGACCCGGGTGGCGGGCGAGGGCGTGGCGATTGCCGTTGTCGGCGCGTTGTTGACCTTGTCGATCGAACTCCACCTGCCAGGTCACAGCGAGGCGGCTCGACATCTGGCGGTGGGGGATCTGGTCGCGGCGCAGCAACTCTCGCACCTCGGGCTCGATACGCTGCTCGGCATCTATGGGGAGGCTTTCCGCTGGCTGATCCGCTTTCTGATCGTCGTTACCCTTGGCGCAGCCGTCGTGGTGGGCTGGTTGCTGGCGGATGCGGAATGAAAAAAGCCCAGCGCAAACGCGCTGGGCTGCAATGCACTGCATACACTGGAAAAAAGGCCAGGCAGGCCGGGAAGTGCTTCAATCGCTCGAAGTGTAGAGCGCAAACGTTTTTTCCGCGCGTCAAACTTCCTTCTTTTTTCTCCTCCACGATGTTTAGGCGGTCGGCGCCTTTTGCCGTGCAGAGGTCTATCGCTTACGTGAATGATGGTCGATCACTGTCATGCCGTGTTGCTCAAAAGCCGAACAGAACTGACCGGAAAGTCGCATTTTCCCCGTGCTTGAGGGGGTTTGACAAAGGCATTCTTTTCAGTGAATGTGTGCACACCCCAATCAAACGGGCGTATGAATTGAGCGTTTGTATTGTCAGAAAGCTCGTACATAACCCCGACTATCGCGCTGACGGGTATGTCTGAAGCGAGGGTCCGGCGGGCGCCGGCCAGCGCAACAGCGATCAGCGTGTACAGTTCAGCTTCCATATCGTGGAGATCAGTTGATGATTTACGAAGGTAAAGCCATCACGGTTAAGGCTCTTGAAAGCGGCATCGTCGAACTGCAGTTCGACCTCAAGGGTGAGTCCGTCAACAAATTCAACCGTCTTACCCTGAACGAACTGCGTCAGGCGGTGGACACCATCAAGGCCGACGCATCGATCAAGGGCGTGATTGTCAGCAGTGGCAAGGACGTCTTCATCGTCGGCGCGGACATCACCGAATTCGTCGACAATTTCAAGCTGCCCGAGGCCGAACTGGTCGCCGGCAACCTGGAAGCCAACCGCATTTTCAATGCCTTCGAAGACCTTGAAGTGCCGACCGTCGTCGCCATCAACGGCATCGCCCTGGGTGGCGGCCTGGAAATGTGCCTGGCGGCCGACTACCGGGTCATGTCCAGCAGCGCCAAGATCGGTCTGCCGGAAGTCAAGCTGGGCATCTACCCGGGCTTCGGCGGTACCGTGCGTCTGCCGCGCCTGATCGGTGCCGACAACGCGATCGAGTGGATCGCTTCGGGCAAGGAAAACCGTGCCGAAGACGCCCTGAAAGTCGGCGCTGTCGATGCCGTGGTCGCCCCCGACAAGCTGCATGCAGCCGCGCTGGACCTGGTCAAACGCGCCATCAGCGGCGAGTTCGACCACAAGGCCAAGCGTCAGCCGAAGCTGGAAAAGCTCAAGCTGAACGCCATCGAGCAGATGATGGCTTTCGAAACCGCCAAGGGCTTCGTCGCCGGCCAGGCCGGTCCGAACTACCCGGCACCGGTGGAAGCAATCAAGACCATCCAGAAAGCCGCCAACTTCACCCGTGACAAGGCCCTGGATGTCGAAGCCGCCGGCTTCGCCAAGCTGGCCAAGACCTCGGTTGCCGAAAGCCTCATCGGCCTGTTCCTCAACGACCAGGAACTGAAGCGCAAGGCCAAGGCCCATGATGAAATCGCCCACGACGTGAAGCAGGCCGCCGTTCTCGGCGCCGGCATCATGGGCGGCGGCATCGCCTACCAGTCCGCGGTCAAGGGCACTCCGATCCTGATGAAGGATATTCGCGAGGAAGCCATCCAGCTCGGCCTGAACGAAGCCTCCAAGCTGCTCGGCAAGCGTGTCGAGAAAGGTCGTCTGACCCCGGCGAAGATGGCCGAGGCGCTGAACGCGATTCGTCCGGCCCTGTCCTACGGTGATTTCGGCAATGTCGACATCGTCGTCGAAGCCGTGGTCGAGAACCCGAAAGTCAAGCAGGCCGTACTGGCCGAAGTGGAAGGCCAGGTCAAGGAGAACGCGATTCTCGCCTCCAA
The DNA here is from genome assembly GCF_900188455.1 of Pseudomonas japonica. Taxonomy (GTDB): domain Bacteria; phylum Pseudomonadota; class Gammaproteobacteria; order Pseudomonadales; family Pseudomonadaceae; genus Aquipseudomonas; species Aquipseudomonas japonica. The sequence goes on along the minus strand of NZ_FZOL01000018.1, from coordinate 34,217 downwards.
CACCTCGACCATCTCCATCAACCTGCTGGCCAAGGCGCTGAAGCGTCCGGAAAACTTCGTCGGCATGCACTTCTTCAACCCGGTGCACATGATGCCGCTGGTGGAAGTGATCCGTGGCGAGAAGTCCAGCGACGTGGCGGTCGCCACCACCGTTGCCTACGCCAAGAAGATGGGCAAGAACCCGATCGTGGTCAACGACTGCCCGGGCTTCCTGGTCAACCGCGTGCTGTTCCCGTATTTCGGCGGCTTCGCCAAGCTGGTCAGCGCCGGTGTCGACTTCGTCCGCATCGACAAGGTCATGGAAAAGTTCGGCTGGCCGATGGGCCCGGCGTACCTGATGGACGTGGTCGGCATCGACACTGGCCACCATGGTCGCGACGTGATGGCTGAAGGCTTCCCGGATCGCATGAAGGACGATCGTCGTTCCGCCGTCGACGCGCTCTACGAAGCCAACCGCCTGGGCCAGAAGAACGGCAAGGGCTTCTACGCCTACGAAACCGACAAGCGCGGCAAGCCGAAGAAAGTCGCCGACGCCTCGGTCCTGGAAGTGCTCAAGCCGGTCGTCTACGAACAACGCGAGGTCAGCGACGAGGACATCATCAACTGGATGATGGTGCCGCTGTGCCTGGAAACCGTGCGCTGCCTGGAAGACGGCATCGTCGAGACCGCGGCCGAGGCCGACATGGGCCTGGTCTACGGCATCGGTTTCCCTCCCTTCCGCGGCGGCGCGCTGCGCTACATCGACTCGATCGGTGTGGCCGAGTTCGTTGCCCTGGCAGACAAGTACGCCGATCTGGGCCCGCTGTACCACCCCACCGCGAAGCTGCGTGAGATGGCCAAGAACGGCCAGCGCTTCTTCGGTTAAGCGCCCAACGGTATAGAGCGAGAGTAAATATATGAGCCTGAATCCAAGAGACGTGGTGATTGTCGACTTCGGTCGCACGCCGATGGGCCGCTCCAAGGGTGGCATGCACCGCAATACCCGCGCCGAAGACATGTCCGCGCACCTGATCAGCAAGGTCCTGGAGCGCAACGCCAAGATCGATCCGGCGGAAGTCGAGGATGTGATCTGGGGCTGCGTCAACCAGACCCTGGAGCAGGGCTGGAACATCGCCCGCATGGCGTCGCTGATGACCCAGATCCCGCACACCGCCGCCGGCCAGACCGTCAGCCGCCTGTGCGGCTCGTCGATGAGCGCGCTGCACACTGCTGCCCAGGCGATCATGACCGGCAACGGCGACGTCTTCGTCGTCGGTGGTGTCGAGCACATGGGCCACGTCAGCATGATGCACGGCGTCGACCCGAACCCGCACATGTCCCTGCACGCCGCCAAGGCCTCCGGCATGATGGGCCTGACCGCGGAAATGCTCGGCAAGATGCACGGCATCAGCCGCGAGCAGCAGGACCTGTTCGGCCTGCGCTCCCACCAGCTGGCCCACAAGGCGACCGTGGAAGGCAAGTTCAAGGACGAGATCATCCCGATGCAGGGATACGACGAGAACGGCTTCCTCAAGGTCTTCGACTACGATGAAACCATTCGTCCGGACACCACCCTGGAAAGCCTGGCGGCGTTGAAACCCGCGTTCAACCCGAAAGGCGGCACCGTGACCGCGGGCACCTCGTCGCAGATCACCGATGGTGCCTCGTGCATGATCGTGATGTCGGCGCAGCGCGCCAAGGACCTGGGCATCCAGCCGTTGGCGGTTCTCCGCTCCATGGCCGTGGCTGGCGTCGATCCGGCGATCATGGGCTACGGTCCGGTACCCGCGACCCAGAAAGCGCTCAAGCGCGCTGGCCTGAGCATCGCCGACATCGACTTCATCGAGCTCAACGAAGCCTTCGCCGCACAGGCCCTGCCAGTGCTGAAGGATCTGAAAGTACTCGACAAGATGGACGAGAAGGTTAACCTTCACGGCGGCGCGATCGCCCTGGGTCACCCGTTCGGTTGCTCGGGCGCGCGGATCTCCGGCACGCTGCTCAACGTCATGAAGCAGAACGGTGGTACTTTCGGCGTGTCGACCATGTGCGTCGGCCTCGGCCAAGGGATCACCACGGTCTTCGAACGCGTCTGATCGCGTTGTGGACGAAACCGGGGCCTGGTGCCCCGGTTTTTGTTTTTTTGGATTTTTTTCAGAGGGCCAGCGACATGCAGATACAACCAGGCGTCTATCGGCACTACAAAGGGCCTGAGTACCGTGTATTTGGCACTGCGCGGCATTCCGAAAGCGAAGAGTGGGTGGTGTTCTACCAGGCGCTGTACGGCGAATACGGCCTGTGGGTGCGGCCGCTGTCGATGTTTCAGGAGTCGGTGGAAGTTGACGGCGAGCAGGTCCCACGCTTTGCTTTGGTCGAGGCCGAGGCAACGCTGTTTTCGCGCCCGGATGGCAACGGCGTCTGAACTCCCGCGCTTGACCTCATTCTATAGCCACTATATATAGCGGTGCCGCGTCAGGTACCTGTCGCGTTTTTATTTTCGATATTCAGGAATTTTCCGATCCATGGGCAAATCGCTGGTCATTGTGGAATCCCCGGCTAAGGCCAAGACCATCAACAAGTATCTGGGCAACCAGTACGTGGTGAAGTCGAGTATCGGCCATATCCGAGACCTGCCTACCAGCGGTTCGGCCAGTGCCTCCAAGGAACCCGCTGCCAAGCGCGGCAAGACTGCCGGCGAAGCGCCAGCGCTGTCGCCCAAGGAAAAGGCGCGCAAGCAACTGGTCGCGCGCATGGGGGTCGATCCGGATCACGGCTGGAAAGCCAAGTACGAAATTCTCCCGGGCAAGGAGAAGGTCATCGACGAACTGCGTCGCCTGGCCAAGGATGCCGACACCATCTATCTCGCAACCGACTTGGACCGCGAAGGGGAGGCCATCGCCTGGCACCTGCGGGAAGCCATCGGGGGTGACGACAGCCGCTACAAGCGCGTGGTGTTCAACGAAATCACCAAGAAGGCCATCCAGGAAGCGTTCTCCCAGCCAGGCGACCTGGATATCGACCGGGTCAATGCGCAGCAGGCCCGGCGTTTCCTCGACCGCGTGGTTGGCTACATGGTCTCGCCGCTGCTGTGGTCGAAGATCGCCCGTGGCCTGTCGGCCGGTCGGGTGCAGTCGGTGGCGGTCAAGCTGGTGGTCGAGCGCGAGCGCGAGATCCGCGCCTTCATTCCGGAAGAGTACTGGGAGGTCCACGCCGACCTGGGTACCGCCAAGGACGCCAAGGTGCGTTTCGAGGTCGCCCGCGAGAACGGCGAGGCCTTCAAACCGCTGAACGAAGCCCAGGCCATGGCGGCGCTGGAGAAGCTCAAGGCCTCCAGCTACAGCGTGGCCAAGCGTGAGGATCGCCCGACCAGTTCCAAGCCGTCGGCACCCTTCATCACTTCGACCCTGCAGCAGGCGGCGAGCAATCGTCTCGGCTTCGGCGTGAAGAAGACCATGATGATGGCACAGCGGCTCTACGAAGCCGGCTACATCACCTACATGCGTACCGACTCGACCAACCTGTCGACCGACGCTGTAGAGATGGCGCGCAGCTACATCGAGAACGAGTTCGGCAAGAAGTACCTGCCCGAGGCACCGATCGTCTACGGCAGCAAGGAAGGGGCCCAGGAAGCGCACGAAGCGATCCGCCCGTCCGACGTCAACACCCATCCGAGCAAGCTGAGCGGCATGGAACGTGACGCCGAGCGCCTGTACGAACTGATCTGGCGCCAGTTCCTTGCTTGCCAGATGCCGCCGGCGCAGTACCTGTCGACTACCGTCAGCGTCGCTGCCGGCGCTTTCGAACTGCGCGCCAAGGGCCGCATCCTCAAGTTCGACGGTTACACTCGAGTGCTGCCGCAGCAGAGCAAGCCGGGCGAAGACGACGTCTTGCCGGAAATGAACCAGGGCGAAGTGCTCAAGCTGATTCAGCTCGATCCGAGCCAGCACTTCACCAAGCCGCCGGCGCGCTACTCCGAAGCCAGTCTGGTCAAGGAAATGGAGAAGCGCGGGATCGGCCGTCCGTCGACCTACGCGGCGATCATTTCCACCATCCAGGACCGCGGCTATGTGACGCTGCACAACCGCCGCTTCTATTCCGAGAAAATGGGCGACATCGTCACCGAGCGCTTGTCCGAGAGTTTCTCCAACCTGATGGACTACGGCTTCACCGCCGGCATGGAAGAAAATCTCGACGACGTGGCCCAGGGCGAGCGCGACTGGAAGAACGTTCTCGACGAGTTCTACGGCGATTTCAGCAAGAAGCTGCAGGTCGCGGAGTCCAGCGAAGACGGCATGCGTGCCAACCAGCCGACCCCAACCGACATTCCGTGCAAGGAATGCGGTCGACCCATGATGATCCGTACCGCCTCCACCGGTGTTTTCCTTGGCTGCTCGGGCTACAGCCTGCCGCCGAAGGAGCGCTGCAAGGCCACGGTGAACCTGGTGCCGGGCGACGAGATCGCCGCGGACGACGAGGGCGAGTCCGAGTCCCGCGTGCTGCGTGGCAAGCACCGCTGCCCGATCTGCGCGACGGCGATGGATGCCTATCTGCTGGACGAGAAGCGCAAGCTGCACATTTGCGGCAACAACCCGGATTGCGCGGGCTACGAGATCGAGGAAGGCAACTACCGGATCAAGGGTTACGAAGGTCCGAGCCTGGAGTGCGACAAGTGCGGCAGCGAGATGCAGCTCAAGACGGGCCGTTTCGGCAAGTTCTTCGGTTGCACCAACGCCGAGTGCAAGAACACCCGCAAGCTGCTGAAGAGCGGCGAGGCGGCGCCACCGAAGATGGACAAGGTGGACATGCCCGAGCTCAAGTGCGAGAAGGTCAACGACACCTACGTGCTGCGTGATGGTGCCTCGGGTCTGTTCCTGGCTGCCAGCCAGTTCCCGAAAAACCGTGAGACCCGCGCGCCGCTGGTGCAGGAGATCATCCCGCACAAGCATGAGATCGATCCGAAGTACCATTTCCTCTGTGAAGCGCCGCAGAAGGATCCGGAAGGTCGCCCGGCGGTGATTCGCTACAGTCGCAAGACCAAGGAGCAGTACGTGCAGACCGAAGTGGACGGCAAACCCACTGGCTGGCGCGCGTTCTATGACGGCAAGGCGTGGAAGGTCGAAGACAAGCGCTGAGCCTTGAACGGAATCAAAAAGGCCGCGCCTGACGATGTCAGGCGCGGCCTTTTTGATTCCGGCTTGCGTGCGGGCAATGCTTCCCCGAAACTGACAGACTTGCCCCGCAGCCCTATTGGAGAGCGCCCTCATGGCCCAGGAACTCTATACCCGCACCAATCAGAAAATTTTCTTCGCTGGCCTGGCTCTCGAAAGTCTTGGCAAGGCGCAGGAAAGCCGGGCCATGAATGCCCAGGCGCTGATCCAGGCCGAGCGCGAGTCGGCACTGTTCCATCTTTATGGGGCATTGCTGGGGCTGTGTCATGAGATTGCCGGCTTTTACCGTCTACCGCAGGCCGCGGCATCGCGTGCCGAACTGTTGCTGACCCCTGAGGTGCTGGAAAGCATCGCCATTCCGGAAATGGCTGAACTGGTGGAACTGGCGCAGCAGTCGGAAACCTGGCTGGCGCGTCTGTTGAAAGCTTATTCCGATTTGTTCAAACCACCGGTCGCCATCAAAGCGCCCAAGGGGGACGTTACCCAGCCGCTGATCCACGCTGTCAGCCTCGACGAGCCTGAAGCAGCCCCTCTATCTCGGGAAGAACTGGAAGAATGGCGGCAGAACCTGAGGAAACTGACCGTTCGTTTCCGTGAAGGCTTGAGTGAGTGCTGATCATGACCTGCGCTGTTACAATGCCGGCCTTTCCTGGAGAACAATCCTGATATGCCCACGTCCTTTCTAGAAATTGTCGAATTGCCAGACGGTCGCATCGAGCTGCGCCGTGCCGAGGACGAGGGTTCCCTGGTGACCCTGAACTTCTCCGAAGACGCCAAGGCGTTCCTGCAGGGTCAGCACGTCGAAGTCGCCAAGGCCATGCTCAGCGTTGGTGTACAGATGGCGGGTCGCCTGGTGGAAGGCGAGATCGAGCGGGAAGACGAAGGACCACGCGTACTGCATTGATAGCAGCCGGGCTTCCTCGCAATGAGGAAGCCGGATTTCCGGCGTTATGCGGTATCAGCCCAGACGAATATTCAGGCTCTGCGCGCTTCCGGCGCTTGCGGCACGGGTCAGTTGCTGCCGCGCGGTGTTGCTGACCGGACTCAACCAGCTCACCACCGTATGGCTGCGGCCCAGGCGCAGGGCCTCGCAAGCCAGTTGCAGGGCGCTCTGATTGCCTCGCGGTTGCAGGATCAGGATGCGTTCGCGGTTGAGGCCGGCGTCGCGCAGCCAGGCCTGGGTCAGGGTTCCTGGTGGTGCGATCAGGGTCAGCCAGCGAGCGTCTTCTTCTTCGCTGAGTTCGCGCAGGACTGGCGCCAGCAGGTTGTGGCAGTGCTCCAGGGCACCACGGAAAGACAATTCGCTGAACACCTGCGGTTCATTGCCGGTGCGCGCGGGCTTTTCGGCTTTCAGCTTGGGCAGAACCGGCTGGGCCAGAAAAGCCTCGAACAGGGGTAACTGTGCTTGCTGTGGTGCGTGGGAATACTGCATGACGCCTCCTGGTTTACCGGCGAATGACGCCGACGCTCAAACCCTCGATCACCAGATCCTGTTCTTTCAGGTTGACCTCGATGGGTGCGAATTCGGGGTTTTCCGCAATCAGCCAGACCTTGCTGCCTTCACGTTTGAAGCGCTTGACCGTCACTTCGTCACCCAGTCGGGCTACGACGATCTGACCATTGCGCGCCTCGCGGCAGGTGTGTACGGCCAGCAGATCACCGTCGAAGATGCCGACGTCCTTCATGCTCATGCCATGCACGCGCAACAGATAGTCGGCAGGGGGGTGGAAGAAGGTCGGGTTGATGGCACAGGATTCCTCGATGTGCTGCTCGGCGAGAATCGGTGCGCCGGCGGCGACACGGCCGATGATCGGCAGCGAGTTTTCATCCTGGGCCTTGGCTTCGAAGCCGGGAATGCGAATGCCGCGGGAGGCGCCTGGAGTCATCTCGATCGCGCCCTTGCGCGCCAGCGCCTTGAGGTGTTCCTCGGCGGCGTTGGGGGACTTGAAGCCCAGCTCCTGGGCGATCTCGGCCCGGGTCGGGGGGAAGCCGTTGGCTTCCAGGCAGCGCTTGATAAAAGCCAGAATCTCAGCTTGGCGTGGCGTCAGTTTTAGCATGTCGATGGCTCTGTCTTTTTATACAGTGACTGGGATTATATACAGTGCATGGCGAGCTGCAAGCCTCAAGCTCCAGGCGGCATGAAAAAGCACCGCGCTGTGCCTTGTCGCCTGCAGCCTGGAGCTTGCAGCTGTGATCTAATAGCAGCCCTGACTTGACAGTCATGAGGATGAAACGTATGTTTCAAACAACTGTTTGTCAGGTAGGTTACTCATGGCCCAATCGGAAACCGTCGAACGCATCCTCGATGCTGCCGAGCAGCTGTTCGCGGAAAAAGGTTTCGCGGAAACCTCGCTGCGGCTGATCACCAGCAAGGCTGGGGTCAACCTGGCAGCCGTCAATTATCACTTCGGTTCGAAGAAAGCGCTGATCCAGGCAGTTTTCTCGCGCTTCCTCGGGCCGTTCTGCCAGAGTCTCGAGCGTGAGCTGGACCGCCGCCAGGCGCGCCCGGAGCACAAACCGAACCTCGAGGAACTCCTCGATATGCTGGTCGAACAGGCTCTGGTGGTACAGCCGCGCAGTGGTAACGACCTGTCCATCTTCATGCGTCTGCTGGGCCTGGCCTTCAGCCAGAGCCAGGGGCATCTGCGGCGTTATCTGGAAGATATGTACGGCAAGGTGTTCCGTCGCTACATGCTGCTGGTCAACGACGCCGCGCCGCGCATTCCACCCATCGAGCTGTTCTGGCGCGTGCACTTCATGCTCGGCGCCGCGGCGTTCAGCATGTCCGGGATCAAGGCGCTGCGGGCGATCGCCGAGACTGATTTCGGCATCAATACCTCGATCGAGCAGGTGATGCGCCTGATGGTGCCGTTCCTTGCCGCGGGCATGCGTGCCGACAGCGGTGTCACCGATGAAGCGATGGCGGCCGCGCAGTTGCGTCCGCGGAGCAAGTCGAGCAGCACGCCGGTGCCGGCCAAGGCCTGATTGTCGACTGGGCGCGGCGCCTGGCTTCGGCTAAGCTAGCGCCCCATGTCTACTCTCGATCTGCTGCACATTTCCCTTGCCGATCAATGCCTCTACGGGTTTTCCCAGGGTCGTCTGGTCGTGCGTCTGCCGGTTTCCACGGCGCTCAATGGTCCAGGTGAACGCAACGGCTCCGGCTGCACGCCGCGCGGTCTGCATCAGGTGCGCGCGAAGCTCGGCGCAGGCCTGCCCGTGGGCGCGGTTCTGCGTGGCAGGCGTTGGACAGGCGAAACCTGGACGCCCGAGCTGCACGAACAATTCCCCGGTCGCGACTGGATCCTCACCCGTATCCTCTGGCTCAGTGGTTGTGAGCCCGGGCGCAATCGCCTGGGACGGGTAGATACCTTCCGTCGCTATATCTATCTGCACGGCACGCCGGATAGCGAACCCATGGGCGTGCCGTTGTCCCATGGCTGCATCCGCCTGCGCAATGCCGATCTTCCGGGGCTGTTCGACCAGGTACCGCCCCATTGCCCGGTACGTATCGAAGAGGCGGCTTGTCCACAGTGGGCCGGTGCCCCCCTCAACTGAAGGATCATTTATGAGCTCCAGCCTGCAAGGCTCCCTGATGGTGGATATCGTCGGTACCTGGCTGACCGCCGAAGACCGTCATCTCCTGCGCCAGCCCGAAGTGGCCGGCCTGATCATCTTTGCCCGCAATATCGAGAGCCCGCGCCAGGTGCGCGAGCTGACCGCGTCGATCCGGGCCATTCGCCCGGATCTGATTCTCGCCGTCGACCAGGAAGGCGGGCGCGTGCAGCGTCTGCGCCAGGGTTTCGTGCGTCTGCCGGCGATGCGCGCCATCGCCGACAACGAGAATGCCGAGTACCTTGCCGAGCAGTGCGGCTGGCTGATGGCGAGCGAAGTGCTTGCGGTGGGCCTGGACCTGAGTTTCGCTCCGGTGCTTGACCTCGATCACCAGCGCAGCGCGGTGGTCGGCAGTCGCGCCTTCGAAGGCGACCCGCAGCGCGCCACGGCGTTGGCCGGGGCCTTCATCCGCGGCATGAACGCGGCTGGCATGGCGGCGTGCGGCAAGCATTTCCCGGGGCATGGCTGGGCCGAGGCCGATTCCCATGTGGCCATTCCCACCGATGAGCGCAGTCTCGAACAGATTCGCGCTGCCGACCTGGTGCCGTTCACGCGTTTGAGCGGTCAACTGGCCGCGGTGATGCCGGCGCACGTCATCTATCCCCAGGTCGACGATCAGCCGGCGGGTTTCTCGCGGCGCTGGCTGCAGGACATCCTGCGCGGTGAGCTGGGCTTCTCCGGGGTGATCTTCAGCGATGACCTGTCCATGGCCGGCGCCCATGTGGTCGGTGACGCGGCCAGTCGTATCGAGGCGGCACTGAGCGCGGGCTGCGATATGGGGCTGGTGTGCAACGACCGGGCGGCGGCGGAGCTGGCCCTGAGCGCGGCGCAGCGCTTGAAGGTGGCGCCTTCGCCGAGGATTGCGGCGATGCGTGGCCGCGGCTTCGCACGTACCGATTATCGTGAGCAGCCGCGCTGGCTGGAGGCACTGGGCGCGTTGAAGCAGGCGCAACTGGTGGATTGATTGGCTGGCCTCAATGGCCTCATCGCAGCGATGAGGCCATTGAGGGCGACTCGACTCAACGTGTCTTCTGCTGCTCCGGCAGTGGCGCAAACAACGCCTCGATATCATCCGATGCCAGCTTCCACTGCGCACCTTCATTCCCGGCCAGCAAGCCGGCCGCCAGCGCTGCCTTGTCTTTCTGCAACTGCTGGATCTTCTCTTCCACCGTTCCCCGGGTGATCAGCTTGTAGACGAACACCGGTTTGTCCTGGCCGATGCGATACGCGCGGTCGGTGGCCTGGTTCTCCGTTGCCGGGTTCCACCAGGGGTCGTAGTGGATCACCGTGTCCGCTGCTGTCAGGTTCAGGCCGGTTCCGCCGGCTTTCAGGCTGATCAGGAACAGCGGCGTTTCGCCGTTCTGGAATGCCTGTACCGGTGTGCGCCGGTCCTTGGTGTCGCCGGTCAGCAGGCTATAGCGGATCTTGCGTTTCTCCAGCTCTTCCTCGATCAGGGCGAGCATCGAGGTGAACTGGGAAAACAGCAGGATCTTGCGCCCCTCGCTGAGCAGGTCGTCGAGCATGTCCATCAGGCTGCCGAGCTTGCCCTTGTCGGATTGCGAGCCTTTCACCCTGGCATTGGCCACCAGGCGCAGGTCGCAGCAGACCTGGCGCAGCTTGAGCAGGGCGTCGAGGATGACGATCTGGCTGCGCGCCGCGCCGTTGCGGGTGATTTCCGCGCGGACTTTGCTGTCCATGGCTACCCGCACGGTTTCATAGGTGTCGCGCTGGGCGTCGCTGAGGTCGACCCAGTGGACGATTTCGCTCTTGGCCGGCAGCTCGGTGGCCACCTGCTCCTTGGTCCGGCGCAGCAGGAACGGGCGGATCCGCGCCGCCAGATGGCTCATGCGCTCGCTGTCGCCGTGGCGTTCGATCGGGGTGCGGTAGTCGCGGCTGAAGCTCTTGCTGTCGCCAAGCCAGCCGGGCATGAGGAAATGGAAGATCGACCACAGTTCGCCCAGGTTGTTTTCCATCGGCGTGCCGGTGAGGCACAGGCGCTGGTTGGCCTGGATCTCGCGCGCGGCCTGGGCGGCCTTGCTGGTGGCGTTCTTGATGTTCTGCGCTTCGTCGAGCACCAGAACGTGCCAGGCATGCCGGGTGAAGTGCTCGAGATCGCGGGGCAGCAGGGCGTAGGTGGTCAGCACCAGGTCGTAGTCGAGCAGGTTGGCGAAGTGCTTGCTGCGTCCGCCGCCATGCAGGGCGACCACCCGCAACTGCGGGGTGAAACGCTCGGCCTCGTCCAGCCAGTTGGGGATCAGGCTGGTGGGCATGACCGCCAGGGCCGGCGTTTTCAGGCGTCCGGCGTTCTTCTCGGTAAGCAGGTGGCTGAGGGTCTGCAGGGTCTTGCCCAGGCCCATGTCGTCGCCGAGCAGGCCGCCGGCATCGAGGTCGCGCAGGGTCTGCAGCCAGCTCAGGCCTTCGAGCTGATAGGGGCGCAGCGTCGCGTTCAGGCCCGCGGGCGGCTGCACTTCGCTGTACTGGGCACTGTTCAGGCGCGCGGCGAAATTGCGCAGGCGCTCGCCGCCCTGCCAGGTCATCGGGATGTCGTCGAGGTGGCTGAGGCGCGCCGCGTCGGGTGCCGCCAGGCGTAGCGAGCGGCCATCGCTTTCGTGCAGATAGAGCTCGCCGAGTGTCGCCATCAGCGGTTTGATTCGCGCGTAGGGCAGGGCAACCCGCGCGGCGGCGACGTCATGGCGGTGGCGATTGAGGTCGATCAGCAGGTGCTCGTCGTCACCGCGCCTGGCCAGCTCGCTGGCGCGCAGCAGTTCGGGATTGCTGCGCAGCAACTGCAGGAGGATCGGCAGCAGGCTGTGGCGCTCGCCATTGACCTCGATGCCCAGTTCCAGGTCGAACCACTGGTGCCCTGGGGCTTCTTCGATATCGGCGTACCAGGCGTCGATGTTCTGCAGGTTGAAGGCGAAGTCCGGACGAATCTCGATTTCCCAGCCCGCCTCGCGCAGTGCTGGAATGCCTTCGCGGGCGAAGGCCAGCCATTCCTGGTCGGTGTCCAGCAGGAGCATTTCCCCGGCGCTTTCCGGCAGCGCCTTGCTCTGCCGGGTGGCGACCTTGAAGCCCCAGCGCTGCAGGGGCTTGCGCAGCGCCTGCTCCGCCGCCTTGTCGCGCTGAATGGTCTGGCGGGTGCTGCCGGCGAGGCGGGTCAGCGGCTTGTTGTCCGCGCCGCTGGTGCGCAGGCCCTCGTAGCTGAAGGAGAGGGCGGCGCGGTGTTGCAGTTGACGCTGCATGCGCCCGGTTTTCGGGGCGTAGGCACTGAATTCGTGACTGGCGAGGATCAGGTGGGCGACCGGGCGCAGGTGGTCGAGGGTTTCTTCCTGCAGCCGGGTCGGCGTCGGCACCTGCTTGCCCAGGGCGCTGAGGCGGTGGCTGAGCTGCGCCACCAGCGGCTCCGGGACATCCGGGGCGCGGCTCAGTTGCTGGGCGACATGGGGATCGAGGTCATGCTCGACCAGGCCGGCCTGCATGGTCTCGCCATTGAAGTAATAGAGCGGTTGCAGCGGCAGGATCATGCCCAGCCGCGCGTCGCCGGCGTACCAGTCGCCGCGATAGTTGCCATTGTCGAGGCGGACCCAGCGGAAATCGGCATGGCGCGCGGGACCTTGTTGTACCGCGGGCATGCCCTCCATGAACATCAGGCGGCCTGTGGCCAGGGCCTGCTGGAAGATTTCACTGTCGTGCGTCTCATCCAGCGGAAAGGTCATCAACCAGGTGTTCTGCTTGCGGTTGAGGCGCAGGAGGATCTGGCGGTCTTCCGCGGTGATGTACTTTGGCGGTTGGTACAGCAACTCGGGAACGGATTGCAGCTTGGCAAACTGGATTCTGTCGTCGGCCTGCCGGGTGCCTTTCTTGAGCTTGAGGCAGAAAATGTCTTCGTCGAAATGGATGAAGTAGTAGAGCCCGCGGCCCTGGCGGTCAGGCTTGATTTCGCTGGCAGGCGGTTTTTCCAGCCCGTCCAGCCAGGTCTGCAGGTCGGTGGGCATTCGTTCCGGGGTCGGCTTCGCAGCCGCGCCCTGATTGGCTTGCAGGTGGTAGATCACGGCGGCGCAATGCTTGCAGTCCGAGCGCACCGGGCAGGTGCACTGGCAATCGAGGGAGATCCAGCGGTGGCCCGGGCTGATCGTTATGGTCTGCCGGTAGAGGTTGCCTTCCGAGCCCTGGCAGGTGGCGTGAACGATTTCGCTGACCTCACCGGCGTCGATGTCGTCGGCATCCTCGATGTTCTGGATGGTGACTCGCTGCTGTGCTGCGTAATCGCGACCTCGGCCAAGAATCATGCGACTGAAGTGACGTTCCCAGCGGTTATCGTCCAGCAGCAGGTCGATTACGACAGACATCCGCTACTGCTCCATCAATGCAGGATCAGGCGCTGCACTCGCCGGCGCCCCCGCCTTGCGAATCTTCAGCAGCAGGGCCAGATGTCCGCCATCCAGAAAGGTCAGCTCGGCATTCTTCACATTGCTGTTGCCCTGGCGGAACTGCTCGCTCTGCATCACCGCGCCATTGCCGTCGAACTGGTTGACCCACAGGTTGGCCTCGACATCGAGGAAACGCCCCTCTTTCAGGCTCAGGTTGCCTTCGATGGGGAAGTGGCCGAACTGCTCCTGGCCATCGCTGAAGACGACCCTGGAGGCTTCGCTGCCGACATTCTGCTGCCAGGCCTTGCGCAGCAGCACGGTGTACTGGCTGTCGGCGGACAGACGCTCGACTTCGTCGTCGAGGATCGGCTGGCGCACGTCGTACTCGGCGATCGGCGCGCCGCCGCCGCTCCAGTCTTCCGGGGCGAACTGGCTGGTGATGGCCGGTACGGTGTTCTGCCGTACCAGGATCATTTCCACCAGGTACTGGGTGTCGGCGAAAGCGGCCGGGGCGATCAGCGCCAGCAGCAGGGTCAGGTTGCGAATGGCACGCATGGGTCTTCCTTAAGCGGTTTGCGGTGTAAGGCGCTCGAGCAGCGCTTCCAGTGTCGAGAAACGTTCATCGGCGCGCTCCATGGGCACCATGAACCTGAATTGCGTCGCGCCTTCGAACTTGTAGCGCTTGGGCTGGCCCTGGATCAGCTTGATGAGGACCAGCGGGTCCACCGGGGTCTCGCTTTCGAATTCGATCTTGCCGCCTTGCGGGCCGGCGTCGACCTTCTTGATTCCGAGCTTCTCCGCCTGCAGCTTGAGCAGGGTCAGGCGGATCAGGTTCTTGGTCGGCTCGGGCAGCAGGCCGAAGCGGTCGATCATCTCGACCTGCAGGTCGTTCAGCCCGTCTTCGTCGAGCGCCGAGGCGATGCGTTTGTACAGGATCAGGCGGGCATGCACGTCGGGCAGGTAGTCCTCGGGGATCAGTGCCGGCAGGCGCAGGTTGATTTCCGGGCCGCCGCCCAGCGGCTGGTCGAGGTTCGGCTGGGTGCCCTTGCGAATGGCCTTGACCGCGCGCTCGAGCATTTCCATGTACAGGGTGAAGCCCACTGCCTGGATCTGCCCGCTCTGGCCTTCGCCGAGCAGTTCGCCGGCGCCGCGGATTTCCAGGTCGTTGGTGGCGAGGACGAAGCCGGCGCCGAGGTCCTGGGTGTTGGCGATGGCTTCCAGGCGTTTTTCCGCGTCGGCGGTGATCTGCTGCCGCGGCGGTGTCAGCAGGTAGGCGTAGGCCTGGTGGTGGCTGCGTCCGACCCGGCCGCGCAACTGGTGCAACTGGGCCAGGCCGAACTTGTCGGCGCGCTCGATGATGATGGTGTTGGCGCTCGGCACGTCGATGCCGGTCTCGATGATGGTCGAGGCGATCAGCACGTTGAAGCGCTTGTGGTAGAAGTCGCTCATCACCTGTTCGAGTTCGCGTTCGCGCATCTGCCCGTGGCCGATGCCGATGCGCGCTTCGGGTACCAGTTCGGCGAGGTCGCTGGCGCACTTCTCGATGCTTTTCACATCGTTGTGCAGGTAGTAGACCTGGCCGCCGCGCAGCAGCTCGCGCAGCAGCGCCTCCTTGATCGTGCTCTTGTTCTGCTCCATGACGAAGGTGCGCACCGACAGGCGCCGCGCCGGCGGGGTGGCGATGATCGACAGGTCGCGCATGCCCGACACCGCCATGTTCAGGGTGCGCGGGATCGGCGTGGCGGTCAGGGTGAGGATGTCCACTTCGCTGCGCAGCGCCTTCAACTGCTCCTTCTGGCGCACGCCGAAACGGTGTTCCTCGTCGATGATGACCAGGCCCAGGTCCTTGAACTTGACGTCGTCCTGCAACAGCTTGTGGGTGCCGATGACGATGTCGATCTTGCCTTCGCTCAGCTCGGCCATGGCCGTGCCGACTTCCTTGGCCGACTTGAAACGGCTCATCACTTCCACGCTCACCGGCCAGTCGGCGAAGCGGTCGCGGAAGCTGTTGTAGTGCTGCTGGGCAAGCAGGGTGGTGGGCACCAGGATCGCCACCTGGCGGCCGCTGTGCACGGCGATGAAGGCCGCGCGCATGGCCACTTCGGTCTTGCCGAAGCCGACGTCGCCGCAGACCAGGCGATCCATCGGCTTGGCCGCCAGCATGTCCTCGCGCACCGCCTCGATGGCGGCCTGCTGGTCCGGGGTTTCCTCGAAGGGGAAGCCGGCGCTGAAGGCGGCATAGTCGCTGGCCGGGTCGGCGAAGGCGTAGCCCTTGCGCGCGGCACGGCGCGCATAGATGTCGAGGAGTTCGGCGGCGACGTCGCGGACCTGCTCGGCGGCCTTGCGCTTGGCCTTCTGCCAGGCCTCGGAGCCGAGCCGGTGCAGCGGGGCGAGGGCGTCGTCGCTGCCGGTGTAGCGGGCGATCAGGTGCAGGTTGGCCACCGGCACGTAGAGCTTGGCGCCCTCGGCGTATTCGAGGGTGAGGAATTCGGCGGCCTGGTTGTCGATTTCCAGGGTCGCCAGGCCCAGGTAGCGGCCGACACCGTGGTCGATATGCACCACCGGAGCGCCTTCGCGCAGTTCGGTGAGGTTCTTGATGACCGCGTCGTTGCTGGCGTCGCTGCGTTTCTCCCGGCGTCGGCGCTGCATCACGCGCTGGCCGAACAGCGGGCTTTCGGCGACCAGGGCCAGGGCCGGGTCTTCCAGCACCAGGCCGTCATCGAGCGGTGCGATGGTGATCGCCAGGCGCTCCTTGCCGGTGACGAAGTCGAGCCAGCTCTCCACCGTCTGCGGGCGCAGCTTCAGGCGTTCGAGCAGCTCCAGGAGGACTTCGCGGCGGCCCGCCGATTCGGCGGTGAACAGTACACGGCCGGGGAACTGGTCGAGGAACTCGGCGAGCGCCGCCAGCGGCTGGCTGGCCTTGGCCTCGATCGCCAGGTTCGGCAATTTTTGCGCCGGGAAGCGCTCGCGGCCGACGCCTGCGTCGAGGTCATCGGTGCTGACCACGATCCGCGGCCAGCCCTTGAGCCTGGCGAAGCAGTCCTCCACCGGCAGGAACAGCTCGGCCGGCGGCAGCAGTGGCCGGTTCGGATCGATGCGGCGTTCTTCGTAGCGCCCGCGCACGTCGTTCCAGAAATGCTCGGCGGCCTGCTCCACGCCCGGCAGGGAGAACACCTGGGTGTCCTGCGGCAGGTAGTCGAACAGGGTCGAGGTTTCTTCGAAGAACAGCGGCAGGTAGTACTCGATGCCGGCGGGGATGATGCCGCTGGTGAGGTCCTGGAAGATCGGGCTGCGGCGGAAGTCCACGTCGAAACGCTCGCGGAAACGCGCCTTGAAGCGGGTCACCGCCTCCTTCTGCAGGGGGAATTCCCGTGCCGGCAGCAGGCGCACCGAGTCGACCTTGTCGATCGAGCGCTGGGTTTCCGGGTCGAAGGTGCGCAGCGTCTCGATCTCGTCGTCGAACAGGTCGATGCGGTAGGGCAGCTTGCTGCCCATGGGGAACAGGTCGATCAGGGCGCCGCGCACGGCGAACTCGCCGTGTTCGTAGACAGTGTCGACGCAGCGGTAGCCGCTGGCTTCCAGGCGCGCGCGCATCTGTTCGACATCGAGTTTCTGGCCGACATCGAGGACCAGGCTGCTGCCGAGCAGGAAACTGGTCGGCGCCAGGCGGTGCAGGGCGGTGGTGACCGGCACGACGAGGATGCCGTGGTCCAGCTCCGGCAGGCGGTAGAGGCTGGCGATGCGCTGCGAGATGATGTCCTGGTGCGGCGAGAACAGGTCGTAGGGCAGGGTTTCCCAGTCGGGGAAGGGCAGTACCGCCAGCTCCGGCGCGAAGAAGCGCAGCTCCTGCTCCAGCCGGTCGGCGCTCTGGCTGTCGGCGGTGAGCAGCAGGGTGAAGCGTTTGGCGGCGCTGGCGGCCTCGGCGATGGCCAGGCTCAGGGCGGCGCCGGGCAGGTTGCCCCAGGTTTGTTTGCCGGCGATGGCCGGCAGGTGCGGTAGACGCAGAACAGGCACGGGAGGTCGAGCTCCAAGCGTTGCGACAAAGACACCGATTGTACCGGGCGAAGGCCCGTGCCGTAAGGCTTGTGCCGGGCAAATTGGCGTGGAGGGACGGTGACGACAGGCGCTCATTGCTCGAAGCGCGGCTCGGCGTCATAATGTAGCCCCTTTTTTCTGTCCCTACATGTGGAAGGTTCCCGTGACTCAGAAGCCCGACCAGTGTCTTGGTGAGTGGATCGATCGTGAAGCACTTGCCGAAGCGATGATCCCGCTTATCGGTCAGCTCTACCGCAACAATAACGTGGTGAGCTCGATCTATGGCCGTAGCCTGATCAACCGTTCGGTGATCGCGATCCTCAAGGCCCACCGCTTTGCTCGCCATCGCCAGACCGACGAAACCGAACTGTCCGTCCACGAGACATTCCCACTGCTCAAGGCCATGAGCGAGCTGAAACTGGGCGCCGCTTCGGTCGACCTGGGCAAGCTGGCCAACAAGTTCAAGCTGGAAGGCAATGGCCGCAGCGTCGAGCAGTTCGTTCGTGAAGAGCTGGCTGACGTCGTTGGTCAGCAGAACGCTTCCGCACGCAAAGGCACCGACGTCGTCCTGTACGGCTTTGGTCGCATCGGCCGCCTGCTGGCGCGCATCCTGATCGAGAAGACCGGTGGCGGCGACGGCCTGCGCCTGCGTGCCATCGTCGTGCGCAAGGGCGCGACCAACGACCTGATCAAGCGTGCCAGCCTGCTGCGTCGTGACTCGGTTCACGGCCCGTTCGACGGCACCATCACCGTCGACGAAGAGAACAACACCATCACCGCCAACGGCAACCTGATCCAGGTGATCTACGCCAAGGCGCCGAGCGAAGTCGACTACACCCAGTACGGCATCGACAACGCCCTGATCGTCGACAACACCGGCGTATGGCGTGACGCCGAGGGTCTGGGTCAGCACCTGGCCTGCCCGGGCGCCGCTCGCGTGATCCTCACCGCACCTGGCAAGGGCGCGCTGAAGAACATCGTTCACGGCATCAACCACGGCGACATCACCGCCGACGACAAGATCATCTCCGCCGCTTCCTGCACCACCAACGCCATCGTGCCGGTGCTGAAGGCGCTGAATGACCAGTACGGCATCGTCAACGGCCACGTCGAAACCGTTCACTCGTTCACCAACGACCAGAACCTGATCGACAACTTCCACAAGGGCAGCCGTCGCGGTCGCGCCGCGCCGCTGAACATGGTCATCACCGAGACCGGCGCCGCCACCGCTGCCGCCAAGGCTCTGCCAGTGCTGAAAGGCAAGCTGACCGGCAACGCCATCCGCGTTCCGACGCCGAACGTCTCCATGGCGATCCTCAACCTGAACCTGGAAAAGGCCACTACTCGCGAAGAGCTGAACGAGTACCTGCGCCAGACCGCCATGCATTCCGAACTGCACAAGCAGATCGACTACGTGAGCTCCCAGGAAGTGGTCTCCACCGACTTCGTCGGTTCACGCCACGCCGGTGTGGTCGACGCCGAAGCCACCATCTGCAACGACAACCGTGTTGTTCTGTACGTCTGGTACGACAACGAATTCGGTTACAGCTGCCAGGTCGTGCGCGTGATGGAAGACATGGCTGGTGTGAACCCGCCTGCGTTCCCACGCTAAGCTTGCTGGTGTGTTGAAAAGAACGGGAACCTCAGGGTTCCCGTTTTTTTTGCCCTGCATTCCGGGACCGCTTTGCGGTCCTTCGCGGGCAAGCCACGCTCCTACGGGCGTCCGCGCAAGCCTGCGTAGGAGCGTGGCTTGCCCGCGAAAGGGCGCGCAGCGGCCTCCGAATAAAAGGTGGACCGATTTGAAAGCACTCCTGAGCGTCTTCTGTGCCCTTGCCCTGACCGGTTGTGGAGAATCCGACCCGGTCGAGCGCATCAGCGGCCCGACCATGGGCAGCACCTACACCGTGCAATACGTACCGCCCGCCAACGGCCCGGATGCCAGCCAGGTCAGGCAGGAAATCGAAAACATCCTCGCCACCCTCGACCAGCACTTCTCCACCTACCGCGGCGATTCCCTGGTCAGCGCCTTCAACCACCTGCCTGCCGGCAGTTGCCAGGTCATGCCGCAAGACGTGCTCGACCTGGTCCGCTTCGGCGACACCCTGTGGCGCGAAAGCGGTGGTGCCTTCGACCTGAGCGTCGAGCCGCTGATGAACCTCTGGGGCTTCGGTCCGCAATCCCGTGAACAGAAGGTCCCCGACCCGCAACGCCTGGCCGAGACTCGCCAGCGCGTCGGTCAGGGGTATCTGCGCATCGACGGCGACCAGTTGTGCAAGGACATCGCCCTGGAGCTGGACTTCGACAGTATCGTCGCCGGTCATGGCGTCGACCTGATCGCCGCGCGCCTGCGCGCGCTGGGTATCGACAACCAGCTGGTGGAGGTCACCGGTGAGCTCAAGGCGCTTGGCCGCAAGCCCGACGGCAGCGCCTGGCGCGTGGCGCTGGAGCTGCCCAGGGAAGATCGCCAGATCGCCGAGCAGATCCTTGGCATCGATGGCCTCGGCGTGTCGACGTCAGGTGACTACCGCAACTATTTCGAGGAAAATGGCCAGCGTTTTTCCCATACCTTCGATGCCCGTCTCGGCCGCCCGGTGGCGCATGCCCTGGCGGCGGTGACGGTGTTCGATCCGTCGGCGCTGGTGGCCGACGGGTATTCCACGCTGTTGCTGATTCTTGGCCCGGAACAGGGCTGGGAGTTCGCCGTGGCGCAGGACCTGGCCGCGGTTTTCGTGCTGCGTGCCGATAGCGGTTTCAGCGTCCGTGTGACCCCGGCCTTCGCGCGGGTCGTCGCTACAGGCGCGGCTGAAAACAAACAATGATGTCTTGCATGTAGTGCAGAGAAAAATAGCCTACGACGCGACCAAGGGTTAATGTGCGCGCCACTGAAGCTTGATTAGACTGCACCCGAATTTTTTCATGGGGCCCGCCGGGCACATGATGTAGCCCCGGGACGCCGGCCAGGCGCCCGGGCCTGTTCTGAAGGAGTACGCATGGCTGTCTACAACTACGACGTAGTGGTGCTGGGTTCCGGCCCCGCAGGAGAAGGGGCGGCAATGAATGCCGCCAAAGCAGGACGCAAGGTTGCGATGGTCGATAGCCGTCGTCAGGTCGGCGGCAACTGCACCCATCTGGGCACCATCCCGTCCAAGGCCCTGCGTCACTCGGTGCGCCAGATCATGCAGTTCAACACCAACCCGATGTTCCGGGCCATTGGTGAGCCGCGCTGGTTCTCGTTCCCCGATGTACTGAAGAGCGCCGAGAAGGTCATTTCCAAGCAGGTCGCCTCGCGCACCGGCTACTACGCGCGCAACCGCGTCGACGTGTTCTTCGGCACCGGCAGCTTCGCCGACGAGCAGACCGTGGAAGTGGTCTGCGCCAACGGCGTGGTCGAGAAGCTGGTGGCCAAGCACATCATCATCGCCACCGGTTCGCGTCCGTATCGCCCGGCCGATATCGACTTCCATCACCCGCGCATCTACGACAGCGACACCATCCTCAGCCTCGGGCACACCCCGCGCAAGCTGATCGTCTACGGCGCCGGGGTGATCGGTTGCGAATACGCCTCGATCTTCAGCGGCCTCGGCGTGCTGGTGGAACTGGTGGACAACCGTGGTCAACTGCTCAGCTTCCTCGACTCGGAAATCTCCCAGGCCCTGAGCTACCACTTCAGCAACAACAACATCACCGTGCGCCACAACGAAGAGTACGAGCGCGTCGAAGGCCTGGACAACGGGGTGATCCTGCACCTGAAGTCGGGCAAGAAGATCAAGGCCGACGCCTTGCTGTGGTGCAACGGCCGTACCGGCAACACCGACCGGCTGGGTCTGGAGAACATCGGCATCAAGGTCAACAGCCGTGGCCAGATCGAAGTCGACGAAGCCTATCGGACCCAGGTGCCGAACATCTATGGTGCCGGTGACGTGATCGGCTGGCCGAGCCTGGCCAGTGCCGCCCACGACCAGGGCCGTTCGGCCGCCGGCAGCATCGTCGACAATGGCAGCTGGCGCTTCGTCAACGACGTGCCGACCGGCATCTATACCATTCCGGAGATCAGCTCGATCGGCAAGAACGAGCAGGAACTGACCCAGGCCAAGGTGCCCTACGAAGTGGGCAAGGCCTTCTTCAAGAGCATGGCCCGCGCGCAGATCGCCGGCGAGCCGCAAGGCATGCTGAAGATCCTGTTCCACCGCGAGACCCTGGAAATCCTCGGCGTGCACTGCTTCGGCTACCAGGCCTCGGAGATCGTCCATATCGGCCAGGCCATCATGGACCAGCCGGGTGAGCGCAATACGCTGAAGTATTTCGTCAACACCACCTTCAACTACCCGACCATGGCCGAAGCCTATCGGGTAGCGGCGTACGATGGCCTCAACCGGCTTTTTTGAGCCGCTCCGGCCGGTGGCCTGAGCCGGCCGGGGAGACCGATTTCAGCGATTCTCGAGAGTGGCGCTGGCCAAACCGGGAAAGTCTGTAATCAGGCTGTCTACGCCGAAGTCGGCGAGCCGGCGCATCAGCGCCGGTTCGTTGACCGTCCACACCGACACATGCAGTCCCTGGCGCTGGGCCTTGATCAGGCGCTCGGGACTGCAGTGCGTCCAGTTCAGCGCCAGCAATTCACAGCCGTAGTTCTGCGCGACCTTCAGCGGGTCGAGCCAGGCGTATTCCGCCACCAGTCCACGGGAAATGTCCGGTACCAGCTCCTGGGCCGCGCTGAGCACTTCCCGCGAGCTGGAGGTGATGGTCAGCTTGTCGAGCAGGCCGAAGCGCTGGGCCATCTCGCGGATCGCCAGCACCGTGGTGGCTGCGCGGGTACGCGAGGCGCTCTTCACTTCCAGTTGCCAGTGCTCGAAGTCGCACTTTTCGAACAGTTCCTCAAGGCGCGGAACGGGGCAGGGTTGTACCCAGCCCGGCCCGCCCTTGCGCGCGTCGTAGGTGACCAGTTCGGCGGCGCTGTGCTCCACCACCTTGCCGCGCCGGCCGGTGGTGCGCTTGAGTGTCGGGTCATGGATCACCATCAGCTCGTTGTCGGCCGACAGGTGCAGGTCGAGTTCACAGCGCCGCACGCCATGTCGCAGGCACTGCTGGAAGCTGGTCAGGGTGTTTTCCGGGGCTTCGCCCTTGGCGCCACGATGGCCGTAAATCTGCGTCACGTTTGTTCCTTCAAGTAAGACTGAGAACTGAAACTCAGGAAACTGGCGGGTCGTTCTGTTCCAGGGCCTGGCGGCGTTGCTGTTGCTGACGTTGCAGGATATAGCGGGCCAGCAACTGGCGCTGGGCGTCGCTGATATCGACGAATTCGCTGCCGATGTCATATTGGCCGTCGGCCAGCTTGTCGCAGTGGGTGATGCGGGCGCGCAGCAGGAGGCCGGAGGCGCGGGGCATCAGGACCATCTTCACCGCCACCCGGGTACCGGGGGCGAAGGCCTCGGGATTGCTGAACTCGACCCCGCCTTCGGAGAGGATCACCGCCTGCGGGGCGCCGATCTGTCCCAGCAGGGTCTGCGCGAGCACCGCGCTGAGCAGGTCGATACGCTTGTTCTGGGCCTTGAGGAAGGCCGCCAGGGTGCGATCCTTCTCGCTGAGCTGGCGCAGCAGGTGCTGCGATTCGAACTCGCTCAGGTGCAGTTCGCTGAGCAGGTTGAACAGCGGTGAATCATCCTGCAACAACTCCGTGCCAAGGGCGTCCGCCGTGCTCAGCGGGCTAATTTCCAGTGCGATCCGGTCCTCGATACGATAGTATTCGCGGCGATCTTCTTCATCTAATGTCGACATGGCGAACCCATGGTTACGGCGGTGGTCTGAGTGTAAATCCGCTGTCCTGCCCCCGCCACAAGGACGTTCCTCTTTCATCCGAACAAGCCCCGACATGTTCAGACCTCTCTTCGTATTCATCGGCACGCGCTACACCCGTGCCAAGCGCCGCAATCACTTCGTCTCGTTCATTTCCCTGACCTCGATGATCGGCCTCGCCCTGGGCGTGGTGGTGATGATCGTGGTGCTTTCGGTCATGAATGGCTTCGACCACGAGATGCGTACCCGCGTCCTCGGCATGGTCCCGCATGCCACGCTGGAGACCGGGCAGCCGCTCAACGACTGGCCGGCCCTCGCTGCTGAAGTAAAGCAGAATCCGTCGGTGCTGGACGTGGCGCCCTTCACCCAGATGCAGGGTTTGCTGACCCACGAGGGCAAGGTACAGAAAGTCCTGCTCAACGGCATTGACCCGGCGCAGGAACGCAAGGTTTCGATCATCGGCAACTTCATCCAGCAGGGGCGCCTGGAGGACCTTGCGCCAGGCAGCTTCGGCATCCTCATCGGCGACAAGGCCGCGGCCAAGCTGGGGGTCGGCATCGGCGACAAGCTGACCTTCGTCGCCCCGGAAGTCACCGTGACTCCGGCCGGGATGTTCCCGCGCATGAAGCGTTTCACCGTGGTCGGCATCTTTCACGTCGGCGCCGGCGAGATCGACGGCTACCTCGGCCTGACCAATCTCTCCGACCTGTCGCGCCTGCATCGCTGGAAGGCCGACCAGGTCCAGGGCCTGCGCCTGAAGTTCGACGACCTGTTCCAGGCCCCGCGCAATGCCTACAACATCGCCCGCCAGCTGGGCGACCGCGAGTTCTACGCGCGCGACTGGACCCGCAGCTACGGCAACCTGTACCAGGCGATCCGCATGGAGAAGGCGATGATCGGCCTGCTCCTGCTGCTGATCGTCGCGGTGGCGGCGTTCAACATCATTTCCACCCTGGTCATGGTGGTCAACGACAAGCGCGGCGACATCGCCATCCTCCGTACCCTGGGTTCGACACCGGGGCAGATCATGGCGATCTTCATGGTCCAGGGCACCATCATCGGCGTGGTCGGCACGGCCATCGGCGCCGCCGTCGGGATCGCCGCGGCGCTCAATGTCAGCGCCGCCATTGCCGGCGTGGAGCGCCTGATCGGCCACAAATTCCTCAACGCCGACGTCTATTTCATCGACTACCTGCCGTCCCGGATCATGGCCGAGGACGTGTGGATGGTCTGCGGCGCGGCGCTGGTCCTGAGTTTCCTCGCCACCCTGTATCCGGCCTGGCGTGCGGCACGCACCCAGCCCGCGGAGGCGCTACGTTATGAGTGAGTTGGGCATGAGTGATAAAGCCGTACTGAGTTGCCGCAGCCTGGGCAAGTCTTATGAAGAAGGCCCGGAGAAGGTGCAGGTGCTGTCGAACCTGCAGCTGGAACTGTTCGCCGGAGAGCGGGTGGCCATCGTCGGTAGCTCGGGGTCGGGCAAGAGTACCTTGCTCAACCTGCTGGGCGGTCTCGACACGCCGAGCGAAGGCAGCGTCTGGCTGGCCGGCGAGGAGCTGTCGGCCCTCGGCGAGCGCGCCCGTGGCCTGTTGCGCAACCGCGCGCTGGGCTTCGTCTACCAGTTCCACCACCTGTTGCCGGAGTTCACCGCCCTGGAGAACGTGTGCATGCCGCTGCTGATCGGCCGCACCGCGATTCCGGAAGCCCGCGAGCGCGCGGAGGCATTGCTCAAGCGTGTCGGTCTCGGCCATCGGCTCAACCACAAGCCGGCGGAGCTTTCCGGCGGCGAGCGTCAGCGCGTGGCGATCGCCCGGGCGCTGGTCAACCGGCCGGGACTGGTGATGCTCGACGAGCCCACCGGCAACCTCGACCAGCACACCGCCCAGGGCATCCAGGATCTGATGCGTGAGTTGAGCACCTCGTCGCAGACCGCCTTCCTGGTCGTGACCCACGATCTGAACCTGGCGCGGCAGATGGACCGCGTGCTGCGTCTGGAAGAGGGCCAACTGGTCTCGATCTGACGCGTGGCGGGCGCCCGTGCCGTCGCCGGGCGCCCTGGTCGTTTTCTTTGCCTGGGTGCATCACTTCATGTTCAGACCCCTGTCAATCTTCATCGGCGCGCGCTACACCCGCGCCAAGCGCCGCAACCATTTCATCTCGTTCATTTCCATGACCTCGATGATCGGCCTGTCCCTGGGCGTGCTGGCGATGATCACGGTGTTGTCGGTGATGAACGGTTTCCAGCGCGAAATGAGTTCGCGGATCCTCGGCATGGTGCCCCACGCCATGATCGTCGGGGTCAACCCGCTGGACGACTGGCAGCCGGTGGCCGCTGCCGCGCTGAAGAATCCCGAGGTGATCGCCGCGGTGCCCTTCACCGAGATGGAAGGCATGCTCTCCTACAAGGGTTCGATGCAGCCGATCCAGGTCAGTGGCATCGACCCGGCGCAGGAAGGCAAGGTTTCCATCGTCACCGAGCATATCGTCCAGGGCCGTCTGGAAGACCTCAAGCCCGGCGAGTTCGGGGTAGTGATCGGCGAGATCACCGCGCGGCGCTTCCGTCTCAACGTCGGCGACAAGCTGACCCTGATCGTCCCGGAGGTGAGCAGCGAGCCGGGCGGCATCACGCCGCGCATGCAGCGCCTGAACGTGGTCGGCATCTTCAAGGTCGGTGCCGAGCTGGACGGCTCCATGGCCATGATCCACGTTGCCGATGCCGCGGAAATGCAGCGCTGGGCGCCGAACCAGGTACAGAGCGTGCGCCTCAAGCTCAAGGACCTGTACGCGGCGCCGGCGGTGTCGGCGTCCATCGTCTCGAGCCTGGGCGAGCAATACCGCGCCGATGACTGGACCCACACCCAGGGCAGCCTGTTCAGCGCCATGAAGATGGAAAAGACCATGATCGGCCTGTTGCTGCTGATGATCATCGCGGTGGCGGCGTTCAACATCATCGCCACCCTGATCATGGTGGTGAACGACAAGGGCGCGGACATCGCCATCCTGCGCACCATCGGTGCGACGCCTGGGCAGATCATGGGCACCTTCATGGTTCAGGGCAGCCTGATCGGCGTGGTCGGCACCCTGATCGGCGGGGTGCTCGGCGTGGCCCTGGCGCTGAACGTCAGCGACGTGGTCAGCTGGATCGAGCGGGTCAGTGGCCAGCACATCTTCACGTCCGACGTGTACTTCATCAGCTCGCTGCCGTCGGAGCTGCAATGGGGCGATGTGGCGTTGATCTGCACGGCCGGCCTGGTGATGAGCTTCCTCGCCACCCTGTACCCGGCCTGGCGTGCTTCGCAGGTCGAGCCGGCGATGGCCCTGCGTTACGAGTGAGCCTCGCGGCTGGGCAGGTCGATGATGAACCGTGTCCAGCCCGCCGCCGATTCGGCGCGAATGGTCCCGCCATGGGCACGGACGATGGATTGGGTGATCGCCAGGCCCAATCCGGCGTGTTCGCTGCTGCCGGCCCGGCGTGCGGGGTCGGCGCGGTAGAAGCGGTCGAACAGACGCGGTAGCTGCGCCGCATCGATCGGTTCACCGCGATTGGCCACTTCCAGGCGGATTTTTCCGCCACTTTCCTCGATGCCTACCCTGATTGCCCCGTTCTGCGGGGTGAAGCGCAGCGCGTTGTCCAGCAGGTTGGACAGGGCCCGGCGCAGCATGTGACGGTCGCCGCCCAGTGCGGCCTGGCCGCTGCGCTGCAACGCGACCCCGGCGTCCTCGGCCAGCGGCGCGTAGTACTCCAGCAAGGCATCCACTTCCTGGTCCAGGGCCAGCGGCTCGCGATTGGGCATCAGCAGGCCATGGTCGGCCTTGGCCAGATAGAGCATGTCGTTGACCATCTGCGCCATCCATTGCAGCTCCTCCAGGTTGCCGTGCAGGGCCTCGCGGTATTCGTCGAGACTGCGTGGGCGGGTGAGGGTGACCTGGGTGTGGGTCAGCAGGTTCGACAACGGAGTGCGCAATTCATGGGCGATGTCCGCGGAAAACGCCGAGAGGCGCTGGAAGGCATCGTCGAGGCGTTCGAGCATGGCGTTGACCGTGGCGGCCAGTTCCGCCAGCTCCACCGGCATCTGTTCCTCGGGCAGGCGCGTGGTCAGCGAGCGCGCCGAGACGCTGGCGGCGATCTCGCCCATCTGGCGTAGCGGCCGCAAGCCGCTGCGCGCGGCCCAGATGCCGAGCAGCGCGGTGGCCAGGGCGCTGAGACCGACGGTCAGCCAGATCAGGTGCTGCATGCGCTGGAGGAAATGCTGGTGGTGGGTGATATCGAGAAACAGGGTCAGTTGCAGCGCCGGCAACTGCACGGTGAGCCCGCGCCAGGCGACCTGCTCGTCGTGCAGGGTGGTCAGCCCCGCCGTGTTGGCGCTGGCGGGCAGGTCCGCGCGGCTGTCGAACCAGATCTGGCCGTCATTGCCGCGCAGGCGCAGGGCCAGGTCGGTCTGATGCGCCAGTTCTTCCTTCAGCTCGCCCAGGCGTGGCGCCAGGCTGCTCGGGCTGTCGACCCCGGTGAGCATGCGCTGCAGCACTGGCAGGCGACTGCCGAGCAGTTGCTGGTCCAGTTCGATGAAGTGCTTCTCGCTGGCGCGGCTGAAGAGAATCCCCGCCAGCAGCGAAACCACGGCGGTACAGGCGGCGAACAGCAGGGCCAGACGAGCACCGAGGGACAGGCGCGGCATCAGGCCGGCCGCTCTTCGAGCACGTAGCCCATGCCGCGCACCGTATGAATCAGTTTGTTGTCGTGGGCGTCGTCGATCTTCAGGCGCAGGCGGCGGATCGCGACTTCGATGACATTGGTATCGCTGTCGAAATTCATGTCCCAGACCTGCGAGGCGATCAGCGACTTGGGCAGCACCTCGCCCTGGCGACGCAGCAGCAGCTCCAGCAGGGCGAACTCCTTGGCGGTGAGATCGAGGCGCTGGCCGGCGCGTTCGACGCGACGGCGGATCAGGTCGAGGCGCAGGTCGGCCAGTCCCAGGGTGGTTTCCTGGGTCGGCGCGGTACCGCGGCGCAGCAGGGTGCGCACCCGGGCCAGCAGTTCGGAGAAGGCGAAGGGTTTCACCAGATAATCGTCGGCGCCCAGTTCCAGGCCATGGACCCGATCCTCGACGGCGTCACGGGCGGTCAGGAACAGCACCGGCACGTTCTGCCCGGCTTCGCGCACCGCCTGGAGAATCTGCCAGCCGTCGCGGCCGGGCAGCATCACATCGAGAATCAGCAGGTCGTAGTCGCCGGTCAGGGCCATGAACTGGCCGGTCTCGCCATCGCAGGCCAGCTCGGTACTGAATCCGGCCTCGCTGAGGCCCTGGCGCAGGTACTGGCCGGTCTTGGCCTGGTCTTCGACGATCAGCAGTTTCATGGGGCTCTCGGAGGTTGGCGACGGTGACGTTATACCTGTCCGGCGAGCGGGCAGGGCAAAGCTGACAAAGTTGTAATCTTTTCGTCAGGTCGACGCCAGCGCGGGTCTCGCACAATGGCGTCATGAATCGATCGAAACGAGGTACCCCCATGAAATCCGCACTTGCCGCCGCCGCTCTCGCCCTGTTCAGCCTGCCGGTCATCGCCGCGCCCGACCACGGCTTCTCGTTCGGCCAGCCGGCCGCGGCGGCCAAGGCCACGCGCACTGTGGAAGTGACGCTGGGCGAGATGTATTTCGAACCCCGCAACATCGACGTCAAGGCCGGTGAAACCGTGCGTTTCGTGGTGATCAACAAGGGGCAGGTGGCGCACGAATTCAATCTGGGCGACGCGGCCATGCATGCCGAGCACCAGAAGGAAATGCTGGCCATGGCGCAGATGGATCATTCGAAGATGGGGCATGGCGGTATGAACCACGGCATGAGCCACGACGACCCGAACACGGTCATGGTCCAGCCCGGCCAGCGCGGCGAGCTGACCTGGACCTTCAGCAAGTCCGCGCCCATCGAGTTCGCCTGCAACGTGCCGGGGCATTACCAGGCGGGAATGGTCGGCAAGCTGAACATCGCCCAGTGACCAACGCGAGGCGCAAACCCGATAGACTAGGGGCATTTCGTCCTTCAGGTTTGAGCCATGCACCCTGCTGCAGAACATTCACCGCTGGGTAAATCCAGCGAATACGTTTCCACCTACACGCCGTCCCTGCTGTTCCCCATCCCGCGCCTGGCGAAATGGGCCGAGCTGGGCGTCAGCGGCGACAGCCTGCCATGGCATGGCGTCGATTTCTGGAACTGCTTCGAGCTGTCCTGGCTGCTGTCGTCGGGCAAACCGGTGGTGGCCATCGGCGAGTTCGCCATTCCCGCGGATTCGCCGAACATCATCGAATCCAAGTCGTTCAAGCTCTATCTCAACTCCCTGAACCAGACCGTGTTCGAGTCGCCGGCCGCGTTGCAGGCGTGCCTGGAAAAGGACCTGAGCGCCGCCGCCGGCAAGCCGGTGGGCGTGCGCATTCGCGGTCTGGACGAGGTGACGGGCGAGGGTGTGATCAGTCTGCCGGGCCAGTGCATCGACGATCTGGATGTCAGCATCAGCAACTACGAGCAGCCGCAGCCTGAACTGCTGCGCTGCAATAAAGAGAAACAAGTTGACCAGGTGCTGCACAGTCATCTGCTCAAGTCCAACTGTCCGGTCACCGGCCAGCCGGACTGGGGCAGCGTGGTGGTGGAGTACCGCGGGCCGGAGCTGGATGCGGCGAGCCTGCTCACCTACCTGATCAGCTTCCGCCAGCATGCGGACTTCCATGAGCAGTGCGTGGAGCGGATCTGGCTGGATCTCAAGCGTCTGCTGGATCCGGAGCATCTGACGGTGTATGCGCGCTATGTGCGGCGGGGTGGGCTGGACATCAATCCGTACCGCAGTACCGGGCCGGTGGATGTGGATAACCGGCGTCTGGTGCGCCAGTAAGGCTGCAGAACGACAAAGCCCGTCATTCGACGGGCTTTGTCGTTTCAGGCGAGTCTCAGATCCCCATGCTCTGCAGGCTCTGAACGATATTGCGCAAGGTGGCGGTCAGCCCTGGGTGATCGACTTCGAAGCGCTCGACGGCGAGGTTGACGCCATCCACCAGGCTGTTGTCCTGGGTCGCGGCCTCCAGTTTGATCTGGGCGTCGATCTGTTGCATCAGTTGCTGCAGATGCTCGCGTTCCTCCAGGGACAGCGGCGGGTCTTGCTCCAGTTGCTCGCGCAGGGTGTCGAGTTGCTGTTGCAGTTCGCGGGCAGGCATGGTGATCTCCCTTATCTCGATAGGCACAGCCATGGACCCCGGTCGGTGGCGAAAGGTCCATGTCCCGCTTCACAGAGTAATCCACCCGCTGGCGCTTTGCATGATCCGGATCAAGCGCGGCCGTCAGGGCTTTTCGCCCTTGAGCCGGCGCTGGCCGATGTCCGCCAGGCAGTCCGCCAGTTCCTGCAGATGATCGATCACCGAATGCACGCCCAGGCCGAACAGTTGCAGGGTGGCCTTGCCGCGTCTTTGTTCGCGCTGCTTGTCGTCCAGCGCCTGCCACTGCGTTTCCGACAGACCGCACAGCGGTCCGCAGGCGGCCAGGCCGATGGTCCACAGGCCGGCGTTGAGCCCCGCCTGGAGCAGGCGCGGCTCGCCGCTGATCAGCACGCAACCGTCGAGTCGTCCGGCTTCGATCTGCATCAGCGCTTGCCAGCAGGCGTCCGGTGCCGGCCAGGGTTTCGCCGCGCCGTGATGGACCGCCCGCAGCCAGTCGGGCAAGGGCCTGCTCAGGTGTCTGCCGTGCTCAGGTGCGACATCGTCCAGCCAGGCACAGGGCACGTCGTGGTGTCGCAGCCAGTCGAGTACGTCGAGGGCGCCGGGGGTAGGGTGGACCGGAACATCCTGGGCAGCCTCCAGGCTGCGACCACCGAAATCGACCAGGCAGCCCCGGAGTCCGAACAACAGCGCAGTGAACGCGGGAGCGTTTGGCATTGGCAGACATCCCTGAAATAGCAGAGACGTTACCGGGCCTCGATGACGGTTTGGTGACGCCTGGGTGAAGGCCGGGGCGTCAACTATTTGCGACGCCGGCGCTGCGAGGCTTTATACTCGTTCAATTTCGCGCGGGGCCAGCTGGGCTCCGTTCAGTGTTCATCCAGGAGAGAAAGTTATGCGTGGGATCGGTACGGGAGTGCTCGATCGTTTGTTCCGGGCCAGTGTCTGCGCGACCGCGTTGCTGGCACCGTTCGCGGCCCAGGCGGCCACCGAGGAGGATCCTTGGGAAGCAGTAAACCGGCCAATCTTCCGCTTCAACGACACGGTCGATACCTACGCGCTGAAACCCATCGCCCAGGGCTACCAGTGGATCACCCCGCAATTCCTCGAGGATGGCATCCACAACATGTTCCTCAACCTGGGGGACGTGACCAACCTGGCCAACAACATCCTCCAGCTCAAGCCGCACGCGGCGGGTGTCGATACCGCGCGGCTGATCGTCAACACCACCTTCGGTCTCGGCGGCTTCTTCGACGTCGGCACCAGGATGGGCCTGCAGCGCAACGACGAAGACTTCGGCCAGACCCTCGGCTACTGGGGTGTCGCTAGCGGTCCGTACGTGATGCTGCCGCTGCTCGGCCCGAGCACCGTGCGCGATGCCATCGGCAAGTACCCGGACACCTACACCGAGCCCTACCAGTACATCGACCACGTACCGACCCGCAACACCCTGCGCGCCGTCGATGTAGTGGATACCCGTGCCAGCCTGCTGTCGGCGGAGAAGATGATCCAGGGCGACAAGTACATCTTCATCCGCAATGCCTACCTGCAGAACCGCGAGTTCAAGGTCAAGGACGGTCAGGTCGAGGACGATTTCTGATCGGTTCTTCGGGCTATGCGAAAGGCGACCTTCGGGTCGCCTTTTTCGTGGGGGAGGGGTTCAGTGCATCGCCAGGATGCGCAGGCCGAGTTTCTGCTGGTTGTCCGCCTGGTCGGCGATCCAGACCACCTGGGTGGTGGCCTCCAGGCCCTTGAGCGCCGGGTGGTCGGAATCGATGCGCACCTGCAGTTGATCACCCACCTGGAAGGTGCGCGGCGCCTGGATCTGCATGCCACTGCTGGACAAGTCCAGGCAGACCGCCGCGACCACCTGGTCGGCATGGATCAGGGTGACGTCGGCGTCGACCCGCATCCGGATGAAATCACGCTTCTCGCTGTAGCCGTCGAACGTCTGGCTCATACCTTCATCCTTACATTGAGTTGCCACAAACCGGGTTTTTATAACTCCCGGTGATTTGCGCTGTAAAGAGCGGCGCGTGAGCGTTGCCGCATGCTTGAAACGCCTGACGGATGGGAGTACCGTCTGCGCCTTACAGGGCACCTCTGCGGGTTGTCGGTCAGCTTTTTCTGACCTACAACTCAGATAGACAGAGTGGCTAGAAGAGAATCCAGTACGTGTGCTTTAGCCTGTCGAGCCACTTACGCCAACCTATTTCTGGCGCCGTTTGCCCACATGCAGAAAACCAGTGCAACGCTGCTGATAATCGATGACGACGACGTGGTGCGTGAAAGCCTCGCCGCCTACCTGGAAGACAGCGGTTTCAGCGTCCTGCAGGCAAGCAATGGCCAGCAGGGTCTCGAAGTG
Source organism: Pseudomonas japonica (assembly GCF_900188455.1). Taxonomy (GTDB): domain Bacteria; phylum Pseudomonadota; class Gammaproteobacteria; order Pseudomonadales; family Pseudomonadaceae; genus Aquipseudomonas; species Aquipseudomonas japonica. The sequence goes on along the minus strand of NZ_FZOL01000018.1, from coordinate 1,709 downwards.
TTCGAACAGGATCGACCCGACCTTGTGATCTGCGATTTGCGCATGCCGCAAATGGGCGGGCTGGAGCTGATTCGCCAGGTTACCGAGCGCGCTCCCGACTTGCCGGTGATCGTGGTTTCCGGTGCGGGCGTGATGAACGATGCCGTCGAAGCCCTGCGTCTCGGTGCAGCCGATTACCTGATCAAGCCCCTGGAAGACCTCGCGGTGCTGGAGCACTCGGTGCGCCGTGCGCTGGATCGTGCGCGCCTGGTCCTGGAAAACCAGCGTTACCGGGAAAAGCTCGAAACCGCCAACCGCGAACTGGAAGCCAGCCTGCACCTGTTGCAGGAGGACCAGACCGCCGGTCGTCAGGTGCAGATGAACATGCTTCCGGAAAGCCCGTGGCACTGTGGCGGTTTTTCCTTCGAGCACCAGATCATTCCGTCGCTGTACCTGTCCGGAGATTTCGCCGACTACTTCCGCGTCGACGAGCGGCGTATCGCCTTCTACCTGGCGGATGTCTCCGGTCACGGCGCCTCGTCGGCGTTCGTCACGGTGCTGCTGAAGTTCATGACCACCCGGCTGCTGTTCGAATTCAAGCGCGCCGGGTCGTTGCGCGACTTCAAGCCGTCGGAGGTGCTGGGGCACATCAACCGCGGCCTGATCAACTGCAAGCTGGGCAAGCACGTGACCATGGTCGGTGGCGTCATCGACGAGGACACCGGCCTGCTGACCTATTCCATCGGCGGCCACCTGCCGCTGCCGGTACTGTTCACCCCGGGCCAGGGTCGTTACCTGGAGGGGCGTGGCCTGCCGGTCGGCCTGTTCGACGAGGCCACCTACCAGGATCATGTGCTGGAACTGCCGGAGCAGTTCAGCCTGACCCTGCTCTCGGACGGCATCCTTGACCTTTTGCCCGGCGAGACACTCAAAGATAAAGAAGCGGCCCTGCCTGAAATCATCAGGGACGCGGGCGGCAGCCTGGATGGCCTGCGGCAACGATTCGAATTGGCTACGCTTGGGGAGATGCCGGATGATATCGCCCTATTGGTGTTGAGCAGGAACCTTCAATGAGTACCGGTAGAATCCAGTTCGCCGAACAGAACGGCACCTTTGTTCTGAAATTTGTCGGTGAAGTGCGCCTGACCCTGTGTTCGGCGCTGGATGCAACTATTGAAAAGATCTTCACCGCCCTGAATTTCTCGGCGATCGTCATCGACCTGACGGAAACCCAGAGCATCGACAGCACCACCCTGGGCCTGCTGGCCAAGCTGTCGATCCTGTCGCGGCAGAAGGTCGGCCTGCTGCCGACCGTGGTCACCACCCACGCCGACATCACCCGTCTGCTGCAGTCGATGGGCTTCGACCAGGTGTTCAACATCGTCGATCGGCCGATTCCGTGCCCCGAGTGCCTGACCGACCTGCCATCGCAGGACCAGGACGAGGAGGTGGTGCGTTCCAAGGTGCTGGAGGCGCACAAGATCCTCATGGGCCTGAACGACTCCAACCGCGAGGCGTTCCATGACCTGGTGAGCGCGCTCGAACGTAGCTGAGACTTTTCAGGGCCCCATCGCGGGCAACGCCCGCTCCCAGTGTGCCCGGCATGGGCCAAAATCAGTCACCTGAAAGCGGTGGCCAGACTGAGTGACGATAACTGTAGTGAAACGCAAGGTGGACGCCGTGAGGCCAAGCTGAAAGAAGCGCGTAGCGAAGGCGCGACCGCAGGAACA
>NZ_FZOL01000054.1 GCF_900188455.1 Pseudomonas japonica | reverse complement strand
ATGGCAGAGTCCTGCGTTGAAAAGGCCAGAACTCTACGGAAACTCAGACGGGCTGGGGCGTTGACGGAATTTCAAAGGTTTTCATACAGAGCCTAAAGGACGGCAGCGATGAAGATCGCAAGCTGGCCCGCCACGCCCGCAGTCAACCGGTACTGGCCCAGTTGAGAAGCTGGACAGAGAAAACACAGCCTCAGGTCACGGCCCAGAATGCACTTGGTAAAGCCATCGGCTATCTGGCCAGCAACTGGAGTAAGTTAGAACGCTACGTCGAGCATGGTGACTTGCCGATCGACAATAACGCCGCCGAGCGTGCGATCCGCCCGTTTGTCATTGGCAGAAAGAACTGGTTGTTCAGTGACACGCCCAGAGGCGCGACGGCCAGCGCGCAGCTTTACAGTTTGGTGAGACAGTCGAAGCCAACGGCAAAGAGCCTTATGCGTGGCTGCGCCACGCACTGGAACGCCTGCCGCTGGCGTCCTCAGTGGAAGACTATGAAGCGCTGTTGCCGTGGAATTGCACGCCTAGGCTCTGTACGAAATGCATCCGAGCTCGCCCATGCTGCGTTGAAAACGGGCTCGGAATGCTCATTTACTCCAGTAAACTCCGCTTCCTCGCCCGTTTTCGCCTTGCCTGGCCTTCGCTCGAATACATTTCATACAGAGCCTAGAATACATAGCTGAGTGCTCTGCCCATCTTGGGTCAGATGGGCCTACGAAGCGTTTGAAGAACAGCGGAGTAACGACCATGGAATACGACGATAGACTGATTCAGGACGCAGTGCTTGCCCTGTTGGCAGCCTATAGCTCCGACAAAGGTAACGCGTGGAAAGGATTCGACTTCGAGATCATGAATCGACTGCATGAACAGGGTTTCATCAGTGATCCTGTGAACAGAAACAAATCCATCTGGTTGACGGCGGAGGGACTAGAACGAGGTCGACAGCTAGCTGATCAGTTGTTCGGGTTAAGGACTCAAGCGGGACAGATGCCCGACTCGAATACCTGATTTCCCCATCCTTCATTTAACGGGTGGGGTTTATGGATCGTTTACGCTCCATAAACCCCACCAATCCAAAGATGGGCGAGCACTTAGCTATGCAGACGAGGCGTGCAATTCCAAGGCAGCAGGGCTTCGTAAGGATCGAACACTGCCACCTTGATATCCAGTTCGACCAGCGCGGCCAGGCCATCGATGGACTTTCGAAAGTCGACAGGTTTTGGATAGAGGTAGACTTTTTCGACTTTGGCGTCGGGTCGCATCATGGCCGGCGGGCTCCGGAAAGAAATCGGGAGCACAGCATCCGGGATCAGTTGAGCGCTTTGAATGTGGGGTTCATGGAGCGCTTACCTTTAGCCCGTCCCAGCGAACGAAGTGAGCGCATTGAGCGCGTTGTTATACGGAAATATTAGTTCTGGAAAACAGTGCAACTGCTTTGCTAAAAACGCGCAAAAACGGAACTGATTCGCTAATTTTGTCTCTTGCTTCCTTGTAGCTAATAAGAGCTTCTTGGAAGCTATCTTTTTGCTCCGACATGGCTAGATTGAAGAACATTGTACCTGTAGTGGTTGCGCGAGGTATATCTTGGGGTATTTTTTCGCTTCGCCTTTGTACCGTATCCATTACGACTTGCTGCATTTCGCTTGACAGATTTAATTTGATTAAGGCGGTAATTGTGGATATTTCGTTATATATTAGACCACCAAGACTTGCTACTTCATCAGGTGTTGGGATGTAGCCTTGATGTATGACTTTATTTCTGAGTTCTGGAATTTTTTTGTTGAGTGTATAGTGAGTCCCGAACGTAAGCAGGTGGAGGAATAAAAAACCACCAACCTGGCGCTCTGATTGCTTTGAGACCTGCTTGAATGTTTCGCTCAGTGCCTCTTTGGAAGTATTATTTTTCTTACAATATACATTTATTGCGAATTCAAAAAAGCGCTCGTATGCTGACGAAAGACTGGAGGCAGCTTCGAGCGTATAACCTTCAATTAGAGCGTTCGCTGCCGACTCAAGTAAAACTTCAAATTTCTGACTTTGAAGCAAAATTGCTGATTTGTGACCTTTAGAACACTCTATATATGCTAGAGCCTCTTCGTAATAGTCAGCAATTATTGGTTCGAAAGATGGATACCCCAGTTCTTTTTGGCATTCCATGCACATCGTTAATATTTTCACGGAGCTGGTTTCCTCGGAGCATAAAACTATAAATAAACACAAGGTGATGCATAACTCCCCGGACGGGCGTTGTGTAGAACATTCCTTGTACCTTTTGCTATCCGTGTCTAGGCTGAGGTTTTAAGCGTGCTGATGAGCGTATAAGGGAGATATACACCATGGATAGACAGCCTCGTTTGCTCAACCAAACGTGTGTGCAAATTTGCCTGCGACACTACTCGATCCTCACGTAGCGTGTCTATTGCCGGTGGGTTACGTCGTGCGGCAGGAATGGGTTCGCTGAGGTCGAGGCAGCTCATGCGAATTTCTCAGTGTGTGACTGCGTCTTCACCAGTACTCAGCACCCGGCACCACCTGCTCTGATCCTGACCGTCAGCTTTTGGTGGCACAGTCTCTGAGACTCAAAGCCTCAGAGTGAACTGTCACCGTCACAGTCTTAGATGAGTCGGCGCCTCGTGAAATCGGGATTTCGGTATTCCAATTGGTATTCCAGAACCACCTTTAAAACAGAGGTTTTTCAACCAAAATAGTCAATTCATCCAATCTGGCGCATTGTGCTGGTCTAATGGCTCCGGACACCTCAATTAGGGAGAACCCCCCTACTGAGGAGTACCCCCGATGACCAAGAAGTACAGAAGATTCACCACCGAGTTCAAACTCCAGGTCTGCAAGATGATTGTTGATCAAGGTCTGAGCGTGAACTCGGTTTGTGTCGACATGGGCTTGAATGACACCGCTGTCCGCCGCTGGGTAGAACAGTACAAGGCCGAGCAGTTGGGCGGAGCTGGGATAGGCAATCCGTTGACCAGTGAACAGCAGCGAATTCGCCAGCTTGAGCAGCAAGTCCGAGAGCTGAAGATGGACAACGACATACTAAAAAAAGCTACGGCCTTCTTTCGTCAGTTCATGCCGGGAGGCATCAATCAGTCATGGGTTGCAGATATCACTTACATCCGAACGCGCAGCGGATGGGTGTACCTGGCGGCCGTCAT
>NZ_FZOL01000012.1 GCF_900188455.1 Pseudomonas japonica | reverse complement strand
CAGGTGCCTGTCTTGAGTCTTGCAGCGCCCTCCAGATCGAGCGCCGCCCGCGCGGCGCATCGCGAGCTCGCTCGCTCCTACATTTGTTGCAACGTACCTATGTCTGACAGGCCATGGTTGACCGCCTTGTTTGCACGACGCGGTATCGCGCCGACCCCAACGGCTTCCCCCGATAGATCGCCAAGCGCCAAAGGCTGGCAACGCCGCTCTCACAGGCCATGGCACGTTGCAAAAAATGTAGGAGCGAGCGAGCTCGCGATGCGCCGCGCGGGCGGCGCTCGATCTGGAGGGCGCTGCAAGACTCAAGACAGGCACCTAGCGGCCTTGATGCGGTCCCCCGACAAGCCTTTCAAAATAGACCCGCCGTAGAGGCGGAAGGGGCCGGTGGCGTCACCGCCCGCACTGGATCAGCTCGCGATGCCGATGCCAATTCCCACCCACCCCACGCCCAATGAAATATTTACTTACATCACCCCCCTAAAGTACCCACGCCCTCGTTCGTTCAGAAACAGATGCACGGTGGTCGCCACCGTTTTCATGGACAGCGAATACCCGACCGAATCCGTCGGCCTTGCAGCGAGAGCGTTACCCCATGTCGAAGAAGTCCCGTTCGAAAATCTGGTTCCTGGTGCACAGCTGGCTGGCCCTGCCGATCTGGTTCTTCGTGCTGATCGTCTGCGTGACCGGCACCCTGGCGGTGGTGGCCAAGGAAATCATGTGGGTCGCCTACCCGGAAATGCGCGCCACCCAGCCGGACGACACGGCGCAGCGGCTGAGCTACGACGAGATCATGCGGCGCCTGCACCAGCAGCACCCGGAGCTGGACGTCAACACCATCCTCCAGCCCGACGGCGAGTACTTCGCCCTCAACGTCAGCGGCACCCTTTCCGGCGGGCGCAGCGTCACCGCCTACGTCAACCCCTACAGCGCCGAGCTGCAGGGCTACGCCCCGGACTTCAACTTCCGCAACTTCACCCGCGCCCTGCATGGCTGGTGGCTGGTGCCCTACACCAACGGCTACCCCTGGGGCTGGTACCTGGTGTCGCTGCTCGGCCTGCCGATGCTCGCCTCGCTGATCACCGGACTGGTGGTCTACAAGCGCTTCTGGAAAGGCTTCTTCAAGCCGGTACTGCGCCTGCGCCATGGCGCACGGATCTTCTGGGGCGACTTCCATCGCCTCAGCGGCATCTGGTCGATCTGGTTCATCGCGGTGATCTCGGTGACCGGCGTCTGGTTCCTGATCCAGGCGATCCTCTCCGACAACCAGATCAGCCTGAGCACCTACTCCGCCGCCACCGAAGTGCTGGCCCACGACAGCGTGCCGCTCACCGCCGACGGCAGCCCGGCGCCGATCATCGGCCTGGACAAGGCCCTGCTCATCGCCCAGGCGCAAGTGCCGGGGCTCGACCCCAGCGGGATCATCCTGCCGAGCAACACCTACGGCACGATGCAGGCGTTCGGCCGCAGCTGGTACCCGCTGATGTACCAACTGGTGAACATCCACCCCTATACCGGTGAAGTGACCTCGACCTACCTGCTCTCGGACCGGACCAACCTGGAGCTGGTCACCGAATCGATGCGCCCGTTGCACACCGGTGACTTCGGCGGGATCTGGATCAAGCTGATCTGGGCCTTCTTCGGCCTGGTGCTGTCACTGATGGTGCTCAGTGGCCTGCTGATCTGGAGCAAGCGCACCGCCCTGGCCACCGTCGCCGCGCTCAAGCGCGAGGCCAAGGCCGAGCTGAAAGCCAGCCGCAAGGCCCCGCGCGAGCAGGACGCCAGCGAACCCGTGGAGAACTCACTGTGAGCAAGGACATCACCGCCCGGCCCGAATCGAACCTGTCGCGCCTGTGGCACAAGTGGCGCTTCCACCTGAACATCCTCATGGTCCTGATCCCGCTGGGATTCATGCCCAAGTACTTCGCCGACACCGCCTTGTTTCGCGGTGATGACGGCCTGGGGCAGCGCCTGGTCGGCGATGTCCAGGTCGGCCCGTGGAGCCTCAAGCTGGCCGAACTGAAGGACAAGGAACCGGAGCTGGACGGGGTTTCCGGGTACATGAAGAGCTTCAATGCCGAGTTGTGCGAGGCGTGTGGCGAACGGGTCAAGGCCACCTACCTGCGCATCGGCAAGCCACGCAGCCTGCGCGCGGCCGGGGTGATCTTCTTCGGCTCGCCGCATCGGCTCGGGGCGTACATCCAGATCCCGCCGAACACCCCGGCGGATGCGCAGCTGTGGATCACCATGGAAGGCTGGGATGGGTCGATGCATCAGGCGGCCATTCCGCTGGCGCAGGCTTCGCCGAAGACGGTGGAGTGGTTGGGGAGGCAGGTGAAGAAGTAGGTTTGGCAGGCCGGTCCCACAGGGTTTTCCATCATGCCCGGATGCAGCATCCCGCACCGATTTGGCTTTGGCTTTGGCTCTTGATCTTGATCTTGATCTTGATCTTGATGGTCCCGGCCTTCAGGAGGCCGAGTGGAGGTGTCGCGGAGTCGGGATGGCGGGCAGGAGCCCGCCAAGCGCCGTCAGGCCATGGATGGCCCGTCGGCGCGTGCCCGACGGAGCGGCGCCGGAGCGAGGGGACCCGGAGCGCAGCGCAGGGCCGGATGTAGGTCGGGAGGCCTTTTGCTTACTTTTGGGCCTTTCCAAAAGTAAGCCGCCGTGGGGGCGGAAAGGTGATTTCGCGTCACCATCGTCAATGGATATACCCTCGGTACCCGGACCTGAAACTCACCAAAGCACCGGAACCGCTTCGCGAGCAAGCTCGCTCCTACAAAAATCACAAGCTGCCCGACCTCTCACCCGCAGAAACAAAAACGCCCCGGCATCCACCGGGGCGTTTTCCAGACAGGCACAACAGCCACAATCACTGCGCCGCCTGCGCCTCCATCTTCTGCCGCAGGCTCAACGGCCGCATATCGGTCCACACTTCCTCGATATACGCCAGGCACTCCTGCTTGAACCCGCTCTTGCCCACGGTGCGCCAGCCCGCTGGCACGTCCTTGTAGTCCGGCCAGATCGAATACTGCTCCTCGTGGTTGACCACTACCTGAAACAGGATGTCGTCGCGGTCAAATACTGAAGTCATTGCTGCTCTCCGTGATTATCCAGACGGGCCGCGCAGCCACGCGGCCCTCTTGTGTAAGTAACGTTGCGCCAGGCAGAAAAATTACAGGCTGGCCACCGCCGCGGCCAAAGCGCGACCGAAGATCGCCGACACTTCGTCGACCTGCTCGGCGGTGATCACCAGCGGCGGCAGGAAGCGCACCACGCTGCCATGCCGGCCACCCAGTTCGAGGATCAGGCCGCGCTTGAGGCACTCGCGCTGAACCAGCGGCGCCAGACGCGGGAAGTACGGCGCATGACCCAGCGCATCGACTTCGCCACTCGGGTCCACCAGCTCGACCCCGAGCATCAGCCCACGCCCACGAATGTCGCCCAGTTGCGGGTAGTCACGCTGCAGGTCGCGCAGGTGCCCGGCCAGGCGCTCGCCCATGGCGGCGGCGTGTTCGCAGACGTTGTGCTCCTTGAGGTAGCGGATCACCGCCGAACCGGCGGCCATGGCCATCTGGTTGCCGCGGAAGGTGCCGGCATGGGCACCCGGCGCCCAGCTGTCGAGCCACTGGCGATAGACCATGACCGCCAGCGGCAGGCTGCCGCCGATGGCCTTGGACATCACCACCACGTCCGGGATGATGCCGGCGTGTTCGAAGGCGAACATCTTGCCGGTACGGGCAAAGCCGCTCTGGATTTCGTCGACGATCAGCGCCACGCCAGCCTTCTCGGTGATGGCGCGCACACCGCGCAGCCAGTCCAGGTCCGCCGGGATCACCCCGCCCTCGCCCTGCACCACCTCGACGATCACCGCCGCCGGCAGTTGCACGCCGGCCTCCGGATCGCTGAGCAGGTTCTGCAGGTAATTCAGGTTGGCCTTGACCCCCGCCGCGCCACCCAGGCCGAACGGGCAACGGTAGTCGTAGGGGTACGGCATGAACTGCACGCCGCTGCTGAGCATGGCGCCCAGCGGGCGTTTCGGCCCGAGGCTGCCCATCAGGCTCAGGGCGCCCTGGCTCATGCCGTGGTAGCCACCCTGGAACGACAGCACGGTGCTGCGCCCGGTGGCGGTACGCACCAGCTTCAGCGCCGCTTCCACGGCGTCGGTGCCGGTCGGGCCGCAGAACTGGATCTTCGCTTCCGCCGCCAGCGCTGGCGGGAGAATGCTGAACAGGTCCTGAACGAACTGGTCCTTGACCGGGGTGGTCAGGTCGAGGGTGTGCAGCGGCAGTTCGTCGCTGAGCACCTGCTGGATGGCCTCGATCACCACCGGGTGGTTGTGGCCCAGGGCCAGGGTGCCGGCACCGGCCAGGCAGTCGATGAAACGACGTCCTTCGACGTCCTCGACATGCAGGCCCTTCGCACGCTTCAGCGCCAGCGGAATACGCCGCGGGTAGCTGCGCGCGTTGGATTCCTGGCGGCTTTGCCGGGCCAGCAGCGGCGATTCGTCGAACTGGTAGAGCGTCTCGCCGGCGTCCTGAGCATCGGTAAACCTGATAGCGACTGACATCTGTGCAACCCTCAAGAAAGATGGATGAGGTGAACCGTGGGTGACCCGTCGCGAGCCCTCGCGACAGGCATTCATTCCTTGTTTGAAAAACGCACCAGCGCGCTGCGGATTTACCTGCTGAAACAGTTTTTTTCCGCAGCGCGCTGCGCCGCTCTACAGCGCCTCCAGCTCGGCCATCAGGTCGGACAGACGGTCGGCCTTGGCCTCGTCGATCCGCGCGTCCTGCTGCCCGACGAGGTACGCCGCCAGGGCCTGCAGGGTGTTGAGTTCGAACATGGCGCGCAGCGGCACGTGGTAGCCCAGCTCCTTCTGCAGCCGACTGACGATCTGCGTGGCCAGCAGCGAATGACCGCCGAGGGCGAAGAAGTCGTCGCTCATGCCGATCTGCTCGACCTGCAGGACCTCGGACCAGATCGCCGCCAGTTGCCGCTCCAGCTCGGTGGCCGGAGCGACGTAGACGGCGTGCGCCACCTCCGGCTTCGGCAACGCACGGCGATCCAGCTTGCCGTTGGCACTGAGTGGCATCTTCTCCAGCAGGACGAAGTGGCTCGGCACCATGAATTCCGGCAGGTGGGTCTTCAGATGTGCCTTCAGGTCATCGATGTCCAGGCTCGCATCCTGCGGCACCAGATAGGCCGCCAGCTGCTTGCCGCTCGGACCGTCGATATCGATCACGCTGGCTTCCCATACCGCCGGATGCTCCTGCAGACGCGCTTCGATTTCGCCCAGTTCGATACGCAGACCACGGATCTTCACCTGATGGTCGATACGCCCGGCGTACTCGATGATGCCCTCGCCGCGATAGCGGGCCAGGTCACCGGTGCGGTACAGACGGCCGCCCTCGGACGAGAACGGATCCGGCACGAAGCGCTCGGCGGTCAGCGAAGGACGGTTGTGGTAACCGCGGGCCAGACCGACGCCGCCCAGGTACAGCTCGGCGGCGCAGCCCGGGGCGGCTGGCAGCAGGCCGTCTTCGAGGATATGGGTTTTGAGGTTGTCGATTGGCTGACCGATCGGCACGCTCAGGTGGTCGTCAACGGTGCAGGTCCAGTGAGTCACGTCGATGGCCGCTTCGGTCGGGCCGTACAGGTTGTACAGGCCGGCCTGTGGCAGACGTTTCAACACTTGCGCGGCCAGCTCGGCCGGCAGCGCTTCACCACTGCACACCACGCGTTTCAGGCTATCGCAGCTCTCGACCTGCTCGCTGGTCATGAAGGCCTGGAGCATCGACGGCACGAAGTGCAGCGTGCTGACGCCGTACTCGTTGATAGTCGCCACCAGACGCTCCGGATCACGGTGATCACCCGGCAGTGCAACCGCCAGGCGGGCACCGGTCAGCAGCGGCCAGAAGAACTCCCACACCGACACGTCGAAGCTGAATGGCGTCTTCTGCAGCACGGTGTCGCTGCCATCGAGGCCATAGGCCTTCTGCATCCAGTGCAGACGGTTGACCAGCGCGCGGTGGCTGTTGCCGGCGCCTTTCGGCTTGCCGGTGGAGCCCGAGGTGTAGATCACGTAGGCCAGGTTTTCCGGCACGGTGTGCAGCGAAGGGTTGGCTTCGCTGTACCCGTTCAGGTCCAGTCGATCCAGGCACAGGGACTGCACCGAGTCTGGAACCGGAAGTTGTGGCAACAGCGCCGCCTGGGTCAGCAGCAGACCAATACCACTGTCCTCGATCATGTAGGCCAGACGGTCCTGTGGATAATCCGGGTCCAGCGGCACGTAGGCGCCGCCGGCCTTGATGATCGCCACCAGGCCGATAACCATTTCCAGGCTGCGTTCGACCGAGATACCCACCAGCGAATCCGGGCCGACGCCCTGCTCGCGCAGCTTGTGCGCCAGCTGGTTGGCCCGGCGGTTGACCTCGGCGTAGCTCAGTTCTTCACCGGCGAAGACCAGCGCCGGCGCATCCGGCGTTGCCGCCACCTGCGCTTCGATCAGGCTCTGGATGCACGCCTCGCTCGGGAACTCGGCGGCGGTGGCGTTCCAGTCGCGCAGGATGTGCTGTTGCTCAGTGCCATCGAGCATCGACAGCTCACCCAGCGCGGTCTCGCCGCTCACTACCAGCGCATCGAGCAGTTGCCCCAGATGCGCCGCCAGTTGCGCCACGGTTTCCCCCGCCAGCTGGCTACGGTCGTAGCTCATGCGCACGGTCAGTCGCTCGCCCGCCTCGATCACCAGGGTCAGCGGATAGTGGGTCTGCTCCTGACTCACCACCTTGTCGAACACCAGCGATTGCGGTGCCGCCTGTTGCAGGGCATCGGCGATCGGGTAGTTCTCGAAGACCATGATCGAGTCGAACAGCGCCTCGCCACTCCAGCCGGCCCAGCGCTGGATATCGTAGAGCGGCGTGTGTTCATGCTCGCGCACGGCCAGGTTGCGTGCCTGCACCTGCTGCACGAAGTCGCCGACGGACTGCTCGGCACGCGGGCTGCCCACCACCGGCAGGGTGTTGATGAACAGACCGAGCTGTTCCTCGACACCCGCCAGGTCGGCCGGACGGCCGGCCACGGTGGCACCGAAGGTCACGCCCGACTGCCCGGTATAGCGCTGCAACAGCAGCATCCACGCGGCTTGCAGCAGGGTGTTGGCGGTGACGCGCTGATCGCGGGCGAAGTCGTTGAGACGACGGGTACGCGGCGCATCCAGGGTCAGCACCTGGTCGGCGAAGCCTTCACCCTCCACCGGCGCCTTGAACACCGGCACCAGGCGGGTCGGCTCGCTCAGGTCGATCAGTTGCTCGCTCCAGAAGCGCTCGCTGACCTGGGCATCGCGGCCCTGCAGCCAGTGGATGTAATCGCCGTAGCGACCCCGTGGCGCCGCCACCGCTTCGCCGCGGTAGTGCTGCAGCACCTCACCAAGCAGACGCGAACTGCTCCAGCCGTCGAGGAGGATATGGTGGCTGGTGTACACCAGCTGCCAGCAATCCTCGCCGGTGCGCAGCAGGGTCAGACGCAGCAGCGCGTCGTGCTGCAGGTCGAAGCCACGCTGCTGGTCCGCCTCGGCGAACGCGTCCAGCGCCGCTTCCAGATCGGCACGAGCACGCCAGTCCTGAACCTCGAACGGCAGCGCCAGGTGCTTGCGGATCACCTGCAACGGCTGGCCGAAACTGCTGACGAAGTTGGCGCGCAGCACCTCATGGCTGTCCACCACCGCCTGCCAGGCCGCGCGGAAGCGTTCGACATCCACACCGCGCACCTCGGCGCGCAGCTGGTTGACGTAGCTGCCGCCCTCCTGCTCGAACAGGCTGTGGAACAGCATGCCCTGCTGCATCGGCGACAGCGGGTAGAGGTCGGCGATCTCGCGGGCCGCCAGCGGGAACTCGTCCAGTTGCACCTGGCCGAGGCCGGCCAGCGGGAAGTCCGATGGCGTCATGCCGCCCACGCCAGCGCTCAGGCAGTGAGCGATCAGTGCGCGGAGTTCGACGACATACGCGTCGGCCAGGCGCTGCACCGTGGCCTCGTCGAACACCTCGGCACTGAAGGTCCAGTCCAGCGCCAGCTCACCGCCGGCCACCTGGCCGTCGATGCTCAGCAGGCTGCCCAGGCTGGCCTGCGGGCTGACGCCCTGGCCACGGCTTTCGCTGGCCGGCACGAACAGGCTGTCTTCGAAACCGGCGTCGAGCTGACCCAGGTAGTTGAAGACGATGCTGCCCTGGGCCAGCGCGGCCAGGCTGTCGCGTGCCGCCGGGTTGCCGAGGTAGCGCAGCAGGCCATAGCCAAGGCCCTTGTCCGGTACCGCGCGCAGCTGTTCCTTGACGGTCTTGACCGCCACGTCCAGCTCCGCCACGGCGCTCAGCTTCAGCGGATACATCGCGGTGAACCAGCCGACGGTGCGGGTGATGTCCAGCTCGGCGAACAGCTCTTCGCGACCATGGCCTTCCAGACGCACCAGGGTCTCGGCGCGACCGGTCCAGCGACCGATCACCCGCGCCAGGGCGGTGAGCAGCAGGTCGTTGATCTGCGTGCGGTAGGCCGCCGGGGCCTCCTGCAGCAGTTGACGGGTCAGTTCGCGGTCGAGACGGCTGCTGACCGAACGGGCATGGCGCTGCGCCAGGCTGCCGTCGGGACGGTCGCACGGCAGCTCGTCGCTGACGCCTTGCAGCTGTGCCTGCCACCAGCCCAGTTGCGCCTCCACCTCGGTACTCCGCGCATGCTGTTGCAGACGCTCGGCCCAGTGCTTGAACGAGCTGGTCTTGCGTGGCAGCGCGGCGCCGTTGTAGGCCGCCTGCAGGTCTTCCAGGAGGATGCGCCAGGACACGCCGTCCACCACCAGGTGGTGGATCACCAGCAGCAGGCGCTGTTCGCCCCGCGGCAGATTGACCAGCAGCGCGCGCAGCAGCGGACCGTTTTCCAGATCGAGGCTGCGTTGCGCCTCATCGGCCAGTGCCTCCAGTTGCTCGATGGCGGCCAGTTCGCGGACCCACAGCACAGCGTCCGCTTCGCCGCGCAAGTGCGCCTGCCCATTGCGGAAGCTGGCGCGCAGCCCATCGTGCTGAACCAGCAGCGCCTGCAGCGCGGCATCGAGGATGTCGGCACACAGCGACTCCCGTGGTGCCAGCAGCACGGCCTGGTTCCACTGTTGCGGCTCGGCGATCTCGCGCTCGAAGAACCACTGCTGGATCGGCGTCAGCGGCATCTCGCCCAGCACGACGCCCTGCTCCGCCTGCACCGCCGAGGCCCGGCTCGCCACCTGGGCGACGCCCTGCACGGTCTGGCGCTGGAACAGATCTTTCGGGGTGAACACGATGCCGGCCTGACGGGCGCGGCTGACCACCTGGATGGAGATGATCGAGTCGCCGCCCAGTTCGAAGAAGTTGTCGGTGACGCCGACCTTCTCCAGTTTCAGGACTTCGGCCCAGATGTTTGCCAGTTGGCTTTCCAGCGCGCTGGTTGGCGCGACGTAGGCCGCCTGGGTCACTTCCGGCTTCGGCAGCGCACGGCGGTCCAGCTTGCCGTTGGCACTCAGTGGCATCTTCTCCAGCAGAACGAAGTGGCTTGGCACCATGAATTCCGGCAGGTGGACCTTCAGATGAGCCTTCAGTTCGTCGATGTCCAGGCTCGCATCCTGCGGCACCAGATAGGCCGCCAGCTGCTTGCCGCTCGGACCGTCGATATCGATCACGCTGGCTTCCCATACCGCCGGATGCTCCTGCAGACGCGCTTCGATTTCGCCCAGCTCAATACGCAGGCCGCGGATCTTCACCTGATGGTCGATACGCCCGGCGTACTCGATGATCCCTTCGCCGCGATAGCGGGCCAGGTCACCGGTGCGGTACAGACGGCCGCCCTCGGACGAGAACGGATCCGGTACAAAGCGCTCGGCGGTCAGCGATGGACGGTTGTGGTAACCGCGAGCCAAGCCGACGCCGCCCAGGTACAGCTCGGCGGCGCAGCCTGGGGCGGCTGGCAGCAGGCCGTCTTCGAGGATATGGGTCTTGAGGTTGTCGATAGGCTGACCGATCGGCACGCTCAGGTGGTCATCAACGGTGCAGGTCCAGTGAGTCACGTCGATCGCCGCTTCGGTCGGGCCGTACAGGTTGTACAGACCGGCCTGTGGCAGACGTTTCAGCACCTGCGCGGCCAGCTCGGCCGGCAGCGCTTCACCACTGCACACCACGCGCTTCAGGCTGTGGCAGCTCTCGACCTGCTCGCTGGTCATGAACGCCTGGAGCATCGACGGTACGAAGTGCAGCGTGCTGACCCCGTACTCATTGATGGTCGCCACCAGACGCTCCGGATCACGGTGATCACCCGGCAGTGCAACCGCCAGGCGGGCACCGGTAAGCAGCGGCCAGAAGAACTCCCACACCGACACGTCGAAGCTGAACGGCGTCTTCTGCAGCACGGTATCGCTGCCGTCGAGGCCGTAGGCCTTCTGCATCCAGTGCAGGCGGTTGACCAGCGCGCGGTGGCTGTTGCCGGCGCCTTTCGGCTTGCCGGTGGAGCCCGAGGTGTAGATCACGTAGGCCAGGTTTTCCGGCACGGTGTGCAGCGATGGATTGGCTTCGCTGTAGCCCGTGAGGTCCAGTTGATCCAGGCACAGTGCTTCCACGCCCGCCGGGATCGGCAGTTGTGGCAGCAGCGCCGCCTGGGTCAGCAGCAGACCAATGCCACTGTCCTCGATCATGTACGCCAGACGGTCCTGTGGATAATCCGGGTCCAGCGGCACGTAGGCACCGCCGGCCTTGATGATCGCCACCAGGCCAATGACCATTTCCAGGCTGCGTTCTACCGAGATACCGACCAGCGAATCCGGCCCGACACCCTGCTCGCGCAGCTTGTGCGCCAGTTGGTTGGCCCGGCGGTTGACCTCGGCGTAGCTCAGTTCCTCACCGGCGAAGACCAGCGCCGGTGCATCCGGCGTCGCCGCCACCTGCGCTTCGATCAGGCTCTGGATGCACGCCTCGCTCGGGAACTCGGCGGCGGTGGCGTTCCAGTCGCGCAGGATGTGCTGTTGCTCGGACACGTCCAGCATCGACAGCTCACCCAGCGCAGTCTCACCACTCACCACCAGCGCATCGAGCAGTTGCCCCAGATGCGCCGCCAGTTGCGCCACGGTTTCCCCCGCCAGTTGGCCACGGTCGTAGCTCATGCGCACGGTCAGTCGCTCGCCCGCCTCGATCACCAGGGTCAGCGGATAGTGGGTCTGTTCCTGGCTGACGATGGCATCGAAGGTCAGGGCATCCGGAGCCGCGCCTTGCAGGGCATCGGCGATCGGGTAGTTCTCGAAGACCATGATCGAGTCGAACAGCGCCTCGCCACTCCAGCCGGCCCAGCGCTGGATATCGTAGAGCGGCGTGTGTTCATGCTCGCGCACGGCCAGGTTGCGCGCCTGCACCTGCTGCACGAACTCGCCCACCGACTGCTCGGCACGCGGGCTGCCCACCACCGGCAGGGTGTTGATGAACAGACCGAGCTGTTCCTCGACACCCGCCAGGTCGGCCGGACGGCCGGCCACGGTGGCACCGAAGGTCACCCCCGACTGCCCGGTATAGCGCTGCAACAGCAGCATCCACGCGGCTTGCAGCAGGGTGTTGGCGGTGACCCGCTGGTCGCGGGCGAAGTCGTTGAGGCGACGGGTACGCGGCGCATCCAGGGTCAGCACCTGGTCGGCAAAGCCTTCGCCCTCCGCCGGTACCTTGAACACCGGCACCAGGCGGGTCGGCTCGCTCAGCTCGGCCAGCTGGCCGCGCCAGAAGTCCTGGCTGACCTGCACGTCCTGGCCCTGCAGCCATTCGATGTAGTCGCGATAACGCCGGCCCGCGGGCGGTGTGTGTCCGCTGTAGCGCTGCAGCACTTCGCCGAGCAGGCGCGAATTGCTCCAGCCGTCGAGCAGGATGTGATGGCTGGTGAACACCAGGAAATGGCTGTCCACGCCGGTGCGCAGCAGGCTCAGGCGCAGCAGCGGGTCGCGCTGCAGGTCGAAGCCGCGTTGCTGGTCGGCGGCGGCCCAGGCGTTCAGCGCCTCGGCGCAGCTGTCGCGCTCGCGCCAGTCCAGCTCGACGAAGGCCATCTCGGCCTGCCGGCGGATCAGTTGCAACGGCTGTTCGAAGCCACTGAGGAAATTGGCGCGCAGCACATCATGGCTGTCCACCACCGCCTGCCAGGCGGCGCGGAAGCGCTGTACGTCGAGGCCGCGCACCGTGGCCGACATCTGGTTCACGTAGCTGGCCGCGTCCTGCTCGTACAGGCTGTGGAACAGCATGCCCTGCTGCATTGGCGACAGCGGGTAGAGATCGGCGATCTGCGCGCCGGCCACCGGCAGGCTGTCCAGTTGCTGCTGGTCGAGGCCGGCCAGCGGGAAGTCCGACGGCGTCACGCCACCGGCCGTGCTCAGGCAGTGCTCGATCAGTTCACGCAACTCGCGGCCATAGGCATCGGCCAGGCCCTGCACGGTGCTGATATCGAACACCTCGCCGCTGAAGCTCCACAGCAGTTCCAGCTGGCCGTCGAGCACCTGGCCGTTGATCGCCAGCAGGCTGTCCAGCGGCGCCTCGGCGTCCTGGCCCTGGCCGCTGCTCTCGCCGGACGGGGCGAACAGCGCATCGGCCGAGGCGAAGCTGCCATCCAGCTGGCCGAGGTAGTTGAACACGATGCTGCCCTGGGCCAGCGCGGCCAGGCTGCGCTGCGTCTGCTCGTCGCCGAGCCAGCGCAGCACGCCGTAGCCGAGGCCCTTGTGCGGCACCGCGCGCAGCTGTTCCTTGACGGTCTTCAGCGACTCGCCCAGAGCGCCAGCGGCACTGAGTTTCACCGGGTACATGCTGGTGAACCAGCCGACGGTGCGGGTGGTGTCGAGGCCGTCGAACAGGTCTTCGCGGCCGTGGCCTTCCAGGCGCACCAGGGTGTCGGCGCGACCGGTCCAGCCACTGATGGTGCGGGCCAGGGCGGTGAGCAGCAGGTCGTTGATCTGCGTGCGGTAGGCCGCCGGAGCGTCCTGCAGCAATTGCCGGGTCAGCTCGGCGTCGAGGTGCGTGCGCACCGACACTTCATGCTTGTGCCGTTGCCCGCCATCGGCGTGGTCCAGCGGCAGCTCGTCGCTGACGCCCTGCAGTTGCGCCTGCCACCAGCCCAGCTCCGCGGCCAGCGCCGGGGTACCGGCGAAGGCATGCAGGTGCTCGGCCCAGGTCTTGACCGAATGGGTCCTGGCCGGCAGCGCGGCGCCGTGGTAGGCCGTCTGCAGGTCTTCCAGGAGGATGCGCCAGGACACCCCGTCCACCGCCAGGTGATGGATCACCAGCAGCAGGCGTTGTTCGCCCTGCGGCAGCTCGACCAGCAGCGCGCGCAACAGCGGACCGTTTTCCAGGTCGAGGCTGCGTTGCGCCTGGTTGGCCAGTGCCAGCAGGCCGTCGTGGCTGGCCAGTTCACGGACCCAGAGCAGTTCGCCGGCGACCTGGTCGCGGAAGTGCGCGCGGCCCTCGACGAAGCTCAGGCGCAGCGCATCGTGGTGCGCCAGCACGCTGTGCAGGGCACGTTCCAGCGACGCGGCGTCGAGACGCACGGTCGGCTTGAGCAGCACCGACTGGTTCCAGTGCTGACGCTCGGGGATCGGGCTGGCGAAGAACCATTGCTGGATCGGCAGCAACGGGGTTTCGCCGCTGGCCGGGCCCTGCTCGATCCGCACC
Organism: Pseudomonas japonica; assembly: GCF_900188455.1. Lineage (GTDB taxonomy): Bacteria > Pseudomonadota > Gammaproteobacteria > Pseudomonadales > Pseudomonadaceae > Aquipseudomonas > Aquipseudomonas japonica. Next base: position 175,567 of record NZ_FZOL01000012.1, on the reverse strand, counting down.
GCCGCGGCGCGGCTCGCCACCTGGGCGATACCCTGCACGGTCTGGCGCTGGAACAGGTCTTTCGGGGTGAAGACGATGCCGGCCTGACGGGCGCGGCTGACCACCTGGATGGAGATGATCGAGTCGCCGCCCAGTTCGAAGAAGTTGTCGGTGATGCCGACCTTCTCCAGTTTCAGCACCTCGGCCCAGATTGCCGCCAGCTGGCTTTCCAGGGCCGTGCCCGGAGCGACATAGGCCGCCTGGGCCTGACTCACGTCGGGCTTGGGCAGCGCACGGCGGTCCAGCTTGCCGTTGGCACTGAGCGGCATCTTCTCCAGCAGGATGAAGTGGCTCGGCACCATGAATTCCGGCAGGTGCGCCTTCAGGTGGGTCTTGAGCAGGTCCTTCAGTTCGCCGCTGTCCTCGGCCACCAGGTAGGCCGCCAGTTGCTTGCCACTCGGGCCGTCGATATCGATCACGCTGGCCTCGCGCACCGCCGGGTGCTCCAGCAGACGCGCCTCGATTTCGCCCAGCTCGATACGCAGGCCGCGGATCTTCACCTGATGGTCGATACGTCCGGCGTACTCGATGATGCCCTCGCCGCGATAGCGGGCCAGGTCACCGGTGCGGTACAGACGGCCGCCCTCGGACGAGAAGGGATCCGGCACGAAGCGCTCGGCGGTCAGCGATGGACGGTTGTGGTAACCACGGGCCAGACCGACACCGCCCAGGTAAAGCTCGGCGGCGCAGCCTGGAGCGGCTGGCAGCAGGCCGTCTTCGAGGATATGGGTCTTGAGGTTGTCGATTGGCTGACCGATCGGCACGCTCAGGTGGTCATCAACGGTGCAGGTCCAGTGAGTGACGTCGATCGCTGCTTCGGTCGGGCCGTACAGGTTGTACAGGCCGGCCTGTGGCAGACGTTTCAACACTTGCGCGGCCAGCTCGGCCGGCAGCGCTTCACCACTGCACACCACGCGCTTCAGGCTGTTGCAGCTCTCGACCTGCTCGCTGGTCATGAAGGCCTGGAGCATCGACGGCACGAAGTGCAGCGTGCTGACGCCGTACTCATTGATGGTCGCCACCAGACGCTCCGGATCACGGTGATCACCCGGCAGGGCAACCGCCAGACGGGCACCGGTCAGCAGCGGCCAGAAGAACTCCCATACCGATACGTCGAAGCTGAACGGCGTCTTCTGCAGCACGGTATCGCTGCCGTCCAGACCATAGGCCTTCTGCATCCAGTGCAGGCGGTTGACCAGCGCGCGGTGGCTGTTGCCGGCGCCTTTCGGCTTGCCGGTGGAGCCCGAGGTGTAGATCACGTAGGCCAGGTTTTCCGGCACGGTGTGCAGCGATGGATTGGCTTCGCTGTAGCCCGCCAGGTCCAGTCGATCCAGGCACAGGGACTGCACCGAATCCGGAACCGGCAGTTGCGCCAGCAGCGAACCCTGGGTCAGCAGCAGACCAATGCCACTGTCCTCGATCATGTAGGCCAGACGGTCCTGTGGATAATCCGGGTCCAGCGGCACATAGGCACCGCCGGCCTTGATGATCGCCACCAGGCCGATGACCATTTCCAGGCTGCGTTCGACCGAGATACCCACCAGCGAATCCGGGCCGACACCCTGCTCGCGCAGCTTGTGCGCCAGCTGGTTGGCCCGGCGGTTGACCTCGGCGTAGCTCAGTTCCTCGCCGGCGAAGACCAGCGCCGGCGCATCCGGCGTCGCCGCCACTTGCGCTTCGATCAGGCTCTGGATGCACGCCTCGCTCGGGAACTCGGCGGCGGTGGCGTTCCAGTCGCGCAGGATGTGCTGCTGTTCGGCAGCCTCCAGCAGCGTCAGTTCACCGATCCGCTGCTGCACATCGACGCTCAGGGACGCCAGCAACTGCTGCCAGTGCGCGGCCATGCGGGCGATGGTGTCGGCCTCGAACAGCGCCGTGGCGTAGGTCAGCGACGCACTCAGGCCGTCGTCCTGCTCGACGGTGTTGAGCATCAGGTCGAACTGCGCGGTGTGCTTCTCCGAGAGCACCGCTTGCAGGCTCAGCCCGGCCAGTTGCGGGGCCAGTTGCGGCGCCTGGTTCTGGTGGTTGTACATCACCTGGAACAGCGGGCTGCGGCTCAGGTCGCGCTGCGGCTGCAGGGCTTCGACCAGTTGCTCGAACGGCAGGTCCTGATGGGCCTGGGCCTGCAGGGCATGGCGCTTGACCTGCTGCAGCAGCTCGGCCACGGAGGTCTGCGCGTCGATCTCGGCCTTGAGCACCTGGGTGTTGACGAAGAAGCCGATCAACGCCTCGGTTTCCGCGCGGTTGCGGTTGGCGATCGGCACGCCGACGCGCACGTCCGCCTGGCCCGAATAACGGTGCAGCAGGGTCTGGAACGACGCCAGCAGCAGCATGAACAGGGTCACGCCCTGCTCCTGGGCCACGACCTTCAGGCGTGCGGCCAGTTCAGGGTCCAGGCTCAGGTTGAACTGCGCGCCCTCGGTGCTCTGCACCGGCGGACGCGGATGGTCGGTGGGCAGCTCCAGCACCGGCTGCTCGCCGCCCAGTTGCGCGGTCCAGTAGGCCAGTTGCCGGGCCTTCTCCCCCGCTTCCATCCACTGCCGTTGCCACAGGGCATAGTCGGCGTACTGGATCGCCAGCGGCGCCAGTCGCACCGCCTCGCCCTGACTGTGACCGGCGTACAGGCGCATCAGCTCGTCGACCATGATCGGCATCGACCAGCCGTCGGTGACGATATGGTGCTGGACCAGCACCAGCACATGCTCGTCCGCGCCCAGATGGAGCAGACGCACGCGCAGCAGCGGGCCGTGTTCCAGGTCGAACGGACGCAGGGTCTCGGCCTCGACGAACAGGCGCACCTGCTCCTCGCGGGCCAGTTCCGACGCCGGCAGTTGTTCCACGGCCAGCACGAACGGCGCCGGTTCATGGATGATCTGCACGGCCTGGCCGCCGTCCTGGCGGAAGGTGGTGCGCAGGGTTTCGTGGCGGGCAATCAGCTGTTCGAAGCTCAGTTCCAGCGCGGCGATATCCAGCGCGCCACGCAGGCGCAGAGCCGCCGGCATGTTGTAGGCCGCGCTGTGCGGCTCCAGCTGCCAGAGGAACCACTGGCGCTGCTGGGCATAGGACAGCGCCAGCGGCTGGCTGCGATCGGCGCGGGCGATGGCCTGCAGCTTGCTGCTTTCGCCCTGCGCGACCTGATGGGCGAAGCCGCGCAGGTCCTTGGCTTCGAACAGGCTGCGCAGCGACAGCTCGATCTTCAGGCTCTGGCGCACGCGGGAAATCACCTGGGTGGCCAGCAGCGAGTGACCGCCCAGCTCGAAGAAGCTGTCGTCGAGACCGACGCGCTCGATTTTCAGCACATCGGCCCAGATGGCGGCCAGTTGCTGTTCCAGCTCGCTGACCGGGGCGACGTAGGTGGTTTGCGATTGCGTGGCGTCCGGCTTCGGCAGGGCCTTGCGGTCCAGTTTGCCGTTCGGCGTCAGCGGCATGGCGTCGAGCACCACGAAGTGGGTCGGCACCATGTAGTCCGGCAGGTTGGCCTTCAGCGAGGCCTTGAGCTGATCGACGTCGAGCTCGCCACGGGCGACCAGATAGGCCACCAGTTGCTTGCCCTGCGGGCCATCGATATCCAGCACGACCGTCTCGCGCACCGCCGGATGCTCCAACAGGCGGGTTTCGATCTCGCCCAGTTCGATGCGGTAGCCGCGGATCTTCACCTGGTGGTCGGCGCGGCCGACGTATTCCAACACGCCATCGGCGCGACGGCGGGCCAGGTCGCCGGTGCGGTACAGACGCTCGCCTGGAGCGCCGAACGGATTCGGCACGAACACCGGCACGGTGCGGCGGGTGTCGCCGACATAGCCGCGACCCACGCCAGTGCCAGCCACGCACAGTTCGCCCACGGCGCCCAGCGGCACCAGTTCAAGGGCATCGTCCAGCAGGTAGATCAGGTTGTTGTCGGTCGGCGTGCCGATCGGCAGGTAGGTGCTTTCCGTGGATTTCTGGTCGACGCGGAAGAACGCCACGTCGTCCGAGCACTCGGCCGGACCGTAGGCATTGACCAGCCCGATCTGTGGATAACGCTGCAACCACTGCTTCGCCAGCTCGGGCGGCATGGCTTCGCCGGTCGGCAGCATCCAGCGCAGGCCGTCCAGATTGACCCGTTCCTCGGCCAGCAGACCCTGGATCAGCGATGGCACGCTTTCCAGCACGGTGATGCCTTGCTGGGTGACATGCGCCAGCAGCGCCTGCGGATCGCGGGCAATGTCGTTCGGCACGATATCCACACGGGCGCCGAACAGCGGCGCGGCGAGGAACTGCCAGACGGAAATGTCGAAGCTCTGCGAGGCGGTCTGGGCGATCACATCTTTCTCGCTCAGATCGAGGTACGGCACCTTGCTCAGCTGGTTGTTGAGCATGCCGCGCTGCTCGACCATCACGCCTTTCGGCAGGCCGGTGGAGCCGGAGGTGAAGATCACGTAGGCCAGGTTGTCCGGGCCGCTGTAGCGACCTGGGTTGGCGATGGAATGCCCACCCTGCTGGACCTGTTCCCAGACCAGCAGTTGCACGCCTTCAAGCCCGACCAGCAGTTCGCGGGCCTGCGCTTCGCACGCGGCGCTGCACACCAGCACCGGCGCCCCGCTCTGCCCGATCACGCCGCTCAGGCGTTGATTCGGCAGCGCCGGATCCAGCGGCAGGTAACCCGCGCCCGCCTTGAAGCTGCCGACGATCATGCCCAGCAAGTCCGGACCGCGCTCGGCCAGCAGTGCAATCGGTTGATCGAAGCCGACACCCGCCGCGATCAGGGCATGGCCCAGGCGGTTGGCGGCGCTGTTCAGCTCGGCATAGCTGTGCGTCTGGTCGAGATAGCTGACGGCAACCCGCTGCGGATGCAGGGCCACCTGCTCTTCGAACAGCGCCACATAGCCACGCTCCAGCGGATATTCGCGGGCACTCTGGTTGCAGCCTTCGGTGAGGAACGCACGCTCGTCGGCGCCCAGCAGCGGCAGCTCGGCCATATCGCCATGGAAGCCCTGGACCAGCGCCAGCAGCAGGCGCTTGAACTCGGCCAGCATGCCCTGCACGGTGCTTTCGTCGAAATAGCGTTGGTCATAGGACAGGTGCAGGCCAAGGTCGTCGCCCGGGTAGCACACCGCGGTCAGCGGGTAGTTGGTGTGGGTACGGCCGGAATCCGAGGTGGCGTTCAGGCTTTGCGCGCGGTCCAGTACCGAGACTTCCACCGGGGCGTTCTCGAACACGAACAGGCTGTCGAACAGCGGCATGCCCTTGGGCAACTCGCTGAGCTCCTGGATATTCACCAGCGGCAGGTACTCGTACTCGCGCAGCTGCATGTTGCTGTCGAGCAACCCGCTCAGCCACTGGCGCACACTCTGGCGCTGGCCGTCACGCGGCAGGCCGATGCGCAGGGCGATGGTGTTGATGAACAGGCCGACGGTGCGCTGCATCTGCGGCATGTCCACCGGACGCCCGGCCACGGTGACACCGAACAGCACGTCGCGGTCGCCGCTCAGGCGGCGCAGGGTCAGGGCCCAGGCGGCCTGGGCGAAGGTGTTGACGGTCAGCTGGTGCTGCTGCGCCAGTTCGCGCAGGCGGGCGCCATCGGCCACGTCGAGGCGGGTGTAGACATCGCCCACCACCATGCCGCCGCTCTCGCTGGCGTGTTCGCGCAGGTACGGACGGTCGCTCGGAATCGGCGTCGGCCGCTCGAAGCCGCGCAGGTTGTCGCGCCACCAGTTGCGCGCCTGTTCCAGGCCGCGCTGCTGCAGCCAGCCGATGTAGTCGCGGTAGCGCGGTGCCGGCGACAGTTGCGCCTCGCGTCCCTCGCCGAGGGCCATGTAAATGTCGAAGAAGTCGTTCATCAGCAGAGAACGGCACCAGGCATCGATGAGGATGTGGTGGTTGCTCATCATGAACCAGTAGCTGGCCTCGCCGACGCGGATCAGGCGCAGGTGGAACGGCGCCTGGTGCAGCAGATCGAAACCGGCCTCGCGCTCGCGCTTGTGCAGGGCCTGCAGTTTCGGGTCCTGCTGGTCGGCGGGCACGTCGCGCCAGTCGAGGTATTCCACCGCGGTCGTGCCCGGCTTGTGGATAACCTGCAGCATGCCCTCGCCGATATCCCAGCAGAACGAGGCGCGCAGCGCTTCGTGGCGGGCGACCACGGCCTGCCAGGCACGGCTGAAGCGCTCGGGGTCGAGGTCGCTGTTGATGCGGTAGCGGTCCTGCATGTAGTACAGGCCGGTGCCCGGCTCCAGCAGGGTGTGCAGGAGCATGCCCTCCTGCATCGGGGTCAGCGGGAACACGTCCTCGATCCGCGCCGCCGGCACCGGCAGGGCGTCGAGCTGGGCCTGGGTCAGGCTGGCCAGGGGGAAGTCGGACGGGGTCAGACCACCGCTGCCATCGGCGACGCAGTGCTCGACCACGGCCTGCAACTGCGCCAGGTAGGCATCGGCGAGGGCTTCGATGGTCGCGGCCTGATGGCGCTCGGCGCTGAAGGTCCAGCGCAGCACCAGTTCGCCGGCGTAGACCTGGGCATCGATGCTCAGCTCGTTGGGCAGCGGCGCCTGGGGATCATGGGCGGTACCGGCGGACTCTTCCAGCGGACGGAACAGCGCATCGCTGGCGAAGCTCTGGTCGAACTGGCCGAGGTAGTTGAAGGTCACCGGCGCCACCGGCAACGCGCGCATCGCGGCGCGGCTGGCGTCGTCGCCGAGGTAGCGCAGCACGCCGTAGCCGAGGCCCTTGTGCGGTACCGCGCGGAGTTGCTCCTTGATCGCCTTGATCGAGGCGGACAGCCCGGCGGTCGGGGTCAGGCGCAGCGGGTAGGCGCTGGTGAACCAGCCGACGCTGCGGGTCAGGTCGATCTCGTCGAACAGGCTTTCGCGGCCATGGCCTTCCAGCTGGACCAGCGCCGACGGCTGCTCGGTCCACTGGCAGAGCACCCGCGCCAGGGCGGTGAGCAGCAGGTCATTGACCTGGGTGCGGTAGGCGCTCGGCGCCTGTTGCAACAGTTGGCGGGTGCGCTGCGCGTCCAGGCGCACGCTGACGCTCCGGGCATGGCGGTTCTGCTGGCCGCCAGCCTGGTCGACACCTGGCAGCGGCATCTCGGCGCCGCCCAACTGGGCTTGCCACCAGTGGCGTTCCGCGCCCAGCGCTTCGCCGCCGGCATAGGCGGACAGGCGCTCGGCCCAGTCGCGCATGGCGTTGGTCTTGGCTGGCAGTCGCACGGCGTCGCCGGTCTGCAACTGGCGATAGACCGTCTGCAGGTCTTCCAGCAGCACGCGCCAGGACACGCCGTCCACCACCAGGTGATGGATCGCCAGCAGCAGGCGCTGGCGGCCCTGGCCCGCATCGACCAGCAGGGCGCGCAGCAGCGGACCCTGTTGCAGGTCGAGGCTGCGCTGGGTTTCGTCGTAGAGGTTGCCGCAGTCGTTCAGGTCAGCGACCTGCGCGACCCGCAGCAGATTGTCGTCCGCCGCGCGGAACTGCGCCTGCCAGGCACCGTCACGCTCGCGGAACGCCAGGCGCAGGGCATCGTGCTGCTGTTGCACGGCCTTCAGCGCCTGCTCCAGCAGGACGGCATCGAGGGTCTGGGTCGGCTCCAGCAGCACCGCCTGGTTCCAGTGCTGGCGGTTGGCGATCGGGGTGTCGAAGAACCAGTGCTGGATCGGCGTCAGGGCCGAGGCGCCGCTGAGCGGGCCCTGCTCGGCGCTGACCACTTCGCGGGTGGTGGCGACGGCGGCCAGGGTCTGCACGGTCTGGTGCTGGAACAGGTCGCGCGGGCTGAAGTGGATACCGGCGGCACGGGCACGGCTGACCACCTGGATCGACAGGATCGAGTCGCCGCCCAGTTCGAAGAAGTTGTCGTTGAGACCGACCTGGGCGACGTTGAGCACTTCGCCCCAGATCCGCGCCAGGCTCTGTTCCAGCGCGCTGCTCGGCGCCACGTACTGCTGGCGGTTGAGCTCCGGGTCCGGCGCCGGCAGGGCGCGGCGGTCGAGCTTGCCGTTGGCGGTGAGCGGCATGGCGTCGAGCAGGATCAGGTGGGTCGGCACCATGTAGTCCGGCAACTGCGCCTTGAGCGCGGCTTTCAGTTCATCGCGCAGTTGCGCCTGGCGCGCTTCGTCCTGGCTGGCCACATCGCTGACCAGGTAACCGGCCAGTTGCTTGCCCGCCGTGGTGTCCAGGGCCAGCACCACCGCTTCGCGGATGGCGGCGTGGTCGAGCAGGCGGGTCTCGATCTCGCCCAGCTCGATACGGAAACCGCGGATCTTCACCTGATGGTCGACCCGGCCGATGTACTCCACCAGGCCGTCGGCGCGCTGGCGCACCAGGTCGCCGGTGCGGTACAGGCGCCCGCCTGCGTCGGAGAACGGATCGGCGACGAAGCGCTCGGCGGTCAGGCCCGGACGCTCGTGGTAGCCGACCGCGAGGCCGGCACCGCCGACATACAGCTCACCGGTGGCGCCCTGCGGGACCAGGGCCAGGTCGGTGTCGAGGATATAGGCGACCCGCGCCCCCACCACGCTGCCGATCGGCACGCTGGCCTGGCCCTCGTCGAGCTCGGCCGGCGACAGGCAGGCCAGCGGCATGACCACGGTCTCGGTCGGACCATAGGCGTTGAAGAACAGCGCCGGCGCGAAGGCCGCGCGAATGCGCTGCAGGTGCTCGCCGGTCAGCGCTTCACCGCCGGTGATGCACATGCGCACCGGCAACTGTTGCCCCTGGGTGGCGAGGAACTGCGCCAGCTGGCTGCCGTAGCTCGGGGTGAAACCGAGGATATTCACGCCCTGCTCGCGGATCAGCGTGCAGATCTCTTCGGCATCCCACTGCCCCTGGGCGCGCAGCACCAGGCGCGCACCGGTCAGCAGCGGCACCAGCAGGCGCTCGGTGGCGGCGTCGAAGTTGATCGAATAGAAGTGCAGTTCGCAGTCGTCCGGGCGCATGTCGAAGCGCTTGATCACCGCCTGGCAGTGCATGGCGATCTCGCCATGGCTGACCACCACGCCTTTGGGCAGGCCGGTGGAGCCGGAGGTGTAGATCAGGTAGGCCTGGTGCTGCGGCAGGTTGACGAACGGCGGCTCGCTGTCCGGGTAGGCCGCCAGCCGTGGCAGGTCGTCCTCCAGGCACCAGCGCGCCACGCCTTCGGGCAGCTCGCCGAGGGCCTCCAGCAGTTTCGCGTCGCTGAGCAGCAGGCGCACGCCGCTGTCCTGGATCATGTACTGCAGGCGTTCCAACGGGTATTCCGGGTCCAGCGGCACGTAGGCGCCGCCGGCCTTGAGGATCGCCAGCAGGCCGACGACCATCTCCAGCGAGCGCTCCAGGGCCAGGCCGACCCGCACCTGCGGGCCGACGCCACGCTCGCGGAGCATCCAGGCCAGGCGATTGGCCTGGGCATCCAGCTCGCCGTAGCTGAGGGTTTCACCACGGAAAGTCAGCGCGCCGGCCTCGGGGTTGGCCTTGACCCGCTCGCTGAACAGGCTGTGGATGCACTGGTCGAGGCGCTGCTCGCCGGCTTCCGCGCCGAGACTGTCGAGCAGGTGCTGGCGCTCGTCGGCGGCCAGCAGCGGCAGTTCGCCGAGACGCTGGTGCGGATCGGCCAGCAGCGCCTGCAGCAGGTTGCGCCAGTGCGCGGCCATGCGGGCGATGCGCGGCTCGTCGAACAGGTCGGTGCTGTAGGTCAGGCAGCAGCCCAGGCGATGGTCCAGTTCGGTGACTTCGAGGTTGAGGTCGAACTTGGTGGCGCGGGCATCGTTGACGATGTACTCCACGGTCATCCCGGCCAGCTCGCGGCTCTGCTGGAACTCCCAGCGCTGCACGTTGCACATTACCTGGAACAGCGGGTTGTAGGCGGCGCTGCGCGGCGGTTGCAGGGCTTCCACCAGGTGGTCGAACGGCAGGTCCTGGTGCGACTGGCCTTCGATCACGGTGTGACGCACCTGCTCGAACAGCTCGCCGACGCTCATCTGCCCGTCGAGCTGCACGCGCAGCACCTGGGTGTTGAGGAAGGCACCGATCAGCCCTTCGCTTTCCGGGCGGATGCGGTTGGCCACCGGCGCGCCGATGCGCAGGTCGGTCTGGCCGCTGTAGCGGTAGAGCAGCACCGCCAGGGCGGCGGTCATGGTCATGAACAGGGTCAGACCCTTTTTCGCGTTGAAGGCGCGCACGCGGCCGGCCAGGTCATCGCTGAGGTCGAAGCGGAACAGCTCGCCCTGGTGGCTCTGCACCGCCGGCCGCGGACGGTCGCCGGGCAGCTCCAGCAGCGGATGTTCGTTGCCCAGTTGCGCGGTCCAGTAGTCCAGCTGGCGCTGGCGCTCGCCGGACTCCAGCCACTGGCGCTGCCACACGCTGTAGTCGAGGTACTGCACCGCCAGCGGTTGCAGCGGCGACGGCTTGCCGTCGAGGAAGGCCTCGTAGAGCAGGCCCAGTTCGCGGGCGAAGATGTCCATCGCCCAGCCTTCGGTGACGATGTGGTGCAGGGTCAGGACGAAGTAGTGCTCCTGCTCGCCGGCCTTGACCAGGCAGGCGCGCAGCAGCGGACCGGTTTCCAGGTCGAAGGGCGTGTGCGCCTCGCTGTCGGCGAAGGCCTGCAGGCGTACCTGGCGCTCGGCGGCGGGCAGCGCGGAAATGTCCAGCCACTGCATGGCCACGCCGGTCTCCTCGGAGACTTTCTGGCAGGCCACGCCATCGATGCTGGGGAAGGTGGTGCGCAGGGTTTCATGGCGCAGGATCAGCGCCTGCAGGGCCGCCTCGAAGCAGCCGATGTCGAACGCGCCACTCAGGCGGGCCATGCCGCCGACGTTGTAGGCGGGGCTGTCCGGCTCCATCTGCCAGAGGAACCACATGCGCTGCTGCGAGTACGACAGCGCCACCGGCTGGCTGCGATCGACACTGCCGATGGCCTGCTGGCTGTTGCGCTGGCCGGCGGCCTGCAATGCGGCGACGGCGCCGGCGAAGGTGCCCAGTTCGCGATGCTCGAACAGCACCCGCAGCGGCAATTCGACGTCGCAGCTCTGGCGCACGCGGGAAATGATCTGGGTGGCCAGCAGCGAGTGGCCGCCCAGGTCGAAGAAATCATCGGCCAGGCCGACCCGCGGCACGCCCAGCACATCGCGCCAGATCGCGGCGATGCCACGCTGCAGCTCGGTTTCCGGCTCGATATGTTCGCGGGACTGCCATTGCGGCTCGGGCAGCGCGCGACGGTCCAGCTTGCCGCTCGGGCCGAGGGGCATCACGTCCATGCGCACCAGTTGCGCCGGGACCATGTACTCCGGCAGTTCCAGGGCCAGTTCGGCCTTGAGCCGGGCAATCTGCGCGGCCTCGCCCTCCTCGCCCGCCTCGGCGGTGAAGTAGCCGACCAGTTGCGCACCGGCGGCGGTTTCGCGGACCAGCACGGCAGCCTGGCCGACGCCGTCCAGGGCCAGCAGGCGTGCCTCGATTTCCTGCGGTTCGACGCGGAAGCCGCGCAGTTTCACCTGGTGGTCGAGACGCCCGAAATACTCCAGGGCGCCATCGGCGGCCCAGCGCACACGGTCGCCCGTGCGGTACAGGCGCGCACCCGGCTCGCCGCCGGCATCCGGCACGAAGCGCTCGGCGGTCAGCGCGGCGCGACCCAGGTAGCCACGGGCCAGGCCGATGCCGCCGATGCACAGCTCGCCGGCGACGCCGTCGGGCTGGGCATTCAGTTCGCTGTCCAGCACCCGGCAGATCACGTTGCCCAGCGGCCGGCCGATCGGCGAACGGGCGCCGTCGCTGATCTGGCAGTGCCAGTGGGTGACGTTGATTGCGGTCTCGGTCGGGCCGTAGCGGTTGTGCAACTGGGCGTCGGGCAGTTGCGCCAGCACGCGATTGCGCAGCTCGGCGGGCAGCGCTTCACCGCCGGAGAAGACCCGGCGCAGGCTGCTGCAGTTGGCGCTCAGCGGCTCGTCGATGAACAATTGCAGCAGCGGCGGCACGAAGTGCAGCGTGGTCACGCCATGTTCCGCCACCAGTTGTGCGATGCGGTGCGGATCGCGGTGCTCGCCGGGCGCGGCGATGACCAGCTTGCAGCCGGTGATCAGCGGCCAGAAGCACTCCCACACCGACACGTCGAAGCTGATCGGCGCCTTCTGCATCAGCACGTCGCTGGCGTCCAGGGCATAGGTGGCCTGCATCCATTGCAGGCGCTCGGCCAGGGCCGCGTAGGTATTGCCGACGCCTTTCGGCTGGCCGGTGGAGCCGGAGGTGTAGATCACATAGGCGAGGTTGTCGCCGTCCAGGTGCAGGCCCGGCGCGTGGCTCGGCCAGTTGTCCAGCTTGAGGGTGTCCAGGGCGATGGCGCTGACGCCATCGGCGCCGGGCATGTCGCCGAGCAGGTGGCTCTGGGTCAGCAGCAGCGACACGCGGCTGTCGGCGAGCATGTAGGCCAGGCGCTCGCTCGGGTAGTCCGGGTCCAGCGGCACGTAGGCGCCGCCAGCCTTGACGATCGCCAGCAGGCCGATCAGCAGTTGCGGCGAACGCTCCACGGCGATCGCCACCTTGACGTCGGGGCCGACGCCCTTGTCGCGCAGGTAGTTGGCCAGGCGGTTGGCCTGGGTGTGCAGTGCGGCGTAGTCCAGGCTGCCGCCGTCCCACACCAGCGCGGTGCGCTCGGGGCTGCGCTGCGCCTGGTCGTTGAGCAGCTCCGGCAGCCAGCGCCCGGCCGCGGCGCACGGGGCCACGCTCCAGGCGGCCTGGCGCGCCTGTTCGGCGTCGTCGAGCAGTTGCAGGTCGCCGAGGGCGATGTCCGCCTGCGCGCTGACCTGGGTCAGCAGGCGCACGTAATGGGCGGCCAGACGCTGGATGGTGGCGCGTTCGAACAGCTCGTCGGCGTAGTCGAAGGACAGGTTGATGCGCCCGCCGCGGTCTTCCTCGCTGTGCAGTTGCAGGTCGAACTTGGCTTCGCGGCTGTGCCACGGCAGCTCGTCGGCGAGCAGGCCCGGCAGGCGGCGCAGCGCACCGAGGTCGCGCTGCTGGTGGTTGAACATGACCTGGAACAGACCCTGCTCGCGGGCCTGCGGGAAGGCTTCGACCAGTTGGTCGAACGGCAGGTCCTGATGCGCCTGGGCATCCAGCGCGGCCAGACGGGTGCGCGTCAGCAACTGCTCGAACGGCAGGCGCGGATCCAGCTCGGCGCGCAGCACCAGGGTGTTGATGAAGAAGCCGATCAGGCCCTGGGTTTCCTGGCGCGGACGGTTGGCGCCAGGCACGCCGATGCGGATATCGGTCTGTCCGCTGTAGCGGTGCAGCAGGCTCTGGAAGCCGGCCAGCAGGAGCATGAACGGCGTCGATTGATGGTTCTGCGCGGCGGCCTTCAGCGCCTTGCTCAGCTCGGCGCTCAGACGCAGGCTGTAGCGCGCGGCGCTGTGCTGGCGGCGGGCGGAACGCGGGTGGTCGGTGGCCAGGTCGAGGCTCGGCTGTTCCTCGCCCAGTTGCTGTTTCCAGTAGGCCAGCTGACGCTCGGCTTCACCCCGGGCCAGCCACTCGCGCTGCCACTGGCCGTAGTCGGCGTAACGCACCGGCAGGGCTTCCAGCGCCAGCGGCTGGCCCTGGACGGCGGCGGCATACAGGCGCGAGAACTCGTCGATCAGCACGTTCAGCGACCAGCCGTCGGCGATGATGTGGTGCATCGTCACCAGCAGTTGATGTTCCTGCTCGTCGAGGCAGACCAGTTGCACCCGCAGCAGCGGACCATTTTCCAGGTCGAACGGCAGGCGCGCCTGTTCTTCGCGGATGGCCTGGGCACGCTCGCGGCGCTCGTTCTCGTCGAGATCACTGAGGTCGATGCGCTGGATGGCGAACGGGCCGGCGGCGTCGATGCGCTGCAGGGCCACGCCGTCCTTCTCGTAGAAACGCGTGCGCAGCGCTTCGTGACGCTCCACCAGGCGCTGGAAGGCGCCGCGCAGGGCTTCTTCGTCCAGCTCGCCGCGCAGGTTGAGGCCGGCGGGAATGTTGTAGGCGCTGCTCTGCGGATCCAGCTGCCAGGTGAACCACAGGCGGTTCTGCGCCAGGGATTGCGGCAGGTCCTGTTCGCCCGCCAGGCGCACGATGCGCTCCTCGGCCTGGGCACCGGACTGCACGCCCTCGATGGCGGCGACGAAGCCTTGCAGGGTCGGTGCTTCGAACAGCAGGCGCAGGTTCAGCTCGATGCCCAGCGCTTCGCGCAGGCTGGCGACGACCTGGGTGGCGAGGATCGAGTTGCCGCCGAGCAGGAAGAAATGATCGTCGGCGGCGATGTCATCGACCTGCAGGTGTTCGCGCCAGCTGCGCGCCACCAGCTCGCCCAGGTTGGACTGGGCCAGGCTCGCGCCGTCGGCTTTTTCAGCGCCGGCCCGCGGCGGGAACAGCGCGTAGCTGTCGAGACTGCCATCGGCCAGGCGGGTGCGGCAGGCGGAGCGCTGCAGCTTGCCGCTGGAGGTCTTCGGCAAGGCGCCGGGATTGAGCAGCACCACCACCGCCGGGGCCTGCTGGTAGGCGTCGGCGACGGTCTGGCGCAGGGTGCGGATCAGCTCCTCGGCCGGCACGTTCTTCTGCACGCTGCGGCCGATCTCGGCGGCGATGCCGATGCCTTCGACGCCGTCCTGGGTGACCGCGAACGCCGCGACACGGCCCTTGCGCACCACATCCACTTCGCGCTCGACGGTCTGCTCGATGTCCTGTGGATAGAGGTTCTGCCCGCGGACGATGAGCATGTCCTTCAGGCGGCCGGTGATGTACAGCTCGCCGTCGCGCATGAAGCCGAGGTCACCGGTGCGCAGCCAGGTCTGGCCGGCGTGCTCGACGAAGGTCCTGGCCGTGGCCTCCGGGTTGCGCCAGTAGCCGTGGGCGATGCTCGGCCCGCTGGCCCAGACCTCGCCGACCTGGTTTTCGCCGAGCTCTGCCAGGCTCTGCGGATCGGCGATCAGCACGGCGTGTTCCGGCTGGCTGGTGCCACAGCTCATCACCGGGCTGCCCTGCCCCGGCTCGGCGACATTGCGCGCCAGGGCCTGCTCGTCGAGGCGCAGGTGCGGAATGCCCTGGCCGCGCTTGCCGCCGGCGACGAACAGGGTCGCCTCGGCCAGGCCGTAGGAGGCGAAGAAGCGGCTGGAATCGAAGCCACAGCCGGCGAACTTCTCGGCGAACGCCTCCAGGCTGTCCAGGCGGATCGGCTCGGAACCGGAATAGGCCACGCGCCAGCCGCTCAGGTCGAGGCGGGCCAGGGCCGAATCGCTGACCCGTGCCGCGCACAGCTGGTAGGCGAAGTCCGGACCGCCGCTGATGGTGCCCTTGTATTCGCTGATCGCCTCCAGCCAGCGCAGCGGCCGGGTCAGGAAGTACGCCGGCGACATCAGCACGCAGGGCACGCCGCTGAAGATCGGTTGCAGCAGGCCGCCAATCAGGCCCATGTCGTGGTACAGCGGCAGCCAGCTGACGATCACGTCATCCGGGTTGATATCGATGCCGAAGCCGTGGCGGATGAGCTTTTCGTTGGCCACCAGGTTGCCGTGACTGACCTGCACGCCCTTGGGCAGCGCGGTGGAGCCGGAGGTGTACTGCAGGAAGGCGATGTCGTCGCCACTCAGTTGCGGCGCTTGCCAAGCCTGGGCGGCGGCGCTGTCGAGGGTGTCCACGCAGAGCAGCGCCGGCGCGCCTTCGGCCTTGAGTTCGGCGACTTCCAGCAGGCTGTCGCGCAGGGCCGAGGCGGTCAGCACCAGGCTCGGCTCGGCGTCGGCGATGATCGACAGCAGACGCTCCTGGTGATGGCGGCGGTTGGACTCCGGCGGATAGGCCGGCACGGCGATGATGCCGGCGTACAGGCAGCCGTAGAACGCCGCGACGTAGTCCGGGCCGCTGGGGAACAGCAGGATCGCGCGGTCGCCGAAACGGGCCTGGGCCTGCAGGGCAGCGGCGATGGTCCGCGCGCGCTGGTCGAGGTCGGCGTAGGTCAGCACGATGCCCTGGTCCTGCTCGTCGGAGAGGAAACGCAGCGCCAGCTTGTCCGGCGTCTGTGCGGCACGACGTTGAAGGGACTGGGCCAGGGTGTCTGGAAGTTCAAACGCATCCATGAGGGGTTCCTGCTGAATTCGGCTTGGCAAAAAAGGGGTCGGGTGACGAAAAGAAAACGCGCCTGCCGTGGCCGGCGCGAACGACGCTGGGTTCAACCGAGGGCACGGGCCGTGTGGCGCCGGGCGTGGCGATTGCGCCAGCGCGCCAGGTGCTGGTCGGCGTAGCGGCGCACCTGACGCAGCAGGCGGGCCTGCTCGTCGATCAGGTAGAAGTGATGACCTTCGAACATGTCGAGGGAGAAACCGGTGCTGGTCTCCTCCTGCCAGTCCAGCAGTTCCTCGACCCTGACCGTGTCGCGCTTGCCGCCGAACACGTGGATCGGCACCGCCAGCGGCTCGCGCTGGCCGTAGGCGAAACTGCCGCAGAGGAGGAAGTCGGCGCGCAGGATCGGCAGGATCAGCTCGCGCAATTCCTCGTTGGCGATCACGCTTTCACTGGTGCCGCCCAGTTCGCGCAGGCGCGCGACGAGTTCGCCGTCACTCTTGGCGATGGCGTACTCGCTGACATCGCGTCGCGCAGGACCGGCGGTGGCCGAGGCGAACAGCGCCAGCGGCGCCGGCAGACCGCGATCGCGCAGGGCGTGGGCCAGTTCGAAGGCCAGCAGGCCACCGAGGCTGTGGCCGAACAGGGCGAACGGGCGATCCAGTTCGACGGCGATTTCCTCGGCCAGCAGATGCGCCAGTTGCACGATATCGGTGTGCAGCGGCTCGTCCATGCGCATGCCGCGCCCGGGCAACTCCAGCGGCCGCAGCTTCAGCCAGGACGGCAGCTTGTGCTTCCACGGGCTGTAGCAGGTGGCGCTGGCGCCGGAATAAGGCAGGCAGAACAGGGTCAGGCCGGGTGCGTCGCGTTCGATGCCCATGTGTCGTTTTCCTGTAGGTGCACGCCCCGGCCATGACAGCGGCCGGGCTTGTCTCCCAAAAGAACGGATGGCATCTGGAAATAATTAGTCGCATCTGCCGGCAGACGCGCCGGGCGGTTCACTCGCCGATGAACGCCCGGTGGTTGCGTACCACTTCATCGATGATGCTGCGGAAAATCCGCAGCGTCAGGCTCTGGTCCAGGCCGTGCTGGCCGGCCAGGGTCAGGTAGCGGTGGCGCTGCCGCGCCTCGCGCTCGGGGTCCACGGCCTGCCAGCGTTGCCGGGCCTTGAGCCGCCCGACCTGCTCGGTGACCTGGAAGCGCCGGGCGAGCAGGATGACCAGTTGCTCGTCCAGCTCGTCGATGGTTTGCCGCAGGCTGGTCAGTTCAACGTCGCTCACGACCTCTTCTCCCGCATTGATCATGGCGCACGCCCCAGCAGCCTGTTGGCCAGCCCCGAGGAATCGCGGATCCTGCCGTGCAACTCCAGCGGCCGGTCCTGCAGGATGACCCGCCACTGATTGAGCACGGCGATGAACGACTCGGTCTGCGACAGCAGCGCGGCACTGTTGTTCTCGAAAATGCTGGTCCACACCGTGACGTCCGAGGACGCCAGGCGAATCTGCTCGAAGAAGCTGCGCCCGATGAACGAACCGGTCTGCGAATCGAGGGGCAGTTGCTCGCCGAAGGTGTCCATCAGCGAGAAGGCAATCAGATGAGGCAGGTGCGAGGTCAGGGCGGCGATCCGGTCGTGCTGGCGGGCATCGACCCGACAGGTGGCGGCCCCCAGGGCATGCCAGAAGCCCTCGACCCGTTCGATGGCCGGCGTGGGCGTGGTGGCCAGCGGAATCAGCAGGCAACTCTTGCCGACGAACAGGTCCGCGCGCCCGGCACCCGGCCCGCTTTGCTCGCCGCCCGCCATGGGATGGCCGGGAACGAACGCCACGTGCGCCGGCAAGCGCTCGCTCAGGGCATCGATCACCGTCTGCTTGGTCGAGCCGACATCGGTCAGTACCGCACCGGGCTTCATGCTCTCGGCCAGCGCCAGGACCACCGGGGCCACGGCCCCGGTCGGCACGCAGACCACCACCAGGTCGCAGTCCCGCAGCGCCGCCAGGTGCTCGGCACAGCGCGGCACCAGGCCCAGCGCCTCGACCTCGGCGCGAACCCCGGGGTCACTGTCGAAGGGGTGCAGGTGGACATGCGGATGGTTCAGCCGCACCGCCCGCAGGATCGAGCTGCCGAGCAATCCCAGACCCACGATACCCAGATGCCGTATGTGCTCCATCGCCGACACTCCTTGTCCGAATCGTTTTACCGCTGCCGCGAAAAATTAGTACGCATATGATCAATAAGCAAGCACAGAAAAACCACCGACCCGCTGCCCGGCGGACAAACGGCGCTGCTCGGGGTGATCGGCAAAAGGGCTGAAAATCCCGTAAACACGGGGCAAAAGGACAATAGGACGCGGCCCCCGGCGATCGCCGTCGGCAAGAATACTCTGCTAGAATTTCACCGCGAGTACATCCTGACAGTTCGCGTGTACTCGCTTTTAACCCTGCGACTGGCCGCGAGGTTTTCGCTGCCATGCCGCTGTCCCGTCGCTAAACGGCAGGCAGGTCGCTTCGGCCACAACTACCGGAGAAGCGGCCATCAATTACAAAAATAGGTCTATCGATGTATTCGAGTCTACGTTCCCTTGCAGACGATACGTTCTGTCTGCGCCTGCAGCGAGCGGCCAGGGTATGGCGCAAGGTATCCGACGAAGAGTTGAGCAATCTCAACCTGTCGGAAGCCACCACCACCCCGCTCTGGCTCATCAACAAACTGGGCGAGGGCCTGCGCCAGCGCACCCTGGCCGACCATATGGGACTCGAAGGACAGTCCCTGGTACGCCTGCTGGATCAACTGGAAAATGCCGGCCTGGTGGTCCGCCGCGACGATCCTTCCGACCGTCGGGCCAAGGCGCTGTACCTGACGGACGCCGGGCGCAAGCTGGCCGAACAGGCCGAGCTGGTGGTGCGAAAGATCCGCGCCAGGCTGCTGGACGACGTGCCGGCCGAACACCTGGCCATCATCGATGGGGTATTTGACAAGATCATTACCGCCGCTTCCGACTGACCCGTTGCGCGCCGGACCCCGTCCGCGGGTCCGGCCATTTGCCCTTCCCCTGCCCCTCGACGCCCGCGAAAAAACATTTCTACCAATATTTGCGAATAGATCGCATGAGATCTACAGTCCCTCCTGCGCCCTCGATCGTCGTCGGCGCAGAGCAGCGACCGCGTCTGCGCGAACCAGCCAAGGAACGGCGGTCGGCATATCTTTTCCAGCCGTGGAGCCCACGTCATGTCAGATTCGCCTGGAGTCAGGGACGCTACGCGTGAACGGACACTTCCCGCTCCGCCCCTGGCCGCACACCGTCAACAGATCATCGACCTGCTCGACCCGCACAGCTTTCACGAACTGGATGCCCAGGCCGAACATGACTGCGTGCATTTCGGCGCCGCCGCGCGCAAGGTCGCCGGCGACGGCATCGCCACCGGCCATGGCACCCTCGATGGCCGCCCCGTGGTGGTCTACGGCCACGACGGCAGTTTCCTCGGCGGCAGCTCCAGCCGCATCCACGCCCTGAAGATCGGCAAGGTGCTGGACATCGCCCTGCGCACCGGCGTCCCGGTGATCGCCCTCAATCACTCGTCCGGCCTGCGCATCCACGAGGGCGTCGACGCCGACTCGCAGTTCAGCCATGTCTTCTACAAGACCGTGCGCGCGTCAGGGGTGGTGCCGCAGATTTCCATCATCCTCGGCGACTGCATCGGCGGCGCCGCCTACACCCCGGCGCTGACCGACTTCATCATCATGGTCGACAACCAGTCGGCGCTGTTCCTCACCGGCCCCGCGGTGATCCGCCGCGCCACCGGCGAGGACGTGACCAAGGAAGAGATCGGCGGCGGCCTGCTGCACGCCAGCGAAACCGGGCTCGCGCATTTCCTCGTCGACAGCGCCGACGAGGCCCTGGCCCTGACCCGCACGCTGCTCTCCTACCTGCCGCAGAACAACACCGCCCGCCCGCCGCACCTGGACGGCCCCGCCAGCCAGCGCTACCCGACCCCGGCCGTCGCCAGCCTGGTGCCCGCGGAAAAGAACCTGCCGTTCGAGGTGCGCGAGCTGATCGACGGCTTCGTCGACGAGCAGTCGTTCCTCGAAGTGCACGCCCTGTTCGCGCGCAACATCGTGGTCGGCTTCGCCCGCCTGGGCGGGCAGAGCATCGGCATCGTGGCCAACCAGCCGTCGTGGCTGGCCGGTTGCCTGGACATCGATGCGTCGACCAAGGCCGCGCGCTTCGTGCGCCTGTGCGATGCCTTCGGCCTGCCCGTGCTGACCCTGGTCGACGTGCCCGGCTACCTGCCCGGCCGCGACCAGGAGCGCGCCAACGTGATCGGCGCCGGCGCCAAGCTGATGCACGCCTACTGCGAGGCCACGGTGCCGAAAATCGCCGTGGTCCTGCGCAAGGCCTACGGCGGCGCCTACCCCACCCTGGCCAACCGCTCGGCCACCGACCTGATCTTTGCCCTGCCCGGCGCGGAAATCTCGGTGATGGGTCCGGAGGGCGCCGTCGACGTGATCTTCCGCAAGGACATCGCCGCCGCCGACGATCCCCAGGCGCGGCGCAACCTGCTGATCGAGGACTACCGCCAGGCCCACGCCAGCGCCGAGTACTCGGCCAGCCGCACCTACATCGAAGGCCTGCTGCAACCCGAGCAGTTGCGCAACGCGCTGATCGCCAACTTCGCGCTGCTGCAGGACAAGATCAGCGGGCTCCCCGCGCGTCGGCATTCGAACATTCAACTGTGAAGGAGCACGGTCATGGCTATCCCAAGGAATCCCGCCAACGATTATGAGTACGACCAGGTGGCCCGACGCCTGGCCTGGGTCGCCGAGCAGACCGACACCGGCCTGCCCTACATCGGCGGCGCGCCGATCAGTGGTGAGCAGGTCAAGGGCACCTGCGAGAACTTCATCGGTTTCGTCGGCACGCCGCTGGGGGTCGCCGGCCCGCTGCGGATCGACGGCGAACGCGCCCGCGGCGACTTCATCGTGCCGCTGGCGACCACCGAGGGCGCGCTGGTTGCATCCTTTTCCCGCGGCATGAACCTGATCACCGACAGCGGCGGCTGCACGGTCACCAGCCTGGACAACCAGCAGCCCTCCAGCGAACAGCCGGGCTATCGCTTCCTCGGCGATGCGCTGACCAAGATTTCCGCGCTGGTCCTGCGCAGCCCCGCCGACGCGGCGCCGTTCGACGCCTGGCTGCGGGTGCACATGAACGAAATCGTCGCCATCGCCAATGCCACCAGCAACCACGCGCGCCTGCTGGAACTGTCGCCCCTGCTGCACGGCGACCTGGTCGGCCTGGCGTTCACCTACGCCACCGGCGACGCCATGGGCCTGAACATGGCGACCAAGGCCAACGAGGCGGTGTGCCGCTTCATCAAGAGCGAATGCCCGCAGTGGGTGGATGGCTACTTCAACACCCTGGGCGGTGACAAACGTTTCGTCGCCGACCAGGCCAAGGGCCGCTACGTGTCGGCCAGCGTGCGCATCACCAAGGCCCTGGTGGAACAGCGCCTGCGCACCACGCCACGACGCATGCAGCGCTTCCTGCAGGCCTGCAACAGCCTGCTCGCCCAGCGCGGCGCCACCGCGCCGAACATTCATGTGGCCAATGCGCTGACCGCCCTGTTCATCGCCTGCGGCCAGGATCCGGCGTTCGTCACGGTGTCGTTCAAGAACGCCTGCACCACCTTCGATGTGCTGGACAATGGCGACCTGCTCGCCAGCGTCACCCTGCCCAACCTGATCGTCGGCACCGTCGGCGGCGGCACCCGCCTGCCGGCCCAGCAGGAATGCCTGCGCATGCTGGGCTGCGCCACGGATGCCCGCAAGCTGGCGGAAATCGCCGCCGCGGTGGCCCTCGCCGGGGAGATCTCGGTGGCCGGTGCCGTCAGCGCCGGCGAATTCACCCGCGCCCACACCACCCTCGGGCGCGGCCAGCACGCCGAGGCAGGGTTCGTGCAAGCGACGGAGGCATGAGCATGGTCAGTCGTGTCCTGATCTGCTGTCGTGGGGAAATCGCCCACCGTTTCATTCGCACCTGTCATCTGCTGGGCCTCGAAACCGTGGTGATCTACAGCGCCGACGATGACCAGGCGCCGTTCGTCCTCGCCGCCGACGCCACGGTTCGGGTCAGCGCCTGGGATCCGGCCACCCTGATCCCGACGGTGATCGGCGCGGCGCTGGACAACGGCGCCGACGCCGTGGCGCCCGGCTACGGCCCGCTGGCGGAAAATGCCCAGTTCGCCGAGGCGTGCGCGACCGCCGGGCTGGTGTTCATTGGCCCCAACGCCGCCGCCGTGCGCCAGACCGGCGACAAGATCGCCGCCCGCGCCGCCGCGCAGCGGGCCCGGGTCCCGCTGGTGCCGGGGCGGAGCATCGACGGCGATGTCGAGGCCGGCGCCCGCGCCGCCGCCGAGATCGGCTACCCGGTGCTGCTCAAGGCCGCCCTCGGCGGCGGCGGGCGTGGCATCCGCGTGGTGCCCCAGGCGGCGGACTTCGCCGGAGCCCTGGCCGAAGTGCGCCATGAAGCGCTCAGGGCCTTCGGCAGCGACCAGGTCTACCTGGAGAAATTCCTCGGCGAGACGGTGCGCCACATCGAAGTCCAGGTGGTCGCCGACCAGCACGGCCATTACCTGCACCTGGGCACCCGCGAGTGCAGCGTGCAGCGCCGTCGGCAGAAGATCGTCGAGGAAGCCCCCGCGCCGAACCTCAGCGACGACCTGCGCCGGCGCCTGCATGACGCGGCACTGGCCCTGGCCCGCGAGGTCGCCTACGACAGTGTCGGCACAGTGGAGTTTCTGGTGGACGCCAGCGAGCAGTTCTACTTCATTGAGATGAACGCACGGATCCAGGTCGAGCATCCGGTGACCGAGGCCATCACCGGCGTCGACATCGTCGAACAGTTGATTCGCTCGGCCCAGGGCCTGCCCCTCGCCCTCAGCCAGGAGCAGGTGCGGTTCCACGGGCATGCCCTGGAGTTTCGCCTCTGCGCGGAAAGCGCCCATGGCGACTTTCTGCCCACCGGCGGCCGGGTGGTCGACTACCGGGTGCCCGAGGGGCCGGGGATTCGCGTCGACTCCGGCATTCGCATCGGCTCGCTGATGTCGCCGCTGTTCGACAGCCTGTGCCTGAAGCTGATCGTCAGCGCCGGCAACCGCGCCTTCGCCGTGCAGCGCGCCCGCGCCGCCCTCGACGAGCTGCTGGTGGCGGGCTTCAGCAGCAACCTGCCGGTACACGCCTGGCTGCTGGCCTGGCCGCCCTTCGTCGAGGGGCACTATGACCTGTCGATCTGCAACCACTTCCCGTCGGCCCATGCCCTGCCCGCCGAGGAGGCGCAGTTGCTGCAGGCGGTGGCGGCCCTGGCGCGCCACCTGCAGCCAGCCACCGCGCCCGCACCAGCGGCGGGCAACCCGATCTCGACCTGGACCCAGCGCAACAGCCACTGGCAGTTGTCCTGATGCCACCCAAGGAGCATGCCCGCATGAGCAGATCAGCGCCCAATACGTCACTCTCGACCCTGGACGGCAACGTCGAAGGCGACGCCGGCACGGCCCAGGTCCATATCGAGGAGCTGGGTGAGCAGCGTTACCAGGCGGTGTTCGCCGATGGCCGCACCCTGCTGCTGGAGGTGCTGCGCCAGGACGAGCTGTCCCGGCACGCCACCCGACTGGCCCTGAACGTCGAAGGCCGGCGGCAGACCGTGCACGTCACCAGCACCGGCACGCACACGGCGATCCTCGACCACGCCGGCAATCGTCGCGAAATCAGCTGGCACAGCGCCCGGCGCCGCAACGCCGGCGCCAGCAGCGGCCGCCGGGACTTCGGCAACAGCCTGCTCGCGCCGATGCCGGCCCGCGTGCTGGAGATCCTGGTCGACGTCGACAGCCTCGTCGAAGAGAACCAGCCGTTGCTGCGCATCGAAGCGATGAAAATGGTCATGACCCTGTCGGCGCCCGGTCGCCGGCGGATCGAGGCCCTGCATGTGCAGGCGGACGACAGCGTCCTCGCCGGCCAGTTGCTGATCACCTTCGCCCAGGCGGACTGAGCCTGCGGCAACCGCTCGTTTTTCTCATCTCAAAGGAACTGAAATGACACTGGAAGCCCGCCTTATCCGCTATTGCGACGACCTCACCTATGCCGCCATCGACCCCGCGGCCGTGGAGATCGCCAGCCGCTCCCTGCTCGATGCCCTCGGCGTGTCACTGGCAGGTGCCCGTGACGACGGGGTCAAGGTTCTCGCCGGGATCGTCGAAGACTGGGGCGGCCAGCCGCAGAGTCGCGTCCTCGGTCGCCGCCAGGCGCTGCCCGCGCCGGCGGCGGCGCTGCTCAACGGTGCCGCCGCCCGGGTCCTGGATTTCGACGATGTGGCCGACCCGCTGGGCACCCACCCGAGCGTGGCCATCCTCCCGCCCTTGCTGGCGATCGCCGACCTGCTCGACGCCCCGCTCGACCGCGAGGCGTTCATCACTGCGTTCGTCCTCGGCCAGGACCTGTCCATCCGCCTGTCCCGGGCACGCAGGGAAACCCTGCTGGAGAGCGGCCGCTACGACCTGTGCAAGGTGATCGCCGCCACGGCCGCCGCCGGCAAGCTCTACGGCCTGCGCGGCAACCAGTTGCAGCACGCCCTCGGCATCGCCTACACCAGCGCCCTGGGGGAAACCCAGTGCATGATCGATGGCGCCTCGACGGTGTTCTACCAGCAGGGCCTGGTGGCGGCCAACGCGGTGCGCGCGGTGGTCCTTGCCGCCAACGGCTTCACCGGCGCCAGCCAGTTCCTCACCGGTCGCTGGGGCTACTACAACGCCTTCGAACCCGGCTCGGCGCTGGAAACCATCGACGCCGACCTCGGTTCCAGCTTCAGCAACACCGACGGGATCGCCTTCAAGCCCTACCCCACCTGCCGGCCGAACACCTCGGCCGTGGCCCTGGCCCTGGAACTGGTGGGCGGGCGTCGCCTGAGCGCTGCCGAGGTGGTGCGCATCGACATCCGCACCAACCGCCAGATCCATGACCTGGTCAGTGCCCCGGTGGAACGCAAGCAGGCGCCGACCACGGTGGTCGAGGCGCGTTTCAGCCTGGCCTACAACGTCGCCACGGCCCTGGCCAGCGGCGACCTGTTCATCGACGACTTCACCGAGCAGGCGATCCTGCGTCCGGAGATCATCGCCTTGAGCCGCAAGGTCTTCCCGGCCCATGACCCGGCCTGCGAAATTGCCGAGCTGGGTACCCACGGCAAGATCAAGGTGCGCATCGAGCTGACTGACGGCACGGTCCTGCAGGGCGAGGTCAACCATGCCAAGGGCAACCCGCGCAACCCGATGAGCCAGGAAGAGCTGCTGCACAAGTTCGACAAGTGCCTGGGCTATTCGGACGCGGCCCATGCCCGGGCGCACGCGGCCACGGTGATCGACTGGATCTTCGACCGCGACGGCATCAACCCCGCCTACACCGTGCTGGCCCAGGCCCTGCACGCGCCGCTTTGAGACGGGCGCCCGGATAAGCCTGTTGGGGCTGCTCTGCAGCCCTTCGCGAGCGAGCTCGCTCCCACAAGACCCTACACACAATCCTGTGGGAGCGAGCTCGCTCGCGAAGGGCCGCAAAGCGGCCCCGATTGGCTTGACTGGCCAACATCAGGCGCCCAGGGCGCCTGTTGTCGTTCAGGACACCTTGTCCACCTCCACCACCGCAATGCGCCTCGGCGCCCCGCGCTCCACCGGCCCACCCTCGATCTGCGCGATCAGGTCGAGCTGACGCTGCCGCGCCAGGACGATCGAGCGGGTCTTGACGTGCCCGTAGCCGCGAATGCTCTCCGGCACCCGCGCCCAGCTCACCAGCAACGGCAAGGTGTCGGCGTTCAGGCGCGGCAGCAGGGACAGCAGCGTGCGCTGGTAGTCGTCGAGCAAGTGGCGTTCTTCACGCCGCTCCTTGAGCAGACCGAACGGGTCGAGCGCCGTGTGACGGAGAAAACGCAGCCCGGCCAGCGCGCGGAAGACCGGGATGATCCAGCCCGACACCTTGATCTTGCGCGGCTCGCCAGCCCGCTTGCGAAACACATCCAGCAGCGGCGGAGCCAGGTGGAAGGTCACCTTGGGCCGCCCGACGAAGGATTCGCCAAGGCTGCGCAGGAACGCCGGCGAGCTGTGCAGGCGCGCCACCTCGTATTCATCCTTGAACGCCATCAGCTTGAACAGGTTGTGCGCCACCGCGTAAGCCAGGGTGAGATCGCCCAGGCTCGCGCTGGCCTGCACCACCTGCTCGACGAGCTCGCGGTAACGACCGGCATAGCGCTGATCCTGGTAATCCAGGAGAAACGCGCCGCGCTGCTCGACGACCTGCTCCAGGGTGCGCGGCGGCGGCGCTTCGCTGGGCATCAGCGGGTTGATCTGGGCATCGACGAACGCAGGGTCGGCGGCCAGCAGGCGCCCCCAGGCGAACGCCAGCCGGTTGGCCTGGACATCACCGCCATGGATCTCCAGCGCCCGGTCGAGGGCGCTGAACGCCAGGGGCACGGCGCCCTGCTGCCAGGCATAGCCGAGCAACAGGATGTTCGCCTGCATCGGCCCGACCACCGCCGCCGCGACTTCCCGCGCATCCACGGAGAGGTAGTGCTCGGCACCGACGATGTCGCTCAGGCGCTTGGCGATCGCCGCCGTCTCCAGGCGCAGGGTGGCGTCCTGGAGCATGGCGCCGGCCTGGACTTCACTGGTGCTGGCGATCACCCGCGAGCGGCCGCGCTGCAGCACGTTCAAGGCTTCGTCTTCCGAGGCCACGGCCAGGTCGGAGGCGATCAGGACGTCGGCGCAGGCGCGGTCGATGCGGTGCTGATGCAGGTGCCGGGAGTCATGGGCGAAGCGGATATGGCTGAACACCGAGCCGCCTTTCTGGGCGAAGCCGGTGAAGTCCAGCACCGACACCTCCAGCCCCTGCAGGTGCGCGGCCATGGCGATGGTGCCGGCCATGGTCACTACGCCAGTACCGCCGACGCCGGTGAGCAGCAGTTCGAAGGTGCGCGCGAACTCCGCGCGGCGCGGTGGCGTCAGGGCGTCCGCGCGGACCAGCACATCGGCGCCGGCAACGGCTGCCCGCCGCGGCTTGGCGGGGGTGCCGGTGACCGTGACGAAGCTCGGGCAGAAACCCTTGACGCAGGACTGGTCGAGGTTGCAGGAGTCGGCGTCGATGCTGCGCTTGCGGCCGAACGCGGTGTCCACCGGCACCACCGACAGGCAGTTGGATTTGGTCTGGCAATCGCCGCAGCCTTCGCAGACCTGCTGGTTGATCACCACCCGCGAGCGCACCTTGGCCGGCGGCGCGCGCTTGCGCCGGCGGCGGGCTTCGGTGGCGCAGACCTGGTCGAAGACCAGCACGCTGACCCCGCGTACCTCGCGCAGACGCCGCTGGACGCTGTCGAGGCTGTCGCGGTGATAGACCTGGACGCCCTCCGGCAGACTGTCGCGGGCCTTGTAGCGGCTCGGGTCGTCCGCCACCACGACCACCTCGCGCACCCCTTCGCCGCGCACCAGCTCGACCACCTGGCGCACGCTCAGGGTGCCGTCCACCGGTTGGCCGCCGGTCATCGCCACCGCGTCGTTGTACAGCACCTTGTAGGTGATGTTGGCGTTGGCCGCGATGGCCTGGCGGATCGCCAGGTAGCCGGAGTGGAAGAACGTGCCGTCGCCCATGTTCTGGAAGATGTGCGGGGTCGCCACAAAGGCCATCTGCCCGAGCCAGTCCACGCCCTCGCCGCCCATCTGCACGCTGCCGCTGGTGACGCGCTCGGGCATGCGCGCCGCGAGGGCGTGACAACCGATGCCGAGCCGCGCCTCGCTGCCCTCGGGCAGTTGGGTCGAGGTGTTGTGCGGGCAGCCCGAGCACAGGTACGGGGTGCGCTTGAGCCAGTGGAAGTCCCGCGAGACCGGTCCCTCGATCCAGTAGCGCGGCACGTCGATGTCCAGACCGAACGGCGCCAGGCGCCTCGCCAGGACCCAGAGGATGCGCGACGGCCGCAGCTCTTCGACCACCGACAGCAGCGGCTGCCCGCGCTCATCCAGCTTGCCGATGATCAACGGGCGGTTTTCCGGGCGGGCATTGAACAGGCTGCGCTTGAGCTGGTCCTCGACGATGCCTTGCTTCTCCTCGATGATCAGCACCCGCTCGCAGCGCCTGGCCCAGGCCTCCAGGACCGGCGACAAGGGATGCACGACGCGGATGCTGAGCAGGGCGATCCCGGCCTTCTCCAGCGCCTCCAGCGATACGCCGCCCTGCTCCAGGGCCTCGCGCACGTCGCCGTAGGCTTTGCCGACGGCGGCGATCAGCAGCCGCGGGAAGGCCGGCGCGGTTTCCACCCGGTCCAGGGGATTGGCGCGGATGAAGCGCCGCGCCGCCTCCAGCTTGTGCGGAAAACGCCGCTCGATCTGCATGCCCGGCAGGTCCGGCCAGCGCCAGTGCAGCCCGTCCGGGCCGGGATCGACCTCCGGCTGGGTGAACTCGGGCGCCGCCAGGGTCTCGACCGAGCGCGAGGCCTCGACGGTTTCGGTGATGGCCTTGAAGCCGACCCACAACCCGGAACACCGCGACAGCGCCCAGCCCCACAGACCGCAGTATTCATAGTCGTCGAGCCCGACCGGATGGATCACCGGCAACCCCCAGGCGATCAGGGCCTGGTCCGACTGATGGGACATCGACGACGAGACGCAGCCATGGTCGTCACCGGTGACCACCAGCACGCCGCCATGGGGCGACGCACCGTAGGCATTGCCGTGCTTCAGGGCATCACCGGAGCGGTCGACACCGGGGCCCTTGCCGTACCACATGGCGAAGACCCCATCGTGCAGGCGCGCCGGGTCGCTTTCCACGCGCTGCGTGCCGATCAGCGCGGTCGCCGCCAGGTCTTCGTTGATCGCCGGCTGGAAGCGCACATTGGCTTTTTCCAGCAGCGGCCTGACCCGCCACAGCTCCTGGTCCAGGCCGCCGAGGGGAGAGCCGCGGTAGCCGCTGACGAAGCCCGCCGAATTGATCCCCGCCGCGCGGTCCGCCGCGGCCTGGGCCAGCAACAGGCGGACCAGCGCCTGCTGGCCGCTGAGGAAGATCTTGCCAGGCGGCTCTTCCAGGCCGCGCAGGTAACGGGAGTCCAGCCGATACGCCGAGTCCAGAGTCATGACCGAGCCCCTTCGATGTGCGCGCGAGGTGAATGGGAGGGCGTGACGGCCAGGCGTTTCAGGCCTTGCCGGGCGATCTGGATCGCCTCCTGCAGCACGTCGTCGTCGCCGATGTGGTTCATCAGCAGCAACACCAACTGGGCGTGGAGCAGGTGCCCGGTCGCGGCGTCGAGGTCCTGGCAGGCGTCCGTC
Source organism: Pseudomonas japonica (assembly GCF_900188455.1). GTDB lineage: Bacteria > Pseudomonadota > Gammaproteobacteria > Pseudomonadales > Pseudomonadaceae > Aquipseudomonas > Aquipseudomonas japonica. Next base: position 146,183 of record NZ_FZOL01000012.1, on the reverse strand, counting down.
AGCAACTGGTAGGTGCGGTCCGGGTTGCCCAGGCGGCATTGCGTGGCCAGGCCAGCGCCCGGTGAAGTGGCGGATCGGCTCATGACACGTACTCCTGTGCGTGGACCGGCAGCCCGGTGGCCGCCGCGAGGGCAATCGAACGCGCGATGGCCGCTGGATCGGGGAACGCCAGGAGGGTCAGCACATGCTGGTCCGGACGCACGATCAGCACGTCTCCCGGCTGCAGGCCGTAGCGCGCGGCGACCAGGCCGCGGTGATCCCACACCAGGTCCTGCCCCGGCGCGGGCTCGCCGGCGCTCACCACCAGCAGGTCGACCGGATAGGCCGAGGCGATCGTCGCCGGCACGCGGCCTGGCGCCGGCTCGTAGAACAGCACAGTGAAGCCGCGCCGCCCCAGGTGGTCGAGCAGCCATGCGGGTTCGCCGCCGACCGTGACCGGGGCGTCCGGCGCGGCCGTGCCAGGGGCGATCCGGGCACCGCCGGGGTGGGCGAACTGATCGAACTGGCCCACCCCTTCCAGGCGCGCGGGCCGGGACAACCGCCCGGAGTTGATCAGCGCCCGCCCCCACGAGGTGGTGCCGGCCAGGGCCAGCGCCGCTTCGCGCAGAACGTGGGCGGCGCGGCTCGGCGGGGTGATGAAATCGGCGCTGCGGGTGGAGTTGAGGATGTTTTCGTCGGCGGCGAACACCCGCTCCTCGTCATAGGAATGCAGCAGCGACGGCGACGCCCCGTGCAGGAGAATGCCGGCCAGGCGCCAGGCGAGGTTGTCGGCATCCTGGATCCCGCCGTTGCCGCCACGCCCGCCGAACGGGCTGACCTGGTGCGCGCTGTCACCCGCGAAGATCACCCGCGAGTGGACGAAGCTTTCCAGACGCCGGCAGCGGAAGGTGTAGACGCTGATCCAGTCGATGCGCAGCGGCGTCCCCTCACCGAACATCGCCCGCAACCGCGCGGCGACCCGCTGCGGTTCGCGCTCGACGGCCGGGTCGGCCTCCGGCCCCAGCTGGAAATCGACGCGCCACAGGTCATCCGGCTGCTTGTGCAGCAGCACCGAATGGTTGGGGTGAAACGGCGGGTCGAACCAGAAACGCCGCTCGGCGGGAAAGTCCGGCTTCATTTCCACGTCGACGATCAGGAAGTGGTCGTCGAACACCTTGCCGATGAACGGCAGGTCCAGCGCCGTGCGCACCGTCGAGCGCGCGCCGTCGCAGGCGACCAGCCAGTCGCACTGCAAGCGGTAGGCGCCGTCCGGGCATTCGATGCTCAGGGTCGCGCCGAGGGGCTGCTGTTCGACGCCGACCACCCGGCTCAGGCAACGCAGGTCGACCAGGCCGGTAGCCAGGCAGGCCTGCACCAGCCACTCCTCGATGTAGGTCTGCTGGATGTTGAGGAAGGCGGGGCTGCGAAAGCCGGGCTCCGGCTGGAAGTCGAAACTGAACACTTCCTGGTCCTTGTGGAAGACCCGGCCGAGCTGCCAGTCGACGCCTTTTTCCCGCAGCGCCTCCGGCAGGCCGAGACGACCGAGGATTTCCAGGCTGCGCTGGGCGAAGACAATCGCGCGGGAACCTTCGATCAAGGTCTGCCGCGCCTCCACCACCACGCTCGCCACACCACGGCGGGCAAGGTCGAGGGCCAGGGTCAGGCCTACCAGGCCGGCACCGACAATCGCGATAGGCACCTTGCGCAGCGTACCGAGCCGAAGCTCCGGGGGGGTGGCATAGGTCAAGCTGGACGGCTGATGCATGGTTCGTCGCCTCCGATGGCAAAGTGCTGCGTTGAGAAACGCAAACAGGGTCCGCCGAAGGAAGTTAGCTCTCTTGCGCTTAGTTCGCAAGAACGCCAAAACCGAAGGTATATAGCGGATCAAACTAGTGTTATCGCGATTTATTCAGCGTCTTTCGTCGCGACCGGCCAGAACGAAGCATCGCCACAATTGGCAAAAAATCAATAAAAACACGGTGATAATCGGCAAATAACACGTATGGAGAAGACCACGCGGGACCTGCATCACAACGCTGAAAAGAGCCAGGAAAACAATGTTGCAAGCGATCTATTCGTGAACTACTTTGTTTCCTGGCAACACCCATGTTGAGCGTCACGGACCCCACCCGGCCGTCGCAGCCACCGCCCATGGAACGGCAACGGCATTGAGATTTCAGGAGAAGACATGCTCGACATCACCCAGGAAAGCACCGCGCCCGCCCCGCTTCAGCGCGTTGGCGATGAACCGCTGACGGTGCTCTGCACCCTGCTCTCGCGCGCCGACAACACCCCCCTGCACCAGCGGCGCAAAGGCCCGCTGCAGATGCTCGACCTGTATGGCGAAGTGCTCGGCGATCCGGCCAGCACCCCCAATGCCTTCGAAGCACAGCCCAACCTCAACTTCGAGAAATGGACCGAATACTGGCGCAAGACCCACGGCCCGCGCTTCACCCATGCGCTGCCGATCCAGGCCGACGGCCGCCACCCGCTGCTGCGCTATGACCAGATCCACCGGGTCAGCGCCGGCCCGTCCAGCCTGCGCCCGCTGCCGTACCTGCCGCCGCTGGACGCGGACGGCCGGCTGTTCGACACGGTGATCGGCCATGTGCCCGAGCACGAGCGCCCGGAATGGGACGGCATCGCCTACCTCGGCTTCGCCAACACCGATGCCCTGCAGGTCACCTTCGGTCATGAGGAAATCACCCGGGCGATCCTGCCCGAGGACCAGGTGATCTTCCGCGAGCTGTGCCCGATCCTCTGCCGGCAGCACATCGTCATCCCCAACCCGACGTCGAGGGAATCGATCCTGCTGATCAGCCTGGTGCGCCGCGCACCCGCGCTGGGCCGCGAACAGTTCCAGCAGCGCTGGCTGCACGACTACGCGCCTCGCCTGCTGGCCCAGCCCGCGACCCAGCGCCTGGTACGACGCTACGTGCAGTTGCACAACATCGGTCCGGTGGACGCCGACCAGCCGCTGTACCACGAGGTGGGCAAGGACATCGACGGCGTCGCCATCACCGCCTTCGCCACCATCACCGACCTGGAGGAGTTCCTCGGCGACCCGCAGATCGCCGCGCTGCTCCACGACCAGGCGCAACTGATCGACCCACAGCAGCATGAGTACTGGACCGCCCTGGCCTTCCAGGTGGTCAATCAACTGCCCGCGGAAACCCGCACCGCCACCCCCGGCCCTGCCCGCCAGGCCGCCGAGGCACACGCTGAAGCAGCCAGCTGATCGCCCCCATCCCCTTATGGAACAAGTGGAGATGCACCCATGCCCAATGAATGGTCACCTTCCTCCTGGCGTGAAAAGAATGCCCTGCATTTGCCCGAATACGCCGACCCCGAGCGCCTCGCCGCCGTCGAGGCGCAACTGAGCGACAGCGTGCCGCTGGTCCTGGCCTCGGAGATCCGCTCGCTGAAGTCGCGCCTCGCCCAGGTCGCGCGGGGCAAGGCGTTTCTCCTGCAAGGCGGCGACTGCGCCGAATCCTTCGCCGAATTCAGCCCGGGGGGCGTGCGCGACCTGTTCCGGGTGTTCCTGCAGATGTCCACGGTGCTGGCCTTCAGCACCGGGGTGCCGGTGGTCAAGGTCGGGCGTATCGCCGGGCAGTTCGCCAAGCCGCGCAGCTCCCCGGTGGAAACCATCGATGGCGTGACCTTGCCCAGCTACCTCGGCGATATCATCAACTCGATCGAGTTCACCGAGCAGGCGCGCCGCCCCGATCCCGAGCGGATCCTGCAGGCCTACCATCAGGCCAACGCGACCATGAACCTGCTGCGCGCCCTGGGCCGCAGCGGTTTTTCAGACATGCGCCACGTGCAGCAGTGGAACACCCGCTTCATTGCCGGTGCGCCGGAGGGACGGCGCTACCAGGTGATCGGCCGGCGCATCGAGGAAGCCCTGGCCTTCATGAACGCCTGCGGGGTCTCGCCGGAATCGGTCCAGGCCCTGCGCGAAACCGAACTGTTCACCAGCCACGACGCACTGCTGCTGAACTACGAGGAAGCCTTCACCCGCCTCGACTACACCAGCGACGAATGGTACGACTGCTCGGCGCACATGCTGTGGATCGGCGAACGCACGCGGGGCATCGACGATGCCCATGTGGAGTTCCTCAAGGGTGTGCAGAACCCGGTCGGCCTCAAGTGCGGCCCCACCCTGCAGGAACAGGACCTGCTGCGCCTGATCGACGCACTGAACCCGCAGAACGAGGCCGGGCGCTTGACCCTGATCGTGCGCATGGGCGCCGATGTCCTCGCCGAACGCCTGCCGCAACTGGTGCGCGCGGTCAAACGCGAAGGCCACGACGTGATCTGGTCGGTCGACCCGATGCACGCCAATACCATCAAGTCCAGCAGCGGCTACAAGACCCGGCGCTTCGCCTCGGTGATCACTGAAGTCGAGCGCTTCTTCGATGTGCACCACGCCGAAGGCACCCATGCCGGCGGCGTGCACCTGGAAATGACCGGCGCCGACGTCACCGAGTGCACCGGCGGCGGCCAGCGCATCTGCGACGACGACCTGAGCAACCGCTACCACACCCACTGCGACCCGCGCCTGAACGCAACCCAGGCCCTGGAGCTGGCGTTCCTGATCGCCGAGAAACTGAAGGTCGAGCAGCCCGCCCGACCCAACCTGGAACTGGCTCTCTAGCGACGCGCCCGCCGGCAACAAAAAAGCCCATCCGACGCCCGTCGGATGGGCTTTTCAATACCCCGCTCAGACCTCCGTGAGCATGGCCTCGCGGTCGAAACGGCGAATCTCCGCCAGACGATTTTCCAGCACCTTGTTGGGCCATTGCGGATCCGCCAGCAACATCCGCCCCAGGGCCACCAGGTCCACCGCGCCGGACTGCAGCTGACCGAGCACCGGCGTCAGGTCCCCCTGCCCGGCGTCCGCGCTTTCGTTGCCGCGCAGCTGGGCGATCGAGTACACCTTGTCCAGCCCGACACTGCCCACCATCACCACCGGCTTGCCGCTCAGACGCCGGGTCCAGGCCGCCAGGCTGTCGCTGCTGCCGGCGAAGGCCGGCTCCCAGCAACGTCGGGTACTGACATCGAAGATATCGACACCGGCGTCCACCAGGATCTGCAGAAACACCTTCAACTGCTCGGCGTCCTCGACGATCCGGGCATCGTAGTCGCTGATCTTCCACTGGGAGAAACGGAACAGGATCGGGAAGCCGGGGCCCGTCGCCTCGCGCACCGCCCGCACGATGCGCGCGGCAAGCCGGGTGCGGTTGGCCAGCGAGCCGCCGTACTCATCGTCGCGCTGGTTGCTCCGCTGCCAGATGAAACTGTCGATCAGGTACTCGTGGGCGCCGTGGATCTCCACGCCGTCGAAGCCGATGGCCTGGGCGTCCCGGGCCGCCTGGGCGTAGGCCTCGACCACCTCGTCGATATCCGCCAGGGTCATCGCCTTGACCACCACTTCGCCGCCTTCCCTGATCTCCATCGGGCCATAGCCCGGCACCTGGGGCGCCGGCGCCATGCCCAGGCGACGAATCGGCCCGACGTGCCACAACTGCGGGACGATCCGCGCGCCCGCCTTGTGCACCGCGGCCACCACCGATTTCCAGCCCTCCAGGGCCTGGTCGCCGAACAGGTCGGGCACATGGTTGTAGCCATGGGCGGCCGGATGGCCGATGCAGGTCCCTTCGGTGACGATCAGCCCCACGCCGCCTTCGGCCCGGCGCCGGTAATAGGCGACCGATTGCTCGCCGGGTATGCCCCCGGGTGAACGCTGGCGGGTCATGGGTGACATGACGATGCGGTTTCTCAGGGTATGCGCGCCGAAGGCGATGGGGTTGAACAGCACCTGGTGCTGAGGGTCGTGCGCTTGACTCATGATCTGCTCCTGAACGGATTCGCGGGAATGAAACGGCACCGCAAGTGGCCGCTCACGCGGTGCTGGCCAGGAATCCGCCATCGATACGCAGGTTCGCGCCATTGATATAGGCCGCCTTCGGGCTGGACACGAAAGCGACCAGGTCGGCCACTTCATGGGGGCGTCCCAGGCGCCCCACCAGGGTCGGCGAAATCTCCGTGGCGATCTTGCTCTCGATCGCCTGCCAGTCCCCTTCCCAGGCATTTTTCTGCGCCACCGACTGCCAGTGCTGCTCCGCGGCCGGGGTCAGCACATCGCCAGGGCTGATGCAGTTGGAGGTGACGCCCGTGCCGCCGAACTCCTTGGCGAAGGTGACCGCCAGGCTCACGCAGGCGGCCTTGGTCGCCGCGTAGGCACCGAAGTTGGCGAACGGACGGGTCGCGGCGATGCTGCCCAGGGTGATGATCCGGCCCCAGCCGCGATCGATCATGGCCGGCGCCAGCAAGCGCACCAGGCGGATCGCCGAGCCGACGTTCTGGTCATACAGCTTCAGCCAGTCGTTGGCCTCGCTGTCCAGCACCGGTGTGGGGGGAAACGCGCCGGCATTGGCGACCAGGATATCGATGCCACCGAAGGCCGCCAGCGCCACCTCGGCCACATCGCGCGCCTGCTCGTCGCTGACCAGGTCGCCACAGGCCAGTGCGGCCTTGCCGCCGGCCTCGCGGATGGCGCTCACCACGGCCTCACTCTCCGGCCGTCGCCGACCATGCACCACCACCTCGACCCCTTCGGCGGCCAGCGTCAGGGCAATCGCCCTGCCGATGCCGCTGTTGCTGCCGGTGACCAACGCTCGTTTACCCGCCAGTTGCAAATCCATTTATTCACCTCGACGATTGGTAGTCCCACGATTTCAGTTGTGCACAGGCGCCCCGCCACTGCTGTCGACCTTCACCGTCAGCGCGCACAGCAACGCACACAGCGCCGTCAGCGCGGCGATCAACAACAGCACCGCACTGAACGACTGTTGATAGACCGCCGACAGCAGTTGCCCCAGGACTTGCCTGTCGGCGCTGGCGGCCTGCTCCAGCAGCGAACCCAGTTGACCGCTGGCGACCTGGCCGGCCCACTCGCCGAGCCGCGCCGGGTCGAGCAGGGCCTGCTCGCTGGCCAGTTGGCGCAGGCCGGACGCTGTGTAGCCCACCAGCAAGGCACCGATGATGGCGATGGCGACGGCTTCGCCGGCCACGCGCATGGTGGTGAAGATCCCCGCGGCCATCCCGGCGCGCTCCTTGGGCACAACGCTCATGGACAGGCCGTCCATCAATCCCCACGGCAAGCCGCTGCCGATGCCGATGACCAGCATCGCCGGGACGACGCTCCAGACATCCGCGCCCGCCTCCAGGGTGAACGCCAGCCAGCACTCGCCCAGCGCGGCCAGGAGCAGACCGGCACCGCACAGGTGGCCGGGGGCGATGTGGCGCGACAGGGCGCCCGCCAGCAACGGCACGATCAGCATGGGCGCGGTCAGCGGCAGGATGGCCAGGCCGACCCGGGTCTCGTCGTAGCCCTGGATGCCGATGAACCAGATCGGCAGGTACACCAGCAAGGCGACAAAGCAGAACCCGGTGGAGATGGGCAGCAGCTGCACCCCGATAAAGCGCGGGTAGCGGAACAGGCTGAGATCGAGCATGGCCGCGCGGGACTTGAGCTCGACCAGGACGAACAGCGCCAGCAGCCCGGCGCTGCCCAGCAGCAGGCCGATCACCAGCGGGTGCTCCCAGCCCTTTTCCGGCCCCGAGACGATCCCGAGGGTCAGCGCGCCGAGGGCCAGGGTGAACAACGCGATGCCCCACCAGTCGATGCCCTTGGCGTTGGTATCGCGGGACTCGTTGACCTTCTGGAAACTGAACAGGAAGACCAGCAGCGACGCCAGGGCGATCCCGAAGAACAGCGAGCGCCAGCCCAGGTGGGCAATCAGCACGCCAACCAGCATCGGCCCGAATGCCAGGCCGATGCCGAATGAGGTGCCGAGGAAACTGAAGGCGCGCAAACGCAGGTGATCGTCGAACTCCTGGGCGATCAGCGCCGAGGCCGAGGTCAGCGTCAGCGCCCCGGCAATCCCTTCGATACCGCGCAGCACATTGAGAACGCCGATGCTCGGAGCAAGGCCGATCAACAGCGAGGTGAGGAAAAACAGCAGCAGACCCGAGATGAAGCATCGCTTGCGACCGAATCGGTCCGCCAGCGCCCCGCCCGCCATCACGCAACTGCCGAAGGCGACGTTGTAGGCATTGACCACCCCGCCCAGCTCCAGCAGCGAGCCACCCAGGTCACGGGCGATCATCGGCGTGGCGATTGCCGGGCCGGTGAAGACGATGGGGATGATGATGCCGGCTGCGCACAGCGGGAGGAGCACGGAGTAGCGGTTCTTCAGGACTGGGTGAATGTGTTCTTCATGGAGCTCTTGCGAAATGCCCATTTAGTCATGCCCTCGACTCAAAAAAATCCTCTCGACCCCTGCCGGTCATCCCGGTCGCTGGTCGGTACACCAGAAAGAAGCGGATTTTTATGCTCTCACGCTGATAGATCGCATGCAACCTAAATAATCGAAGCAATAGGCACGGCATAACGACGCCGCTGGGCGCGCAGACATGAGTCTCGGGAAAGTTTGGCGAAGGAAATGCGGAAACAAAAAAAGCGGCCAATGGCCGCTTTCTTTGTAGCTTCCGGGTGTTCAGTGGGCCCTGGAAGCTCGATATGGCGCAGCGGACGGGACTCGAACCCGCGACCCCCGGCGTGACAGGCCGGTATTCTAACCGACTGAACTACCGCTGCGTATCGCACGAACTTGCGTTCGTTTGAAACTGGGATCTGGCCTGAAGGCTTCGGTGCCTTCGGACCTCAAACCGCTCATCGAGCGATCTGGAGAAAAGTGGCGCAGCGGACGGGACTCGAACCCGCGACCCCCGGCGTGACAGGCCGGTATTCTAACCGACTGAACTACCGCTGCGCATGTGGACTTGCGTCCTGTTCCTCTCTGGTAGACCGTTTCTTTCGAAGCGATCCGGGTCAGGAACAATCTCAGGAAGTGGTGGGTGATGACGGGATCGAACCGCCGACCCTCTGCTTGTAAGGCAGATGCTCTCCCGGCTGAGCTAATCACCCTTCGTAACTTACGTCCCATCGCGTCACGTTGTTGCTGTTTCGCTTTGTTTCGTTTGCTTCGCTGAGGCCGCGAAATTTACGCAGGTAACGAACCTAAGTCAATACCCCCATTGAAGTTTTTTTCAAAAAGGGCAAAAAAAGCGTTTTCCCCGTATCCCTCTCGACCGCGAGCGGTAGCACAAACTTGCCGTTTCACAACCACGAACCGCCAGAAACTCCGGCGGTTACTGGTAGATCATCTTCTTGGTCATGCCGCCGTCGACGACGAACTCCTGGCCGGTGACGAACCCGGCATTCTTCGACAGCAACCAGGACACCGCCGCCGCCACGTCTTCCACCGTCCCTACCCTGCCCGCCGGATGCTGGGCATGGTCGGCCTCGCTGAGGGGTTCGGCACGCCGTACGGAAGGATCACGGGCATCGATCCAGCCGGGACTGACCGCATTGACCCGGATCTCCGGGCCCAGGCTCATGGCCAGGGCATGGGTCAGCGCCAGCAGGCCGCCCTTGCTCGCCGCGTAGGCCTCGGTATCCGGTTCGGACTGACCCGCACGGGTCGAGGTCAGGTTGACGATGGCCCCGCAATGCGCGCGCAGGTAAGGCGCGCAATGCTTGGCCAGGAGCATCGGTCCGCCCAGGTTGACCGCCAGCACGCGATTCCAGTGCTGCAGGCTGAGGCTTTCCAGGGTGGTGTTGTGCGGATCGGCGATCGCCGCGTTGCACACCAGTGCATCGAGGCGACCGAACTGGCCGAGGACTTCGGCCACGCCGAGGGTCACCTGGACCTCGTCGGAGACATCCATGCCGACGAACCAGGCGTTGTCGCCCAGCACCTTGGCGACCTTGCTTCCGCGCACGCGGTCAAGGTCGGTCAGCACCACCTGCCAGCCCTCGGCGATCAACCAGGCGGCGATGCCCAGGCCGATGCCGCGAGCGGCGCCGGTGACCAGCGCCACGCGGCCGTTATGGCTGCTCTCGGCAACCGACCAGTCGATCACAGCGCGGCCAGCCCGCGAGCGAGGTCGGCCTTGAGGTCGGCCACGTCTTCCAGACCCACGGCAACGCGGATCAGGCTGTCGCGGATGCCGGCGGCTTCACGCTCCTGCGGCGACAGACGGCCGTGGGAGGTGGTGCCCGGGTGGGTGATGGTGGTCTTGCTGTCACCCAGGTTGGCGGTGATCGAGATCAGCCGGGTGGCGTCGATGAAGCGCCACGCGCCCTCCTTGCCACCCTTGACCTCGAAGCTCACCACCGCGCCGAAGCCCTTCATCTGGCGCTTGGCCAGGTCGTGCTGCGGATGGCTTTCCAGCCCGGCGTAGTGAACCTTCTCGATGCCGTCCTGCTGCTCCAGCCACTCGGCCAGTTCCTGGGCATTGGCGCAGTGCGCGCGCATGCGCAGGTTCAGCGTCTCCAGACCCTTGAGGAAGACCCAGGCGTTGAACGGGCTCAGCGACGGACCGGCGGTACGGATGAAGCCGACCACTTCCTTCATCTGCTCGCTGCGACCGGCGACCACGCCACCCATGCAACGGCCCTGGCCGTCGATGAACTTGGTCGCCGAGTGCACGACGATGTCCGCGCCCAGTTGCAGCGGCTGCTGCAGGGCCGGGGTGCTGAAGCAGTTGTCCACCACCAGCTGGGCGCCCTTGGCGTGGGCGATTTCCGCCAGCGCGGCGATGTCCACCAGTTCGGCCAGCGGATTGGACGGCGACTCGACGAACAGCAGCTTGGTATTGGCCTTGATCGCCTGCTCCCAGGCGTTCAGATCGGCCAGCGGCACGTAGTCGACCTGCACGCCGAAGCGCTTGAAGTACTTCTCGAACAGGCTGATGGTCGAACCGAACACGCTCTGCGAGACCAGCACATGGTCGCCAGCGCTGCACAGGGCCATGACCGTGGCGAGGATCGCGGCCATGCCGGTGGAAGTCGCCACCGCCTGCTCGGCGCCCTCCAGGGCGGCGATGCGCTCCTCGAAAGCCCGCACGGTGGGGTTGGTGTAGCGTGAATAGACGTTGCCTGGAACCTCGCCGGCGAACCGCGCCGCGGCATCGGCCGCGGTACGGAACACGTAGCTGGAGGTGAAGAACAGCGGATCGCTGTGCTCACCTTCCGGCGTGCGATGCTGGCCGGCGCGTACCGCCAGCGTATCGAAAGCGACCCCTTCGAGGTCGCTGTCCAGGCGCCCGGCATCCCATTCCTGTGTCATGCCGCTGCTCCCTTTATCAGTTGTTGTGTAGGTCGATGATCGCGCTGACCGCCTGGTTCTTGGCCTTGGCGAGGTCGTTGCGCGCTCGCTCGATGCGCTCCAGGTAGGCAGCGTCGACGTCGCCGGTGACGTACTGGCCGTCGAATACCGCGCAGTCGAAGTGCTCGATCTTGATCTTGCCGCCGCCAACCGCTTCGATCAGGTCCGGCAGGTCCTGGTAGACCAGCCAGTCGGCGCCGATCAGGTCGGCGACATCCTGGGTGCTGCGGTTGTGCGCGATGAGCTCGTGGGCGCTCGGCATGTCGATGCCGTAGACGTTGGGGAAGCGCACGGCCGGAGCGGCCGAGCAGAAGTACACGTTCTTCGCGCCGGCTTCACGGGCCATCTGGATGATCTGCTTGCAGGTGGTGCCGCGGACGATGGAGTCGTCCACCAGCATCACGTTCTTGCCGCGGAATTCCAGCTCGATGGCGTTGAGCTTCTGGCGCACGGATTTCTTCCGCGCGGCCTGGCCCGGCATGATGAAGGTACGGCCGATGTAGCGGTTCTTGACGAAGCCTTCGCGGAACTTCACGCCCAGGTGGTTGGCCAGTTCCAGGGCCGCGGTGCGGCTGGTGTCCGGGATCGGGATGACCACGTCGATGTCGTGGTCCGGACGCTCGCGCTGGATCTTCTCGGCCAGCTTCTCGCCCATGCGCAGACGCGCCTTGTACACCGAGACGCCGTCGATGATCGAGTCGGGACGGGCCAGGTAGACGTGCTCGAAGATGCACGGCGAGAGTTTCGGGTTGGTCGCGCACTGACGGGTGTGCAGCTTGCCTTCCTCGGTGATGTACACCGCTTCGCCCGGCGCCAGGTCGCGGATCAGGGTGAAGCCGAGGACGTCCAGGGACACGCTTTCGGAAGCGATCATGTACTCGACGCCTTCGTCGGTGTGACGCTGGCCGAAGACGATCGGGCGGATACCGTTGGGGTCGCGGAAGCCGACGATGCCGTAGCCGGTGATCATCGCCACCACGGCATAGCCGCCGACGCAGCGGTTGTGCACATCGGCGACCGCGGCGAACACGTCTTCCTCGGTCGGTTGCAGCTTGCCGCGCACCGCCAGCTCATGGGCGAAGACGTTGAGCAGGACTTCCGAGTCGGAGTTGGTGTTGACGTGGCGCAGGTCGGACTCGTAGATCTCCTTGGCCAACTGCTCGACGTTGGTCAGGTTGCCGTTGTGCGCCAGGGTGATGCCATACGGCGAGTTGACGTAGAACGGCTGGGCTTCGGCCGAGGTCGAGCTGCCCGCGGTTGGATAGCGCACGTGGCCGATGCCCATGTGGCCGACCAGGCGCTGCATATGGCGCTGCTGGAAGACGTCACGGACCAGGCCGTTGTCCTTGCGCAGGAATAACCGGCCATCATGGCTGGTCACAATACCGGCAGCGTCCTGGCCGCGGTGCTGGAGGACGGTTAGCGCGTCATACAGCGCCTGATTGACGTTCGACTTACCGACGATACCGACGATGCCACACATGCGACGCAACCCCTACTTAATGAAACTGGATTGAACGGTGCTCACGGAGCTTTTGGCCCCAGGAGCTGTTCCTTGAACGGGAGATCAACCGGAGCGCTGATCCCGCTGGCTAGCCACTGGCTGGTCAACCCCAGGATGAGGTTCTTCGACCAGTCAGCCACCAATAGAAATTGTGGCAAGAGTCGCGACTCCTGCCACCACGGATCCTGTTGTACCGGCCCCAGGCTCAGCAGCCCGACGGCCACCACCACCAGCAAGGCGCCGCGGGCGGCGCCGAAGGCCATGCCGAGAAAGCGATCGGTCCCGGACAGCCCGGTGACGCGAATCAGCTCGCCAAGAAGAAAATTGATCATCGCCCCCACCAGCAGGGTGGCGACGAAGACGATGGCGCATCCGCCGATGACCCGGGCCGATGGCGTCTGTATGTAACTGTCCAGATACTGCGCGGCGGAGCCGCCGAACATCCACGCCATCGCACCGGCGACGATCCAGGTGAGCAGCGACAGGGCTTCCTTGACGAAGCCGCGCTTGAGACTGATCAGCGAAGAAATGGCGACGATCGCGAGAATCGCCCAGTCGACCCAGGTAAATGCCACGGTGTTGCCTGCAAACGGTTGAGGCCGCGCATTTTACCAGAGCGAGGGACTATGGGTAAGCGGTGATTTGCCGTCCGGCGCGGGCTGGACGGCAGGTTTCAGCCACGCTCGGGCTGGAAGCGCACCACAAAACCCTTGAGTTTCTGCTGGCGACTGATGACATCGCGCAGGCGCTCGGCCTCGGCGCGCTCGATGACCGGCCCGACGAACACCCGGTTCATCCCGTCCGCGGAGCGGATATAGGCGTTGTAGCCCTGGCTGCGCAGGGTTTTCTGCAGGCTGTCGGCGCTGGCGCGGTTGGACAGGCTGGCCAGTTGCACCGACCAGCTGACCGGCAGGCCATTGGGGTCGACCTTGTTGGCCGAGGCCTGGGTCGGCGCCGGTGCCGGGGCGGCCACGGGAGCGGCAGGTTTGGCTGGCGCGGCGGCAACCGCCGGGGCAGGCGCCGGTTTGGTGGCTGGCGCTGGCGTCGGAACCGGCGTGCTCGGCTTCGGTGCCTCCTGAACGGGTGCCGAGGCCACCGGCGCGGACGGCGCCGGAGCGATCGGCGTGCTCGGTGCCGTCTGCGGCTGGCTGGCCACACTGGCGTCGGGAATGACCTGGGGCTCCGGCACCTGCACCGGTTCCACCTGGACCTGCGGCAAGGTCGGGGCCGCCGGCGCCTGCGGCGCTTCGACCTGGACCTGACGCAGTTCGTCTTCCTTGGTGAACAGCATCGGCAGGAAAATCACCGCCAGCGCCACCAGCACCAGCGCACCGACCATCCGTTGCTTGATCACCTTGTCCAGCCCCGCCATTGACTCAGTCCTCCATGGCCTGCCGGCTCAGCCACTGCAAGGCCTCGCCGACACAGAAAAATGATCCGAACAGCAGGATTTCGTCATCCGCCGTCGCCCGCGCGCACTGCCCTTCCAGGGCCTGCGCGACGCAGGAGTAAGACTGCACCGAAGCGCCAAGGTTCTCCAGCGCGGCCTGCAGCTCCGTCGCCGGACGACTGCGCGCAGTCTCCAGTGTAGCCACCGCCCAGTTGCCGACGTGCGGCAACAGCGGCCGGATCACCCCGTCCAGGTCCTTGTCCGCCAGCAGGCCGAACACCGCCAGGCGCTGGCCGGCCACCGGCCGCGCGGCCAGACGCTCGGCCAGGTAGTCCGCGGCATGCGGGTTGTGCCCCACATCCAGGAGAATATTCAGGCGCTTGCCCTGCCAGACGAACTGGCGGCGGTCCAGGCGCCCTACGATCCGCGCATCCTGCAGGGCCTGGGTGATCCGCCCGGCGTCCCACGGCAGATCCAGCAGCAGATAGGCCTGCAGGGCCAGGGCGGCGTTTTCCATCGGCAGGTCGAGCAGCGGCAGGTCGCGCAGCTCGACCTCGGCACCACGCGCATCGACGCCGCGCCACTGCCAGCGCTGCTCGGTGTAGGCCAGGTCGAAATCGCGTCCGCGCAGGAAGAATCCGCAGGACAGCTCGCGCGCCTTGTCCAGCAAAGGCTGTGGCGGGTTGAGGTCACCGCACAAGGCAGGCTTGCCCTGGCGGAAGATGCCGGCCTTCTCGAAGGCCACCGACTCACGGGTATTGCCCAGCCAGTCGGCATGGTCGACACCGATGCTGGTGACCACGGCCAGGTCGGCGTCCACCAGGTTGACCGCATCCAGGCGCCCGCCCAGACCGACTTCGAGAACCACGGCGTCCAGCGCCGAGCGGCTGAACAGCCAGAAGGCCGCCAGGGTGCCCATTTCGAAGTAGGTCAGGGAGATTTCGCCACGGGCGGCCTCGACCGCGGCGAAGGCCTCGCAGAGCTGCTGGTCGTCGACTTCGCGTTCGTCGATCTGCACCCGTTCGTTGTAGCGCAGCAGGTGCGGCGAACTGTAGACCCCGACCTTCAGCCCCTGCGCCTTGAGCAGCGCGGCGATGAAGGCGCAGGTCGAACCCTTGCCGTTGGTCCCCGTGACGGTGATCACCCGTGGCGCCGGCTTGCCCAGCCCGAGCCGGGTCGCCACCTCTCGGGAGCGATCCAGGCCCATGTCGATGGCCGACGGGTGCAGTTGCTCCAGATAGGCGAGCCAGTCGCCAAGGGTGCGCTGGGTCATACGGTGGCAGGCGCCGGCGGTACGACCACGGCGTCGACGGCCGATGGCACGTGCTTCGGCGTCGGCTTGCCGGTCATCTGCGCCAGGATCGTGGCCAGGCGCGAACGCAGCTCGGCGCGGTGGATGATCATGTCGATGGCGCCGTGCTCCAGCAGGAACTCGCTGCGCTGGAAGCCTTCCGGCAGTTTCTCGCGCACGGTCTGCTCGATCACCCGCGGGCCGGCGAAGCCGATCAGGGCCTTCGGCTCACCGACGATGACGTCGCCGAGCATCGCCAGGCTGGCGGAAACGCCGCCGTAGACCGGGTCGGTCAGCACGGAGATGAACGGAATGCCTTCTTCGCGCAGGCGCGCCAGGGCGGCGGAGGTCTTGGCCATCTGCATCAGCGAGATCAGCGCTTCCTGCATGCGCGCGCCGCCGGAAGCGGAGAAGCAGACCATCGGGCAACGGTTTTCCAGGGCGTAGTTGGCGGCCCGGACGAAGCGCTCGCCGACCACGGCGCCCATGGAGCCGCCCATGAAGGAGAATTCGAAGGCGCTGACCACGATCGGCATGCCCATCAGGGTACCGCTCATGGAGATCAGCGCGTCCTTCTCGCCGATCGACTTCTGCGCGGCGACCAGGCGGTCCTTGTACTTCTTGCCGTCGCGGAACTTCAGGCGGTCCACCGGTTCCAGCTCGGCGCCCAGCTCGTTACGGCCGTCCGGATCGAGGAAGATGTTCAGGCGCGCGCGGGCGCCGATACGCATGTGGTGGTTGCACTTGGGGCAGACGTCCAGGGTCTTTTCCAGTTCCGGACGGTACAGCACGGCCTCGCAGGACGGGCACTTGTGCCACAGGCCCTCGGGAACCGAACTCTTCTTCACCTCGGAACGCATGATCGATGGGATCAGTTTGTCTACTAACCAGTTGCTCATGCTTTATTTCTCCAGTAGCGGCGGCCGGCAGGCAATGGATGCCGGGTCGCGCGTATGCCCTTGAGCTTGAAAATTCGTGTATGTCGCGAAGATCAGCCGCAACCGCCGCCGCGCCCTGGGCGCCAGATCCTGCGGAATGCGACTCATCGTCAACCTGTATGGGCGACGCCAGCGGCGCCGACCGTGAAATTCGGCCGGCCCGCGGGCCTGACCAGGCAGCAACGGGCTGCGAAAGCTATGGACGATGCCTTGCCGGCCGCCGTCACATCGACACGCATCACGCCTGGCGCACCGCGGCGAGGAACGCCTGGATGCGCGCCGGGTCCTTGATGCCCTTGGCCTGCTCCACCCCGCCGCTGACGTCCACGGCCCAGGGACGGACCTGAGCGATGGCCGCGCCGACGTTGGCGGGCGAGAGACCGCCGGCGAGGATGATCGGCTTGCTCAGGTGCTCCGGCACCAGCGCCCAGTCGAACGCTTCGCCGGTACCGCCGGGAACGCCGGCCACATAGGTGTCGAGCAGAATGCCGCTGGCCCGCGCGTACAGCTTGCAGGCCGCTTCCAGGTCATCGCCGGGGCGCACCCGCAGGGCCTTGATCCACGGCCGGTTGAAGCCTTCGCAATCGGCGGGGGTTTCGTCGCCATGGAATTGCAGGAGGTCCAGCGGTACGGCTTCGAGGATCTCGTTCAGTTCGCAGCGACTGGCGTTGACGAACAGACCCACGGTGGTCACGAACGGTGGCAGGGCGGCGATTATTTCCCGCGCCTGCTGCACATTCACCGCCCGCGGGCTCTTGGCGTAGAACACCAGCCCGATGGCGTCAGCCCCCGCCTCGGCCGCGGCCAGCGCGTCTTCCACGCGAGTAATACCGCAGATCTTGCTGCGAACGGCAGACATGGCCAGGGAATCTCCAACGAAGCGAAAGTCCCGGATGTTAGCAAATGACCACAGGGTCGTCAGCCGTCAGGGCATCGAAACCCGTGAGGAAGTGTGGCCCGATGAAACGCCGGGGCAGCGCGAACTCCTCGGGGTATTCGACCTGCACCAGATACAGGCCGAAAGGATGCGCGGTCGGCGCGCCGGCACGCCGGTCGAGGCTGGCCAGTACCTCGCCCACCCACTCGATCGGCCGCTCGCCAGCACCGATGGTCATCAGTACCCCGGCGATGTTGCGCACCATGTGGTGGAGGAAGGCGCTGGCGCGGATATCGAGGACGATCATCTTGCCGTGGCGGGTGACCCGCAGGTGGTGGATGGTCTTGATCGGCGACTTGGCCTGGCACTGCCCGGCGCGGAAGGCGCTGAAGTCATGGGTACCGATGAGATACGCGGCCGCGGCGGCCATGCGCTCCACGTCCAGCGGCCGGTGGTTCCAGGTGACCTGGTCACCGAGGTGCGCCGGACGGATCTGGTCGTTGTAGATCACATAGCGATAACGCCGGGCGAACGCCTTGAAGCGGGCATGGAAGTGCGCCGGCATCTGCTCGGCCCAGGCCACGCTGATGTCATGGGGCAGATGGCTGTTGGCGCCCATGGTCCAGGCCTTGGGGTTGCGCACGGCGCAGGTATCGAAATGCACCACCTGGCCGCTGGCATGAACCCCGGCATCGGTGCGTCCGGCGCACTGCACGGTGATCGTCTCGGCGGCCACTTTCGACAGGGCCTCCTCGAGGGTCTGCTGGACACTGATCACGCCGTCGCCCTGACGCTGCCAGCCACGGTAGCGGGTGCCTTTGTATTCGACGCCCAGGGCGATGCGGGAATAGCCTTCGGCCGCGACTTCGGCGGGGTTTTCGATGATTTCCAAGGGATTTAGAGCCTGTCGGTTACGCAATGGCGGCGATTATAACGACAACGACAGCCGCGGGGGCCTGTGCGCGATGCATGAATGGGCTAGCCCGCGAACCAACTGTAGGAGCGCGGCTTGCCCGCGAAAGGACCTGTAGGAGCTGGCTTGCCTGCGAAAGGACCGCACAGCGGTCCCGGAAATGTTCGCCAGGATAGGACCGCGTTGCGGTCCTTTCGCGGGCAAGCCACGCTCCTACGAGGTCCGCGTGAAGCGGCCGCGTCAGGACAGCTTGGAGCGCAGCTCGTTGGCCTCGCGACGCTGGTCCTGGTCGCCTTCCTTGTAGACCTCGTCGAGGATGTCGCGGGCGCCATCGTGGTCACCCATATCGATGTAGGCACGGGCCAGATCGAGCTTGGTGGCGACTTCATCGGTGCCGGACAGGTAATCGAACTCCTCGTCTTCCGGCGCCAGGCTGGCCGCGTCCTCGGCGGTGAAGTGCGGCTCCAGCGACGGGGTCTCCAGACTGGCGGAGAGCTTGTCCAGCTCGGCGTTGACGTTGTCCAGTTCGGCGGCGAAGTGCTTCGACGCGGCGTCGTCCTCGCCCGGCAGGGACAGGTCGAAATCGTCGGGCAGCTCCAGGTCCGGCAGGTCGGCTTCCAGGCCCAGGTCGTTGTCGAAGGCCGCCAGCTCCGCTTCGATATCCAGCGGCGGACGGTTTTCCGTGGTGACGCTCGGCGCCTCGTCGGGAACGCTCAGGTCGAAGTCGGCCAGGTCGTCGGTGGCGGTGGATTGCACCTTGGTGTGCTCGTCGAGCAGGGCATCGAAGTCCAGGTCGTCATCGAGCGCCGACAGCTCCGGCTCCGGCTCTGGCTGCGCCTGGGCGGCGGTGTGTTCCTGCAGCAGACTGTCGAAGTCCAGATCGTCCTCGACCGCGGCGGGCTCGACAGGCGCTTGCGGTTCGCTGGCCTGGGCCGCGGTGTGCTCCTGCAGCAGGCTGTCGAAGTCCAGATCGTCGTCGACCGCGGCGGGCTCGACAGGCGCTTGCGGCTCGCTGGCCTGGGCCGCGGTGTGCTCCTCCAGCAGGCTGTCGAAGTCCAGGTCGTCGTCGACCGCGGCAGGCTCGACAGGCGCTTGCGGTTCGCTGGCCTGGGCCGCGGTGTGCTCCTCCAGCAGGCTGTCGAAGTCCAGGTCGTCGACCACCGGCGGCTCGGGCTCGACCTGCGGCGCCGGCTCGGCAGCCTGGGCCGCGGTGTGTTCCTGCAGCAGGCTGTCGAAGTCCAGGTCGTCGGCAAGGCCGGCTGGCTCAGGCTCCAGTTGTGGTGGTTCGGCCTGCGGTGCTTCCGGGTTGTCCTGCAGCAGCGTGTCGAAATCCAGATCGTCCAGCGACGGCTCGGCCGGGGCCTGGCTGCTGGCCTCGACCGCGGCCTGGTCGGCCGGCGCTTCCAGTTCCAGGCCATCGAGGTCGTCGAGGCTCAGGTCGAAGGCGCTGTCCAGCTCATCATCGGCGGGCAGGTCGGCATCCGCCTGCGCCTGCGGCTCGTCGGACATCAGTTCCTCGACGAATTTCTCGTCCAGGCCAGAGGCCACGGCGGCGCCGGCAGCCGCGGCCGCCAGGGCGACCATGGTCGGGAAACGGCTCTTCAGCGAGTCGACTTCGGCAAGGTTGTGCGGATTGGCCTGCAGTTGGCGCTCCTGGCTGACGAATCCGTCGCGATCGCCCTGGCGTGCGTAGACTTCCATCAGTTTCAGACGCAGGTCGCTGCGCTGCGGGAATTTCTCCACCGCCGGCTCCAGCAGGTTGGAGGCCTGCATCAGGCGCCCGTGGGCAATGCAATCGTCGATCTCGGCCATGAACGGATCGATTTTCGGCTCGGCGGCGCGCGGCTCGCTGACCTGCTCGGCAGCGGTGGCCGCGGCGGCGGAGGCGGCCACCACGGCGGGCGCCAGCTTGACCGTCGGCGGTGCCATGTCGAGACCGTCGAAGCTGCTCGGCGGCAGGTCCAGGTCTGGACCCAGCTCGCTTTCTTCAGCCAGCGCGCGAGCCATGCGCATGTGTTTTTCCGCTTCCTGCTGGGCCTTGCGCTTGCGCACCAGGAGCAGGATCAGCAGAAGCAGGGCCAGCAGCGCGGAGCCGGCGATCAGCGCAAGCATCTGCGGGTTGCCGAGAATGCCGTCGAGGCCCTTGTTCTCGCCCTCCTCCACAGCTGGCGCGGCGGCGCTTTCAGGCGCTGCCGGGGGGGTGACCTGCTGCGGCTCGGTATCGACCGCGGCCGGCGCTGGCACCACCGGCTCGGCGGCCGGCGCCGGATTGGCCTGCAACTGCGCGTCGATCACCGGCGCACTGGCGACCGGAGCGGCCGGGGCGTTGCTCTGCGCTTCGAGGCGGGCCAGTTGATCGTTCTTCAGCTCGATCAGGCGCTGCAGCTTGTCCAGCTGGCTTTGCAGATCGGCCACGCGGCTTTTCAGTTCGTCGCCTTCACGGCGGCTGCTGTCGAGGTTTTCCTGGGTCATCGCCAGCTTGTCGCTCAGCGCCTTGTCGCTGCCCTGGCCCTTGCCACCGGGAGCGACCAGCTTGAGGTTGTCCTGCTCGGCGATGCGCGCCGGCGCGGCCTGGGCGGCGTCGCGGCGCGTGGCATCGAGCTGGCGCGCCTGCGGACCGAGGCGACGCCCCTGGCGCCAGGCGGCGTACTGCTCGTTGACCTCTTTCACCGCCTGGGCCTGCGGGACGCTCTGGATCTGTTGCTGGTCCGGCATGCGCAGGACCTGGCCGGTCTTCAACTGGTTGATGTTGCCGTTGATGAAGGCATCCGGGTTGAGCGCCTGGATCGCCAGCATGGTCTGCTGCACCGAGCCGCCCTGACGCGAGCGCGAGGCGATTTCCCAGAGGGTGTCGCGGCGCACGGTGGTGTAGTTGGTCGGGGCAGTGGCCGCCGGGGTCACGCCGGAGGCGGCCTGGGCGGTTTCCGGGGAGAACTTGGAGGCATCCAGCAGCACGCTGTAGTCGCGCAGCAGGCGGCCCTGCGGCCACATGACCTGGACCAGGAACTTGACCATCGGCTCCGGCAGCGCCTGGCTGGAGGTCACCTTGAGCACGCTCTTGCCGGCCGGGTTGATCACCGGGGTGAAGGTCAGGTCATTGAGAAACGGAGGGCGCTCGACGCCGGCCTTGGCGAACTCTTCCGCCGGCGCGAGGCTCGGCTTGAGGTCGGCGGGACTCAGGTCGCGCACGTCGAGCAGTTCGATTTCAGCATTGAGTGGCTGGTTCTGGGCCGACTTGAGGGTCAGCTCGCCCAGGCCGAGGGCATGCGCCATACCGGAAGACAGCGCCGACGCGGCGGCTATTGCTAACACCAGTTTGCGAATTCGAAGCATGACCTCATCCTTTGTTTGAAACTTCCCCGGCACACGAGAAGAAGTGAAGAACCGCCGTGAGGCTAATAAAAACGACATGATCGCAGTCATGTTCAAACTGCCATTATTGGCCGCGGGCAAGTTGCCGGCGGCATTTAACGGTCAGTGGGCAAAGTGTTGCCAAGTATCTTTTACACAAGGTCTTTTATCAACAATTCAGCCAACTGCACGGCGTTCAAACCCGCGCCTTTGCGCACATTGTCGGTGGTCAGCCAGAGATTGAGCTGGCGCGATTCGTCGATACCGCCGCGCACCCGCCCGACATACACCACGTCCTGCCCCACGGCATCGCCGACCGGTGTCGGATAATCCCCCGCCTCCACCAACTCTACGCCGTCGGCCGCTTCCAGCGCCGCATTCACCGCGAGCAGATCCACCGCTTCGCTGGTATTCAGCGTCACAGTGTAGCTATCGCCAAAAAACACCGGGACTTGAACGCAGGTGACTGAAATGCTGAGTAAAGGCATGCCGAGCAGTTCGCGCAACTCGCGCACCAGGCGACGCTCCAGCAAGCCATGACCCTGTTCGTCGCTGGCGCCGACCTGGGCCAGCAGGTTGAAGGCCATCTGCCGGTCGAAGAAGCGCGGCTCCAGCGGACGGGCATTGAGCAGTTCGGCGGTCTGCCGGGCCAGCTCGCTGACCGCCTCGCGGCCCTGGGCGGAAACGGCCAGGCAGGCGGTGACATTGACGTGCAGCGGGGTCAGCAGGTCTTTCAGCGGCGCCAGCGCCACGGCCAGGGCCACCGCGGCGGCACTCGGGCTGTGGATGACCGCCGGTGTCGGCAGCGCGGCGAGCACCTGAGGGTTGGCCTCCGGAACGACCGCCGGGGCCTGCTCGGCAGGCAGCGCACCGGCCAGGTCGATCACCGTGCAGCCGGCGGCCGTGGCCCGCGCGGCGAAGCTCAGGGTAACCGCGGGCCCCGCGGCGAAGAAGGCCAGGCGGACCTTGGCGAAGTCGAATTCGTCGACATCGCGGGTGCGCAGGTTCTTGCCGCGGAAGGTCACCGCGCTGCCGGCGGATTCGCTGCTGGCCAGCAGGTACAGGGTGCCCACCGGGAAATCCCGCTCTTCGAGGATCTGCACGAGGGTTTCGCCGACGGTGCCGGTGGCGCCGATCACGGCGATGTCGAGGGGCTGGGTCATCTGGATGTTCCTCTGGCCTTGAGGGCGTCATCGCGGGCAACACCCGCTCCCACAAGGTTCGGCGGTGCACACAAAACCTGTGGGAGCGGGCATTGCCCGCGATTGGAGCCCCGCGAATTCTGGGGGGAGCGCACTTTACGCGAAAAACAAAAAACCCGCGCTGTCGCCAGCACGGGTTTTTCGAGTTCACCGCGAAGCGATCAACGCTCCAGCAGGATCCGCAGCATGCGCCGCAACGGTTCGGCGGCGCCCCACAACAGCTGGTCGCCGACGGTGAAGGCGCCCAGGTACTGGGAACCCATGTTCAGCTTGCGCAGACGACCCACCGGAATGTTCAGGGTGCCGGTGACGTTGGTCGGGCTGAGCTCCTGCATGCTGATGTCGCGCTGGTTCGGCACCAGTTTCACCCAAGGGTTGTGCTGGCTGATCATGCCTTCGATATCGGCCAGCGGCACGTCCTTGTTCAGCTTGATGGTCAGCGCCTGGCTGTGGCAGCGCATGGCGCCGATGCGCACGCAGATGCCGTCCACCGGGATCGGGCTCTTGAAGCGACCGAGGATCTTGTTGGTCTCGGCCTGGCCTTTCCACTCTTCGCGGCTCTGGCCGTTCGGCAGTTCCTTGTCGATCCACGGGATCAGGCTGCCAGCCAGCGGTACACCGAAGTTCTCGGTCGGGTAGGCGTCGCTGCGCATGGCCTCGGCGACCTTGCGGTCGATGTCGAGGATGGCGCTGGCCGGATTGGCCAGTTCATCGGCCACGGCGGCGTGAGTCGCGCCCATCTGGCGGATCAGCTCGCGCATGTTCTGCGCGCCGGCGCCGGAAGCGGCCTGGTAGGTCATGGCGCTCATCCACTCGACCAGACCGGCTTCGAACAGGCCGCCCAGGCCCATCAGCATCAGGCTGACGGTGCAGTTGCCGCCGATGTAGTTCTTGGTGCCGGCATCCAGCTGCTGGTCGATGACCTTGCGGTTGACCGGATCGAGGACGATGACCGCGTCATCCTGCATGCGCAGGGAGGAAGCGGCATCGATCCAGTAACCCTGCCAGCCGGCTTCGCGCAGCTTGGGGAATACTTCGTTGGTGTAGTCGCCGCCCTGGCAGGTCAGGATCACGTCCAGGGTCTTGAGTTCGTCGATGCTGTAGGCATCCTTCAGCGGAGCAATGTCCTTGCCCACCGCAGGGCCCTGGCCACCAACGTTGGAGGTAGTGAAGAACACTGGCTCGATAAGATCGAAATCCTGCTCTTCGAGCATCCGCTGCATGAGCACGGAACCGACCATTCCACGCCAACCGATCAGACCTACACGTTTCATCGCAACTACACCTTCGCTAAAAGTGGGCCGCCGCCCTGGTTGTGTTTTGGGCGGCGGGCCAGAGAGATTACAGATTCCGCAGCGCTGCGACTACTGCGTCGCCCATTTCCTGCGTGCCTACTTTGGTGCAACCGTCGGACCAGATGTCTCCGGTACGCAGTCCCTGGTCCAGCACGACGCTGACGGCCTTCTCGATCGCCTCGGCGGCGGCCTGCTGGTTGAAGCTGTAACGCAGCATCATCGACACCGAGAGGATGGTCGCCAGCGGGTTGGCGATGCCCTGGCCGGCGATGTCCGGCGCGGAACCGTGGCAAGGCTCGTACATGCCCTTGTTGTTCGCGTCCAGCGAGGCAGAAGGCAGCATGCCGATGGAACCGGTGAGCATGGAAGCCTCATCCGACAGGATGTCGCCGAACATGTTGTCGGTGACCATCACGTCGAACTGCTTCGGCGCGCGGACCAGCTGCATGGCGGCGTTGTCGACGTACATGTGGCTGAGTTCGACGTCCGGGTAGTCCTTGGCCACTTCCTCGACCACTTCGCGCCACAGCTGGCTGGAGGCCAGAACGTTGGCCTTGTCCACCGAGCAGAGTTTCTTGCCGCGCACGCGAGCCATGTCGAAGCCGACCCGGGCGATGCGACGGATTTCGCTTTCGCTGTACGGCAGGGTGTCGTAGGACTGGCGCTCGCCGCCTTCCAGCTCGCGGGTGCCGCGTGGCGCGCCGAAGTAGATGCCGCCGGTCAGTTCACGAACGATCAGGATGTCCAGGCCGGAGACGATTTCGCGCTTCAGCGACGAGGCGTCGGCCAGTTGCGGGTAGAGGATCGCCGGGCGCAGGTTGGCGAACAGGCCCAGTTGCGAACGGATCTTCAGCAGGCCGCGCTCGGGACGGATGTCACGCTCGATCTTGTCCCACTTCGGTCCGCCCACGGCGCCCAGCAGCACGGCATCGGCCTTGCGCGCGCGCTCCAGGGTCTCGTCGGCCAGCGGCACGCCGTGCTTGTCGATGGCGGCACCACCGATGACGTCATGCTCCAGGGCGAAACCGAGTTGGAACCTGTCGTTGGCCAGTTCCAGCACCTTGACCGCCTCGGCCATGATTTCCGGACCGATACCGTCACCCGGGAGAATCAGAATCTGCTTGCTCATGCTTTCCTCTATCTCAATTCAAGCGGCGCGCCGCGATGGCGTGCCGGAAAAAACTCAGCGCTCGGCCCACAGCACCAGGACATCGGTACTGAACGAGCCGTCGGTTTCGATCTGGTAATACTGCCGTACTTCTTCGCCCATCGCCTGCTGCAATTGGAGGATGGCGGCGCGCATCGGCTCGGGGGTACGCATGCGCTCCACCCAGGAACGGTACTCCAGGCGCAGACGCTGACGCGCATGGCTGCGCACGAACAACCCGGCCTCGCTGACCTGGCGCAGCCATTCGGCGGCGCAATAGTCGCGCACATGGCTGGTGTCGCGCAGGACTTCGACGCTTTGCAGGTAGGTATCCAGCAGCGGGCTGCCCGGCGACATCACGTCGACGAAGGCGGCCACGCCCCCCGGCTTGAGCACCCGGCGCACTTCGCGCAGGGCCAGGCCGAGGTCACTCCAGTGGTGCGCGGAGTAACGGCTGAAGACGAAGTCGAAGGAAGCGTCGGCGAACGGCAGACGTTCCGCCGCGCCACGCTCGGTGACGATGTTGTCCAGGCCACGCTCGGCGGCGCTGGCGGCGACCACGTCGAGCATCTGCTGCGACAGATCGTAGGCCACCACTTCGGCGACCAGCGGCGCGACATGGAAGCTGACATGGCCGGCGCCGCAGCCCAGGTCGAGCACCCGCGCGCCTTCATGCCCGGCCAGTTCGGCCTGAAGCAAGGCAAACTCGCTGCCCTGGGCGTGCACGGCACTGCTCAGGTAGGCGCTGGCCTGTTCGCCGAACTGGCGCTGGACGACGTCTTTGTGGCTGCTGTTGGTCATCTTCTCGTCTCCGGGGCCTCATCGCGGGCAATGCCCGCTCCCACAGGTTTTGTGTACACCACAGCCCCTTGTGGGAGCGGGCGTTGCCCGCGATGGGTTCAACACATCATTTGGCGTCGCGGAACAACCATGGCTGGCTGGCGCGGTGGCGGGTTTCGAAAGCACCGATGGCATCGCGGTCCTGCAGGGTCAGGCCGATGTCGTCCAGGCCGTTGAGCAGGCAGTGCTTGCGGAACGCATCGATCTCGAAGCCCAGCACCTTGCCGTCGGGACGGGTCACGGTCTGCGCCTGCAGGTCGATGGTCAGCTGGTAGCCCGGATTGGCCTCGACCTGCTTGAACAGCTCGTCGACTTCCTCGTCGCTGAGGATGATCGGCAACAGGCCGTTCTTGAAGCTGTTGTTGAAGAAGATGTCGGCGTAGCTCGGCGCGATGATGCTGCGGAAACCGTACTCTTCCAGGGCCCACGGTGCGTGTTCACGGCTGGAACCGCAACCGAAGTTCTCGCGGGCCAGGAGCACGCTGGCGCCCTGGTAGCGGTCGTGGTTGAGGACGAAGTCCGGGTTCTGCGGGCGCTTGCTGTTGTCCTGGTAAGGCTGGCCGACATCCAGGTAGCGCCATTCGTCGAACAGGTTCGGACCGAAACCGGTGCGCTTGATCGACTTCAGGAACTGCTTGGGAATGATCTGGTCGGTGTCGACGTTGGCACGGTCCAGCGGGGCGACGAGGCCGGTGTGTTGGTTGAAGGCTTTCATGCTGCGCTCCCTTGGATCAACTCGCGTACATCGATGAAACGGCCGGTGACGGCGGCGGCGGCGGCCATGGCCGGGCTGACCAGGTGGGTACGACCACCGGCGCCCTGGCGCCCTTCGAAGTTGCGGTTGGAGGTGGACGCGCAGTGCTCGCCGCTCTCCAGGCGGTCCGGGTTCATCGCCAGGCACATGGAGCAGCCCGGTTCACGCCATTCGAAGCCGGCTTCGAGGAAGATCTTGTCCAGGCCTTCCTTCTCGGCCTGGGCTTTCACCAGGCCGGAGCCCGGGACCACGATTGCCTGCTTGATGGTCGCGGCGACCTTGCGGCCCTTGGCGATTTCCGCGGCGGCGCGCAGGTCTTCGATCCGCGAGTTGGTGCAGGAGCCGATGAACACGCGGTCCAGCTGGATGTCGGTGATCGCCTGGTTGGCGCTCAGGCCCATGTATTTCAAGGCGCGCTCGATGGAGCCACGCTTGACCAGGTCGGCCTCGGCAGCCGGATCCGGCACACGCTGGTCGACCGCCAGGACCATTTCCGGGGAAGTGCCCCAGCTGACCTGCGGCTTGATCTGCGCGGCGTCCAGCTCGACCACGGTGTCGAACACCGCGTCGGCGTCGGACACCAGGTCTTTCCAGGCCTCGACGGCCAGGTCCCACTGTTCGCCTTTCGGCGCGTACGGGCGGCCCTTGACGTATTCGACGGTCTTGGCATCGGTGGCCACCAGGCCGACGCGGGCGCCGGCTTCGATGGACATGTTGCAGATGGTCATGCGGCCTTCGATGGACAGCTCGCGGATGGCGCTGCCGGCGAATTCCATGGCATGGCCGTTACCGCCGGCGGTGCCGATCTTGCCGATCACGGCGAGAACGATGTCCTTGGCGGTGACACCAACAGGCAACTGGCCTTCGACGCGCACCAGCATGTTCTTCATTTTCTTGGCGACCAGGCACTGGGTGGCGAGCACGTGCTCCACCTCGGAGGTGCCGATGCCGTGGGCCAGCGCACCGAAGGCGCCGTGGGTCGAGGTGTGCGAGTCGCCGCAGACCACGGTCATGCCCGGCAGGGTGGCGCCCTGCTCCGGGCTGATGACGTGGACGATGCCCTGACGCACGTCATTCATCTTGAATTCGGTGATGCCATACTCGTCGCAGTTTTCGTCGAGGGTCTGCACCTGCAGGCGCGACACCTGGTCGACGATGGCGTCGATGCCGCCCTTGCGCTCCGGCGTGGTCGGTACGTTGTGGTCCGGGGTGGCGATGTTGGCATCGATGCGCCACGGTTTGCGATCCGCCAGGCGCAGGCCTTCGAAGGCTTGCGGCGAGGTCACTTCGTGGATGATGTGGCGGTCGATGTAGATCAGCGCCGAACCATCGTCGCGCTGCTTGACCAAATGCGAATCCCAGAGCTTGTCGTAGAGCGTTTTGCCAGCCATCAGGCGTTCCTCATCAGCGTCTTTCTATGCCAATAACCACTTGGCTTGTGCGGCTGATGGTATGGCGATAGATTGGATAACTCAAATTCATAATTTTTATGCTTTGGATAACCAGAGGGAATCCGAAACCGTGGATCTGGCCAATCTCAATGCCTTCATCGCCATCGCCGAAACCGGCAGCTTTTCCGGCGCCGGCGAACGCCTGCATCTGACCCAGCCGGCCATCAGCAAACGCATCGCCGGACTCGAACAGCAGCTCGACGTGCGCCTGTTCGACCGCCTCGGCCGCGAGGTCAGTCTGACCGAGGCCGGCCGCGCCCTGCTGCCGCGGGCCTACCAGATCATCAACGTACTGGACGATACCCGCCGCGCCCTGACCAACCTCACCGGCGAGGTCAGCGGACGCCTGACTCTGGCCACCAGCCACCATATCGGCCTGCACCGCCTGCCGCCGCTGCTGCGGGCCTTTACCCGGCAGTATCCGGCGGTCGCCCTGGACATTCAGTTTCTCGATTCGGAGGTCGCCTACGAGGAAATCCTCCACGGCCGCGCCGAGATCGCCGTGATCACCCTGGCCCCGGAGCCCCACAGCCTGGTCCGCGCGGTACCGGTCTGGGACGACCCGCTGGATTTCGTGGTGGCCCCGGAGCACCCGCTGGCACGCAAGGCAGCCGCCGGCCTGGAGGATATCGCCCACCATCCGGCGGTTTTCCCCGGTGGCAACACCTTTACCCACCATATCGTCCGGCGCCTGTTCGAGGCCCAGGGCCTGACGCCGAACATCGCCATGAGCACCAACTATCTGGAAACCATCAAGATGATGGTCTCCATCGGCCTGGCCTGGAGCGTGCTGCCACGCACGATGCTCGACGAACAGGTGGCTTCCATCACCTTGCCGGGCATACAGCTGACTCGCCAGCTAGGCTACATACTTCATACGGAACGAACATTATCGAACGCAGCCAGAGCCTTTATGGCGCTGCTCGACAGCCATGCGAGAAAAGCCTGAGGCCGCCGGTCGCTCCGGGAAGGCCTGTACCAAGGAAGCGTATTCGCCAAAGGTCTGGTATCGATGCCCAAATCAACACGTTTTCCGCGTCTTCCCCGTATTCACGCGGCCGACCCTCAGGAGTCGGAGCAGACCTGGGACAACGCCCCGCAGTTGCTGGCAGCCCTCAACGGCGCACGCCTCGGTGCCTGGTTCTGGGATGTCGAGAGCGGCCGGATCAACTGGTCCCGCGGCACACAGGCGCTGTTCGGCTACGACCCGCGCCAGCCCCTGCCGCAGGACCTGGACTACCTCGACCTGCTGCCACCGGAGGACCGCACCCGCACCCTGCAGGCATTCCACGCCGTGCTCGCCGGCGAACCGCAGGAACAAGCGATGCGCCATCGCATCCGCTGGCCCGACGGCAGCCTGCACTGGCTGGAAATCAACGGCAGCCTGACCCAGGACCGGCAAGGCCGCCCGCAGATGATCGGGGTGATCCGTGAGATCACCGCGCAACGCGAGCGGGAAACCGCCCTGATCAACTCGGAAAAGCGCTTTGCCACGCTGTTCCAGCTCAGTCCCAACGTGGTGCTGCTCAGTCGCCGCTCCGACGGGCTGATCCACGAGGTCAACGAACACTTCGAAAAGAGCCTCGACTGGCCCGCGCGCGAGGTCATCGGCAAGACCACCACGGAAATCGGCCTCTGGGCCAATCCGCAGCACCGCCAGCAGGTGCTGGACGCCACCCGCGACAGCAATGCCGGCCCGGTGATCCTCGAAGTGCAGTTCCGCGCCCGCGGCGGCCAGGTCCATGACGGCATTCTCTCCACCCAGACCATCGAACTGGAGGGCGTGGCCTACCTGCTCAGCACCTTCATCGACACCAGCGAGCGCAAACGTGCCGAACAGGCCCTCAAGGACAGCCAGGAGCGCCTCGACCTGGCCCTGGACTCGGCCCAACTGGGCACCTGGGACTGGCACATCCCCAGCGGCATGCTCTACGGCTCGGCCCGCGCCGCGCAGTTGCACGGGCTGGATCCGGTGCCGTTCCACGAATCCTTCGAGGCGTTCTTCGAAGGCGTGCCGGAAGCCGAACGCAGCAGCATGCGCCAGGCCTACCGCAGCCTGCGCGAAGGCCCCGCGGGCAATTACCAGATCACCTACCGTATCCAGTTGGAGAACGGCAGTTCGCGCTACCTGGAAAGCCGCGCGCGGCTGTACCGCGACGAGCAGGGCAATCCGCTGCGCATGGCCGGCACCCTGCTGGACATCACCGACCAGGTGGAGCGGGAACAGCGCCTGATCGCGTCGGAAGAGAAGTTCTCCAGCCTGTTCCAGGTCAGCCCCGACCCGATCTGCGTCACCCGCCAGGACAACGGCCAGTTCATCGAGATCAACCCGGCCTTCACCCAGACCTTCGGCTGGAACGCCGACCAGGTGCTGGGCCACAGCGCCGAGGAAATCGGCCTGTGGGCGGAATCGGCGGAGCGCGCCCGGCGCATCGAACAGGTCATTCGCGACCAGGCGCTGAACAACGTTGCCGTGGTGGTCAACCACAAGGACGGCCAGGCCCTGACCTGCGTGATCTCCAGCCGCCTGATCAAGGTCGACCAGCAGACCTGCAGCGTCACCACCCTGCGCGACATCACCCAGCAGCAGCGCGCCGAAGCGGCCTTGAAGGCCAGCGAGGAGAAGTTCGCCAAGGCCTTCCACTCCAGCCCCGACGCCATCACCATCAGCGAGCGCGACACCGGGCGCTATGTCGAGGTCAACGACGGCTTCTGTCGCCTGACCGGTTACGCCGCCGCCGAAGCGCTGGGGCGCACCGCCAACCAGGTCGGCGTTTGGGCCGACGACAAGCAGCACGACATGCTCGAAGCGGAAATCCGCGAACGCGGCCGGGTCAACCATCGGGAGATGCTCGGGCGCGGCAAGAACGGCGACCTGCTGACCCTGGAAGTCTCGGTGGAGCCGATCACCCTCAACGAAACCGACTGCCTGCTGCTGACCGCCCGCGATGTCAGCCAGTTGAAGAACGCCCAGGCGCAGATTCGCCACCTGGCCTACCACGATCCGCTGACCAACCTACCCAACCGCGCCCTGCTGATGGACCGCCTGAGCCAGCAGATTGCCCTGCTCAAGCGCCACAACCTGCGCGGCGCCCTGCTGTTCCTCGATCTCGACCACTTCAAGCACATCAACGACTCCCTCGGCCACCCGGTGGGCGATACGGTGCTGAAGATCATCACCGCGCGTCTGGAAGCCAGCGTGCGCATGGAGGACACCGTGGCGCGCCTGGGCGGCGACGAATTCGTGGTGCTGCTCAGCGGCCTGGAAGGCAGCCGCGAGGAGGTGACGGACAAGGTCCGCGAGCTGGCCGACACCCTGCGCGAACTGCTGGCCGAACCCATGTCACTGGATGGCCAGCGCCTGCAGGTGACGCCGAGCATCGGCGTGGCGTTGATTCCCGACCACGGCTCGACCCCGGCCGACCTGCTCAAGCGCGCCGACATCGCCCTGTACCGGGCCAAGGATTCCGGACGCAATACCACCCAGCTGTTCCACACCACCATGCAGAAGGCCGCCAGCGAGCGGCTGCGCATGGAGAGCGACCTGCGCATGGCCCTGACCCGCGGCGAACTGGCCCTGCACTTCCAGCCCCAGGTGGATGCCCGCGACAACCGTATCGTCGGCGCCGAAGTGCTGTTGCGCTGGCACCATCCGCTGCTTGGCCAGCAGCCACCGGCGCAGTTCATCCAGGTGCTGGAGGAAAGCGGGCTGATCCTCGAAGTGGGCAACTGGATCCTCGACGAAGCCTGCGATGCCTGTTCGCGAATGCTCCAGGACAACCTGATCGACGCCGAGGACTTCAGCCTGTGCGTCAATATCAGCCCGCGGCAGTTCCGCCAGAACGACTTCGTCGAACGGGTGCGGCGCAGCCTCGACGACTATCGCCTGCCCTACCGCATGCTCAAGCTGGAGATCACCGAAGGTATCGTCATCCAGAACCTGGAGGACACCATCAGCAAGATGCGTGAGCTGAAGGCACTGGGCGTCAGCTTCGCCATGGATGACTTCGGTACCGGCTACTCCTCGCTGACCTACCTCAAGCGCCTGCCGGTGGATGCGTTGAAGATCGACCAGTCCTTCGTTCGCGATGCGCCGGTGGATCCCAACGACGCGGAAATCGTCCGTGCCATCGTCGCCATGGCCCGCAGCCTGGACCTGGCGGTGATCGCCGAGGGGGTGGAGTTGTCGGAGCAACTGGATTTCCTGGAGCGGCAGGGTTGCCATCTGTACCAGGGGTATCTGCATAGCCGGCCGTTGCCGTTGAATGCATTTCGGGCGCTGTTGCTGGAGGCACCGGCTGATTACTGAAGCCGGCGTTGCGCCCACGCTCCTGCGGGGGTGGATCTCATCAACAAAAAAAGGGCGCCATCCGGCGCCCTTCTTTTTGCATCACCCGCGAATCAGTTCAGCGCAGGCTTGTCCCCGTTGATCGGGATCCGCTTGGCCTTCGCCTCTTCGGGCACTACGCGCAGCAGATCGATGCTGAGCAGGCCGTTGGCCAGGCCAGCCGACTTGACTTCGATGTGGTCGGCCAGACGGAAGGACAGCTTGAACGCACGCTGGGCAATGCCCTGGTGCAGGTAGGTGACGCTGGCGTTGCTGCTGTCGCGCTTGCCGCCAGTGACGGTCAGCACGCCCTTTTCCACTTGCAGGTCGAGGTCCTGCTCCTGGAAACCGGCCGCGGCAACGACGATTCGATAGTGGTCATCGCCATGTTTTTCAACGTTATAGGGTGGGTAGCTGCTACCCGCCTCATTGCGCGCCGCGGATTCGAACAGGTCGTTGAAACGGTCGAAACCAACGGAATGGCGGAACAGTGGAGCCAGGGAAAAAGCGGTAGTCATGGGTACATCTCCTGAAAATCAGCGAGTTGGGTTATTACGCGACCCGACTTCGGCATCGCGTAATCCCTAGATGCGGACCACCGAAACGATTTCAAGCGCCAGTATGAAAATTTTCCTGCACGGCGCCGACAGGCGGTGCGACACCGAGCAGCAGGCCGACGCGATCGCAGTCGGTTTCCCGGCGCAGTTCGCCGAACAGCGCGGTCGCTTCCGGGTAGGTGCGGGTCAGCATCGCCACCCACTGCTTCAGGCGCCCCGGCGCGGAGCGCGGGGTCAGCTCGACGCGTACCCTCCGCCAGAAGGCCTGGATCAGCGGCAGCAGCGCCTGCCAGTCCATCGGCACGAACTCGACACCGTCGCGTACCGCGGTGATCTGCCGGGCCAGGTCCGGACGCGAGACCAGACCGCGCCCGAGCATGATGTCCTCGACCCCGCTGACCTCACGGCAGCGCCGCCAATCGTCCAGGGTCCAGATCTCACCATTGGCGAACACCGGGACCTTGACCACATCCTGCACCCTGGCCACCCATTCCCAATGCGCCGGCGGCTTGTAGCCCTCGACCTTGGTCCGCGCATGCACCACCAGGTGCGCCGAGCCGCCTTCAGCCAGGGCGCGGCCGCAATCCAGGGCACCGTCCGGACTGTCGAAGCCCAGGCGCATCTTCGAGGTCACCGGGATATGCGCCGGCACCGCCTTGCGCACCTCGCTGACGATCTGGAACAGCAACTCCGGCTCCTTGAGCAGCACCGCACCGCCACGGGACTTGTTCACGGTCTTGGCCGGGCAGCCGAAATTCAGGTCGATCACCGGCGCGCCCAATTCACAGGCCAGCGCCGCGTTATCGGCCAGACAGACGGGATCGGAACCCAGCAGCTGCACGCGCATCGGCACCCCGGCGGCCGTCCGCGCCCCCTGCTCCAGTTCCGGCGCCAACTTGCGGAAGGTGGCTTCGGGAAGGACGCGGTCGCAGACACGGATGAACTCGGTAACGCACCAGTCGATGCCACCGACACGGGTGAGAACGTCGCGCATGACGTCGTCGACCAGCCCCTCCATCGGGGCCAGGGCAATTTGCATGGGGAAAGACCTCGGAAAAATTGCGCACATGGTAAACGGGTTTGGCGCAAACGGAAGGGCTGCGCGGGACGTCGGATGATCGGTCAGTCCAGCGCCTTCTCCATGAACACCCGGTTGAAGCCGTGCTCCACGCCGCGATGGGTTTCGCGGTACCCCAGGCGTTGAT
Source organism: Pseudomonas japonica (assembly GCF_900188455.1). Lineage (GTDB taxonomy): Bacteria > Pseudomonadota > Gammaproteobacteria > Pseudomonadales > Pseudomonadaceae > Aquipseudomonas > Aquipseudomonas japonica. Next base: position 111,922 of record NZ_FZOL01000012.1, on the reverse strand, counting down.
AGAGGATCACGTTCGCCTGCATGGCGGCGTTGGTGTAGAGGCGGATCAGCGGCAAGCCGAGCGCGCGGGTACGGGCCTCGGCGAAATCGATCAGTTGCCGTCCGTGGCCATGCCCCTGGTACGCCGGATCGACCGCGACATTGACCAGCAACATCGCCCGCGGCTCGGGGCTGAGCACCAGCACGGCACGGATGGCGTCGCCCTGCTCCAGCAGCCAGACCTGCTGCTGGCGGATCATGTCGGCGTAGTCGTCATCGAGTGGCCCCGGGCGGATGCCGATGCTGTCGACATAAGGCAGGTAGGCGGCCCGGACCACAGCGACGACGCACGCGTCGTCCTCGATCCGCGCCTGGCGAATCACGCCTGCTTCTCCAGCAGCGCCTGGCCGTAACCGTCGAGAAACTCCTGCGGCATGCGCTTGGGCTTGCCTGTGGACAACTCGATGCAGACGAACGTGGTCTGCGCACGCAACAGCGTGGTGCCGTCGCTCGGGCGGACCAATTGGAAATGCCGGGTCATTTTCAGGCGCTGGTCCCAGTCGACGATCCAGGTCGCCAACTGCAGCTCGTCGTCTTCGTAGGCACTGGCGAGGTAGTCGATTTCATGCCGGACCACCGCCATGGCACGGTCCAGGCGCCGGTACTCGGCCAGGTCCAGGCCCAGGCGCTGGGAGTGGCGCCAGGCGCAGCGCTCCAGCCAGGTGACGTAGACCGCGTTGTTGGCGTGCCCCAGTCCGTCGATATCTTCGGCAGCGACCCGCAGGTCGATGACGAATGGCGTTGCCAGATCCCAGCTCATGCCCGCTCCCGTTTGTGATGAACGGGCATGAGTGTAACGGATGATTACGCCGATTGGCGCACCGACATGACGCTGCGCTGCAGCAGATCGAGAACCCCGGCCACCACCCGCGGATCGGCCAGGACGCGCTGGTGGCCGCCCTCCTCCAGCATCAGCAGGCGACTGTCGAACCAGGCGTCGTGGATCAGTTGCGCTTCGCCGGCGGGTACCAGTTGATCATCCATCGCGTGCACCACGAGACCGGGCAGGTCCAGCTGATAGCTGCTGACGTCGAGGCGATCGATCGCCACGCCCACATCCCGCTCGACCTTGCGGATGAACGCCGCCCGCGCTCGCGGCGGCATGTTCAGGCGCCGGGCGAAGCCGCGCACCACCCCCAGCAGGCGGGACGGCGCGGCGATGCTGACCACCGCTTCGGCCCGCAGGCCCCACTGCAAGGCGAGCAGAACACTGGCGCCCCCCATGGAATGACCGATCACCGCTTTCAGCGGCGGCAATTCCGCGGCAGCCTCCAGCATCGCCCGGGCAAACAGGCCGACATGCGCCTCATCCCCTGGCGAACGCCCGTGTCCCGGGCCATCCAGAGCCACGGCGGTGTAGCCCGCCTCGACCAGGGCGTCGATCAGCCGCGCGAACTGCGTTGGCCGCCCTTCCCAGCCGTGCATCAACAGCACGGTCGGCCCCTGCCCCCAACGCAGCGCGGAAAGCCCGAAGCGCAGGGTGATGCGTTCGGCCCGCGCCAGCACCGGCAACTCCCAGTCACGCGGCGGCTGGGTGTAGGGCGTGGTGAACGCCCGGTGCATCTTGCTGGCGATATGCCCCGGGATCAGCCGCCCCAGGGTGCCGTTCACGCCACGAATCCAGCTCAAGGTGTTCATCGCTTCGCTCCAGTGGGGAGGTTCAGATCACCGCCGTTTTGGCGGCACGCAGAATACGGTCGGACAGCTCGTCGGTACCCAGGGCACGAGCCAGGACAAGACCGCCGACCATCAGAGCGAGGTCGGCGAAAAACTTGTCGGTTTCTTCCGGGCTGTCCACCAATTTCGCCGCCATCAGCTCGATATGCTCGGCCAGGACTTCGCGGAAGGCATCGGGCAGACGGGGCATTTCACTCAGGGCATTGGGCAGCGGACAGGCGTCTTCGGTGGAATCACGGTGCTTGCGTGACAGATAGAACGCCGCGACCAGGGCCCGACGGGACTGCCCATCCAGCGCGGGGTCGACCTGCGCCAGCAAGGCACGGCGCTCGCCGAGCAATTCGCGGAAGGCTTCCAGCATCAGTGCTTCCTTGCTCTCGAAATGGGCGTAGAAACCACCTACGGTAAGGCCGGCAGCACTCATCACCTGATTCACGCTGGAATCCGCGGGGCCCCGCTGGATCAGCGCGCAACGTGCGGCATCGAGAATGCGTTCGCGGGTCTTGGCTTTCTTGTCGTTCATGGCAGGGCACCGAAAATATTATGCTGGTAATATTATGCTCATAATATTTAAAGGCAAGACCCTGACCCGGCTATTTGTTGGCCGGGACAAGATTTTTTCGAGGGAAAAAACAAAAGGCTCATTCAATAATCGAATGAGCCTTGAAATTCCGCATAGCGGATAAAGTGGCGTCCCCTAGGGGACTCGAACCCCTGTTACCGCCGTGAAAGGGCGGTGTCCTAGGCCACTAGACGAAGGGGACTTGTAACCTTCGTGCAGATCCGTTTTCACGAATCCTGGCGGAATTGGTGGAGCTAAGCGGGATCGAACCGCTGACCTCCTGCATGCCATGCAGGCGCTCTCCCAGCTGAGCTATAGCCCCGGATTTCTAGCCTCTCGGCCCAGCGACCTCTTGCGACATCGCTTGTGCAAAACTGGCGTCCCCTAGGGGACTCGAACCCCTGTTACCGCCGTGAAAGGGCGGTGTCCTAGGCCACTAGACGAAGGGGACGCAACCCTTCTACCATTGACCGGTTCTTCGAACCGATCTGATCGCAGTCGCTGGAATTGACTGCAGATCTGGAAATTGGTGGAGCTAAGCGGGATCGAACCGCTGACCTCCTGCATGCCATGCAGGCGCTCTCCCAGCTGAGCTATAGCCCCACAATGTCGCTTTGAACTTGATCCGCTTGGCTGGGTGCTTCGCGTTTCGTTTTCGTTCATCGCTGTGGACGGGGCGCATATTAAGATCGGATTGCAGACCTGTCAAATATATTTTCAACAAAATTCAAAAATTTTTTCCCAGATAACAATCACTTACCGCCCTCCCCCGGGAAAGCTCCCGTATTTGCGGGGGATTGACGCTGTGCGACAGGCTGCGCAAACGCCGCGGGGCGAACCCCCCTGCCCCGGCACAAAGCCCCAGGCAGCGGATTCGCCCCGCGAAAAAACAGGCAACTGCAATCAGGCGATGGTGCCCAGCAGCTTCTCCCATTCCTTGTTTTCTTTCTTCGAAACGCCACCCAGCAGGTCCAGGGCCTGACGCAGGCGATAGCGGGTCAGGTCCGGGCCGAGGATTTCCATGGCGTCGAGCACCGAGACCGAACTGGCCTGGCCGCTGATCGCGGCGAACATCAGTGGCATGGCATCACGCAGCTTGAGCTCCAGCGCCTCGACCACCGCCTGGATGCACCCGGTGATGCGCTCCTTCTCCCACTGCCGCAGGCCTTCCAGTTTCCACAGGATCAGTTGCATGACCTGGCGCACCTGATCGGCGGACAGTTTCTTGTGCTCGAACAGTTTCGCATCCAGCTTCAGCGCACCTTCGAAGAAGAAGCCGCCCAGCGGCGCGATCTGGCTGAAGGTTTCCACCCGGCCCTGCACGTGCGGGGCGATCTTCATCATGTAGTCGCTGTTGAACGCCCACTTCTGCACGCGCGCGGCGAACTCTTCCACCGGCAGCTCGCGCAGCCACTGGCCATTGAGCCAGGACAGCTTCTCGATATCGAAGATCGGCCCGCCCAGGGATACGCGGGACAGGTCGAAGTGCTCGACCATCTCGTCCAGGGAGAACTTCTCGCGCTCGTCCGGCATCGACCAGCCCATGCGCCCCAGGTAGTTGAGCATGGCTTCCGGCATGAAGCCCATGCGCTCGTAGAAGGTCACCGAGGTCGGGTTCTTGCGTTTGGACAGCTTGCTCTTGTCCGGGTTGCGCAGCAGCGGCATGTAGCACAGCTTCGGCTGCTCCCAGCCGAAGTATTCGTAGAGCTTGATCAGCTTCGGCGCCGAGGGCAGCCACTCTTCGCCACGCAGAACGTGGGTGATGCCCATCAGGTGGTCATCGACCACGTTGGCGAGGAAGTAGGTCGGCAGGCCATCGGTCTTCATCAGCACCTGCATGTCCATGCGGTCCCACGGGATCTCGACATCGCCACGCAGCATGTCCGGCACCACGCAGACGCCTTCGCTCGGCACTTTCATGCGGATCACGTGGGGCTCGCCGGCGGCCAGGCGACGCTGCACTTCCTCGGCCGACAGCAGCAGCGCGCGACCGTCGTAACGCGGGGTCTCACCGCGGGCCATCTGCTCGGCACGCATCTGCTCCAGCTCCTCGGCGGTGCAGAAGCACGGGAACGCATGGCCCGCATCCACCAGTTGCTGTGCATATTGCTTGTAGATCTCACCCCGCTCGCTCTGCCGATACGGACCGTGCGGACCGCCGACATCCGGGCCTTCGGCCCATTCGATGCCGAGCCAGCGCAGGGCATCGAAGATCTGTTGTTCGGATTCGCGGGTCGAACGCAACTGGTCGGTATCTTCGATACGCAAGATGAACTCGCCGCCGTGCTGCTTGGCAAAGCAGTAGTTGAACAGGGCGATATAAGCGGTGCCGACGTGGGGATCGCCGGTAGGCGAAGGCGCGATGCGCGTGCGAACGGTGGTCATGAGAGTCTCGAACAAGAGGTGAAACAAAGCCGGGATGTTAACAGGGAGCGGGCGCCGGGCTCCAGTAATGGGCGCGATCGTCACTTGCACCGCTGGATCCAATCTTTGTTAAATTTGCTTACATTTCTGGAACGATCTCCCCCATGCCTGCCCAACTCAAGCGTCGCCTGCTGATTTTTCTCTTCCTGGTTCTCCTGGTGTCCCTTGGCTTCCTCGCTCACTGGTACCTGAAAGGTCGTTTCTACGAAAGCACCGACAATGCCTACGTGCAGGGCGAGATCACCCGGGTCTCCAGCCAGCTGAGCGCGCGTATCGATGCGGTTCTGGTGCAGGACAACCAGCATGTGAACAAGGGTGACTTGCTGGTGCGCCTGGAAGCCGACGACTTCCGCTTCGCCGTGGAACGCGCCCGCGCCACCCTCGACACCCGCGAGGCAGAGCGCCTGCAAGCGGAAAGCCGCCTGACCCAGCAATCGAGCCTGATCGCCGCCGGTCAGGCCCAGGTCGCCGCCAGCCAGGCCACCCTCGGCCGCGCGCAACTGGACCTGAATCGCGCCCAGGCCCTGCGCAAGCCGGGCTTCGTCTCCGAGGAACGGGTCACCACCCTTTCCGCGGAAAACAATGTCGCCCGCTCCCAGGTCAGCAAGGCCCAGGCCGACCTGCAGGGCCAGCGCCAGCAGGTCAGCGCCCTGGAGGCCGAACTCAAACGCCTCGACGCGCAGATCGCCACCGCCCGCACCGACCTGGCCCAGGCCGAACTCAACCTGACCCGCAGCGAAATCCACGCGCCGATCAGCGGCATGATCGGCCAGCGCAGCGCCCGCGATGGCCAATACGTGCAGAACGGCGCCTACCTGCTGTCCATCGTTCCCGACCAGGACATCTGGGTGCAGGCCAACTTCAAGGAAACCCAGATCGGCAAGATGCAACCTGGCCAGCGTGCCGAGCTGGTCTTCGACAGCTATCCGGACACTCCCATCGAGGGTCGCGTGGACAGCCTGTTCGCCGCCTCCGGCGCGCAGTTCAGTCTGCTGCCGCCGGACAACGCCACCGGCAACTTCACCAAGGTCGTACAACGGATTCCGGTAAAGCTCACCTTCAGCGCTGACAACCCGCTGCAAGGCCGCATCCGCCCGGGCATGTCGGTCACCGCCACTGTCGATCTGCGCGACGATGGCCGGTGATCAACTGATCCGTCCCGTCGGCGAACCGAGCCGGCGTGACTGGATCGCGGTGATGAGCGTGATGCTCGGCGCCTTCATGGCCGTGCTCGACATCCAGATCACCAACTCCTCGCTCAAGGACATCCAGGGTGCGCTGTCAGCAACCCTGGAAGAGGGTTCGTGGATTTCCACCTCCTACCTGGTGGCCGAGATCATCATGATCCCGCTGACCGCCTGGCTGGTGCAGTTGCTCTCGGCGCGGCGCCTGGCGGTGTGGGTGTCGCTGGGTTTCCTGGCTTCCTCGCTGCTCTGCTCCATGGCCTGGAACCTGGAAAGCATGATCGTGTTCCGGGCCATGCAGGGCTTCACCGGTGGCGCACTGATCCCCCTGGCGTTCACCCTGACCCTGATCAAACTGCCGGAGCACCACCGCGCCAAAGGCATGGCGATGTTTGCCATGACGGCTACCTTCGCCCCGTCCATCGGCCCGACCCTGGGTGGCTGGCTCACGGAAAACTGGGGCTGGGAGTACATCTTCTATATCAACATCCCGCCCGGCCTGATCATGATCGCCGGTTTGATGTACGGGCTGGAGAAGAAGGAAGCGCACTGGGAACTGCTGAAAAGCACCGACTACGCCGGCATCGTCACCCTCGGTATCGGACTCGGCTGCCTACAGGTGTTTCTCGAAGAGGGCCATCGCAAGGACTGGCTGGAATCGGGCCTGATCGTCGGTCTGGGCAGCATTGCCCTGGTCAGCCTGATCGCCTTCGTCATCATCCAGTTCTCCAGACCCAACCCGCTGATCAACCTGCGCATTCTCAGAAACCGCAATTTCGGTCTGTCGAGCATCGCCAGCCTGGGCCTGGGGGTTGGCTTGTACGGTTCGATCTATCTGCTGCCGCTGTATCTGGCACAGATCCAGAACTACAACGCCCTGCAGATCGGCGAAGTGATCATGTGGATGGGCGTGCCGCAACTGTTCCTGATTCCGCTGGTACCGCAGTTGATGAAGGTGATTTCACCGAAGATTCTCTGCGCGGTGGGCTTCAGCCTGTTCGGTCTGGCCAGCTTCGGCTCCGGAGTGCTCAACCCCGACTTCGCCGGAAGCCAGTTCAACCACATCCAGATCATTCGCGCCCTCGGCCAGCCGATGATCATGGTGACCATCTCGCTGATCGCCACCGCCTATATCCAGCCGCAGGACGCGGGATCGGCGTCGAGCCTGTTCAACATCCTGCGCAACCTTGGCGGTGCGATCGGCATCGCCCTGCTGGCGACCCTGCTGGATGCCCGGGCCAAGGTCTACTTCGATTACCTGCGCGAGTCGGTGGTGCCGAGCAACCCGGCGGTGGCGGAGCGCCTTGCGCAGTTGGCGGAGCGACTGGGCAGCGACAATGCCGCGCTGGGCAAGCTGAGCGAGATCACCCACCAGCAGGCGATGATCATGGCCTACAACGATGCCTTCCACTTTGTCGGGATCGGCTTGGCGATCAGCATGGTTGCGGTCTTGTTGACCCGGAAGTTGCCGCAGGGACTCAAGGCAGGAGAAGCCCATTAGGGCCTCATCGCGGGCAACGCCCGCTCCCACAATGATCTCTGCCGGTCACGAGACACCGGCTCGCCACAAAACCTGTGGGAAGCCGGCGTTGCCGGCGATGAGGCCCGAAAGAGCGATAAAGAACCTCAGGCGGTAATCAGCTTCTCGCGCAACTTGGCAATCTCGTCGCGCATCTGCGCCGCCGCCTCGAACTCCAGATCCCGCGCCAGCTGGAACATCTTCTCTTCAAGCTGCTTGATGCGCTTGGTGATCTCCGCCGGCGAACGCAGCTCGGCCTCGTAGCGCGCGCTCTCCTCCGCCGCCTTGGCCATGCCCTTGCGCTTCTTGCTGCGCGAACCGGGCACGTTGGCGCCTTCCAGGATGTCGGTGATGTCCTTGACCACGCCCTTGGGCACGATGCCATTGGCTGCGTTGAAGGCGATCTGCTTGTCGCGGCGGCGTTCGGTCTCGTCGATCGCCCGCTGCATCGAGCCGGTGATCTGGTCGGCGTAGAGGATCGCCCGGCCATTGAGGTTGCGCGCGGCGCGGCCGATGGTCTGGATCAGCGAACGCTCGGAACGCAGGAACCCCTCCTTGTCCGCATCGAGGATCGCCACCAGCGACACCTCGGGCATGTCCAGGCCTTCGCGCAGCAGGTTGATCCCCACCAGCACGTCGAAGGTACCGAGACGCAGGTCGCGGATGATCTCGACCCGCTCCACCGTGTCGATATCCGAATGCAGGTAGCGCACCCGCACATCGTGATCGGCGAGATAGTCGGTGAGGTCTTCGGCCATGCGCTTGGTCAGGGTGGTGACCAGCACCCGCTCCTCCATGGCCACGCGCTTGCGGATTTCCGAAAGCAGGTCGTCGACCTGGGTCAGCGCCGGACGGATCTCCACCTCCGGGTCGACCAGCCCCGTCGGGCGCACCACCTGCTCGACGACCCGCCCGGCGTGTTCCGCTTCATACGCCCCGGGAGTGGCGGAAACGAAGATGGTCTGCGGGCTGACGCTCTCCCACTCGTCGAAGCGCATGGGCCGGTTGTCCAGCGCGGAAGGCAGACGGAAGCCGTACTCCACCAGGGTTTCCTTGCGCGAGCGGTCGCCCTTGTACATCGCCCCGACCTGCGGAACGCTGACGTGGGATTCGTCGATCACCAACAGTGAGTCCGGCGGCAGGTAGTCGTACAGCGTGGGCGGCGGCGCCCCGGCCGGCCGGCCGGAGAGGTAGCGCGAGTAGTTTTCGATGCCGTTGCAGTAGCCCAGTTCGAGGATCATCTCCAGGTCGAAGCGGGTGCGCTGCTCCAGGCGTTGCGCCTCGACCAGTTTGTTGGCCTTGTGCAGGTACTCCAGGCGCTCCTTGAGCTCGTCCTTGATCCCGTCCACCGCCTCCAGCAGGGTTTCCCGCGGGGTGACGTAGTGGCTCTTGGGATAGAAGGTGAAGCGCGGCAGCTTGCGGATCACCTCTCCGGTCAGCGGATCGAAGGCAGCGAGGTTTTCCACTTCGTCGTCGAACAGCTCGATGCGGATCGCCTCGAGGTCGGACTCCGCCGGGAACACGTCGATCACATCACCGCGCACGCGGAAGGTGGCGCGGGCGAAATCCATCTCGTTGCGGGTGTACTGCAGGTCGGCCAGGCGCCGCAACAGGGCGCGCTGGTCGAGCTTGTCGCCGCGATCCACGTGCAAGACCATCTTCAGGTAGGTCTCGGGACTGCCCAGGCCGTAGATGCACGACACCGTGGTGACGATGATCGCATCGCGCCGCTCAAGCAGCGCCTTGGTCGCCGACAGACGCATCTGCTCGATGTGGTCGTTGATCGAGGCGTCCTTCTCGATGAAGGTGTCGGACGACGGCACGTAGGCCTCGGGCTGGTAGTAGTCGTAGTAGGAAACGAAATACTCCACCGCGTTGTTCGGAAAGAACGCCTTGAACTCGCCGTACAGCTGCGCGGCCAGGGTCTTGTTCGGCGCCAGCACCAGGGTCGGACGCTGCACCTGGGCGATCACGTTGGCGATGCTGAAGGTCTTGCCCGAGCCGGTCACACCGAGCAGGGTCTGGTGCGCCAGCCCCGCCTCGATGCCTTCGACCATCAGGCGGATGGCTTCCGGCTGGTCGCCGGCCGGCTGGAAACGGGTGACGAGCTGAAACTCGGACATGACGGACCTCTGCGCAAGTGCGGATACAGGCAACTGTATTTTTAGCCAGTAGTTATACCCAATTAAAGCCGTCCTGCGCCAGTTTCAACCGAACGCTCGACGGATTTCCCACTGTTGACCGGGGGATTCGACTAACGGTCGAAAAATATTCCCTGAAACAGCGGGAAAAGCTGCGGCAGACTGTCGCCGTGACCGATCGGTATCACTATACTGACTCCCCGTTTGTGCACCGCTCTAGTGCATTCGGCTGGAGCGTGCGGACCCTATCACCCTCCATTCAGAGCCAAGGTAATAATGAGCCTGTTTTCCGCTGTCGAGCTGGCACCACGCGATCCCATTCTGGGCCTCAACGAAGCATTCAACGCCGACACCCGCACCGAGAAAGTCAACCTCGGCGTAGGCGTTTACTGCAACGAAGAAGGACGTATCCCACTGCTGCGTGCGGTCATCGAAGCCGAAACCCAACGTGCCGCACAGCACGCTTCCCGCGGCTACCTGCCGATCGACGGTATCGCCGCCTATGACCAGGCCGTGCAGAAACTGCTGTTCGGTGCCGAGTCGCCACTGCTGGCCGAAGGCCGTGTGGTCACCGTCCAGGCCGTCGGCGGTACCGGCGCCCTGAAGATCGGTGCCGACTTCCTCAAGCAGCTGTCGCCGAACGCCGTCGTCGCCATCAGCGATCCGAGCTGGGAAAACCATCGCGCCCTGTTCGAAACCGCCGGTTTCCCGGTGCAGAACTACCGCTACTACGACGCGCCGAGCAACGACGTGAACCGCGCCGGCATGCTGGAAGACCTGAACAACCTGCCATCGGGTTCGATCATCGTCCTGCACGCCTGCTGCCACAACCCGACCGGCGTCGACCTGAGCCTGGCCGACTGGAAAAACGTGCTGGAAGTGGTCAGGGCCAAGGGCCATGTGCCGTTCCTCGACATGGCCTACCAGGGCTTCGGTGACGGTATCGCCGAGGACGCCTTCGCCGTGCGCCTGTTCGCCGAGTCGGGCCTGAACTTCTTCGTCTCCAGCTCGTTCTCCAAGTCGTTCTCGCTGTATGGCGAGCGCGTCGGAGCCCTGTCGATCGTCACCAACACCAAGGAAGAAAGCACTCGCGTGCTGTCCCAGGTCAAGCGCGTGATCCGCACCACCTACTCCAACCCGCCGACCCACGGCGCCAGCATCGTTGCCGCCGTGCTGAACAGCCCCGAGCTGCGTCAGATGTGGGAAACCGAGCTGGGCGAAATGCGTGGCCGCATCCACGGCATGCGCAAGCAGATGGTCGATCTCCTGGCCGAATACGGCGCCAAGCGCGATTTCAGCTTCGTCGGTCGCCAGCGCGGCATGTTCTCCTACTCGGGCCTGAGCGTTGAGCAGGTAGCCCGCCTGAAGAACGAATTCGGTATCTACGCCCTGGATACCGGCCGCATCTGCGTGGCCACCCTGAACCAGAGCAACATCCACGTGGTCACCAAAGCCATCGTCGAAGTGCTGTAAGCGACAATTCCCAAGGGGAGCTTGACTTCCCCTTGGGAATCAGTAAGATACGCCCCAGATTCCGCGATAGCTCAGTCGGTAGAGCAAATGACTGTTAATCATTGGGTCCCTGGTTCGAGTCCAGGTCGCGGAGCCAAATACTGAAAACCTCCAGATGCGCAAGCACTGGAGGTTTTTTCATTCTGGTGCGGAAATACACTTCTCCCCTTTCGATGCCCGCCTTCACGGGCACCGGCGCAGCACTCACTCCCGCCCGATAGGGTAGAACTCTCCCGAACTCCACACCCCCAGCCAGGATTCGCCGGCAATTTCCCGCGAGACCGCCAGATCCACCAGCTGATAGAACACATTGCGGTGAATCAGCGCCTCCAGGTTGGCGCGCATATGCACGTAGGGTGAAGGCTCCTGGGTCAGCGGATCGATGACGAAACGCAGCGGATGCTCGGCACCGGCCTGGACCCGATCCTCGACGTTGCTGGTGAAGAACAGGGTCTGCTGCTCACCCTCGCCCTCGACTTCCACACTCACCGCCACGAAGGGCGCGTCATCGACCTTGATCCCGACCTTCTCAACCGGTGTGATCAGGAAGTAATCGTCGCCATCCCGGCGAATGATGGTGGAGAACAGGCGCACCATGGGCTTGCGCCCGATCGGCGTGCCCAGGTAGTACCAGGTGCCATCGCGGGCGATACGCATGTCGATATCGCCACAGAAGTCCGGATTCCACAGATGGACGGGCGGCAGGCCCTTTTCCGCCTTGGGGATCTGTGCCAGCAGATCGTTGGCCTTGCCTGTATCGACCATATTCCCGTGTCCTCAGCGACTCATGCCCAGAAGGGTTCGAGCGTAATCTTCCAGGGGTGGGCCGAGCAAATCTTCCGGCTTGTTGTCGTGGAACGTCAGCAAACCGCCGCGACTGCGAATCCGGGCGGTGTCGATGAGGTAGCGGGTATTGGTCTCGATCAGCATCATCTGCACCACCCCGGTATCGATCCCCAGACGGTCGACCGCCTGCTCGTCATACCATTCGTCGCCGTTGCCGATACGGTTGTCCGCCTTGGCGAAGCGGGTATACAGCAGGTAGTGAGCCCCCACCGAGCGCGCCTGGACCAGCGCTTCCTCCAGGCCGACCGGCCCTTCCGCGCGACGTACCAGCGGGAAATATTCGACGAAACCCTTGAACGCCTCTTCCGCCACCACGTTGGGCCGCGGGTAAGCGCCGCCGGGCGGCACGAAAGCACCCTGGGCGATGAAAATGAACGAGTCGGGTTGCAGACGCAGCGATATCGAGCGCTGGGTATCGCTGTGGTCCAGCAGACCCGAATCGCTCATGTGATAGCGGGCACCTTCGCCCATGTCGCTGACATTCATGCAGCCACCCAGCGCGATGAACGCCAGCAGCAGAACCAGGCTACGCATCTTTCCTCCAGAGGCCGGCGACGGAAAACCGGCGAACAGCCCGCTAATGCAGGTTCTGCGCCAGCTTGCCAGGTCAGCCGCCGATGATCTTCATCACCGTGGCGCCACCGGAGAAGGCCACGCTCTGCTTGTCGCCCAGGGCCTTGACCAGCAAACCCTGGAGGGCAGGCAACGCCTGATGACGCGGGAGGTCGAGCAGATCGCCGATATAGTGCCGATTGCTCGACGACAGGCAGCCGTGCAGCCAACCGGTGGAAGACAGGCGCAGGCGCGAGCAGGTACGACAGAACGGCACGCTTTCGTTGGCGATCACACCGAAGCAGCCCCGCCCCGGAATTCGGTAGCGCAATGCCGTGGCATCCACCGGCGCATCCGCCTGGGCGTATTCGAAGTGTTCGCCGATCACTTGCAGAAGCTGTTCAAGGCCGACGAATTGCTGCAGGAACTGGTTGTTGTCACGGGCCAGATGCCCCATGCGCATCAGCTCGATGAAACGCAGCTCGTAGCCGTGCTCCAGGCAGTAATCCAGCAGCGGCAGGACCTGATCGAGGTTCTGCCCGCGCAGCGGCACCATGTTGACCTTGATCTTCATCCCCGCCGCGGCTGCCTGCGCCATGCCATCGAGCACGCTGGCCAGATCGCCACCACGGGCAATGCCGCGGAAGGCCTGGGCATCGAGGGTATCCAGGGAGACGTTGAGGCGGCGGATGCCGACATCCACCAGCAGCGGCAGCTTGCGCGCCAACAACTGGCCGTTGGTGGTGAGACTGATGTCATCGAGACCGAAACCGGCCACGGTTTTCAGGAAGGTTTCCAGCTTGGGACTGACCAGCGGTTCACCGCCAGTAACCCGCAGCCGTTCGATGCCAGCGGCCTCGATCAGATAGGCCACACCACGCGCCAGAGCCTCGGCGGACAACTCATCCTGCGCGGCGACCAGTCGTTTGCCGTCGGGCACGCAATAGGTGCACGCGTAGTTGCAGGCGGCGGTAAGGCTGACACGCAAGTTGCGAAAACGCCTGCCTTGACGGTCGACGATCATGGAAAACTCCGGCATGGATGAATCGGGCTCGCAAAACCTGACTCAAAAATCAGGTTTTTGCAAGCCTTGTATCCAAGTATATTCCTGAGCTGTCGCGCCTAGTAGCACCGGTGTCGCCCGCGAATATCAGCTGGCGGACGGCTCCGGATCACGCTTGCGCTTGTTGCCCATGCGCACGCCGATGTCCATCAGGAACTGGAAGAAGCCTTCCTGATCCTCGAGAACATTGCTCCAGAACGGCGAGTGATACAGCGCCACGGCGCCATGCACCAGCGCCCAGGCGGCGCAGTAGTGGAAGTACGGCGGCACGTCCTCGAGCTTGCCTTCGCTGATGCGGCCCTTGATCAGCAGGGTCAGGCGATCGAAGTTCGAGGCACGGATCTTGTGCAGCTCCTCGACCATGTCCGGCACCTGATGCCCCTTGACCACCTTCTCTTCCAGACGGTCGAACAGCCGGTAACGCTGCGGGTCGCGCATGCGGAATTCGAAGTAGGCGCGCGACAGGGCTTCCTTGTCACGGTCGACATCGGCGGAGTGCAGCAACTGGTTCAAATCCCGCTCGTAGTCGAGCATCAGGCGCAGGTAGATCTCCGCCTTGGACTTGAAATGCTTGTAGATCGTGCCTTTGCCGATACCCACAGCATCAGCGATCATCTCGACGGTGACGCTGTCTTCACCCTGTTCGAGAAACAGCTTGAGTGCGGTATCGAGAATTTCCTGCTCACGGCGACGAAATTCACGGACCTTGCGAGGTTCTTTCTGCATAAGAAGGTCTGGATCAAAATCGAAGCCAAGTATTATGCCTAACTTGCAGCAAAATGCACGGATCATGAAGAGTTCGAACAGGCTCCCGGCTCGCGAGACCCAGCCCATGCCGCTTTCGCCCGTTCACGGGTAGCGATGAGTGCTCAGCAGCGACAGTCGTATTCCAAATCTGTTTAAAAAACGAGCAGTGAGCGCTGGAAGCCCTTCAATCCTGATTAATACTTGAAGTGTTGGCGAGGCACACCCCCCAAGTGTCGCGCCGATAAAGGTGATCAGGGAGTGTTCGCCTTTGTTTTACTCCTAATGGTCTTAACCCGGATTCCCCCCCCCAGAACCCGGGTTTTTTTTGCCCGCCTGGCGGGCTCAGGCGTGCCCCACCCGGGCCAGCGGGAACAGGCGGCGGAAGTTCGCGGTGGTCTGCTCCGCCAACTGCTCGTAGCGCTCACCGCGTACCAGAGCGATGAATTCGGCCACGTCACGTACGTACTCCGGCAGGTTCGGCTTGCCGCGATGGGGAATCGGCGCCAGGTACGGCGAGTCGGTTTCCACCAGCAGGCGGTCGGCCGGCACCTGCCGCGCCACATCACGAAGGGCATCGGCATTGCGGAACGTGACGATGCCCGACAGGGAAATGTAGTAGCCGAGGTCGAGGGCCGCCCTGGCCATCTCCCAGTCCTCGGTGAAACAGTGCAACACGCCCGCCTGGGGCAACGCCGCCTCGCGCAGCAACGCCAGCGTATCGGCCCGCGCCGCGCGCGTATGGATCACCACCGGCTTGCCGGTGATCCGCGCGGCATCCAGATGCAGGCGGAACGACGCCTGCTGCAGCTCGGCCGCCTCCGGCTCGTAGTGATAATCCAGGCCGGTTTCACCGATAGCCACCACATGGGGGTGATTCAGTTCCTGCAGCAGCCAGTCCAGCGCCGGCTCGGCGCCGGGGGCCAGGTCCAGCGGGTGAACGCCCACCGAGCAGTCGACGTCCGCATATCGCTCGGCCAGCGCCTTGACCTGCGCGGCGTTGTCGGCGCTGACGCCGATGCACAGGAAGTGCCCGACCCCTCTGGCGCGCGCAGCACCCAGGGCGGCATCGAGGGAGCCGTCGTGGGCGGCAAGATCAAGACGGTCGAGGTGGCAATGGGAATCTACGAGCATGGCGAAATACGATCTGCAAAGAAAATTGAAATGCCGGCGACTCAGCGCTGGCCCGGCAACATGGCCCAGGAAGCCAGCAGGGCTTCGAGCAGCAGCACGCGGTTGAGGTTGGCCTTGCCAAGCACCTTCTGGCGCTGGGCGAGAATCCAGTCCTGGATTTCCAGCACCTTGCCCTGCGGGCTTTTCTGCGCCAGGTACTGCACCACCTTGCGCATGTCGGCCAGACCGAGGCCCTCTTCGTCCTGGGTCAACTGATAACGCAGGATCAGGTTGGACCAGTCGCAGAACCAGTCGAACAGGTGCAGCAGGGAGATGGCATTCCAGGATTCGGCGAGCTGGGTGGGTGATTGCTGCTGCTTGAGCAGTTTCTTCACGCCATCGACCACCTGCGCACGCTGCTCGCGGATGCCCTGCTGCTGCAAGCTCAGCGCCAGCAATGGCGAACCGGCGGCCAGGCTCAGCAGTTCGCTGCGTTCCCGCTCCTCGCAATCCGGCAATGCCGAAGCGAGCCAGGTCAGGCTCTGTGCCTCCTGGGGCTGCGGGCAGGCAATCTGCTGGCAGCGACTCTTGATGGTCGGCAGCAAGCGGCTCGGCTGATGGCTGACCAACAGCAGCACGGTATCGCCGGAGGGCTCTTCAAGGCTTTTGAGCAAGGCGTTGGCGGCATTGACGTTCATCGCCTCCACCGGCTCGATCAGTACCACCTTGCGCCCGCCGAGCTGGGCGGTCTGGGTGACGAAGCCGACCAGGTCGCGGACCTGGTCGACCTTGATCGGCTTGTCGGCTTCTTCCGGCTCCAGCATGTAGTTGTCAGGATGACTGCCGGCCGCCAGGAGCATGCACGATTTGCACTGCCCGCAGGCCTGCAGGGCGGCGGGACGCTGGCACAGGAGCAAGGCCATGAGACGCTCGGCCAGGGCACGCTTGCCGATACCTTGCGGCCCGTGCAGCAGGTAGGCGTGCGCATGACGGGCGCGTCCGACCAGTTGCTGCCAGAGCGTCGCCTGCCAGGGATAGGCCTCAGCCACGAACGCGCTCCACGATCTGCGCGACCAGCCCGTCCAGCGACTGCTGCACCGCGACCAGCGGCTGCGCCGCGTCAATCAGGCGATAGCGCTGCGGATCGGCCTTGGCCCGGTCGAGATAGGCCTGACGCACCGCCTCGAAGAAGGCCTGGCCTTCCTGCTCGAAACGGTCCAGGCGACCGCGGGCGGCGGCGCGGGACAACCCGACTTCCACCGGCAGGTCGAACAACAGGGTCAAGTCCGGCTGCAGCCCGCCCTGGACGAAGCGCTCCAGGGTAGCGATGCGCTCGACGCCGAGACCACGGCCACCACCCTGGTAGGCATAGGTGGCATCGGTGAAACGGTCGCACAGCACCACTGCGCCACGGGCCAGGGCCGGACGGATGACCTCGGCCAGGTGCTGGGCACGGGCGGCGAAGACCAGCAGCAGTTCGGTGTCGGCATCCATCTTCTCGTCGCTGGGTGCCAGCAGCAGCTCGCGAATGCGTTCGGCCAGCGGCGTACCGCCAGGCTCGCGGGTGAGCAGCACATCCAGGCCGCGATCGCGCAGGTGCCCGGCCAGGTAGTCACGGTTGGTACTCTTGCCCGCGCCTTCCGGACCTTCCAGGGTGATAAACAAACCGCTCACTCGGCATCCTCGAAAAAAGTCATTGCGTGGTGGACTCACCGCCGCCCGGCGCTTCAGGTACCTCTGCGGGGGCGACGACAGGGGGTTCGACTGGCGTCTCCTGATCCGCGGGAGCGCTCGGCAGCGACTGGCCGCTGCCGTTGGGCATGGGTGCCGGGCTGGAACGATAATCCGCGCGCCGCTTCAACTGATACTCGCGAACCGCGGAGTTGTGCGCATCGAGATCGTCGGAGAAGACATGGCTGCCATCGCCACGGGCGACGAAATACAGGCTGCTGCCCGGTGTCGGGTTGAGCGCCGCGTGAATCGCCTCGCGCCCGACCATGGCGATCGGCGTCGGCGGCAGACCGGAAATCACGTAGGTGTTGTAAGGGGTGGACTCGCGCAGGTCGGCGCGAGTGATCTTTCCGTTGTAGCGCTCGCCCATGCCATAGATGACCGTGGGATCGGTCTGCAGCAGCATGCCGATCTGCATGCGGCGAACGAACACGCCGGCAATCTGCCCGCGCTCCTGCGGCACGCCGGTTTCCTTCTCCACCAGCGAGGCCATGATCAGCGCCTGGTAGGGATCCCGGTACGGCAGCTCGGCGGGGCGATCGGCCCACTCCTTCGCCAGCACTTCCTCCAGGCGCGCGTAAGCCTGCTGCAGCAACTCGACATCGGTCATGCCGCGGACGAACTTGTAGGTGTCGGGGAAGAAACGCCCCTCGGGGAAGACCGCGGGGTGACCCAGCTTGTCCATGACCTCGGCGTCACTGAGGCCGGTCAGGGTCTGCTTGATCTTTTCATGTTTGGCCAGGGCCCCACGGACCTGGCGGAAGGTCCAGCCCTCGACCAGGGTCAGGTTGTACTGCACCACATCGCCACGGCGCCAGTCTTCGAACAGGTCGCGCACGGTCATGCCGGGGGTCATGCGATATTCGCCGGTGTGCAGCGGCACTCCAGCCATGTTGAAACGCCAGTAGATGCGCAACCAGAACGCATCCTCGATCAGGCCATCGCTCTCCATCCGGTAGAACATGCGATTGGGGTTGGTGCCAGTGGGGACGTCCAGCAGTTCCTCGCCAGAAAGATGCAGCGACTGCTCCACCGACGAGCTGACTTTCCAGGCGGAATAGCCAAGCACCAGGCCGGCCAGGATCAGACCGATCTCCAGCAATAACAGCAATTTACGTCTCACGAAATCAGGCATCCAGTAGCGTACGGGCAATGGCCTGCAGTTTACGGGTGAGAGGCCCCGGCGACCAGTTCAGCGATGCAAATGAACGCACCGGCCAGACACCGTAGACACTGTTGCAGAGAAACAATTCATCGGCCTGCTCGAGATCGCTCAGGGACAGGTCGCCAACGCGGGTCGGGATACCTTCATCCGCCGCGGCGTCCAGCAGCGCGGCACGCATGACCCCGGCCACACCGCAACGACTCAGGTCGGCGGTGAACAACTGCCGGTCACGGACCAGGAACAGGTTGCTGTAAACCCCTTCGATCACCCGGCCGGACATATCCAGCATCAATCCTTCGGCGTACTCGGCGCCCTGCCACTCGGCGCGGGCCAGCACCTGCTCGAGGCGATTGAGGTGCTTGAGCCCAGCCAGCAACGGTTGCTCGGCCAGTCGAGTCCGGCAAGGAAACAGGCGCACACCCTGCTCGGCATTTTCGGCGGGATAAGCGGGAGCGGGATTGCCCTGGAGGATCCTGCGCGGCGCGACACCGGCCGCCGCGGCGTAACCGCGCTGGCTGTCGCCACGGGTGAGAATCAGCTTGAGCACGCCATCCCCCAGCAACGCGGCATAGCGGTTCAGCTCATCTTCAATCAACAGGAGATCGGCCTCGATCGCCAGGCGCTTGCAACCCAGCGCCAGACGATCGAGGTGATAGTCAGGCAGGGACAGGCGCCCCGCCTTGACGGCAATGGTCTCGAACAGACCATCGCCATAAGCCAGGCCGCGGTTCTGCAGCGCCAGGGAGTCGGCGCCCTGCCCGTCGACCCAGGCCTGCATCAGCCGACGAACCGACGGAACACCAGCGAACCGTTGGTGCCGCCGAAGCCGAACGAGTTCGACAGTACGACATCGATCGGCATGTTGCGCGCCTCATGAGCGACGAAGTCCAGATCACAGCCAACATCGGGTTCGTCGAGGTTGATGGTGGGTGGCGCCACCTGACTGTTGATCGCCAGGACGCTGAAGATCGCCTCCACCGCGCCTGCCGCACCCAGCAGGTGACCGGTCATGGACTTGGTCGAACTGACCGCCAGCTTGTAGGCATGCTCGCCGAACACCGACTTGACCGCGGCAACTTCCGCCAGGTCACCCGCCGGGGTCGAGGTGCCATGAGCGTTGATGTAGCTCACCTGACTCGGGTCGATCTTCGCGTCACGCAAGGCATTGGCCATGCAGCGCGCTGCGCCGGCACCATCCTCGGGAGGCGAGGTCATGTGATAGGCATCTCCACTCATGCCGAAACCGACCAGTTCGGCATAGATGGTCGCGCCACGAGCCTTGGCGTGCTCCAACTCTTCCAGGACCAGGGCACCGGAGCCGTCGGACAGCACGAAGCCATCACGCCCCTTGTCCCATGGACGACTGGCACGGGTCGGGTCGTCATTGCGGGTCGACAGCGCGCGGGATGCGCCGAAACCACCCATGCCCAGACCACAGGCGGCCATTTCCGCACCGCCGGCGATCATCACGTCGGCTTCGCCGAAAGCAATGTTGCGCGCCGCCATACCGATACAGTGGGTACCGGTGGTACAGGCGGTGGCGATGGCATAGTTCGGTCCCTGTACGCCCAGGTGGATGGACAGGAAACCGGAAATCATGTTGATGATCGAACCTGGCACGAAGAACGGCGAAATACGCCGCGGCCCCTGCTCGTGAAGGGTACGGCTGGTTTCTTCGATATTGGTCAGGCCGCCAATACCCGAGCCCATGGCAACGCCGATACGCTCGCGGTTGGCATCGGTGACTTCCAGGCCGGCATTGCGCACCGCCTGAAAACCGGCCGCCAGGCCGTACTGGATGAACAAATCGAGCTTGCGAGCTTCCTTGACCGACAGATACTGCTCGACCTCGAAGCCCTTGACCGAGCCGCCAAAACGGGTGGAGTAGGCAGAAAGGTCCGTATGCTCGATCAGACCGATGCCACTGCGGCCAGCCAGAATGCCCTGCCAACTACTCGGCACATCGGTACCCAGTGGCGACAGCATACCCATACCGGTGACCACGACGCGTCTACGCGACACAGCGCTCTCCTTATTCTATATGTCTACATCTCTTGCAAAGAAAAACCGCACGCCGGCAAAGGCAGTGCGGTTTTTCCCTGACAAGAAGCGACGACTATGAAGTCTTAGCCCTGGTGGGCGTTGACGTAGTCGATAGCAGCTTGAACAGTAGTGATCTTCTCGGCTTCTTCGTCAGGAATCTCGGTTTCGAATTCCTCTTCCAGAGCCATCACCAGCTCAACGGTGTCAAGGGAATCGGCACCCAGATCGTCAACGAACGAAGACTCGTTCTTCACTTCTTCTTCCTTGACGCCCAGTTGCTCGGCAACGATTTTCTTGACGCGTTCTTCGATGGTGCTCATACCTTGTTTTCACTCCTAATGGACATATGTCAGGCAGCTGGCCGGTGTGTAAGTTTATAGAAAGGCGTCTGCATTTCAAGCTCAACGCATCCTTCCCCACAGCACCCGCCGACTCCCCTGGAATTAGATTGCAGCTTTATAACGGATTTTAGTCAGCACGTATGACATTTTTTTAAAACAATCCGTCACATTTGACTACATGTACATCCCGCCGTTGACCGGAATGGTGGCGCCGGTTACGTATGCCGCACCGTCGGATGCCAGGAATGCGACCACTTTCGCGATCTCATCGGCCTGACCCAGACGGCCCAGCGGAATTTGCGTCTGCAGCGATTCACGATGCGCTTCAGGCAGCTCGCGGGTCATATCGGTGTCGATAAAACCTGGAGCGACCGCGTTCACCGTAATGGCACGGGAGCCCACTTCACGGGCCAGTGCGCGACTGAAACCTTCCAGACCGGCCTTGGCGGCGGCGTAGTTGACCTGACCCGCGTTACCCATGGCACCGACCACCGAGCCGATGCTGATGATACGGCCCCAGCGTGCCTTGGTCATGCCGCGCAGCACACCCTTGGACAGACGGTAGAGGCTGTTGAGGTTGGTGTCGATGACATCGAACCACTCATCATCCTTCATGCGCATCATCAGGGTGTCACGCGTGATGCCGGCGTTGTTGACCAGGATCGCCGGCGCACCGAATTGCTCCTGAATGGCAGCCAGCACCGCGGTCACCGACTCGTCGCTGGTCACGTTCAGTTCCAGGCCGGTACCGGCGATACCATGCTCCTTCAGGGTCGCGGCGATACGCTCGGCGCCCGAAGCGGATGTGGCGGTACCGATCACGGTCGCGCCCAGACGACCCAGCTCCAGGGCAATGGCCTGACCGATGCCACGGCTGGCGCCGGTGACCAGTGCAACTTTACCTTGCAGACTCATGCAAGCTCTCCTAATTAAGCCAACGCCGCGCGCGCGGCGGCGACGGCATCCGGGGTGTTGAGATTGTAGGTGGTCACGCCATCGGCACAACGCTTGTTCAGACCGGCCAGGACCTTGCCCGGACCGCACTCGACCAGTTGCACCGCGCCCTGGGCAGCCAGGGCCTGCACGCACTCGACCCAGCGAACCGGCTTGTACAGCTGCTCCAGCAGGTCGCGCTTGAGGGTATCCAGATCGGCGGGCACCGCTGCGCTGACATTCTGTACCACCGGGATTTCCGGAGCCTTCCACTCGATGGCATTGACCGAATCAGCAAAACGCTCGGCGGCCGGACGCATCAGTTCGCAGTGCGATGGAACACTGACTGGCAACGGCAGGGCACGCTTGGCACCACGGGCCTTGCAACCTTCGATGGCGCGTTCGACCGCGGCCTTGGCGCCGGCAATGACCACCTGGCCCGGAGAGTTGAAGTTGACCGCGCTGACCACATCGCCCTGTGCCGCTTCGGCACAAATGGCGACGACATCGGCATCGTCCAGGCCAAGGATGGCCGCCATGGCGCCCTGACCGGCCGGCACGGCTTCCTGCATCAGTTGGCCACGACGCTCGACCAGCTTGACCGCGTCAGCCAGGCTCAGGCTGCCGGCAGCGACCAGCGCGCTGTACTCGCCCAGGCTATGCCCGGAAACGAATGCCGGACGCGCGCCACCTTCGGCCAGCCACAGGCGCCACAGGGCGATCGAGGCGGTGAGGATGGCAGGCTGGGTTTTGTCGGTCTGGTTGAGTTGCTCTTCCGGACCGTTCTGGATCAGCGCCCAGAGGTCGTAGCCCAGAGCCTCGGAGGCCTCGCTGAAGGTGTCGATGACCAGCTGATGCTGGGTGCCCAGCTCGGCGAGCATGCCGAGAGACTGCGAACCTTGACCAGGAAAGACGAATGCGAGGGATGCAGACATTGAACAAGCCCCTAGTGATCTTGTCGTCGAAAATGAGTGTCCAGCCGCAGCTGGACACAAGAAAACCGAAAGTTTGGATGGTCACGAAAACCAAGCGGTCACATTTAACCATTTCCTGGCGAATATGCCTAAAGCAACAGATCCTCCAGCCGGCCGTGCAAACGCTCGGGGAGGTTTTCCTGGATTTCGATGAGCGCACGCTGAATCGCACTCTGGAAGCCCTGCACCCCGGCGGAACCGTGGCTCTTTATGACGATACCCTGCAGGCCGAGGAAACTCGCGCCATTGTGTCGCGCCGGCGCCAGATCGGCCTGCAGGCGCCGCAGCAGCGGCATGGCCATCGCGCCGACCAGGCGCGAAGCGACACTGCTACGGAACAGCGCCTCGATGCGGGCACCGATCATGGTGGCCAGGCCTTCACTGGACTTGAGCAGGATGTTGCCAACAAAACCGTCGCACACCACCACGTCCGCTTCGCCGCGGTACAGGCCGTCGCCCTCGACAAAGCCGATATAGTTGAGGCCGCGGGCCTGCTGCAACAGACTGGCCGCCAGCTTGACCTGCTGGTTGCCCTTGATGTCTTCGGTACCGACGTTGAGCAATGCCACCCGCGGCCGGGAAATCCCCAGGGCCTGGGCCGCCACCGAGCCCATCACGGCGAACTGGTACAGATGCTCGGCACTGCAATCGACATTGGCGCCGAGATCGAGCAACTGGCAGTAACCGCGCTGGGTCGGGATCGCCGCCACCATCGCCGGACGATCGATGCCAGGCAGGGTCTTGAGCACGTAACGAGACAACGCCATCAGCGCGCCGGTGTTGCCGGCACTGACACAGGCCTGAACCTTGCCATCACGCAATAATTCGAGCGCCACGCGCATCGACGAATCGGGCTTGCCACGCAACGCCTGGGACGGCCTCTCGTCCATGCCGATCACTTCGCTCGCCGCAACGATCTGCAGGCGTGCGCGATCCGCAGCCGACTGGCCAGCGATCAGATCTTCAAGGAGGGAGGATTGACCGACGAGGGTCAGGTGAAGCGAGGGAGTAGCCGAGAGACAAGCAAGGCTTGCCTGGACAATGCTGCGGGGACCGAAGTCCCCGCCCATTGCGTCGATCGCAATGATCTGAGCGGACAAGGATTACTCGTCGGCGCCCTTGTCGATCACTTTACGGCCACGGTATACGCCTTCTGGCGAAACGTGGTGACGCAGGTGAACTTCACCGGTGGTTTTCTCTACGGACAGGGCGTTGGCTTCGAGGGCATCGTGCGAACGGCGCATGTCACGGGCAGAGCGGGATTTTTTGTTCTGCTGAACAGCCATAATTGATTAACTCCTAAACGTTTGGGTCACGCTTTAACTGCGCCAATACACTGAACGGGTTGGACCGCTTTACCTCGTCCTCGCTCGGTTCGGGCTCATCGGCGCCCGCCGGCTGCTGGCATTCTTCCGGATGATGAGCAGGCACGATGGGCAAGGCGAGCAACAGCTCCTCCTCGACCAATGCCTGCAGATCCAAAGGATCCTCGCCCAGTTCCAGCACGTCATAACCTTTCGGTAACGACTGGGTATTCGCACCCTCCTTCACCACGGCGTAAGTACATTCGCTATGGATCGGCAGGGTGACCAGCTCAAGACAACGCTGGCAAACCATCTTGACGTCGACATTCAGATCGGTGTGGAAAACCACCGTACCTTGCTCGTCTCGTTCAAAATCGAATTTGGCCTGCACCGTACCGACATTGTCGGAAAGCGGGTCGCAGAGTCTCTCCAAATCGGCGAGCGGTACGCTTCCTTCGATGGAAACGCCACGATCGGCCAATTTGCGCGGGTCAACGTGAGGTGGAATCGGGTCATTCAACATAGGCGCAGCATTCTAGGGATGCCCCCCGCCTCTGTCAAAGGAAATTCCGCCGAGATCCAGCATGTTAGAATCGACGAACCTGCACTGGAGTACCTCATGCTACCGCTGATCCTGGCTTCCAGCTCCCCCTACCGGCGCGAACTGCTGACGCGCCTGCACCTGCCATTCGATTGGGCTTCGCCGGATATCGACGAACGGCGCCTGGTCGACGAGCCCGCGATCGACCTGGTCAAGCGCCTGGCCCGGGGAAAAGCCCTCGCCCTGGCGGATCGCTATCCCGCCCACCTGATCATTGGCTCCGACCAGGTCGCAGTGCTCGGCGAGCAGATACTCGGCAAGCCGCACACCTTCGCCAAGGCCTGCGAGCAACTGCTGGCCGCCAGCGGCAATCACGTCACCTTCCTCACCGGCGTCGCCCTGCTCAACAGCGCGACGGGTGAATGCCAGGTGGATTGCGTGCCATTCAGCGTGCACATGCGCGATCTCGACCTGCCACGCATCGAGCGCTACCTGCACCTCGAACAACCCTACGACTGCGCCGGCAGCTTCAAATGCGAAGGCCTCGGCGTCAGCCTGTTCCAGAGCACCCATGGCTGCGACGCCACCAGCCTGATCGGCCTGCCACTGATCCGCCTGGTGGACATGCTAATAAAGGAAGGCATCAGCGTTCCCTGAGCCCAACGCCAACAAAAAAGCCGACCCACGAGGTCGGCTTTCCCAGTGACAACGACTATCAGCGCAGGGTCGGCCCCTGGAAGCCCATCCACATCGCCAGATGCTCGGCGACACTGGCACCAAGGCGCTTGGAGAAGCGATCGAACGGCGACTCCTCGATAGTGAAGTCCACCAGATCTTTCTCGCCCACCACTTCCCGCGCCACGTAACCGGCGCTACCCAGGGCATCCACCAACCCCAGGTCGACAGCCTGCTCGCCAGACCAGATCAACCCGCTGAACAGCTCGGGATGCTCCTTGTCCTTCAGCCGCTCGCCACGCCCCTGCTTCACGCTGGCGATGAACTGCTTGTGGGTGGTTTCCAGCACCTGCTGCCAGAAGCGGGTTTCTTCCGGCTTCTCCGGCTGGAAGGGATCAAGGAAGGACTTGTGCTCACCCGCCGTATAGCTGCGGCGCTCGACACCCAGCTTCTCCATGGTGCCGACAAAGCCGTAACCCGCCGCAGTGACGCCGATGGAACCCACCAGACTGGCCTTGTCGGCATAGATCCGGTCCGCCGCGCTGGCGATGTAGTAGGCACCGGACGCACCGAGATCGGTAATCACCGCGTACAGCTTGATCTCCGGATACTCAGCGCGCAGGCGGCGGATCTCGTCATACACATAACCCGCCTGGACCGGACTGCCGCCAGGACTGTTGATGCGCAGGACCACGGCCTTGGTCTTGGGATCCTTGAACGCCGCACGCATGCTGCCGATGATGTTGTCGGCACTGGCCTCTTCCTTGTCGGCGATCACGCCGCGGACCTCGACCAGGGCCGTGTGCCCGCTCCCGCCGACCGCACCCGCCTCCATCTTCGCCAACGGCGAGAACAGGAACAGGATGCCGAACAGATAGAAGAACGTCAGCAGCTTGAAGAAGATCCCCCAGCGCCGCGCCCGACGCTGCTCCTGGACACTGGCCAGCAGGGTCTTTTCCAGCAATTGCCAGCTCTTCTGCTCTTCGTTCTTCTCTTCGCGGGGCGCCTTCCACTCATCGACCATGTTTTACCTACCCTGGAAATACCGGTGCAGCCGCCCGTTCGAGCCAGGCCTGCAACTGTGAAAAGTGATCGATAGACAACCGTGGCCGATGAACGCTCAACGCCTCCAGCGACATCGCACCATAACCCACCGCCACCGAATGCATCCCGGCGTTGTTCGCCATGATCAGGTCGAACGCCGAATCACCCACCATCAGCGCCCGCGAGGCTGGTACCTGACAGTGCGCGAGAATTTCCTCCAGCATCAGCGGATGCGGCTTGCCGCGGCTTTCGTCGGCAGCACGGGTGATATCGAAGAAGTTTTCCCAGCCATTGGCGCGCAGCACACGATCCAGCCCACGCCGGGCCTTGCCGGTGGCCACCGCCAGACGGTAGCCCTCGGCACGGAAGGCGTCCAGCGCCTCGAACACACCCGGGAACAGCGGCGAAGGCTGGTCGTCCAGGGCCATGTAGATATCGGCGTAGTGTTGGCGGAAGGCCATGACTTCGGCTTCGTCCAACCGCGGATACAACACGCTGATCGCTTCCGGCAGGGCCAGCCCGATGATGCCCTTGACCGCATCTTCACTGCACAGCGGGTAACCGGCACGCTCGGACGCACCGTGCATCGCCTCGACGATGCGACCGATGGAATCGGCCAGGGTGCCGTCCCAATCGAAGATCAGCAGATCGTAATCACGTTGCACTCAGGCGCTCCACGGTCTGGGCCCACATTTCATCGACCGGTGCCTCGAGCTTCAGCTCACCGCCATCCGGCAGCGGCACGGTCAGGGCATAGGCGTGCAGGAACAGACGCTTGCCGCCCAACTCGCGAATCTCGCGAGTGAAATCCTCGTCACCGTACTTGCTGTCGCCGGCAATGGAATGCCCGGCGTGCAGGGCATGCACACGAATCTGGTGGGTACGTCCGGTGATCGGGCGAGCCTCGACCATGGTGGCGAAATCACCGAAGCGACGCAGCACGCGGAACACCGTCAGCGCCTCCTTGCCCTCGTCGTTGACCTCGACCATGCGCTCGCCGGAGCGCAGGTTGCTCTTGAGCAGCGGCGCGTTGATCTGCTTCTTGGCGGTCGCCCAGTGCCCACGAACCAGTGCCATG
The DNA here is from genome assembly GCF_900188455.1 of Pseudomonas japonica. Lineage (GTDB taxonomy): Bacteria > Pseudomonadota > Gammaproteobacteria > Pseudomonadales > Pseudomonadaceae > Aquipseudomonas > Aquipseudomonas japonica. The sequence goes on along the minus strand of NZ_FZOL01000012.1, from coordinate 84,718 downwards.
TAGCGCTTGTCGACACCATCACCACGCAGGGCGGTGTGCAGGTGACGGAGCATGCTGCGCTTCTTGGCGATCATCAGCAGACCGGAGGTGTCGCGATCGAGGCGATGCACCAGCTCCAGCTCCTTCGCGTCCGGACGCAACTGGCGAAACGCCTCGATCACGCCAAAGCTCAGGCCGCTGCCGCCGTGCACCGCGATACCCGCCGGCTTGTTCAGCACGATGAGCGCCTTGTCTTCGTAGACAATCGCCGCTTCCAGGCGCTGCAACAGCCCCTGGGCCACCGGAACCGGTTCGTCGCGTTCAGGTAGACGAACGGGCGGGACGCGCACAACGTCGCCGGCCTGGATCTTGTACTCGGGTTTGATACGGCCTTTGTTAACCCGCACTTCACCCTTGCGCAAAATGCGATAAATCAAGGCCTTGGGAACACCCTTGAGGACATTGACAAGGAAGTTGTCGATACGCTGGCCGGCAAGTTCCGGCGGGACTTCGATCAGTTGGACACTGGAAGTCGGAGGGGTATTGGTCGTCATTTGCGAATCATAACAATTTTTTATGGATTTGAAGCACTTAATGATTGCTGCTATAGTCGCGAACGCCGCCAAAAGCGGCTGGCCAGCGGACCAGTGGCTTCAAGCCGGTCCTGACCTACGCAAATCTCGAGGACGCGAGGCCGTCCGACGGGGTTTTCGCCAGTTTACAGAATTGCCTGGAATCGCCACCAGCGCCGATGAGAGAAGACCGATAAAAAACAACAAGAGCGGCTTTTGACCCTCCCACCCCGTTTTTTTTCGATGCCACTCTTTGCCAGTGCCAGCGCTTTCACGCAGTCATGGCGAATACTTCGGAAATACCTGCCTCAGCCATAAAACTGCGCGGGCTCCCGAACCGAGCCGGCGCTAAATGCAACCCGTTGCGGATTCAGCGCGCGGCAGCACCCGATTATCAGGGATACGTGTAGGGTGGAGATGCACAACCGTCGGACCGTGTAGTACTGCGTCCAGCCCGCGGCCACAGGCCAGCGACCGGACCCGTTCTCGATCAAGGATGCCCCCCGGGCGTCCACGGACGAAGGCTGATTCCTCCTCCTGACTGACGTGCATTTGACACAACAGCAAGCAGGACGCGTCGTCGCGGCTTCGGCAGCACTGGTCACCAGTCAGCCGAACCCCGCTGGACACGGGATGGCCCCGCCACCCCTGACGCACCTGACACCGACCGTGAGAAGTCGTGTGTGCCGCACGCCGTTTCCGGCAGCCCGGAAACCGACGGTATTACATGAAAAGAATGCTGATTAACGCGACTCAACCCGAAGAGTTGCGTGTTGCTCTGGTAGACGGCCAGCGCCTCTACGACCTGGACATCGAATCCGGTGCGCGCGAGCAGAAGAAGGCCAACATCTACAAAGGCCGGATCACCCGCATCGAACCCAGCCTCGAAGCCGCCTTCGTCGACTTCGGCTCCGAACGCCATGGCTTCCTGCCACTCAAGGAAATCTCCCGCGAATACTTCAAGAAGGCCCCCGAAGGTCGGGTCAACATCAAGGAAGTACTGAGCGAAGGCCAGGAAGTCATCGTCCAGGTCGAGAAGGAAGAACGTGGCAACAAGGGCGCCGCCCTGACCACCTTCATCAGCCTGGCCGGTCGTTACCTGGTGCTGATGCCGAACAACCCGCGTGCCGGTGGCATCTCCCGCCGCATCGAAGGCGAAGAGCGCAACGAACTGCGCGAGGCCCTCAACGGCCTGGTCGCCCCTGCCGACATGGGCCTGATCGTGCGCACCGCCGGCCTGGGCCGCAGCAGCGAAGAGATGCAGTGGGACCTCGACTACCTGCTGCAACTCTGGACCGCGATCAAGGAAGCCTCCCTGGACCGCGCCGCGCCTTTCCTGATCTACCAGGAAAGCAACGTCATCATCCGCGCCATCCGTGACTACCTGCGCCAGGACATCGGCGAAGTGCTGATCGACAGCATCGACGCCCAGGAAGAAGCCCTGACCTTCATCCGTCAGGTGATGCCCCAGTACGCCAGCAAGGTCAAGCTGTACGAAGACAGCGTCCCGCTGTTCAACCGCTTCCAGATCGAAAGCCAGATCGAGACCGCCTTCCAGCGCGTCGTCGACCTGCCGTCCGGTGGCTCGATCGTGATCGACCCGACCGAAGCCCTGGTTTCCATCGACATCAACTCGGCGCGCGCCACCAAGGGTAGCGACATCGAGGAAACCGCCCTGCAGACCAACCTGGAGGCGGCCGAGGAAATCGCCCGTCAACTGCGTCTGCGCGACATCGGCGGCCTGATCGTCATCGACTTCATCGACATGACCCCAGCCAAGAACCAACGCGCCGTGGAAGAGAAAGTCCGCGAGTGCCTGGAAGCCGACCGCGCCCGCGTCCAGGTTGGCCGCATCTCGCGCTTCGGCCTGCTGGAAATGTCTCGTCAGCGCCTGCGTCCATCCCTGGGCGAAAGCAGCGGCATCGTCTGCCCGCGCTGCAGCGGCACCGGCATCATCCGTGACGTCGAGTCGCTGTCGCTGGCGATCCTGCGCCTGATCGAGGAAGAAGCCCTCAAGGACCGCACCGCCGAAGTCCGTGCCCAGGTACCGATCCCGGTCGCTGCGTTCCTGCTCAACGAAAAGCGCAACTCGATCACCAAGATCGAACTGCGCACCCGCGCACGCATCGTCATCCTGCCGAACGATCACCTGGAGACGCCGCACTTCGAAGTCCAGCGTCTGCGCGACGACAATCCGGAAGCCCTGAGCGGCCAGTCCAGCTACGAAATCGCCGCCACCGAAGTCGAGGAAGCGCCGCAAGCCGCCGCCACCCGCACCCTGGTTCGCCAGGAAGCCGCGGTGAAGACCGCCCCGGCCCGTGCCAACGCGCCAGTGCCGACCGCCGTCGAGCAACCGGCCCCCGTCGCCCCGGTTCACGTCGCGCCTGAGCCAAGCCTGTTCAAGGGCCTGGTCAAGTCGCTGGTGAGCCTGTTCGCCGGCAACAAGGAAGAGCCTGCCGCCCCGGCCGCCGCCGAGAAGCCTGCCGCCGCCGAGCGCCCGCAGCGCAACGAGGAGCGTCGCAACGGTCGTCAGCAGAGCCGCAACCGCAATGGCCGTCGCGAGGAAGACCGCAAGCCGCGTGAAGAGCGTGCCGAGCGCGCGCCACGGGAAGAGCGTCAGCCACGCGAGGAAGCTCAGCCACGCGAGGAACGCGCACCGCGTCCACCGCGTGAAGAGCGTCAACCACGCGCCCCGCGCGAGGAGCGTCGCTCCCGCGAAGAGCGCCCGGTCCGCGAACTGCGCGAGCCGCTGGACGCCGCACCGGCCGTTCGTGAAGAACGCCCGGAGCGCACCCCGCGTGAAGAGCGTCAACCTCGCGAAGAACGTGCCCCGCGTGAAGAACGCGCACCGCGTGAGGAACGTGCTCCGCGCGAAGAGCGCGCCCCTCGTGAAGAACGCCAGCCACGCGAAGAGCGTCAACCGCGTCCGCCGCGTGAAGAGCGTCAGCCACGCCCTGCCGAGCAGGCCGCCGAGGCTGCCGAGGAGCAACTGCCGAACGAAGAACTGCTGGATGACAACCAGGAGGGCGCCGAAGGCGAACGTCCACGTCGTCGCTCCCGTGGTCAGCGTCGTCGCAGCAACCGTCGTGAACGTCAACGCGACGCCAACGGCAACCTGGTCGAAGGCAGCGAAGACGGCAGCGAAGATGGTCAGGAGCCAAACGGCGCCGAACTGGCTGCCGGCCTGGCTGTGACTGCCGCGGTCGCTTCCAGCGCCATCAGCGCCGACGCCGAAGCCGAGGCTCACGCCCAGGCCGAACGCGCCACTGCTACCGTCGAGGAAAACGCAGCGCAGGTCGAGCCTGCTCCCGTGGATTCCCAGGCCGCTGAAATCGCTGAAGTCGCCGAGGCCGTGAAGCCTGCCGAGGAAGCACCGCAAGCCGACATCGCACCCGTCGTCGAGCAGCCTGCCAGCGTCGTTGAAGCTGTCGAGCCGAGCGTCGCCCCTGTGATCGAGGTCACTCCAGCGCCTGTCGAGCAACCTGCCGAAGAGCCCGTGCCTGCCGTTGAAGCACCAGCCGAGCCAGTAGTTGCCGCACAGCCTGAAGCCCTGGAGCCGGTGGTGGAAGCTCAGCCACAAGCCGAGCCTGCGCCAGAGGAAGCCCCGGCCGTCGTGGAAGCGCCAGCCCCTGTAGCCGAAGAAGCCGCGGCGGAGCCTGCGACCACTGAAGCGCCAGCGGCGACTCCGTCGAATGGCCGCGCCCCGAACGACCCGCGCGAAGTTCGCCGCCGCAAGCGTGAAGCCGAAGCAGCCGCTGCTGCCGCGGCCGCCGCAGCGGCAGCCGCCGAGGCCCAGGTCAGCGAAGCACCTGCCGCAGAAGACACCGCGTCTGAAGCAGTTGAGGAAGCGCCAAAGGCCCTGGAAACCACTGAAGAGCACAAACCGCACTTCTGATTCCAAAGGCTGAAAAAAAGCCCCGCCAGTGAAAACTGGCGGGGCTTTTTTATTCCTCAGGGCTGGCGACCCGAAGCCTCTCAGTAAAGATTCGGCTCCATCTCCAGCTCGACCCCGAAGCGCTCGAGGATGTCGTCCTGGATCTTCCGTGCCAGTGCGTGCAACTGCTCGCCAGTCGCCTGACCGTAATTCACCAGCACCAGCGCCTGCAGCCGATGCACACCAGCATCGCCGTCACGATAGCCCTTCCAGCCCGCCTGCTCGATCAGCCAGCCCGCGGCCAGCTTCATCTCGCCATCGAGCTGTGGATAAGCCACCAACCCGGGATGCTGCTCGCGAATGCGATCGGCCAGCACGGCGCTGATCACCGGGTTCTTGAAGAAGCTGCCGGCATTGCCCAATTCGGCCGGGTCGGGGAGCTTTTCCCGGCGAATGCTGCAGATCGTCTCACTGACATCCTTTGCCGTCGGCTGCTCGATACCCCGCTCCGCCAGGCGCTGACGCACCGGACCGTAGTCCAGATGCAGCGGCGCCACGCGACTGAGGACAAAACGCACCCGCAGGATGATCCAGCGTCCCGGATTGCGCTTGAAGTGGCTGTCACGGTAGGCGAAGCCGCACTCTTCCAGGCTGAAGTCGCGCAGGTCACCGGTTTGGCGGTCCAGCGCGGTGAGGCCGGCGAAGATGTCCTTGATCTCTACGCCATAGGCACCAATGTTCTGCATCGGCGCCGCGCCGACGGTGCCAGGAATCAGGCTGAGGTTCTCGAGACCGACCAGGCCTTGCTCCAGGGTCCACTGCACGAAGGGATGCCAGGGTTCGCCCGCCTCGGCCTCGACCACGACACGCTGGCCGTCGTCGGACAGCAGGCGAATACCGCTGCTGCTCATGCGGATTACCAGTGCGGTGACATCCTGGGTCAGCAACAGGTTGCTGCCGCCACCAATCACCAGCGCCGGCAGGTCCTCGGTTGCGGCATAGGCCAGCAGTTGCCGGACCTCGTCATCACTGGTGGCCTGGGCGAAATGGCGCGCCGTCGCCTCGATGCCGAAGCTGTTGTAAGGCTTGAGGGAAACATTCGATTCGACCTTGGCGCTCATAACCGTCCTTTCAGTTCGATGACCAGGCCGCGGCAGGCCGCTTCGATCAGGTCGAGGACATGCTCGAAGCCCTGCTCGCCGCCGTAGTAAGGGTCCGGTACCTCGTCCAGCGCGCCTTCGTAGCGGCGCAGGAACAGGTCCAGCTCGGCACTGGCATGCCCCGGACGCATGGCCTGCAGATGCGCCAGGTTGCTCTTGTCCATCGCCAGGATCAGGTCGTAGCGGCTGAAATCCTCGCGGCTGACCTGCTGCGCGCGCTGCGCCGACAGGTCATAGCCGCGCAACTGCGCGGCGCGTCGGGTGCGGCTGTCCGGCGGCTTGCCGACATGCCAGTCGCCGGTTCCCGCCGACGCCACCTGGATGGCATCGGCCAGACCGGCCTCGATCAATTGATGGCGCAACACCCCTTCCGCGGTCGGTGAACGGCAGATGTTGCCCAGGCATACGAACAGGACGCGCATCAGGCCTCCAGCAAGCGCCGGACGCGCTCCAGGTCTTCTGGCGTATCGACACCCACCGGCGGCGCTTGCAGAGCGTCGGCGACATGAATGCGCACGCCGTGCCAGAGCGCACGAAGTTGCTCCAGCGCTTCGGTGCGCTCCAGCCAGCACGGCCCCCAGCCGACGAAGTCCTGGAGGAAGCCGGCGCGGTAGGCGTACATGCCGATGTGACGGCGGTAGGGCACGCCTTCCGGCAGACGCTCGCGGCTCTGCGCCAGCGCATCGCGGGCCCAGGGCAACGGCGCGCGACTGAACGTCAGGGCCAGGCCGTTGCAGTCGGCGACCACCTTGACCACGTTGGGGTTGAACAGCGCCTCGACGTCCTCGAGCGGCTCGCCGAGGGTGGCGATGCCCGCTTCCGGGTGGGCCGCCAGGTTGGCGGCCACCTGGTCGATGATCGACGGCGGGATCAGCGGCTCGTCGCCCTGCACGTTGACCACGATGGCATCGGCGGGCAGTTGCAGGGCCGCGGCGACTTCGGCCAGACGGTCGGTGCCGGACTCATGGTCGTCACGGGTCAGCAGGACCTCCGCGCCAAAGGCCTTGCACGCCTCGACGATGCTCGCATCGTCGGTAGCGATCACCACACGGCTGGCGCTGCTCTTGCGGGCCTGTTCCCAGACATGCTGGATCATCGGCTTGCCGGCGATCGGCAGCAACGGTTTGCCCGGCAGGCGCGTGGAGCGCAGACGGGCCGGGATCACGACGGTGAAGACCAGGCTCATTTGTCCAGGCGCTCGTCGTCGGTCAGGGTGCGTGCCTCGCTTTCCAGCATCACCGGAATGCCATCGCGAATCGGGTAGGCGAGGCCTGCGCCCTTGCTGATCAGCTCGGTCTTGTCGGCGCTGAGCTTGAGCGGGCCCTTGGTGATCGGGCAAGCGAGGATATCGAGCAGTTTGGTGTCCATGGGGTCATTCCTCAGGCCTGTGGCCGGAAACAGAAAAGAATCAGGGCTGCCGGGTATTCGGCAGCAAGCGTGCCAGTTGCTCGTCGAGCCAGCGCACGAACGCCGGCGACGGTTGCGCGTCGACGGCAAGGTACCACCAGTCTTCCGCGGCGAAGCCGCGACACTTCACGGCATCCTTCTCGGTCATCACCAGCGGCAGCGCCGGGCTGAAGCCCAGGGCTTCGGCGCTGAACACGGCATGATCGGCGAAAGGATGCTCCACTGGCTTCCAGTCTAGCCCGCGCAGGGTGTTGAAGAAGCGTTGCGGGTTGCCGATACCGGCGACGGCATGCAGGGCCTGACCGACGGGAAAGTGATCCAACGGGCGCCGCTCACCGCTACGCAGGTTGACCAGCGCGGTGGGTTTCAGACTGAAGGCAAAACCATCGTCGCGATCGGCGGCAGCACCGTTGTACAGCAGCGCATCGACTTCGCGCAGACGCTCCACCGGCTCGCGCAGCGGACCGGCCGGCAGGCAACGGCGATTGCCGAGGCCGCGGGCCGCATCGATCAGCACCAGCTCCAGGTCGCGGGCCAGACGGTAATGCTGCAGCCCGTCGTCGCACAGGATCAGGTCCAGCGGCTCGGCGTCGAGCAACGCGCGAACCGCCTGCGAGCGATCCGGGTCGATCATCAGCGGCACGCCGCTGCGCTGCACGATCAGCAGGGGTTCGTCACCGGCATGCTCGGCCGACTGCTCGGCGCGTACTCGCCAGGGCAGTTGCGGCGGCGTTGCCCCATAGCCACGACTGACCACGCCGACCCGCAGGCCGCGCTGGCGACAGTGCTCGATGAGAAAGAGGATCAGCGGCGTCTTGCCGGTGCCACCGACGGTGATGTTGCCCACCACCAGCACCGGCACCGGGGCGTGGTAGATGTTGCCCTCCCCGGCCAGGAAGCGCTCGCGCTTGCCACGCACCACCTTGCGGTACAGGGCTTCCAGCGGCGAAAGCAGCGCGAGCAGCGGATGGCCCTTGTACCACGCCTCCAGCAGACGATCGGCGAAAGCCATCAAGGGGTCCCCGGCGCGGCCTCGACCGTGGTCATGCGCAGATGGCTGAAGCCGAGCTTGCCGGCCGCGTCCATTGCGGTCACCACGGCCTGGTGCGGCGTCTTGCCGTCGGCGCTGATCGCCAGCGGCAGCTTGTTGTCACCCGCGGATTCCTTTTGCAGCGCCTCGGTCAGGGTCGCCAGGTCGCTCTTGGGCAGCAGGTGGTTGTTCACCGAATAGACGCCCTCGGCGCTGATGGTGATTTCCACCAGCTTCTGCTCGGAATCCTCCGGCGGCGTGGCGCTGGCGGCTTCCGGCAGCTCGACGCGCAATTGGGTTTCGCGGGTGAAGGTGGTGGTGACCACGAAGAACAGCAACAGGATGAAGACCACATCGATCAACGACGCCAGATTGATGTCAACGTTCTCGCGTTGCTTGCGCCGGAATTTCACGCCTTGCCCTCGGACAGATCGACGTCACGGTCACCCTGCAGCACTTCGACCAGCTTGATCGCCTCCTGCTCCATGCCGACCACCAGCTCGTCGATGCGGCGTTGCAGGAAACGGTGGAAGAACACCGACGGGATACCCACCATCAGGCCCGCGGCGGTGGTGATCAGCGCCTTGGAGATACCGCCGGCGAGCACCGCGGCGTTGGCGGTCATGCCCGAGCCCATGAACGAGCTGAAGATGTCGATCATGCCCAGTACGGTACCGAGCAGACCCAGCAGCGGCGCCATGGCGGCGATGGTGCCGAGCGCGTTGATGTAGCGTTCGAGTTCGTGGATGACCCGGGCGGCGGCCTCCTCGATGCACTCCTTCATGATCTCGCGGCCATGGCGGGAATTGGCCAGGCCCGCGGCAAGAATCTCGCCCAGCGGCGAATCGGCGCGCAGCGCCTTGAGTTTCTCGGTATTGAGTTGCTTGTCCTTGATCCAGCGCCAGACCTGGCCCAGCAGGTGCGGCGGTGTCACGCGGCTGGCACGCAGGGTCCACAGGCGCTCAGCGACGATAGCCATGGCAGCGATGGAACTCAGAATGATCGGCAGCATCATCCAACCACCGGACTTGACCAATTCCCACACAGTAAGGATCCCCTCGGAAAAAGTTCTGCACTCTACCATAGGGGCCGTGACTGCCGAAGGCTGTCATGTCGGTTCGCGCCAGAATCGCCGTCGTTCGCGCAATCCGCGCGGTTCACCGAAACTGCCGAGGCGCAGATGCACGGCGCCAAGCAGCGCGCTGTCATAGGTGGCGATTTGCCGCGCCGCGTAACGGGCCATGACGATCGGCGACGGATGACCGAACCCGTTGTGGCGACCACGGGAAATGAAGGCGCCGCGTGGTTTGAGGGCCTCCAGGAAACGCGCGCTGGAAGAGGTGCGACTGCCATGGTGCGGTGCCTGCAGCCAATCCACCGGGCCGGCTTGCGGGCCCTGCAGCCAGGCCTCCTCGGCGAGGCGATCGATATCGCCGGCGAGCAGCAGGGTTTCACCTGACGCCTCGACCTTCAGCACACAGGAATGCTGGTTGCTGTCAGCAGCGCCCTGCCACTGCCAGAGCGAGAAGCGCACACCGTCCCACTCCCAGTTTTCACCGCCGCCGCAGGGCTGCGCCGGCAATGCCTCGCCTGGCTCGCCGGCGATCACCCGGCGCACGGGCAGGCCACGCTGAACCGCCGGGGCGCCACCGGCATGGTCGGCATGGGCATGGCTGATCAGCATCAGGTCCAGCGCATCGATTCCCAGCTTGCGCAGGCTCGGCAGCACCACGCGCTCGCCCAGGTCCAGATCCTCGCGGGCCGGACCGGCATCGTAGAGCAGCGCATGCTCGCGGGTGCGTAAGACGAAGGCCAGGCCCTGCCCCACATCCAGTTGCCAGATGTCCACCTGCCCCGGCGGAATCGCCTCGCGCGGCGTGAAGCCGGCCAGCAGCAGCAGGGGCCAGCCCAGCACACGCATGGGCAGACCCGCGGGCAACAAGAGAAGCACGGCCCCCAGACAGACCAGCAACCAACTCCACAGCGGCAGCGCCGGGGGAATCCAGGCGGGGCGCCAGATCGCCATCCACCCCAGCAGATCGAAGAGCAGGCCAAGCATGCCGCCGGCCAGCCTCAGCAGCGCCTCCCCGAGAAATGGCAGCGGCAGGAGCACGGTACCCAGCAGCGCCAACGGCAATATCGCGACGCTCAACCAGGGCACCGCGAACAGATTCGCCAGCGGTGCACTGAGACTGACCGGCAGCCCCAGCACCAGCAGCGCCGGCAACAGGCCGATGGCCATGCAGCATTGCGCCCTGCCCCAGGCCCGCCACATCGACCAGGCGCCCAGGCGACCGCTGAACACCAGTACCAGCACCGCGACTGCGGCGAAGGACAGCCAGAATCCGGGCAACAGGCTGGCCAGTGGCTCGAACAGCAGCACGCCGCTCAGCGCGATCAGCAGCGGCCAGGCGATGCCCAGGTGACGAAAGCGCAGGCGCCAGAGCAGGACCACCGCGAGCATGACGCAGGCACGCTGCACCGGTACCTGGAAACCGGCCAGCAAGCCATAGCCGAGGGCAGCGGCGAAGGCCAGGCCGCAGGCCCAGGGCAGCCAGGGCAGGCGTTGCGGCCACCAGCCGAGGCGGAACAGGCCGACCACCAGGCCATAGACCAACCCGGCCAGCAGGCCGATATGCTGGCCGGAAATCACCAGCAGATGAACGGTGCCGGTCGCCTGCAGCACCTCCCAATCCTCTCGCGCCAGCCCGCCGCCATCACCGAGCACCAACGCCGCGAGAGCGCCCTCCCGGCCATTGGCATCCACCGCGTGCAGGCGCTGGCGGATAGCGTCGCGCCAGGCACCGCTGGTGGTGGCCAGGCGCTCGCCATCCTTCACCGAACCCAGGGCACCCGTGCGCCGTGCCAGCATCGCCGCTTCGGAGTCCGCGCCGTGAGGATTGAGCAGACCCGAAGGACGCTTCAGCTTGACCGCCAGTCGCCAGCGTTCGCCAGCCTCGATCGGCGGAGCGTCCAGCCAGGTCAGGCGCAGGCGCTGTGGCAGTTCGGCGCGGCGCGACTGCGCCTGATCCAGTTCGAAACGAACCATCCGCTCGTCTCGCTCCGGCAACCCGATCACCCGCCCCTCCAGCCACAAGGTGCGGCCATCGAGGACCGGATCCAGGCGATCATCCAGCGCGCTCTGCGCCGACAGACTGGCCCAGCACAGGCCCGCGACGAAGAACACCAGCGGGAAAAGCCGCCGCCACAGGCAAACGAGCCCCAGCGAAGCGAACACCAGCAGCGTGCCGACGGATGGCAACTGCGGCAGAAATATCGGACACAAGAGTCCGAGAACGAGCGCCAACATCCTTGTACGCGTCATCTGAGCCCCGGATAAAACGAAACGACCTCGCAGGCTTAGTTCATCGCGAGGCCGGGCTCACTTATTAATTGTCACAAAGTCTGAATAGGCACCCGTTGTAATACGTGCATACTTGCCACCTTCTGCACGCCGAGACCCCACATGCCGCGTCGACTTTTCAAACGCTACATGCCCGATCCGACGGTCATCCGGGAACACAAGTCCTTACGATTTCTCGGTCGGCTGCTGCATGACGCCAACCTCTGGCACCTGAATCGGCACTCGGTGGCACGGGCCATGGCGGTGGGGTTGTTCGCGGCGTTCATTCCGATTCCGCTGCAGATGCTGCTGGCCGCCAGCCTGGCGGTCATGGTTCGCGGCAACATGCCGATCGCGGTCAGCCTGGTCTGGCTGACCAATCCCATTACCATGCCGCCGGTGTTCTATTGCACCTATCAGATGGGTGCCTGGCTGATGGGGATTCCACCGCGGACCCTGCCGGAAGAAATCACCTTCGACTGGATCACCGAGCAGTTGTCGACCCTGTGGCAGCCCTTCCTGCTCGGTTCGGTGGTCTGTGGACTGCTGCTTGGCGCCCTCGCCTACTGCCTGACCATGCTCTATTGGCGCTGGTGGGTGGGCAGGCAGTGGCGCCGGCGCAAGGCGAAATCAGCTGCGCATTCCGCGCCCGCTGACCAGTAGACGCACACAGCCGAAATACAGCACGGCGGTGGCGATCAGCATGAAGCTGATGGCGACGCCGATACGGATATCGGACACGCCGAGGATGCCGTAGCGGAACGAGTTGACCATGTGCAGCACCGGGTTGGCCATGGACACGGTCTGCCAGAAGGGCGGCAGCAGATTGATCGAGTAGAACACCCCTCCCAGATAGGTCAACGGCGTCAGGACGAAGGTCGGGATGATCGAGATATCGTCGAAGTTGCGCGCGAACACCGCATTGATGAAGCCCAACAGCGAGAAGATGGTCGCGGTCAGCAGCACCACGAGAATCGTCACGCCCAGGTGATGCACCTGCAGGTGGGTGAAGAACAGCGACAGCAGGGTCACGATCACGCCCACCGCCAGCCCGCGCAGCACACCGCCGAGGGTGTAGCCGATGAGGATGGTGTGCGGCGACACCGGCGAGACCATCAGTTCCTCGATGGAACGCTGGAACTTGCTGCCGAAGAAACTGGAGACCACGTTGCCGTAGGAGTTGGTGATCACCGCCATCATGATCAGGCCCGGAACGATGTACTCCATGTAGGTGAAGCCACCCATGTCGCCGATCTGCCGGCCGATCAGGTTACCGAAGATGACGAAGTACAGAACCATGGTGATCGCCGGCGGCAGCAGGGTCTGCGGCCAGATCCGGGTGAAGCGGCGTACTTCGCGGTAGACGATGGTATTGAGGGCGACCAGGTTGGCGCGCAGCTCCGAACTCATACCGCCACCTTGGACAGATTCTTTTCAACCAGGGACACGAACAGCTCCTCGAGACGATTGGTCTTGTTGCGCAGGCTCGACACCTCGATGTTCTGCAGGGCCAACTGGCCGAACAGCGCGGTGATGCCCACTTCCTTGTCCACCTGGACCTCCAGGGTATGCGGATTGATCAACCGGCACGGATAACCGGCCAGTTGCGGCGCCTGGGCCAGGTCATGCCTGAGATCGAGGACGAAGGTCTCGACATGCAGCTTGCCCAGCAACTGGCGCATGCTGGTGTTCTCGACGATGGTGCCATGGTCGATGATGCCGATATTGCGGCACAACTGCTCCGCTTCCTCGAGGTAGTGGGTCGTCAGGATGATGGTGATGCCCTGCTGGTTGAGCTCGGTGAGGAAGCTCCACATCGAGCGACGCAGTTCGATGTCCACGCCCGCGGTCGGCTCGTCGAGAATCAGCAGGCGCGGCTGATGGATGAGTGCGCGAGCGATCATCAGACGACGCTTCATGCCGCCGGACAGGGAGCGCGACGGTACATCGCGCTTGTCCCACAGACCCAGCTGGGTCAGGTACTGCTCGGCGCGCTCGTTGGCGACCTTGGCCGGAATGCCGTAGTAGCCCGCCTGCGTGACGACGATGTCGAAGGTCTTCTCGAACTGGTTGAAATTGAACTCCTGCGGCACCACGCCGATGCTGCGCTTGAGCGCGGCGGGCTGGCGGTCGAGGTCATGACCGAAGACGCTGACGCTGCCGCTGGTCTTGTTCACCAGGGTCGAAAGGATGCCGATGGTCGTGGATTTGCCAGCGCCGTTGGGGCCGAGCAAGGCGAAGAAGTCACCTTCGGCGACATCCAGGTCGATACCCTTGAGGGCCTGGAAGCCATTGCCGTAGGTCTTGGTTAGCTGCCGAATGGACAGGGCTGAACTCATAGCGGGTCTGTGCACCGTTCGAATTGTTGGTGAATCAGGCTGTGACCGGGCGTTCCGATCAGGATGGATGTGGCCATGGTGCAAGCCCCGGCCACACAAGTACAGTCAAGCCTATCGATAATAACTATCGCATTGAGCGAAACGATCAGGTCAGCGCAGTCATCACCGCGGCCTGATAGGCCGGACGCTCGCGCAGACGCTCGTACCAGGCACGCAGGTGACGCATCTCCGGACGCTCGATGGGCATCTCGAACCAGGCGTAGGCGAAGCAGCCCAGGGGAATGTCGCCCATGCCCGGCTCCTGCCCGGACAGGAACGGCTGCGAGGCCAGTGCCTGGTCGGCGATCGACAGCAATTGCGCGCAGGTCTTGTGCGCGGCGTTGATCGACACCCAGTCCTGCTGATCCGCCGGCGTGCGCAGAATGCCCCAGAACAACGGCCGGAACGGCGTGGCGAGGGACGAGGTGGTCCAGTCCATCCATTTGTCCGCCCTGGCCCGCGCCACCGGATCCTCCGGGTACCACGACGTACCCGGCGCATACCTTGCCCCCAGGTAACGCACGATGGCATTGGACTCCCAGAGCACCAGGTCATCGTCCTCGATCATCGGCACCAGGCCGTTGGGATTGAGCGCGCGATAGTGCGGCTCGTTGACCACGCCGAAAGCGCCACCGGCATCCAGCGCCTGGTAATCCAACCCCAGCTCTTCGGCGCACCACAGCACTTTGCGCACGTTGCTGGAATTCTTCCGACCCCAGATCTTGAGCATGTCCACATCCTGTCATCTGCAAGGGAGGCCCAGTCTACTCCAGCACGAGGCCCAGGCAATCGCCGGCGAACTCCAGCGACCAGCACCTGTCATTGTTCAGACAAGACCGTTCGGCAGAGCCGGTCTACGCTCTGATGGACGTACCGACACATGAAAGGCTTCCAGGAGGAAAGACTATGTTGCTGCTGTGGTTAGTGGTGCTCGTGCTGGGCTCGGTCTGGCTGGCGTATCGACGGACGCCGGCCTTGCCGGCCCTGGCGCTGGTCGCCGTATACGTCATCGCGATGGGCACGTTTTCGCGGGCACCGGGCTGGCTGACCTTCCTGCTGTTGCTGGCGATCGCCGCCATCGCCCTGCCCCTGCTGCTCCCCGACCTGCGCCGCAGACTGCTCAGCGCACCGCTGTTCGGCTGGTTCCAGCGCACCCTGCCACCGATGTCCAGTACCGAACGCGAAGCCATCGACGCCGGTACCGTGTGGTGGGACGGCGAGCTGTTCAGCGGGCGCCCGGACTGGAACACCCTGCTGGGCTACGCGAAACCCGAACTGACCGCGGAAGAACAGGCGTTCATCGACGGCCCCACCGAGGCACTCTGCGCCATGGTCAGCGACTGGCAGATCGGCCAGGACATGGACCTGCCCGCGCAAGCCTGGCAACACATCAAGGAGCATGGCTTCTTCGCCCTGATCATTCCCAGGGAATATGGCGGCAAGGGCTTCTCCGCCTACGCCCATTCCCAGGTAGCGATGAAACTGGCGACCCGCAGCGGCGACCTGGCTTCCACGGTGATGGTGCCCAACTCCCTCGGCCCCGCCGAACTGCTGCTGCACTACGGCACCGACGAGCAGCGCAAGCATTACCTGCCGCGCCTGGCCCGTGGCGAGGAAATCCCCTGCTTCGCCCTCACCGGCCCGCTGGCCGGCTCCGACGCCGGGGCCATGCCGGACACCGGCATCGTCTGCCGGGGGCAGTGGAACGGCGAGGAGGTCATCGGCCTGCGCCTGACCTGGGAAAAGCGCTACATCACCCTCGGACCGGTCGCTACCCTCCTCGGCCTGGCCTTCAAGGCCTACGATCCCGAGCACCTGCTGGGCGACGACGAGGAACTGGGTATCAGCCTGGCGCTGATCCCGACGGACATCCCCGGTGTCGAGATCGGCAGGCGCCATCTGCCGCTGGGCGCGGCCTTCATGAACGGCCCCAACTCGGGCAAGGACGTATTCGTCCCGCTGGACTTCCTCATCGGCGGCCAGGCCATGCTCGGCAAGGGCTGGATGATGCTGATGAACTGTCTGTCGGTGGGCCGCTCGATTTCCCTGCCGGCCGTGGGCACCGGCGCGGCCAAGTTCACCAGCCTGGTCAGCGGCCAGTACGCGCAGATCCGCGAGCAGTTCAATGTGCCGCTGGCGGCATTCGAAGGCATCCAGGAATCCCTCGCGCGCATCGGCGGCAATGCCTGGCTGATGGACAGTGCTCGACTGCTGACCGCCAAAGCGGTGGACCTCGGCGAAAAACCCTCGGTGCTGTCCGCGATCCTCAAGTACCACCTCACCGAACGCGGTCGCGAATGCATCCAGCACGCCATGGATATCCACGGCGGCAAAGGCATCATCATGGGCCCGAACAACTACCTGGGACGCAACTGGCAGGGCGCGCCGATCTTCATCACGGTGGAGGGTGCCAACATTCTCTCGCGCAACCTGATGATCTTCGGCCAGGGTGCGATCCGCTGCCATCCGTTCGTGCTCAAGGAAATGGCCCTGGCCGGGCGCGAAGACCATGACCAGGCATTGCGCGAGTTCGACAGCCTGTTGCTGCAGCACATCGGCTTCGCCGTCGGCAACGCCGCCAGCACCCTGGCACTGGGTCTGGGCCTGGGACACTTCGACAAAGTGCCCGGTGACCCGCTGAGCCAGGGCTACTTCCGCGCGCTGAACCGCCAGGCCGCGGCCTTCGCCCTGCTCGCCGACCTGTGCATGATGCTGCTGGGGGGCGAACTGAAACGTCGCGAACGCCTGTCGGCGCGTCTTGGCGATGTCCTCAGCTATCTCTACCTGGGCTCGGCGGCGCTCAAGCGCTATCACGACCTCAACTCGCCTTCGCACCTGCAGCCTTTGCTGCGCTGGGCCATGGAGGAAAGCCTGGGGCAGGCGGAACAGGCGCTGGATCGTCTGCTCGACAACTTCCCCAACCGCCTGCTCGGCTGTGCATTGCGGGTGATCGTGTTCCCCTTCGGTCGTCGGCATACCGGCCCGAGCGATGAACTGGATGCGGAAATCGCCGCGCTGATCGGCCGCGGGGCCGGCGATCCGGCCCTGGAAGCCTTGCTCGAAGGCTGCTATCGGCCGACCGATCCGGACGATCCGGTGGGCGCCCTGCACCACGCCCGCCAGCATCTGAGCGATAGCGGCGAGCTGCACAAGCAGTTGCGCCATGCCCTGAAGAACGGCGAGTTCACCACCCAGGCCGGCGAACCGCTGATCGATGCGGCTCTGCGCGCGGGCACCCTGGACACTGCACAGGCGCAACAACTGCGTGATGCCGAAGCGGCGCGGCGGAAAGTCATCGATGTCGATGCCTTCACCAAGGAGGAACTGCTGCCAAGCGCCGGCAAGGTGCGCTGAGCACATTCGACCGGGACATCGGGCGCGGGGGACCGTATACTCCCGCGCCCGTTTCTGCTTTAGAGGTTTGCCGCATGGCCAATGCACATCTGGACTACCATCTCGTCCTGCTCAACCACCTGCGCAGCATCCTCGCGGCCCTTGGCGAAGCCGAACAGGTACCGGAAGAAAGCCACGCCCTGTTTCTCGAGCGCTTCGACGAACTGCTGGAACAACTGCCGAAGGATCCACTGGAAAGCCAGTACCTGGGCCAGGACCTGATGTGCCAGGTCATCCAGCGTTATCCACAGATCGCCCACCTGGTACCCCGCGACCTGCTGTGGTTCTTCGGCGGCGATTGCCTGCACTTCATGCCGGACGAGGAACTGGACCTGTACCAGGCCCTGGAAGAACGCCGCTACGAAGCCGAGCAGAACGACGAACCGTTCGACTGGAATCAGGAAAAGCAGCTGCTGAGCATGTCCGATCGGGACAGCCGCCACTGAAATTAAAAACGCCGCTCATCGAAGCGGCGTTTTTTTTGCGCGAGGGTTTTCTTGCGACAACGAAAAAAGGACCCGAAGGTCCTTGTTTCTTGGCTACACGACCCGAAGATCCTGAAGCACCATATTTGGAGCGGGAAACGAGACTCGAACTCGCGACCCCGACCTTGGCAAGGTCGTGCTCTACCAACTGAGCTATTCCCGCACATTGGCGTCCCCTAGGGGACTCGAACCCCTGTTACCGCCGTGAAAGGGCGGTGTCCTAGGCCACTAGACGAAGGGGACTCTGCCCAAAACGTGATTTACACGTTTTAGTGACCAGCATCGAAACCTGATGATTCAACACTGGATTTTTTACAAGCCCCGCCCTGAAGCGAAGCCTTTGTAAACTGGAGCGGGAAACGAGACTCGAACTCGCGACCCCGACCTTGGCAAGGTCGTGCTCTACCAACTGAGCTATTCCCGCATTGGCGTCCCCTAGGGGACTCGAACCCCTGTTACCGCCGTGAAAGGGCGGTGTCCTAGGCCACTAGACGAAGGGGACACGCTACAACTTTTCACTCCCTGCCGCGTTTCGCTGTGTGCTTTACGCTGCAAGTGGCGCGCATTCTATGGATGCTTTGAGGGGGCGTCAACCCCAAAATAGAAATTTATTTAAATCAATGACTTCGACCTGTTTTCCGCTCCCCTGGCGATCGCTCGTCCTCTTGTTTCGAACACCTCGGCCGACACAGGAAAGGCAGGCGAGAGAATTGTGCAACTGTGACCCAGGGCAAATTGCCATCAATCCCCTGCGGGCTTCTGCCAAACAGCCCTATCCGGGTAAATGGGAAGCCACTACACTCAATCGGTATACCTGACTGACGAGGCGTGAACGGTGACACCACTAATGATTACCCTGCTTATAGTGGCGGGTATCGCCTTACTGATCGTGATCGGCTACCTCAACAACGTGGTCGAGAACAGCAAGCTGGAGCGCGCACGACTGAAAGTCGAGCTGGCCGATCGCTTGCGGCGCGTGGGCGAGATCACCGAAACCTTCCCCGGCCAGCTGATGACCCCGGCCCTCAAGC
This sequence comes from Pseudomonas japonica, assembly GCF_900188455.1. Classification (GTDB taxonomy): domain Bacteria; phylum Pseudomonadota; class Gammaproteobacteria; order Pseudomonadales; family Pseudomonadaceae; genus Aquipseudomonas; species Aquipseudomonas japonica. The sequence goes on along the minus strand of NZ_FZOL01000012.1, from coordinate 66,066 downwards.
TGCTGCTGACCCGCCTCGAACTCAACCTCAATCAACGCCAGCTGGCGCTGGACAAGAACAATGGCGATATCCGCGGACGCCTGGAAGAGCTGGAAACCCTGATCGCCCAGGGCGAGTCGCTGCCGGTGGGCAATCCGCCCAGCCCGATCCAGACCGAAGCCAAGGCCAAGGACGTGCGCTTTCTCCTGGAAGCCATGCACAGCCAAGTAGTTCGCGCGAGCCAGGAAGGCTTCCTGGCCACCAACGAAGCCAAGTACTGGGTCAAGGAAATCCGCCATATCCTCGTGGTGCTGCATATCGAGTTCTTCAACAACCTGGGCCAGGCCGCCCTGCAGCAGAACCAGCCCGGTCATGCCCGCCTCGCCTTCGAGCGCGGCGTGCAATACCTGCGCAAGCAGCCGGAGCCGGGACAGTACCGCGAACAGCTGGAATACATGGAGAAACTGCTCGCCCGTGCCAATGCCATGGTGCTGGACACCATCGAGCCGACTGCGAATGACGTCAACGCCCTGACCGAGGGCCTGAAGACCGACGAAGAAGAGAACTGGAAGAAGAAAGTCATCTACGACTGACTTTTCTCAAGACTGGGGCCGCTTTGCGGCCCTTCGCGAGCGAGCTCGCTCCCACGGGACCAAACAAACCTTGTGGGAGCGAGCTCGCTCGCGAAGGGCTGCAAAGCAGCCCCAAATTGTTCCGGCCCAGAACGATCAGCAGTCGGTCGCCCGCAGGAAGATCCCCGCCAGACGCTCCAGCCCCACCTGATCCTCGACGCCGAAGCGTGCCAGCTTCGGACTGTCCAGATCGAGCACGCCAATCAGCCGTCCGTCCTTGAGCAGAGGAATCACCAGTTCGCTGTTCGAGGCACTGTCGCAGGCGATATGCCCGGGAAACGCATGCACATCCTCGACCCTCTGGGTCTGCAGACTTGCCGCCGCCGCCCCGCACACACCACGCCCGAACGGGATGCGTACACAGGCCACCTGGCCCTGGAACGGCCCCAGCAGCAGTTCGCCATCCCGGTTGAGATAGAAGCCCGCCCAGTTCAGGTCATCGACCTGGTTATAGAGAAACGCGGAAAACTGCGCGGCATTGGCGATGAAATCACGCTCGCCGGAGAGCAGAGCCTCCAGTTGCGCCGCCAGCAGGTCGTAGCCACCAAGGCCGGTGCCCGCCGCATTCAGATCGATCATGTAGGTTGCTCCAACAGTTTGAGTCCGACCCAGTACCGGGCGAACTGATAGGCACAGCGGCCATTACGATTGCCGCGGCCGGTTGCCCAGCGGATCGCGGCCTTGTCCAGTTCGTCGTCGCGCTCCCAGACCAGGCCCGGGGCCTTGGCCAACTGGCCGATCCAGTGCTCGACGACATCGAGGAAATGCTCCTGGGTGAACGGGTAGAACGACAACCACAAGCCGAAGCGGTCCGACAGCGCGATCTTGTCCTCCACCGCCTCGCTGGGATGCAGTTCACCGTCGACCATCTTCCAGTTCTCGTTGTCGCTCTGCTTCTCCGGCACCAGGTGGCGACGGTTCGACGTGGCGTACAGCAGCACGTTTTCCGGCGCCTGTTCGAGGGAACCGTCGAGCACGCTCTTCAGCACCCGGTAGTCGCCCTCCCCGGCCTCGAACGAGAGATCGTCGCAGAACAGCACGAAACGTTGTGGCAACGCGTGCAGTTGTTCCACCACGCGCGGCAGGTCGGCCAGGTGATCACGCTCGATTTCGATCAGGCGCAGGCCCGCGGCGGCATGCTCGGCCAGCAGCGCACGCACCAGCGAAGACTTTCCGGTGCCCCGCGATCCCCACAGCAACGCGTGATTGGCCGGCATGCCGTCGAGGAACTGGCGGGTGTTGCGGCCCAATTGTTCGCGTTGCTTATCGACACCGATCAGGTCGGACAGGCGAATGTCCAGGCTCACTTCCAGAGGCTGCAGGAAACCGCTGCGGCCATCACGCTGCCAGCGCGCCGCCAGACAGCGGTTCCAGTCGATGTCCGGACGCGGCGCCGGCAACAGGGGTTCGAGTCGAGCCAGTACGCTTTCGGCGCGCTCGAGAAAAGCATTCAAACGAGAGTCCACGGGAAATTCCTCAGTCAGATCCAGGCAAAAAGGAGCGAACTGAATGTGTGACAGTACATGCCAGCAGCCGGGGTTGATCGGCTATGCTTGCGCAGCGCATGGAATGTGGAACTGGCTCGGGACCATGGATATCAAGTTCACCAATCGCCTGTCGTACAAGCAAGCCCGGTTGACCGTCCTCGTCGGCTTCATCCTGGGAACCTTGCTCAGTCTCATCCAGATAGGGATCGATTATGCCAGCGAAGACGCGTCCATCAACCGCGAGATGCAGGCATTGCTGGACATCAGCCACAACACCGCTTCACGCATCGCCTACAACATCGACTCGGAACTGGCCCAGGAACTGACCCTGGGCCTGCTGCAATCGCCGGCGATCATTCGCGCCCGGCTGATCGACAACAACGACACAGTGCTCGCCGACATGCAGCGACCACGCCAGGAGAGCGCCTACCGGGTCCTCAGCGATTTCCTGTTCGGCAACAACCGCGAGTTCCGCAATATCCTGTTTCTCAGCCATATGCCCGAGGAGAAGCTGGGCACCCTGTACCTGGATGTCGACACCTTTGCCTTCGGCAGCCGCTTCCTCAAGCGCGCCGAGGTGACCCTGCTCAACGGCTTCGTGCGCAGCCTGGTGCTGACCGGCATTCTCCTGGCGCTGTTCTACATAATGCTGACCAAACCGCTGGTGCGGGTGATCGCCGCCCTGAGCCAGAGCGATCCGCGCAACGCCAACCAGGGCAAGCTACCGTTCCCGGTCGGCCACGAACATGACGAGATCGGGGTGCTGGTGAAGGTCGCCAACCAGCAGTTCGTCACCATGGCCACGGAGATCCAGCAACGGCGCACCGCGGAAAACCGCCTGACCGACTACCTCAACGAACTGGAAAACATCGTCTCGGCGCGGACCAACGAACTCAAGTCCAGCAACGACCGCCTCAGCCAGTCCAACCAGGAACTGGAAGAGGCGCGCCGCCGCGCCCTGGACATGGCCCAGGCCCGCGCCGCGTTTCTCGCCAACATGAGCCACGAGATCCGCACCCCGCTCAATGGCCTGCTGGGCATGATCGCCCTGTCCCTGGACAGTCCGCTGAACGCCGAGCAGCGCCAGCAACTGTCGATCGCCCACGATTCGGGCAAAGTCCTGGTGGAGCTGCTCAACGATATTCTCGACCTGTCCAAGTTCGATGCCGGCCAGCTGGAACTGGAGCGCATTCCCTTCGACCTCGGGACGCTGGTGGAAGACACCGCCAACCTGCTGTCGCAGAACACCGCGCCGAACGTCGAGCTGACCTGCCTGATCGATCCGAAATTCCCCGCCCTGGTCCTCGGCGACCCGACCCGGGTCCGACAGATCGTCAGCAACCTGCTGTCCAACGCGCTCAAGTTCACCCGCTTCGGCCGCGTCGACGTGCGGCTGAGCGCCCAGAATGGCGGGGTACGCATCGATGTCTGCGACACCGGCATCGGCATCGCCCCGGAGGCACAGACGCGCATCTTCCAGCCCTTCACCCAGGCCGGTGCCGGCATCACCCGGCAGTACGGCGGCACCGGATTGGGCCTGACCCTGACCAACAACCTCTGCGAGGCCATGCACGGACGCCTGAGCATCAGTTCCGAAACCGGCTTCGGCAGCCAGTTCAGCGCCGAACTGCCGTTGCCCAGCCACACCGCCGCGGTCATGCCGGAGCCGCTGCGCGGCCATGTGGTCGCCATCAGCAACGCCAAGAGCGGTCTGGCTGAACTGCTGCAGAGCCTGCTGCCGCGCTGGGGCCTGGACTACCGACGCCTCGACGGCCTGGAAAGACTGACCGGCAACCCGCCGGACCTGGTGATCACCGATGACCTGGATTGCCTGCTGGCGTTACGCCCTGAAGTCAAGGCACCGATCCTGCTGATTACCGCGTACGGCAACTTTCTCCCCGGAGAACAGGCGGCCAGCCTCACCCCCTTGCAGCAACAGGCCCGCCCGCTGGCCCGCGGGGCGCTGTACCAGGCGTTGCGCCGGGTGCTGGCACGGGTCGACGACGGTGTACCCGAGGAACAGGCGGACAGCACTGCCAGCGCACGACGGGCCCGCATCCTGCTGGTCGAGGACAACCCGGTCAATCAACTGGTGGCCAAGGGCATGCTGGGCAAGCTCGGCTGCGAAGTCAGCGTGGCGACCCACGGCGCCGAGGCGCTGGAACAACTGGAGGACGCCCGCTTCGACCTGGTGCTGATGGACTGCAACATGCCGGTGATGGATGGCTACGAGGCCAGTCGCAGGATTCGCCAGAGCGGGCGCTGGCCGAACCTGCCGATCGTCGCCCTGACCGCCAACGCCATGCCGGAAGAGCGCGAACGCTGCCGCGCCGCCGGCATGAACGACTACCTGGCCAAGCCGTTCCGGCGCGAAGAGCTGCTGGCGCTGATCGACCACTGGGTACCGCCGGTCATGACCTGAGCAGCGCCTCAATGCTCGCGCTCAGGGCCTCCGGCTTGGTGGAGGGAGCATAGCGACTGACGCTGCCGGTCTTCGGATCGACCAGGAACTTGGTGAAATTCCACTTGATGCCCTGGGAGCCGAGCAGGCCGGGAGCGCGTTTTTTCAGTTCGACGAACAAGGGATGAGCCGCCGGCCCGTTGACATCGATCTTGCGAAACAGCGGGAAACTGACGCCGAAATTCAGCTCGCAGAAGTGCGAAATCGCCGCTTCGTCGCCCGGTTCCTGCTTGCCGAACTGGTTGCAGGGGAAACCGAGAATCACCAGGCCCTGGTCGCGATAACGCTGCCACAACGCCTCCAGCCCCTTGTACTGGGGGGTGAAACCGCACTGGCTGGCGGTGTTGACGATCAGCACGGCCTTGGCCGGAAAGTCCGCCAGGGTCGTCTGTTCGCCCTTGATGGTGGTGCAGGGAGTCTCCAGCAATGGTCCAGCCATGGATTGCGCTCCTTGTTGATCGAGTGCGCGGCTCAGCGCGGTTTCAGGTCCAGACAGACCGAATTGATGCAGTAACGAAGACCGGTTGGCGGCGGCCCGTCGGGGAATACGTGGCCCAGGTGCGCGTCGCAGTGGGCACAGGTGACTTCGGTGCGGATCATGCCATGGGAGGTGTCGCGGATCTCGATCATCGCGCTGTCCTCGATCGGCTCGTAGAAGCTCGGCCAGCCACAGCCGGAATCGAACTTGGCAGCGGAATCGAACAGCGGCGCGTCGCAACAGATGCAGTGGTAGATGCCGTCGGTCTTCGTCGAGTTGTACTTTCCGCTGAACGGCCGCTCGGTGCCCTTCAGCCGGCATACCTGATATTGCGCGGGATCGAGCATCTCACGCCATTCTTCAAGGGTTTTCTCAATCTTTTCCATCGGCAGGCCTCGGCAAATCAAAAAGCCCGTGCTGCTTCTTTTCGTCGGCACGGGCGAGACGTATTATTGCGCCTCAATTCAGACATCAGTCTGGCACCCGCGTTACCCGTATTTCAAACCTTTTCACGGCGCGCTACGCGGCGATCTTTCATTATCGGGATCACATCATGCAGGTCAGCAAATCGAACAAGCTCGCCAATGTCTGCTACGACATTCGCGGCCCGGTGCTCAAGCACGCCAAGCGCCTGGAAGAGGAAGGCCACCGCGTCCTCAAGCTGAACATCGGCAACCCGGCGCCCTTTGGTTTCGAAGCACCGGAGGAAATTCTCCAGGATGTGATCCGCAACCTGCCGACCGCCCAGGGCTACAGCGACTCCAAGGGCCTGTTCAGCGCGCGCAAGGCGGTCATGCAGTACTGCCAGCAGAAACAGATCGAAGGTGTCGGCATCGAGGACATCTACCTGGGCAACGGTGTGTCCGAACTGATCGTCATGTCGATGCAGGCCCTGCTCAACAATAGCGACGAAGTGCTGATCCCGGCGCCCGACTACCCGCTGTGGACCGCCGCGGTGAGCCTGGCCGGCGGCAAGGCCGTGCACTACCTGTGCGACGAGCAGGCCGACTGGTTCCCCGACCTGGAAGACATCAAGGCCAAGATCACCCCGAACACCAAGGCCATGGTGATCATCAACCCGAACAACCCGACCGGTTCGGTGTACTCCCGCGAAGTGCTGCTGGGCATGCTGGAGATCGCCCGTCAACACAACCTGGTGGTGTTCTCCGACGAGATCTACGACAAGATCCTCTACGATGGCGCCGTGCATGTCAGCAGCGCCTCGCTGGCCCCGGACCTGCTCTGCCTGACCTTCAACGGCCTGTCCAAGTCCTACCGCGTGGCCGGTTTCCGCTCCGGCTGGCTGATCATCTCCGGCCCCAAGCACCACGCCCAGAGCTATATCGAGGGCCTCGATATCCTGGCCAACATGCGCCTGTGCGCCAACGTGCCATCGCAGCATGCGATCCAGACCGCCCTCGGCGGCTACCAGAGCATCAACGACCTGGTGCTGCCGCCGGGTCGCCTGCTGGAACAGCGCAACCGTACCTGGGAACTGCTCAATGACATTCCCGGCGTCAGCTGCGTCAAGCCGATGGGTGCGCTGTATGCCTTCCCGAAGATCGATCCGAAGGTCTGCCCGATCTACAACGACGAAAAGTTCGTCCTCGACCTGCTGCTCTCGGAAAAACTGCTGATCGTCCAGGGCACCGCGTTCAACTGGCCATCGCCGGACCACTTCCGCGTGGTCACGCTGCCGCGGGTCGACGACCTCGAGCAGGCCATCGGACGCATCGGAAATTTCCTGAAGACCTATCGGCAGTAGCCTACAGTCATACCTGTGTCTGAAAAGTCGCAGGTATCGACACCACCCCTTTCGCACTTTCCTACCCGCGGCTCTGAACCGCGGGTTGGATTGGTGTGCCTGTCTGTCAGATCAGTACACAGTTTGAAATAGTCGGCCAGTTGAATCACCAAGGCGCGCACCTTATATACCCGCATACGCTACATATCTATCCGTCAGGAGAACGTAACAACCATGATGCGCATTTTGCTGTTTGTGGCCACCAACCTTGCGGTCGTGCTGGTTGCCAGCATCACCCTGAGCCTGTTCGGCTTCAACGGGTTCATGGCGGCAAACGGGGTTGACCTCAAGCTCGATTCGTTGCTGGTGTACTGTGCCGTCTTCGGCTTCGCCGGCTCGCTGATTTCGCTGTTCATCTCCAAGTGGATGGCGAAGATGAGCACCGGCACCCAGATCATCAGCCAGCCGCGCACCCGTCACGAGCAATGGCTGCTGCAGACCGTCGAAGAGCTGTCCCGCGAAGCCGGCATCAAGATGCCGGAAGTGGGCATCTTCCCGGCCTACGAGGCCAACGCCTTCGCCACCGGCTGGAACCGCAACGACGCGCTGGTCGCGGTGAGCCAGGGTCTGCTGGAACGCTTTTCCCCCGATGAAGTGCGGGCCGTGCTGGCCCACGAGATCGGTCACGTCGCCAACGGCGACATGGTCACCCTGGCGCTGGTCCAGGGCGTGGTGAACACCTTCGTGATGTTCTTCGCGCGGATCATCGGCAACTTCGTCGACAAGGTCATCTTCAAGAACGAGGAAGGCCAGGGTATCGCCTACTACGTCGCGACCATCGTCGCCGAACTGATCCTGGGCATCTTGGCCAGCATCATCGTCATGTGGTTCTCGCGCAAACGCGAATACCGCGCGGACGACGCCGGCGCCCGCCTGGCCGGTACCGGAGCGATGATCAGCGCGCTGCAGCGCCTGCGTTCGGAACAGGGCGTACCGGTGCAGATGCCGAGCACGCTGAACGCCTTCGGCATCAACGGCGGTCTCAAGCAGGGCCTGGCTGGTCTGCTGATGAGCCACCCGCCGCTGGAAGAGCGCATCGAAGCGCTGCGCCGCCGCGGCTAAGCTGCACCGTCAATGAAAAAGCCCGCTTCGGCGGGCTTTTTCGTGCATGAGAATCCGCATCGCACTTTCGATGGTTGTTCAGCCTCGCAGGATGTAGACCCGCTCCACCAGGCTGTCGACGCCGGCCTGCACGAACTTCCAGCTCTCGCCGAGAATGTCCTGCGCCGCTTCCTCGCTCACCTGCCAGCGCTCACCGAACAGTGCCCGCACCTCGCCATCCGGCACCGAGAACGGCGGACCGTCCAGTTGCGCCTGGTCGTAATCCATGGTCACCAGCACGCCACGGCAACCCTGTGGCAGCAAGGCATTCAGCTGCGCCGCATAGCGCTGGCGCATCTGCGGCGGAAGCGCGATCAGCGCGGCGCGGTCGTACAGCCCCACGCAATCGGCCAGGTCCTCGGCACGCAGTTGAAAGAAGTCGCCACACCAGATTTCCACGCCCTCGCTGCGATAACAGGTGAACGCGCCGTGCTGGTAGCGCTCCGGCTGCAATTGCTGCTCGACGAAGAAGTCCTCGACCGCCCGCTGCGACAACTCCACACCCAGCACCCGCAGCCCCTGCCCCGCCAGCCAGGCCAGATCCAGACTCTTGCCGCACAGCGGCACCAGCACCCGACTGCCGGGCTCGATGCCCAGCGTCGGCCAGTACCTCGTCAGGTACGGGTTCACCTGATTCTGGTGGAAACCGATCTGGTTGCGCTCCCAGCGCTTGTGCCAAAAATCCGCTTGCATGCCAACCTCGAAAATTTCGATCAAATACTGCGAAAACTTATATTGGAATTAGATCAATGATCTGCCTGAAGATGGTGGCCATCATAACCTTCAGGACTTCCAAGATGCTCCCCAGCCTGTTCATTTCCCATGGATCACCGATGCTGGCCCTGGAACCGGGCGAAAGCGGTCCGGCCCTGGCCCACCTGGCCGCAAGCCTGCCGCGACCGAAGGCCATCGTCGTGGTTTCGGCGCACTGGGAGAGCCATGACCTGCGGGTGGCCAGCACACCACGTCCGGCCACCTGGCACGACTTCGGCGGCTTCCCGCCGGCGCTGTTCGCCGTGCAGTACCCGGCGCCCGGCGAGCCGGCGCTGGCCGAACGGGTAGCCAGCCTGCTCGAGGATGGCGGAATACGGGCCGACCTGGACCCGAAACGGCCCTTCGACCACGGTGCCTGGGTGCCGCTGTCGCTGATGTATCCACAGGCCGATATCCCGGTGGTGCAGGTCTCCCTGCCGAGCCTGCTTGGCCCGGCATTCCAGGAGCGGGTGGGACGCGCGCTGGCATCGCTGCGCGAGGAAGGCATCCTGTTGATCGGCTCGGGCAGCATCACCCACAACCTCGGTGAGCTGGACTGGCGCGCCACGGGTGATGACGCCGCGCCCTGGGCCCTGGCCTTCCGTGACTGGGTGGTGGAAAAGCTCGCCGCCAACGACAGCGCCGCCCTCCTCGACTATCGCCGCCAGGCACCGTTCGCGGTGCGCAACCATCCGAGCGATGAGCACCTGCTGCCGCTGTATTTCGCCCGGGGTGCTGGGGAACGATTCGGGATCGAGCACCAGGGGTTTACCCTGGGAGCCCTGGGGATGGACATCTATCGCTTCGATTAAGGCCTCATCGCGGGCATTGCCCGCGATGAGGTCCGAACAGGCAAAAAAAATCCCCGAACCAGTCGGGGATTTTTTCATCGCTCGCGGATCAATCTTCGCGATAACGGCGCAGCTTCAGCTGCTTGCCGGCAACGCGGGTGTCCTTGAGCTTGGCCAGCAGACGGTCCAGACCTTCTTCCGGCAGCTCGACCAGGCTGAAGCTGTCACGCACCTGGATGCGACCGATCGCTTCGCGGGCCAGGCCGCCTTCGTTGAGGATGGCGCCCAGCAGGTTCTTCGCCGCGATACCGTCACGCGCACCCAGCGCGGTACGGCAACGAGCCCGACCTTCGCCCAGCGGCATCGGCGCACGACGCTCACGCTCGCCACCGCTACGCTCGGAACGCTCACCGGTACGCTCGCGCGGGGTGTAGCTCGGCACCAGCGGCTGCTCTTTCTCGACCGCTTCCAGGGTCAGCGCCTGACCGTTGGTGGCCTTGCGCAGCAGGGCCGCGGCCAGGGCACGCGGGCTGCAACCGATGTCGGCGGTCAGACGATCCAGCAGGTCGCCATGGCTCGCTTCGGCATCGGCAACCAGCGGCGCGAGGCTGTTGGTCAGCTTCTTGATGCGCGCATCGAGAACGGCCTGGGCGTTCGGCAGACGAACTTCAGCAACCTTCTGCCCGGTAACGCGCTCGATCACCTGCAGCATGCGGCGCTCGCGCGGGGTGACCAGCAGCAGCGCACGGCCTTCACGACCGGCACGGCCGGTACGACCGATACGGTGTACGTAGGACTCCGGATCGTACGGCATGTCGACGTTGAATACGTGGGTGATGCGCGGTACGTCCAGACCACGGGCAGCGACGTCGGTGGCGACGACGATGTCCAGGCGGCCGTCCTTCAGCGAGTCGATCACACGCTCACGCTGGTTCTGGGCGATGTCGCCGTTCAGCGCGGCGGCCTTGTAGCCTTTGGCTTCCAGCGCGCTGGCCAGGTCCAAGGTGGCCTGCTTGGTACGCACGAAGGCGATCAGCGCGTCGAATTCCTCGACTTCCAGCAGACGCAGGACGGCGGAAACCTTCTGGTCGGCGTGGACCATCAGGTGTGCCTGCTCGATGGCGGTCACGGTCTGGGTCTTGCTCTGGATCTTGACGTGCTTCGGCTCGCGCAGGTGACGCTCGGCGATGGCACGGATCGACGCTGGCAGGGTAGCCGAGAACAGCACGGTCTGACGGCTTTCCGGCATGGCCTTGAAGATCACTTCCAGGTCATCCATGAAGCCCAGCTTGAGCATTTCGTCGGCTTCGTCGAGCACCAGGTGGTTGACGGTAGCCAGGACTTTCTCGTCGCGACGCAGGTGGTCGCAGAGACGGCCCGGGGTTGCGACGACGATCTGCGCGCCGTTGCGGATGGCTTTCAGTTGTGGGCCCATCGGGGCACCACCGTATACGGCCACCACGGTCACGCCAGGCATCTGCTTGGCGTAGGTTTCGAATGCGGTAGCTACTTGCAACGCCAACTCACGGGTTGGCGCCAGGATCAGGGCTTGCGGCTCGCGCTTGCTCGGGTCGATGCGGTTCAGGATGGGCAGGGCGAACGCGGCAGTCTTGCCGGTACCGGTCTGCGCCTGACCGATCATGTCATGACCGGCGAGAATGATCGGGATCGATTGTTGCTGAATGGCGGACGGCTCTTCGTAGCCGGTCGCCAGAACGGCAGCAACAATACTTGGATGAAGATCGAGAGCGGCGAAGCCGGCGGTTTCCTGGGTCATGGGTCTGCCTCTAAGTGCATCCGCAAAGACCCATGCTCCAAAGCTGCGCATGCCTTGTAAGACCCGAGGGTCACCCTGGCAGCTTTGTCGGCGGGGATTTGCGAAAACGATTGAAGATAAAAGAACGTCAAGGAGAGTCCGCGATGCGGACGCGCAGCCGAAGGTGGCTTCGGGAAGATTGCACTACCTAAACGAGGTCCGTTGAAAGACCGGCGCGCATCATACCTGAATTCGCCATTCCCGTGAGAGCTTTTTTTCGGAAAACGACGACCGCAAGCCTTGGAACGACGCGTCTCGTCGATCTCCAAGGCCCCTGTGATGCCGAAAACCGGGGCTGAATGGCTGAAACGATTTACTCAGGATGCCGGACGAATCACCTCGATCAGCGAGTTCAGGGAATAGCCCAGGCGCGGAGCCAGGGCCTCGGCGCGGGCACGCAGCCCGGCTTCGTCAAGGGTCTGGTCGAGGTCGGCGGGCACCAGCAGGATCACGTTGCCCTCCTTCACCGGCAGCTCCCAGTAGTGTCGGGAATACAGGCCGCGCAACAACGCCGCGCCCAGCGGCCGGCCATCGTCGCCAGCCCACTGGTTGATCACCAGCCAGCCACCGGGATTGAGACGCTTCTGGCAGTTTTCCAGAAAACCCCAGGCCAGGTGACCGACGCCGGGACCGTGGTCGGTGTACAGGTCGACGAAGATCAGGTCGGCGGGCTCCGCCGTCGGCAGCAGTTCCAGGGCGTCGCCAACGCGGATGTACAGGCGCGGGTCGTCGTCCAGGCCGAGGTATTCGATGGCCAGGCGCGGCACGTCCGCACGCAGCTCGATGGCCTCGACATCGTCCAGGGGCAGGAACTTCAGGCAGGCCTGGGTCAGGGTGCCGGCGCCGAGGCCAAGAAACAGCGCGCTTTCCGGCTGCTCGTGGCACAGCGCACCGACCAGCATGGCACGGGTGTAGTCGTACTCCAGCCAGCTGGGATCGGCAGTGAACACGCAGCTCTGCTCGATCGCCTCGCCGAATTCGAGAAAGCGGTAGTCCTCGACTTCGTACACGCTGATGGTGCCGAACTGGTCGTGCACCTGCGCCAGCAGCCGCTCTTCCCGCTCTGTCATGCTGTCTCCCGGCAACCCTGTCTGCCCAAGCAAAAGCCGGCATTGTCCGTCAATGCGCGCAGTGCAACAAGGCGTGTGGCGGGTGATAGCATGGCAGGCATGCATTTCGCCTTTAGCCGATAACGAAAAGAGCCTGTGATGAGCCAACCCTGGAGTCCCGATAGCTGGCGCGCCCTGCCGATCCAGCAACAACCCGTCTACCCCGACGCCGCGCACCTGCTGAAGGTCGAACAGAGCCTGGCCAGTTATCCACCGCTGGTCTTCGCCGGCGAGGCCCGCGAACTGCGCCGGCAGTTCGCCGAAGTGACCCAGGGCCGCGCGTTCCTCCTGCAGGGCGGCGATTGCGCGGAAAGCTTCGCCGAGTTCTCAGCGGCGAAGATTCGCGACACCTTCAAGGTCCTGCTGCAGATGGCGATTGTCATGACCTTCGCCGCCGGCTGCCCGGTCGTGAAGGTCGGGCGCATGGCCGGGCAATTCGCCAAACCGCGTTCGGCCAATGACGAAACCATCGACGGCGTGACCCTGCCGGCCTACCGCGGCGACATCGTCAACGGCATCGGTTTCGACCCGCAGAGCCGCGTGCCGGACCCGGAACGTCTGCTGCAGTCCTACCACCAGGCCACCGCCACCCTCAACCTGCTGCGGGCCTTTGCCCAGGGCGGTTTCGCCGACCTGCACCAGGTGCACAAGTGGAACCTGGACTTCATCGCCAACTCGGCCCTGGCCGAGAAATACAGCCAGTTGGCCGACCGCATCGACGAAACCCTGGCCTTCATGCGTGCCTGCGGCCTCGACACCGCGCCGCAACTGCGCGAGACCAGCTTCTTCACCGCCCACGAAGCGCTGCTGCTCAACTACGAGGAAGCCTTCGTCCGCCGTGACAGCCTGACCGGCGACTACTACGACTGCTCGGCGCACATGCTGTGGATCGGCGACCGCACGCGTCAGCTCGATGGCGCCCATGTCGAATTCCTGCGCGGGGTGAACAACCCGATCGGGGTCAAGGTCGGCCCGAGCATGAATACCGAGGAACTGATCCGCCTGATCGACATCCTCAACCCGGCCAACGATCCGGGCCGTCTCAACCTGATCGTGCGCATGGGCGCGGAGAAGGTCGGCGCGCACCTGCCCAACCTGATCCGCAGCGTCGAGCGCGAAGGCCGCCAGGTGCTGTGGAGCTCGGACCCGATGCACGGCAACACGATCAAGGCCAGCAGCGGCTACAAGACCCGCGACTTCGCGCAGATCCTCAGCGAGGTGAAGCAGTTCTTCCAGGTCCACCAGGCCGAAGGCACCCACGCCGGCGGAATCCACATCGAGATGACCGGGCAGAACGTCACCGAATGCATCGGCGGCGCCCGGCCGATCACCGAGGATGCCCTCTCCGACCGCTACCACACCCACTGCGACCCGCGGATGAACGCCGATCAGTCGCTGGAGCTGGCCTTCCTCATCGCCGAAACCCTCAAGCAGGTTCGCCGCTGATTTCCAGCCGGGCCAGCGCCTCGCGCAAGCGCGGGGTGCCGGCCCGCCGGCAATTGACCTGCACCACCCGCAGCCCCAGCCACCCGGCCAGTCGCCCCAGACTGGCGGCCAGGGCGTGAATCCCCGCCTCGTCCAGCCCCGGTTCTTCCTCATGCAGGGCATGCACGGCCAGGCACTGCCGCGCGCGCTCGGCACGCAGGTCGACCCGTGCGGCGATGCGCCCGTGGTGCAGGAATGGCAGCACGTAATAGCCGTAGACACGCTTGTGCGCGGGCGTGTAGATCTCCAGGCGATAGCGGAAATCGAACAGGCGCTCGGTGCGCTCACGCTCCCAGACCAGCGAGTCGAAAGGCGACAGCAGTGCGCTGGCGATGGCCTTGCGCGGAATGCGCGGCGCCCCCAGGCAATAGGCGGGCGATGTCCAGTCTTGAACCTCGCAGCGCTGCAACAGGCCCTCTTCGAGCAATTCGGCGACACGGGCGCGGCTGTCCGCCGGGGCCAGACGGAAGTAGTCGCGCAGATCCCTCTCGGTAGCGACCCCCAGTGCCGTGGCCGCATGCAGCACCAGCGCGCGCTGGGCGTCGGCTTCAGCGGGCTCCGGCTGGGCGAGCACGGCCGGCGGCAACACACGCTGCGGCAGATCGTAGAGCCGCTCGAAACCACGGCGCCCGGCCACCACCACCTCGCCCGCGGCGAACAGCCATTCCAGCGCATGCTTTTCCGCGCTCCAGTCCCACCAGGGACCGGCGCGTTCCTCGCGGGTCGACAGGCTGCCAGCGCCCAGCGCCCCCTGCTCGGTCACCGCGGCCAGGACCCGGGCGATGGTGGCCTGCTGCTGGCGGCCGAATTCCGCCAACTGCCGATAGATGCCCTGCCCCTGGCGCGCCCGGCGCATGCGCCAACGCAGCAATGGATACAACTCCAGCGGCAGCAGCGAGGCTTCATGCCCCCAGTACTCGAAGAGCTTGCGCTGACGGCCCCGGCCCCAGGCCAACTGGTCGAGCAGTTCAGGCGCGTAGTGACCAAGCCGGGAAAACAGCGGCAGGTAATGGGAGCGCACCAGGGCGTTGACCGAATCGATCTGCACCACCCCAAGCCGGCGCAGCATCCGCGCCAGTTGCGAGGTGCTGGCAGAGCCCTCGCCCGCGACCGCGGCGAAGCCCTGGGCGGCCAGGGCCAGACGGCGCGCCTGGGCCGCTGAAAACGATTGAGTGGTGGACATGGCGAACTCCCTGCACGCGAGACCCACTACAGTAGCCCCGCCGAAGCGGGGCCGCGACTGCTTTCAGATCTTGAACGCCAGCATCAGCGCGCAGACCACCAGGAACGCGCAGAACAGCGAGCGCAGTACCTTTTCCGGCATCGCATGGGCCAGCTTCACGCCCCAACTGATACTGAGCAGACCACCCACGGCCAGGGGAATGCCCATCATCCAGTCGACGTGCTGGTGCACGGCGTAGGTCAGCAGGGTCACCGAGGTACTCGGCAGCGCCAGCGCCAGCGACAACCCCTGGGCCACCACCTGGGTGGTACCGAACACGCTGGTCAGCACCGGCGTGGCAACCACAGCGCCACCAACCCCGAACAGCCCGCCCATGACGCCGGCGAAGCTGCCCAGCACGCCCAGCCACGGCCACGGCTGCCGCAGCTCGCTGGACGGCGGCGTGCTGCGCAGGAAGATGCGCAGCAGGTTCCACGCCGCCAGGGCGACCAGGAACGCGACGAAACCGATGCGCATGCTGCGCGCATCCAGGCCCACCGCCCAGATCGAACCGAGCCAGGCGAAGACGAAACTGGCACCCGCCAGCGGTACCGCATAGCGCAGTTCGATTCGGTTGCGCTGGTGATAACGCCACAGCGCCAGCATCACATTCGGCACCACCATCACCAGCGCGGTGCCCTGGGCCAGTTGCTGGTCCAGACCGAACAACACGCCGAGCGCCGGAATCGCGATCAAACCGCCACCGATGCCGAACAATCCCCCCACCGTACCCAGGGCTGCGCCCAGGGCGATATACATCAACCACTCGATCATGCCGGCCTCGTCAATCAGATCATTGGCGGCATGCTACCGAGGCCGGGCTAGCGGGGAAACGCACAGCAACGCACAATGGCTTTGCCAATTTCGCATAAGCGAGCCCCTGATGAATCCCGATGCCCTGACCGAACAGCTCGGCCTGTTTCTCGATGTGCTGGAGACCGCCAGTTTTTCCGCCGCCTCCCGGCGCCACCCGCTGACACCCTCGGCAGTGGCGCGGCGTATCGACAGCCTGGAGAGCGCCGTGGGCAGCCGTCTGTTCGTGCGCAGCACCCACGCGGTGCGCCCCACCCCGGCGGGTATCGCCTTCGCCGAACGGGCCCGGCGTATCGTCGAGGAGCTGCGTCTGGCCCGGGCCGAAGCGGTGTCCCTGAGCAATGCACCGGAGGGCCTGATCCGCATGGACGCGCCAGCGGCGTTCGGACGTCGGCACCTGGCCCCGGCCATCGCCGATTTCCTCGTCGCCTACCCTGGCCTCGACGTGCAACTGCGCCTGATCGACAGCTTCGTCGACCTGCACGGTGCGCACCTCGGCGAGGTGGATCTGGTACTGCGTGCCGGCCCGCTGGCCGATACCCGGCTGGTGGCGACGCCACTGGCCTACATGGTGCGCATCGCCTGCGCCAGCCCGGCCTATCTGCGCCAGCGTGGCGTCCCGACAAGCCCCGCGCAGCTGCCGGAACACGACGGCCTGGACTGGGACGGTCTCGCCCCGCCGTTCGCCTGGCGTTTCGACATGGACGGGCAGATGCGGGTATGGCGCCCTTCGCGCATGCGCATGACGGCCAACAACGCCGAGACCCTGCTGTTCGGCGCCCTGGCCGGCCTCGGCATCGCCCACCTGCCGACCTGGCTGATCAGCGAGTACCTGCTGCGCGGTGAACTGCTGCCACTGTTCTGCGACAACGGACTGCCGCCAACTGAGTCCACCGGCATCTATGCACTGCGCCTGGAACATGAAACGAACTCTCGGAGTCGTTTGCTGCTCGAATTCCTCAAGAGCCGGTTCAGTCCGGTGCCGCCCTGGGATCTGGCACTGCAGAGCGAACTGAGCTGGCGATAGCGCTAAATACTTGCGTGCTAAAATTCAAAGCTCCAACCAAGAAAAGGATTGGCATGAACGCTGACACCGAAGCTCCCGACCGCTGCGACGAGTTGCTGCTCGACAACCAGGTGTGCTTTGCCCTGCACTCCACCTCGTTGTTGATGACCAAGGTCTACAAACCGCTGCTGCAAGCGCTGGGCCTGACTTATCCACAGTACCTGGCGATGCTCGTGCTGTGGGAACAGGACGCGCTGACCGTCGGCGAGATCAGCCAGCGCCTGCTCACCGATCCAGGCTCGCTCACACCGCTGCTCAAGCGCCTGGAGGCCGAGGGACTGCTCAAGCGCACCCGCAGCCGTGAGGATGAGCGGGTGGTGATCGTCGAACTCACCGATGCCGGCCGTCAATTGCAGCAGAAGGCGCGCACAGTGCCGCACTGCATTCTCGGCGCCAGTGGGCAATCGGTTGAGCGCCTGCGGCAACTGCAAGCGCAATTGCTGGAGTTGCGCGAGCACTTGCAGAAAAGCCTGTAACGGCTCTGCCATGGGGCTTGAGCCACGATAGCCAGCCCTGTCGCAGTACCGTTTGGCGGATCGCTTGAAAATTTATCTTGCGCACTAAATAATTGCGCGCTAGTTTTATCCCCGTACCCAGACAGCGCCACCGGCGCACAACGTTCACAAGACAACGTTCACAAGGTTCGAGGAACTCCCCATGAAAACGCTCTACACCGCAACCGTAACCTCCACTGGTGGCCGCGATGGCCGTGCCGTTTCCAGCGACGGCATCCTCGACGTGAAACTGGCCACGCCGAAGGAACTCGGCGGCGCTGGCGGCGCGGCGACCAACCCCGAGCAGCTGTTCGCCGCCGGCTACTCGGCCTGCTTCATCGGCGCCTTGAAATTCGTCGCCGGCCAGAGCAAGCGCCAACTGCCCGCCGAGACCTCGATCACCGCCGAAGTCGGGATCGGTCAGATCGAAGGCGGCTTCGGTCTGGACATCGACCTGCGCATCAGCATCCCGGGTCTTGAGCAGGCCGACGCCCAGGCACTGGTGGACGCGGCGCACAAGGTCTGCCCGTACTCCAACGCCACCCGCGGCAACGTCGACGTCCGCCTGCACGTCAGCGTCTGAGTTTTCCACAGGCACAAAAAAACCCGGCCGAGGCCGGGTTTTTCGTGGACGCCAGGAAGATTACTTCTTGGAGCGGCCCTTGAAGCTGTTGTCGCGAGTGTCGATGTCGATCCACTCGTCGATCTGGATGAAGTCGGCAACCTGGATCTCGGTACCGTTCTTCAGCTTGGCAGGCTTCATGACCTTGCCGGAGGTGTCGCCACGAGCAGCGTTCTCGGTGTAGACGACCTGACGGCTGATGGTGGTCGGCAGTTCCACGGAGACCAGGCGGCCTTCGAAGAAGACGGCTTCGCAGATGTCTTCCATGCCTTCTTCGATGTACGGCAGAACGGCGTCGATGTCTTCGGCGTTCAGTTCGTACATGGTGTAGTCGGAAGTGTCCATGAAGGTGTACGAGTCACCGCTGATGAACGACAGGGTCGCTTCTTTGCGATCCAGGATCACGTCGTCCAGCTTGTCGTCCGCACCGTAGACGGTTTCGGTCTTGTAGCCGGTCAGCAGGTTCTTCAGCTTGGTCTTCATGATCGCGCTGTTACGGCCCGATTTGGTGAACTCAGCTTTCTGAACCAGCCACGGGTCGTTGTCGATCCGCAGTACGGTACCGGGTTTCAGCTCTTTACCAGTTTTCATTACGAAGTATCCGAATCTGGATGGATTTATAAAAATCGAGGCCGCGTATCATATCCAATTTCGGTAAAACTGCACCAGCGCCGTGGCAAGGTCCGGCCGAGCGGCCTGCTCCGCGCACCACTGGCGGGCGTGAGCGGCCAGTTCATCCCAGTGCGGCAACAACTGTTTCCAGGCCGCGCCCATGTCGCGATCCATGTTCCAGGCCCGCCACAGCTCCACCAGGGCCGCCGCCGTGACGGGCGACAGCCCCTGGGTGTAGTGGTCGAGAAAGGCTTCGAGTTTTTCCCAGTGGGCATACTCCTCCTGCACATAGATGTGCCAAAGCAGCGGCTTGCCCGCCCACTGCGCGCGAACGAAGGAATCCTCGCCACGCACCGCGTTGAAATCGCAGCTCCACAGCAGCCGGTCGTAGTCGTCCTGGCGCACGAACGGCAGGATCTGCACGGTCAGCGCGCCACGTCGATGCACTGCACCGACGCCTACCTCCTCCTCACCCAGCCAGGCCTGTACATCACCGAGAATGCGCCCTTCCGGCACCAGCAGGTGACTGGGCCGGACATCCTCGGCCAGGGCATCGAGCCAGCTGGCCAGCCCGGAATTCTCGTAGGCGAACAGCGACAGCAGGCGACTACCAGGCTGCAGCGCCACGCCCAGCGTGCGCAGGAAGGCATCGCGGTCGAACGCATCGCGCTGCGCCAGCAACCCGGCTTCGCGCAGCAGTCCGCCTGTGCCCTGGGTGAAGCCCGGGAAGAAAAACACCTTGCGCAAGCCATTGGCCTGGGGTGATGGCAGGCCGTGACAACCTTCGACCCAGTCCTCGGCGCTGAGGTATTCGAGGTTCAGCCACAGGGCCGGCGCCGGCCGCCGGGTCATGGCCTCGATGTATTGCGCGGGGATCTGGCAACCGAAGGCGCCGATGACCACATCGGCCACCGCCACCGGCGCCCAGTCTGCGCCCCAGTGCCAGACCTCGACGCCCGCCTGCAGCTGGTGCGGCGCCTGCACCTCGGCCTCCGGGCAGATCCGCGCGAACGCCTGCAGTTCGTCGACCCACAGGCGCACCGTCAGGTCGTGCTCGGCCACCAGTTGCCGGGCCAGCCGCCAGGTCACCCCGATGTCGCCGTAGTTGTCGACCACGCGGCAGAAGATATCCCAGGTCGGTTTCATAACAGGCACCTCTTGCGCCGCAGACAAATGTTCGCCAATTGTCCGGATTATCGCGTGCCGACAAAAGTGCCGCCTGCGATCGCTCGTGCGACAATCCCGCCCCTGTCCTGGCCAGGAGGTTGCCATGTCCTACCGAGCACGTCGTCGTGAACTGAAGGTTTCCCCGAAAATGCTGCCGCTGATCGTCGCTGTCGCCCTGGGCCTGTGGCTCGGCTTCGTCGCCATCGGCCTGACCCTCTGGGGCGCCTGGCAACTGCTGCCGTCGCTGCATGAGCCGGTGACCGCGGCGCTCAGCCAACCGCTCGCCCCGGCCCCCGCGCGCCAGCCGCCAGCAGCACGCCAGCCAGGCGCGGCGGAGCAGTCGCCGGAGCAGAACCACATGTTCGAGCAATACCAGCAGGCACTGCAGAGCCAGCAGATCGAAGATGCGCAAAACCGCGCCGAGGAAAACCCGCGCAACCTGTCCAATCCCAAGTGCCAGTTCTGGCTGCAACAGAACCGCACCGCCCCGACCGAGAAGAGCCGGGCCAATGTCCTTGAGTTCTGCCGTTGAGATGAACAAGACCGAACTGCTGCATGCCATCATCGAACGCCTGGGCGTGGACCTGGACGTCCTTCAGCGCGCCGCACAGACCGCCTACGAGACGGCGACCGCGGAGGAGAACATCGCCGAGAACAAGTACGACACCCTGAGCCTGGAAGCGTCCTACCTGGCGACCGGCCAGGCCCGGCGCATGGAGGAGATTCGTCAGGCGCGGGCTGCTTACCTGCAACTCAACCTGCGGGATTTCGACCCGGGGCTGGGAATCCAGGTGAGCAATCTGGTGCTGCTGGAGGATGAGACGGGGAATCGGCAGCGGGTGTTCATCGGCCCGGAAGCTGCGGGTTTGAAGATTGGCGAGGGGGCGGAGCTGGTGACGGTGATCACTCCGCGTTCGCCATTGGGCCAGCAGTTGCTGGGCAAGGCCGAGGGGGATGAGGTGGACCTGGGTGGGGGGCGGCAGGTGCTTGAGGTGATATCCATCGAATGAGTGGTTGTGCCTGCGGGCCTGATCGCGGGCAACGCCCGCTCCCACAAAGGTCCGTGGTGCACGCAATCAGGCCCTGAAGAGCCCCCCCGGCAGTCAGGCCAGCGCATCGAACTGCCTGTCCAGGCCCTGCTCCCTGAACTGCTCCAGCACGAAATCGACGAACACCCGGGTCTTCCCCGGCAGCAACTTGTGCTGCGCGTAGTACAACGAAATATTCCCGTCATCCACATACCAGTCCGGCAACACCCGCAGCAGACTCCCCTTCCCCAGATACGGCACCGCGAACGGCATGCTCACCAGCGCCACGCCAAGCCCCTGCTCCGCCGCCGCGCAGGCGGCCTCGGAGTCGGACATGGTCATGCGCGGGCGCAGGTTCAGCGGACTTTGTTCACCGGTACGGCTGGTCAGTGGCCAGGAGCGCACACGTCCGGTCTGCGGGGAGCGGATCAGGATCCCGTCCGCCTCGGCCAGATCCTCCGGCTGGCGCAGCGGCCCGCAACGGTCCAGGTACTGCGCGGACGCCACCAGAATCCGATGTGCCGGCGTCAGCTTGCGCGCCACCACCCCGGGCGGCAGGTCGAAACCACCACCAATGGCCGCATCGAAACCCTGGGCAATCAGATCCACCTGACGGTTATCGAAGTGCCAGTCCGGCGTGATCGCCGGAAAACGCCGAAGGAATTCACCCAACAGGGGCAGGATGTACAGCCGTCCGAACACCGTGCCCATGCTGACCTTCAACGTGCCCGCCGGCTGCCCCTCGATGCTGGCGATGTTGGCTACGGCATGCTGGATCGTCTGGAAGCTGTCACGCACTTCGCCGAGAAAGCACTGCCCCGCCTCGGTCAGGGTCAGGCTGCGGGTACTGCGCTGGAACAACCGCACGCCGAGCCGCGCCTCCAGACCGGCGACATTCTTGCCCACCGCCGCCGGCGTCAGGCTCAGGCGCCGGGCGGCCTCGGCGAAGCTGCCCACTTCGGCACTGCGCAGAAAGCACTCTATGCTGCTGAAGGTTTCCATCACGAGATTCCAAACCAGGAGTTTATTCAGACTATAGCGATTAGTGGATTATCAGTAGCCAATCTCCCCCCGATACTGGGCCCATCCACAAGGCACCCAGCCTTGTCTTTTCAGGAGCACCAGCAATGTCGATTCAACAGAACCTCAGCGGCAAAGTGGCACTGGTCCAGGGCGGCTCGCGCGGTATCGGCGCGGCCATCGTCAAACGCCTGGCCGAACAGGGCGCCGCCGTCGCCTTCACCTACGTCAGCTCGCAAGCCGGCGCCGAGCAGTTGCAGAACGAAATTCGCCAGAACGGCGGCAAGGCCCTCGCGCTGAAGGCCGACAGCGCCGACGCCGCGGCGGTGCAACAGGCCGTCGAACTGACCGTCGAGCACTTCGGCGGCCTCGATATCCTGGTAAACAACGCCGGGGTGCTGGCGATCGGCGATATCGCCGAGTTCAGCCTGGAGGACTTCGATCGCACGGTGGCGGTCAACGTGCGCAGCGTGTTCGTCGCGACCCAGGCCGCCGTGCGGCATATGGGCCAGGGTGGCCGCATCATCAATATCGGCAGCACCAATGCCGAGCGCATGCCCTTCGCCGGCGGCGCCACCTACGCCATGAGCAAATCGGCGCTGGTCGGCCTGACCCGTGGCCTGGCCCGTGACCTCGGGCCACGCGGGATCACCATCAACAACGTGCAGCCCGGCCCGGTGGACACCGACATGAACCCGGCCCATGGCGAATTCGCCGACAGCCTGATCGGATTGATGGCGGTAGGTCGCTACGGGCATGTCGAGGAAATCGCCAGCTTCGTCGCCTACCTGGCCGGCCCTGAAGCCGCCTACATCACCGGGGCCAGCCTGACCATCGACGGTGGTTTCGCCGCCTGATGCCCTATCCCGCCGCCAGCTGTCTTTCCAGCAACTGGATAAAGGCACTGGCGGCCGGGGTCGGAGTTTTCGACCAGATGGCGTACAGATGCCGCACCGGCGCATCGCTCACCGGCAGTACCGCGACCCGCTCGAAGCCGTTGGCTATCCGCTCCGCCACCAGGCCCAAGGCCAGACCGCGCTGAACGAACTTCTCGATCAGGCCGGTGGTGCCCACTTCGAATTGCACCCGGTGACGCAAGCCGGCGGCGGCGAACGCCTCGTCGGTCTGGCGCCGCGCTCCGGTGCCGGCCTGAAAGTCCACCAGCGGCTGGTCCTCCAGATCCGCCAGGGCCAGGCGCTTGTGGATAACCAACGGATGCTCCGGCGGCAAGACCGCCACCAGTTCCTCCTTGGCCAGCAGGCGCCATTCGACCCCCTCCAGCGACTCACCCGGCCACACCCCGATGAACGCCACATCCAGGCGGCGCTCGCGGACATCGCCGATCATCACTTCGCTCTTGCCCATCAGCCAGCGGATGTCCACCCGCGGGTACTGGTGATGAAAGCCCGCCAGCAGGTCGACCAGATCCAGCGCGGTGAGCGAACTGATTTCACCGATGGACAGGCGCCCGCGCACCTCGCCAGACGCCGCGGCCACTTCGTCGGCGATACGCCGCGCCGCCTCCAGCGCGGTGCGCGCGCTGGGCACGAAGGCCTCGCCCGCCGCGGTCAGGCGCACCCAGCGCGAACTGCGTTCGAACAACGCCGCGCCCAGTTGCTCTTCGAGGCGGGCGACCTGATGGCTGAGGGCCGACTGCACCACATGGCAACGCTCGGCGGCACGGGTAAAGCTGCCGGTCTCGGCGACCGCCAGGGCGTATTCGATCTGTTTCAGGTTCATTCATTCATCTTCTTTCGAGATTGATTCGATGAAAACGATGCATTGGCGTCATCCTAGCGCATTTCCCATACTGCCCTCCTCATCCCTCGAATGGAGACGGCCATGACCGTCACGCCGCCCCTGAGCCGCGCCCTGATCCTGCTGATGGCCACCGCCGTGGGTCTCGCGGTGGCCAGCAACTATTACGCGCAACCGCTGTTGCACAGCATCGCCGCGCATTTCGGCCTGAGCACCGCCAGCGCCGGCGGCATCGTCATCGCCGCGCAACTGAGCTACGGCGCCGGCCTGCTGTTGCTGGCCCCGCTGGGCGACCTGTTCGAACAACGCCGACTGATCGTCAGCATGATCACCATCGCCACCATCGGCCTGTTGATAAGTGCCTTCGCCCCAAGCCTGCCGTGGCTTTTGCTGGGCACCACGCTGACCGGCCTGTTCTCCGTGGTGGCCCAGGTACTGGTGCCCATGGCCGCCGGCCTCAGCGATCCCGCCGAACGCGGGCGCGTGGTCGGCACCCTCATGGGCGGACTGCTGCTGGGGATCCTGCTGGCGCGCACCGCCGCCGGATTCATGGCCAACCTCGGCGACTGGCGCAGCATCTATCTGCTCGCCGCCGGGCTCATGGCCCTCAGCGCCGTCGCCCTGTTCCGGGCGCTGCCGCAGCGGCGGCAACATGCCGGGCTGGCCTATCCGGCACTGATCGGTTCGGTATTCCGTCTGTTCGCCGAGGAGCCGGTGCTGCGTCTGCGCTCACTGCTCGGGGCATTTTCCTTCTGCCTGTTCGCGCTGTTCTGGACACCCTTGGCTTTTTTGCTGAAGGCCGAGCCCTACAACTATTCAGATGGAACGATCGGTCTGTTCGGCCTGGCCGGCGCCGCCGGAGCCCTGGCGGCGAACTGGGGCGGACGCCTGGCCGACCGTGGCAAGGGTGCCCAGGGCACCCTCTTCGGTCTGCTCATGCAGATGCTCGCCTGGGTGCCGCTGGCCTTCGCCCCGACCTCACTGGCAGCCTTGCTGATCGGCGTGCTGTTGCTCGACCTGGCGGTGCAACTGGTGCACGTCAGCAACCAGAACGCGGTCATTGCCCTCCGCCCGGAAGCGCGCAACCGCCTCAACGCCGGCTATATCACCTGCTATTTCATCGGCGGCGCAACGGGCTCGCTGCTGGGGACCCAGTTGTTCCAGCACTGGGGCTGGGAGGCGATCGTCCTGGCCGGCCTGGCCCTGGGCGCACTGGCGCTGATGATCGGGTGGCTGGCCGGAAGAAAGGTGATGGACGTCAGAACCGTCTGACAGACTTCATACCCTCCGTCGCCTGACGATTGACTTGAGGGTATCCGGAGCGCTCAGTAGCGATTGGTCAAAAAAGCCCTCTCAACCTGGATTACCCCTATGACAAGACTCACCGTTCAGTCCGGCGATTTCTTGCAAGGTGAAGGCGAGTACCGCAATGGATCGCTCACACTCAAGACCGCCACAAGCCCCTCACCGGGCGAAAAGATCGCACTCTCCCGCATCAAGGACATGAAAGTCGCCAACCAGGAAACCAGTCGCAACCTGAGCAGTGCCCTCGGCTGGGGCGTGGCCGGCTGCCTGATGGCCGGTCCGCTGGGCTTGCTCGCCGGGCTCTGGCTCGGTAGCAAGGACGAGGAAATCACCTTCCTCGCCACCTTCAAGGATGGCCGCAAGCTGCTGGCGGTCACCGACGGCAAGACCTGGTCGAAACTGGACGGCAACTGGCGCCGCCGCACCCAGCAGCAGCCAGCGAAAACCTGAATTCCAGCGTCACCCGCTCATCCCTTCAGATACGAATGTATTGCAATTGGGGCACCGCAACGCGGTCGCCCCTGCTAAGATTGTGCCCGCGCTGCGGCGCCCACTGGCGCAATGCCAGTAGCCTTTCGCACTTGCGCGCCCTTTTTGCGCCTTCCTTTCGCCGTACCGGGCTTTCAGCTTCGGGGTAGCTGCCGACTCATAACGGCGCGCCCGCTGCGGGCCCTCAAGGAGTTTTGCCGCATGTCCCTGCAACGCCCTCGCCTGCCCCTCAGCCTGCTCACGGTCGGCCTGACCCTGAGCACCCCGCACGCTTTCGCCGAAGGCAGCGTCACCCTTGCTCCGGTCACGGTTTCCGATAGCTGGAGCGATGGCTACCAGTCGCGCCAGGCTCAGGTCGCCGGCTTCACCTCCGCGCCACTGCTGGACACCCCGGCCTCGGTCTCGGTGTTCACCGAACAGTTGCTGCAGGACCGCCAGGTGCGCCTGCTCAGCGAAGTGCTGCAGAGCGACGCCTCGGTGGGCGAGTCCTACGCGCCGATCGGCTACTACGAGAATTTCAATGTGCGCGGCTTCAGCCTCGATGCGGCGCACAGCTACAAGATCAACGGCCAGACCATCACCGGCGAACAGAACGTGGCGCTGGAGAACAAGCAGCAGGTGGAGCTGCTCAAGGGTTTGTCCGGCCTGCAGAGCGGTGTGTCCGAACCCGGCGGGGTGATCAACTACGTGACCAAGCGCGCGGAGGATGTCCGGTCGCTGACGGTCTCCGGCAGCGCCGAGGGCGAACGCTATATCGCCACCGACCTCGGCGGCTGGTTCGGCAGCGAGCGCCAGTTCGGTCTGCGCGCCAACCTGGCCCATGAAGACATCCGCAGCTACGTCGATCACGCCGACGGCAAGCGCGACTTCGCCTCCCTGGCCTTCGACTGGCAGATGAGCCCGGATGCCCTGCTGCAACTGGATGTCGAGTACCAGAGCCGCGAACAGTATTCGGTGCCGGGCTACCAGTTGCTCGGCGGCAGCAGCCTGCCCCACGGCATCGACCCCAAGGACCGCCTGGCCTGGCAGGACTGGGCCAGACCGGTGAAATCCGACTCGCTGAATCTTGGCGGGCGTTTCGAGTACCGCTTCAATGAGGCCTGGACCGGGGCGCTGAGCGCGTCGCGCAGTCGGGTGGTGATCGATGACTACAGTTCGTTTGCCTGGGGCTGCTACTACACCAGCAACTGCCCGGGCCTGGGCAACACCTTCAGCCCCGAAGGCGACTACGACATCTATGACTTCCGCAGCCCGGACGACACCCGGCGCACCGATGAGGCACAGGCAACCCTGGCCGGACGTTTCGATGCGCTGGGGGTCGGCCATGAGTTGACCGTCGGCACCAGCGCGCAGCGCCGTACCGTGGATCAGCGTCCGATGTTCAACGAGGCCACCGGGTTGATCTCGGGCCAACCCAACATCTATCAGGACACGCCCGCGGTCATCCCGTCCGACAAAACGCCCGGCCACACCGAGCGCCGCCTCGACAGCCGCCAGTACGGCCTGTTCTTCAGTGACCGGATCAGCTTCACCGAGCAATGGCAAAGCGTGATCGGCGCCCGCGTGGTGCGCCTGGACGAGGAAGCGTTCAATCAGGCCGGCGATTCACTGCGCCACACCCGCCAATACCAACTGCTGCCCAATGCCGCGCTGATCTACAAGCCGCGGCCGGACATCTCCGTGTACACCAGCTACAGCAAGGGCCTCTCTTCCGGCGGCGTGGCGCCCTGGTTCGTCCTCAACAACCAGGACATCCTCGCCCCGACCACCTCGCACCAGATCGAACTGGGCGTCAAGCGCGACTGGCAGCGCATGAGCTTCAGCGCCGCGCTGTTCCAGCTGCGGCAGGCCTACCAGTACACGCAGCCAGACGGTGCCGGCAACTTCACCTACGTGCAGCAAGGCCAGCAGAAGAACATCGGTCTGGAACTGGGTGCCAGCGGCTGGCTGACCTCGGACCTGCAGATCAACGCCAGCGCCGCAGCGATCCGTGCCCGGGTCGCGGACAGCGGCACCGATGCCTACGACGACCATCAGGCACTCAACGTCCCGCGACTGCGCGCGGCGTTGCAGGCCGACTACAGCATCCCCGGCGTACCCGGCCTGGCCCTGCTCGGCGGCCTGCGCTACAGCGCCAGCAAGTACGCCAACCAGGAAGGCACGGTGGCGGTCGGCGGCTACAGCGTATTCGACGTGGGCAGCCGCTACCGCACGCGAATCGCCGGGTACGACACGGTGCTGCGACTGACGGTGGATAACGTCTTCGACAAGCGCTACTGGCGGGATGTGGGGGATTACCTGGGCGACAACTACCTGTTCCAGGGCGCGCCGCGAACGGCGCGGGTGTCGGCTTCGGTCAGTTTCTGAGGGGGGCGGGGCTCTTACGGGCCCCATCGCTGCGGTTCGAGGGAGCACCGGCATGGAAAGCCGGAATGCAAAAAGCCCCCGGAAACTCATCGTTTCCAGGGGCTTTTCGGTATTACGAAAGTGGCGGTGAAGAAGGGATTCGAACCCTTACGGGTTCCTTCCCAGGCCGCTCCAGGCCGATAAATTCGGGAGGAGGCCCTGAAATAAATGGCCTGCAGCGGCCCAAGCCGGCCTGGGTTTTGTACTAATTTTGTCCTAAACCTCAGGTCACCTACTCATGCCAATTCTGCTGTCTGCCCCACACCCGACGATGAGAGTTTGACAGCCAGAGGGGAATGCAGTGGATCGCCATCAGGCTCATTGGAAAGCAAGAATGGGAATTCTTTCTCTTGATCGTATTCGGCGTACCCTTTGCCCCTTGGGTTGCCGGGCTTAGCCGAGTAGCCGGCGTCGGCACCAAAAAGCGCGGCTAGGATTTGTAAAATTGCCCTGATAAGCGCCATCGCTTCCTCATAGGTGATCTCCTGCCTGACCTGAGCCCCGGATTTTTTCACTTTTAGTTTGATAAAGGGTGCGCGAGCGGTGTTTTCCGGGACGAAGTACATGTAGATCCAACCTCCGTTGACCCAGTAGCGCTGCTCTGCCGGATTAGACTTTCCTTTACTTGTTGGAACTCGTTTTGAAATCTCAGCTTGTAGCTGTAGAAGCATATGCGGCTCATACCTGATGCCCTCCTGCAAGGTGAGTTTTTGAAATGTAAATCGAGCTTTTTTCAAAACCTTTCCGGAAGTAACACGCCCGTCGAACTCATATGCGATTCCCCTCGGCAGGCCTTGACTGTCATATCGCAGATGAACATAGACGCCTTGCCTCCTCAAAGCCCGAACGAGATTGATAATATCTCCGTTACGTTCCTTGGTACTTTCGACACAAGCTCCAACCCTTGCAGCAAGACGGGATCTGTAGGGCATGGAGTGGGCCCGTGCGGCCCCCTGCACGTCTCTACTTCTAACAGCAACGCTCCAACTCTCCTCTGGTCTCGGGGCCTTTCTGAGTCCAAACAGACACTCTATATCGCTTATCGATTGAAGGTTTAATTCAAAGTTATTTTTATCATGAACCATCTTGAAGCCAGGCTCGTAGCGAATGCGATTCGCTACAATATGAACGTGCTGATTCCCAGTATCCGGATGAAGGACTGCCGCGTATTTATTCGAAGTACTGAAACCCATCATCTTCAGGTAGTGCCGCACAGCGACCTGCCACTGCTCATCCGTGAGCGATTCGCCGACATCCAGCGAGAGAACCGCATGGAATATCGGCTTCAAATTCCTCTTCGGCTTCCCTTGTTCGCCAATCTTCAATTTTGTGGCGACATCCATGTCCAATATCATACAACCGAGATCCTCCACACTTCCCTTCCGCATACCAATTTCCGGAAAAAAAGCAAAGCAGTTTGTATCGATGGTTTTAATTCCAGCAAGTTCGTGATCGTGTTTCTTCGCCCCATAAACGTACTTTATACGATTGGTACTAGACCCAGTTGAAGACCTTAAAACCTTACCAATCATAGTTCTCACCCTCCTCTCCATTTCCAGCAAGCTTAATCCTTTCTAGCTCTCCGAAAATGTTAACGGCAACGTGCATTATCTTTTTTATTAACAGCTCCTTCTCTTCTTCATCCAAGATCATCTGTGCGAGCTCAACGAGATGCTCGTTGGCCTTCTGAGCCTGAGGAACAATTACGTATCTGCGCTTCGGTTTAGAATTGATTATATAGTCCCTGACAAAAGCTCCAGCAGCTTTGTAGCCCGACTCCTTGAGTCGTTCATCAAAAATGGTACGTTCATCAGCGGTCATGCGGATTAGCAAACTTTTATCTTTTTTAGCCGGCCTTATCGGCTTAGGGGTGATAACCTTATCTCTCATACAGCACCCTCCCACTCACAGACTGCATCTACTTCTTAAGTATCGCTCCTGGAGCAACACTCAGCGCAACCCCACAAGGGTGTGAGCATCAGGATATTTCGAAAGAAATTTACCGTCGGCGTATATCACCGACATAACTTGTTTCTTGGTATAGCTTCAGAATCAACACAAAATACCCCCCCAGAAAAATAGTGTATATCACTAAAACATCTGTCCCAATGCTAGCCAATAGCGGCTCAGCTCGGGTCAGCACAGGCCCTACATTAGACGACACTGGCTCAGCATTTGCCTCTCCGGGCGTACTGACGACCCGATCAGACAATGGGCACCTATAAAAATGTGCGAACCGGGACTAGACCCAACTTACACTCCACAGGCAGACTTTAATAGCCATCACATTTCCGAGCGGATACGCCCCATGCTCAAAGACATCTCGAACAGAGGCCACACATTACATATAGTGTCCGCCCATGATATTGACCATTGGATAGATGCGCGGCTTCAGACGTTAACATCCAGACACGCAGACCATGGATTTATTGAAATCGATTCAATTGAATTCCAGCAACTAGAGCACTTCCGCACCTTGCTTAATAAGCTGGCCTTGGCGACTCACCTAAATTCACCTGAAGTCCTCGACAGTTTAGAGCGCCGCCAAAAATGCTCAAGTAAATTACAAGCTGAAAACATGATGACGGGAATATTGAGCTTCACACCTGACCCATACTGACGTAGTTCGCTAACCACGCCGCATTCGCCACTGGTGGGATGAACAATACAAAACCGTGCGGGCCTTTGTGCCGTTGGCATTTGCATTGGACGAGGCCTTCCAGTTCGATTGGAGTGAGAAAGGGCTGGCGGATTAGCGGTGTTCTCCGGCATAGGTCGCACACATGAAGCTCTGTGCCAGCCGTGCCTTCTGGCTGGAGGCCTACCCACCGGCGGCCCAGGCACCGGCCTGATGAGCAATCGTATGAGTGCTCAGTGTAAATCACTCCGCAGTCATGAAGCCTCATCCAAAGGTTCATCCTCTCCTCGCCGCACTACACAGTCACTCCATGCCCTGCTGTCTTTAACACAAATTTCCTCATTGTTTGACCGCAAGCCAAGCTCTTAAAGCTCACTCACCACCAGTCAGCTGATGACCTCGCCGTTGACGGTCATGATGGATCTGAACGCCACGCCGTAAGCTTCAAATCCCAGCCGAGGCCATTCAGATCTGTAATCCAGACAGTCATGATGGTGGCCGTGCACGACCATCTTCGCACCCATTGCCTGGGCGAGCTCATCGATCTCTGAGTAACCATAAGGATGGCAAGTGGGGGCCTCATGACATACCAGGATGTCCGCCTTTTCCATGGCTAACGTGAAGTAGTCGTCAGGGAAGATTGCTGATAGCGCGTGCTGCATTTTCGTCGCTACGATATCTGCATGCTGCGGCCTGAAGGCTAGGTGATCGAGGAAACCCTGATAGTTCTGGATTCCCGTATCGGGGCTACCGGGCAACCAGACTTGGGCTTCGAATGTGCCACCTAGCCCTGCAATGCGATGGCCGGCAATCTCCACGACCCGGCCATGCAAGCTGCGTTCTGCAAGGCTGTTTCCATGGAGGTTATGCCAGTAGGCCGGCCTGTCAGTATCGTGGTTACCGTGGATGAACCAGACCTCAGTGATATCAAGGATCGGTCGCAGGATAATGTCCAAGGGCAAGCTGCATTCGAGGTCACCGAGGAAGACCACTGCCTCGGGACGATGGAGCTTCACCAGTCGGATCACATGATCAAAGCGCCCATGAACATCGCCGAGAAACCAAATCATTCCTTAACCCTGCTACAGCGCCTTGATAGGCTAACGTGTGGATGAGCCAGTCCGTTGGTGATGCCTACTACCCCGGCCGACTCTCACTGTTGCAGATGGAAAACCGTGATACAACGTCTGCTGCCAACCTCACCAGGACACGCTAATCATGAAAGAGCTACGGACAGCCGCTGAGGAGCCAGCACTGTGGCTGGGAATGTGAACGGTGTCCTGACGACCCTCGACGACAACATTGATGCCGTGCGGCAAGACATAGCGGAGCTGGTAGCGGCGAGCGTAAAGCCTTAGGCGGGCTCGTGCCCGAATAACCGATGCAGTGCTGAGACGGAAGTGTGCAGATGTATACCAACAGCCCCTTCGAGAATTCGGCGGGACGCCGACTAACACGCCACCACGCTAAATCGCTTGTGCTCCTTTCAGGTCGGGTCAGCTGCCAAATAACGGAGGGCTGATCTACAGGCTGGGGAATTATTTGAAATTATGGCTCAGCGATAATTTTTCTAAAGAGCAGGTTCCGGTTCGCTGCTAGGAGGCCGTTATCTACCTCTGCCGAGTTACGAAGTGCCGGGCTCTAATGCATCCCTTGTATCAATAGCCTGGAGGAGTGTCGCAGGCGATTCCACAACCTGCGTTCCGAAGCGCTTGGCCAACGGCTGCAGCACGCTGCACATGTAACGATCTGCTCGGAAGAACGAGACGTATGGAATGTAAAGTGCATGGATGATGTCGACGAAATCACTGCCTTTCAGCGCGCGCCCTTTCAGCCCCAGCGAGTTCTGGAGCGAATTGTAGAATCCGTTCAGGCAGACGAAGATGCCAGGGCAGTATTGCTCAACCAGCGCAGCGTCTTCACATGCCGGCGCATCGGGAAATAGACGAGCGATCAATCTGTTCACGACATCGATCACTCCCTGCTTTTTCAACCTCGTCCAGCGCTCACCGCTGGCTCCCTTCATAGCGTTTGCGCGTTCAGCCTCGGACAGATTAGTCAGATTCTCGGCGAGCTCCGAGAGTGTTTTACTGCAGCTGTCGAGGAGTTCCTGGGCAGGCCGCCTGACCCATTCGATAATAGCGCCCATCTCATCGTGGTGATTGATGAACCACTGTGACATGAAAGTCGGGTCGCGCAGGCTTTCGAGAAAGGCCTTCTCAGCCTGCTGCCGCGTCGCTTTGCCGATTACATACCTTTTCATCACTAAAGCATCTTTAGGTCGCATGGGGATCTTGGCCAGCAACTCGCTGATATCCATCTCACCAGCACGCTGCTCGAAGCTGCTTCGGAAACCACCTTTTTTCATCATGGTGGCCTCGGCCATCCTGCGCTGCTGGCGGTTCAACTGCTTCCAATCTGGGTCTTCATTTAACCGTCTGCTCAAGTCCAGATTATCCAGCGGACTTATCAATGAGCCCATGTCGGGGAACCAGCCACCGTTGCTGTCAAAGACGTTCACTGGGTGCGGGTCACGCTCTACTAAGCGAGTCAGCTCCGCCCGCATCAGTCGGTCGTAGGCAATCATCGTCGAACGGCCACAGAGCTCGACCATCAGCTCGGTACGTGCCACAGCGGCGTTGGCGTATTGCTGATCCAGGGGCGACATCTCGGAGATATGCGCGCCGGAGTACACAAACCGTACTCCGCCACGCTTTTTGAGTGTCCTGAGCGCAGCAAGTTGTTCGGCTTTTGCTGCGTCGAGCGAAGGATGGCTGAAGTTGGAGTAGTCGCAGCTGTCGAGATAGATGACGGTCGGTTGCTGGGTTTGCATTCCAGTGTCCTTGTCAGGTCGGCGTAGGGTCATCCACATGGGGGTTAAGAAGAGGCCCTAGCCGATGATCCGAGAAACCCCAGCATTTTGCCACCCTGATCAACCTGGCCCGCAACACCACCAGGCAGCACGAAAGCTGCCTGCCCTCACCCACTATCGCCTGCCAGGTAGCGGCAACCAGCTAACACAAGATGCTCAATTCCCCCGCGTTCCTCGCTGTCGAGTTTTGCATAAATTGACGTGTCATTTTAAACGTCCGCCGAGCGCATTACTGCCGGCATGGGCCACGAGGGAGGCGGGGCTCCCTGGTGGCCATCGTGCACCACAGCAAGCCGATGGTCACCGTCACACCATTGAACTCATTCGGGGCGTACGCCCTGCTACTGATGAACCATCGCGAGTTCAACCGCCGACACTTCGAGCACCACGCAGCAGACATCGATCGCCACAGCCAACTCATCAAGGTTGGACAGAGGATGGTGGTAGTAGGCTTGGTGGATACGAGCATGCACATGGCAGTGATCAGCGAGGAGGCTCAGCTACGAAAGCGATTGGGCTTCCTGATGGAGGCTGACCGCTTCTACCGCAGTTTGGATAGCATGACCCGTTTCTTCAAGTGGCTGCGCTGCAAGCTGAAGTAACCCTGGGCGTGCCCGCCTGAGGCCACCGCAATTAGGATAGAGCCCAATTGAGCCACCGCCTTCGGGACTTTCAGGTGCTTGGGGTGAAGATGAGCGAGGTGCTCCAGTAGTCTCGCTCACCAGGTGATGTGCGCGCAAGCGAACGCCCGCTTCCGGTCAAATCATCGAAAGCTTAGATCTCCACTCCCCAAGCCCGAACCTTCTCACGCAGCTGTTCACGGTGCGCCATGTTCTCGCTGTGACCCAGGTAATGGGTACCAACCAGTTGGTTGAACTGGGGGAGTATGCCCGGAGTGATCAACGGCCTGCCCTTCTTGAGCCCAAGATGGATCTCGATGTTGCGAAACGCCAAAGCTCCGCTCTCCTCTAGGTCAATGTCCCCCGAGAAGAGGTCGGCGATATCTGCGAAAGGTTCGAGGATCACCCGCCTCAGCGCCAAGACTGTCATCCCTTGGTGCATTTTCCCCAAATGCCGGTAGAAGAACGACGTTACGCCGGCACCGCATATCTGCACACGCTCGATCGCCGATGGGTACTTGGGCGATGCGCTAGCAGGCGCGAACAAGCGGTCATACACACGGCGCAGGGCTTCCCCGTATGCCGGCAGCAGGGCATTCTCACGCTCAGCATCGAAAGCAGGAGTGCGCATGTTCCGAATTATCGTTTGAACCTTCTGACACCTTGCAACGGCGGTGAGTACCAGCCGGGAGCCGAAGAAGTCAGCCCACATCTCGATTGCCTTGCTGTCCAAGTCATCCTTGTCCAGGTGCTTGGTATGAGCATTGGCCCAATGAGCAAGCTCATGGCCAGCGATAATCAGGCAATAAAACAGGTCGGCGTGATTGCTCACAGCATCGTCAGCGAAGCGGTAGGAGAACCTCAGTGTCGGGATACCTCCAACATTCGCCACCTCGGCAAGGACTGCCGGGTCACCGTCAAAATCGCATTTCACGTTGGGCTGGTGATTTGATTCGTGCATCGACTGAAAGTCTTCGATGAACGCTTCGATGACATCCTTGTTGCTGATCGGCACCTTGCACCTCCACACATTGGGAGTGCCATCATCGCTTGATCTCCTGCCCTATGCCAACAGCCCCCCAGGTACACACCAGCAACCCACGAATGCCCCGATCTTGTTTAGTATGGCGACTGAGACCGAAAGTGATTGCACCTGTGGGTCTGAGAAAGCCCAGAAGATCTGTTGCCGCTGAGTGGCTCATCTCGATACTGGCCTGTACGTCAGGTCTTGAGCCCCCCTGCCCGCTGCGGCGACGCCAGAAGGCAGGGACTATCACGATCCCACGAGATCATGGCCCACGCAGACGAAGGGTGTTAATGCCCTCCAGCAGCGCAACCACCTGCACGACCACGCCCGCGTCAAAATCTTCTCGGTCGGCCTCCTCATGGGTGCCTTTGTTCAGGTACCCCCAGACCAGTGTCTGTTCACCAATGCCCAGAATCTGAACCAGCGCATCTATCAGCGGCTGTTTATCGGGATGCTCGAAGCTATTGGCCCCTCGCAGCTTTGAGCAGATAGATGTGCACAGGTTGCTCAGGCTGGGCTGATCTCCGTCCCTGGCTAACTGGACGGTGAGTACTCCCTGACTGCATTTCCCCAACCATTTCCAGATCTTCGAAGTGAGCATTTCCAGTGCCTGCCGGGAGAACTGCAATGCCGCCCGGTGATCACCACGATCAACTGCAGATCTGGCCAATACAAGGTATGCCTGAGGTGGAACGTTGCGGATCACTCGGGGGTGATAATTCCCCTGATGGTGTATGAAGGCGTAGGCCAACCATTGGCTCTGCTCAACATGGTTCTGGATATCCTTGATGAACTCGTTACTGTGGCAGGTGACAATGATCTGGGTATTTGCGAACCGCTCGCTCTCGAAAAGAGCTTCCCGAATCCCTTGTCGGTGCTCGTGGTCGATCGCATTGATTGCATCGTCAAAGATCACTGCCGGCGCCTGAATGCTCGATGCCTTGGCCAGCAGTATCGCCAGTCCCAGGCATCTGACATGCCCCTCACTGAGCACTTGAAGAGCGTCGACTAGGCGCTCTGGAGCTCCACGAAAACACAGCTCTATCCGTCCTTCGCCAGTTAACGGCAGATGCAACTCGGCGAGTTTGTCCTCGTCCGCATCGCGCACGTTGAACTCGTTATAAAGCTCCAACGCCTGCGCATTCAAACCTGCCATTAGGGTGCCAGGCAGCTCAGAACGGTGTCTTCGCAGCAGAGCCAAGAACTCGGCATAAGCCACCTGGATTTTCGACTCAGCGATAATCAATTCGCGCTCAGCTGCAGCTGCTGCGATCAGCTCAGCGTTCTGCGCCTCGAACTCAACAATTCGTTGCCTTGCAGTGGCGACAAGCGTCTGGGCTTGCTGCCTCCTGGCGGCATGCTCGGCCAATGCTATTCGGACGCCGTTCAGCCGATCTCGCTCAGCGACTAGGGACTGCCTGCGTGCAAGATTCTGTTGAGTCGCAGCATCCTCTTGCTCCAAGAGCGCTGCCCAATCCACAGCTTGCTGTGCAAGTGATGGAGCACCCTCGATTTGGATATAGCCTAGTCGCCACCAGGCGGTGTCTGCGACTACGCCGGGAGATGCCAAGTAACGAGCTATCGTGTTCTCACTTTCAGTCCTTGGGGTCGCGCGTTGAGCAAAGTGGGTCAGGTAAGCACTCAGCGCATCGGATGCGGCCCTTCGGCGCCCTATCGCAGCCTGGTAGCTTTGCTGCAGCGCCGTCAGCTCACGCAACTGCTCGAGGCCCTGCGTGGCTTTTTGGTAAGGGTTTACCTGCGCATGTGGTACCCCTTGTAATGGTGTATCGCAGGCCGGGCAGCGATCGGGGGAGACGGCCTGCAAACGCTGAACAGCAGTGAACAGCGCTTGGTAATCAACATCGCTATGTTGCTGTGCAAGCCGTTGCGACAGCGATTCAACTTCATTGTGAGCTTCATCAGCTCTCTGGTAGGCAGCCAACAGGTTCTGCTGGCTGACCCCGTACAGCATGGGAGGTGTCTGATTGAGCGTTAGCTCCAGCTCTTGAAGCCGTCCAGGCACACCGAAAAGACCCACGGCTTCCTGAAGCTGCCTGTAGGACATGTCACCCGCATACTGATGAGCGTAAGCTTCTTCGACTCGCTGGAATTCAGCTCCTGCCATCGCCTCACCCGCCACCACTCCCATGTCATTGGCAATGGAGTTTTGCCGGAGCTCCAGCTCCTGGGCTCTCAGCGGCGCCAAATTGAGTTGATCCGTCAGCGACTCATTGAACTGCGCCACAAACTCGTTGTAATGATCCATACCAAACAGCGCCGCGATGAGCTCGGTCTTCTGGCCAGCAGGCTTAGCCGCAATCCTTGAAAACGAGTCGATCCGATTTTTTTCGATGAAGCAGAACCTATAAGCGTCTGCATCAGCATCGATCGTCATGGGCTGGCCGGCCAAGTTGATACCCCGAAGCTGGGGAGCAACATAGCGATTCTCATGGATATTGCGCAGGTATTGCCCGGCATCGATACGCTTCTGGGCCCCTTCATCCACAGCACCCAGCAATGCGTACTCCAGCGCTTCACACAGGCTGGTTTTTCCGCTGCCGTTAGGGCCATAGAACAAA
This sequence comes from Pseudomonas japonica, assembly GCF_900188455.1. Lineage (GTDB taxonomy): Bacteria > Pseudomonadota > Gammaproteobacteria > Pseudomonadales > Pseudomonadaceae > Aquipseudomonas > Aquipseudomonas japonica. The sequence continues at coordinate 28,432 of NZ_FZOL01000012.1, read as the reverse complement.
ATCAGGCGCTTGGTGAGATCAAACGTCTCAGGATTTCGAAATCCTCGAAACGGGCCGATCGTGAGTTCGGAAAGGCTTCGCCAACGCCAACCGCCCCCCGCCGCGATAGCGTTCAACCAGGGCAACCCGTTGTTGGTTTCGGCGAATTGGCCCCGAGCGAGCTCAACAATGCGGATGGCCCGCTGGCTGCGATTACGGGATGTAGAACTGATTGAGTCGAAATGCTGCAGTACCAGATTGCCCATACGCCGCGCATCATCCGATGCCCCAGTCGCTGGTTCGTGAAGCCAGCGTACGAAATGCTGATAGTCGTGTATCGCAGATGCCATCCGTGCCTCCCCAGGCTCATGCTTAACCTTTCTTGGTCTGCTGGGATACGTCATATACGAGTCCAAAAGCTGCCAAGTTCTCAGTACACACCTCATGATAGCTACTCGCCAGGATTGGATCGCTCGCGGGCCAGGCATCGTGGAATGAGCACTGTGTCGAGGGCCAGCCCCTCGCATGCGCACCCTCAGCCATGATCAAACCATGACGCGAGCATCTGGGCCCTCCTGCCCAGGTATGGTGGGGTCGAGTTCATCATGGGTTCGAATATGACCCGCTAGCACCGCAACACTGGAATGGCGTTATCAGCCAGCAGACCTCCTTGGAGAGTCCCACAACCAAAAGGCGCGATAGGCTGCAAAAGGTACTTTGCCAAGCTGAACGCCCAGTCGAAGAGCAACAACGAGCCCGCTGCGCGGAAAGCGCGATCCACGCATCGCTGCGCGTCACGACAAAGGGTGCCTGACGAGCCTACCGATCAAGCTCTAGGCCACAGAATTGGCAATGGCGGAGTGGGGCGTCTCGATCAGTGTGGTTGAGGTCAACGCGTTTTGTTATGTGGGCAAGCGGCGAAGGCTGTGATAATGGAGGGCAATCACAAGGGCCATGCCATGCTGACCATCTCTAATAACGTGCATCTTCCAGATGCCGACATCGACCTGACATACATCCGAGCGCAAGGCGCAGGTGGGCAGAATGTCAACAAGGTGTCCAGCGCCGTGCACCTGCGCTTCGACATTCTCGTCACTGCCCGAGTTTTACAAGGAGCGGCTGCTGGCGCTGCGTGACAGTCGCATCACCGGCGACGGCGTGTTGATCATAAAGGCCCAACAGTACCGCACCCAGGAGCAGAACCGCGCTGACGCACTGGCGCGTCTTACCGAGTTGATCATCACTGCCGGCAAGACCGAGAAGAAATGCTGTCCCACCAAGCCGAACTTCGGCTCGAAGACCCGCCGCCTCGAAGGAAAAGCCAGGCGCAGCACTGTCAAGGCAGGTCGGGGCAAGGTGGAGTTCTAGCCCCCCCTCCAGAAAAGTCTATGAACGCTTACTAGCTACCAACTTCTCTCGAATCAAATTGAACAGCTCTGCCTGGTACACAGCATCGTCCAACGCATCATGATTGCCAGAGTTTTCAGGATTCACAACCTTTTCAATCTCACTCGACCGAGTCGACTTCCAGGTGCACTGAGCGGTACCGAAGAACATTGACTTGATGTCGAGTGCTGCGATGCCAAAGGGGTTCTCACCCAGGTACAGATGGAAGTAGTAGTTCACGAAGCTCCAGTCGAAGGAAGCGTTGAACCCTACGAACACGACCGCCTGGCCAGCGCCGGCGAGTGACTCAACCCACGCTTTGAACTGTGCCATTGCATCACGAGGCTCCAAGCCCTCTTTGCGAAGCTTCTCCAGCGACAACCCTGTGACCTCCAGTGCAGCCGGAACGAACGCCTCGGAAATGGGCTTCAGCAAGCATGAAAACTGCAAGGCCGGATTCGACGCCAGACACGCGCCGATCGACAGCATGCTGTACTTACCCGGGATAGGGCCCGATGCCTCGATGTCGACCGAGACGAATATTTCTTTTTCGGCTTTCATAACTACTCCGTTTGAGCTGATGTCTGGATGACTACCGCGCGTACCACTACCAGACACCAAGCCCCTGGAAAGATCACTGAACTAGTCGGTAAAGAGTGTGAGCGAAGCCCCCTCCTCCGTCCCAATCAAACCATCAGCCGCTTACTTGTCTTCCATGACCGGGGATGGCTTCATCTCCAGAATCGACTCGGTCAGATCCTTAAACTCCAGCGGACGATTTGGGAAGGCTTTCGCCATTGCCGTTGGATACAGGCGAGTCCGGATATCAGAGTAAGTCCACGCTGGCTGACCGTTACGCTCACCGGTGACAGTTGCCAATTCGGTCAGTTGTTTATCCGAAAGGCCCATACCCGCAAGATCCATGCTGAACAACTCTTTCCGCTCTGCTGCATCCGGACGAGTGAACTCTTCAACGATGGCAGCACGACGGCGAAGGGCCGCATCCAGAACGGAAAGTCGGTTGGTGCACAAGATCACCACGATGCGGCCGCCGTACTTACGCAGCTCATCGACGCCCTGAATCAAGGTGTTTACTGCCACCTTGTCTTCGTGGTGACTCTGGCTTTGCGATCGGGAAGCCGCAATCGAGTCACCTTCGTCGATGATCAGAATTGCCCGGCGCTTCTTACCCGCAGCCTCAGCAACCTCTGCAAAGGCCTGCGTCAACAAAGTGCCCATCTCGCCGACCTTACCGGAACCACGAACGCGGTTGCTCAACTTGAACAGTACCGAGTCCTCAGCGCGAGAGTCTCGGACGATACGGTTAGCAATGCACTCCGCTGTTGCAGTTTTCCCGGTACCGACGTCGCCATGGAAGATCACCAGGGGATACTGATCGGCCACGAGGTTGCAGATCGGCAGCACACTTTTATGGTACTGCTTGCTCCACTCGGACAACTGGCCCTGGTTCAGCAACAGCTGGAGTTGGTTCTGCACACGTTCATAGCGGCCAGCAAACCCGAGCAAGACTTTCTCGCGATCAGTCAGCTGGATGTCCGGCAGCTCAATGGCCGAGTCAAAAACGGTGGTAGTGCTCATCGGGTATAGTCCTTACGTTCCATGCCATAGCCATTGCTGGAGTATTCACGCCCACCACTCTGGGTCAGCTGAGAGTGAGAAATATCTGCGTAACTGGTCGACCAACTGCCTTTCATTTTGCCGGCCATCTTTTCCTGAGCTCTCGCATCGTAGGCGTCAGTGGTGGCGAGAACGATCCGCAGTTCTGGGTTCGAGAGTCTTGGCCAGAGGGCATTTCCTGGCCGCTGGTTCGCAAGCGAGCCAGATTCATTGACGTAGAATCGAGCAGCCTTGTACTCGACTCCGTAGCTCGACAAGGTGATATCGACATACTCGAGGTAGCCGTACTTGGCCAGAACCTCAATGTCATGCCCCCATTCACGAGCCTCGGCTTCAGTGATCGCACCGCTGCTGGACGCGATCATTACGAGGTCAGCAGTGATACGCCGCATGACCGCTTCAATATCAGTCGTGGTGAAGGTGCTGGTTTGGGTGGAGGTAGAACTCATGCTGCGTCCTCCACCTTAAAGCCCTTGCCGAACAGTTCTTTCCACACCTCGAAGTCATCCTCCATCGAAGCGAAGTTCGCGGTTTCCCACGACTCCTCGGCGAGCTGAACGATTTCCTTGCGCTCGTCCTCGGTGATACGACTCGCGACGTTGTTCGTGTCGCATACCGGATCGATGATCACTACCGTATCCCTGAATTGCGGCACCCAGCCGTTCTCAGGAAACTTGATGACCTCCTTGAGCCCGGACTGCACGATGTACAGCAGGAAGTCCCGGAAGCGCTTCTCCAGCGAGCCAGCCTTGCCGTTCACTTCAAGCACGTGGGCCATGATCAGCTCGACGTGGAAGGACTTGAGTGGTACTTCCTTCCAGGTACGCCAGCGCTTGGCTAGGCGCACCAAGATGCGGAAGTCTGGATCTTCATCCTTCCGATCCTTTACGAACTTCACCTGGCACGGCGCGCAGGTTTCAGTTTTCGAGCCATCGATACGGTCGAACTGCCAGCCGTAGCCGTCCTTGTTCGGGTTCTCGATGACCGGAACGATATCAACCTCCAGCCCGGTACCCACAAAGGTGACCTTCGCTGCCTTGCGCTGGATTTCGAAGTCTTCAACAGACTTGTTGGGGTACAGGTTGACCAGCGCATCGTAGATCTTTTGGCTGAGGGTCGCGAAGGTCTCTTCATCCACCTTCTGGCCACTGATGTAGAAAACCACGTCCACGTCGGCGGGGTTCTGAGCGTTGGGCCGCAGGATGGTGTGCTTGGCAAATGAGCCGGCCTTCACCACCTTCTTGATGGTGATTTTGTCCTGCTTCTTCAGGCTATCCTTTAGCGCTGCGATCAACCGGTCGACTTGGGCGTTGTAGGTCTCCCGCTTTTCCTTCGGCAGGCGCAGCACGTTACTGTCGTAATACTTGATCTGAGTGTTGGTGAGTGGCATGTGCCATCCCCTCCTAGAAATGTTGTGTTAGTCGCAAAGCCTCCCTACCAGCAGCTACACCACATGCCGACGGATGAGATGGCGCGGCCACTCGAGCACAAGGCCCGAATCGCCCTTACGGCTCACTGCAATTCAACCCTCCCAGCACCATCCGAAGAATTCGGCAAGGAAAATTGCGAACCGCAGCCCTCTAGCGTATTATTACTATACGCATAGTTTTTATTTGCAGTCTAGTTTTTATACGCTATTGAGGTTCGATCATGACAAACGAGGCCAAACCCACGGACGACCAACCCACCAGCAAGGGACGGCAAGGAGCACGTTGGGGCCAGGAACGTCGGTTGGAATTCATCGACTATCGACTGCGATGGGATGGCCAGATCAACCGAAGCAGCCTCACGGACTTCTTTGGCATCTCGGTGCCACAAGCTTCGCTGGACATCACTGAGTATTCGAAGCTCGCTGAGAGCAACCTGGAGTACGACACCCGGGCCAGGGTTTACAGGGCGACTGACACATTCAAAGCGGTTTTCTCGTCCACCTCAGTGGAGCGGTACCTAGATGATCTGCTGCGCGTCGCCGTTCAGCCAGAGATCCCCTACGGCAGCTTCCTGGGCTGGCAATCCCCTGTCGCAGCCGTGCCCAAGCTAGGCCGTCGCCTGAACGCAGACATCGTTGGGGCAATCCTCCGTGCGATTCGCGAGACAGAATTTGTTGAGGTCTTCTACCAGTCTATGAACGACCCCGAAGGTGGGGAGCGGCTACTGTCACCCCATGCCTTGGTACACGATGGGAACCGCTGGCACGTTCGCGCGTACTGCCACAAACGCAAAGCCTTCCGGGACTTTTCTCTGACCCGTATCAAACACTGCAAATCTGGTGGGCAAGATCGTGATCGGGTCGATGAAGACTACGCCTGGAACAGAATGGTGGATGTGATTCTCACCCCCCACCCTGGCCTCACCCCCGCCCAGCGAAAATTGATCGAGGCCGACTTTCTGATGGAGAACGGTGAGATGCACGTCGAGTGTCGCCGAGCCCTTCTCTTGTACCTTCTGTTCCAGCTCAACCTGAATGAAGACCAAGCCGATCAGAGGCCCGAGGTCATCCAGCTGGCGCTGAAGAATAGGGATGAGATCAAAGACCTCATCCAGTATTAACACCCCAAAAATCAGCCAACACTCAACACCTCAGCTACCGGAATTGTCACGATGGCAACGCTTGAAAATGAATTCATTCTGATTGCGGGCAGCATCTCCAAGCAGACAGAGAAGGCCTCGATCGATCTCGCGCACGACTTCACTCGCGCGGTCACCAAAAGTGTCCTGGCCGCACAGGGTGGCTTGGTGGTTTACCTCGCAGGGCTTCCTAGCAATGAGGGAGGCGATCCGCTGACCTTCGATTGGACGGTGGTGTACGAGGTGGAAAAGTTGTTGGCTGGTTGCACCCCTGCCCGTCAGCTGAAAATCGTGACCTCTAAGTCGTCCATGCAGGAAAAAATGACTCCAGAACAGCGGATGCTGATCCGCCGGCTCTCGGCTGAAGACTTCGCGGAGATCATCTACCTCGAGGACGACGTGATCACCGGCGGGAACATTGGAGACGAACAAGTTGAAGTCGCCACAGCGATGATCGCCTTGGGTGGCGGCAAGGGCGTCTCAGACCGCGCCCGCAAAATGCGCAGACATAAGTTTCCCGTGCTGCCATTCGACCTCCAGCTGGGTGGATTCAGCGAGGACGGCCAAGGAGCGCTCGGCCTGCACGCAAACTTCTTCAAAGAGCCCCTGACAATGTTCCCCCTCACCGGCGAGCAAGTGAAGGGACGTCTGGATAGCATGTCTTTGCAGGAACCCATCTACGATCTGGACAAAATCGCTGAGCTCTCCGTAGGCCTCTTCCAGGCTGAAATTGAGGCCCGAGAAGCGGCACGGTCTCCTGACCTTCTGGTGATCACAGCCATTGCCATTGAATTGGCAGCTGCAAAAAAAGTGTTCGGTGTCGGCGAAGATGTTCCAGCGCGATTCACCGCCCACGGTGTCCACTATTGGCCAGTGACTATTCAGCGAGCTGACGGCCCACTTTCTTGCGTCATCGCTTCTCTGGGCAATGCTGGCAACGTCAATGCAACCGCCATCACAACGCTTCTCCTTTCGGAGCTGAAGCCTAAAAAGGTTCTGATGATGGGGATTGCAGCGGGCCGGCGTAAAAAGCTGAGCCTCGGTGAAGTCATTTTGTCCGAGCGCGTCGTGTACTACGAAGGGGCGGCAGCGCTCGCCGGTGGCAAGCTTGCTGCGCGACCGGAGATGCCTCGACCTGGGCTTTCTACCCAGCAAGATCTAAACGCTTACTTCGCAACCGCATCCCTACCTGATCGCCTGCAACAACTTGCGAGCGAGCTTGGTTTCGCGATGCCGACTGAGTCCAAAGCCGGCGACGTCGCGGCCCATCTGAAGGTATCCCCAGCAACCATTGCTTCTGGCGAACTACTGATTCGAGACCCGAAGCTTTTCGAGAGTTTCCAAGGGCTTCACGACAAAGCAGTGGTCGCCGAGATGGAAGCATATGGCGTTTTCGAAGCCTGCGAAAAGCAGAGCGTGCCCGTCTTGGTGGTACGCGGCATCAGCGATTACGGTGACAAAAGCAAGGACAACACCTTCCACAAAGTGGCGTCCGAAGCGGCTGCCATTGTGACCCTTGATTACGCCACGCACGGATGGACTCGCAAACTGACTCTCTGAATTATCGTCTCTCGTTGAAGTAAGCGCCCTGCAGTCGTGGGCGCTTTTTCCATACAAGGCTACCTGCTCCGGCGGAATCGTCGGAGTGAACACGGAGGCATCAACGTGACTGAAGACACTCACGCTGCAGAACAGCCATTACCACCCTGCTCCATTCCTGCGTCGTGCAAGATTAGTTTTAGGGATATTCCTGAGGGTGCTGAATGGAAAGACAAATTCATCTCTGCCGTCAGTGACGTCGTCGTTACCTGTGGTCGAGTCATGGATCTGTCGAATTTGGACGGTGTCACGATTGGCTTCGATTACGATGCAGCGCTGGATTCGTTGAACTTGGGCTATGAGTCAACAATAGCTAAGCAATACACCAACGAAGGTGGTCTCGTGGGAGTCGGTAAATGCCTTAGGGTTCGCCGGGATGGCGCCATCAAGATGCACGTTGTGCTGAAAGGAAGCATCCTTCTCGATGTGGCTTTACGAGACCTGGAGAGTGATGAGTTTTGGGCTGCGGCCAACATTCTCGCGCATGAGCTAGGCCACGTTCAGACAGCAGGCTGGTTCGAGAATCATTCCCCGGGAGTGATGCTGGAACCTCATCAGGGGGACTGGGCTACGAGCACCCTGCAGGACACAGCTCACACGATCTGGGAAGAATATGCAGCCTGCCGACTTAGCGCTTTGATCAGTCGGGGAACGCTCGTGACTGATAGCTATGTCCAAGGCCTAGAAACATCTCTCGAAGGCGCTGTAGACAGGGCGCGCACCACGATCAAAGAGTTCAGGATGCATGGCGACGTTGCCAGGCTGTTGGTAGAGACAGGGCGCGAAACCGCAATGCCACTGAAAATGGTGGCCTACCTCATGGGTCATCTGGATGGCATTGACGAACCTGTCGACCTTGAGGAACGCTGCCAAGTCCCCAGCGATCTGACCCAGCACTTCGATGCATTGTTAGGTGCACTGCGGGAAGCATGGGAAACAAGAACCTCTTGGAATGGCCTTACCAGCCTTAATCCAATCGTAGAGGTCATTGTGGATGCACTTAGGACGGCTGGGATCGAGGTCACCTTGACTGAAGTACCTCCAGGCTCACGTGTTGACGTACCCTACCGAGCAGAGACGCTGCCCAACGGCGAGGCGGATATGGCGATCATACGAATGAGACAAGCGCTGGGGCTCGAATCGTAGATTCCGATCGGCTTTCACGAGTCGCGTACTGCTGCGGCTCGTGAAGTTCTCGCCATGCCTGCCACCTCGAACCAGTAACCACCTCAGCACTTAGGCCGTGTCAGTGCCTTCTTCTGTCAGATCGCTCCAAAATGGTTACTTCTGCATCATCCACTACCGAGGCATGTTACCCTGCTGCCGTCCATTCATGGAACACCAATCATCGAGGCTAGTAGGCACTGAAATCATCCGGAACTCATTGGGCGCGAGCTTAACCTTGTAGACCGGGATGTCGATTTCGCTGCAGATGTTCAAGATCTCAAGCGCATGAGCATCCGAGATTTTAGCCCCGAGATGAACAGCCTTGAGAGGCGCTCGACGGTTGAAGCCTTTGACCTCTCTATCGCCATCTGGAATTACCCAGCGCCATTCACGTTCGTATTGCCAATCTACAGCCTTGCACAACGATGCAGCAATGCCAAAAAGCTCGTTGTAGTCCTTGCCCAAGCGGTGGGCTCTGAGGATGTGGGTGATGTCGAACAGCTTATCTGTGTAGGCAACCGGCCATAGCGTGAGGGTGGGAAGCTCGTTCCGGTGAAGCCGTGTGAAGTCGTACTCCATGGCGAATCCAGTATGGTCGCAGCCGTAGTGGCTCCACATCAGTACCGAATCTATGCGCTCACTCAGGCTGCAGATTTTGTAGCTGCTTTTGAGCTGATCAATGAGGTTGGGAAGCTGCCCAGCTTGGTGATTCGGCGCCAAGACCCCAACTTCGTGAAGCCATTGGTCAACGTTCAGGGGGCATGGCTCTTGAGCCGATGCCAGTGCTACTACCGCTGCAATGGGATCATCGGACACAAGAGCAGTGGCGACCTGCCCATCGCTGAAACCAAGCTCATCGAGTTTTTCCCAAGCAGCGAGCTTACGGTAGTCAATCCAGAAGGCAGTGTCGTATGGGTCGTTGAACTCATTGGCTACGCTCAGATAGAGAGTTTTCTCAGCCAAATTCTTGAGTGCGTACTCGCCGCACCTTCTGATTTTGAAAAGCCGATTGGGCGTGTGTAGGGTTTTCCCGTTAACTAGCTTAGGGATGTCCATATCGCCAATAGTGGCTGACGCAAAATTCTCAATGAAGGCTCTTACCCAATCCCTATCCACACGAAATCCTTTTTATATGTGACTCGCTTGAGCCGCAGAAATTAACACATCTAGAGCCACCCTCACCCTCACCGTTGGCATCTCAAGCTGCCTGGCCTTTGGACTGGGTATCACCCGGTGTCCTGGTTCAAACCTACCGTGGCCATCCCAGCTTGGCCCCTATAGTTGACCTGATTGATCGCGGGCCCGGCGTGCTGGACGGCGTGAAGCTCCTGGGTGACCCCTGGTTCTACACCGTCGAAAGGATGCTGATCGACGCTTACCGTGAAAATCCAATGGCCCGCAATGCAACTCATGGTGCCAGCTGGTGGCTTACGATCGCTGACAAATCGAAAAGCATGATCATCGATAAGCTGAGCAGCCTCCCACTAGCAATCGAAATCGAAACCGAGAACGGTATCGTTGGGGTGGTGCACGCAGATGTACCAGGAGGAATAACCTGGCCCATGTTCTTAGCTCAACTGAACAACCACGCGTTTGAGGACGTGGCGTTTTGGGGACGAGAGCGGATCAAGAAGCACTATCGAGATGGCGTACCGGATGCCTGGTGAGTTTGTACAGGCCACACCTGGGTGCCCCGACTGTTAAGGCTCGGTAACGTCGTCGTCTTGGACATCACAGGTGGCGGTGATGGTTCGCTAGCGATCTACTGCATTCACGACGACACGACTTACATTGATGGGGTACTGGCATCACTCGATCAAGCAGAGCGTCTAGTTGAAAAGCTGTAAATGCTTGAGGACAAAGCTCAGCAACTCAAGACTGCTCTGAACGGAAACAAGCTCATCGAGTCACAGATTCAAGTTACCGCAGCTGAAGTGATCGTGAAGCAGGTGACTTCAATGTGGCTGGAGTTGCAAGAGGGCGTGGTAAGCAGCAGAAACTGGTAAATGCTCTTCACGGCCGAAGTCTGGTCAATGGTGAGCGGTGGAACGCCAAGCTCGATGAGCTTTGTAGCAAGCATGCCGGAAGCCAGACCGAATGCCTTGCTACGCAGGCTATTTGGATAGGGTGATTGCATAGAACAGGTCATTAGCATGAGCCAGGCTCGGCGCCGATGGCGTCGTATCCTTCGGCTCGTTGAGCTCGGCTGGGCGTTTGTGATCACTAGGCATGGAAAACCAGTCTGCACTATGGGCCGCGTCCCTGAACCTACACCTCACAGTCAGCCCTGAGTAATACCCAAGGCTCTAGAAGCCTATGCTAGGTAAGCAAAGCTAAACCTCACCACTATTCTGCTTGAGGAGTTTGCACTCCCCCATCTGCCTAATCATCTCGTTGAATTCTTTCCGACCTTGAATCGCCTCTGGACTAGCCTGCATCTCTAAATCTACGAGATTGGCTGCCGGATCAATAACATACGTCTGCGCATCTCGATATTTCAAAATTGCAGGCAGAATCAGATACGCCGGATAGAAACGAAGCGTTCCATTACCAGCTTTTTGGATCATCCCCACCCACCGGGTCTGCTCAGCGTTAGGTTCTACATTTGTAACAACGCCACCGCTCAACCCATTCATCTCTTCATGAGTATACTCGCGTTCAAACCTGATGTATGGCTTCCCGTTTTCCATTGCACAGAAACCAGGATAAGTTACCCGATGAAGATTGGTTGCAAAGTCGTGCTCACCATTTTCAGCAGGCATCACGTGATTTTCCTCAATCGGGTACCCCGCTGCTAGGAATATCAATCCTTCCTGGAACTCATCTTGCCTCACGCAAACAACATCACCTGGAGTATCAAGATCCAAGAAGTGCTCGGGGTATCCCCCAGGCATCGGATGCCCCATCTCTACAAGCACGATATCCTCATCATCAATCCAGGAAATATCGCTCTCGATCAAGGATCCAATTTTCCAGCCTCGAATTGGGTACAAGAGCTTACTCAAGTCATCCCACTGACTTTTCGCTAAAGCATTTGTAAAAAATGGCGATTCATTCTGAGGCTCTGAGTAGTGAGAATTGATAACATGCTGCGCCGTGAGAAGAAAAAATTTCTCCTCATATTTTATCAGAAGCCCAGTCCCACCAAAATTATAAAGCACGTCCGCAAAGTAAACCCCCCGCTGCTCCAGCTCTTCATTGCAGTGGGTAAATATTAGCCGCCTAGACGCTTGGATAATATTGCCTCGTATAGCCTCAGATATAAAACCGTCAAGCTCCGGCCAAGTTATTGACATTTTCCTGCTCTCTCAATCTAAGCTAGCGACATAAATCTGAATTGCGGTGACACACTGACTCATCTCAGCACGCACATGGTACCCTTTGTAGCGCCCAAGCAGACGTTGCTCCAAACCGTTCATCAAGCTATAGAATTCAGCCGACGAGTCATCCCCTCTAGAAATGCTCATTTCAAACTTGAAACTCTTACTTTTTGCCGCTTCCCTGTTTATCGTATCGCTGACATCCTCAAAAGCTTTCTCTATCACAGATTGACTCAGCATAACCACGCTCCTTTAGTCATTACGTAATCTCCCCTCACTCGATGCGAGCCGTTCGCCCCGTTGATGCGCATTGAATATAATCTGGAGTGACACACTGCCGCCAACAACTTTTAGGAGCTCCTCGATGCTGGCATCGGACGATCCTTTCAAACTAGCCGAGCGGTACCAGAACCAGCGAGGGCAATGGGTGGTGGGAGGGCTAGAGACCCAGGTCTTCTGGCCAAACAGCCCTCAACTCGTCAGATTTGAGAACCTTGATTTCCTTCTGCAGTCGGCAGTAGTCGACGACCAGCACCGCAGCCTTCCTGCGATCGCGATTCGAGCAAATGGCTATGGACTAACGGTTAACGAGGGTCGTGCAGCTGTCATGCGCCTAGCCACGGCCATCGCTTGGCGTGAAGGCAAGAAAGTGGACATCGTGATGTGGAGTGAAGGTAGCCACCCCCATCGTGTGGGCAGGATGCTCAACAACGCCTTTACCGAGTATTTCTCGGGCGAGAACCTTCATGTCCCACAGAGCGGTGAGGCTCGGAAGGCGCTGGCCTACTACCGTGAAGGGCTATCACTCGGTAATCCGTTTTACTCCTTCCTAGGCTTCTACAAGGCCTTCGCACGCTCTCTTCCCAATGGCCGGGAACGAGGGCCATGGATTGAGCAGGCACTGCCCCGAATGACGGACAGAGATGCGATCTCCCGGCGTGAAGAGCTGCAGGCGCAAGGTGACAACATCTCCGAGTACCTGGCCACCCAAGGACGTCACGCGATCGCACATGCTGAGCGCGAGGATATCGTCGATCCAGACGATCCTGATGACCACCAGCGAATCCACCTAGACAAACCGCTGATGCGCCATCTCGCGGAGCTCGCGATGGATGAGCGACTCGGTGTACCGCCACCGTCGGCATATGAACGCGATCACCTGTATGAGCTTGAGGGGTTTCGCGCGTTGTTTGACGACGAGCAGCTAGAAGGGCTTCGTAGAGGTGCCTTCACCGAGGGCCGAGATTACGAACTTCCTGACGAGCTCTATGTGATGGCTCGTAAGGGGCAAACAGCTGTTCACCTCGGCCTCATGCACATGACAGCCAGTTGTATGGATGATGGAAAGGTAGGCATCGAGCTTGAGTCCGCCAATGGGCGAGCGTTTTTCGCGTTCTGGATGGATTTCACAAATGAACGACTAATCATCGATCCAATCCAGGGCTGTGGCTTACTCAACGCGACACGGGAGAGTCGAAGCGACATCCAGTCCGAGATCTCCCTAGAGGAGTTTAAATTCCTCATCTACTGCAACGGTTCGGTGGAGATTTGGTCTTCCGACCAAGAGCGCCGGATGGGCAAATCAGAAGCCTACGTGCTGCCTAACAATTGGAGCCCGGATTTCGCAGGCCATCAGCAAAACCTCACTGGGCTCAACGAACTATTACAGGGCATGCCTGAGATTGGAGGCGAGGCCACAGTTTGATCAGGTGGGGCGGGCCCTCGCCTTATGCGCCAAGCTTCGTAGTGCGACGGCGAGCAAGCCAGAACTCTTCGGCAGTGAGACCTGGTCTCTTTGCTGACAGCTCGGCTGAGCGCCTGGCTCAGTCTGATATCCACCTCTGAGGTGATGGGCCATTACCCAAAAACACACAAGGAGTACATATGTACTCCTTGTGCTATTTACCCATTAAGACGTGAGGTCGACGGGTCGGGCAGTTCATTCAGCCAGTACGCCAAGGTGAAGGGTGACGTGAGGTGTATCTGCACCTGCGAGGCCACTCTCAGGCCTCTGCCTCTTCCGTCTTGGAACGCTAAGATTTGCGCCGGCGCATGGGTGCATCTGGCGGGTGCGTCAGCCTCCGTCAGAAACTGCTGAAGGATTGCATCCGCCAAGCTACTTCTGGCAGGAGAGGTTGACTCCTTCTGCCTTGCGGGCGGCTTGAATTCGATCACTTTACCCAACATGGCTGGCTAATCTCACTTCCCGGGCATTCTGGCGGTTTGAATCTGATCCGCGTTCGCTATCAGCGCCTTGGTTACGGCTTGGCTAATGATCTCGTCAACGCCTCCAAGCGTTTTGATGCGCCCTTCTCTTGCGGCCCCTCCCGAGCTTGCCTTGCCAGTGCGAGGGTTCAGGTATGGTTTGGTGAATGGATCGGACATGGCGGCACTACCTCCACTAAGACAGTCCAACCCTTTAAGCATAGGCCTGTGAAGCTACCGGGGCGGCTTTGCCGCCGAATGGATCAGCCCGTTTGTCTCTGCTGATGAACCGCCTGAACACCGAAGGCTACCGTGAGTCAAGGCCACCCAGGCCATCTGGGCTTATGCCCTGAACGCCCAATCCTGATGTTCGAACTATGGATCGCCCTTGAAGGCCATCCAAACTGTCTCCATTTACCTCGGACTACCAATCTACCTCGCCCACAAGGAGCCGTGATGACCATCGAGCGCTGCAAGCAAAACCTCCTAGAGGCCCTGAACGATCCTGAGAACAGTGTCATTGCGCTCTCTGGTAAATGGGGTACAGGGAAGACGCACCTTTGGAGGCAGGTTCGAGATGAGTCTCGAGATGATGCGATCAAAAACTCTGCTGCAGTATCACTCTTCGGTGTAGGTGCCTTAGGCGATCTAAAGATCAAGGTCGCTCAAGCACTACTTCCCAAACTGAAGGACGACAACGTGCTACTAGCCCAGGTCACCGCTGCGATGTCTGGGATGAAAAAAATAGCTCAATCCTTTCATCGCGGATTCAGTGCACTGGACGACCTCCCGCTCCTCGCCCTCCCGAGTCTCCTCAAAGAAAAGTTTCTGATCATTGACGACATTGAACGAAAGCACGAAAAGCTCAGCATCGATGAAATATTAGGGTTTATCGATGAATGCGTACAGAGTTACGGCTGCCGAATTCTTGTAGTGCTAAATGATGACAAGCTCAAAGACAAAGAAATATGGGAGCAGTTCAGGGAGAAGGTGATCGACCAGGAGCTTCGCCTTGACACTTCTCCGGAGGAGGCTTTCAACATTGCACAAAGCATTATTAGCACTGATTGGTCTGACGAGCTGAGGACAGCGACGGTAGCCTGCCGCATTACGAACATTCGCATCCTCTGTAGGATTATCCGCGTGGCGAATCGGTTGCTTGAAGGGCATTATCAGCTTTCCGAGAACGTTATCGCTCGCGTCATCCCAGCAATAACGCTGCTAAGCGCCATTTACTACAAAGGCTTAATTAACGGCCCGACCTTTGAATACGTTCTGGGTCATAACGCCGCTGTTTCGGCAATGACCAAGGCCGTTCGTAGTCAGAATGGTGACCAAGAGGAGAGCGAGGAAGACGCGCTTCAGGGCCAATGGGACTCCCTGCTGCGCAAACTAAAAATCCACAATGGCGGTGAATTCGAGCAGCTCGTAGTCGAGGTTCTCCAAACCGGGTTGCTGGATACCAAAAAGGTCAGCGGTTTGATTGATCGCTATCAACAAGATGGCAGAGTTCTGAGTGCCATGAACAAGGTCTCAACCTTCTTCGAGCGTTACAACTGGCACCCTAACATCGATGAGATCCAGCTCAGCAAAGAGCTTGGGGGACTGATTCCTGAAGCACAGTTCATCGAAGCACCAACCCTCAGCTATTTAATTGACATTGCTGAGGAGCTCACGGGCAGCACCACCCTAAGCGAAAAGCTGTTGAACGCCTGGTCAACGGCCTTGAACAAAGCATATCCGCAAGGCCTCGAACACTCACCATGGGAATTGTCCAGACCGCTGCGTCCTGAAGTCGAAGCAGTGCTCAATGATGCCTACGCTCGTCATTCGAACGCTACAACGCTTGTGGATGCATGCAATCTGATACGCACAAGCAGAGGGTGGAATACCGCTGAAGAGCATCTATTTAGAACCATCAGTGCAGTGGACTACGCATTTGAAATTCGCGCGGCACGCGGCAATGACCTCGAAGCGATTATGTACCAAAGCATGCAGTTCCTGATCCATAAGGACTCGTATACCTCGAGTTTCGGCGATGTGGCGGATCGATTTCTTGCAGCCTGTAAAGGCATTGTGGTCAGCGATCCCAAATCGCGGCTGACCAAGCTGATTCAAAGGTTCTTTAAGAGCCGTGGAAAAGAAGCTCTGCTGTAGAATCTCCGATTGGAACCACTGAGGGGCGCCCGCCGCCCCGCTTCATCCTTGCAGCCACTCCAACATCTCAACGCAGGCTACAATTTAAATCGTTTTGCAGCACGACTGCCCTCAGCAGCCGTGGCAACTCGTCGATTGGCAGTCGGTGTAGCAGTCCGGCTGAAAGGTGCTGAGCATGAAGCGAATACATGATGACCTGGTGAGGGATTCGCTTCTGAAGGGAACGAATGCCCCCACAGTTTCTTGGGCATTTTTCACTATATTCAGCACCGCCTGCACAACCGTATCGGTCTCGAGGTATTCAATGCGGCCTCCTCAAGGATTGCTGCTTGAACTCACCCAGGCTTGCAAAGCCTTGTGCACCAGTTGCCTTGGAATGAACTCCTGCTCCAACCTTCCCTTTGAGCTTTTCACCAAATGGCAGAACAGCTCGCTCTCAGATGCCGTCAGTCCAGGCGGTGCGGTATCTTGTGCTCGAACTAGCTCCCTCACGGCTGAGCCACGCTTGTATTCGTCGAAGAGAGCTTTGGACATTAACATTGAGGTGACCTTGCCATGTTTTACCCGGGCCCGCGCGAGCATACGCAGCCCCCAGGTGTCCATATCCCCCCAGTAGGCCACAGCCTTCTCGCGGTGTTTGGGGGAGTCGAGCCATGCTAAGTCGAGGCCACACCCCAAGACTGCGACTGTTCCAGGTACATCAAGGAGTTGGTGATAAGATTTTTCATTCTCTACGACCAGAAGCCTGCAACCAGGCAACTCCACCTG
Organism: Pseudomonas japonica; assembly: GCF_900188455.1. Lineage (GTDB taxonomy): Bacteria > Pseudomonadota > Gammaproteobacteria > Pseudomonadales > Pseudomonadaceae > Aquipseudomonas > Aquipseudomonas japonica. The sequence continues at coordinate 11,645 of NZ_FZOL01000012.1, read as the reverse complement.
AGCAAGTTCTGAGGTTGTCACCCTCTGTCGTTTGAAGGGCAAAAGCCCGTCCTCTAGAGGCACCACCAATACCCAGTGGTTTGTCTCATCGTAAGCGTCCAGAAAGCCACACAGGCTTTGCTCAGAGGCTTCCCCTTCAAACAGGACATCTAGGAACTTCCTCAGTAGCAGCTCGTTTCGCTCAAAGAATTTGGTATCAACACCGTATCCAGAAAGCAGTCGCAAAGGCTGCCCCTTCGCACACCCTGGAGTCAGTTGGGAAGCCAGTACTGCAGCCTGTAATACCTCTTCGCTAGGCTTACCCTTCCATAGAAGCCGTCGTTGAATGAGTAAGGTATGGAAGTGCTTAGGGACATGCTCGACCAGGTACCCCAGAGCCTCAAATTCCTCGATGGTTGGCCTATCCTCTGTCGCGGCCACCCACTCTGAAGGGGTTCGGAGACACCACTTACTAGGGACGAGAATTGTGTCAGCTCCATTTCTGTAAGAAACTCTCGACCACTCAACCTTGCCCACTTTCACGGCACGCCAGGCCTCTACGTGTCTCTGAACCTCTGATATTCGAGTATTGAAACACCGGGGCGGAGGCTTACCGATGTTCAGCTCCCAGGGCCAAGAGGCAGGATTGCGAAGCTGTTTGGAACGAACACCTGGCTTAAGCCATAGCTGTATCAGCCTCTGCCGCAGATCTTCTGGCGACTTCATACGTTTCACCTAGGCTCAAGCGTCACCACCGGCGCCGTCTTTGACGCCCCTGTTTTTTCTGCTGTTGGAATAGTTCTGCAGCTCCTCCCAACTCATAGACAGCATCGTCGAGGCTCCATCTTTTTTATGAACGATGATGGCAGACCGGGTGTGCACCTTGAGAAGCTGCAGCTCCTTATTGGGGGTAACGAAAATCGGGTGAAGTCCGAATTCATTCAGGGCCGCAATGATCCGCGCAGCGACGCTCACAGAGGTTCTAGAAAAGGCTTCGTCGAGCACCACGGTGCTGAAAATCGGCTTGCTTTCACCGATAGGACACAACGCGTACCCGAGAGCAGCGGTGAGGATGTAGGACGCTATGATCTCCTTCTCCCCGCCGCTATCACCATACGAGCCCTTCCTGCCTGCGGTTGCCTCTCTCGTAACGCTATCTACCACAGCAACGGAGAACTCCAGTCTGTACCTTGGATCGAGTATGGCCCGCGCGCCAGTCGTCTTTTTCCGATCACAGGCGTTCCTGAGGTTCTCAACCAAATTCCTGAGCGCTCGGTAGTGGGTCTCACCGACATCATCTTTGAAGCGAGCGGTGTTAAGTCTCCGTTGCGCTGACTGCAAAGCGACCAGATCCTTATGAATGACCTTGCTGGTAACGAGGCGAAGGTATTTTCCTGATTGAAACTCGACGCGACGTAAGGTGCTGTTAAGTTCCTCAATGCGCTCCTCAATCATCACGACCTCTTGCTCGACAAAGCTCAGAAGCTGAGTGACGCCATCATCGGAGGAGCGGTTAAGGTAGGTGAGGAAGCGCTCGACTTTCTCCGGCAGCGCCTCAGTAGTCAGGAGGGTCAAGCGCTTAAGGTATTCGGGTACGTCAGCCACCTCGAGGCCTACTTCAACCAAAGCACCATTATCCACAGCCTTGGCTTCAGCCATCTTCCTGATCAATTCGGTTTCAAGCTCTTCGAGTCGATCGCGCGATTTTTCAATAGCTTTGGAATGCTCGTGATAGCAGTTCATCTCCAAATTGCTGAGCTCGCTCAGCTCTTCGGGGCTGATGATAGGAAGGTATTTGGAGAGGCTCGCACACTGCTCAGCAGAAAGCCCCGATTTGGCCTTCTCTTGTGTTTCGTTGACCTTCTGTATAGCTGCGCTGAGCCGAACCACCAGCCTGGTATGAACATCACGCGCGTCGAAAAACGACGCCTCGAGCACAGCTGCCTTCTGATTTCCCTCATCCAACTGTGATTTGGCAGTAGAGACGTCTGTGCCGGGGCGAGTCAGGTATTCAAGCTGCCCCTGGAGATCAATAACCTGACTCTCGGCCCCATGGAGATCGATGAAATCGAACTCAACATCGTTGATCAATTGATAGGCGTTGCTCGCTTCCTCGAGATCACCCAGGCGATCCCTAGCAGCACAAAGCGCTTCATGGGCATGTTCCAGTTGGCCGTCAAAATCAGAGATTTCCTGATGCAGATACGTCAGCCGATCTCGATTGTCGAACCCTGTGAACCAGTCAGAGCTCAGCAAGCGCTGATCTCGCTTCTCAAAAAAGCTGGGTTGCTCTGACATCATCCCTTCTTTGGTCATTGCTTGGGGGGTGGCCAGCAACGCATCTGAGCTTTCAACACAATGGCGATCTAACTCCGCCATCAGAGCTTCTACTGCTTTCTTGTACGGATGCGGCTTGAGAATGAGCTTCCGTGCATAACCGTCCGGAAAGATCTCGCGACTTGGGGTATCGAGATTCACCTCAAGCACTCTTACATGCAGGTGGTTGTCGCGCCCGTTGACCCAGCGCAGCGCTGCCTTGGCTTTGTCAGAAGGAACCATCACGCGAAGCCTATGCCCACCGATCGCGCGCTCGATTGCCCCACGCCATTCTTGTTCGTCTGCCTTCACCTGGATCAGTTCTGCCGCAAAGGGTAACAGGGCTTCATCCACCTCCAAGTGATCCGCTAGCTGGGTACGGAACTGATGGTACCCAGTAGGCAGGTTTGAACCTGGACGTTGTTTGACCTCCTCAACCTCCTGTTGAAGGGCCTGGAGGCGAGCGCGAATATCTGACTCGTTGATCCCAAGCTGGAATGCTTCGGAGCGTTGCTCTGAAATCTGCTGTGTTAAAGCATCACAACGCCGATGAGCCAACTCTTTGTTTTGCCTCAGCCCTTCTTCTGATAGCTCTTCGCTAAGGCCTAACCTACGCATCCGTGACTGATATTGGGCGGAAGTGGTTGCTCGGACACGCTTGGTAGCTATCCATTCCTCCACACGTCTTTGCAGTTGATCGATGCTAGCGCCTCCCTTCTGCAAGTAGGCTTGCAGGAAGACATCACATTGCTGCTTCAGCACGTTGCGCTGATCACCGAGGCGATGCATTACGAAGAGCGCCTTCTCTATTTCCTGTTCCAACCTCCTCTTCTCTGCCGACCAGAGATCATGCGATTGCTCAGCGAACCATATCGGTGCTAGCACGCTGACAAGCCTGAGCTCTGCGAGGCTTTCCTCTTGTTTCTGGTAGCGAACCCACAGTTCTGCGATGGGTTTGAGCTTTTGCTCCTGAGCCCGAGCAGTCTCCAGCTCCTGGTGGATGACGTTGAGGTCGTCGAAGCTTTTTACGACTTCGTCTGCCCGTTTGAAGGCGGCCCGGTCTTCCAGCACAAGGTCACGAAAAATCGCGTCAATGTCGGTGAGCTGCTTGATGCCAGCTGCGCGGTTCAACAACGAGAGGGCGTTGTCACTGACTTGGAATTGGGCTCGGACACGCGCCATGTAGTCCCTTCGAACAGAATGAACCCAAAAACCTTGGGTGTTCTTCTCAATCAGCTCCAGGCCACGCTTTCCCTCGTCGAGGAAAGTCTCAAGCCAAGACTCTAGGCTTTGTTCCGGGTTGGTACAGTAAATCCAGTTTTTTTCTAGCTCTGCTGTCGCGGAACTGGTGCCTTCGAAAAAGAACACGGCGCCAAGGCGTACCAGCTGTTCTCCTCGAGAGAAGGTGGCACAGATTCCTGACATTGTTTGCCCGAGGCGGGTGCCTTTCTGCTTTAGATTCTGCCCCTCGCCCAGCGATGGCATTCCTCTCACATACGACACCAAGTCCCTATCACTATCATTCCCTCCGGTCGAGGCAAGGTTGTAGCGGGGACTCAGGCAAATCAATGTCATAAACCCATCGATGATCGTCGTTTTCCCACTACCAGTTACACCAACCAACGATGTCCCAGCGGGGTCAATGGGCGCTAGGTGCATACCGTTGAAGCTGCCCCAATTGAATATCTTCAGCTCCCTCAGTAAGTATCCAGATGGACTCCTCTCTAGATTATTCATCGGTGTCCTCTCCTTCCTCACCCATTGGCGGGAGCTGATCGGCACTGAGGTCGTGAATTTCCAGCCACTGGAGCAATGCCGCCAAATTTTCGGGATTTGCCACGTGAGCAATCAGCGGACGGATGGTGAAGTGATCGCTATGCTCACTCATAGAAATGAGATGATGACTCCTCAGTTGAATAAGCAGCTTCACCGCCCTTTGGCGATCTTTGAAGTCTGCACCAGGCTCCCCGAGATAGGCTCGCAGCTGTGTGATGACGTCGTCTACTGTCATTTGAGGGATAGCCGCCCCAACCCCGCTTTCCATCTCGCACTCAATTAAATGCTGTCGGAGCACAGCGATTAGCAGCGTCTGCTCTAGGTTGAATGGGTGCCGCCGTATGAGTGGATGCGTCCAGCCCTCGGCGATCTCACCTGACTCACGGCGCACCCTGACAAAGGCCAGGCCTCGAAATTCGTCATACTGAATTTCAAGATCGAAGGGTTCGAAGATTTGCTCCACTTGCTCAGCATTCGCCAATGCCGCACGGTAGAGACGCTTGTAGTCGGCCTCTTCGATAAATCCGTTTTTGAACAGTTCCTGAACCACCTCTCGAACGACCCGGGGTGTTCGCAGGTCGTCACCTTCCAGGTCTGATTCGTCGTTTTCCAGGTCATCATCCAGCTCCGGCTCAAGATCCGAATCTTCATCGCGGTCTTCGTCCTCACCTGGCCTGCCTGTCAATTCATCAAAAATGCTAGGCATGTCAAAGCTCCCATTTGATATCGCGAAGCTTCTCGCTCTCAAGTTGGGTGAAGGGCAGATGGAAGCGCCATTGACGATCGTCTTTGTCAGTCAGATCAAACGGAGCGGTCTGATCCTCATACACGTCAATTCCAACCTCCCGAGCCATGGTGATCCAAATCGTGAAGCACTCAAGATCGTGGGTCGGAGGAAGAAGCGAGGCCAGCTCCACAAGTGAAAGGGGGCGCTGCTGCTCAGCCAGTATTCTCAAGGTTTCTCTGATGAATGCATCTCGATCTAGCCCATCGAAGGACTGCCAGAATTCTTCTTCAATTTCCTCGAGATCTGCAGAGCGCCGGCTGAGATCAAGCTCTGGAACTATCTCTCCGGAGATACCTTTGAAGCGCAGTCGCTCAACCACCGGTACCTTCACCAATGCCGTACCCACTGGAGGTAGAGGAACCTGCAGGTGCCGCACCGACTGGCGACTCCAATCAATGTTCACGACCATACTGAAGAATTCGTTGAGTAGGTGCCCAACGCGGTGGTGTTCAGCAACAAGCCCGGTCTTCATGAAGCTTTTGACGTCTCGCTCGCTCCGAGCCCTGGCTTGTAAGACCAGCTCTGTTTCTCGGAGTAGCCTCGGCACCAACCGCAGCAATTCAACCTGTTGGGTCTTCGTCAGCGCTTTGGTAGCAGCTGGATGGCGCATGATGTTCTGAAGGCGATGCCTCATACGCTCAAGCTCAAGTGGAGCCCATAACTGCTGCTGGAAGCTGTCGAAGACCCTGCCTTCCGGCGTGTTGAGCAAGGCCTCCTGGCCATTCAGCAGGTTGTCGACGACCTCTCCTCGGTGGAACCTTTCGCTGATAATCGACTGGCGTAGCCATCGGTCAGCATCCCGCCAGGAGTCCTCCACCCTTCGGAAGTCCGCCAGCAAGCTCATAGCGAGGGCATAAACTTCTTTGATGCCTTCGATGGCCTTCTCTTCATCAAGTACGGGGATGAGCCCAGCTTTAGCTCGTTCCAGCTCAGCCAGAAGCTCCTTGATACGCCGTTTGAGTGCAAGCGTCCTGCTCTTCAGATCCGAATTCAAGTGCGTCTCGAGATTCTCAATTTCACGCTGCACAACTGACAACCGAGAGGCAGTTGACGTCATTACGCGGTTTTCGAGAGATTCAGTGAACCGAAAAGCTGACTCCAAGAAGTCTGTTGCGTAGATCCGCCCGTTACGCTCGACTATCAGCCGGCGCTTGATCCACTCCCTGAGCTCTCGGTTTGCTTGCTGAAGTTCAGCCCCACGCTCGATCTTGTAAAACTCAGGATCAGGGCAATTTGCGAAGGTGTCAGCTAGAGATCGGAGCGCGTCGCTCATCTCGACACCATCATGGCCAAGCTCAAGGAGCATCCGAAGGCTGGCCAGGAAAAATGGTGCTCGCGGCGAGGCGAGAATCAACCACGCGGGATTCTGTGTACGGAGCCCTACGAGATGCTCGGCACGTTGTTGCAGGTTCTCTTCCATGGGACGACCACCCCACAGGCGAAACGCGGCGAACTGGTTATGCCGCAGGCGAAATAGGCCACCGCTGCGCTATTTGCAGCCTACAAGCTTAGCTGCCTCCTGAAATAGAGCAACGCTACAGCATCTGCCTGTAGACCAGGCGGCCTATCCACTGATGAACGGAACGCCTACTCCGGGTAGCGGGCAACCCATCGCATGCGGAGCAATCGAACAAACCTCGAACCTGACCAGTCTGTGGTCTCCCTGCTAATGCTTACCCTGTGATGCACGACCGCAGATCTCGTTGTTGAATCGTCTGTTAAGTATCACAACGAGGCCAGACCGAGGTGGGCCAGTTCTATCTTGGAGGATGGTCAGCTCAAAAGTAAGGCTAGTCGCCTTACTCCCCCTCTGACCGGACTGGCAATGTTCTGACGAAGCTCAGTGCCATGTGGGCATCACCTCCACGCGGGTGGTGGCCACTTTTTTTTGGCTAAGTTTTGATGAGCTTTCCTACCTAGGAATCAGCCGCACCTTCGAGCCGTAGGCTTAGTCGCATTACGAAAAGCACATGATCAGGGGGGCTATCACTTCCGGATTGATCAGCTTCGTAACCTCTCCAATAACCCAAGTACCTACCGGCCACGCCACCTGCAAAACCATCAAGATCGTGAAGGTCAGAAAAGCCCGGAGAAGAAATTCATGGGTCATTTTGATGCCCGTCACTTTCCGGTTCACCTTGGGGTAGTTGTTAAGAACAGCGTGGGATAGCTCCTTAGCCAACGCTGCCTTTGGTGATCCTTTTTTCCAGCTCTGAGCTAGATCTGCTGGGCTCACCACATCAAATCCATCGACCTTGAGCGTTTTAAACGCCCAGCCCCCTGCTCTCAACAGATAGGCAACAGCCCAAGCGAAGATAAACAGCCCCAGACAGCTCAGCCACTTGCTTGATTTGTCGTTCCACAAGCTGGGTATCAAAGACACTAAGACAGGTATCAGCGCCGTGATCGCAGCGAGGTAGATACCAGCTTTGGCGTCAGCCCCTTTACGTCGATCAACCTCCGCATCAAACAGTCGACGGGACTCCTCTAGAATCACTTCACTGTCTCGAGACCAATCACCATCGCGCACGGACAACGCCATGCTACGGCGCCACTGATTGTCCCCCTGCTGCTCATCGGGCGACAATGGAATGATGGTTGGCCAGAGCCACTGGAGTCGCTGCTTAAGCATGAGAAACCGTTTTCCCCGTCAACTCATCCACGATTGCAGACGCTATCGGATACCCCGTGAGGTTCTCAATCCAGGCCCACTGGCCGTTAGGATTTATCTCTAAGAACCAGAGCTTGCCGGAGCGATCGCAGATCAGGTCAATGGCCCCATATCGGAGTCCAAGGTGCGCCACTAGCTCGATGCACTGCCTTTGCACGAACTCAGGGAGAACAATTCTTTCATGCCGCAAATCAGGACGGTTTCCCTGACGCCAATCAGTTTCCGTTTCGGGGTTTTCCTGAGACCAGATCGCCGTAGCGAAAACTCGTTCACCAACCACCGTAACCCGCACATCGTATTGCTTCAGGACTTCGGTCTGGACAATAAAGGGAGTCAACGCGATGGCGTCGGCCTGGTCATCTTCAATTTGCCCGAGGCGAGTGGTAAAGATGACACGTTCGGTCTCACCCGTGAGCACAGCTTGGCGAAGCGGCTTGCCGATGGCCTGGCCGGCCTCAGTAATGGCACGGGCTGAGGATATGTCGTTTGTGATCAAAGCCTGGGGGACATGGAAGCCAATTTCGTGAGCCAACAGCAGCTGCATCGGCTTGTCTTCAGCCATGAAGATCTTGGCAGGAGAGTTAAGCCAGCGCCCCTCCAAACGTGAGTACAAGCTTTTGAGAAAACTGCTCCACTCCGCCTCGACATAGGCCCGCTCCCCCACATCCTCTACCTGGCCAGATACCGCCGGTGCTCCTGGTCGACGAAAGTAGGCCGCTGAAATCTGCGCTCCCTGGACAGTCCCACCATTCAGTGAAATTGACCAAGCATCACGCTGATGCCCCGCCATCGTACACAGCGCCTGTGGAAGCAACTCGGTGTTGAGTCGCATGTAAGGTTCGCTGCGCCGGCGGAGCTCGGCCACAACATAGTCCATCGTGATGTCACGACGATTCGTAACCAGCAGCAACATGATGCGCGTCCAGATCAGTCTGAGTAGTAGCGAGTGTCGAGCCCGAAGGTTGGATCGCCATTGTCGTCACGCTCCAGCTCGACATTGGTCTTGGTGATCAGCTCGAGAATATGATTGACCTCGCACCGATCATCGCGCTCGGTATTCGCATCTGTCTTGGTCACTAGCTGCAGCAGGTGATTGCTGGTGTCGAAATTACGCAGCTCAGAAGAGCACTGCCCACGATAGGGGGAGGGATCGTCGTCGTCACTCTCAACCTTTTGGTAGGTTTTGGTCAGGAGCTCAACCTGCCAGCACGCCTCATCATCTTGTTCTGCGTTGACCTTGGTCTTGGTCATGAGCTCATTCAGAACTCCATCAGTGATGATGGGGACTACACCCGCCGGCGAATCGATCGCCCACATGTTGAGCTCAGAGGAGTAGTAGCCAGGGATGCTGTCTTCCCCTGTCCTTGGTGTGGCGAATCTCGAAAGATACGGCGAGGTTTGAGACGAACTTCCTAGAGCTCCCAAGCTGGCTTCTCCTAATGCCGGCAAGTCGCGAAGAGCGACAATGAATAGACCATACCATTTGGCCACTATAACGGTAAATGAGGGAGGGCCATGATCGAGGGCGCCAGTAAACGAAATGCGAGATACACCAACTAATTGAGCAACAAGCATTCCTTCACACCCTCCTCAGTGAGGAACTTTGGAGCCCCCTCGAGCCCCCTCACCTGCCCAGTCACATACTACATAGCGACTACTCAGCGTCTGAACCACAAGATAGCCCTGGATCTCTTGGGTTCCCATGATGAAGGAGGTTCGAATTGGATCACCATCATCGAATCGTTTCTCACGATCACTGAATACGAAGCCCATCAGAAAGAGCTGTCCACTACCGTACTCGACTGATGACAGAAAAGCTGTGATATCCCAACCAAAATCGATTTGCATCGCCTTGATCACGCTGCTGGGCATGGCAGCTAAAGGTGTGTCGACGATCTTGGATGAGGAAAGCGGCGTCCTGCGTTTGACCATGTGAAACCTCACATTTTGGTGCCCCCATCTCGCAAGCTTCGATGCAAGAAGAACGGACACTTTATGGGCTGGCCAACAACAGGCGATTGAGCGTGCGCATAATCACCTCGAGCCATATTTAGCTCGAGGAGCACCCGACTTGTGCAATCCACCCGTTTCTGGCTATTACGAAACTCTTTCTGAATGCTCCCGTCTGTTCCGCCGAATCCATCGGTCTACAGCAGAGTCAGCGCTGGCAACAGATCGTTGATGACATCCGCCAGAGCACCTCTGTAGCTGATCTGCGTGAAGCTCGTGGCAAAGCCGAAGGCTATATTCGAGGACTGGTGGATGCTGGTCACCTCTCCAACGACCGCATCCGGGATTACAAAATCCTGAGTAGCAACCACCAACGCCGAACTTTGCTCCCGGAGACCTAGGCAGCGTCGTTCATCCTGCGCACGGAAGCGCCTGGCTACGTTGTTTCAACGAGCTCCGCAATGAGAACTCGTAGGGTCTCCCTACCGATTCCCTTTTTGAATGACGTCAACACGTACCTTCCTTCCGCAGTCGTGATCGACCAATAACGCCCTACCTTCTTCAGGAGCTGAATCGGGGACGTCTGCAGAATGTGCCCATCCGCCCGTTGCTCAAACTGCCCGGGAGAGGTGTGACCAAAAACGATCCCGACAGCACACTGCGACGAGATGAAGACATCGCTCAAGTAAGCAGTGACAGGTGGCGAATATTTGTAAGCCATCGCTCGTAAAATCCGCTTGAGCTGAAAATTCGACAGGCTCTTGCCGTGATACTCAATGTTGATCTCAGCTGACATGAGCTCTTTCTTTTTGAACCTCAATTTGCCCGCACCTGCAGGCGTAACCTTGTCAAACCTCAATGGTAAAATCCGGTGAAAATCCAGTGCGCTCCCCTGGATAGCCTCGCGGATTTGAAATGACCCGGCAGCCCGAGACGATTGAGTCGACTGCATGATGCGTATGACCGAAAATCCAAACGTCAGCCAGGGCAACCAGGTCGTGCCATTCATTGAAGTAGGCTGCACCTAGGTGACCTTCATGGCCATCGCCGGCCAGTTCTCGAAGAGGGCAATGATGCGTAATCACCATCGTCTTTCCCTCAAAGCCCTTGGCGAGCTCGACGGCCAGAAATTCTCGAGTGGTGATGTTCCGAGCAATCAGGTCGACAGGACGCAGCTTGCTGTAGCCCTCTCCAATGCGGATGCGCTTGAAGTCGTTCATCCACTCGGCACACACCCTCATTGCCGCTTTGTAGTCCCCGGTCGCGGTGAAGTCTGTCCACGCCGTTGCCACCAAAAACCTGGTGTCGCCAATGATCAGAGACTGGTTGTCCAGGATGTGTACGTGCTCTGCGGCCGCATCGCGCATCTTCATCAACGTTCGATCGATGTGGCCTTTGTAGAACTCATGGTTGCCACAGACGTAAATCACCGGACAGCTGAAGATTTCGTTGGCCCACACCACCCCGCGACTACGCACCGAAATGTCGCCAGCCAGCACTACCAAATCGGACTCCGTCGCAGGTGGCTGGAAGTCGGCGAACTCCAGGTGCAGATCTGAGTAAATCAAAATTTTCATCGGATCAGTTGGTTCCTGTTCGACGCTGATCGTGTCTCCGTTGCGTCCAAATGGGGCAGTAAATCAAAATCGAGATCGAGAACTCGGTCATTCGGCTTTAGCCGCCTACGGTCGAGAGACTCGAATCACTCAAGGTCACCCCAGGCTCGACGCATTTCGTCTTCATCTGCAATTCCCTCATCATCTAATCGCAGACGTTCAATCAGCTCTGCTCGAAGCTCTTGGAGGCTAACTCGGCCATCCACGTAGCGCTGCAACTGTGCCAAGCGCTCAGCTGCAAGCCGCCCTCCGTCGAGCGCTAGACAAGCGATCTCTGCTGCCACAGCTTTACGACGGCGCTCGCGCTCCACCCCATCGATTTCCATGTACATCCCACGTCGGTTAGTCGAAGCCTCCGCTAGGAACGGAAGCCTGGCTATCAGCACTACTTGAAGGCTTTACTGAAGCGTTGAGAGAGCGATGCCGCATCAATCGCAGCCCAACTCTCCGGATCGTTACTCAACCTGACCCAGTTGATCGCCACCCCCACCATCACCAACCCAGCCAGAATCCCTTCCCAGAACGCCCAAACAAAGGTGGTTCGAACAAG
>NZ_FZOL01000021.1 GCF_900188455.1 Pseudomonas japonica | reverse complement strand
GCGTTCACTGCAGGGCGGATGCCCGAGTTGAACATGGCCGATTCCAGGAAGATCTGACCGTCGGTGATGGAGATCACGTTGGTCGGAACGAACGCGGAAACGTCGCCAGCCTGGGTTTCGATGATCGGCAGTGCGGTCAGGGAACCGGTCTTGCCAGTTACAGCGCCGTTGGTGAACTTCTCGACGTACTCTTCGGAAACGCGCGATGCACGCTCCAGCAGACGGGAGTGGAGATAGAACACGTCACCTGGGTACGCTTCACGTCCTGGTGGACGGCGCAGCAGCAGGGAGATCTGACGGTAGGCAACGGCCTGCTTGGACAGGTCATCGTAAACGATCAGCGCGTCTTCACCGCGGTCACGGAAGAATTCGCCCATGGTGCAACCGGCGTATGGCGCCAGGAATTGCAGTGCGGCGGATTCCGAAGCACTGGCAACAACCACGATGGTGTTGGCCAGGGCGCCGTTTTCTTCCAGCTTGCGAACGATGTTGGCAACGGTGGAACGCTTCTGGCCGACAGCGACATAAACGCAGAAAATACCGGAGTCTTTCTGGTTGATGATGGCGTCGATGGCCATGGCGGTCTTGCCGATCTGACGGTCACCGATGATCAGCTCGCGCTGGCCACGGCCGACAGGGATCATGGCGTCGACGGACTTGTAGCCAGTCTGTACAGGCTGGTCTACCGACTTACGCCAGATCACGCCTGGAGCAACTTTCTCGACCGCGTCGGTCTCGGTGTTGTTCAGCGGACCTTTACCGTCGATCGGGTTGCCCAGTGCGTCGACGACGCGACCCAGCAGTTCCTTACCAACAGGAACTTCCAGGATGCGGCCGGTGCACTTGGCGCTCATGCCTTCGGCGAGGGTGTCGTAGGCGCCCAGTACTACCGCACCAACGGAGTCTTGCTCCAGGTTGAGGGCCATACCGTAGACGCCGCCTGGAAACTCGATCATTTCGCCGTACATAGCGTCGGCCAGACCGTGAATCCGCACGATGCCGTCAGAAACGCTGACGACAGTACCTTCGTTGCGGGCTTGGGAGGCTACATCGAGTTTCTCGATGCGGCCCTTGATGATTTCACTAATTTCGGAAGGATTGAGTTGCTGCATTGCTCTGCTGCCCCTTCAAACTCAAGATTTCAATGCTTCGGCCAGTTTCGCGAGCTTGCCGCGAACCGAGCCATCGATTACCAGGTCGCCGGCGCGGATAACGACACCACCGATCAGGGAGGCGTCCTCCGTCGCATGCAGGCGCACTTCCCGGCTGAGCCGTGCACTGAGAACCTTGGCGAGTTTGTCTTGCTGTTCTTGGTTCAACGCAAAAGCACTGGTGACTTCCACGTCCACGGATTTCTCTTGTTCGGCCTTGTACAGGTCGAACAGAGCCGAAATCTCCGGCAACAGCTGGAGACGATCGTTTTCCGCGGCAACATGAATGAAATTCTGTGCCTGTGCATCGAACTTGTCACCGCACACGTCGATAAACGCGGCGGCCTTGTCTGCGCTCGTCAGTCGCGGGGCCTTGAGCAGGCGCTGCATGGTGTCGTCTTGCGACACCGCAGCAGCCAGGCCGAGCATGGCTGACCAATTGGCCAGTTGCTGATGGGCCTGGGCGTGCTCGAAGGCAGCCTTAGCGTAAGGTCGGGCCAACGTGGTCAGTTCTGCCATGATCGCCCTCGCTTAAATTTCAGCGGCCAGTTTGTTAACCAGCTCCGCATGCGCGTTTTGATCGATAGTGGCGCCAAGGATCTTTTCAGCACCGCCAACGGCCAGGCTACCCACTTGGGCGCGCAGCGCGTCTTTGACGCTGTTAATTTCCTGCTCGATCTCGGCTTGAGCCTGGGCCTTCACACGGTCAGCTTCGACGCGGGCCTGATCACGGGCCTCTTCGACGATCTGCGCACCGCGCTTCTTGGCTTGCTCAATGATTTCAGCTGCCTGAGCTTTCGCTTCGCGCAGTTGCTGACCCGCTTTGTCTTGGGCCAGCTCCAGGTCGCGAGCTGCTCGGTTGGCAGCGTCCAGTCCATCCGCGATCTTCTTTTGACGCTCCTGCAGAGCCGCGATGACCGGAGGCCACACGAACTTCATGCAGAACAGCACAAAGATGAAGAAGGCAACAGACTGGCCAATCAGGGTTGCATTAATGTTCACGCCAACACCTCGCTCGGTCTTTGTCCATCACATCCAACCACTCGAAAAATCGAGTGATCAGCCAGCGATTTGACCAACGAAGGGGTTCGCGAAGGTGAAGAACAGAGCGATACCAACACCGATCATGGTTACGGCGTCGAGCAGACCGGCAACGATGAACATTTTAACTTGGAGCATTGGAACCATCTCTGGCTGGCGAGCAGCGCCTTCCAGGAACTTGCCGCCCAGCAGGCCGAAACCAATGGCGGTACCCAGAGCACCCAGGCCGATCAGCAGAGCAACAGCGATAGCGGTAAGACCAACTACAGTTTCCATCTTTCCTCCCGACTTTTACGTCGTATTGGTTAGGTTTTTTAGTTTGAAGCGGTAAAACAAAATCGTTTGGTACAACAGCGCCCTTGCGGACTTTTTCGACCCTCTCTCGAACCGACAAGAGGGTCATCAGACACGCCAGGCGGTCTTAATGGTTATCTTCGTGAGCCATCGACAGGTAGACGATGGTAAGCATCATGAAGATGAATGCTTGCAGCGTGATGATCAGGATGTGGAACACCGCCCACGCCCATTGCAGCACGATGCCCAGACCGCTGAGCCACAGCAGGCCGGCGCCGAACATCACGGCAATCAGGATGAACACCAGCTCGCCGGCATACATGTTGCCGAACAGACGCAGGGCCAGCGAGATCGGCTTGGCAATCAGGGTCACGAATTCCAGCAGGAAGTTGACCGGGATCAGCAGGATCTGCACGAAGATGTTCTTGCTGCCGAACGGATGCAGGGTCAGCTCGCCGAGGAAACCGCCCAGACCCTTGACCTTGATGCTGTAGAAGATGATCAGGGCGAACACGCAGAAGGCCATGGCCAGGGTGGCGTTCGGGTCGGTGGTGGATACGGCGCGGAACGGGATGTGGTGATCACCGGAGATCCATACCGCCAGTTGCGGAATCCAGTCCACCGGCACCAGGTCGATGGCGTTCATCAGGAACACCCAGACGAAGATGGTCAGGGCCAGCGGGGCGATGACGTTGCTACGGCCGTGGAAGGAATCCTTCACGCTGCCGTGGACGAACTCGACCAGCACTTCGACGAAGTTCTGCAGACCGCCGGGCAGGCCGGAAGTCGCTTTTTTCGCCGCGGCGCGGAACAGGAGGATGAAGATCAGACCCAGGCCGAACGACCAACCCAGGGTGTCCACGTGGAACGCCCAGAAGCCCATTGCCTTGGCTTCTGCTGCGGAGTGGGCAAAGCCCCAGCCGCCGTCTGGAAGTTGACCGAAGGTCAGGTTCTGCAAGTGGTGCTGGATATAGCCCGAAGCCGTTGTTTCTGCCATGTTTGCCTCAAACGCCCTAAGGTCTCGAAAGTCTTGTTTTCATCAGCAGGGGCGCAAACCAGCTGACCAGTTGGGTCAGCAAGAAGACGCCGAATACTGCTAATGGCGCCAATGGCTTCACTCCTGCGAACGTCAGTGCAAACAGCACCGCCGTCAAAATCAATTTGCCCGCCTCGCCTGCGTAGAACGACTTGACGATGGCTTGCGCTGCCCTGGCCCCGGTAAACCTGAAGGCCTTCCAGGCGAAATACACGTTCGGTAGCCAGGCGATCAGTCCTCCGCAGAGGCCTGAATATCCGCTGACTGTCCCGCGCCACTGCCACAAAGCCAAAGCTGCCAACAGAAACACGACGCATTGGGCCAGCAGTACCGGGAAAACCGCCCAGCGATGGAAAGGCAGGCGGTTTGGCGTGCGGGTTTCCATCAAAACTGCTCCCCCGAAGTCGGCCAACCAGTCAACTATGACTTGGCATAATTTGTGCCGACAAAATGCGCGCAGAGTATAGGGGCGGTTTAACCCCTATTCAACTGCTGGGTAGTGATTTCCGACTACACGCTACAAAGGGAATTGTTTCAGCGGATGTGGGCAAGTACGCCCTGCAACTCATCTAACGAGTTGTAACGAATAACCAGTTGGCCCTTGCCCTTGTTGCCATGGCGAATCTGCACGGAAGACCCCAAACGCTCTGCCAAACGCTGTTCCAGACGGGTAATGTCCGGATCCGGTTTGACCGCTTCGACAGGTTCCGGCTTGCCATTGAGCCACTGGCGAACCAGTGCTTCAGTCTGGCGCACGGTCAAACCGCGTGCGACAACATGTCGCGCCCCATCCACCTGTTGTTCTTCAGGCAATCCGAGCAGTGCCCGGGCATGTCCCATCTCCAGATCACCATGGGAAAGCATGGTCTTGATCACGTCCGGCAAGGAAATCAGGCGCAGCAGGTTGGCCACGGTGACCCGCGACTTGCCCACCGCGTCGGCGACCTGTTGCTGGGTCAGCTGGAACTCGGTCTGCAGACGCTGCAGGGCGATGGCTTCCTCGATCGGATTGAGGTCCTCGCGCTGAATGTTCTCGATCAGTGCCATGGCGATGGCGGCTTCGTCGGGTACATCGCGGACCATCGCCGGGATCGTATCCAGGCCAGCCTGCTGACTGGCGCGCCAGCGACGCTCACCGGCGATGATCTCGTAGCGATCCCCCGGAATCGGACGCACCACGATCGGCTGCATGACGCCCTGGCCCTTGATCGATTGCGCCAGCTCTTCCAGCGCCTGCGGGTCCATGTCCCGGCGGGGCTGATATTTGCCACGCTGGATCAGGTCCAGGGGCAGGTGTTGCAGTTCTTTCTTGTCGACCTTTACAGCCTGCTCTTCGAGCGCGCTGACGGTCGGACCACTCAACAGTGCATCCAACCCACGTCCGAGACCCCGTTTCTTGACGGCCATGCGGATTCCTTAAGTTGTCTGTGCAGTGCGAGTTTGACGGCGCTGACGGCGATGCAGTTCGCCAGCCAGGGCCAGGTAGGCCAGGGCGCCGCGTGATTGCTTGTCATAGGCCAGTGCCGGCATGCCGAAACTCGGCGCCTCGGCCAGACGGATGTTGCGCGGGATCACGGTGTCGTAGAGCTGCTCGCCGAAGTGTTCCTTGAGCTGCACCGAAACATCGTTGTTCAGGCTCAGGCGCGGGTCGTACATGGTCCGCAACAGGCCCTCGATCTTCAGCTCCGGATTCAGCCGGGCGGCGATCCGCTTGATGTTATCCACAAGGTCGCTGAGACCTTCCAGTGCGTAGTACTCACACTGCATCGGAATGATCACGCCATCGGAAGCGACCAGCGCATTGAGCGTCAGCATCGACAGCGAGGGCGGGCAATCGATGAGGATGTAGTCGTAATTCTCGCGGATTGGCGCCAGCGCGTTGCGCAGGCGACTTTCCTTCATCTGCATTTCCAGCAGGACCACCTCGGCGGCGGTCAGGTCGCGGTTGGCCGGCAGCAGTTGATAACCACCGTGCTCGGAGAAATGCATGGCCTGGGCCAGATCGCACTCGCCGATCAGCAAGTCGTAGACCGAGTGTTCCAGGACATGTTTATCCACACCACTGCCCATGGTGGCGTTGCCCTGTGGATCGAGGTCGATCAACAGCACGCGGCGCTTGGTCGCTACCAGCGACGCCGCGAGATTGATACAGGTGGTGGTTTTACCCACACCCCCCTTCTGGTTCGCGATCGCGAATACCTTAGCCATTCTTGCTTGTGTTCCCAGTCATGCCGTGCGGCGCAGTATCAGCAGATGGCGCTGGCCTTGGCAACCGGGTACGGTCAAGGCCTGCTCGCTATCCACTTTGAAATCCGCCGGCAATGCTACCAGCTCATCGGCCGGATGCAGTCCTTTCATTGCCAGCCACTGTGTCTGGGAGTCCCCCAGGTGCCGCGTCCAGTTGGTGAAGTTCTCCATGCTGCTGAAAGCACGGGAAATGATTCCGGTAAAGGGCTGCGCCGGCTGGAACTCCTCCACCCGCTTGTGGATAACCGTCAGGTTGTCCAGTTTCAGCTCCAGTTTCACCTGGGTCAGAAAACGGGTTTTCTTGCCGTTGCTGTCGAGCACCGTGACCTGTTTGTCCGGATGCAGGATAGACAATGGAATCCCGGGCATGCCACCACCGCTGCCAACATCGAGCCAGCGCGGGCCGTGGATGAATGCCATCACGCTCAGGCTGTCCAGCAGATGGCGGGACACCATCTCGTCCGGATCACGCACCGCGGTGAGGTTGTAGGCCTTGTTCCACTTGATCAGCAGGGCCAGGTAAGCCAGCAGTTGTTCCAGTTGTTCGCCCGTCAGTTCGAGACCGAGCTGGCGCGCGCCTGTGGACAACTCTTCGGCATGTTTTGCGGTGACCAGTGAACTCAAGCGCTTTGCTCCAGACCGCGGCCAGCGCCGCGTTTCTTCAGATGAATCAGCAACAGGGAGATCGCCGCCGGGGTCACACCGGGAATACGCGACGCCTGGCCCAGGGTCTCGGGCCGGGTCTGGCCGAGCTTGCCCTGGATTTCCTTGGATAGACCGGAGATCGAAGCGTAGTCGATGTCGTCCGGCAGGCGGGTATCTTCGCTGGCGCGCAGGCGAGCGATTTCTTCCTGTTGCCGGTCGATGTAACCGGCATATTTGGTCTTGATCTCGACCTGTTCGGCGACCTGCTCGCTGGCATCGCTGCCGCCGGTCACTGCCACCAGCCCGGCATAGTCGATTTCCGGCCGGCTCAGCAGGTTGAGCAGGTTGTATTCATGGGCCAGCGGCGTGCCGAAACGTTCGGCGACCGCGTCGCCCTGCTCGGTGCCCGGGCGAACCCAGGTGGATTTCAGGCGCTGTTCTTCGCGTTCGATGCCCTCGCGCTTGGCGCTGAAGGCTGCCCAACGCTCGTCATCCACCAGACCCAATTCGCGACCTTTTTCGGTCAGGCGCAGATCGGCGTTGTCCTCGCGCAGGATCAGCCGGTATTCGGCGCGTGAGGTGAACATGCGGTACGGCTCCTGGGTACCGAGGGTGATCAGGTCGTCGACCAGCACTCCGATGTACGCCTCGTCGCGACGCGGGCACCAGCTTTCGCGGCCCTGCGCGCGCAGCGCGGCGTTGGTCCCGGCGAGCAGGCCTTGCGCGCCGGCTTCTTCGTAACCCGTGGTGCCGTTGATCTGGCCAGCGAAGAACAGGCCGCCGATCACTTTGGTTTCCAGGCTGTATTTCAGGTCGCGCGGATCGAAGTAGTCGTACTCGATGGCGTAGCCCGGGCGCACGATGTGGGCGTTTTCCATGCCACGGATCGAACGGACGATCTCAAGTTGCACATCGAACGGCAGGGATGTGGATATCCCGTTCGGATACAGCTCATGGGTGGTCAGGCCTTCCGGCTCGATGAACACCTGGTGGCTTTCCTTGTCGGCGAAGCGATGGATCTTGTCCTCGATCGACGGGCAATAACGCGGGCCGATGCCCTCGATCACGCCGGAGTACATCGGCGAACGATCCAGGTTCGAAGCAATGATCTCGTGGGTCCGCGCATTGGTGTGGGTAATCCAGCAACTGACCTGACGCGGGTGCATCTCTTTCGAGCCCATGAACGACATCACCGGGATCGGCGTATCGCCTGGCTGCTCGGACATCACCGAGAAATCCACGGAACGCCCGTCGATACGCGGTGGTGTGCCGGTCTTCAGGCGACCGACACGCAGCGGCAACTCACGCAGGCGATGCGCCAGGGCAATCGCGGGCGGATCGCCGGCGCGACCGCCGGAGTAGTTCTGCAGACCGATGTGGATAAGTCCGCCGAGGAAGGTGCCGGTGGTCAGCACCACGGAATCGGCGAAGAAGCGCAGACCCATCTGGGTCACCACGCCGCGGACCTGATCCTGTTCGACGATCAGGTCATCGCAGGACTGCTGGAATATCCACAGGTTGGGCTGGTTCTCCAGGATCTCGCGAACGACCGCCTTGTAGATGGCGCGGTCGGCCTGGGCGCGGGTAGCGCGTACGGCCGGGCCCTTGCGGTTGTTCAGTACACGGAACTGGATACCGCTCTTGTCGGTGGCCAGTGCCATCGCGCCGCCCAGCGCATCGATTTCCTTGACCAGGTGGCTCTTGCCGATGCCACCGATGGCCGGGTTGCAGCTCATGTGCCCGAGGGTTTCCACGTTATGGGTCAACAGCAGGGTTTTCACGCCCATGCGTGCTGATGCAAGCGCAGCCTCGGTACCGGCATGGCCGCCGCCGATGACGATCACTTCAAAACGAGAAGGGAAATCCACCACGCACCTCGTGCCTGTTTCGGGAATTAAAAAGGGATAGCTGCCAAGTATAGGGACTTCCCCCCTCCTAAAGGAACCTTTTGCACAAAATTTAACCAGCCTGTGGATGAATGGCCGGCAATAGAAATAACGAAAGGAAGATTTATAAAAGCTTTGTTTTTATGTTTATTCTTAGTCACCCCACCTTCTGTGGATAAGGTTATACAGCCCTTGTTTTACGCTATGTACAGAGATTCATAACCCTGTTATTCACCCACCATGAGGGGTATGGATAAGCGCCTTAAGCCTGTGGATTAAAATGCTGTTTACCCACAGGCGGATTTATCTCCAGCCTGGAAGGGTAGTTATCAACGGAGCTGAGGGCGGGTTTTCCACAGGGCTTATTTCATCGATCCGTGAACTAGCGGACAGGCAGAAGCCCCGGACCCAAGCCGGAGGTTTCGCGTGTGGAAAAGGAAGATGTGCTGCAGGATGTGACAACCGAGCCTGTCAGATCAGGCCCGGCTGTGGATAAGAATGCTTACTTGCCGATGCAGAAGCTGGAGAAGATACGACCCAGGAGGTCGTCGGAACTGAACGCGCCGGTGATTTCGCCCAAGGCCTGCTGCGCCTGGCGCAGATCCTCGGCCAACAGCTCGCCGGCGCCGGCAAGGGTCAGCTGTTCACGCCCGTGCTCGAGACTGGCGCTGGCCTGGCGCAAGGCTTCCAGGTGACGCCGACGGGCGCTGAAACCGCTTTCCGCGGTCTGTTCGTAACCCATGCAGGCCTTCAGGTGCTCGCGCAGCAGGTTCAGGCCCATGTCGGGAGCCTTGGCGCTGAGGGTGATGGTGACGTGACCATCCTCGCTTTCTTCCATGCCGATGGACTCGCCCGTGAGGTCGGCTTTGTTGCGAATCAGGGTGACCTTGTCCGGTCGCGGGCGCTGATCGAGGAATTCCGGCCACAGGGCGAATGGATCGGCGGCTTCCGGCGCGGTGGCATCCACCACCAGCAGCACCCGGTCCGCCTCGCTGATCGCCTTCAGCGCGCGTTCCACGCCGATTTTTTCCACATGGTCCTCGGTGTCGCGCAGTCCCGCAGTATCCACAACATGCAGGGGCATGCCGTCGATGTGGATATGTTCACGCAGGATGTCTCGGGTGGTACCGGCGATATCAGTGACGATCGCCGCCTCGCGTCCGGCGAGCATGTTCAGCAGGCTCGATTTGCCGGCGTTCGGCCGCCCGGCGATGACCACCGTCATGCCATCGCGCAACAACGCGCCCTGCCCGGCCTCGCGCATTACCGAGGCGAGATCGGCACGCACGGCATCGAGCATGCCCAGCACATGGCCATCGGCGAGAAAATCGATTTCCTCCTCGGGAAAGTCGATCGCTGCTTCCACGTAGATGCGCAGGCTGATCAAGCGCTCGGTGAGGTTATCCACACGCCGGGAAAACTCGCCCTGCAGCGAGCGCAGGGCATTGCGCGCCGCCTGTGCGGAACTCGCCTCGATCAGGTCGGCGATAGCCTCGGCCTGGGCCAGGTCGAGCTTGTCGTTGAGGAAGGCGCGTTCGCTGAATTCACCCGGGCGAGCCAGGCGGCAACCGAGTTGTACACAGCGTTGCAGAAGCATGTCCAGGACCACCGGACCGCCATGGCCCTGCAGTTCCAGGACGTCTTCGCCGGTGAAGGAATTCGGTCCGGGGAAAAACAGCGCGATACCTTCGTCGAGGACCAGGCCGTCTTCACTGCGGAAAGGACCGTAGTGGGCATGCCGTGGCGTCAGGCTGCGGCCGGTGATGGCCTGCCCGGCCTGGCTCGCCAGCGGCCCGGAGATACGCACAATGCCCACCCCGCCTCGACCCTGGGCGGTGGCAATGGCGGTGATGGTTTCGCGGCGGGAATTCATGTCGATGGCCTCGGAACAAAAACGTCAGATAGCAAAACGCCCCACGAATGGGGCGTTTATCCACAGATTAGCTGGCTAATCCGTCAGGCTGCGGCCTTCTTGGTCGCGGCCTCGATCTTGCGGGTGATGTACCACTGCTGCGCGATGGACAGGCAGTTGTTCACAACCCAGTACAGAACCAGACCGGCCGGGAACCACAGGAAGAAGAAGGTGAAGATGATCGGCATCAGCTTCATCACCTTGGCCTGCATCGGATCCGGCGGAGTCGGGTTCAGCTGCTGCTGGATGAACATGGTCGCGCCCATGATGATCGGCAGGATGAAGAACGGATCCTTGATCGACAGGTCGGTGATCCAGAACATCCACGGCGCCTGGCGCATTTCCACGCTTTCCAGGAGTACCCAGTACAGCGACAGGAAGACCGGCATCTGCACCAGGATCGGCAGGCAGCCGCCCAGCGGGTTGATCTTCTCTTTCTTGTACAGCTCCATCATCGCCTGGGACATCTTCTGACGATCGTCACCGAACTGCTCTTTCAGCTGGGCCAGGCGCGGGGCCACGGCACGCATGCGCGCCATCGACTTGTAGCTGGCGGCGGAAAGCGGGAAGAACAGGCCCTTGATCAGCATGGTCAGGACGATGATCGACCAGCCCCAGTTGCCGAGCAGGTTGTGGATATGTTGCAGCAGCCAAAAGATCGGCTGGGCGATGAACCACAGGAAGCCGTAATCGACGGTCAGTTCCAGGCCTGGGGACAACTCTTTCAGGTGGCTCTGGATCTTCGGACCGGCATACAGGGTGCTGCTGATCTCGCCCTGGGCACCGGCGGCAACGTTGGTTGCCGGGCCGATGAAGCGGATCACGTAGTTGCCCTGACCATCCTTGAGGGTGGTGACCTGGTTGTTACCGGATTTTTCAGGAATCCACGCAGTCACGAAGTAGTGCTGCAGCCAGGCGACCCAGCCGCCGGCCACGGTTTCGTTCAACTGCCCCTTGTCCATGTCCTTCATGGACACTTTCTTGTAGGGCTCGGAACTTGTCCACAGGGCGGCACCCAGGTAGGTGGCGGTACCGGTGGCGGTCGACGAGGACGGATCGGAGCTGGCATCACGCTTCAACTGGCCGTACATGTTGCCGGACCACGGCTGGCCGCTCTGGTTGTCGATCAGGTAGCTGACCTTCAGGTCGTACTCACCACGCTTCAGGGTGAAGCGCTTGATGTAGTTGACGCCGTCCTGGCTGAACTTCAGGTCGACGACCAGTTGGTTCTGGCCATCAGCCAGTTGATAACTCTTCTGCTCGGCGGAATACAGTGGACGACCGCTGGACCGGTCGATGCCATTGCTGCCGATCAGGCCGCTCTGGGCCAGGTAAACACGCTCGTTGCCGTTGTCGAACAGCTGGAATGGAATGTCCGGATGATCCTGGCGGCGCGGGTACTTCGGCAGGGTCAACTGGACGATGTCACCGCCGGTTGGGTCGATAGCCAGATCGAGCACATCGCTCTTGACCCTGATCAGATCCTTGCTGACAGCGACTGGTGCCGGTGCCACTGGCTGGCCTTCGGCATTGACGGTCGGGACGTCCGCATTGGTGTTGCCGGCGGTCGGGCTGTCCGGGAGGGACGGCGCGATGTTGCTGGAGGCAGCATTCTGAGTCGGCAAGGCAGCCTGGCCGTAGTCCTGGTTCCATTTGAGGACCATGACATAGGACACGATTGCCAGGGCGGCGATCAGGATCGTGCGTTTAATATCCATGATTACTCGGCTATCGAAGAAGTACGGGAAGATGGAACTGGCGGAACCGGATCAAAGCCGCCTGCGTTCCAGGGATGACAACGACCCAGGCGACGAACGGTCAGCCACCCGCCACGCAAAAGGCCATGTCTTTCGATGGCTTCGTACGCATAGCAGGAGCAACTTGGGTAGAAACGGCAATGACTGGCCATCAAAGGGCTGATGGCGTAACGGTAAAACTGGATCGGAACGAGTGCCAGTTTACGCATCTGGACGGTCCACCCCTACAGATTCGGTCTTGACCTCTGGAGAGGGCCGACTACGAGCGAGGCGCTTCCAGAGCTTGCCAAAATGTTGGTGCAATTCCGGGTTTTCTACATCGCCAAGGCCTTTGCGCGCGACGATGACTATGTCCCAGCCAGCCAGCAGTTCCTGGTGGCGACGAAACGAATCGCGCATCAAACGCTTCAGGCGATTGCGCTGAACGGAAAGCTTGACTGCCTTCTTGCCGATCACCAGACCCAGGCGGGGGTGATCGAGTCCGTTCTCGCGGGCAAGGAGCAAGAGACTCTTGCCGGGCACCTTGCCTGATGGAGAGTCAAAGACCGCTTTGAAGTGTCGGGGTGTCAGTAGACGTTTTTCCCGACTGAAGTCCTGACTCACCACCTGTGCCGAAAAATCAAACTGCCAGGCGCTTACGGCCTTTGGCACGACGGCGGGACAGTACGGCACGGCCGTTCTTGGTGGCCATACGAGCACGGAAACCGTGAGTGCGAGCGCGCTTGATGGTGCTTGGTTGGAAAGTACGTTTCATGGCGTGTTACCTGGTTCGTGACAACGGGCCGGAATGGCCCCCGTTTTAAGAGACCGGCGATTCTAGAGAAAGCAAGTCCATAGGTCAATTTCCAACCAGCTTTTCCTTATGGAGATCGACAGGCAGCGGAACCACCTCCTGGTAGGCAGTCCGGACAGATCGATCAGGGTCACCGCGGTTAGACATAGAAAAAAAGAGGAAAGGTATTTAAAGCTTTTCTGAAGAACTTATGAATCTTAGCTTTCGGATTTTTGTGGATAAAAGTCTATAGGCCACGTTATACGTGATGTACAGAGATCTGAAACCCTGTCGGGAAACGGTGCTTTGCTTGTGCCGGGCTTCCGGAAAAGCAGTGGATAAAATGGCATGTTATCAACAGGCGAGTTTTCCACAGGGCTGACCCCCGAGTTGTGCATAGTGCTCATGTCGGGTTATCCACAGAGCTTATTCACACCGGGCGAAGTGTGTTTTGGTCAGTAAATGACTGATTTATCGCCTCTCTTGGGTCACCCGCGTGTGGATAAGTGTGCGGGTGCCCGGTACAATGGCGGCTTGTTTTTGCCTCACCGGCCCTTACCGGCTTTCAAATTCAGGGGATATCCGTGTCAGTGGAACTTTGGCAGCAGTGCGTGGAGCTTCTGCGCGACGAACTGCCTACCCAGCAATTCAATACCTGGATCCGTCCGCTACAAGTCGAAGCCGAAGGCGACGAGTTGCGCGTCTACGCGCCCAACCGCTTCGTGCTCGACTGGGTCAATGAAAAGTACCTGGGCCGCTTGCTCGAACTGCTCGGCGAACATGGCAACGGTTCCGTTCCCGCGCTTTCCTTATTAATAGGCAGCCGTCGCAGCTCGGCACCGCGTGCGGCACCGAATGCACCGTTGGCTGCCGCTGTGGCCGCGTCCCAGGCTCAGGCCGCCGCCCAGGCAGCTCAAGTCCAGGCGCCAGCACCGAGCGAACCGGTCAGCAGCGCACCGGCCGCCGCGGTCGTTGAAGCGCAAGTGGAAGAAGCCCCTTCGCGGGAAAGCTTCGATGCCATGGGCGGGGATGCGCCTGCCACTACCCCGGTTGCCGGCAATGGCCGTACCGAACAGCGCACTGTGCAGGTAGAAGGTGCGCTCAAGCACACCAGCTATCTGAACCGCACCTTTACCTTCGAGAATTTCGTCGAAGGTAAATCCAACCAGCTGGCCCGCGCCGCGGCTTGGCAGGTGGCGGACAATCCGAAACACGGTTACAACCCGCTGTTCCTTTATGGTGGTGTCGGTCTGGGTAAGACGCACTTGATGCATGCTGTGGGTAACCACCTGCTCAAGAAGAACCCGAATGCCAAGGTTGTCTATCTGCACTCCGAGCGCTTCGTCGCTGATATGGTCAAGGCGCTGCAGCTCAACGCAATCAACGAGTTCAAGCGTTTCTACCGTTCGGTGGACGCGTTGCTGATCGACGACATCCAGTTCTTCGCCCGCAAGGAACGTTCGCAGGAAGAGTTTTTCCACACCTTCAATGCCTTGCTCGAGGGCGGCCAGCAGGTGATTCTCACCAGCGATCGCTACCCGAAGGAAATCGAAGGTCTGGAGGAGCGCTTGAAGTCCCGCTTCGGTTGGGGCCTGACCGTTGCGGTCGAGCCTCCCGAGCTGGAAACCCGCGTGGCGATCCTGATGAAAAAGGCCGACCAGGCCAAGGTCGAGCTGCCGCATGACGCGGCGTTCTTCATTGCCCAGCGCATTCGTTCCAACGTTCGTGAATTGGAAGGCGCGCTCAAGCGGGTGATCGCTCACTCGCACTTCATGGGCCGCGATATCACCATCGAGCTGATTCGCGAGTCGTTGAAGGACCTGCTGGCGCTGCAGGACAAACTGGTCAGTGTGGATAACATCCAACGCACCGTCGCCGAGTACTACAAGATCAAGATTTCCGATCTGCTGTCCAAGCGTCGTTCGCGTTCGGTGGCCCGCCCCCGTCAGGTTGCCATGGCCCTGTCCAAGGAACTGACCAACCACAGTCTGCCGGAAATCGGCGACGTATTTGGCGGCCGTGACCACACCACCGTGTTGCACGCCTGCCGCAAGATCAACGAACTCAAGGAATCCGACGCGGATATCCGCGAGGATTACAAGAACCTGCTGCGGACCCTGACGACCTGATGTCAGCGCAGCTCTTCAAGGCAAGGGACTAGACCATGCATTTCACCATTCAACGCGAAGCCCTGTTGAAACCCCTGCAACTGGTCGCAGGCGTCGTCGAGCGTCGTCAGACCTTGCCGGTGTTGTCCAACGTACTTCTGGTGGTCCAGGGTCAGCAGTTGTCGCTGACCGGTACCGACCTGGAAGTGGAACTGGTTGGCCGCGTCCAGCTGGAAGAACCGGCAGAGCCGGGTGAGATCACGGTGCCAGCGCGCAAGCTGATGGACATCTGCAAGAGCCTGCCAAACGACGCGCTGATCGATATCAAGGTCGACGAGCAGAAGCTGCTGGTCAAAGCTGGTCGCAGCCGTTTCACCCTGTCGACCCTGCCGGCCAACGACTTCCCGACCGTGGAAGAAGGCCCAGGCTCGCTGACCTGCACGCTGGAGCAGAGCCGTCTGCGTCGTCTGATCGAACGCACCAGCTTCGCCATGGCTCAGCAGGACGTGCGCTACTACCTCAACGGTATGCTGCTGGAAGTCTCCACGGGTACTCTGCGTGCGGTAGCCACTGACGGTCACCGTCTGGCGATGTGCTCGATGAGCGCGGATATCGGCCAGGCCGACCGCCATCAGGTCATCGTGCCACGCAAGGGGATTCTCGAGTTGGCGCGTCTGCTCACCGAGCCGGATGGCACGGTCAGCATCGTCCTGGGTCAGCACCATATCCGTGCTACCACGGGCGAGTTCACCTTCACCTCGAAACTGGTGGACGGCAAGTTCCCTGACTACGAGCGCGTACTGCCGAAGGGCGGTGACAAGCTGGTACTGGGCGATCGCCAGGCATTGCGTGAAGCGTTCAGCCGTACCGCGATCCTGTCCAACGAGAAGTACCGCGGCATCCGTCTGCAACTGGCCGCGGGTCAGCTGAAGATCCAGGCCAACAACCCGGAGCAGGAAGAGGCGGAAGAAGAAATCAGCGTCGATTACAACGGCGGTTCGCTGGAAATCGGCTTCAACGTCAGCTATCTGCTCGACGTACTGGGCGTCATGACCACTGAGCAGGTTCGTCTGATCCTGTCCGACTCCAACAGCAGTGCGCTGCTGCAGGAAGCCGGCAACGACGATTCCTCCTACGTTGTCATGCCAATGCGTCTGTAACCTTTCCAGACCAAATCTAGATGTCCCTCAGCCGTGTCTCTGTCACCGCGGTGCGCAACCTGCACCCGGTGACCTTCTCTCCTTCCCCGCGAATCAACATCCTCTACGGCGCCAACGGCAGTGGCAAAACCAGCGTGCTGGAAGCCATTCATCTGCTCGGGCTGGCGCGCTCCTTCCGCAGCACTCGCTTGAATCCGGTGATTCAGTACGAGCAACCCACGTGTACCGTGTTCGGTCAGGTGGCGCTGGGCGATGGTGCGTCGAGCAACCTGGGGGTTTCTCGCGAAAGGCAGGGAGATTTCACTATTCGTATCGACGGGCAGAATGCCCGCGGTACTGCGCAATTGGCGGAAATTCTGCCGTTGCAACTCATCAATCCGGACAGCTTCCGCCTGCTGGAAGGTGCGCCGAAAATTCGCCGTCAGTTCCTCGATTGGGGTGTGTTCCACGTGGAACCTCGTTTCATGGGGACCTGGCAACGGCTGCAGAAGGCGCTGCGGCAGCGAAACTCATGGCTGCGGCATGGTACACTTGACGCTATTTCGCAAGCGGCCTGGGACCGGGAATTGTGCCTGGCCAGCGCTGAAATCGACGAATATCGCCGTAACTACATCAAAGCGTTGAAGCCTGTCTTCGAGCAGATCCTCAGTGAATTGCTGGAGCTCGAAGGGCTGACCCTCAGTTACTACCGAGGGTGGGACAAGGACCGGGAGCTGAACGATGTGCTCGCGGCTTCTCTTCAACGAGACCAGCAGATGGGGCATACCCAAGCTGGTCCGCAGCGTGCCGATTTGCGCCTCCGATTGGGCGCCAACAATGCCGCGGACATCTTGTCCCGTGGCCAGCAGAAGCTGGTGGTCTGCGCACTGCGTATCGCCCAAGGACACCTGGTCAGCCAGGCGCGCCGCGGTCAGTGTATTTATCTGGTGGATGACTTGCCGTCTGAACTGGACGAGCAGCACCGTCGCGCATTATGTCGCTTGCTGGAAGACTTACGCTGCCAGGTTTTCATCACCTGTGTAGATCACGAATTACTGAGGGAAGGCTGGCAGACGGATACGCCAGTTGCTCTGTTCCACGTGGAACAGGGCCGTATCACCCAGACCCACGACCATCGGGAGTGAAGGCATGAGCGAAAATCAAACGTACGACTCCTCCAGCATCAAGGTGCTGAAAGGGCTGGATGCCGTGCGCAAACGTCCCGGTATGTACATTGGCGACACCGATGATGGTAGCGGCCTGCACCACATGGTGTTCGAGGTGGTCGACAACTCGATCGACGAAGCCCTCGCTGGCCACTGCGACGACATCACTGTAATCATCCACCCCGACGAATCCATCACCGTGCGCGACAACGGTCGCGGTATTCCGGTCGATGTGCATAAAGAGGAAGGGGTTTCCGCGGCAGAGGTCATCATGACCGTTCTCCACGCCGGCGGTAAGTTCGATGACAACTCCTACAAAGTATCTGGCGGCCTGCACGGCGTGGGCGTTTCTGTAGTGAACGCACTGTCCGAAGAACTGACCCTGACCGTTCGCCGCAGCGGCAAGATCTGGGAGCAGGTCTATGTCCATGGTGTTCCACAAGCGCCGATGAAGATCGTTGGCGAAAGCGAGACTACCGGTACCCAGATCCACTTCAAGCCTTCGGCTGAAACCTTCAAGAACATCCACTTCAGCTGGGACATCCTGGCCAAGCGGATTCGTGAGCTGTCGTTCCTCAACTCCGGCGTCGGCATCATGCTGAAGGACGAGCGTAGCGGCAAGGACGAGCACTTCTGCTACGAAGGTGGTTTGCGCGCTTTCGTTGAATACCTGAATACCAACAAGACTGCGGTCAACCAGGTATTCCACTTCAGCGTCCAGCGGGACGATGGCGTAGGTGTCGAAATCGCCCTGCAGTGGAACGACAGCTTCAACGAAAACCTGCTGTGCTTCACCAACAACATTCCGCAGCGCGATGGCGGTACCCACCTGGTGGGCTTCCGTTCCGCGCTGACGCGTAACCTGAACAACTACATCGAGCAGGAAGGTCTGGCCAAGAAGAACAAGGTCGCGACCACCGGTGACGATGCCCGTGAAGGTCTGACCGCGATCATCTCGGTCAAGGTACCGGATCCGAAGTTCAGCTCGCAGACCAAGGACAAGCTGGTGTCGTCCGAGGTGAAGACGGCGGTCGAACAGGAGATGGGCAAGTACTTCTCCGACTTCCTCCTGGAAAACCCGAACGAAGCCAAGGCCGTTGTCGGCAAGATGATCGACGCTGCCCGTGCCCGTGAAGCCGCACGTAAAGCGCGGGAAATGACCCGCCGTAAAGGCGCGCTGGATATTGCCGGCCTGCCGGGCAAACTGGCGGACTGCCAGGAGAAGGACCCTGCCCTTTCCGAACTGTACCTGGTGGAGGGTGACTCCGCGGGTGGCTCGGCCAAGCAAGGCCGTAACCGCAAGACCCAGGCGATCCTGCCGCTGAAGGGCAAGATCCTCAACGTCGAGAAAGCCCGTTTCGACAAGATGATCTCGTCGCAGGAAGTCGGCACCCTGATCACCGCCCTGGGCTGCGGTATCGGTCGCGAAGAGTACAACATCGAGAAGCTGCGCTATCACAACATCATCATCATGACCGATGCTGACGTTGACGGTTCGCACATCCGTACCCTGTTGTTGACCTTCTTCTTCCGTCAACTGCCAGAGCTGATCGAGCGCGGCTACATCTATATCGCCCAGCCGCCGCTGTACAAGGTGAAGAAAGGCAAGCAGGAGCAGTACATCAAGGACGACGAGGCCATGGAAGAGTACATGACCCAGTCGGCCCTCGAAGATGCGGCCCTGTACCTGAGCGAGTCGGCTCCGGCGATTTCCGGCCCCGCTCTGGAAAGCCTGGTCAATGAGTTCCGCTCGGTGATGAAGACCCTGAAGCGTCTGTCGCGGCTGTACCCGCTGGAACTGACCGAGCACTTCCTGTACCTGCCAGCGGTATCCCTTGAGCAGCTTTCCGATCACGGCAAGATGCAAGAGTGGCTGAACCAGTTCCAGGAACGCCTGAGCGTCAGCGAGAAGTCCGGCCTGCTGTACAAAGCCAGCCTGCGTGAAGACCGCGAGCGCAACATCTGGCTGCCGGAAGTGGAAATCACCTCCCATGGCCTGGCTAGTTACGTCACCTTCAACCGTGACTTCTTCGGCAGCAACGACTACCGCACCGTGACCGCTCTCGGCGCGCAACTCGGTTCGCTGCTGGAAGACGGTGCCTACGTTCAGCGTGGTGAGCGCAAGAAAGCCATCAGCGAGTTCAAGGAAGGCCTTGAGTGGCTGATGACCGAAAGCACCAAGCGCCACACCATCCAGCGCTACAAAGGTCTCGGCGAGATGAACCCGGACCAGCTGTGGGAAACCACCATGGATCCGACCGTGCGTCGCATGCTCAAGGTGACCATCGAAGACGCGATCGCTGCCGATCAGATCTTCAACACCCTGATGGGCGATGCGGTGGAGCCTCGCCGCGAGTTCATCGAGAGCAATGCGTTGTCGGTAGCTAACCTGGACTTCTGATCCCGCTGCCCAAAAGAACCCCAGCCTTGTGCTGGGGTTTTTTTTGTCGATGTTCCACGTGGAACGCTAGAGACCGAGCGCTCGCAACCGCCGATAAAGTGTTCTCTCACTCAGGCCAAGGTGCTTGGCCAGCTCGCTGCGAGGACCTTCGAAGCGCTCCAGCGCGTGTGCAAGGCGAGCACGGTCATCCTGTTGTCCGCTACGTCGTTGTGGAACAGACGCACCCTCCCCGGCAATTTCCATCGGCAGATGCTGAGCCCGAATGACCCCGTCATCGGCAAACAGCCGCGCCCGTTCCAGGATATTGCGCAGCTCGCGGATATTGCCTGGGAAGCTGTAGTTGCGCAGCAGGTTCAACGCTTGCTTGTCGATCTGCACAGCGGTAGCGCCAGCGATACGCTGCAGCAGGGTTTCGATCAACAGCGGCAGATCCTCGACCCGCTCTCGTAGTGACGGGAGGCGTATGGGAAAGCCGCTGATCCGGTAGTAGAGGTCTTCGCGGAAATCACCCGCGACGGCCATTTCGCGAAGTGGCTTGTGGGTTGCGCAGACCAGGCGGAAATCGGAGTGGACGGTCCGCAGACTTCCCACCGGGCGAAAACTCCCAGACTCGATCAAGCGCAACAGCTTGACCTGCATCGCCAGCGGCACCTCGCCGATCTCATCGAGGAACAGCGTGCCGCCATGCGCCGCCTCGGCCAGTCCGGTCTTGCGCTGTAGCGCACCGGTGAAGGCGCCCTTCTCATAGCCGAACAACTCGCTTTCGAACAGCGACTCGGTCAGGCCAGTGCAATCCACCACCACCAACGGACCCTCGGCGCGCGGACTGCCAAGGTGCAATGCGCGGGCGAACAGCTCCTTGCCGGTACCCGACTCGCCTTGCAGTAACACAGGAATCTGCGCGGGCGCTGCTCGGTGCAATCCTTCCAGCGCGGCCTTGAAGGCGACGGAGCGACCGACCAGGCCATTCTGCTGCGGCTGCGCGGAGGCCACGGTGATCCGGTTCAGCCGTTCGACAAAGGCGACGACCAAGCCGTGCTCATCGAGGATGGGCCGCAGTTCCACGTCCACATGTTCCGGACCGCGGGGGGTGTGATGCACATGCAGCATCCGCTCGGCGGCCCGACTCTCCCGCGCCTTGCGCATCGGACAGACTTCGCCGGCCTGATCACAGGGCACGGCATAGTGATGGGACACGCGATGGCATTTGCCGCCAATCGGTGGCCGGCCGTCCACGCCGAACTGGCGTTGGTAGGCCGCGTTGGCGGCGAGGATGTTGTAGTCGGTGTCGAGCACGATCGAAGGCTGCGAATCGTGTTCGAGATAGGACACCAGCGCCTGGATGGCTGGGTGGGAAATAGTTGATGGCGACGTGGGCATGATTACACCTGGCAAAGCTCGGCGTGAGCTTAACCGATGACCCGGGCACTGCCAAAGACTGCCAAAGTCTGCCACCGACCTGCCATCCGCCACGGCAGTCGTTGTCGGCCAGATGGGCCAGACTCAATGAAACCGGACGTGTTCAGCAAAAAATGCAGTGGCATGCATCTTGAAAACACCCCCGTAACGATTGATTGGCAAGCCTGCGTGCTGGGCGCCAGCCTGACCCCCGGAGAATGGGCAATGATCATTGGCGGAAACCTCTATGTGGAAGCACTGTTCGACAGCGCGACCTGGACCATCAGCTACCTGGTGATGGACAACGAAACCCGACACTGCGCGCTGATCGACAGTGTCCTCGGCTACGATGCCAAGTCCGGTCGCACCGACGCTGGCAGCGCCGACCGCCTGATCGCCCGGGTGCGCGAACTGGGCGCCAGCGTGCAATGGATTCTGGAAACCCATGTCCATGCCGATCACCTGTCCGCGGCTGCGTATCTGAAGCAGGCCCTGGGCGGCCAACTGGCGATCGGCAGCCGCATCACCCAGGTGCAGGAAACCTTCGGTAGTCTGTTCAACGCCGGCCCCGGTTTCGCCCGCGATGGCAGTCAGTTCGATGTGCTGCTGGAGGATGAAAGCGCTTTCGCCATCGGCAACCTCCGCGCCCGTGCCTGGCACACGCCCGGCCATACCCCGGCGTGCATGACCTACCTGGTCGAGCATGGCGACGAGACCGTTGCCTTCGTTGGCGACACCCTGTTCATGCCCGACTATGGCACTGCCCGTTGCGACTTCCCCGGTGCCGATGCGCGGACCCTGTTCCGCTCCATCCGGCGCATCCTTGCCCTGCCTGCCGAAACCCGTCTGTTCATGTGCCACGACTACCTGCCTGGCGGTCGCGAACTGCGCTACATGACCACCGTGGAAGAGCAGCGCGCCAGCAACATCCATATCCATGAAGGCATCGACGAGGACGCGTTCGTCGCCATGCGCCAGGCCCGTGACGCCTCCCTGGAAATGCCGCTGCTGATGCTGCCGTCGGTGCAGGTCAACATGCGTTGCGGTCAGTTTCCCGAGCCTGAAGACAACGGCGTGAGCTACCTGAAGATTCCCCTCAACGCCCTCTGAATCGCTGCTGTCGCCGAATCATTATTAGAAAGGATGTACCCATGCCTGCCGCACCCTCCTCTGCCATCCGCCACGAGGCGGATCATCATGCCGTGCTCATCGTCGGCGCCGGCGCCGCCGGGATCGCGGTCGCTTCCAGCCTGCTGGCACGCGACCGCTCCCTGGACATCGCCCTGCTCGATCCCGCCGATGTTCACTACTACCAACCCGGCTGGACCATGGTCGGCGGCGGTATCTTCAAGGCTGCCAGTACGGCTCGCACCATGGCTTCGACCATTCCCGCCGGGGTGCGCTGGATCAAGGCGGCGGTGAGCCGTTTCGAACCCGAGGATCATCGGGTGATTCTTGGCGATGGCCGCGCGCTGAGTTATCGGCAACTGATCGTCTGCCCCGGCCTCACGCTCGACTGGAAGGCGATCGAAGGTCTGGAAGAGACCCTTGGCCGCAACGGCGTGACCTCCAACTATCGCTACGATCTGGCGCCTTATACCTGGGAGCTGGTGCAGAACCTGCGCGAGGGCCGCGCCCTGTTCACCCAGCCGCCGATGCCGATCAAGTGCGCCGGCGCGCCGCAGAAGGCGATGTACCTGTCCTGCGACCACTGGCTGCGCAATGACCGTATCGGTCCGGTTCGCGCGCAGTTCTTCAATGCCGGTGCCGTGCTGTTCGGGGTCGCTGACTACGTGCCGGCACTGATGGAGTACGTCGACCGCTACGCCATCGAGCTCAACTACGCCCACCGCCTGGTCGCTGTCGATGGTCCGAACCAGCGCGCCACCTTTGTCCGCACCCTGGCCGATGGTACGACGCAAAGCATGGTGCAACCGTTCGACATGCTGCATGTGGTGCCACCGCAGATTGCCCCCGAGGTGATTCGCAACAGCCCGCTGGCCGACTCCGCGGGCTGGCTGGATGTCGATCCGGTGACCCTGCAGCACCGCGTCTTCGCCGATATCCACGGCCTGGGCGACGTGATCAACACCGGCAACGCCAAGACCGCCGCTGCCGCGCGCAAGCAGGCACCCGTGGTGGCGAACAACGTGCTCGCGGCCCTTGGCCTGCAGTCGGCGGTGATGGCCTATGACGGCTACGGCTCCTGCCCGTTGACGGTGGCCCGCGGCAAGATCGTCCTCGCCGAGTTCACCTATGGGGGCAAGCTGGCGCCAAGCTTCCCCCGCTGGCTGCTGGATGGCCGCAAGGCCACACGCCTGGCCTGGTGGTTGAAGGCGCGGGTGCTGCCGCCGCTGTACTGGCGCGGCATGCTCAAGGGCCGCGAGTGGATGGCCAAGCCGACCCGCACGGTGCAAGAGGCGCGCTCGTGATGGAACACGATCTGTTGGGTGGCGGACTGGGTGCCATCGTGGGTCTGATCCTCGCCCTGACCGGTGCTGGCGGCGGAATTCTCGCGGTACCGCTGCTGGTGTTCGGCCTCGGGCTGAGCATGGTCGAGGCGGCGCCGATCGGTTTGCTCGCGGTCGGGCTGGCCGCCGCCGTCGGGGCGATTCTGGGCTGGCGCCAGGGGCTGGTGCGCTACCGCGCTGCCTTCTTCATCGCCGCGCTTGGCATCGCCACGGCGCCTGTGGGCCTGTGGTTGGCCCACCGATTGCCCAATGCACCGCTGGCCCTGGGCTTCTGCCTGGTGCTGGTGTATGCCTGCTCGCGGATGTTCCTCAAGGCGCGCCGCGAACTCAACGGCGCAGCACCCTGCGCCAACCGCCAGATGCAACCCTGCGTGCTGAATCCGTTGCAGGGGCGTCTGCGCTGGACCCTGCCCTGCGCCCGCGCCCTGGCCATCACCGGCATGCTCAGCGGGCTGCTGTCCGGATTGCTGGGGGTGGGCGGTGGCTTCGTCATCATTCCCGCGCTGGGGCGCTACACCAACCTCGACATGAAGAGCATGGTGGCGACGTCGCTGGCGGTGATCGCCCTGGTCGCGACCGGCAGCGTGCTCACCGCCAGCCTCAGTGGCGTGATGCACTGGGCGGTCGGCGCGCCTTTCGCCGTGGGCGCGCTGGTCGGTCTGCTGGGCGGGCGTCAGGTCGCCCGGCGTCTGGCCGGACCACGCCTGCAGCAGGCCTTTGCCGTGGTCGGGATCGGCGCGGCGCTGCTGCTGGCGGGCAACACCCTACTCGGCCAGTAGCTCGGACTGTTCTTCCGCGCACAGCGCCAGCAGGTAGTCCCAGACCACCCGCAGGCGCACCGATTTGTGCAGCTCGCGGCGGGTGCTGATCCAGTAGCTGCGCTGGATGGTTTCGCTGGGCAGGATGCGCACCAGTTGCGGATCGTGGCGGGCCATGTAGTTGGGCAGCACGGCGATGCCCAGGCCGGCGCGCGCGGCATGCTGCTGGGCGATCACGCTGGTGCTGCGAAACACCACGTTGGGCGCCCGGCAGAAGCTGTGCAGGAACAGCAGTTCCTGGCTGAACAGCAGGTCGTCGACATAGCCGATCCAGCTGTGCCGGGCGAGGTCTTCGCGGCTGTTCAGGGCGGGAGCGCGGGCCAGGTAATCGCGGCTGGCGTAGAGCGCCAGGCGGTAGTCGGTGAGCTTGCGGGTGATCAGCAGGTCGGCGTGGGGCCGTTCCAGGTGAATGCTGATTTCCGCCTCGCGGTTGATGATGCTGACGAAGCGCGGCACCGCCACCAGCTCCACCTCCAGCCCCGGATAGCGCTCGAACAACCCGCTCATGCGCGGGGTGAAGAAGACGATGCCAATGCCTTCGGTAACCCCCAGGCGGATCTTGCCCAGTGGCGTGATGGCCTGGGTGATTTCTTCCTGCGCCAGCAACGCGACGTTTTCCATCGCTTCCGCATGCTTGAGCAAGGCCTGTCCGGATGGCGTCAGTTCATAGCCCTGGGCGTGCTGGACGAACAGCGCGGTACCCAGGCTTTGCTCGATATTCTCGATGTGCCGGGCCACGGTGCTGTGGGTGGTATTGAGGCGCTTGGCGGCGGTGAGCAGGCGCCCGCTGCGCTGGAGTTCGAGAAAAAACCGCAGATCATTCCAGTCGAACATGGCTGTTCCCGTTAATCACTGAGTGTGCCGGCGTTGTGTTAAAACGCACAGCGGTTGAGTGAAATCTCTCGTTTTCATCTCGAAAGTAATCAACAACACTGAAGGAAGACAAGAATAAAAATCAGGCGCGAGGTGTGAAATGCCATCAGCCGATCTGTCCTACGACTACGTCATCGTCGGTGCCGGGCCCGCCGGTTGCCTGCTGGCCAACCGCCTGTCCGCCGATCCGTCCTGCCGCGTCGCCCTGCTCGAAGCCGGTGGCCGCGACAACTACCCCTGGATTCACATTCCGGTGGGCTACCTCTACTGCATTGGCAACCCGCGCACCGACTGGTGCTTCAAGACCGAGAACCAGCCTGGCCTGAACGGCCGCAGCCTGGGTTATCCACGGGGCAAGGTGCTTGGCGGCTGCTCGTCGATCAACGGCATGATCTACATGCGTGGCCAGTCCGGCGACTACGACCGCTGGGCCGACGAGGGCAACCCGGGCTGGGCGTGGAAGGATGTGCTGCCGTTGTTCAAGGCCAGTGAGCGGCATTTCGCCGGCAACGCGGAATTCCATGGTGGCGAGGGCGAGTGGCGGGTCGAGCAGCAACGCTACTCCTGGGCGATCCTCGATGCCTTCCGCGAGGCGGCGGCGCAGCAGGGCATCGCCAGCGTCGACGACTTCAACGGTGGCGACAACCAGGGCTGTGGCTACTTCCAGGTCAACCAGAAGGCCGGGGTGCGCTGGAACGCGTCCAAGGCCTTCCTGCGGCCGATCGCCAACCGCCCCAACCTCGATGTGCTGACCGGTGTCGACGTCGATCGTGTGGTGCTGGAGAACGGCCGCGCGGTGGCGGTGCGAGGACGCTGGCAAGATCAGTGGCAGGCGTTCACGGCCCGTCGGGAGATTCTCCTGTGTGCCGGCTCCATCGGTTCGCCGGGTATCCTCCAGCGTTCCGGTATCGGCCCGCGGCCATTGCTGGAACGCCTGGGCATCGGCGTGCAGCACGAACTGCCCGGGGTCGGTGGCAACCTCCAGGACCACCTGCAATTGCGCCTGATCTACCAGGTGGACAACGTGCGTACCCTCAACCAGGTCGCCAACAGCCTGCTCGGCAAGATGGGCATGGGCCTGCGTTATCTCTACGACCGCAGCGGGCCGCTGGCCATGGCGCCGAGCCAGTTGGGCGCCTTCGTTCGCTCCGGCCCGGAATACACCTCGCCGAACCTGCAATACCACGTGCAGCCGCTGTCCCTGGACCGCTTCGGCGAGCCATTGCACCGCTTCGCCGCGTTCACCGCGTCGGTGTGCAACCTGCGTCCGGCCAGTCGCGGGCGTGTGGATATCCGCTCGGCCGACCCGTCCGTGGCGCCGCTGATCGACCCCAACTACCTCAGCGAAGCAGAAGACCTCAAGGTTGCCGCCCAGGCCATCCGCATCACCCGCGGCATCGTCGGCGCCCCTGCCCTCGCGCCGTTCTCGCCACGGGAATACCTGCCAGGCGCGGCGCTGAACACGGAAGAAGAATTGCAGCAGGCGGCCGGCCAGATCGGCACCACCATCTTCCACCCGGCGGGTACCTGCCGCATGGGCAACGGTCCGCTGGATGTGGTGGATGCGCAGTTGCGCGTTCACGGCATTCCCGGCCTGCGGGTCGCGGACGCGTCGATCATGCCGAACATAGTGTCCGGCAATACCTGTTCCCCCACCTTGATGATCGCGGAAAAAGCCGCGCAGCTCATCCGCCAGGGCCATGAGGCCGCCGGCAATCGCAGTGACCGAGCAACGATAACGTCGTCCTGAATCCGGGGCGGCGCGCAGCAGTGACACCGGCAGCAGTCGACCGGTGTCGACAGTGGACAACAACAATAATCACTGTGCCCCCACAAGGGGCCGAGAGGACAGCACGATGTCGGACACCCTCCAGCAACAGGGCGCGACCGCGACGGCAGGCAGCCGCCGCGAAGAGCGCAAGATCATTTTCGCGTCATCCCTCGGGACGGTTTTCGAGTGGTATGACTTCTTTCTCTACGGGGCCCTGGCCGCGGTCATCAGCAAGCAGTTCTTCGCCGGGGTCAACGACACCACGGCGTTCATCTTCGCGCTGATGGCGTTCGCCGCCGGCTTCCTCGTCCGTCCCTTCGGCGCCCTGGTGTTCGGTCGCCTGGGCGACATGATCGGACGCAAGTACACCTTCCTGGTGACCATCATCCTCATGGGTCTGTCGACCTTCGCCGTCGGCCTGCTGCCTACCTATGCCAGCATCGGCATCGCCGCGCCGATCATCCTGGTGGTGTTGCGCATGCTCCAGGGCCTGGCCCTGGGGGGCGAGTACGGTGGCGCGGCGACCTACGTGGCGGAGCACGCGCCGCCCGGCAAACGTGGTTTCCACACCGGCTTCATCCAGTCCACCGCGACCCTCGGCCTGTTGCTGTCGCTGCTCGTGGTGCTGGGCAGTCGCTATATCAGTGGCGACCAGTTCGAGGTGTGGGGCTGGCGCCTGCCCTTCCTGCTGTCGATCGTGCTCCTGGGCATCTCCACCTGGATCCGCATGAGCATGCATGAGTCGCCGGCCTTCGTGAAAATGAAAGCCCAGGGCAAGATCAGCAAGTCGCCGATCCGTGAGTCCTTCACCTCCTGGCCGAACCTCAAGGTGGTGCTCACCGCGCTGTTCAGCATCAACGCCGGGCAGGCGGTGACCTTCTACACCGCACAGTTCTATGTGCTGTTCTTCATGACCCAGATGCTCAAGATGGACCCGGCCCAGGCCAACGCCCTGCTGATCATCAGCGTGGTGATCGGCGCACCGTTCTTCGTCTTCTTCGGCTGGCTGTCGGACCGGATCGGGCGCAAGCCGATCCTCATGCTCGGCCTGCTTCTGGCCACCGTGCTGTACTTCCCGCTGTTCAAGGCCCTGAGCCATTACGCCAACCCGCAGATCGACGCCGCCAGCCGCCAGTCGCCCATCGTGGTGATGGCCGACCCGGCCGGCTGTACCTTCCAGTTCGACCCTGTGGGTAAAGCCCGCTTCGACAGCCCGTGCGACAA
Organism: Pseudomonas japonica; assembly: GCF_900188455.1. GTDB lineage: Bacteria > Pseudomonadota > Gammaproteobacteria > Pseudomonadales > Pseudomonadaceae > Aquipseudomonas > Aquipseudomonas japonica. The sequence goes on along the minus strand of NZ_FZOL01000021.1, from coordinate 103,726 downwards.
GGTCAAGACCTTCCTGGTCAAGCAGGGCCTGCCGTACAGCTCGCAGTCGCTGGCGGCCGGCAGCGCGGTCAGTGTGACCATCGGCGAGCAGCGCATCGACGGGTTCGACGAAGCGGCCATGCGCGCAGCCATCGAGAAAGCCGGCTACCCGGCCAAGGCTGACGCCGCCAGCGTCAACCAGCCGATGGTGGTGCTGTTGATCGTGGTGATGATCCTGATCGCCACCATGACCTACGGTCCGCTGGCCGCGGTGATGGTCGAGCTGTTCCCGACCCGCATCCGCTACACCTCGATGTCGCTGCCCTATCACATCGGCAACGGCTGGTTCGGTGGCTTCCTGCCCACGGTGTCGTTCGCCCTGGTGGTGTATACCGGCGATATCTTCTACGGGCTCTGGTATCCGGTGCTGATCACCGGGGTCAGCCTGGTGGTCGGGCTGTTCTGCCTGAAGGAAACCCGTGATGTGGATATCGACAAGGTCTGAGGACATTTCGAGCACAAAAAAACCGGCGTAAAAGCCGGTTTTTTTATTCCGCGAAAAAACTTATGCACGATTTACATGAAGCGGTCATACACAGAAATATGTAGACAGATTAATGACTTAGCACATTTTTTCGAAAAGGATCCAAATATTGTCAACACGTTATCCACAGAACGCTCAGGCGACCGACGAGGTTTCGCTGGAGGCCGGTTGCGCCGGCAGCGAACCCATGTCGCGCTGGGTCTGTTCGTTCCACACCGCGGCACGGTCGTTGAGCTCGGCGATCGCCCGCGGGCCGTTGCCTTCGGCCCACATCGGCGCGCCAATCACCACCTCGATGGTGCCGGAGCGTTTGCCCCAGCCTTCCTTCGGCCAGTACTTGCCGGCGTTGTGGGCAATCGGCAGGACCGGCAGGTTGGCGTTCACCGCCAGGGCCGCGCCGCTGCGCGAGAACTTGCCGATCTGGCCGAAGGGGACGCGGGTGCCTTCCGGGAAGATCAGTACCCAGGTGTTTTCCTTGAGCAGCTTGTCGCCCTTGCTGGCGACCTGCTTGAGGGCGAGCTTGGGGTTGTCGCGGTCGATGGCGATGGGCCGCAGCATGGCCATAGCCCAGCCGAAGAACGGCACGTACAGCAGTTCGCGCTTGAGCACCTGGCTCAAGGGCTGGAAATAGGCGGAGAGGAAGAAGGTTTCCCAGGTGCTCTGGTGATTGGAGATGATCACGCAGGGGCGTTCGGGGATGTGCTCGGCGCCGGTCACCTTGACCTTGATGCCGAGGAACAGGCGTACCAGCACCAGTGCGAAACGGCACCAGTACACATTGATGAAGCGATAACGGATACGGAAAGGCAGGAAAGGCGCGACAAAGAAGCTCAGCGAGCACCAAAGCAGCGCACTGGTCCCCAGCAGCACATAGAAAAGCGCGATTCTGATCGCCTGCAGGATCGACATAGCGGCTTGTACCGTTGCGGGGAGCTCCCGCCTTAGCAAGAACGCGCCCGCGAGGGCAGGCGCGCTATTTGTGGATAAGTTCTCTGGCGATGGCGGCCAGGTCGTCGAAAATCAGTGTACCCGCCGGTACGCCTTTGGCGAGGGTCTTTTCACCCTTGCCGGTACGCACCAGGACCGGTTGTGCATCGACGGCCCGCGCGGCCTCCAGGTCACCCGAACTGTCGCCGACGAACCACACGCCGTGCAGTTGCGCACCGTAATGCGCGGCGATCTGCTGCAGCATTCCGGGCTTGGGCTTGCGGCAATCGCAGCCGTCGTCCGGTCCGTGCGGGCAATGGACGATCAGGCCGACCTCGCCGCCCAGCTCGCCCACCAGCTCGCGCAGACGGGCGTGCATGGCGTCGAGGGTCGCCAGCGGGTAATAGCCACGAGCGATGCCGGACTGGTTGGTGGCGACCGCCACCGTCCAGCCGGCCTGGCTCAACTGCGCGATGGCCTCGATCGAGCCGGGAATCGGAATCCACTCTTCCAGCGACTTGATGTAGGCGTCGGAGTCCTGGTTGATCACTCCGTCACGATCGAGAATCAGCAGTTTCAAGGCTTACCCCAGCAGCGAGATGTCGGCCACGCCCAGGAACAGACCGCGCAGGCGGTTGAGCAGGGCGTAACGGTTGGCGCGCACATTGGCGTCCTCGGCATTGACCATCACCGCTTCGAAGAACGCGTCCACCGGCTCGCGCAGGGCGGCCAGGCGGGCCAGCGACTCGGTGTACTGGCGCTGCGCGGCCATCGGCTGCACGGCCTGGTCGGCCTGCTGGATCGCCGAGTACAGGGAGAACTCGTTGGCGTTGTCGAAGTACTTCGGCTCGACGTGGTTGGCGATGGTGCCTTCGGCCTTGCTCAGCAGGTTCGACACACGCTTGTTCACCGCGGCCAGGGCAGCGGCTTCCGGCAGCTTGCGGAACGACTGGACCGCCTGCACGCGCTGGTCGAAGTCCAGGGCCGAGCCTGGCTTCAGGGCACGTACCGACAGGTAGGTGGCGACGTCGATGCCTTCGTCTTCGTAGCGCGCGCGCAGGCGGTCGAAGATGAACTCCAGGACCTGCTCGGACAGGCCGGCGGCCTTGACCTTGGCGCCGAACTGCTTGACGGCGAAGTCCACGGCTTCGGTCAGGTCGAGCTCCAGTTGCTTCTCGATCAGGATGCGCAGCACGCCCAGTGCCGCGCGACGCAGGGCATAGGGGTCCTTGCTGCCGGTCGGCAGCATGCCGATGCCGAAGATGCCGACCAGGGTGTCGAGCTTGTCGGCGATGGCCACGGCCGCGCCAGTCAGGGTCGACGGCAGTTCGGCGCCGGCACCGCGCGGCATGTACTGCTCGTTCAGGGCCAGGGCGACGTCTTCCGGCTCGCCGTCGTTGAGGGCGTAGTAGTAACCGGCGACACCCTGCATTTCAGGGAATTCGCCGACCATCTCGGTGGCCAGGTCGCACTTCGACAGCAGGCCGGCGCGGGCAGCGCGGTCAGCGTCGCCACCGATCTTGCCGGCGATGAACGCGGCCAGCTTGCTCACGCGCTCGGCTTTGTCGAAGACGCTGCCCAGCTGGGCCTGGAACACCACGTTCTGCAGGCGCTCGTTGAAGCTTTCCAGGGGTTGCTTCTTGTCCTGCTTGAAGAAGAACTCGGCGTCGGTCAGGCGTGGACGCACGACCTTCTCGTTGCCTTCGACGATCTGCTTCGGATCGCGGCTCTCGACGTTGGCCACGGTGATGAAGCGCGGCAGCAGCTTGCCGTCGACATCCAGCAGGCAGAAATACTTCTGGTTGTCCTGCATGGTGGTGATCAGGGCTTCCTGCGGCACTTCGAGGAAACGTTCCTCGAACGAGCAGACCAGCGGCACCGGCCACTCGACCAGCGCGGTCACTTCGTCGAGCAGCGCCGGCGGCACGATCGCGGTGCCTTCCTGCTGCATGGCCAGTTCGGCGGTGCGCTTGCTGATCAGCTCGCGACGCTCGGCGAAGTCGGCCAGGACGTAGGCCTTGCGCAGGTCTTCCTGGTAGTTGGCCGGGGCGCTGATACGCACGTTTTCCGGATGGTGGAAGCGGTGACCGCGGGACTCGCGACCGGCGGTCTGGGCGAGGATGGTGCAGTCGACGACCTGGTCACCGAGCAGCATCACCAGCCACTGGGTCGGCCGCACGAACTCTTCCTTGCGCGCGCCCCAGCGCATGCGCTTGGGAATCGGCAGGTCGTTCAGCGAATCCTCGACGATGGTCGGCAGCAGGCTGGCGGTGGCCTTGCCCGGGATGTGCTGGGAGAAGCGCAGCTTGGCACCGCTCTGGTCGATGTCCGACAGCTCCACGCCGCACTTCTTGGCGAAGCCCAGGGCCGCCTGGGTCGGGTTGCCGTCGGCGTCGAAGGCCGCCTGGCGGGGCGGGCCGTCGACATTGATGCTGCGGTCCGGCTGCTGGGTGTCCAGGTTGCGGATCAGCACGGCCAGGCGGCGCGGCGCGGCGAATACGCGCTTGTCGCTGTAGTTCAGGCCGGCGGCCTGCAGGCCTTTCTCGATGCCGGCAAGGAACGCGTCGCCGAGGCTGGCGAGGGCTTTCGGTGGCAGTTCTTCGGTGCCCAGCTCTACCAGGAAATCTTGAGCACTCATTCCGCTGCCTCCAGCTTGGCCAACACTTCGTCACGCAATTCGGGGGTCGCCATCGGGAAGCCGAGGCGGGCACGGGCTTGCAGGTAGCTCTGGGCAACGGCCCGGGCCAGGGTGCGCACGCGCAGGATGTAGCGCTGACGCTCGGTTACCGAGATGGCGCGGCGGGCGTCCAGCAGGTTGAAGGTGTGCGAGGCCTTGAGGACCATTTCGTAGGTCGGCAGCGGCAGTTCCAGCTCGATCAGGCGGTTCGCTTCGCTTTCATAGAAGTCGAACAGTTCGAACAGCTTCTCGACGTTGGCGTGTTCGAAGTTGTAGGTCGACTGCTCCACTTCGTTCTGGTGGAACACGTCGCCGTAGGTGACCTTGCCGAACGGACCGTCGGTCCAGATCAGGTCATACACCGAGTCGACGCCCTGCAGGTACATGGCCAGGCGCTCGAGACCGTAGGTGATCTCGCCGGTGACCGGCAGGCACTCGATGCCGCCGACCTGCTGGAAGTAGGTGAACTGGGTGACTTCCATGCCGTTGAGCCAGATTTCCCAACCCAGACCCCAGGCGCCGAGGGTCGGCGATTCCCAGTTGTCTTCGACGAAACGGATGTCGTGTACCAGCGGATCCAGGCCGATCGCCTTCAGCGAGCCCAGGTACAGCTCCTGGAAGTTCGCCGGGTTCGGCTTCAGGACCACCTGGAACTGGTAGTAGTGCTGCAGGCGGTTGGGGTTTTCGCCGTAGCGGCCATCGCCCGGACGGCGGCTTGGCTGGACATAGGCGGCGTTCCAGGTTTCAGGGCCTACGGCGCGCAGAAACGTGGCGGTATGAAAAGTGCCGGCGCCCACTTCCATATCGTAGGGCTGAAGCACCACACAACCTTGCTCGGCCCAGTACTGCTGGAGCGCGAGGATCAAGTCTTGGAAGGTACGCACGGCTGGCGTAGGCTGGCTCACGAAATTCACCTGTTTCTAGGGCTGCGAATATAAAGAGCGGGAGTATAACCCGATTCGCCCCGGCCTCTACCCATGGTGCTTTATGCCACGCTGCTTTTGGTGTACCGACGATCCGCTGTACCAGGCTTATCACGACGAGGAGTGGGGAACGCCGCAACGCGACCCGGGGCAGCTCTTTGAGATGCTGCTTCTGGAAGGGTTCCAGGCCGGCCTGTCGTGGATCACCGTTTTGAAGAAACGCGCGCGTTATCGCGAGGTCATGTTCGGCTTCGATCCCCACCGGCTGGCGCAGATGAGCGATGAGGAAATCGAGGAACGCATGCTCGATCCAGGCATCATCCGCAACCGTCTCAAACTCAATGCCGCGCGGCGCAACGCGCGGGCCTGGCTGGCGCTGGAAGACCCGGCGACGTTGCTTTGGTCCTTCGTCGGCGGGCAGCCGAAGATCAATCACTTCACCGTGCGCGGCGATGTACCCGCGGTCACCGACGAGGCCAAGGCCATGAGCAAGGCCCTGCAGAAAGCCGGCTTCACCTTCGTCGGTCCGACCATCTGCTACGCCTTCATGCAGGCCACCGGCATGGTCATGGACCACACCACCGATTGCGATCGATACGCCGCCCTGCTGCGCTGACGGTTACAATGCCCGGCTTGTGTATGGAGGAACCTGCCTGTGGATAAATTCAAGGGCGCCTTGATGGTCGGGGCGTTGCGGTTGTTTGCCAAGCTGCCCTGGGGGGCGGTGCAGCGGGTCGGCGCGGCGATCGGCTGGATCATGTGGAAGATTCCCAACAGCTCGCGCGAAGTGGTGCGCATCAACCTGGCCAAGTGCTTCCCGGAGATGGACCCGGTCGAACGCGAGAAGCTGGTGGGCCGCACCCTGATGGATATCGGCAAGTCCTTCACCGAAAGCGCCTGCGCCTGGATCTGGCCGGCGCAGCGTTCCATCGACCTGGTGCGCGAGGTCGAAGGTCTCGATGTACTGAAGGACGCGCTGGCCTCGGGCAAGGGTGTGGTCGGCATCACCAGCCACTTGGGCAACTGGGAAGTGCTCAACCACTTCTATTGCAGCCAGTGCAAACCGATCATCTTCTACCGCCCGCCGAAGCTGAAGGCGGTGGACGACCTGCTGCGCGAACAGCGCGTGCAACTGGGCAACCGCGTGGCGCCTTCGACCAAGGAAGGCATCCTCAGCATCATCAAGGAAGTGCGCAAGGGTGGCCAGGTGGGTATCCCGGCGGACCCGGAGCCGGCGGAATCGGCGGGGATCTTCGTGCCGTTCCTCGGGACGAAGGCGCTGACCAGCAAGTTCGTGCCGAACATGCTGGCGGGTGGCAAGGCGGTGGGGGTGTTCCTGCATGCGCTGCGGTTGCCGGATGGCAGTGGCTTCAAGGTGATCCTCGAAGCGGCGCCGGAGGCGATGTACAGCACCGATACCGAGACCTCGGCGGCGGCCATGAGCCAGGTGGTGGAGAAGTATGTGCGGGCGTATCCGAGCCAGTACATGTGGAGCATGAAGCGCTTCAAGAAGCGGCCGGCTGGAGAGGCTCGCTGGTACTGAGCATGGTTTGCCCGGCGCCTGTAGGAGCTGGCTTGTCGTGTGACGAACCACTGCGAAGGACCGCGCAGCGGTCCCAGACCTCACTGCTATCGGGGACCGCATTGCGGTCCTTCGCGGGCAAGCCACGCTCCTACGGGGGTAACGCGGCAGATCAGTTTCCGGCCTTGTCCAGCTTCTTGAGGAACACCGCCATCTCCTTCTCGGCCTGCTTGTCGCCATGGGCCTGAGCCGCCGCGATCCCCCGCTCCCAGGCATCCCGCGCGTTCACCAGGTCACCCTGCTGCTGCCAGGCCTTGCCCAATAATTTCCACGCCGCCGAATATTTCGGATCCTGCTCCACACACCGCGCCAGATGCACCGCCGCCTCCGCGCCGTTGCCCTCATCCAGCCACGCCTTGCCCAGGCCAAAGCGCAACAGCGGGTTATCCACACCCTTGGCCAGCATCTTTTCCAGTGATTCGCGCATTCGTCTTCTCCTGTCAGAAGAACGTCAGGCCGACATGGAACAGCTTCTCCACATCGCGGATGTACTTTTTATCCACAACGAAGAGGATCACGTGGTCACCGCTCTTGATCACCGTGTCGTCGTGGGCGATCAGCACTTCCTCGTCGCGGATGATGGCGCCGATGGTGGTGCCCGGCGGCAGGTTGATCTCCTCGATGGCCTTGCCGACCACCTTGCTTGACTTCGAATCGCCGTGGGCGATGGCTTCGATGGCCTCCGCCGCACCGCGGCGCAGCGAGTGCACGCTGACGATATCGCCACGGCGCACGTGGGCCAGCAAGGTACCGATGGTGGCCAGCTGCGGGCTGATGGCGATGTCGATCTCGCCGCCCTGGACCAGGTCGACGTAGGCCGGGTTGTTGATGATGGTCATCACCTTGCGCGCGCCGAGGCGCTTGGCCAGCAGCGAGGACATGATGTTGGCCTCGTCGTCGTTGGTCAGGGCGAGGAAGATGTCGGCGTCGGCGATGTTCTCTTCCAGCAGCAGGTCGCGGTCCGAGGCACTGCCCTGGAGGACCACGGTGCTGTCGAGGTTGTCCGACAGATAGCGGCAGCGCGCCGGACTCATCTCGATGATCTTCACTTGGTAGCGGCTCTCGATGGCTTCGGCCAGGCGTTCGCCGATCTGCCCGCCACCGGCGATGACCACGCGCTTGTTGGTTTCGTCGAGGCGGCGCAGCTCGCCCATCACCGCGCGGATATCGGCCTTGGCGGCGATGAAGAACACTTCGTCGTCGGCCTCGATCACCGTGTCGCCCTGCGGCAGGATCGGCCGGTCGCGGCGGAAGATCGCCGCCACGCGGGTATCGACATTGGGCATGTGCGCGCGGATCTGCCGCAGTTGCTGGCCCACCAGCGGCCCGCCGTAGTAGGCCTTGACCGCCACCAGCTGGGCCTTGCCCTCGGCGAAGTCGATCACCTGCAGGGCGCCAGGCTGTTCGATCAGGCGCTTGATGTAGTGGGTCACCACCTGTTCCGGACTGATCAGCACGTCCACCGGGATGGCATCGTTGTCGAACAGGCCGGCACGGGTCAGGTAGGCCGACTCGCGCACCCGGGCGATCTTGGTCGGGGTGTGGAACAGGGTGTGGGCGACCTGGCAGGCGACCATGTTGGTCTCGTCGCTGTTGGTCACCGCCACCAGCATGTCGGCGTCGTCGGCACCGGCCTGGCGCAGGATGGTCGGGAACGAGCCACGCCCCTGGACGGTGCGGATGTCGAGGCGATCGCCGAGATCGCGCAGCCGGTCGCCATCGGTGTCCACCACGGTGATGTCGTTGGCTTCGCTGGCCAGGTGTTCGGCCAGCGTGCCGCCGACCTGCCCCGCGCCAAGGATGATGATCTTCATCCGCTGTCCCCTTCCCTTTTCTTATTGGCCGCGTGTGGCGGCGATCTTGATCAGCTTGGCGTAGTAGAAGCCATCGTGCCCGCCCTCCTGGGCGAGCAACTGGCGACCGTGCGGCTGGCGGATGCCGGCGTCGGTCGCCAGGTCCAGCTCGCGGGCACCGGGGGTGCGGGCGAGGAAGGCCGCGATCACCTCGGTGTTTTCCGTGGGCAGGGTCGAGCAAGTGGCGTAGAGCAGCATGCCGCCCACTTCCAGGGTCGGCCACAGGGCGTCGAGCAGTTCGCCCTGGAGGCTGGCGAGGGCGGCGATATCGTCGGCCTGGCGGGTCAGCTTGATGTCCGGGTGACGACGGATCACGCCGGTGGCGGAGCACGGCGCATCCAGCAGGATGCGCTGGAAGGTCTTGCCGTCCCACCAGCTGGCGGTGTCGCGGGCGTCGCAGGCGATCAGCTGGGCATCCAGGCCGAGGCGGTCGAGGTTCTCGCGGACCCGGGTCAGGCGCTTGGCTTCCAGATCGATGGCGACCACACCGGCCAGCTTCGCCTCGGCTTCGAGCAGGTGGCAGGTCTTGCCGCCGGGGGCGCAGCAGGCGTCCAGCACCCGTTGCCCCGGCGCCAGTTCCAGCAGGTCGGCGGCCAGTTGCGCGGCTTCGTCCTGCACGCTGATCCAGCCCTGCTCGAAGCCCGGCAGGTTGCGCACGTCGCAGGCTTCGGCGAGGAGGATGCCGTCGCGGCTGTACTGGCACGGCGCGGCTTCGATGCCGGCCTCAGACAGCAGGCCGAGGTAGGCGTCGCGGCTGTGATGGCGGCGGTTGACCCGCAGGATCATCGGCGGGTGGGCGTTGTTGGCGGCGCAGATAGCCTCCCACTGCTCCGGCCAGAAGGCCTTCAGCGACTTTTGCAGCCAACGCGGATGGGCGGTGCGCACCACCGGGTCGCGTTCCATCTCGGCGAGCAGATCGTTGCCCTCACGCTGGGCGCGGCGCAGCACTGCGTTGAGCAGGCCCTTGGCCCACGGTTTCTTCAGCTTGTCGGCGCAGCCCACGGTCTCGCCGATGGCGGCGTGTTCCGGGACGCGGGTGTAGAACAGCTGGTACAGACCCACCAGCAGCAGCGCCTGGACATCGGCATCGGCGCTCTTGAACGGCTTCTGCAACAGGCGCTCGGCCAGCGCCGACAGGCGGGGCTGCCAGCGCGCGGTGCCGAAGGCGAGGTCCTGGGTCAGGCCGCGATCACGGGCCTCGACCTTGTCCAGTTGCGTCGGCAGCGAGCTGTTCAGCGAGGCCTTGCCGCTGAGCACGGCAGCCAGGGCGCGGGCGGCGGCCAGACGTGGGTTCATTGGCCGAGCACCGTGCCGGGGGTGAATTTCTCGCGGCGGCTGTTGAACAGGTCGCTGAAGTTCAGCGCCTTGCCACCGGGCAGTTGCAGACGGGTCAGGCACAGCGCGCCTTCGCCGCAGGCGACCACCAGGCCGTCCTTGCTCGCGGAGATGATTTCACCGGCAGCGCCCTTGCCGTCGGCGAGGGTCGCGGCCAGCACTTTCAGGGCTTCGCCGCCGAGGGTGCTGTGGCAGATCGGCCACGGGTTGAAGGCACGGACCAGGCGCTCCAGCTCGACGGCCGGGCGGCTCCAGTCGATGCGCGCTTCGTCCTTGTTCAGCTTGTGTGCATAAGTCGCCAGGGCATCGTCCTGCACTTCACCGGGCAGGGTTCCGGCGTCGAGGCCGGCGATGGCCTCCAGCACGGCAGGCGGGCCCAGTTCGGCGAGACGGTCATGCAGGCTGCCGCCGGTGTCTTCGGCGCTGATCGGTGTGCTCACCTTGAGCAGCATCGGACCGGTGTCCAGGCCGGCTTCCATGCGCATCACGGTCACGCCACTCTCGGCATCACCCGCCTGCACCGCGCGCTGGATCGGCGCGGCGCCGCGCCAGCGCGGCAGTAGCGAGGCGTGACTGTTGATGCAGCCGTGCTTCGGAATATCCAGCACCACCTGCGGCAGGATCAGGCCGTAGGCCACCACCACCATCAGGTCCGGCTGCAGCGCGGCCAGTTCGGCCTGTGCCTCGGGATTGCGCAGGGTCGGCGGTTGCAGCACCGGGATGCCGTTATCCACAGCCAGTTGCTTGACCGGGCTCGGCATCAGCTTCTGCCCGCGCCCGGCCGGACGGTCCGGCTGGGTGTAGACGGCGATGATTTCGTGCTGGCTGGCCAGCAGGGTCTTGAGGTGTTCGGCGGCGAACTCGGGGGTGCCCGCGAAGACGATGCGCATGCAGTTCTCGCTTAAAAGAAAAAGGCTTGCCGGAGCAAGCCTTCAGGAGTGAGGAGGATCAAGCTTGCTGGCGGTGCTGCTTTTCCAGCTTCTTCTTGATGCGGTCGCGTTTGAGCGTCGACAGGTAATCGACGAACAGCTTGCCGTTGAGGTGGTCGCATTCGTGCTGGATGCACACGGCGAGCAGGCCTTCGGCGATCAGCTCGAACGGCTTGCCGTCGCGGTCCAGGGCCTTGACCCGGACTTGCAGCGGACGGTCGACGTTCTCGTAGAAGCCCGGTACCGACAGGCAGCCTTCCTGGTACTGGCCCATGTCGTGGGTCAGCTCTTCCAGCTCGGGGTTGATGAACACCCGTGGCTCGCTGCGGTCTTCGCTGAGGTCCATGACCACCACGCGCTTGTGCACGTTGACCTGGGTCGCGGCGAGGCCGATGCCGGGGGCTTCGTACATGGTTTCGAACATGTCATCCACCAACTGGCGGATGGCGTCGTCGACTTCCGTCACCGGTTTGGCGAGGGTGCGAAGGCGCGAGTCCGGGAATTCGAGGATGTTCAGAATGGCCATAGGCGTATGAGCTGCACTGTGCGGTGTGTGACAAACATGAACGCACATAATAAAGGGATTCGCTGCGTTCGGCACCTGTGAAAAGGTCGGCTAGGGTTGAAAAACCGGCTGTCGGCGGCATTGCGCTGGACAGTTGTCAAAGCATTATCAACAGAGTTATCCACAGGTTTTGAAATGTGGATGCCCGCCGAAAGATCAAGGATGGTCTTATGTCTTGCCCTGAATTTCCCACCTGCCCGCCCGCCGAGCTGGAGGCGCGTCTGCGTCTGCAGCGCTTGCCCGAGGTCGGGCCGCGACGGTTTCTGAAACTGATCCAGGCCTTCGGCGGTGCCTCGGCGGCACTCAGCGCGCCGGCCTCCGCGTGGCTGGCGCTGGGCATCCCGCAGGTTGCCTGCGAGGCCCGGCGCAGCGCCGCGGTACGTGATGGGGCCGCCGCCGCAATGCGCTGGCTAGAGCGTCCCGGCCAGCATTTGCTGATGTGGGACGATGCCGCCTACCCCGCCCTGCTCGCGGAAATTTCCGATCCGCCACCGCTGCTGTTCGTCGCCGGAGATGCCGCACTTGTGGATAAACCGCAACTGGCGATCGTCGGCAGCCGACGTGCCACACCCCCCGCCCTGGGGACTGCCGCGGCCTTTTCGCGGAGTCTCGCGCGGGCCGGTTTCGTCATTACCAGCGGCCTGGCGCTGGGCATCGACGGTGCCGCGCACCAGGCTGCCATCGACGCTGGCGGAGCGACCATCGGCGTGCTCGGCACCGGGCTGGAAAAACTTTATCCACAGCGCCACCTCGGCCTGGCACGACGCATGCTGGAGAACGGCAGCGCGCTGCTTTCGGAATTTCCCCTGGATGCGAGTCCCCTGCCGGGCAACTTTCCGCGCCGCAACCGGATCATCAGCGGTTTGTCGCTGGGCGTGCTGGTAGTGGAGGCCAGCCTGGCCAGCGGTTCACTGATCACCGCCAAGCTGGCGGCGGAACAGGGTCGCGAGGTGTTCGCCATTCCCGGCTCGATCCATCATCCCGGGGCCAAGGGCTGCCACCAGCTGATCCGCGATGGCGCGCTGCTGGTGGAAAGCATCGAGCAGATCCTTGAAAGCCTGCGCGGCTGGCAGAACCTGGCGCCAGCACCTGTGGATAAGCCTGAGCATCCCCTGGTCGCGCTGTTGCTCGCCGCACCGCACACCAGCGAAGGCCTGGCCCTGGCCAGCGGCCAGCCACTGGCCAAAGTGCTGGCGGCATTGACCGAACTGGAGCTGGACGGGCGTATCTGCAATGAAGCCGGGCGTTGGTTTGCCCGTTCCGGCTAAGTACACTGCGCAGCAGCCCACAAGCGGAGTGAAACAAATGGTCAACAGTTGGCGTGCGCAACAAGCCGCGCGGGAAATCCGGGCCGGAGCGGTCATCGCCTATCCGACCGAAGCGGTCTGGGGCCTGGGCTGTGACCCATGGAACGAAGAAGCGGTGGATCGCCTGCTGGCGCTCAAGTCGCGTTCGGTGAACAAGGGCCTGATCCTGATCGCCGACAACATTCGTCAGTTCGACTTCCTGTTCGAAGACTTCCCGGACGTCTGGCTCGATCGCATGAGCAGTACCTGGCCCGGGCCGAACACCTGGCTGGTACCGCATCAGGGGCTGCTGCCGGAGTGGATCACCGGCGTGCACGACACCGTGGCGCTGCGGGTCAGTGATCATCCGCTGGTGCGCGACCTGTGTTCGCTGGTGGGACCGCTGGTGTCCACCTCAGCCAACCCGGCCGGGCGGCCGGCGGCGAAGAGCCGGTTGCGGGTGGAACAGTATTTCCACGGGCAGCTGGATCTGGTGCTGGGCGGGGCCTTGGGTGGGCGGAAGCATCCGAGTGTGATTCGCGATCTGGCCACTGGAGAGGTGGTTCGGGCGGGCTGACTCGGAGTGCGGTGCCCTCGTAGGAGCGTGGCTTGTCGTGTGACGAACCACCGCGAAGGACCGCATAGCGGTCCCTGGTGCTGCCAAGGCAATTCTGGGACCGCTTTGCGCTCCTTCGCGGTGGTTCGTCACACGACAAGCCACGCTCCTACGTGGGGCTGGCTCTCGATCAGCAATCAGGGAATCAGAACCGTCGACCCCACCGTCCGCCGCGCCGACAATTCCTCCTGTGCCCGCGCCGCCTCCGCCAGCGGATAACGCTGCTGGATATCCACCTTCACTTTCCCGCTGGCAATCATCGCGAACAGCTCATCGGCCATGGCCTGGGTGTTTTCCGCATTGTTCGCGTAACTGGCCAGCGTCGGCCGCGTCACATACAGCGAGCCCTTCTGCGCCAGGATCCCCAGGTTCACCCCGCTCACCGCACCCGAGGCATTGCCGAAGCTGACCATCAGCCCGCGTGGCGCCAGGCAGTCCAGCGAGGTCAGCCAGGTGTCCTGGCCCACGCCGTCGTACACCACCGGGCATTTCTTGCCATCGGTCAGTTCCAGCACCCGCTGCGCCACGTCTTCGCGGCTGTAGTCGATGGTCGCCCAGGCGCCGAGGGCCTTGGCGCGCTCGGCCTTTTCCGGCGAACTCACGGTACCGATCAGCTTCGCGCCCAAGGCCCTGGCCCACTGGCAGGCCAGCGAGCCGACGCCGCCAGCGGCGGCATGGAACAGGATGATCTCGCCCGGCTGCACGTCGTGGGTCTGGCGCAGCAGGTACTGCACGGTCAGGCCCTTGAGCATCACCGCCGCGGCGTCCTCGAAGCTGACGCTCTGCGGCAGCGATACCAGGTTGGCCGCCGGCAGTTCGTGGACTTCGCTGTAGGCGCCAAGCGGGCCACCGGCGTAGGCCACGCGGTCGCCGGCCTTGAAACGGCTCACACCCTCGCCCACCGCCTCGACCACTCCCGCGCCCTCGGTGCCCAGGCCCGAAGGCAGCGCGGGCGGCGCATACAGGCCACTGCGGAAATAGGTGTCGATGAAGTTCAGGCCGATGGCATGGTTGCGCACGCGCACATTGCCCGCCGCCGGTGGCTTGGGATCGAACTCGACCAGGGTCAGGACCTCGGGGCCGCCATGCTGGCTGAACTGGATACGCTTGGCCATCTGCACTCTCCTGAGACATCGGGGAAAGGGGCTATCGGACGCTTTTGCTTGATCGCCGTCAACACCGAGTGGCACATGCACGGTGGTATGCTGTGCGCCGAATTTTCCGCCAAGCCCGCTTCAAGGTGACCTGATGACTAGCCGCACCGAGGCCGTGAAAGCCTACCTGCTCGACCTGCAAGACCGGATTTGCGCCGCCCTGGAGAACGAAGACGGCGGTGCGCGTTTCGTCGAGGACGCCTGGACCCGCGAGGCTGGCGGCGGCGGACGGACCCGGGTGATCGGCGACGGCAAGGTTATCGAGAAAGGCGGCGTCAACTTCTCCCACGTCTTCGGCAGCGGCCTGCCGCCCTCGGCCAGTGCCCACCGTCCGGAGCTGGCTGGTCGTGGCTTCGAAGCCCTCGGCGTGTCGCTGGTGATCCACCCGCACAACCCGCATGTGCCGACCTCCCACGCCAATGTGCGCTTCTTCATCGCCGAGAAGGAAGGCGAGGAAGCGGTCTGGTGGTTCGGCGGTGGCTTCGACCTGACCCCGTACTACGGCAACGAAGAAGACTGCATCCACTGGCACCGCGTCGCCGAGCAGGCCTGCGCGCCGTTCGGTGCCGACGTCTATCCGCGCTACAAGGCCTGGTGCGACCGCTACTTCCACCTCAAGCACCGTGGCGAGCCGCGCGGCATCGGCGGCCTGTTCTTCGACGACCTCAACGAATGGGACTTCGACACCTGCTTCGCCTTCATCCGTGCCATCGGCGATGCCTACATCGAGGCCTACCTGCCGATCGTCCAGCGTCGCAAGGCCGAGGCCTACACGGCCGAGCAGCGCGAATTCCAGGAATTCCGTCGTGGCCGCTATGTCGAGTTCAACCTGGTCTACGACCGCGGCACCCTGTTCGGCCTGCAGTCCGGCGGGCGTACCGAGTCCATCCTCATGTCGCTGCCGCCGCAGGTGCGCTGGGGTTACGACTGGAAGCCGCAACCGGGCAGCGCCGAGGCGCGCCTGACCGAGTATTTCCTGACCGATCGCGACTGGCTGAGTCTGGACAAGGCTGCGCACTGAGCCCATTGTGCTCACCTCGTTTGCCCGGTCGCCGGGCCTGACCCAGGAAGCGCGTGTATGGACCAGTACGTTGTATTCGGCAACCCGATCGGCCACAGCAAGTCGCCGTTGATCCACCGGCTGTTCGCCGCCCAGACCGGCGAAGAGCTGGAATACGACACCCTGCTGGCCCCGCTGGACGACTTCACCGCCTGTGCCCAGGGCTTCTTCAAGCAGGGCCTGGGCGCCAACGTCACCGTACCGTTCAAGGAAGAAGCCTTCCGCCTGGTCGACAGCCTCACCCCTCGCGCCCAGCGGGCCGGGGCGGTGAACACCCTGAGCCGTCTGGCCGACGGCCGCCTGCAGGGCGACAACACCGATGGCGCTGGCCTTGTCCGTGACCTCACCGTGAATGCGGGCGTGGAACTGGCCGGCAAGCGCATTCTCCTGCTCGGTGCCGGTGGTGCCGTGCGTGGTGTGCTGGAGCCGTTGCTGGCGCACAATCCGGCGTCGCTGGTGATCGCCAACCGCACCGTGGAAAAGGCCGAGCAACTGGCCCGCGAGTTCGCCGACCTCGGCCCGGTGGCCGCCAGTGGCTTCAGTTGGCTGAAGGAGCCGGTCGACCTCATCATCAACGCCACGTCAGCGAGCCTGGCCGGTGAGCTGCCGCCCATCGACCCGAGCCTGATCATTCCGGGCCAGACCGTGTGCTACGACATGATGTATGGCAAGGAGCCGACGCCATTCTGTGTCTGGGCCAAAGCGCATGGCGCGGGCCAGGTGCTGGACGGGCTGGGGATGCTCGCGGAGCAGGCGGCGGAAGCCTTCTTCATCTGGCGCGGGGTGCGGCCGGATACTTCCTCTGTATTGGCGGAGTTGCGCAGGCAACTGGCGCGTGCTTGACCCTTCCCCGATCCTGAGAACGATGGAGAACCCTGTGGGAGCTGGCTTGCCAGCGATGAGGACGGCACAGACAACAGTGTTGTCAGATCTCGAATGCAACCGGTTTTCGATGGCGGTTCGCGTTATTGACTGTAAATCCTCACCTGCGTCGACGCCTCGAGTTCGCAGACTGGGTCTTTGACCGTCAGCGGGACATTGCGATAAGTGCCGGGAGCGCCAGCATTGCTGGTGTATTCGGCAGAGGTGGAGGTCGTATTGCCTGGTGAGCCCCAGGCGAATTGCTTCTCGCCGCTGGGTGTCGATGAGCGGCTGGCGTTGGAGATGATCTTTCCCGCGGACGTGGTGTGATCGACATGGATGGTGATGCCTTTTTTCTGCACCGAGCCTTGTTCATAGGCATTTAAATGGATGTCGTATTCTTCCGGGTTGTCGTCGTGGATCGCGGAATCCGGGGGAGGTGGGGGACTATCGCCGTGTTTCAAATACAACTCGTAGTCGTACTTTGACGCGAAGCATATTTCGGCAAGCGCTGCATGGGCGTTGGCACTGAATTGGGTGATTGCCAGTAGGCCGGCCAGCAATGCTGGAATTGTGCGGGAGTTCATAGTAGGTGTCCTCTTGATGACGCAGGAGAAGGGCGAACGACAACGGACTGTCCGTAAGAATCACGCTGGTTTTAGAGGCGTCATGCGCCATTGAATGAGCAAGGATCGCCACCTGCAGTGGTTATTCACGCTCTTCAGTCTCTATAGATCGTCAATTTCTTCGATTGGCTGATGCCGCAAACCGGATCGGTCACATTCAATACGACATTGCTATAGCTGCCCGATGCACCGCCCGGGAGTGAATATTCCGCGCCCGTGCCATAGTCCGCCCAACGATAGGTGGCCTTGCCGCTTGGGGTTTTCGAGCTGCTGGCGTCGAGCAGGACCTTTTCACCGGAGGCAGCCTGGGTTTGTTTGAAATCGATGCTGATCGCTGCTTTTTGAGCGGGGCCATGCATGAAGTCTGCGCGCAGTTGCCTATAGGCCCGGTCATTCATCTGTTGCGTATCCACGGTGTTTGGGTCTGGTGGTGCGGAGTCCCCGTACTTCAAGTAGAGGGTGTAATCGTACTGGGATTGAAAGCAGGACTCTGGCAATCCGGCATCAGCAGCGACGCTCAATTGCGCCAGGGCGATGAAGCAAACCGCTGAACATGTAACAGCCTTGATGTCCATGTACGTACTCCATGATGGGTGAGCGGTGAACGACAACGGACTTCCGTGGCAATCACGCTAAAGCCAGGCATGGCCTGGCACAACTGACAGAACTATCAGTTGTGCGGAAGTTGAAATTGAACTACCCGCGAAGAGCCCTGCTGCGGCCCTTCGCGGGCAAGCCACGCTCCTACGGGGAGGATCGCGATCAGGTCAGATCGGTACGGTCACCGTCGATCGGGCCAATGCCACCGTCAGCAACGCCTTGCTGATCCGCATCTCCAGCAATGCGGTGTCGAGCATGTTCCGGTGACGTTCGCTGGGCGGGTCGGGCACGCAGGAGGCGGCGGCGATCGCCTTGTTCAGATGGTCTGCAGCCTTGGTGATGGCGTCCTCATGGGACAGGCCGGGGATGATGCACATCGCGGGTGGATCGGGGACGCATTTCTTCATGACAAGCTCCAGGGGTGTGAACAGGAACTGCCATCGCCGCTGTCAAACGGGAGGGTGGCAGCTGTGCATGGGTTGACAGACCAAGGACCCCTGGAGCCCCGGCGCACCCGAAGGTGCCCACACGCACAGCTGCCATAGCAACTGCGGCACAGGGGGATTCAGGGCGGTCTGTCAAAACCGGTCGTTGATTTGGCAACGACCGGCGAAGACTAGGCAGCGATTTCCCGATGCGCAACAGCTGATAAGGCGGCGAAGTATGCTTGGGAAATTACCTACAAGAAAGTCGGAAATTCGTAAGTTTTCATAAGCCTGCTGCACCGGTTTCACCAGCCAGGCACTCATGTTTCCGAATGCTCCGCTACTTGCTGGTTATAGTAATCTGCGTGGATTCCTCGATTTTGCACACTTGATCGAGGACACGCAGGCCAACCTTGAAGTAAGTGTCCGAAGTGCGGCCTGGATAGGTCTTGATGGCGGAGCCGGCGGTCGCATCGGCGCTGCTGCCCCAGACAAAGGTGGGCTTGCCACTGGGCACTGTCGTTCCGCTGGCGTCGAGGGTGATGGTCGCGCCGGATGAAGGTTGGCTCTGGTGTACTTCAAGTTTGATCTTTTTCTGGTTTCTCAATTGAATCTTTAGCGCTACGTAGTTCTGGGAGCTTCGTTCTTTCTGGTATTGATCGAACGTACCCAGATAATTCGGGTAGTCCTCTTCATTGAAGCAACTGGCGGGTAATGGTGCCTCGTCGGCGTAAGCGGATGCGCTGATATACAACAGTATTGCCAGGCCGACTGTTTTGCATGAAGTCAACGTGATGTCCATGTTGATTGCCTCTTGAGTTCGCGTTGTCAAACCGAACGATAACCGACTGTCCGTGAGAATCACGCTAAAGCCAGGCATGGCCTGGCACAACTGACAGAACTGTCAGTTGTGCGGAAGTTGAAATTGAACTACCCGCGAAGAGCCCTGTTGCGGCCCTTCGCGGGCAAGCCACGCTCCTACGGGGAGGATCGCGATCAGATCAGATCGGCACGGTCACCGTCGATCGGGCCAATGCCACCGTCAGCAGCGCCTTGCTGATCCGCATCTCCAGCAATGCAGTGTCGAGCATGTTCCGGTGACGTTCGCTGGGCGGGTCGGGCACGCAGGAGGCGGCGGCGATCGCCTTGTTCAGATGGTCTGCAGCCTTGGTGATGGCGTCTTCATGGGACAGGCCGGGGATGATGCACATCGTGGGTGGGTCGGGGACATGTTTCTTCATGACTGAATTTCCTAGTTCGGAGTGGAGCCGCCATGAACTGCTGTCAAACAGTGGAGGCAGCTGTGCGCGGGTTGACAGACCGGAGAACTAGGAAAACCGGCGCACCCGAAGGTGCCCACACGCACAGCCGCCATAGCAGCTGCAGCGTCTAGTTACCCACGGTCTGTCAAAACCGGTCGTTGATTTGGCAACGACCGGCGAAGACTAGGCAGCGATTCCCCACTACGCAACAGCTGATAAGCCGGCGAAGTATGCTTGGGAAATTACCTACAAGAAAGTCGGAGATCGGTGAATTTCCGTAGCCGAATGCAACCGGTTTTTCGATGGCGGTTCGCGTTATTGACTGTAAATCCTCACCTGCGTTGACGCCTTCACATCGCAAACCGGGTCTTGGACCGTCAGCTCGATATTGCGATGAGTGCCGGGAGTGCCAGCATTGCTGGTGTATTCGGCGGAGCGGGATGACGGGGCGCTTAGCGTGCCCCAGAAGAATCTCTTCTCGCCGCTGGGTGTCGATGAGCGGCTGGCGTTGGAGATGATCTTTCCAGCGGACGTGGTGTGGTCGACATTGATGGTGATGGTTTTTTTCTGCGGTACTTCATCCTCTTCGGGGGCTCCACCAGCGTAGAACTCCCCATCGCTGTGGGAGACAGACTGGGTGTTATTGCTGTGTTTCAAATACAGCTCGTAATCGTGTTTCGACTTGAAACAGGCTTCGGGCAGTGCCGCATGGGCGCTGGTACTGAATTGCGCGATTGCCAGCAGGCCGGTCAGCAATGATGAAATCGTGCGAAAGTTCATCGTGGTTGTCCTTTTGATGATGTCCAAGAAAGGCGAACGACAACCGACTGTCCGTGAACTTCACGCTAAAGCCAGACATGGCCTGGCACAACTGACAGAACTATCAGTTGTGCGGAAGTTGAAATTGAACTACCCGCGAAGAGCCCTGCTGCGGCCCTTCGCGGGCAAGTCCCGAGCCGGTAGGATCGCGATCAGGTCAGGTCGGCACGCTCACCGTCGATCGGGCCAATGCCCCATCAGCAACGCCTTGCCGATCCTCGTTTCCTACTTGCTGACGACCGGGAACTTCTTGCTGTAGTTGATCCCGCACATCTCATCCATAAGCCACAGGCTGACTGTCTGGGTGCTGCCCGAAGCGCCTGCCGCGACCTTGTGCGTCGCGCCAGTGGCGGCCTTGTCGTTGTTCCACTGATACAAGATATGGCCACTGGGAACCTTCGACCCACTGGCATCCAGCGTGATGTCGGCGCCCGGGGATGGCTGTGAGTACTTCAGGTCGAAGTCGATCTGCTTCTGCGCAACGTTAGGCATGAAATCGCCGAATTTATTGCTGGCGTAATGGGCGTCCCGCGCGGTCTTGTAGGTCTTGTAGTCAGCCTCGTTGTTGAAACAGACCGCCGGCAGGTCGTTCAAGAATGCCAACCGCTCGGCGTGTGTGTAGGCATTGGCCTGCGACGCCGCGCCGAGCAGCGCGATGAAGCTGAAGGTGATGCAGGGGAAAAGTTGGTTATTCATATTGCAAGCCTCAAATTTATCAATTGGGAACGCGAACGAAAACGAGGCTGTTCGTGGAAATGGGTCGGTAATACGGTTTTGCGTGACCACTGACAGAACTATCAGTTGCGGAATTCAGAAAACGCAGACAGTTTCCTGAACGCCATCATGAAGTCCTCTTGGCGAAGTCTTCGGAGGCTGGCGTGTGTCGCGCCAGTCCCGTGGGGCAGTACTAATTGGGTGATGATATCAATCAGTTGTAGCTTGCACTGACCTGCTTCGACGCAGTTCTTTCACACACCGGATCCCTGACGATCAACAATATGCTGGCTGAACCGCTGCCTCCTGAAACCTGAGTAGAGACGTTACTGTCTTCAGCTCGGAATTTCGTAGGATCATTCCCCCAGGCGAACTCTTTGTTTCCGCTCGGTGTTGTCGAACCGCTAGCGTCGATGGTTATCATCCTGTCCGTTTGTTTGCTGGTGGTGTTTATGATTATTTCCTTTCTCTTGGCGGGCCCGTGTTGAACTGCTTTTTCAATGGCTATCATTTTTTCTTTCCCAAAATTAAGCACGGGATACGGATAACCGAGTGGGTCAGGATAAACCGGCTGGCCATCCCCAAAAAGCTTATAAACCTCATAATCCTCTTTTGATTGGAAACAGGATTCGGTGGGCACGGCGAGGACGCTGGCAGAATAATGTGCGACGGCAAAAGCAACGGCTATTGAGATCGATGTGATTGTCCTATCCATTTTCAACGCTCCTGAGCGCCAATAAGGTTCGAACTACAACGAGTCTGCTCGATATATTCACGCTAATCTCAGTAACGGATGTTAACAACTGATAGAACTGTCAGTTGCACGCAAACAGCATTTGGACTAGCGCCGCTTCATTCGTCGAAGCGAATCGGACACCGCTCCACCCCTTCCAGCTTCTGCAACTCCTCCACCACCTGCGACCGCGCCCGGCGCAGGGTCAATCCCCCGCCCTGCCGACGCAGGCGCCGCGCCTCCTGGTGCAGCATCTCCACCCCGGAGTAGTCGATGAAGTTGATCTGCCGCGCGTCGATCACCACGTCCGGCGCCTGGCAGCGCTGCAGGCGCACCTGGAGGTAGTGGCTGGCGCCGAAGAAGATCGAGCCACCGACTCGCAGTACATCGGTTTCGCCTTCCCGGGTCTGCTGCACCCGCGGCTGCGAGGTGCGCTTGAGGTAGAAGAATAGCGAGGCCAGCACTCCAGCGTAGATCGCGGTTTGCAGCTCCAGCAGCAGAGTGGCGCAGAAGGTCAGGGTCATCACCACGAACTCCGGGCGGCTGACCCGGTACAGCGCACGGATGGCCCGATGATCCACCAGACCCCAGCAGATCAGCAGGATGCTGCCGGCCATGGCCGGGATCGGAATGTGCGCGATCAGTTGCGCGCCGGCCACGGCGAACAGCGCCACCCACAGGGCGGAGAACACCCCCGCCAGCGGTGATTGCGCCCCGGCGTCGTAGCTCAGCCCGGAGCGGGTGAACGAGCCCGAGGACAGGTAGCCGGAGAACCACGCGCCGACCATGTTGGACAGGCCCTGGGCGCGGATTTCCTGGTTGGCGTCGATCAGTTGCTCGGAGCGGATCGACAGCGAGCGGGCAATCGACAGGCTGGTGACCAGGCCGAGCATGCCCACCGCGACGGCGCCGGGCAGCAGGCGCAGGATCAGCTCCAGGTCCCACAGCGGCACGGGACTCAGCGGCGGCAGCTTGCCGATGAAGGCGGGCACCCGGGCAACATGAGCGAACATCGCCGGCCAGAAGAATGCCAGCAAGGTGGCCCCCAGCAGACTTATCAACAGGGCGGGCCAGCGCGGGCGCAGCAGCTTGATGGCCAGCCCCACGACCAGCGTTCCAAGGCCTAGCAGCAGCGATGGCCAGTCGATTTCGCCGACATGCTGCACCAGGCTTTCCAGGGTTCTCAGCGCGGTGGTCTGGCTCTCAAGATCGAGGCCCATCAGGCTCGGCAACTGGCCCAGGGCGATGACCACCGCCGCGCCGCAGGTGAAGCCGATCACCACGGAGTGCGAGACGAAATTCACCAGCGCGCCGAAGCGCAGCATGCCCAGCAGCCACTGGAACACGCCGCCGAGGAAGGTCAGCAGCAGGATGAGGGTGATGTAGTCGCCGCTGCCCGGCACGGCCATGGGACTGACGGCGGCGTAGAGGACGATGGAGATGGCCGCCGTCGGGCCGCAGATCAGGTGCCAGGACGAACCCCACAGGCAGGCGATCAGCACCGGCACGATGGCCGCGTACAACCCGTATTCGGCGGGCAGGCCGGCGATCAGGGCGTAGGCGATGGATTGCGGCAGGGCCAGGACCGCCCCGCTCAGGCCCACCAGCAGGTCGCGGCGGATGCTGGTGCGGGTCTGCCGGGGCAGCCAGCGCAGGAAAGGCAGGAGTCTGTGGTGGTCGGGCCAGGGCATGGGGGCGCTCTTTACCGGTGAAGCTGTTCAGGGTACGGGAAATGAGGCGTCGCTTGTAGGAGCTGGCTTGTCGTGTGACGAACCACTGCGAAGGACCGCGTAGCGGTCCCGGTTCCCAATCTGTAGCCTGGGGAAGACCATTGGCCTGGTTGTAGATCAGGAACCGGGACCGCTACGCGGTCCTTCGCAGGCAAGCCAGCTCCTACAGGGTTGCCAAGCATCCATTCCAGATGGGTTACAGCCGGGCCTTCACCGCCGCCAGGGCGTCGCCGCCGTCGCGGGTGCTGACGCCCTGCAGCCAGCCATCGAGCAGCGCCGGGTTGGCGCGGATCCAGGCCTTGGCCGCATCGTCGTAGCTGACCTTGTTGTCCACCACGTTGGCCATGATGGTGTTTTCCATGCCCTGGCTGAAGGTCAGGTTACCGAGCAGTTTCGCCACGTTCGGGCAGGCCTGTGCATAACCCTTGCGGGTCAGGGTGTAGACGCTGCCGTTGCTGCCGAACCACTGCTCGCCGCCGGTCAGGTAGCGCATCTTCAACTGCACGTTCATCGGGTGCGGGGTCCAGCCGAGGAACACGATCGGCTTGTCGCGTTTCACCGCCCGCTGCACCTGGGCCAGCATCGCCTGCTCGCTGGATTCCACCAGCTTCCAGCCGCCGAGGTTGAACGCGTTCTTGTCGATGATCGACTGCAACGACAGGTTGGCCGGAGCGCCGGAGCCGATGCCGTAGATCTTGTGGTCGAAGTCGCCGGCACGTTTCTGCAGGTCGGCGAAGTCCTTCACGCCCGATTCCCAGACCGCCTCCGGCACCGCCAGGGTGAACTCGGTGCCTTCCAGGTTGCGGGTCAGCCGGTCGACCTCGCCGCTGGCGACGAACTTGTCATGGAAGCCCTGCTGCGCCGGCATCCAGTTGCCGAGGAAGGCGTCGACCAAGCCGTCCTTGAGGCCGCCATAGATGATCGGCACGGCCAGCGAATCGACCCGCGTCTGGTAGCCGGCGCCTTCCAGGAGGACGCGCGCGACGGCGTTGGTGGCGGCGATATCGCTCCAGCCCGGGTCGGCCATCCTGACCAGGGCGCACTGGCTGTCGTCGGCCTGCGCGGCACCGACAGCCAGGGTAAGGACAACCGCGAAAACGTTTGTGGATAACCCTTTCATGCTGCGTTCCTCGGATGATCAACGGGCAGGTTGTGGATAACGCGCCTTGCGCTCCAGGTCGTCGAGATCGATGTGGTTGCGCATGTACTGCTGACTGGCATCGACCAGCGGCTGGTGGTCCCAGCTCTTCAGCTTGCCGGTGGCCAGGGCGGCGGCGACCAGGCGGCGGCGGCGCTGGCTGGCAAGCACCTGCTCACGCAACCGCGGGATGTTCCAGCGCTGACGGCACTCCGCGAGCAGGGCCGCGACCAGGTCGGCGTGCTGTGGACGGACGGCGAGGTTGTCGAGCTCCTGCGGATCGGCCTCGACGTCGAAGAGCAGGCAGGGATCGTCCTCGCTGTAGATGAACTTGTACGGGCCACGGCGAATCATCATCAGCGGACCGATAGTGCCTTCGGCCATGTACTCGCCGATCACCTCGTCGTGCCCGCCCTCCCCGTTCAGATGGCCGAGCAGCGAGCGCCCATCCAGCGGCAGATCGGCCTCGACGCTGCCGCCGGCCAGCTCGACCAGGGTCGGCAGCAGGTCGCAGGTGGATACCGACGCCCTCACCCGTTTCGCGCTGAACTGCCCCGGCGCATGGATCAGCAGCGGCACCCGGGCGGCCATCTCGAACCAGTGCATCTTGTACCAGAGCCCGCGCTCGCCAAGCATGTCGCCGTGGTCGCCGGAGAAGACGATCAGGGTGTCGTCGGCCTGGCCGGTGTCTTCGAGGGTCTGCAGCAGCCTGCCGATATTGGCGTCGATGTAGCTGCACGCGCCGAAGTAGGCACGGCGGGCATCGCGGACTTTATCCACAGGCAGCGGCTTGTCCCACAGGTCGTAGACCTTGAGCAGGCGCTGCGAATGCGGGTCCAGCTCGTGCTGGGCGAAGGGTACCCGTGGCAGGGGAATCTCGTCGTCGCGGTAGAGGTCCCAGAACGCCCTGGGAATGGTGTACGGGTCGTGGGGGTGGGTCATGGACACGGTGAGGCAGAACGGCTGCTCGCCGCCCTCGCGGACATGGTCGTACAGGTACTGCTGCGCCTTGAACACCACCTCCTCGTCGAAATCCAGCTGGTTGGTGCGCACGCAGGGCCCCGCCTGCAGCACCGAGGACATGTTGTGGTACCAGCTCGGGCGCTCGTCCGGGGCGTCCCAGTTCACCGCCCAGCCGTAGTCCGCCGGGTAGATGTCGCTGGTCAGGCGTTCCTCGTAGCCATGCAACTGGTCCGGGCCGCAGAAGTGCATCTTGCCCGACAGCGCCGTGCGATAGCCAAGGCGGCGCAGGTAGTGGGCATAAGTCGGAATATCGGCGGGGAAATCGGCGGCGTTGTCGTAGGCACCGATCCGGCTCGGCAACTGGCCGCTGACCAGGGTGAAACGCGACGGTGCGCACAGCGGGCTGTTGCAGTAGGCGGAATCGAACACCACGGCCTCGGCGGCCAGGCGGCTCAGGTTGGGCATGCGGATCGGCGAAGGCGCATGGATCGGCAGCAGGGGCGCGGCCATCTGGTCGGCCATGATGAAGAGGATGTTCTTGCGTTTCATAGGCTCACGGCATTCCATCGTCAGGCATTATGGGATACGGCTGTGGACAAGCCTGTTCCTGCGGCCATATTGGGTAAAGCCCACGGCGGGCAATGACTAGGATTAGCTGAGCTTATGTTTGAAGCATTGGGCGGGACGTCCCTCGACGTGTTGCGGGTGTTCGAGGCCGCGGCGCGGCATCACAGCTTCACGGCGGCGGCGGTCGAGCTGGGGACCACCCAGCCGGCGGTGAGCCAGCAGATCAAGCGTCTCGAAGAACAGCTCGGCGCGCGCCTGTTCGACCGTATCTACCGCGGTATCGAGCTGACCGAGGCCGGTGTACTGCTGTACGAGCAAGTACACCTGGGCATGCTCGCGCTCGACGATGGCGTGTCCCAGGTGGCGGGGCGTGGCCAGCATGAAGTGCTGCGGGTGGCCACCGATTTCGCCTTCGCCGCGTACTGGCTGATGCCGCGCCTGCAGCGTTTTCACCAGGCCAATCCTCTTGTCGATGTGAGCCTTGTCACCAGTGAGCGCAGCCACGCCATGCTGCGTCCGGATATCGATGTGGCGGTGCTGTTCGGCGATGGACGCTTTCGTCAGGGCGAGGCGCAATGGCTGTTCGATGAGGAGGTTTTCCCGGTCTGTAGCCCGCGTTTGCTGGGCGATCGGCCATTGCCGCTGGATCCGCAAAGCCTGACGCAATTGCCCTTGCTGCACCTGCGCGGCGAGTCGGCGAGCCGCTGGTTCGACTGGAACGGGGTGTTTCGCGAGCTGGGCCTGGCCAGTCCGCAGGCCTCGGCGCCGCTGCGTTTCGACAACTACACCTTGCTGATCCAGGCGGCGATCGCTGGCCAGGGCGTGGCCATCGGCTGGCGCTACCTGGTCGACGCCCTGCTCGATCAGGGCCTGCTGTGCCGGCCCCTGGATGCATCAATTCGTTCCAGCAAGGGATATTACGTAGTACGTCCTCCGCGCAAGCGGCGCAACGTACTGATCGAACGATTCGTCGAATGGCTGGGTGAAGAACAGGCCGGGCAGCTCGTATAGACTGCGGCGCAGCGAGTGGCCGATTTCAGGAGTCGAGGGTGGAAAGGATCAAGGGCTATCACGCCCATGTGTATTACGACGAGAGCACGTTCGAGCAGGCGCGGGCGTTGTGCGAGGAGACGGCCAAGCTGTTTCCGGTGACCATGGGGCGCATGCACCGCAAGCCGGTGGGGCCGCATCCGGACTGGAGCTGCCAGCTGGCCTTCGGGCCGGAGTTGATCGGGGTGGTGCTGCCGTGGCTGGCGTTGTATCGGAAGGGGTTGGTGGTGTTCCTGCATCCGCTGACCGGGGATGAGCTGGCGGATCACCGGGATCATGCGATCTGGATGGGGGCTATCCGGCCGCTGGATCTATCGATCTTCGAGTGAGGATCGGGACCGCGTTGCGGTCCTTCGCGGGCAAGCCACGCTCCTACGCAGAAGATGCGATCAACCCGTAGGAGCGTGGCTTGCCGTGTGACGAACCACCGCGAAGGGCCGCAACGCGGCCCCATTCGGCATCAGGCCTTGCGCGCGCCGCGCACACCCTCGGCCAGCGCCGAGCACAGCGCCAGAACGTTATCCACAGCCTGCTCCGGGCTCGCCGCGGTGGCGATCTTGTCCACCAGCGCCGACCCCACCACCACACCTTCCGCCAGCCGCGCGATCGCCGCGGCCTGCTCCGGCGTGCGAATCCCGAAGCCGACACTGACCGGCAGGTCGGTATGCCGGCGCAGGCGGGCAATGGCTTCGCTCACGTGCTCGGTGGTCGCCGATCCGGCACCGGTCACCCCGGCCACCGACACGTAGTAGACGAACCCCGAACTGCGCTCCAGCACCCGTGGCAGACGGGCGTCGTCGGTGGTCGGGGTGGTCAGGCGGATGAAGTCGATACCCGCGGCCTGGGCCGGGGCCGCCAGCTCGGCGTCGTGCTCCGGCGGCAGGTCGACGATGATCAGGCCGTCGACACCGGCCTGGTTCGCCTCGGCGACGAACTTTTCCACACCGAAACGATGGATCGGGTTGTAGTAGCCCATCAGCACGATCGGCGTGGCCTGGTTGTCCACACGGAATTCGCGAACCATCTGCAGCGTCTTCGCCAGCGTCTGCCCGGCATCCAGGGCGCGCAGGGTCGCCAGCTGGATGGCCACGCCGTCGGCCATCGGGTCGGTGAACGGCATGCCCAGTTCGATCACGTCGGCACCGGCCGCCGGCAAGCCTTTGAGGATCTTCAGCGAGGCGTCGTAGCCGGGGTCGCCGGCGGTGATGAAGGTCACCAGGGCGGCACGCCCTTCCTGCTTCAGCTCGGAAAAACGCTGTTCGAGACGGCTCATGCCTGCTTCTCCTGCTCTGCGGTCGCGGCCATATGGCTCATTACGGTTTGCATGTCTTTGTCGCCGCGCCCGGACAGGCAGATCACCATCAGGTGGTCCTTGGGCAGGGTCGGTGCGCGCTTGATGGCTTCGGCCAGGGCGTGGGAGCTTTCCAGGGCCGGGATGATGCCTTCCAGGCGGCAGCAGGTGTGGAACGCGCCAAGGGCTTCGTCGTCGGTGATGCTGACGTATTCGACGCGCTTGATCTCGTGCAACCAGGCGTGCTCGGGGCCGATGCCCGGGTAGTCGAGGCCGGCGGAGATCGAGTGGGCGTCGGTGATCTGGCCGTCTTCGTCCTGCAGCAGGTAGGTGCGGTTGCCGTGCAGCACGCCCGGGACGCCGCCGTTGAGGCTGGCGGCGTGCTTGTCGGTGTCGACGCCGTGGCCGCCGGCTTCGACGCCGATGATCTGCACGCTGCTGTCGTCGAGGAAGTCATGGAACAGGCCCATGGCGTTGGAGCCGCCGCCGACGCAGGCGATCAGGCTGTCCGGCAGGCGGCCTTCCTTCTCGTGCAACTGGGCGCGGGTTTCCTTGCCGATGATCGACTGGAAGTCGCGGACCATCGCCGGGTACGGGTGCGGGCCGGCCACGGTGCCGATCAGGTAGAAGGTGTCGTCGACGTTGGTCACCCAGTCGCGCAGCGCTTCGTTCATCGCGTCCTTGAGGGTGCCGGTGCCGGCGGTGACCGGCACGATCTCGGCGCCCAGCAGCTTCATGCGGAATACGTTGGCCTGCTGGCGCTCGATGTCGGTGGCGCCCATGTAGATCACGCAAGGCAGGCCGAAGCGCGCGGCGACGGTGGCGGTGGCCACGCCGTGCATGCCGGCGCCGGTTTCGGCGATCAGGCGTTTCTTGCCCATGCGCTTGGCCAGCAGGACCTGGCCGATGCAGTTGTTCACCTTGTGCGCGCCGGTGTGGTTGAGCTCTTCACGTTTGAAGAAGATCTTCGCGCCGCCGCAGTGCTCGGTCAGGCGCTCGGCGAAGTACAGCGGGTTCGGCCGGCCGATGTAGTCGCGCTGGAAGTAGGCCAGCTGTTCGAGGAATTCCGGGTCGGCCTTGGCCGCTTCGTATTCGCGGGCCAGGTCGAGGACCAGGGGCATCAGGGTTTCGGCCACGTAGCGGCCGCCGAAGGCGCCGAACAGGCCATTGGCGTCGGGGCCGCTGCGGAGGTTGGTCTGGGTCATGGGTCGCTCCGGGAACAAGGATTGTTCTGACAATGGTCCTACTCTAACCACGACAGCCTCGGCTGAAAACCGATAAGATCGCCGCAACCTGTCAGGAAAACTCACACGTCATGTCCAGGGAACTGCCTCCGCTCAATGCCCTTCGGGCCTTCGACGTCACTGCCCGCCTGGGCAGCGTCAGTCAAGCCGCCGAACAACTGCATGTGACCCACGGGGCGGTCAGCCGGCAGTTGAAGGCGCTGGAAAGCCATCTCGGGGTGAGCCTGTTCGTCAAGGACGGGCGCGGCCTCAAACTCACAGATGCCGGCTTGCGCCTGCGCGAGGTCAGCGGCGAGGCCTTCGAGCGTCTGCGCGCGGTCTGCGCCGAGCTGAGCCAGAGCGGAGTCGATGCGCCCTTCGTCCTCGGCTGTTCGGGCAGCCTGCTGGCGCGCTGGTTCATTCCGCGTCTGGGACGCTTGCAGGCCGATCTGCCGGATCTGCGCCTGCACCTGTCCGCCGGCGAAGGCGATCTCGATCCGCGTCGGCCCGGGCTGGACGCGCTGCTGGTGTTCGCCGAACCGCCCTGGCCGGCGGACATGGAGGTGCATGTCCTGGCGCGGGAATACGTGGGGCCGGTGCTCAGCCCGCATTTCGCCGGTTTCGAGCGTCTGCGCCAGGCGCCGGCCAACGCCCTGCTCGATGAAGCACTGCTGCACACCACCTCGCGGCCGCAGGCCTGGCCCGACTGGGCCCGTCAGCACGGCATCGAGCCCGGGGCATTGCGCTACGGACAGGCGTTCGAGCACCTGTATTACTTGCTGGAGGCGGCGATGGCCGGGTTGGGCGTGGCCATCGCGCCGCAACCGCTGGTGGCCGATGACCTGCAGGGCGGACGCCTGGCCGCGCCATGGGGGTTCAGCCCGACCGAGGCGTCACTGGTGCTGTGGGTGCCACGACGCGCCGCGGATGGGCGCGCCGAGCGCTTGGCGGGGTGGTTGCGCGCGGAACTGGCGCGGCAGGGCGATCAGTCGCCGCGCTTGCACATCAGGTAGGCGGCCAGCAGCCCGAGGGCGCCGATGGCCACGCCGGCGGTGGTCCAGGGATGTTGCTGGGCGTAGTCGCGGGTGGCCAGGCCGGTTTCGCGGGTACGGGTCTTCACCTCCGTATAGGCATCGCCGAGCAGGTCGCGGGAATGGCGCAGGGCGTTCTCGGCGCTGCCGCGCAGGGCCTTGAGGGTTTTGCGCGACTCGTCCGAGGCATCGTCTTTCAGGCTTTCGAGGGATTTCAGCAGGCTTTCGATTTCCGCTTCCATGCTTTGCAGCGAGGCTTTGCGCAGCGAGCTATTGGCCATGGTGACTCTCCTTCAGGGTTGAGTGAGGTGCTGTAGGTTCCGACTCCGCGCGGTCTGGAAAGTGCACTGGAAAGTGCGTTGGAAAGTGCAGTGCGATCGAACGTTCTTCGCCGCCGCGGCCTCAGAGGTAAAACGCCCCGGCGCTGCTAGGCTCAATGCGCAAACCTTCAAGGAGAACAGCGATGTCCGATCATCACACCTACAAGAAGATCGAGCTTGTCGGCTCGTCCCCGACCAGTATCGAGGACGCCATCAACAATGCCCTGGCCGAAGCCGGCAAGAGCATCAAGCATCTGGAATGGTTCGAAGTGGTGGATACCCGCGGGCATATCCGCGACAACAAGGCGGCGCATTTTCAGGTGACCCTCAAGGTCGGGTTCCGCATCGCCAATAGTTGAAACAGTCGGGCGGAAACAAGGGAATCGTCTACAGGCGCGGGTGAGTTCGGGGGCCGCTGTGCGGCCCTTTCGCGGGCAAGCCACGCTCCTACGAGGAAGGCACGATCTTCCCCTGTAGGAGCGTGGCTTGCCCGCGAAAGGACCGCGCAGCGGTCCCGGACACTCAGCTGTTCAAGACAGTCTCTGCCATCAACTCATAGGACCGCAGCCGGTCCGCATGCTCATACAGGTCCGAGGTGAAGATCAGCTCATCCGCCCCGGTCTGCTCCAGCAACACTTCCAGCTTGGCCTTGACCTTCGACGGGCTGCCGATCATCGCCAGGCCGAGGAAATCTCCCACCGCCTCGCGCTCATGGGGCAGCCACAGGCCATTCATGGTCTCCACCGGCGGCTTCTGCATCAGGCTCTGCCCGCGCATCAGGGCGAGAATGCGCTGGTACACCGAGGTCGCCAGGTATTCCGCCTGCTCGTCGGTATCCGCTACCACCATCGGCACGCCGAGCATCACGTAGGGCTGATCGAGCACCGCCGAGGGCTTGAAGTGATTGCGATAGACCCGGATCGCCTCATGCATGAAGCGCGGCGCGAAGTGCGAGGCGAAGGCATAGGGCAGGCCGAGCTGACCGGCGAGCTGGGCACTGAACAGGCTGGAGCCGAGCAGCCAGATCGGCACCTGGGTGCCGTGCCCGGGCACGGCGATCACTTTTTGCTCAGGCGTGCGCGGGCCGAGGTAGCGCATCAGTTCGGCGACGTCCTCGGGGAAGTCGTCGGCGCTGCCGGAACGCTCGCGACGCAGGGCGCGGGCGGTCATCTG
This sequence comes from Pseudomonas japonica, assembly GCF_900188455.1. Taxonomy (GTDB): domain Bacteria; phylum Pseudomonadota; class Gammaproteobacteria; order Pseudomonadales; family Pseudomonadaceae; genus Aquipseudomonas; species Aquipseudomonas japonica. Next base: position 71,770 of record NZ_FZOL01000021.1, on the reverse strand, counting down.
GTCGGAGCCGGGGGCGCGCCCGAGGCCAAGCTCGATGCGTCCCGGATAGAGGCTGGCGAGGGTGCCGAACTGTTCGGCGATCACCAGCGGTGCATGGTTGGGCAGCATCACCCCGCCCGAGCCGAGGCGAATGCTCGACGTGCCACCGGCCAGATAGGCCAGCAACACCGACGTGGCCGAGCTGGCGATGCCGTCCATGTTGTGGTGTTCGGCTACCCAGAAACGGTGGTAGCCGAAGCGTTCGACGTGCTGGGCCAGGTCCAGGGAGTTGCGCAGGGCCTGCGCCGGACCGCCGTCCTGGCGCACCGGCACCAGGTCGAGGGTGGAAATCTTGATGTCCGCGAGTCGCTTCATGGAGTCTCCAGGGCAAACGGAAGCCGCCGGGAGGGGCAGCCTTTGTTGCTTCTGTGGGGGCACTTGGCAAGGAATCAATGCCCCTGCTGGCAAACGCTGTGAACTTGCCAGCATGACCGACCTCTGAATTCAGGAACGGCGCGGCGCGCGCCGACCATCCGCGGAGGCATCATGAAAAAGACGGCATCGGCTCATTGGGAAGGCGGTCTGAAGGACGGCAAGGGCCAGATCAGCACCGAAAGCGGCGCGCTCAGGCTGACGCCTTATGGTTTCAACACCCGTTTCGAAGACACGCCCGGGACCAACCCGGAAGAACTGATCGGCGCGGCCCACGCGGGCTGCTTCTCCATGGCCCTGTCGATGATTCTCGGCGAGGCCGGCTTCAAGGCCGAGAGCATCGATACCCGGGCCGAGGTGACGCTGGACAAACAGCCCGATGGCTTCGCCATCACCGCGGTACACCTGATTCTCCAGGCCAGGATCCCCGGCGCCAGCGACCAGCAGTTCCAGGAACTGGCGAACAAGGCCAAGGCCGGTTGTCCGGTCTCGAAAGTGCTCAACGCGAACATCACCCTGGATGCCACGCTGCAATCGTGATCGCTGGATGGCAGAACCATGGCATGCTTCCTGTGGTCCAACGACTGTTGGCTGACGTTCTCTTGCCACGAGGAAACTGCTCATGATCCGTAGTGCAATCGCTGTCCTGGCTTCGCTGCTGGCGGTCAACGCGTTCGCCGCACCCAAGCCTTGCGAGGAATTGAAGGCCGAGATCGAAGCGAAGATCCAGGCGCGCGGGGTGACCTCCTATACCCTGGAAATCGTGCCCAACAGCGAAGTCCACGACCAGAACCAGGTCGTGGGCAGCTGTGAGGGCGGGACCAAGAAGATCATCTACCAGCGCAACGGCCGCTGATTCACGGAATGCAGTGGGTCAATCGCTCCTGGGCCAGCACCTGGCGTCCGTCGTCGTACAGCCAGACGTTGGGCTGCGCGGCGATGGCGCGGGCCTCCAGCCGGTAGCGCTGGCCGGCCTGGAAACCATCGTATTCGAGGGTCAGGTAGCAGGTGCGCTCGGTAGGGTCGGTGGTGAAGATGCCGGTGTTGATCTCGTAGTCGAAGCGCACCACCAGTTCGTGTTTGCCGGGCGGCACCTGGAAGTAGCGGCCATCGTTGAGACGCTTGCCGTCCAGGCGATCGGCCATCAGCACCTTGCCGGGCGTGGTGGTGTAGAGATCGACCCAGGCCTGTTTCTGATCGACCGGGGGCAGCGGGCTGGCGCAAGCGCCGAGGGTACTGAACGCGAGCAACATCGCTGGCTGGCGCATGATGGTCTCCGCAGGCAGGCGATATGAAGCCAAAGCATAGCGCCATTGGTGGCCATCAGGTGCGTTGGCAGCCAGCCGGCAAGCCACGGCTGACCAGTTTGCTCCGCTCGTCGTACAGTTTGGCCCAGGGGCGGAAGCCGATGCTGCCGGTTTCCAGGCGATAGCGCTGGCCGGCGCTGAAGTCGCTGAACTTGAGGTCGAGCAGGCAATCGCGCCACAGCGGTTCGCTGAGCGGGCCGATATTGCTCGGGTCCACGGCGAACAGATAGCGCACGGTGAGCTGGTGGTTGCCGGGGGTGACCTGGAAATAGCGCTTGTCGGCCCAGGCACGTTCGTCCACTTCGACGGCATGCAGGGTCTGGTCATGTCCGGGAGCGAGATCGACCCAGGCCTGGGACGGATCCGGATCGGGCAGGCCGGCACAGCCGGCGAGCGCCAGCAGGGCGCTGGCAGCGAGCATCGTTCGCATGGCAATACTCCGGGCGGGCAGGATAGTCTTGAAGCGAAACGGACTTGAGCGAGACCACCCCACGCATGATTCGATTTCTTCTTCTGCTGCGCTCAAGCTCCGGGGCACTCGACCGTTTTTTTCGCCATTTGGTTCCCTTGTCGCTGCTCGGCCTGCTGAACGGTTGCAGCAGCCTCGGCTACTACGGCCAGCTCGCCGACGGCCAGTTGCAGTTGTTGCGCGCGCGCCAGCCGGTGGAGCGGGTGATTGCCGACCCTGCCACCGATGCACGGCTGCGCGGGCACCTTGAACAGTCCCAGCGGGCACGGGCGTTCGCCAGCGAGCGGTTGAAGCTCCCGGACAACCGCAGCTATCGGGTCTATGCCGATATCGGCCGCCCCTTCGTGGTGTGGAACGTGTTCGCCACGCCGGAGTTTTCCCTGGAGCCGGACACTCACTGTTTCCCCATCGCCGGTTGCGTCGCCTATCGCGGTTACTACAGCCAGGGTGGCGCGCGCGGCGCGGCGGCGTTGCGGAAGCTGGAGGGGCTGGACGTGTATGTCGGCGGCGTCGAGGCGTATTCGACCCTGGGCTGGTTCGACGATCCGATTCTCAACTCCATGCTTGGCTGGGGCGACGAACGCCTGGCCACGGTGATCTTCCACGAGCTGGCGCACCAGCGCGTCTATGTGAAGGACGACACCGCGTTCAACGAGTCCTTCGCCACCTTCGTCGAGCAGGAAGGTACCCGGCAATGGCGTGCGTTTCGTGGCTTGCCCGCGCAGGCTGTGGATGGTGGCAAGCCGCGGGAGCAGTTCGTCGCGCTGGTGCTGGCGACGCGGGAGCGGCTCAAGGCGCTGTACGCACGGCCGCTGTCGGCGCAGGCCATGCGCGCCGGGAAACAGGCGGAATTCGAGCGCTTGCGCCGGGAGTATCGGCACCTGCGCGACAGCGAATGGGGCGGGGTCGGGCGTTTCGATGCCTGGATCAATGCCCCGATGAACAACGCCAAGCTGTTGCCGTTCGGGCTGTATGACCAGTGGGTGCCGGCGTTCGCGGCGCTGTTTGCCGAGGTGGGTGGGGATTGGCAGCGGTTTTATCGGCGGGTGGAAGCGCTGGGGAAATTGCCGATGGAGCAGCGGCAGCAGAGTCTCAAGAAATTGCAGATCTGAATTGGGACCGCTTTGCGGTCCTTCGCGAGCAAGCTCGCTCCCACAATGGTCCGGTGCATGTCGTCCTTGTGGGAGCGAGCTTGCTCGCGAAGGCCTGCAAAGCAGGCCCAAAACCTCAAGACCGCAGAAAAGCCCGATGCATCTGCGCCAACGTCGCAAAGTGATAGGCCGGCTGCTCCGCCACCAGCTCTTCATGGCTGCCAAACCCGTACCCCACCGCCACTGCCTCCAGGCCGTTGCTGCGCGCGCCGATCAGGTCATGCTTGCGGTCGCCGATCATCAGGGTCTGCGCCGGGTCCAGCCCTTCTTCCTGGAGCAGATGGCCGATCAGCTCGACCTTGTTGGTCCGCGTGCCGTCCAGCTCGCTGCCGTAGATCACCTTGAAATGCCGGTCGAACTCGAAATGCCGGGCAATCTCGCGGGCGAATACCCACGGCTTGGACGTGGCGATGTACAGCGTGCGGCCCTGCCCCTGCAGTTCGCCGAGCAGTTCGCGGACGCCGTCGAACACACGGTTCTCGTACAGGCCGGTGACCTTGAAGCGTTCCCGGTAGAAATTCACCGCCTCCCAGGCCCGCGCCTCGTCGAAGTGGTAGAACTGCATGAACGCCTGCAGCAGCGGCGGGCCGATGAAGTGTTCCAGGCGGGCCAGGTCGGGCTCGTCGATGCCGAGCTTGGCCAGGGCGTACTGGATGGAGCGGGTGATGCCTTCGCGCGGGTCGGTCAGGGTGCCGTCGAGGTCGAAGAGGATGTTCTGCTGGTGCATGGCGGTCTCGCGAAAAAGGGAAGTCACTCGGGACGGTCGTAGCCTTCGGCCAGGTGCTGGTCCTTGAGGCGCACGTAGTTGGCGGCGCTGTAGGGGAAGAATGCGCGTTCCTTGTCGGTCAGCGGCCGGGCCTGTTTCACCGGGCTGCCGACGTAGAGAAAGCCGCTTTCCAGGCGCTTGCCCGGCGGCACCAGGCTGCCGGCGCCGATGATCACCTCGTCCTCGACGACGGCACCGTCCATGATCGTGCTGCCCATGCCCACCAGAATCCGGTTGCCGAGGGTGCAGCCGTGGAGCATGACCTTGTGGCCGATGGTCACGTCGTCGCCGATCAGCAACGGGAAGCCGTCGGGGTTGAACGGGCCGGCGTGGGTGATGTGCAGCACGCTGCCGTCCTGCACGCTGGTGCGCGCGCCGATGCGGATGCGGTGCATGTCGCCGCGGATCACGGTCAGCGGCCAGACCGAGCTGTCGTCACCGATCTCGACGTCGCCGATGACCACCGCGCTGCGGTCGACGAAGGCGCGTTCGCCAAGGCGCGGCGTGTGCTGCTGGTAGGTGCGAATGGCCATGAACAGGAAACCTCTCTAGGGCTAATTAGCTGCGGTCGACGGCGATTGTAATTAAGATGGCCCGGTGTTTCTTCTGCCAAGGTGTCCAACCGTGAGTGCGAACAACCCGCTTCTGCAGTCCTATGACCTGCCGCCCTTCTCGGCGATCCGTGCCGAGCATGTGCTGCCGGCGATCGAACAGATCCTGGCCGACAACCGCAATGCCATTGCCAGCATTCTTCAGCACCAGGGCCAGAACCCGAGCTGGGCCGGGCTGGTGCTGGCCATGGACGAGCTCAACGACCGCCTCGGCGCGGCGTGGAGCCCGGTCAGCCATCTCAATGCCGTGTGCAACAGCGCCGAACTGCGCGAGGCCTACGAGGCCTGCCTGCCGGCCCTGAGCGCCTACTCCACCGAGCTTGGGCAGAACCGCGAGCTGTTCCAGGCCTATGAGGCGCTGGCCGCCAGTCCCGAGGCCGCCGGCTTCGATGTGGCGCAAAAGACCATCATCGAACACGCCCTGCGTGACTTCCGCCTGTCGGGCATCGACCTGCCGCCGGAGCAGCAGAAGCGCTATGCCGAAGTGCAGAGCAAGCTGTCCGAGCTGGGCAGCCGCTTCTCCAACCAGTTGCTCGACGCCACCCAGGCCTGGACCAAGCACATCACCGACGAAGCCGCCCTCGCCGGCCTGACCGACTCGGCCAAGGCGCAGATGGCCGCCGCCGCCCAGGCCAAGGGCCTCGAAGGCTGGCTGATCAGCCTGGAATTCCCCAGCTACTACGCGGTGATGACCTACGCCAATGATCGCGCCCTGCGCGAAGAGATCTACGCCGCCTACTGCACCCGCGCCTCCGACCAGGGCCCGAATGCCGGCCAGTTCGACAACGGCCCGGTGATGCGCGAGATCCTCGACCTGCGTCAGGAACTGGCCGAGCTGCTGGGCTTCGCCAACTTCGCCGAGCTGAGCCTGGCGACCAAGATGGCCGAATCCAGCGACCAGGTGCTGGGCTTCCTGCGCAACCTGGCGCAGCGCAGCAAACCCTTCGCCGCCCAGGACCTGGTCCAGCTCAAGGCTTACGCCGCCGAGCAGGGCTGCCCTGACCTGCAGAGCTGGGACAGCGGCTACTACGGCGAGAAGCTGCGCGAGCAGCGCTACAGCGTGTCGCAGGAAATCCTCCGCGCCTACTTCCCGATCGACAAGGTACTGTCCGGCCTGTTCGCCATCGTCCAGCGCCTGTACGGCATCGAGATCGCCGAGCAGAAGGGCTTCGACACCTGGCACCCGGACGTGCGCCTGTTCGAGATCAAGGAAAACGGCCAGCACGTCGGCCGCTTCTTCTTCGACCTTTATGCCCGCGCCAACAAGCGCGGCGGTGCCTGGATGGACGGCGCCCGCGACCGTCGTCGCACCGCTGGTGGCGCGCTGCAGAGCCCGGTGGCCAACCTGGTGTGCAACTTCACCCCGGCCGTTCCGGGCAAGCCGGCGCTGTTGACCCACGACGAAGTGACCACCCTGTTCCACGAATTCGGCCACGGTCTGCATCACCTGCTGACCCGCATCGAGCATGCCGGTGTGTCCGGCATCAACGGCGTGGCTTGGGACGCGGTGGAACTGCCGAGCCAGTTCATGGAGAACTGGTGCTGGGAACCGGAAGGCCTGGCGCTGATCTCCGGTCACTACGAAAGCGGCGAGGCGCTGCCGCAGGACCTGCTGGAGAAGATGCTGGCGGCGAAGAACTTCCAGTCCGGCCTGATGATGGTGCGCCAGCTGGAGTTCTCCCTGTTCGACTTCGAACTGCATGCCCGTCACGGCGACGGCCGCAGCGTGCTGGAGGTGCTCGAAGGCGTGCGCGACGAGGTCTCGGTCATGCGTCCACCGGCGTACAACCGCTTCCCCAACAGCTTCGCGCACATCTTCGCCGGCGGTTACGCGGCCGGTTACTACAGCTACAAGTGGGCTGAAGTGCTGTCCGCCGACGCCTTCTCGCGCTTCGAGGAAGAAGGCGTGCTCAATGCCGAGACCGGCCGCGCCTTCCGCGAGGCGATCCTGGCGCGGGGTGGTTCGCAGGAGCCGATGCTGTTGTTCGTCGACTTCCGTGGTCGCGAGCCGTCGATCGATGCGCTGCTTCGCCACAGCGGCCTGAGCGAGGACCTGGCGGCATGAGCACGACCAAGAAACGCTTCATCGCCGGGGCTGTGTGCCCGGCGTGCAGCGAGCCGGACAAGCTGATGATGTGGAGCGTCGATGGCGTTCCGCATCGCGAGTGCGTCAACTGTGGCTTCGCTGACACGCTCAACGAGCAGGGCCTGTCGGTGCCGAAGGAACTGGGCACGCGGGTCAACCAGGAGCAGCCGAAGGCGCCGAAGGCCGCGGTGCAGACGGTGCAGTTCTTTCCCAATCCGAAGTTGAAGAAGCCTGAGTGAGTAGTGGACCTGGTGCCTGTCATGCATGCGCGTGATGGCTTCCAGGTGCCAGTCTTGATGCTTGCAGAGCCCTCCAGATCGAGCGCCGCCCGCGCGGCGCATCGCGGGCAATCGGAACGCCGCCCGGCCCGCTCCCACATCTTTTGCAACGTGCCTATGCCTGACAGGCCATGGTTGTTCGCCTTGTTTGCACGACGCGATATCGCGTCGGCCCGAAGGGCTTCCCCGCGATAGATCGCCAAGTGACAAAGGCTGGCGACGCCTATCTCACAGGCCATGGCACGTTGCAGAAGATGTGGGAGCGGGCCGGGCGGCGCTCGATCTGGAGCGCGCTCAAGACCTTTCGCCTTGCACCTGTCAGCCACAACGCGATTTCCCGCCACGACAGAAGGCATGGACGACAAGTCAAAACCTGATACTGTATAAAAACACAGTATCGAGGTCTCTCATCATGACCACCCCTTCCCCAGTCCGCGGTCGCGGTACTCCTCACAACCCGCACAACCGCTTCGCCCCCAGCCGTTCGGTGGCCGAGGACGATGGCTGGTACCAGGAAGTGCCGCTGACCCAGGGCACCGAGATCCGCATCGAGACCGCCAAGACCATCATCACCCGCAACAACTCGCCGGACCTGCCCTTCGACCGCTCGATCAATCCCTATCGCGGCTGCGAGCATGGCTGTATCTACTGCTACGCACGGCCGAGCCACGCCTACTGGGACCTGTCGCCGGGGCTCGACTTCGAGACCAAGCTGATCGCCAAGACCAACGCCGCCGCCGTGCTGGAGCAACAACTGTCGAAGCCGGGCTATGTCTGCGCGCCGATCAATCTCGGTTCCAATACCGATCCCTACCAGCCCATCGAGCGTGAACAGCAGTTGACCCGGCGCCTGCTGGAAGTGCTGCTGCGCTACCGCCATCCGGTGACCATCGTCACCAAGGGTTCGCTGATCCTGCGCGACCTCGACCTGCTCAGCGAACTGGCGAAGCAGAATCTGGTTTCGGTGATGATCAGCCTGACCACCCTCGACGACGAACTGAAGCGCACCCTCGAACCTCGCGCCGCCGCGCCCAAGGCGCGTCTGCGGGCGATCCGGGTGATGCGGGGGGCGGGCATTCCCGTCGGTGTGCTGTGCTCGCCGATGATCCCGATGATCAACGACAGCGAACTGGAACGCCTGCTCGAAGCCGCCAGCGCGGCCGGCGCGCTGAGCGCCGCGTACATGCTGCTGCGCCTGCCGCTGGAAGTGGCGCCGCTGTTCGAGCAGTGGCTGCGGGACCACTACCCGCAACGCGCCGAGCATGTCCTCAGCCTGGTCCGGCAGAGCCGTGGCGGTGAACTCTACGACAGCCGTTTCGGCGCACGGATGCGCGGCGAAGGAGTGTTCGCCGACCTGCTGGCGCAGCGCTTCGACAAGGCGATCCGGCGTTATGGCCTCAACCGTCGGGGTGGGTATGCGCTGGATTGCACGGCGTTTTGTCCGCCGGGTGGGCAGTTGTCGTTGTTGTAAGAACAATAATGGCCAATAGCAATTGATGTTTTTTTGATACTATCGAGAGCCTGCCATTTGCTCTGTAATGCCCGTCCTAGAGCCTTCAAAATTCAGTTTGAGTTAAGTTTCGAAAAGTAGCGTAGGAATTCAGGCAGCAAAATATGTGATTTGTTGACTACATCTGTAATCCAAACGACGTAAGCCTGTCTGAATCCAACCCGGTAAAATGGACTTACCTTCGAACCTGTCACAGAGGATCAATCATGTCGAACAAGGAACCCTCTCCGACCGGCCCGGCTGCTGCTGAAGCCGAGACTGCCGATGGCGCCCTGAAACATATCGTCGATGGCTTTCTGCATTTCCATCACGAGGTCTTCCCGCAACAGGAAGAGCTGTTCAAGAAACTGGCCAACGCCCAGAAGCCACGGGCCATGTTCATTACCTGCGCCGACTCGCGGATCGTTCCCGAACTGATTACCCAGAGCTCGCCCGGCGATCTGTTCGTCACCCGTAACGTGGGCAATGTGGTCCCGCCCTACGGACAGATGAACGGTGGCGTGTCGACGGCGATCGAGTACGCGGTGATGGCGCTGGGCGTGCACCACATCATCATCTGCGGTCACTCCGACTGCGGCGCGATGCGCGCGGTACTCAACCCGCACACCCTGGAGAAGATGCCGACGGTCAAGGCCTGGCTGCGTCATGCCGAAGTGGCCCGGACCGTGGTCGAGGACAACTGCCACTGCGGGACCGAGCACGAGAGCATGCAGGTCCTGACCCGGGAAAACGTCATCGCCCAGTTGCACCACCTACGCACCCACCCGTCGGTGGCCTCGCGCCTGGCGGCCGGTCAGTTGTATATCCACGGCTGGATCTACAACATCGAGACCAGCGAGATCTCCGCCTACGACGCCGAAAGCGACGCCTTCCTGCCGCTGACCCGCGGCCAGCCGATTCCAAGCGCTACCCCGAAAGGCCGTTTCTAAGCCTTTGTCGCGACACCTGAACATCGCTGACTGACCCGCCACGGACCGCTCCCCGCGGTCCTGTGGACGGGCGTCGGCTGCCTTCGAAAACGTGTTGACAGCTTGCCACGACGTTGGCGGCCTGCGCCTGCCCGGCATCCGGGCGGGAGGCCGACGCCTGGGCATATGCGGCCAGAGGAACGGGCCGGGAAGAACAGGAGAACAGGATGAACATGACGCACTTCAAAGCGGCCCTGCCGCGGGATCTGTTGGCTTCGGTGGTGGTATTCCTGGTGGCGCTGCCGCTGTGCATGGGCATCGCCATCGCTTCCGGCATGCCCCCGGCCAAGGGCCTGATCACCGGGATCGTCGGCGGTCTGCTGGTGGGCTGGCTGGCCGGTTCGCCGTTGCAGGTCAGCGGACCGGCGGCGGGGCTGGCGGTACTGGTCTTCGAGCTGGTGCGCCAGCACGGGATGGCCATGCTCGGGCCGATTCTGCTGCTGGCGGGTTTGCTGCAACTGCTGGCCGGACGCTTTCGCCTCGGCTGCTGGTTCCGGGTCACGGCGCCGGCGGTGGTCTACGGGATGCTCGCCGGGATCGGCGTACTGATCGTGCTGTCGCAGATCCATGTGATGTTCGACCACTCGCCCCTGCCCTCGGGCCTGGAAAACCTGCTGGGCTTTCCCGCGGTGCTGGGCGAGGCGCTGCCTGTGGAAAACCCCGGCAACGGCTGGCAGGCCGGGGCGCTCGGGTTGGGCACCATCGCCATGATGTGGGGCTGGGAGCGCTGCAAGCCCCACGCCTTGCGCTTCGTGCCGGGCGCCTTGCTCGGGGTGAGTCTGATGACGCTGCTGAGCATCGGGCTGGCCCTGCCGGTGCGGCGCGTGGTGGTGCCGGACAACCTGAGCGAGGCGATCGACTGGCTGCAGCCGGTGGACCTGCTGGCCCTGGCAGATCCGACGCTGCTGGTCGCGGCCTTCGCCCTGGCCTTCATCGCCAGTGCCGAAACCCTGCTCTCGGCGGCAGCGGTGGACCGTATGCACAGCGGCCAGCGTTCCGATTTCGACCGCGAACTGTCGGCCCAGGGCGTGGGCAACATGATCTGCGGGGTGCTCGGTGCACTGCCGATGACCGGGGTGATCGTGCGCAGTTCGGCCAACGTGCAGGCCGGGGCGAAGACGCGCTTGTCGGCGGTGTTCCACGGCATCTGGCTGCTGGCCTTCGTCGTGCTGCTGGGCAGCGTGCTGCAGCAGATCCCGGTGGCGAGCCTGGCCGGCGTGCTGGTGTTCACCGGGGTGAAACTGGTGGACCTGAAGGCCTTCCGCGGTCTGGGGCGCTATGGACGGATGCCGATGTTCACCTATGCGGCGACGGCGCTGGCGATCGTCTTCAGCGACCTGCTCACGGGTGTGCTGCTGGGCTTCGCCCTGACCCTGGTGAAGCTGGCGCTGAAGGCGGCACGGCTGAAGATCAGTATCGCCAGCCTGGAAAAACCGGGGCACATGGAGCTGCGCCTGAGCGGGGCGGCGACCTTCCTCAAAGTACCGGCACTGACCCAGGCACTGGACGGCGTGCCGCCGGGCACCACCTTGCATGTGCCGCTGGCCAACCTGAGCTACATCGATCATGCCTGTCTTGAGTTGCTGGAGGATTGGGGGCGGGCCAATGCGGGGAGCGGCTCGCGGCTGATGATCGAGTCGCGGCGCTTGAAGCGGAGGGTCGAGGGGCGGTTGCGTACCACCGGGGGATTGGGCGCTTAGGGGTTGGGGCTGCTCTGCGTCCCTTCGCGACGGTTCGGCGCGAAAGGCTGCGAAGCAGCCGAATGACGATCAGGCAGTCTGTTCCTGCCCCAGTTCCAGGCCGACGCCCAACTGCCGCGACAGACACGGCCAGCGCTTCCACGCCGCCCCCGTCTCCGGGCTGCTCAGCTTCTCGCGGTAGGCTTCCACCGACTCCAGGGCGAAGCTGGCGTCGTCGAGCATATTGTCCAGCGAGTGATGCACCACTTCATCCAGCTGGTTGGCGAATTCTTCGCCGATCAGTTGGTGGGCAATCAGGTTGGCCACCGTGGTATCCAGCGGAATCAGCGGTTGCTGGAAGTGCTTGATGTACAGGTCGTTGACTTCCTCCACCAGGCGGTGGGCCAGGTAGGCTTCGTCGAGCAGGCAATCGAGGCCGACATGGCCGTGCATGATCTGCGGTGGGGTAATGAAATATTCTTCGGCGATTTTCAGCACCGGCTTGATCTGCGACTCGATGCCCGCCTCGCGGGCAACGGCGTTCGCGGCTTCGAGCATTTCCGGTACCTGGTCGATGTAGGCGTTGACGAAACGGTTCAACGCCCCCTGAGCGTCCTGCTCGGGTAACTGGATCAACGGATGAAGATGAGGCAACTGATGGATGAGCTGTTGTTGCAGTTGGCCGGTTTCGGATTCGTGTTGTTGGGCTCGGGTGATCTGCTCGCGCAATGCGGCAATGTTCATGACAACTCCAGGGAAAAGCGATGACAAACGGAAGACACTAAGTTAGCCAAGTTTTTCTGTGCGCTAATACTCATTTCTCATAACCGTTATGCCCCTTTGCGCAACAGGGTTATATCGAAGTGCCATCACCATTATAAGTCAATGTCTTACAGCGTTTCGGGCGGATCGATTAAGGCTCGAAAGACGTTTGCAGAGACCGCATTGCGTGGTCGAGACCCCTGTCTATACTCCGCTGTGAGTGAGTTTTGGCTGATGAGGCCCGCCTGAAGTGCAGCGGGGGGCCGCCGTCGAAGTCCGCAGTCTTGACGTCGTGCCCCCTTCCGCAGGTCCCGCCTCCGGGATAACAAGAACGATAAGGGGAACCCGCAATGATGCGACATCCACACGTCTGGATGGGCCTCCTGTTGTGGTCGCTATTCACCCCGGCGCATGCCGCCTGGACGGTGAACATGGCGCCGGGGGCGACCGTCGTCAGCAACGCCGTGTTCGATCTGCACATGACCATCTTCTGGATCTGCGTGGTGATCGGCCTCGTGGTGTTCGGGGCGATGTTCTGGTCGATGATCGTCCACCGCCGTTCCACCGGCCAGCAGCCGGCGCATTTCCACGAGCACACCTGGGTGGAAATCATGTGGACCGTGGTGCCCTTCCTGATCCTGGTGGCCATGGCCATTCCAGCGACCAAGACGCTGATCGAGATCTACGATGCCAGCGAATCGGACGTGGATATCCAGGTCACCGGCTACCAGTGGAAATGGCACTACAAGTACCTGGGCCAGGACGTCGAGTTCTTCAGCAACCTGGCGACGCCGGCCGAGCAGATCCACGGCAAGGCGCCCAAGGACGAACACTACCTGCTCGAAGTCGACCAGCCGCTGGTATTGCCGGTGGGCGCCAAGGTGCGCTTCCTGGTCACCGCCGCCGACGTCATCCATTCCTGGTGGGTACCGGCCTTCGCGGTCAAGCGCGACGCCATCCCCGGCTTCGTCAACGAGGCCTGGACCCGGGTCGAGAAGCCCGGCATCTACCGCGGCCAGTGCACCGAGCTGTGCGGCAAGGACCACGGCTTCATGCCGGTGGTGGTCGAGGTCAAGTCCAAGGCCGACTACGAGACCTGGCTCGGCGAACGCAAGGCTGAGGCGGCCAAGCTCAAGGAGCTGACCAGCAAGGAATGGACCCTGCAGGAACTGGTGGAGCGCGGCGACAAGGTCTACCACACCACCTGCGTCGCCTGTCACCAGGCCGAAGGCCAGGGCCTGCCGCCGATGTTCCCGGCGCTGAAGGGCTCGAAGATCGCCACCGGACCGAAAGAGGATCACCTGAGCATCGTGTTCCACGGCAAGCCCGGCACCGCCATGGCGGCGTTCGGCAAGCAACTCTCGGAAGTCGACATCGCCGCGGTCGTCACCTACGAACGCAACGCCTGGGGCAACAACAAGGGCGACATGGTCACGCCGAAAGACGTGCTGGCGATCAAGCAGGCGGAAAGCAAATGAGCCGGTTTTCAGGAGACAGGACATGAGCACAGTGATCGACGACCACGGTCATGCCGGGCATGACCACGCCCACGGCCCGGCCAAGGGCCTGATGCGCTGGGTGCTGACCACCAACCACAAGGACATCGGCTCGATGTACCTGTGGTTCGCCTTCTGCGCGTTTCTGCTGGGTGGCTCCTTCGCCATGGTGATCCGTGCCGAGCTGTTCCAGCCCGGCCTGCAGATCGTCCAGCCGGAGTTCTTCAACCAGATGACCACCATGCATGGTCTGGTGATGGTCTTCGGCGCGGTCATGCCGGCCTTCGTCGGCCTGGCCAACTGGATGATCCCGCTGATGATCGGCGCGCCGGACATGGCCCTGCCACGGATGAACAACTTCAGCTTCTGGCTGCTGCCGGCGGCGTTCCTGCTGCTGGTCTCGACCCTGTTCATGCCCGGCGGCGGCCCGAACTTCGGCTGGACCTTCTACGCACCGCTGTCCACCACCTACGCGCCGCAGAGCGTGACCTTCTTCATCTTCGCCATCCACCTGATGGGCATCAGTTCGATCATGGGCGCGATCAACGTCATCGCCACCATCCTCAACCTGCGCGCCCCCGGCATGACCCTGATGAAGATGCCGCTGTTCGTCTGGACCTGGCTGATCACCGCGTTCCTGCTGATCGCGGTGATGCCGGTGCTGGCGGGGGTGGTGACCATGATGCTGATGGACATCCACTTCGGCACCAGCTTCTTCAGTGCCGCCGGCGGCGGCGACCCGGTGCTGTTCCAGCACGTGTTCTGGTTCTTCGGTCATCCCGAGGTGTACATCATGATCCTGCCCGCCTTCGGCGCGGTCAGTTCGATCATCCCGGCGTTCTCGCGCAAGCCGCTGTTCGGCTACACCTCGATGGTCTACGCCACCGGGGCGATCGCCTTCCTCTCGTTCATCGTCTGGGCCCACCACATGTTCGTGGTCGGCATCCCGGTGGTGGGCGAGCTGTTCTTCATGTACGCCACCATGCTGATCGCCGTGCCCACCGGGGTGAAGGTGTTCAACTGGGTGAGCACCATGTGGGAAGGCTCGCTGACCTTCGAAACGCCGATGCTGTTCGCCGTGGCGTTCGTCATCCTGTTCACCATCGGCGGCTTTTCCGGGCTGATGCTGGCCATCGCCCCGGCGGACTTCCAGTACCACGACACCTACTTCGTGGTCGCGCACTTCCACTACGTGCTGGTGCCCGGGGCGATCTTCGGCATCTTCGCCTCGGCCTACTACTGGCTGCCGAAGTGGACCGGGCACATGTACGACGAAACCCTGGGCAAGCTGCACTTCTGGCTGTCCTTCGTCGGCATGAACCTGGCGTTCTTCCCCATGCACTTCGTCGGCCTGGCCGGCATGCCGCGGCGGATCCCGGACTACAACCTGCAGTTCGCCGACTTCAACATGATCAGCTCGATCGGTGCCTTCATGTTCGGCACCACGCAGTTGCTGTTCCTGTTCATCGTCATCAAGTGCATCCGCGGTGGCCAGCCGGCTCCGGCGAAACCCTGGGACGGTGCCGATGGCCTGGAGTGGACCGTGCCGTCGCCGGCGCCGTACCACACCTTCCAGACGCCACCGGACGTGAAATAAAGGAGGGCCGCGGTCATGAGCGAGGGCATCTCGATCAGGCGTCTGGTCACCCGCCTGCTGCTGCTGGCGGTGCTGATGTTCGCCTTCGGCTTCGCCCTGGTGCCGATCTACGACGTGATGTGCCGCGCCTTCGGCATCAACGGCAAGACCGGCGGCCAGTACCAGGGCACGCAGATGGTCGACCCGGAGCGTTCGGTGAAAGTGCAGTTCCTGTCCACCAATGCCATCGACATGGTCTGGGACTTCTACTCCAGTGCCGACCAGATCGACGTCAACCCGGGGGCGGTGAACCAGATGATCTTCGTCGCCCACAACCCGACCGACAAACCCATGACCGCCCAGGCCATCCCGAGCATTTCACCGGCCGAGGCGGCGGCGTATTTCCACAAGACCGAATGTTTCTGCTTCAGCCAGCAGGTGCTGCAGCCGGGTGAGCGCATCGAGATGCCGGTGCGTTTCATCGTCGACCGCGACCTGCCCAGGGATGTGAAACACCTGACGCTCGCCTACACGCTGTTCGATATCACCGCTCGCCAACCGCCGGTCGCCCACGTGGCCAGCACGAACCCGCAGAGCGCCCGATAAGGAGAACAATCCATGGCCTCTCACGAGCACTACTACGTACCGGCGCAAAGCAAGTGGCCGATCATCGCCACCATCGGCATGTTCATCACGGTGTTCGGCCTCGGCACCTGGTTCAACGACATGAAGGCCGGGCATCCGGACTCCCATGGGCCGCTGATCTTCTTCGTCGGCGCCCTGTGCCTGGCCTACATGCTGTTCGGCTGGTTCGGCGCGGTGATCAAGGAAAGCCACGCCGGCCTGTACAGCCCGCAGATGGACCGCTCGTTCCGCTGGGGCATGTCGTGGTTCATCTTCTCCGAGGTGATGTTCTTCATCGCCTTCTTCGGCACGCTGTTCTACGTGCGCCACCTGGCCGGCCCGTGGCTCGGCGGCGAGGGGGCGAAAGGCGTGACGCACATGCTCTGGCCGAACTTCCAGTTCACCTGGCCGCTGCTGCACACCCCGGACCCGAAACTGTTCCCGCCGCCGAAGGACGTCATCGACCCCTGGCACCTGCCGCTGATCAACACCATCCTGCTGGTCAGTTCCAGCGTGACCATCACCTTCGCCCACCATGCCCTGCGCAAGGATCATCGCGGTCCGCTGAAGTTCTGGCTGGCCCTGACCATCGTCCTCGGCGTGGCGTTTCTCATCCTGCAGGCCTACGAGTACCACGAGGCCTACACCCATCTGGGCCTGACCCTCGGTTCGGGGATCTACGGCGCGACCTTCTTCATGCTCACGGGCTTCCACGGTGCCCACGTGACCATGGGCACCCTGATTCTGTTCGTGATGCTGATGCGGATCCTGCGCGGTCACTTCAACGCGGACAAGCACTTCGGTTTCGAGGCGGCCAGCTGGTACTGGCACTTCGTCGATGTGGTCTGGGTGGGACTGTTCATCTTCGTCTACGTGCTGTGACGGGAGGATCTACCAGGGCGCGTGCGACACCAACTGGCCGCTGACGAAACCCCAGGTGATCAGGCCGAGGGTCACGGCGGCCAGGCAGACGCGAAGGGTCAGGGCTTTCAACAGGCGAGTGGACTGCCCGTCGTCCTTGACCAGGAACACCAGGCCGCTGAACAGACTGGCGATGGTAGCCAGCAACATCACAACGATCGCGGCTTTGAGCATGGCGAATACTCCGGGGGAAGTGATGCCTTTCAGTATAGCGACAGCCCTTGCGGGGGCCCGATGAGACCCTTTCGTCCCGGCCTGGTGCCGACCCTGGTGGTGCTGGCGTTGCTGCCGCTGCTGGTCGGCCTGGGCTTCTGGCAGCTCGGTCGCGCGGATGAAAAGCGTGCGCTGCTGAATGTCTACGCCGAGCGTGAAATCGAGGCGCCGGTGCCTGCCGGGCAACTGCTTGAGCAGGCCGATCCGGCGTATCGCCGCGTGCACCTGCGCGGTCATTTCGATGGCGAACACAGCCTGCTGCTGGACAGCCGCATGCGTGACGGTCATGCCGGCGTCGAGCTGCTGCAACCCTTCTTCGACGAGCCCAGCGGGCACTGGTGGCTGGTCAACCGCGGCTGGCTGCCATGGCCGGACCGCCGCGTGGCGGCGAGCTTCGACACCCCGCAAGCCACGCTCGACCTGACCGCCTGGGTCTACATCGCCCCCGGTGCCAGCTTCCTGCTGCGCGCCGATGCACCCGCCGGCGAGTTTCCGCGCCTGCTCAACAGCGCCGAACCCACACACCTCTGGGCGCAGCTGGCCCGCGACGGCTACCCCTACGAACTGCGCCTGGAAGCGGGGCCGGCCAGCTACCGGGTGGACTGGCCGCCGGTCGCCCTCAGCCCGGAAAAACACCTGGGCTACGCCGTGCAGTGGTTCGCCCTGGCGACGGCCCTGATCGCGCTCTACCTGTACTTCGGATGGCATCGACACGATAAAAAGGAGAAATCGCATGGGAGTCGCCACGGGACCACTCGACATGTCTGACGGCAAGGCCCCGCGTGGCCGGGCCAGAGGACGCCTGCAACTGATCCTGATCCTGCTGGTGGTGATCGGGCCGATGCTGCTCGCCACCGGCATGTACAAACTGCAGTTCTGGGTGCCGGACGGTCGCAGCTATCACGGCGAGATGATCGGCAACGGCCAGACCCTCGCCGACCTCGGTGTGCAGGCCGAGGACGCGCGCTGGCAGTTGCTGGTCAGCGCGCCGAAGGGATGCGCCGTCGATTGCCAGCAACTGGTCTACCTGGCGCGGCAGATCAATATCGGCCTGGGCCGTGACGCCAGCCGCGCCGCGCATGCCCTGGCCAGCGTCGAGCCGGTGAGCGGCGACTACCTGGCCAGGCTGCAGAGCGAATATCCGCAATTGCAGCGTTATCCGCTGGACGCTACGCGCTATGGCGCGCTCGCGCCCAAGCGCGACGAGGCGCAACTGTGGATCGTCGATCCCCACGGCAATCTGGTGCTGCGCTACGACGCGCGGGTCAAGGGCAAGGATGTGCTCAACGACCTGCGTCACCTGCTCAAACTGTCCAACATCGGTTAGGAGCGCGCCATGACCCGTCCTGGATATCGCCTCGCCGTGTTCGCCACCGGGCTGGCGCTGCTGGTGGTGCTGCTCGGTGCCTACACCCGCCTGACCCACGCCGGTCTCGGTTGCCCGGACTGGCCGGGTTGCTACGGGTTCATCAGCGTGCCGAAGACCGAGGCGCAACTGGCCCATGCCGAGCTGCATTTCCCCGATTCGCCGGTGGAGGCGCACAAGGGCCGCAACGAGATGGTCCACCGTTACTTCGCCGGCACCCTGGCCCTGGTCATCGCCATGCTGGCGGTACAGGCACTGCGCCGCCACGGGCGTGACGGCCAGCCCTATCGCCTGCCGCTGCTGGTGCTCGGGGTGGTGTTCGTGCAGGCGGCGTTCGGCATGTGGACGGTGACCCTGCAACTTTGGCCGCAGGTGGTCACCGCGCATTTATTGGGCGGCTTCGCGACCTTGAGCCTGTTGTTTCTCCTGAGCCTGCGTCTGTCTCGCGCCTATATGCCGCTGCCCGGCCTGCCGCGACGGCTTCGTCGTCTGGCGGCGCTGGGGTTGCTGCTGGTGATCGGCCAGATCGCCCTGGGCGGCTGGGTCAGCGCCAACTATGCGGCGGTGGCCTGCATCGACCTGCCGACCTGTCATGGCGAGTGGTGGCCGCAGGCGGACTTCGCCAACGGCTTCCACCTGACCCAGCACATCGGCCCCAACTACCTCGGTGGCCAGCTCGACAGCGAGGCACGTACCGCGATCCATATCACCCATCGGCTCGGCGCGCTGATCGTGACCTGCGTGCTGCTGACCCTGGCCTGGCAGCTGCACCGCTTCGGCCTGCGGCGCCTGGCGAAGCTGGTGGTCGCGGCGCTGCTGCTGCAGATCGCCCTGGGCATCAGCAACGTGCTGTTCCACCTGCCGCTGGCGGTGGCGGTGGCGCACAACGCCGGTGGCGCCGGACTGCTGCTGAGCATGGTTCTGGTCAACTACCGCACCCGTCTGGTGATGCAGCCGCGGGCGCGGCGGGTCAGCCTTGGCTGGCGCCTCACGCCGCTGCGCCTGGCGGGTGACGTTCACTATCTGGGAGACAATCCATGGCAGCGCTTCTGAGCGAAGGCCAGGTCCGCGCCGGCTGGCGTGATTATCTGGAACTGACCAAGCCCAAGGTGGTGGTGCTGATGCTGATCACCTCGCTGGTCGGCATGTTTCTCGCCACCCGCGCGGGTGTGCCGTGGACCGTGCTGCTGTTCGGCAACCTCGGCATCGGTTGCTGCGCCGGCGCGGCGGCGGCGGTCAATCATGTGGTGGACCGGCGCATCGACGCGCTGATGGCGCGCACCCACAAGCGCCCGCTGGCCGAGGGCCGGGTCGCGCCGCTGCCGGCGCTGCTGTTCGCCCTGCTGCTGGCGCTGGTCGGGATGGCCTTGCTGCTGGCCTTCACCAATCCCCTCACTGCCTGGCTGACCCTGGCCTCGCTGCTGGGCTATGCGGTGATCTACACCGGCTTTCTCAAGCGCGCCACGCCGCAGAACATCGTGATCGGCGGCCTGGCCGGGGCGGCGCCGCCGTTGCTGGGCTGGGTGGCGGTCAGCGGCCACCTGAGCGCCGAACCGCTGCTGCTGGTGCTGATCATCTTCGCCTGGACCCCGCCGCATTTCTGGGCCCTGGCCATCCACCGCAAGGCCGAATACGCCAAGGCGGACATCCCCATGCTGCCGGTGACCCATGGCGAGCACTACACCAAGGTGCACATCCTGCTCTACACCTGTGCATTGCTTGCGGTGAGCCTGCTGCCATTCGCCATCCATATGAGTGGGCCGCTCTATCTCGCCTGCGCCGTGCTCCTGGGGCTGCGCTTCCTGCAGTGGGCCTGGGTGTTGTACCGTGGCGTTCGGCCGCACGCTGCGATCAAGACCTTCAAGTACTCTGTCTGGTACCTGTTCCTGCTCTTCATCGCGCTGCTTGTAGACCACTACCTGTTGTTGAATCTATGACTCGAACCCAGAAAACCGTCTTCATCCTCGTCGCCCTGGTCGCATTGATTCTCGGGCTTACCATCAACAAGGTGCTCAATGGCCGCAGCCAGGGCAACCCGGCTGAGCTGATCGACGCCGGCATCATCCTCCTGCCGCAGAGCCGCGCGGTACCCGAGCTGGAAATGAGCGACGCGGACGGCCAGCCGGTGCGGGTCGATCAGCTGAAGGGCAAGTGGTCGCTGGTGTTCTTCGGCTACACCTTCTGCCCGGACATCTGCCCGACCACGCTGGCGCAGTTGCGTCAGGTGAAGAGCGAACTGCCGAAGGAGGCGCTGGAGCGCATGCAGGTGGTGCTGGTCAGCGTCGACCCGAACCGCGACACGCCGGCGCAGCTCAAGCAGTACCTGGGCTATTTCGACAAGGATTTCCGCGGCCTGACCGGCTCGCTGGATGCCACGCAGAAACTGGCCAATGCCTTGAGCATTCCGTTCATTCCGGCGGATACCAGCAAGCCGGGGTATACCGTGGATCACAGCGGCAACCTGGCGATCATCGGGCCGGATGGGGCGCAGCGGGGGTTCATTCGGGCGCCGTTCAACAACCAGAAGCTGGTGGCGCAATTGCCGGGGTTGGTGAAGCGGGATTGAGGCGGGATAGGGGACCGCTGCGCGGTCCTTCGCGGGCAAGCCACGCTCCTACAGGGGTAGCGTGGCGGCCGCGGGTAAATCAGAACGCCGGAATCACCGCGCCCTTGTACTTCTCGATGATGAACTGCTTCACCTCTGGCGAGTGCAGGGCACCGACCAGCTTCTGCAGTGCCTGGGAGTCCTTGTTGTCAGGACGGGCCACCAGGATGTTCACGTAAGGCGAGTCGTTGCCTTCGATGACCAGCGCGTCCTTCTCCGGGTTCAGCTTGGCTTCCAGCGCGTAGTTGGTGTTGATCAGCGCCAGGTCGACCTGGGTCAGCACGCGCGGCAGGGTGGCGGCTTCCAGTTCGCGGATCTTCAGGCCTTTCGGGTTCTCGGCGATGTCCTTCGGCGTCGACAGGATGTTCGCGGCGTCCTTCAGCTTGATCAGACCGGCCTTCTGCAGCAGCAGCAGGGCACGGCCGCCGTTGGTGGCGTCGTTCGGGATCACCACGTTGGCACCGGACGGGATCTCGTCCAGCTTCTTGAACTTGCTCGAATAGGCGCCCAGCGGCTCCAGGTGCACGCCGGCCACGCTCACCAGGTTGGTGCCCTTGCCCTTGTTGAATTCATCCAGGTACGGCTGGTGCTGGAAGAAGTTGGCGTCCAGGCGCTTTTCCGCGACCTGCACGTTGGGCTGGATGTAGTCGGTGAAGACCTTGACCTTGAGGTCCACGCCTTCCTTGGCCAGGGTCGGCTTGACGAACTCGAGGATCTCGGCGTGCGGCACCGCGGTGGCGGCGACGCTCAGGGTTTCCGCGGCATTGGCGGAAATGGCCGCGAAGGCGGCGACAGCAGCAAGCAGTTTTTTCATTCCATCACTCCTTGAGGGGGCCCTGTGACCCCCGGTGTGTCGGTCACGCCGACCCTTATTTACGGGAAAAATGCACAACCAGTTTGTCGCCGACGCTCTGCAGAACTTGAACCAGGATCAGCAGCAGGACCACGGTGACGATCATCACGTCGGTCTGGAAACGCTGGTAGCCGAAGCGGATCGCCAGGTCGCCGAGGCCGCCCGCGCCCACCACGCCGGCCATGGCGGTGTAGGACACCAGGGTGATGGCGGTGACGGTGATGGCGGCGAAGATGCCCGGCCGTGCTTCCGGCAACAGCGCGTTCATGATGATCTGCCGGGTGCTGGCGCCCATCGACTGGGTCGCCTCGATGATGCCGCGGTCCACTTCGCGCAGCGCGGTTTCCACCAGGCGCGCGAAGAATGGCGTGGCCCCCACCACCAGCGGCGGGATGGCGCCCTGGACACCCAGCGAGGTGCCGGTGATCAGCACGGTGATCGGGATCATCACGATCAGCAGGATGATGAACGGCAGTGAGCGCAGGATGTTCACCACCAGCGACAGCAGGGCGTAGATGCCCTTCTGCTCGAACATCTGCCGCGGGCCGAACATGAACAGCAGCACGCCCAGCGGCAGGCCCAGCAGGACGGTGAAGAACAGCGAGCCGAACAGCATGATGAAGGTGTCGCCGGTGGCCAGCCAGATCTCGGACCAGTCGACGTTGGCGAAGAAACTCAGGGCGTCCATCAGCGCAGCACCTCCATATGAACGTCGGCCGCGCTGAAGCGGGCGAAGGCGGCGTCCATGTCGCCGCCGGTGACGGCCAGGGTCAGTTGCCCGTAGGGCGTGTCCTTGATGCGGTCGATGCGTCCGGCGAGGATGCTGTAGTCCACACCCGTCTCACGGGCCACGGTACCCAGCAGCGGTGCGTAGGTGGCGTCGCCCTGGAAGGTCAGGCGAATGATGCGGCCCGGGACATGGGCGAAGTCGTCGCGCTGTTCGGCTTCGTCGATCTGTTCGTCTTCCTGGACGAAGCGCTTGGTGGTCGGGTGCTTCGGATGCAGGAACACTTCGGCCACCGGGCCCTGCTCGACGATGCGCCCGGCGTCCATCACCGCGACCTGGTCGCAGACGCGGCGGATCACGTCCATTTCATGGGTGATGAGCACGATGGTCAGCTTCAGTTCGCGGTTGATTTCCGCCAGCAGTTGCAGGACCGCGGCAGTGGTCTGCGGATCGAGGGCGCTGGTGGCCTCGTCGCACAGCAGGATCTTCGGCCGGGTCGACAGGGCGCGGGCGATGCCGACGCGCTGCTTCTGCCCGCCGGACAGTTGCGCCGGGTATTTCTTTGCATGCTCGGCCAGGCCGACGCGTTGCAGCAGTTCGGCGACCCGCGCGTCGATTTCCTTGCGCGACAGCTCGCCGGCCAGGGTCAGCGGCAGGCCGACGTTGTCGGCGACGGTCTTCGAGGCCAGGAGGTTGAAGTGCTGGAAGATCATCCCGACCTGCTGGCGGAAGCGGCGCAGGTGGCTGGCGTCGAACGCGGTGACGTCTTCGCCGTCGACGATGATCTTGCCGCCGCTGGGGGCTTCCAGGCGGTTGATCAGGCGCAGCAGGGTGCTTTTGCCGGCACCGGAGTGGCCGATCAGGCCGAACACCTGGCCGTTGTCGATGCTCAGGCTGGTGGGGTGCAGCGCGGGAATGTCCCTACCGCCGACGCGGTAGGTCTTGTGGACTTGTTGGAACTCGATCACGTAGCGAACCTTGTGGGGCGCATTGAATGGGATCAGCGGTTAGCCGGTCGCGCATTTTAGCCTGTTCGCTTAGAGGTTCTTAGCATTTATTTCGTAATCCACCGATGCCTGCGGAATAACGCGATCAGTGGTCAATCGGATGGAACGCATCCGGGCGAACGCGTGAAGGGCCGCAAAGCGGCCCCCAAAACGGTTACTCGGTGCGGCGAGGCGTGAGCACGACTTGCGCCGGCTGGCTGCGCTGGATTTCATGACGCTGCTGCAGCTCGAACCCGGCATCGCGCTTGTTCACCCGTTTGCCCAGCAAGGTCGACAGCCACGGGTAGTCCGCCTTGCGCGGCACCTGGAACAGCACCTCGCACTGGTAATTCACCACGTCGGCGGCGATATCGTCGAGCTGGCGGCGCAGCTTGCCGATCTCGCGAATCTCCAGGGCGATCACCGTGCTGGGCGCGGTCGGGTCGATGACCTTGGCCTTGGGCTTGGACTCGGCCGCTTTCAGTGCCGCTTCGGCACGCTCCAGCTCGGCCTTGCGTGCCTGGGTGATGGCGCCGTTGACCCCGCCGGTCAGCGCCGGGGCCTTGGGCATCAGCGCGCGGGCACGGCTCAGGGCGGTGGCCGCGGCGTTGACGTCACCCTTCTGCAGCACGATCTGGCTGCGTTGCAGGTAAGCCTCGGCGAGCTGGCGCTGGTATGGCTCCAGGCGGCTGTCGTCCGGCGTCTGCTCCTGCAGCGTGGCCAATTGCTCCTCGGCGGTGGCCAACTCGTTGCTGGCGATGCTCTGCTGCAACTGCTGCCAGGCATCTGGCGTGGCGGGCGCGGCGGGGCTTTCCGCCGGCTTGCTGGCGCAGGCGGACAGAATCAGGGAAAACGCGGCAAGGAGCAGATAACGGGAGGCGAACGGCTTCATTCCTACGACTCTCTATTTGCGCGAAAAACGAGCAAGTCTACACCCAGTCCAAGGCCGGAAACATCATTCCTTCACGCTCGCTCGTGCGATCCACGCCCCGGTCAGCGCCGGGGCAGGGCCAGGCTCAGCAAGAATAGCACCGCGGCACAGACCACGATCGAGGGGCCGGCGGGGGTGTCCTTGAACCAGGACATGGCCAGCCCGCCACACACCGCGACCACGCCGATCAGGCTGGCGCCGAGGGCCATCTGCTCCGGCGAGCGGGCATGGCGCTGGGCGGCGGCGGCGGGGATGATCAGCAGCGAGGTGATCAGCAGCACGCCGACGATCTTCATCGCCACGGCGATCACGACCGCGATCAGCAGCATCAGGGCCAGGCGCAGGCCGGTCACCGGCAGGCCTTCGACCCGCGCCAGTTCCTCGTGCACGGTCACCGCCAGCAGCGGCCGCCACAGGCCGACCATCAGCAGCAGCACCGCGGCGCTGCCGCCGAGGATCCAGCCGAGGTCCGTCGGGCTGATCGCCAGCAGATCGCCGAACAGGTAGGCCATCAGGTCGATGCGCACGTCGTGCATGAAGCTCAGCACCACCAGGCCGAGGGACAGGGTGCTCGGCGCGAGGATCCCGAGCAGGGTGTCCGAGGCCAGCGGCTGGCGCTGTTGCAGGGTGACCAGGAGAATCGCCAGCAGCAGGCAGCCGACGGTGACCGCCAGCGCCGGGCTGATGTCGAGCATGAAACCGAGGGCCACGCCGAGCAGCGCGGCGTGGGACAGGGTGTCGCCGAAATAGGCCATGCGCCGCCAGACCACGAAGGAGCCGAGCGGACCGGCGACCACGGCCAGGGCCAGGCCTGCGAGCAGGGCGTAGAGCAGGAAATCAGCCATGCTTGCAGTTTTCTCCGTGGACATGGGGCGTGACCACCGAGCCGTGCAGGTCGTGGCTGTGGTCGTGATGGTGGTGATAGATCGCCAGGCTCGGCGCGTTGTTGCCGAACAGCTCGACGAAGGCCGGGTCGCCGCTGACCTGCTCCGGGTGCCCGGAACAGCAGACATGGCGGTTGAGGCAGACCACCTGGTCGGTAGTGCTCATCACCAGGTGCAGGTCGTGGGACACCATCAGCACGCCGCAGCGATGGCGATCGCGCAGGCGGGTGATCAGGCTGTACAGCTCGGCCTGGCCGGCGACATCGACGCCCTGCACCGGTTCGTCCAGCACCAGCAACTCCGGCTCGCGCAGCAGGGCGCGGGCCAGCAGCACGCGCTGCATTTCGCCGCCGGAGATGGTCTGGATCGGGCTGTCGATCACCTGTTCGGCGCCGACTTCCTCCAGCGCGGCCAGCGCCGCGGCGCGGTCGACGCCAGGGACCAGGCGCAGGAAGCGCAGCACCGAGAGCGGCAGGGTCGCGTCCACCTGGAGTTTCTGCGGCATGTAGCCGATGCGCAGCTTCGGCTTGCGCCAGACGCTGCCGCTGCCCGGCTTGAGCAGGCCGAGCACGGCGCGCACCAGGGTGGTCTTGCCGGCGCCGTTGGGGCCGATCAGGGTGACGATCTGCCCGGGTTCGACGGTCAGGTCGATGCTGTCGAGGATGGTCTGCCCGGAAATGGCGACGCCCACCTGCTGCAGGCGGATCAAGGCGTTGCTCATCAGGCGCTCCGGCAGTTGCCGCAGAGTCCGACCACTTCGACGGTCTGCGCTTCGACGCTGAAGCCGACGTCATTGGCGCTGGCGACGATGGCGTTGCTGATCGTCGCCTGCTCCAGCTCGATCGCCACGTGGCAGCTGCGGCAGATCAGGAACTGGCCCTGGTGCGCATGCTCCGGGTGGTTGCAGCCGATGAAGGCGTTGAGCGAAGCGATGCGGTGCACCAGGCTGTTTTCCAGAAGGAAATCCAGCGCCCGATAGACGGTCGGCGGCGCCGCGCGACGGCCATCCTGTTCGCTCAGCACGGCGAGGATGTCATAGGCACCCAGCGGCTTGTGGCTCTGCCAGACCAGTTCCAGCACCCGCCGGCGCAGGGCGGTCAGGCGCAGCCCCTGGCGTGCGCACAGGGCATCGGCTTCGGCCAGGGCGGTGTGAACGCAATGGGAATGATCGTGTGGGCGGCTGGCCAGGGGAGTATTGGGCATGGGCGGCGACGGTTCTGGTGAGAGACGTTATTATGTTACCTGTTCTTGCATCAATGAGCGCTCATCGTGTCCCGATTTTTTGCCCTTTTTGTCGCTTTTGTCTCAACGTTGGTCGTGTTGTCTCCGGCCCGCGCCGAGGTCCGGGTATTGACCAGCATCCAGCCGCTGCAGTTGATCGCCGCGGCGGTTCAGGACGGCGTCGGCCGACCGGAAGTGCTGCTGCCGCCGGGGGCTTCGCCCCACCATTACGCGCTGCGTCCGTCCGATGTGCGGCGGGTGGCCGAGGTCGATCTGCTGTACTGGATCGGCCCGGACATGGAGGGTTTCCTGCCGCGCGTCCTGGGCAGTCGCGGCAAGCCAACCGTGGCGGTGCAGAGCCTGCCGGGCATGAGCCTGCGTCACTTCGGCGAGGACAGCCATTCCCACGAGGAACATGAAGAACACGGCGACGATGCTGACGAGCACGATCATGACCACCGTCCCGGCAGCCTCGATGCGCACCTGTGGCTGTCGACGGTCAATGCCCGGGTGATCGCGGCGCGCATGGCCAGCGACCTGAGTGCCGTCGACCCGACCAACGCGGCGCGTTACCAGAGCAACCTGACGGCGTTCGACGCGCGTCTCGACGCGCTGGACCAGCGCCTGAAAACGCGCATGGCTGGGGTGGCGGGCAAGCCGTTCTTCGTTTTCCACGAGGCGTTCGATTACTTCGAGTCGACCTATGGTCTCAAGCATGCCGGGGTGTTCAGCGTGGCCGCGGAAGTGCAGCCGGGCGCCCAGCATGTGGCGGCGATGCGCAAGCGCCTGCAGGAAGCGGGCAAGACCTGTGTGTTCAGCGAGCCACCGCTGCGCCCGCGTCTGGCCGAGACCCTGACGGCCGGGTTGCCGGTGAAACTGGCGGAGTTGGATGCGCTCGGTGGGACCCTGGCGGTGGATGCCAAGGGCTATGAGGCGCTGCTGGATAACCTGGGGAATGGCCTGGCGGGGTGTCTGGAGAGCCTGTAGTGCCTGGGTTGGGGCTGCTTTGCAGCCCTTCGCGCCGAACCGTCGCGAAGGACCGCGCAGCGGTCCCAATGGATCAAAGTGCGAACGGCAACATCACCTCGACATTCTGCCGCGCCACCAAACGCACCTCGAACTCCGCCGGATCATGGATCAGCACATCCATCCCGGCGAACGATTCCGCCGCGATCAAGCGCGACAGCCAGAACCTCACGCACGCCACCCGCAACATCACTGGCCACAGTTCGGCTTCCGCCGCGGTGAACGGCCGCAGCGCCGCGTAGGCACCCAGGAAGGCGCGGGCGAGTTGCGCATCGATGTTGCCGGCTTCGTCGCAGCACCAGTCGTTGAGAGTGATCGCCAGGTCGTACAGCATCGGGCCGGAGCAGGCGTTGTAGAAGTCGATCACACCGGTCAGGTGCGTGCCTTCGAACATGGTGTTGTCGCGGAACAGGTCGGCATGCACGTTGGCCCGTGGCAGCGCCATGATCCGCGCATGATTGACGCTGATCTCCTCCAGACTGCCCTTGAGCAGCACCTGCTGTTCAGGGCTCAGACGGCCCATCAACTCGTTGCCGGCTTCCAGCATCCAGTCCAGACCGCGGTCGGTCTTGCGTTCCAGTACCTTGTCGCGGGTCGCCAGGTGCAGATGGGCCATGAACTCCGCGATCTGCACGCAATGCTGGGCATTCGGCGCCTTGACGTGCTTGCCCGCCAGGCGCGGTTGCAGCAGCGCCGGCTTGCCGGCCAGTTCGCGCAGGGCCACGCCGTCGGTAGTGCGCAGGGCGTAGGGCACCGGCAGGTCGGCTTCGTGGAGCACATCGAGCAGTTCGATGAAGAATGGCAGGTCCTGGATCGGCCCGCGCTCTACCAGCGTCAGTACGAACTCCCCCTGTTCGAGGCTGATGAAGAAGTTGCTGTTCTCGGTACCGGCGGCGATGCCCTGGAAGTCCAGCAGACGGCCCAGTCCATAGGGGGCCAGAAAGGTTTCCAGCTCGGGCCGGGTCAGGGGGGTGAACACAGACATGGTCAAAAACGGCTCATGCAGGCACGTCCTCGCGACGTGCCAGGTGGATGTTAACGGTCCGCATCACCACTCGAAGATCTTCCACGAAGGAATCAGCATGTCGGGCTGGTCGGACCGGATGAAATTGGCGTCGCTACCGTCGGCACGCACCAGGAAGTACGGCTTGCCGTTCTTCGGTGTGACCTTGATCGCGTACAGGAAGCCGTTCTGACGGTATTCCTGAATGGTTTTGTCACCTTCCTGGCGAATGGTTACTTCCGGCTCGGCGGAGGGCGCATCGTCCGCTGCCAGGGCCGCGACAGGCGTGGCAACCAGCAGGCCGAGCAACAACAGGCGATTTAATGTACCCATGATAACCTTGTCCCTTTGTCGTCAATGATCCGGACATTCTAGCGCCGGGCCCGTCGAAAAGGTTGATTCCGCTCATGAGCCAAACCCCCCTCGTCCTGGTGGACGGTTCTTCGTACCTCTACCGTGCCTTCCACGCGCTGCCACCGCTGACCACCTCGAAGGGCATGCCGTCCGGTGCGGTCAAGGGTGTGCTGAACATGCTCAGGAGCCTGCGCAAGCAGTATCCGGACAGCCCGTTCGCCGTGGTGTTCGATGCCAAGGGCGGGACGTTCCGCGACGAGCTGTTCGCCGACTACAAGGCCAACCGCCCGAGCATGCCCGACGACATGCGCGTGCAGATCGAACCACTGCACGCCGCAGTGCGCGCCCTGGGCTTCCCGCTGCTGTGCGTGGAGGGTGTCGAGGCCGACGACGTGATCGGCACCCTGGCCCGCAGCAGCGCCGCGGCGGCCCGCCCGGTGGTGGTCTCCACCGGCGACAAGGACATGGCCCAACTGGTGGACGAGCACGTTACGCTGGTCAACACCATGACCGGAACCGTGCTGGATATCGAAGGCGTAAAAGGGAAATTCGGCGTCGCTCCGGAGCAGATCATCGACCTGCTGGCGCTGATGGGCGATACCGCGGACAACATTCCCGGGGTCAAGGGTGTCGGCGAGAAAACCGCCGTCGGCCTGCTGATCGGGGTGAATGGCGGGATCAAGGAACTCTACGACAACCTCGACCTGGTACCGACCTTCCCCATCCGCGGCGCCAAGACGCTGCCGGCCAAGCTCCTGGAAAGCAAGGAACTGGCGTTCCTGTCCTATCAGCTCGCGACCATCAAGTGCGACGTCGAACTGGATGTCGGCCTCGACGACCTGCACCTGGGCGAGCCGGACTACGACACGTTGATGGCGCTGTACACCGAGCTGGAGTTCAAGGGCTGGATCGGCGAACTGGAACGTGAGGTCCGGCGTGCCGCGCAACCGGCCCCGGCGGCGGTGCCGGACCTGACCGTGGGCGCTGTCAGCGAGGATGCTGTGGTGGTGGCCGAAGTCGTGGTACCGGTCGAGCCCACGTACGAGACCATCCTCGACCAGGCTCGTTTCGACGCCTGGCTGCAGAAACTCAAGGAGGCCCCGCTGTTCGCCTTCGATACCGAAACCACCGGCATCGATGCGCACCAGGCGCAGTTGGTGGGCGTGTCCTTCGCGGTGAAGGCCCATGAAGCGGCTTACGTCCCGCTGACCCACAGCTACCCGGATGCCCCGACGCAACTGGACCGCAACGCGGTGCTCAAGGCCCTGAAGCCGCTGCTGGAAGACCCCGCCAAGCTCAAGGTCGGCCAGCACGCCAAGTTCGACATGAACATCCTGGCCAACTGCGCCATCGACGGCGACCAGGCCAACGGCATCAGCGTGCGCGGCATCGCCTTCGATACCATGCTCGAATCCTACGTGCTCAACGCCACGGCGACCCGGCACGACATGGACAGCCTGGCGAAGAGATACCTGGACTACACCACGGTGAAATTCGAGGACATCGCCGGCAAGGGCGCCAAGCAGCTGACCTTCGACCAGATCCACCTGGACAAGGCCGGTCCCTATGCCGCGGAAGACGCCGATGTGACCCTGCGCCTGCACCAGGCCCTGTTCCCGCAGTTGCAGGCGATCCCGAGCCTGGCCAGTGTCCTGACCGATATCGAGATGCCATTGGTGCCGGTACTGGCGCGCATCGAGCGCCAGGGCGCGCTGGTGGATCCTGAGCTGCTGAAGATCCAGAGTCAGGAACTGGGCGACAAGATGGCCGAGCTGGAGCGCGAGGCCATCGAGCTGGCGGGCGAGCCGTTCAACCTGGGTTCGCCGCGTCAGCTGGGCGCCATCCTCTATGACAAGTTCGGCCTGCCGGTGCTGAAGAAGACCGCCAAGGGCCAGCCGTCCACCGCCGAGGACGTGCTGGACGAACTGGCCGAAGAAGGCTATCCGCTGCCACGGGTGCTCATGCAGTACCGCTCGCTGAGCAAGCTGAAGAGCACCTATACCGATCGCCTGCCGGAGCAGATCAACCCGCGTACCCAGCGGATCCACACCTCCTACGGCCAGGCAGTGGCGGCCACCGGGCGGCTGTCGTCCAGCGATCCGAACCTGCAGAACATCCCGGCGCGCACCGCCGAAGGCCGACGTATTCGCCAGGCCTTCATCGCCCCGCCGGGGTACAAGCTGCTGGCGGCCGACTACTCGCAGATCGAGTTGCGCATCATGGCCCACCTGTCCCGCGATGAAGGCCTGATGAGCGCGTTCCGCGACGGCCTGGACGTGCACACCGCGACGGCAGCGGAAGTGTTCAACGTGGCGCTGGATCAGGTGACGTCCGACCAGCGCCGCAGCGCCAAGGCGATCAACTTCGGTCTGATCTACGGCATGGGCGCGAAGAAACTCGGCAAGGACATCGGCGTCGAAACCAAGCAGGCCAAGGCCTATATCGATGCCTACTTCGCCCGCTACCCGGGCGTTCGCGAGTACATGGAGAGCACCCGCAAGCAGGCCGCGGAACAGGGCTTCGTGGAAACCCTGTTCGGTCGCCGCCTGTACCTGCCGGCGATCAACTCCAGTCGTCCGGTGGAACGCGCCGGTGCCGAGCGCACGGCGATCAACGCGCCGATGCAGGGCACCGCGGCGGATATCATCAAGCGCGCCATGGTCGCCGTGGACAACTGGCTGGAAAGCTCCGGACTGGATGCCCGGGTCATTCTCCAGGTGCACGACGAACTGGTGCTGGAAGTGCGCGAGGATCTGGTCGAGCGCGTTCGCGAGGAAATCCGTCCGCACATGAGCAACGCCGCGCAACTGGACGTGCCGTTGCTGGTGGATGTGGGTGTTGGGTCGAACTGGGACGAAGCGCACTGATTTTGCGGGGAAATGCTGCGACATAAGGTCGCGGCATTATCCGACTGGAAAAGTCGGGGATTAAGAGATTTCCTACTTATCGCAAATAGTTTCAACGCGGCTGGAACTAATCCGGTGAACCGACACTCAGAGTTACTGAATGGCTGGTGAAGCCCTTCAATGCTCCTATGTTGTGTTAAGTGTTGGCAGATATCCGAACCCCGCCCTAGCGGTTTGGAACTTGAACCCCGAACTTCCCCCTCCCCATACGAAGTCCGGGGTTTTTTTTGCCCGGAATTTACCGGGCAGCCCTTATTCCGCGGGCTTGTCAGCCAGTTCCAGCCAGCGTGCGAGGACGCCGTAGGCTTCTTCCAGGCCCTGGCGCTTGGGTGCCGAGAACAGCTGGATGGTGATGCTGTCGCCCCACCCCTTGCGGATTTCCGACTGCACCTTGAGCAGGGTGTTCTTGGCTGCGCCGAAGGTGAGCTTGTCGGCCTTGGTCAGCAGGATGTGCATCGGCATGCCGCTGGCTTTCGACCAGTCGAGCATCATCTTGTCGAAGTCGGTCATCGGATGGCGCACGTCCATCATCAGGATCAGGCCCTTCAAGGTCTCGCGGCTGCCCAGGTAGGCCTCCAGATGGCGCTGCCAGTGCTGCTTGAGCGGAATCGGAACTTTCGCATATCCGTAGCCCGGCAGGTCGACCAGACGCCGATCGTCGTCCAGACTGAAGAAGTTCAACAACTGGGTCCGACCCGGGGTTTTCGAGGTGCGCGCCAGGCTGGCGTGGGTCAGGGTGTTGAGTGCGCTGGACTTGCCGGCGTTGGAACGCCCGGCGAAGGCGACTTCGTAGCCTTGGTCAGGCGGACACTGGTCGACCTTGGCGGCACTGAGGGCGAATTTTGCCGTCTGGCAAAGTCCGAGGATGGGGTTTTTGACTTGCATGGGATGTCCGAAGTGAGCGTTGCCCGGGGTGGGTGCGGCAGGTGGTGTCGTTTCCGTTTCGGCAACGGGAGTATATAATGCCCTAGATTTTGTGTGCGCATTATCCCAGCGTAGGACGATGTGCACGGGGGCCCAGACTTTAAAGGTTGCGCAACAGAACGCAATGAGCCCCCAACCCTGAAGGGTCGTTCGATGACGAAATGGCTGCTTGCAATCGGTGTCTTGATACCGTTTTCCAGCGCTCAGGCTACACAGGATCCCGAGGCGTTGTACAACCGCACGTGTGCGGCCTGTCACGCCGGGCAGCTGCCACAGGCCCCGCAAGCGGGTGACCGTGCAGCCTGGGAGCCAAGGCTGGCGCAGGGTATGGAGATATTGGTCGGGCACGTAACCCGGGGTTTCAAGGCTATGCCACCGCGTGGATTGTGCATGGACTGCAGTGCCGAGGACTACCAGGCAATCATCCGCTGGATGAGCCGGTAGGCCCGATACATAACTCTTTCACCCTTAGCCGTAGTTGGATTAGCTGATGAACAAACTTATCGTGAGTCTGCTGTTGACCCTGGGCGTTACAGGCGGCGTCAATGCCGCTGACAAGATCGTTGGCGATGCTACTGCCGGTCAGGCGAAAACGGCGGTTTGTGGCGCTTGTCACAATCCGGACGGCAACAGCCTGGCCCCGAACTTCCCGAAACTGGCTGGCCAGGGCGAGCGTTACCTGATCAAGCAACTCAATGACATCAAGTCGGGCAAGCGTACGGTGCTGGAAATGACCGGAATGCTGACCAGCCTCAATGACCAGGACTTCGCCGATATCGCGGCGTACTTCTCCAGCCAGAAAAACAGCGTTGGCGCTGCCGATCCGAAACTGGTCGAAGCTGGCCGCGCGCTGTTCAACGGCGGCGACCTGTCGAAAGGCCTGCCTGCCTGCACCGGTTGCCACTCGCCCAACGGCGCTGGCCTGGCCGCCGCCGGCTTCCCGCACCTGGGTGGCCAGCACGCGCAGTACATCACCAAGCAGCTGACCGATTTCCGCGAAGGCGACCGTACCAACGACGGCGATGCCACCACCATGCGCACCATCGCTTCCAAGCTGAGCAACAAGGACATCCAGGCACTGGCCAGCTACATCCAGGGTCTGCACTGATCCGGGCAGGCACGTTAACGCTGCGTTAATGGCGCGTCGCAA
The DNA here is from genome assembly GCF_900188455.1 of Pseudomonas japonica. Classification (GTDB taxonomy): domain Bacteria; phylum Pseudomonadota; class Gammaproteobacteria; order Pseudomonadales; family Pseudomonadaceae; genus Aquipseudomonas; species Aquipseudomonas japonica. Next base: position 38,006 of record NZ_FZOL01000021.1, on the reverse strand, counting down.
ACATGAAAAGGGTGGCTTCGGCCGCCCTTTTTTATGATTTCTGCCGTTACACTTACGAACTCGAACCCGCCTTGGCCTGTCAGAAGACACGTCGTTCAAGGGCGATTCAAAGACTGCTCAGGAGTAAAGCATGCGTAATCTGATTCTCAGCGCCGCGCTGGTGGCCGCCAGCGTCTTCGGTATGACTGCCCAGGCCGCGGAGCCGGTCGCGGGCAAGGAATACATCGAGCTGAGCAACCCGGTGCCGGTGTCCCAGCCCGGCAAGATCGAGGTCGTCGAGCTGTTCTGGTACGGCTGCCCGCACTGCTATCACTTCGAACCGACCATCAACCCGTGGATCGACAAGCTGCCCGCCGACGTCAATTTCAAGCGCGTGCCGGCCATGTTCGGCGGCCCATGGGATGCACACGGCCAGATGTTCCTGACCCTCGAAGCCATGGGCGTCGAGCACAAGGTCCACGCCGCGGTGTTCGATGCCATCCAGAATCAGCGCAAGCAGTTGACCAAGCCTGACGACATGGCCGATTTCCTCGCCACCCAAGGCGTGGACAAGGACAAGTTCCTCGCCACCTTCAACTCGTTCGCCATCAAGGGCCAGGTCAACCAGGCCAAGGAACTGGCGAAGAAGTACGAAATCACCGGCGTACCGAGCATGGTGGTCAACGGCAAGTACCGCTTCGACCTGGGTACCGCCGGTGGTCCGGAAGGCGTGCTGAATGTCGCCGACCAGTTGATCGCCAAGGAGCGCGCCGCGAAGTAAGCGGCGACTGCCATGGCACGCTGGAGAAGCGAGCGGGTCGCCGGCCTCTGTGACCCGCGGATCAACGAGCACCATGTGGGCGACGACAACCTGCCCCGGGACGGTCGCCTGCGCCTGCTCAGCTTCAATATCCAGGTCGGTATCAGCACCGAGCGTTACCGCCACTACGTGACCCGCAGCTGGCAGCATCTGCTGCCGCACACCGGGCGCGCCGGCAACCTGCAGAAGATCGGCCAACTGCTCAACGACTTCGATCTGGTCGCCCTGCAGGAGGCCGATGGTGGCAGCCTGCGTTCGGGCTACGTCAATCAGGTCGAGCACCTGGCCCATCTCGGCGCCTTCCCCTACTGGTACCAGCAGCTCAATCGCAATCTCGGGCGCTTCGCCCAGCACAGCAATGGCGTGCTCAGCCGCCTGAAACCGCATCTGCTCGAAGATCACCCATTGCCCGGCCCGGCCGGACGGGGGGCGATCCTGGTTCGTTTCGGCGAAGGTGAGGACGCCCTGGTCGTGGTCATGATGCACCTCGCCCTGGGTGCCAGGACCCGCGCCCGGCAACTGGCCTATATCCGCGAACTGATCGGCGGCTATCGGCACCAGGTGCTGATGGGCGACATGAACACCCACGCCACCGATCTGCTGCAGCACTCGCCCCTGCGCGATCTCGGCCTGATCGCGCCGCAGGTCGAAGCGACTTTCCCCAGCTGGCGACCGCAGCGTTGCCTGGATCACATTCTGTTGAGCCCCAGCCTGACCCTGGAGCGCGTCGAGGTGCTTTCCCAGCCGATTTCCGATCATTTGCCGGTCGCGGTTGAGATTCGTTTGCCTGATGCACTGACTGTGGATACGCTTCCGGTTTTGCGTTAGTCCCAGGCTTCACACGAAAAGCGCCTGCACGACGATCATGCTGCGTTGAAAACAGGCTCGGAATGCTCATTGACAGCCAGTCAACTCCGCTTCCTCGCCTGTTTTCGCCTTGCCTGATCGCCGTGCAGGCACTTTATCGTGCGAACCCTTTCTTGTGGGCCCCGGGCATGAGCGACGAAGCACAGCGCTGGAAAGAGAAATACCTCAAGAGCATCGAACAGCAGGAAAAGCTGGAACGCCGTTGGGAGGCTCGCCTCGACCTGCTGCGTCGTGGTCTCGTGCGCAGCACCCTGGCCGCCGAAGGCAGCGACCGGGTGGTCGACGAGTGCATGAAGGAAATGCGCGACGTCATCCGCACCGACAACATGGACGCCGCGCTTGCCGGCCTGATCCCCCGTCTGGAAAAGGCCGTGCTCGATTCCGAGCAGCGCCGTGCGACCCGGGTATCCCAGGTGTCCACCGCGCTTGCCTCGCTGGTCAACCAGCTGCAGGTGCTGTCGCTGCCCAGCGAAGTACGGCGGCCGCTGAAGAAGCTCGGCAAGCAGGTCGAAGCCCGCGCCAGCCAGTCGCGGGAAGTCCCGCTGCTGTTGAGCGAACTGAGCAAGTTGCAGGCGGAGGCGCTGGGTGCGCTGACCCATCCGGAAGAACACAACCGGCCTGGCTTCCTGCAACGTCTGTTCGGCGGGCGTGACGCCGTTGCCGAGCCGGTCGCGGAATACGCCGCGCAGGAACAGGCGCAGCCCATGGTCGTGCGCCAGGCCGAGGCGCTCGCCATCGCCGATGTCGATGAGCTGAGGCCGGCGCCTCACGCGGTCGATGTTCCCGAGTCGCGGTACGCGGGCCCGGCGCTGGTCGAAGCCGAGCCGATGGTGCTGATCGAGCCGGTGCGCGAGGAGCCCGCCGCGCTCGACGTCGCGCCGACCGTTGCCGAGCCTGAGCCCCAGGCCGAGCCGGCTCCCGCTGCCGTCGATACCGATGACGCCGCCGCGGAACCCGACGAGCCCGAGCCCGAAGAGTCCGCTGAAGCGCAGATGACCCCGGAGGAACTGCTTTATTCCCTCCCGGACGGCACCGAACCGACCTACAGTTCGGTCGCTGCCCATATCGAGGACACCCTCCTCGGCCTGCTCGACGACCTCAGCCTGCCCGAGCGCCATCGACCCCAGGCGGAGTCGATGCGCGAACGCCTTGAGCACGGCCTGAACTGGTACGAGCTGCTGCCGGTGCTGGACGACCTGGCCGTGCTGATGCTGGCGATCACCGACAGCGGCCAGCACGAATTCGAAGCCTACCTGCAACAGCTCAACGAACGACTGGAGTCTTTCCAGAGCCATCTGCAGGAAGCCAGCGAAGGCCACGCCGACAACCAGTCCGCCGAACGCGACCTGAACAGCCAGTTGCGCGAGCAGGTCGACGGCCTGCACAGCAGCGTGCAGGGCGCGGCCGACCTGGACAGCCTCAAGCATGTGCTGGAGGGCCGTCTCGAAGGCCTGCTCGGCACCATGGACGAGCATCAGCAGCAGCGCGACCAGCGCGAGCAGGAGATGGCCACGCGCCTCAAGGGCCTGTCCGAGCGGGTCGCGCACATGGAGCAGGAAGCCCAGGGCTACCGCGAACACCTGGAAGAGCAACGGCAGAAAGCCCTGGTCGATCCGCTGACCGGCTTGCCCAACCGCGCGGCCTGGTCCGAGCGTCTGGACCTCGAGGTCGGCGACTGGCAGGAGAAAGGCGGTCATCTGCTGATGGCGATCCTCGATCTCGACCACTTCAAGCGCATCAATGACAGCTACGGCCACCTGGCCGGCGACAAGGTGCTGAAGATCGTCGCCAATGAATTGCGCAAGCGCCTGCGTGCGCGAGACTTCATCGCCCGTTTCGGCGGCGAGGAATTTGTCCTGCTGATCCCGCAGACGGCGCTTGCCGGTGGTCTACAGTTGGCGGAAAGCCTGCGCGCGGCGGTGGAAGCCTGCCCATTCCACTTCAAGGGCGAGCGGGTGACCATCACGCTATCGGTCGGCATCACCGCGTTCCGCTCCGGCGAGCGCAGCGATGCAGTCCTCAAACGCGCCGATGAGGCCCTGTACCGTGCCAAGCACCTGGGCCGCAACCGCGTCGAACAGGGCTGAGCGGCCTTTCCTGGGGTACGTTATGCTATTGCATTGCAGACTTTTCAGGCGTTGCCCCTTTTCCATGAAAGCGTTTTTCTCCCTTCTCCTGCTCGCGGTCCTGGCGGGTTGCAGCAGCGGCCCGCAATTGCGCGTGGACCGCAGCCATACCTCGGTCAACCAGGACAGCCGTATCCAGTTCGTCATCCTGCACTACACCAATGCCTCGCTGGAGCGCTCGCTGGCCTTGCTGACCCACGGCGAGGTCAGCAGCCACTACCTGATCGGTGACGATCGCGATGCCACCGTCTATCAACTGGTCGATGAAAACCGGCGTGCCTGGCATGCCGGCGACAGCCAGTGGGAGGGCCGCACCTGGCTCAACTCGACCTCGATCGGTATCGAAATCGTCAATCCCGGCTACACCGACACCCCCACCGGGCGGGTCTGGCATCCCTACAGCGAGGCGCAGGTGCAGTCGCTGATCCTGCTGCTCAAGGACATCGCCCAGCGCAACGCCATCCAGCCGCGGCACATCATCGGCCACAGCGATATCGCTCCGCTGCGCAAGCTCGACCCGGGCCCGATGTTCCCGTGGAAGCGCCTGGCCGACGAAGGCCTGGGCATCTGGCCGGATGCGCGGGCGGTGGCGCAGCAGCAGGCGCGCTTTGCGGTGAATCCGCCGAGCATCACCTGGTACCAGCAACAACTGGCGCGTTTCGGTTATGCCATCGAGCAGACCGGGGTGTACGACGTGGCTACCCGGCATGTCATCGCCGCTTTCCAGATGCGTTTCCGCCCGCAGCGCTTCGATGGGCAACCCGATGCCCAGACCGCGGCGATGCTGCAGGTGTTGAACACCGCGCGCTGATTACCGTCAAAACCCCGCCAAACGGGCAGGCTGACTTCGCATACTGTTGCTATACCTTTGGTATTCAACGGGATATTTCCGATGTCACCTGCCCAGCTGCTGCGCGGCCTGTTATATCGACCCTGGCTCCTGGCAACGCTGGCAGCCTCGGCGAGCGCCATTTTGCTGTTGTTAGGCAGTCTGGGCGTGGCCATGCACCAATTGCAGGTCAATGAAAGCGAGCAGATGAACGCCCGGGGCGAGCGTTTCCTGGAGCGTCTGGAGCAGATCTTCGGTCAGTTGCGCCAGGGCGTCGACCAGCTCCAGGCGCAGCCGACCCGCGGGTGCAGCTCCGAAATGCTCTCCGCCCTGCAACAGGTCGCGTTCAACCACCGCTTCGTCTACGAGGCGGCGTACCTGGACGATCACCAGATCTGTTCCAACCGCCTCGACGACCGCACCTTCGAATCCCTCCCGCCCCCGGATATCCAGGGCCCCACCTACAGCTACTGGCTGAACACCAGCACCGAGCCGGATGACAACCGCGCGGCCCTGATCCTTGGGCGCGGCCCCTTTCGCGTGTCCACCTCGCGTGGGCACCTGACCGATGTGGTCGACCTGCCCGCCGGCGGCAGTCTGCTGGTGGTCCTCGACCGCGGTCGGCGTGCGGTACCAGTACTGGGCGCGGTGCAACCCTGGCCGCCCGAGGGGGGCGCCTGGCCCCCGGTGTCGAGCGATGCGCTGATCGAGCTGCCCGATCGCCTGCTCTATCGCATGCCGACCCGCTCCCCCGACTACCAGCTGGTCCTGATCGCTCCGCGCAGCATCCAGCCGCTGAAGCTCAGTGGCGCGCTCTGGCTGCTGTTTCCCGGCAGCCTGCTGCTGGCCTGGTGCATTGGCTGGGCGGTGCTGCAACTGGTGCAACAGAGTCGTTCGATGAGCTCGGAGCTGCAGGGCGCGCTGCGGCGAGGTGAACTGCAGGTGCTGTATCAACCGATCTTCGAGCTGAACAGCCGCCGCTGCGTCGGTGCCGAAGCCCTGGTGCGCTGGCGTCGTCCGGATGGCACCCTGACCAGCCCCGAGCTGTTCATTCCGCTGGCGGAGAACACCGGGCAGATTCGCCAGATCACCGATTTCGTCCTGCAGCGCGTCTTCGACCAGCTGGGGCAGTTGCTGCGGGCCAATCCGCAGCTGTACATCTCGGTCAACCTCGCCGCCTGCGACGTGATGGTGCCGCGCATCGGCCGGGTCGCCGCGCGCCTGCTGGCGGCCCACCATGTCGCGGCCAGCCAGATCGCCTTCGAAGTGACCGAGCGCGGGCTGATCGACGTGGTGGTCGCCCGCGACAACCTGCAGGCCCTGCGCGCGGTGGGGCACCAGGTGCTGATCGACGACTTCGGCACCGGCTATTGCAGCCTCGCCTATCTGCAGACCCTGCCGGTGGATTGCCTGAAGATCGACAAGGCCTTCATCGATGCCCTTGGCCACGACGCCGCCAGCAGCGGCGTGGCCCCGCACATCATCCGCATGGCCCATGCCCTGCAGTTGCGGGTGATCGCCGAGGGCATCGAGTACGAAGACCAGGCCCTGCTGCTCAACAGCGAAGGGGTGAATTACGGCCAGGGCTGGCTGTTCGCCCACCCGCTGAATGCGCGGCAGTTCGTCGAGCTGATTACCCGGGGACGACGACGTGGGCCGCGGCGAATCGACGACGAGGCCTGATCAGACCGGCAGCGTCATGTAGAACTGGGTGCCGTGTTCCGGTCGTGAATAGACGCCCATGCGCCCGCCGTGCAACTGCACGATCTCCTTGCACAGGGCCAGGCCCAGCCCCGCCCCGCCTTTCTTGCGACCGACCTGGACGAAGGGTTCGAAGATTCGTCCTTGCTGGCTGTAGGCGATGCCTTCGCCGCTGTCCTCGACACTGATGATCACCCGCTCGCCATGCCGGCGCGCTTGCAGGCGAATGCGCCCGCCGCTGCCGGTATGGCGGATGGCATTGTCCAGCAGGTTGTCCAGGACCCGGTCGAGCTGGGTGATATCGGCCTGGATCCTTGGCAGCGGCGTACCCAGTTCCAACTGTAGGTCGATCTGCCTGGCCGCGGCGGCCTCGGCATGGCGGGTACGGGCGCGCTCAAGCAACTCGTCGAGCGCGCAGACGCTGCGCTCCAGTTTCTGCTGGCCGCTCTGGTAGCGAGAGAAGTTCAGCAGGTCGTTGATCAACTGGGTCAGGCGCTGCATTTCCTCGCCGATGGTGTCGAGCAGATCGCCCTCGCGGGATTGCTCGGGAAACCTGACCCGTTCGCGCAGCAGGCCGAACGCCATGTGCATACCGGTCACCGGTGTGCGCAACTCGTGCGAGGCACGCAGGACGAACTCGCTGCGCACCCGTTCGAAGGCGCGCTGTTCGGTGACATCGTGGAGCACCATCACCGCGCCGAGGATCTGCCCGTCCGGGTGGCACACCGGGGTCAGGCTGTAGGTAAGGACGCGGGTTTCCTTGTCGATTTCCAGGTGCAGGTCTTCCGGCACCCGCTCCAGGCTGCCGCCACGCAGGACCAGGTGCAGTTGCTGGTCCAGCTCGGGACGTTGCAGGGCTTCGCCGAGGCGGCTGCCCGCGCGCGAATCGTCCCAGCCCAACTGGCGTTGGGCCACCGGGTTGAGGTGCTCCAGGCGGCCCTGGCGGTCGATGATCAGCAGGCCGTCATCGATGCTGTCGAGCACCGCCTGCAGGCGTTGCTGGCCGGCCAGCAGTTCGTCGACATTGGTTGCCTGGTGCGCGCGCAGGGCCTCGGCCATCAGGCTGAAGCGCTTGCTCAGCTGGTTGATTTCCAGTGCCGAAGTCACCGGCAGGGTCACATCGAAATTGCCCAGGCCGACCTGGTCGGCGGCGCTGGCCAACGCCTCGATCGGCTGACCGAAGCGCCGGGCGATGCCGTGGGCGGTGAGAAAACCCAGGGCCAGCACGGCGAAACCGATTAGTCCGAGCGCGCCGGACATCAGCACCGCGCGATCGCGGGACACCTTCTCGGCGCCGCGGATCTGCTCCACGGCTTGCTTGTGCGCGCCGATCAGGGTCGCGCGCAGGGCGCTGAACGCCTGGCCCAAGGGGGCGTCGACACTCAGGCTGCGCGCTGGCGCAGCACTTTCGCGCAGTCTCGCGAGAAAGTTCTGGAATTCGGTGTTGGCGCGGGAAAAGTCCTTGCTGCCCTCGACCTGCTCCTCATGCCGCAGACCTTCGTCGAGCAGTTGCTGGAACTGCTCCTGCAGGCCGGCGAGGGCCCGCGGGTCGGCGCTGTCGTCGAGGATCTGGGTCAGTTGCTCGCTGAGGTTCTGCCGCAGCTTCAGGCCCATGTCGAGCACGAAGGCATTGTTGCGGATCAGCGCCTGCTGCGAGCTGGCCATCTGCTGCACGCTGACCAGACTGAGCAGCAGGCCGAGCAAGGCCACGCTCATCAGTGCGGAAATACTGAGGAAAAGCCGCGTGCGCAGCTTCATCGCCCACTTCATAGGTTGTACTGCTTGCGCTTGCGGTACAGGGTCGAGGCATCGATGCCGAGGGTCTTGGCGGCCTGGTCGAGGGTGTCGCTGGTCGCCAGTACCGCGCCGATGTGCGCGCGTTCCAGTTCGTCCAGGCTCAGCGCGGCGCCGATGCGCGGGGCATTGCTGGTGGGTTGCTCGGCCATGCCCAGGTGGCTGATTTCCACCTTTTCCTGGGGACAGATGATGCTGGCCCGCTCGATCACGTTGCGCAGCTCGCGGATGTTGCCCGGCCAGCGATAGTTGAGCAGGGCCGCGCGGGCTTCGTCGCTGAAGGCCCGGGCCGGTCGCGAGTACTCCTTGACGAAGCGGGCGAGGAAGCGCTCGGCCAGGGTCAGGATGTCCTCGCTGCGTTCACGCAGCGGTGGCAGGTGCAGGGTGATGACATTGAGGCGGTACAGCAGGTCTTCGCGGAAGCGGCCATCGCGGACCATGTCTTCCAGGTTCAGGTTGGTGGCGGCGAGGATGCGCACATCGGCGCGACGGGTCACCGGATCGCCGACCCGTTCGTATTCCTTGTCCTGGATGAAGCGCAGCAGCTTGGGTTGCAGGGTCAGCGGGAAGTCGCCGATCTCGTCGAGGAACAGGGTGCCGCCGTCGGCCTGGTTGACCCGGCCCAGGGTGCTCTCGCTGGCGCCGGTGAAGGCGCCCCGGCTATGGCCGAACAGCTCGCTTTCCATCAGTTCCGCGGTCAGCGACGGGCAGTTGATGGTGACGCAGGCCTTGCGCGCACGCTTGCTCCAGCCATGGATGGCACGGGCCAGCTCGCCTTTGCCGGTGCCGGATTCGCCGAGGATAAGAATGTTGGCGTCGGTGGTCGCCACCTGCCGGGCGGTTTCCAGCACCACCATCATTGCCGGGCTGTGGGAGTCCAGGCCGTCCTTGGGCTTGCGCACCTCGCCTTCCAGCGCCTCCAGGCGCGCGGACAACTGGCGCACCTCCAGTTGCTTGGCCGTGGCCAGGCGCAACTGGTCGGGACTGCACGGTTTGACCAGGTAATCGGCGGCACCCGCCTGGATCGCATCCACGGCGGTGTCCACGGCGGAGTGGGCGGTGACGATCACCACGCGCATCCACGGGGCCTGGATGCGCATCTGCGCCAGCACGTCGAGACCGTTGTCCTCACCCAGGCGCAGATCGAGGAAGCACAGGTCGAAGACCTGGCGCTGCAGCAGCGTCTCGGCCTGCGCGGCGCTGTTGGCCGTGGCAACGGTGTAGCCCTCGTCCTCCAGGCAATAACGGAAGGTCCGCAAGATCGCGGACTCGTCGTCCACCAACAGAATGCGGCCTTGAGGGTCCGGGGCTGACTCCATTTTCCTGCGCTCCTTGGGAATTATCTTGGTTAGTGTCGGAAAAATCGGGCAAGTTGCATGGTCGATTCTGATTCATTCCTTTCCATGCATGCTAGCTCGCGGTTTCCCGCCGTCCGTCGGTGGTCTGGCCGCGCGAAACACCTCGTCCATCATGCAAAACGCACGACCGCGCAAGGCGGCATCGTGCAGGATGCGCTTCGGCTGTTTTCAGGACTTATTCTAAGTATCTGATTTTTAAAGATTAATTAGATTTCAAAAGGCTGGCATGCAGGCTGCAATGACCCTTCCAGGTCATAACAAGATGCAGCAAGAGGAGCCCGGCACATGAAACGTCCCTCCGCCGCCCTGGTGCTTATATCGCCACACCATTTGCGTCAGGCGCTGTTCCTGCTCCTGGCGCTGCTGTTGACCCTGGTCGCCGGGCAGTTGCATCACGCCTGGCAGGCAAGACAGGTCGACAGCCAGCTCGCTGTCCAGGTCGTGCGCATTCATGAAAGCCGCGCGCTCCCCTTGCAAACCACCCCCGTCATGGGTTCCCGGGCACTTCCGGCCGCCAGCGTCGATACCACGGCGCCGCGTGAGCGCTGGGTGTTCTGAGCCGCGGATGAGCAGGACCTTTTCCAAAACAGAAGGAGAATCACCATGTTGAGTTGGGCCATCACCTTCCTGATTATCGCCATTGTCGCCGCCGTGCTGGGCTTCGGTGGTATCGCCGGCGCCGCTACCGGTATCGCGAAGATCCTCTTCATCATCTTCCTGGTGCTGTTCGTGGCTTCCTTCTTCTTTGGTCGTCGCGGTCGAGGCTGAGTCAATGAAAGGCGTGATACGAAACGCCCTGGCCGTCGCCCTGTTGCTGGGCGGCGGATCGGTGGCAATGGCGGCCAATGACGGCCAGGTCCGGGCCAGCGAACTGCTCGGCTCGGACCCCGAATATCGGCAAACCTGGCAGGACGTGGTCAGGAAAGAGGAACGCTTGCCGGATTGGGTGATCAATCTGAGCGGGGTTTCCGAGCACCAGATGTCCGCGGTCGAGGAAGACGGCGACAAGTATCTGGTGGGGCCGGTCTGCGAAAGCGCCGGCAAGTGCCTGAGCAAGCGTCTGATCGTGGCCTTCAGGTGGGACAAGGACAAGGCCTACGGCATGTTGGTGGAGGTACCGGAAGGACTGCCCGCCGACAAGTCACCGACCCGCCACGCCGACTATCGCTGGCTGGGCAAACCCGACGAGGGCATGCAGGCCATGCTCAGGGAGCAGCTCAAACGTGATCCGAACTGGTACTGAGGCGCCGCCGGGCGCATCGGTGCTTCAGAGGAAGCTGAACCTTTCTCCCTTTCAGCTTTCCATGCTGCGCTCACCCGAGGAGGGTGGGCGCATGACCAAGGGGCCGGGCCGCTCTGATTGTTGCAGGATCGCAGGGGCCTAGGGGTACATGGAGTGCCTCCGCCGAGGGCCGGGTCAGGCAGGCAAGGCCGGGAACGAGTCCGTCAGGGTGCCCTGCAGGCGGGGTACCCTGGGCGGACTGTCCCGGCAGCATCCCTCCGCATTTTCGGCGCTGACCTTTGCGATAGATGGCAAATCGGTCACCCGCTCGTCTGTCCGGGAAAATTTTTTTCTGATTTTTCCTACCGTCATCAGATCCTTTTCACCCATTCGGATTGTCGAACACTGACACTTCCTGTTGACGGAATGCCGTGTGAATCTGCCGAAATATGGCGGATCGGTCCTATTCGGAATTCCGAACAGCGCGTTGCCAACCCCCTGAGACGCGGGTTTTTTCACAAAAAGATCATGCCGATTCGGCATAGGTCACTCGTTTACGGCATTAGACTGAGCCCCTTCCCGCCTGAATAGTTGCGCCTTTTTTCGCCAGCCAGCGTTCGTTTCCGTTCGCTCGCGACGACCTTCTGCGGTGTCCTTGACTGTTGCCGAAGAAGTTTCCTGATTGGCCTATAGCCGCTCTGGAACGCTGGTTACAGCGCAATGCCCGTGTCCACTTGAAGAAAAAGGTAATGACATGAAGAAGGCAAAACTAAGCCTCGCCTGGCAGATCCTCATCGGTCTTGTCCTGGGTATCGCCATCGGTGCCCTGCTGAATCACTTCAGTGCGGAAAAGGCATGGTGGATCAGCAACGTGCTGCAGCCTGCCGGTGACATCTTCATTCGCCTGATCAAGATGATCGTCATCCCGATCGTGATTTCCTCGCTGATCGTGGGTATCGCCGGGGTTGGCGATGCGAAGAAACTTGGCAGTATCGGCCTCAAGACCATCATCTACTTCGAGATCGTCACCACCATCGCGATCGTCGTCGGTCTGCTCCTGGCCAACCTCTTCCACCCGGGCGCCGGCATCGACATGAGCACCCTGGGCACCGTGGACATCTCCAAGTACCAGGCCACCGCGGCCGAGGTTCAGCACGAGCATGCGTTCATCGAGACCATTCTCAACCTGATCCCGTCGAACATCTTCGCGGCGCTGATGCGCGGTGAAATGCTGCCGATCATCTTCTTCTCGGTCATGTTCGGCCTGGGCCTGTCGAGCCTCAACGCGGAAATCCGCGACCCGCTGGTGAAGACCTTCCAGGGCGTTTCCGAAGCCATGTTCAAGGTCACCCACATGATCATGAACTACGCCCCGATCGGTGTATTCGCCCTGATCGCCGTGACCGTCGCCAACTTCGGCTTCGCCTCGCTGCTGCCGCTGGCCAAGCTGGTGCTGCTGGTGTACTTCGCCATCGCCTTCTTCGCCTTCATGGTGCTGGGCCTGATAGCGCGCCTGTTCGGCTTCTCGATCATCAAGCTGATGCGCATCTTCAAGGACGAACTGGTCCTGGCCTACTCCACCGCCAGTTCGGAAACCGTGCTGCCGCGAGTCATCGAGAAGATGGAAGCCTACGGCGCGCCGAAAGCCATCTGCAGCTTCGTGGTACCGACCGGCTACTCGTTCAACCTCGACGGTTCGACCCTGTACCAGAGCATCGCGGCGATCTTCATCGCCCAGCTGTATGGCATCGATCTGTCGATCAGCCAGCAACTGCTGCTGGTCCTGACCCTGATGGTCACCTCCAAGGGCATCGCCGGCGTGCCGGGCGTTTCCTTCGTGGTCCTGCTGGCGACCCTGGGCAGCGTGGGTATTCCGCTGGAAGGCCTGGCCTTCATCGCCGGTGTGGACCGCATCATGGACATGGCGCGTACCGCCCTGAACGTGATCGGCAACGCCCTGGCCGTACTGGTCATCGCGCGCTGGGAAGGCATGTACGACGCCGAGAAAGGCCAGAAGTACTGGAACTCGCTGCCGCACTGGCGCAGCAAGGAAGCGGCGCCGGCTGGCAAGACCGTCAATTCCTGAGCCCTGCCTGACCTGAACAAAGCCCCGACTCGTCGGGGCTTTTTTATTGGCTTCGCACGACACTCCCCTGGTAGGAGCGTGGCTTGCCCGCGAAGGACCGCGTCAGCGGTCCCCGACAGCAACGCCATTGGGGACCGTTCCACGGTCCTTCGCGGGCAAGCCTCGCTCCTACAGTCGCCGCGCGCCTGCACGGACTTCTGCGCATGGCTTCCGCTATCATTCAGCCCATCTTCAAGGGGACATTCGAATGCTCAACGGCCTTTGGCTCGGTTTTTTCGTGGTGGCGGCCATTTCCGCCCTGGCGCAGTGGCTGGCAGGGGGTAACGCGGGAATCTTTGCGGCGATGGTGGAAAGCATCTTCGCCATGGCCAAGCTCTCGGTCGAGGTGATGGTGCTGCTGTTCGGCACCCTGACCCTGTGGCTGGGCTTCCTCAAGATCGCCGAGCAGGCCGGTATCGTCGAGTGGCTGGCCAAGGTCCTCGGCCCGCTGTTCCGCCGCCTGATGCCGGAAGTCCCGCCCGGGCACCCGGCCCTCGGCCTGATCACCCTGAACTTCGCCGCCAACGGCCTGGGCCTGGACAACGCCGCCACGCCCATCGGCCTCAAGGCGATGCGTGCGTTGCAGGAGCTGAACCCCAGCCCGACCACCGCGAGCAACGCGCAGATCCTCTTCCTGGTGCTCAACGCCTCGTCCCTGACCCTGCTGCCGGTGACCATCTTCATGTACCGCGCCCAGCAAGGCGCCATGGACCCGACCCTGGTATTCCTGCCGATCCTGCTCGCCACTAGTTGCTCGACCCTGGTTGGCCTGCTCTCGGTGGCCATCGTCCAGCGCCTGCGCCTGTGGGACCCGGTGGTGCTGGCCTACCTGGTGCCGGGCGCGCTGCTGCTCGGCGGGTTCATGGCGCTGCTGGCGAGCATGTCGGCCGCCGCCCTGGCCAGCCTGTCGTCGATCCTCGGCAACCTCACCCTGTTCGGCCTGATCATGCTGTTCCTGCTGATCGGTGCACTGAAGAAGGTCAAGGTGTACGAAACCTTCGTCGAAGGCGCCAAGGAAGGTTTCGACGTGGCGAAGAACCTGCTGCCCTACCTGGTGGCGATGCTCTGTGCGGTTGGCGTATTGCGTGCCTCCGGGGCGCTGGAGTTCGGCCTCGACGGCATCCGTCATACGGTGGAATGGCTGGGCTGGGACACCCGCTTCGTCGACGCCCTGCCCACCGCGCTGGTCAAGCCGTTCTCCGGCAGCGCGGCGCGCGCCATGCTGATCGAGACCATGCAGACCCACGGGGTCGACAGCTTCCCGGCGCTGGTGGCGGCCACGGTGCAGGGCAGTACCGAGACCACTTTCTACGTGCTGGCGGTGTACTTCGGTGCGGTCGGCATCCAGCGCACCCGCCACGCCGTGGGTTGTGCCCTGCTCGCCGAGCTGGCCGGGGTGCTCGGCGCCATCGGCGTGTGCTACTGGTTCTTCGCCTGATTGCCTGACGCCCGCTGGTACTGCTCGCCCTGTTTCAGGGTCCAGTCCAGCAGTTGCGCGCTCAGCCGGTCGGTGGCCTGACCCAGCCCGGCGACCACCGCCGGTACGTGCTTGTCGGGCTGCGGCTGGCGTACCTCGAAGATGCGGCTGGCGATCATGCGCTGGCTGCGTCCGTCCACCAGACGCGCATCGAGACGCACGACCACGTCGATGCCCGCGGCCGTGTATTCGCTCTGGAATGCCTGCAGCTCGCCCACCAGTTCGAAATCCGATTGCAGATTGCTGTCGTCGGCGCTCAGGCGCGGCACCCGTCCGTCGCGCTGGAAGGCATCGAGGATGCGGTTGCGCAGCAGCGCCGGGGCCGGATCGGTCCAGCGCGCGCCCTTGTAGCTGCTGAGCACGTTGCCTTGCGGCACCACGGCGATACGCGGCACGTTCAGCGCGTCGCTGGTCAGCGGTTTGTTGATCCGCAGCGACCAGCTCACCGGCGCCGCGCCGGACGGCGTCACGGCCGCGGCCGGCAGGCGGTAGACATCGGCGTTCTCCGCTTTCGGCAGGATCGAGCAGGCGCTGCTCAAGCTGATCAACAGGGCCAGGGACAAGCGGCTGGCGAGGCTCATGGCTCGAACTCCTTGCTTTGGTCACGGCCGAGCAGGTAGCCGCTGGGGTTGGCCTCAAGGCGGCGGGAGATGGCCTTGAGCGAATTGAGGGTGTCGCGCAGTTCGCGCAACGCCGGGGACAGGTCGCGGAAACCCTGGGCGCCGCTGTCGAGGGCTTCGCGATTGCTTTCCAGCAGGCTGTTGAGGGTCGTGGTTGTCTGCGCCAGGGATTTCATGGCCTGGTCGGCGCTCTGCGCAATATCCGTCCCATGGTTGCCGAGCAGCTGGTTGGCGTTGCGCATCAGCTCGCCAGTCTGTTGCAGCGCGATGCCAGCCTGCTGGCCGAGGGTCGACAGCTGCTTGATCGCTTGGCTGATGTCGTCGCGCTGGGCGGCGACGGCGCCGGTGGTCTGCTCCAGGTTGGCCAGGGTGGCGCTGAGGCGCTCGGTGTTCTCCGGGGAGAACAGGCGGTTGGCGTTGTGCAGCAGCAGGTTGATGTTGGTCACCAGGTCGCTGCTGTCGGTGAGCAGGCGCGAGATCGGCGATGGCGTGGCGACGATGATCGGCAGCTTGCCGCTCTTGCCCACCAGCGGCGGGCTGTCCGGGGTGCCGCCGCTGAGCTGGATCAGCGAGGTGCCGGTGACCCCGGTGAGGGTCAGCTTGGCCTGGGTGTCCTGCTTGACCGGGGTGTCGGCGTTGAGGCGGACATGTGCCAGCACCCGGCGCGGGTCATTGGGGTCGAGGCGCAGGCTCATCACGTCGCCCACCTTGATCCCGCTGTACTGCACGGCACTGCCGCGGGACAGGCCGGTCACTGCCTCGTTGAACACCACCTCGTAGTCCTTGAACGTCGCGTCGACGCTGGACTTGGCCAGCCACAGGCCGAAGAGCATGGCGCCGGCCACCACCAGCACGGTGACCATCCCGATCAGTACATGATGCGCGCGGGTTTCCATCTCACTTCTCCTTCAGCGCTGTCGCGGCCGTGTAGGCCGCACGGCCACGCGGGCCATGGAAATACTCGTGAATCCACGGGTCATCGGTCGCCGCCACGGTGTCGATCGGCGCGGCCACCAGCACTTTCTTCTGCGCCAGCACGGCGATCCGGTCGCTGATGGTGTAGAGGGTGTCCAGGTCGTGGGTGATGAGGAACACGCTCAGACCCAGGGCATCGCGCAGGGTCAGGATCAACTGGTCGAAGGCCGCGGCGCCGATCGGGTCGAGGCCGGCGGTGGGTTCGTCGAGGAACAGGATGTCCGGGTCCAGGGCCAGGGCTCGGGCCAGGGCGGCGCGCTTGATCATGCCGCCGGACAGCGAGGCGGGAAACTTGTCCGCCGCCGACTGCGGCAGGCCGGCCAGGGCCAGCTTGACCCCGGCCAGGTGCTCGGCGTCGTCGCGGCTCAGGCCTGCGTGTTCGATCAGCGGCAAGGCGACGTTCTCGGTCACGGTCAGCGAAGAGAACAGCGCGCCCTTCTGGAACAGCACGCCGAAACGCCGTTCGATCAACGAGCGCTGCTGCGCATCGGCGCTGGACAGGTCTTCGCCGAACACCCGCACCTGGCCTTCGTTGGGCCGGCGCAGACCGACGATGCTGCGCAGCAGCACCGACTTGCCGCTGCCGGAGCCGCCGACCACGGAGAGGATCTCGCCACGGTACAGGTCGAGGTCGAGGTTCTCGTGCACGCTCTGCGCGCCGAAGCGGTTGCACAGGCCACGGACCTCGATGACCTTTTCCCGGGAATCGTCGCTCACCAGCCCATCTCCATGAAGAACAGCGCGGCCACGGCGTCGAGCATGATCACCACGAAAATCGACTGGACCACCGCCGAGGTCGTGTGGGCGCCGACCGACTCGGCGCTGCCGCTGACCTTGAAACCTTCCAGGCAGCCGATGGCGGCGATCAGGAAGGCGAAGAACGGTGCCTTGAGCAGGCCGACGAGGAAGTGCTGTACGCCGATATCGCTTTCCAGCAGCGAGAGGAACATGGCCGGCGAGATGTCCAGCGACAGCGCGCAGACCACCCCACCGCCGACGATGCCGCAGAGCATGGCGAGGAAGGTCAGCAGCGGCAGGGCGATCAGCAGCGCCAGCACCCGCGGGATCACCAGCAGTTCCACCGGGTCGAGACCGAGGGTGCGGATCGCGTCGATCTCCTCGTTGGCCTTCATCGAGCCGATCTGCGCGGTGAAGGCGCTGGCGGTGCGACCGGCCATGAGGATGGCGGTGAGCAGCACGCCGAACTCGCGCAGGAAGGAGAACGCCACCAGGTCCACGGTGAAGATACTGGCGCCGAAGCTGGCCAGCACCGTGGCGCCGAGAAAGGCCACCACGGCGCCGACCAGGAAGGTCAGCAGGGCGACGATGGGCGCCGCGTCGAGACCGGTCTGTTCGATATGCGCGACCACCGAGGTGACCCGCCAGCGCCGGGGTTGCAGGGCGCGACGGGCCAGGGTGGCGATGATCAGGCCGATGAAGCCGAGCAGCTGGCGGCTGTCCTGGTACAGGGTGTCCACCGCCGCGCCGATACGCGCCAGCAGTTGGGTCAGCACCGGGATCTGGGCGTTGCGTGGCGGGATGCAGAACGCCTCGAGCGACCCCTGCACGTTGTGCAGCAGCTTGCGGCTGGCCGCCGGCAGCGGGCTATCGGCTTCCAGCTGGGCCAGGCGTTGCGGGCCGAGCAGTTCCACCAGCAGCGAGGCGCCGGCGGTGTCGAGCTTGCCGAGCTGGCTCAGGTCGACCGTGGTGTCCTGGTCGTATTGGCCGCCGAGGGCGGTGGCGCTGTGCTTGAGGCTGGCGTAGTTGGCCAGGGTCCAGTCACCGCTGAGCCGCAGGCAGCTCGGGCTGCTGCCGGTATCCAGGGTGACGCTGGCGGGGATGGCATTGCTGGTCATAGGCTCCAGGCATTCCTTCGGCACTTCGCTGCGCAGCCTCAGAGCATAGCGCCACTACGTGGCAGGTGCTTGACCGTCGTCTATGACACGGAAGCGCAGGACACCGATGACCTGGCCGTCCTCGGTCAGCACCCGCACCTGCCAGCGCCCCACCGGGTTGGCCGGGAACACCTGCTTGTGGGTCCAGGCGCGGTAACCCTCCTTGCGCCCGCCGTTGATGTCCAGGGCGATGCGGTCGACCTCTTTGCCGTTGAATTGCCAGACATGGTAGATCCGCTCGTTCAGCCCGCGCGGGGCCTTGATCGCGGTGTAGGCGTAGAGCCCGGCGCCGCGGATCTGGCTGGCGGAGACTTGCTTGAGGCTTGCTCCTGGCGTGCGGTTCTGCACCTCGGTGCTGATCGCCACCTCGGTCATCCACAGGGTCGCCGGTGGCACCCAGGAGCGCAGCAGCCAGCCGGCGCCGCCGACCGCCAGGGTCACCAGCACCAGGGCCACGCCGCGGCGCCAGTGACGGATCGGGAAGCTGCTGGCCAGGCTGGGGAAGGACAGCAGCATCGCCGTGCCGAGGGCCAGCTTGAAGCTTTGCGCGGTGGTCAGGTGGAGGATGATCGGCAGCGCGGTGAGCAGCGCCGCGAACAGGGTCAGGGTGTGCATGGCCATGAACAGCCAGCGCCGTGGCGCCACCCATTTGTAGTACAGCGGGTCGATGATCGACACCAGGCCGGCGGCCCCGAGCAGTCCGGTGAAGACCAGCTGGCCGCTGTTCCAGGTGGTGGTGACGAAGAAGAACGGCAGGGTGAAGAACAGGCTTTCCTGGTGGATCATTTGCGTCGCGTAGCGCAGCAGGGGCTGCGGGATCTCGCGCTTGAAGGTGCGGCTGAACAGTTCGGTGAAGGTGTTTTCCAGCATCAGCCAGACCCAGCTCACCAGCATCAGGATGGCCACCCAGCTGGCCAGGCTTTCCTGGCGGTCGACGAGGATGAAACTGCCGATACCGGAGATGAAGCCACCGAGCGCGATGACCCCGGGGTAGCGCTGGATCAGTTCGATGATGCGCTGGATGTAGATGGGCATTTGGGGAGTACATGAAGGGCTGAAAAATATGGTTACAAGGATACCGGGTTTTTGATCCTCAGACGTGCATCCCGTTGGGACCGCTACGCGGTCCTTCGCGGGCAAGCCGCGCTCCTACGGGGGCACGCCGCGTTCCTACTGGGTCACGCATCATTCCGTAGGAGCGTGGCTTGCCCGCGAAGGCCTGCAAGGCAGGCCCAAACCCATCCACTCTCAGCTAACTGACCTGCGCCGATACCAGATCCCCCCACCGATCACCACCAGCAGCACTCCCAGCACCCCCACCCAGAACAGCTCGTCATACCCCAGCAACGGCTTCTCCACCCTCACCCACCCGGCGTCCTTGAACAGCAGGCGCATGGCCTGGTTGGCCTCGTCCAGGCTCACCCCGCGCATGCGCTGCGCGGGATCGACGAAACGCCCGTCGGCATACCCGTTCAGCGCCCCCCAGTAGTAATCCGCCAGCGCACTGTTGCCCTGGGTGGTCCAGGCCTCGCGGGCGATGGCCGCGGCCTTGACCCGCTCGAAGGTCTGCGGGTCCAGCCCGTCCTCGCGCAGGCGCTCGAGCATGGCCCGGACCACCGCGACGGCCTGCGCCACCTGGTCTCGCTCCAGGTCGGCGTTGAGGCTGAGCAAGCCGCTGTCGCCAAAGGTCTCGCGCTGGCTCCAGGGCCCATAGGACAGGCCGTGCCTGAGCCGCAGCTCGTCGTACAGCGCCCAGTCCAGGTAGCGCTGCAGCAGCTCCAGGGTTTCGTCGTGTTCGCTGTCCAGCACCGGCTCCAGGAACAGCCAGCTCAACCGCGCGCTGTTGCCCAGCAGGCCGTGGATCAGGGTGCGCTCGGCTTCGGCCTGGCGGGTGACACCCGCCAGCGTCCGGCGCTCGACCGGTTCAACCGGTTCCAGTTCGCCATAGCTGCGCTCCAGATAGGCCGGCAGTACCCGGTCGAGACCGCCGACCACGATCAGGGTCATGTTGTTCGACGCATACCAGCGCTTGCGCACCTCTTCCACCTGCTCCACGGTCATGTCCTCGACGTCGGAGCGTTCGGCGCATTTCAGCCCCAGCTCCACCGCCAACTGGTCGCCGGAGCGCTGGCCGAGGTCCTGGCGGTCGAGCCAGCGTTGCAGGTGCGTGTAGTGCCCGCCGTCCTCGCGCTCGACGATGCGTTTGGACAGGGCCAGGGCATCGTCGTCGATGCGCGTCTGCTGAATGATCGCCAGCAGCAGGTCGAGGACCTTGCGCTGGTTGCGCGCGGGGGCCTCGATGACGAAGGTGGTATCGGCGCTGCTGGTATAGGCGTTCCATTCGCCGCCGAGCGCCTGCATGCGTTTCTCCAGGCCACCCTCGCCGTCGTCGTCGATGCCACTGAACAGCAGGTGTTCGAGCAGGTGGGGCAACTCCTTCTGTTCGCAGGAGAAGTCATCGAAGCCGATGCCCACCACCAGGCGGATCGACACATGGTCGCGCTCGTAGCCGGGCTTGAGCAGCACCTGCAGGCCATTGGGCAGCAGGTAGCCCTCGACCTGGTTGCGATCGAGGGCAAAGCCGGGGGCACAGCCCAGCAACAGGCAGACGAATATCAGGCAACGCATGAACGACTTCCTTGAATCGGTTCGAGGCGGCACGGGGTCACGGCGAATGGATTTCGTCCGGCACGCTGTCGATGAGCAACGCGCCCGTGTCATGACCACCGAGTACCACATAGGCACTGCTGCAGAACAATGAATTCAACCTTCTCATATCGGCGATCAGCTCCAGGTGCAGGGCGCTGGTCTCGATGCTTTGTACCACCTTGCGCTGCAGGCGGCTGACGTGGGCATGGGCCAGGCGCCGTTCCTGGGCACGGAAACGGCGTTTTTCCCGCAACAGCTGGCGCGCGCTTTCCGGATCGGCGCTGAGAAATACCGACAGCCCCAGGCGCAGGTTGGCCAGCAACTGACTCTGCAGGCCGGTCAGTTCCTCCAGGCCGACCTGGGAGAACTCGCGGCGCTGCGAGGTCTTCTGCTGCTGGATCTTGCGCAGCATGCGTTCGATCAGGTCGCTGGCCATTTTCAGGTTCAGTGCCAGTTCGATGATCTCGGCCCAGCGCTGTCTGTCCTGCTCGCTGAGGTCTTCCCGGGGCATCTGCGCCAGGTACAGCTTGATCGCGTTGTACAGCGCCTCGACATCGTCGCCGAGGCTGCGCACTTCCTGGGAAACCGCCGTGTGGGTGCCACGCAGCACGCCGTTCATGGACTCCAGCATGCTGTCCACCAGATCACCCAGGCGCAGCGTCTCGCGCACCGCGTTGGCCAGGGCCAGGCTGGGGGTGGCGAGGGCCGCGGGGTCGAGGTGGCGCGGGGTGGTGTGGCCATTGGTTTCCGGGCGCTCAGGCATCAGCCAGGCGCAGGCCCGCGACATCAGGCCGACGGTGGGCAGCAGGGTCAGGCAACGCAGGCTGTTGTAGAGCAGGTGGAAACCGATCACCAGCTCCGCGGGGCGGAAGTTCAGGCTGTCCATCCACTCGACCAGCGGATGCAGCAGCGGAATGGTCAGCAGCAGGCCGATCAGCTTGTACAGCAGGCTGCCCAGCGCCACCTGGCGCCCCGCGCTGTTGCGCATGCTGGTGCCGATGAAGGCCAGCAGACCGCTGCCGATGTTGGCACCGATCACCAGGCCGATCGCCACCGGCAGGCCGATCACCCCGGCCCCGGCCAGGGTCGCGGTCAGCAGCACCGCGGCCAGGCTGGAGTAGGAAATCATCGCGAACAGGGCGCCGATCAGGGCGTCGAGCAGGATATCGCCGGTCAGCGAGGCGAACAGGACCTTGACCCCCTGCGCCGTGGTGATCGGCGTGGCCGCTTCGACGATCAGCTGCAGAGCGAGGATGATCAGGCCCAGGCCGATGCCCACCCGTCCGAGCTGGCCGGCGCGGGTCTGCTTGCGCGAGAGGAAGAAGATCACGCCGAGGAAGATCAGCAGCGGCGACAGCCACGACAGGTCGAGGGTCAGCACCCGCGCCATCAGCGCGGTACCGACGTCGGCGCCGAGCATGATCGCCAGGGCCGGGGTCAGGGCCATCAGGCCCTGGCCGACGAACGAGGTGACCAGCATCGCCGTGGCGTTGCTGCTCTGCACCATGGCCGTGACCAGGATCCCGGCGATGAACGCCAGCGGCCTGCGCGCCATGTTCTGGCCGATGACGCGGCGCAGGTTGGAGCCGTAGACCCGCAGGATGCCGGTACGGACGATATGTGTGCCCCAGATCAGCAGGGCGACGGCTGACAGCAGATTGAGCAGGGTCAGCATGCTGGGCCCCCTGTTTTCCCGTGCCCCACTGGGGCGAATGAACGACGCTCGGAGCCTGGCCGTGAAGACGGCGGTTGTTTCCAGTGCTCCCTTTAAGCTTTAGCCCGGCGCAAGCCATGGCGCCAGCGCGTTTGTCACTGATCCACAATGAAAAAAGGCCCCGGAAGGGGCCTTGATTCAGCGACTGGCCAGTATTACTGACCCGGGATGTCCTTGCGAAGTTTCACCGGCTCGCTCGGTTGCTGGTCGCGTTTCTTCGCCGCGGCGGTGCGCATGCGGATGTTGATCGCTTCCACGGCCAGGGAGAAGGCCATGGCGAAGTAGACGTAGCCCTTCGGCACGTGGACTTCGAAGGCCTCGGCGATCAGCACCGTACCGACCACGATGAGGAACGACAGGGCGAGCATCTTCAGCGACGGGTGTTTCTCGATGAAGTCGCTGATGGCCTTGGCGCAGAGCATCATCACCAGCACGGCGACGATGATCGCGGCGACCATCACCGGAACATGGGACACCATGCCCACCGCGGTGATCACCGAGTCCAGGGAGAACACGATGTCGATGATGGCGATCTGGATGATGGTGTAGAAGAACTTGCCACCCTTGCCGGCGCTCGGCTCCTCGTTGCTTTCGTCCTCGCCCTCGAGGCCGTGGTAGATCTCCTGGGAGCTTTTCCACAACAGGAACAGGCCGCCGAAGAACAGGATCAGGTCACGCCCGGAAATGCCCTGGCCGAAGACATGGAACAGGTCATCGGTAAGGCGCATGACCCAGGTGATCGAGAGCAGCAGCATGATCCGCGTGACCATGGCCAGGGCCAGGCCGAAGATCCGGGTGCGTTGCTGCATGTGCTTGGGCATGCGGCTGACCAGGATCGAGATCATGATGATGTTGTCGATCCCGAGCACGATTTCGAGTGCGGTCAGAGTGAAAAAGGCAACCCAGATTTCCGGGCTGGTCAGCCATTCCATGTTTGTTCCTTCGAGCGTAAGGCGCCGCGCGCCGGATCAGGCGCGCGAACGGGTTGGGGTGGTTCGTTTACGGGAGGCTGCTGAACAACGGGAAAATGCCCATGAGCAGCGCGGCGAACATTATGCACAGGCAGACTAGCACCGCCCACTTCAAGGTGAAGCGCTGGTGATCGCCGAACTCGATACCGGCCAGGGCCACCAGCAGATAGGTCGACGGTACCAGCGGGCTGAGCAGGTGTACCGGCTGTCCGACGATCGAGGCACGGGCCATTTCCACGGGCGAGATGCCGTAGTGGCTGGCCGCTTCGGAAAGTACCGGCAGCACGCCGTAGTAGAAGGCGTCGTTGGACATGAAGAAGGTGAACGG
The DNA here is from genome assembly GCF_900188455.1 of Pseudomonas japonica. GTDB lineage: Bacteria > Pseudomonadota > Gammaproteobacteria > Pseudomonadales > Pseudomonadaceae > Aquipseudomonas > Aquipseudomonas japonica. The sequence goes on along the minus strand of NZ_FZOL01000021.1, from coordinate 14,556 downwards.
CATGCTCACGATCGCCGTGATCACCGCCAGGTACGGGCCCAGGGCTTCCGGAATCACCGCCAGCAGGCTTTTCGACATGGCTTCGACCATGCCGGTGCCGGAGAGGATGCCGGTGAAGATCCCGGCGGCGAAGATCAGCCCGGTCACCGCCAGCACGCTGCCGGCGTGGGCGGCGACGCGGTCCTTCTGCTGCTGCAGGCACGGATAGTTGACGATCATCGCGATGCTGAAGGCGATCATGAACAGTACCGGCAGCGGCAGCAGGCCGGCGACCAGCGCGACCATCAGGGCGGCAGTCAGGGCGCCGTTGAACCACAGCAGTTTCGGACGGCGGGCATCGGGGTACTGCGACACGCTGATCTCGCTGTGATCGATCTCGTCGCCCGGCAGGTGCAGTTCGCCGAGGCGGGCGCGCTCGCGCTTGCCGTACATGTAGGCGATGACCAGGATGGCCACGACACCGGCGAGCATGGCCGGGATCATCGGCACGAAGATGTCCGACGGATCGACGTGCAGGGCGCTGGCGGCGCGGGCGGTCGGGCCGCCCCAGGGGGTCATGTTCATCACCCCGCCGGCGAGGATGATCAGGCCGGCCATGATCCGCGGGCTCATGCCCAGGCGGCTGTACAGGGGCAGCATGGCCGCGCAGCAGATCATGTAGGTGGTGGCGCCGTCACCGTCGAGGGACACGACCAGGGCCAGCACCGCGGTGCCGACCGAGACTTTCAGCGGGTCGCCCTTGACCAGTTTGAGGATCTTGCGCACGGCCGGGTCGAACAGGCCAGAGTCGATCATCAGGGCGAAATACAGGATGGCGAACATCAGCATGACGCCGGTGGGCGCGAGCTTGCTGATGCCCTCCAGCATCATCGGGCCGATCTTGGCGGAGAAACCGCCGAACAGGGCGAACAGGATCGGTACCAGGATCAGCGCGATCAAGGCCGACAGGCGCTTGGTCATGATCAGGTACATGAAGGTGATGACCATGGCGAAGCCGAGGAAGGTCAGCATGGGAGTACTCCAGGCGTGGTGCGTCGGGATGGGGACGTGACGGACGGATCAGCGGAGGGGGCGCTGGGGCTGGAGTAGCGAGGGAAACTGCAGGCGTGGGAAGGTACGGAAGGACATCGGAATCACCATTGTTTTTGTTGAGTAGGCCGGGCTCCGTTGAATTCAGGATGCCCTGGCACGCCGGTCGCTTTGCCGGTGGTGAGGCGATGCTAAGGGGCTAAGCTTTCAGCCAGCTTTCGAGGACTGAAAGCTGACCAGTGGTGTTTTCGGGACCGCGCTGCGGTCCTTTCGCGGGCAAAGCCACGCTCCTACGGCATATTTGTGGATCACGGCGTGCGCGCTTTCCCGGTAGGCGCGTGGCTTGCCCGCGAAAAGGTCGTAAAGCGACCCCCAAACTCAAGGAGAACCTGAAAATGAACCAATCCCAAGAAGGCGGCTGCCACTGCGGCGCCCTGCGCTACCGGGTCGAGGGGCCGCTGACCGACGTTGCCCACTGCCACTGCTCGATCTGCCGCAAGGTCTCCGGCGGCCTGCTGGTCACCTGGGCCACGCTGCCCTGCGCCGCTTTTCAGTGGCTGAGCGGTACACCAAAGCGCTACGACTCGTCCGCCAGTTGCGTGCGCTACTTCTGCAGCCGCTGTGGCGCACATCTGGCGTTGACCACCGACCTGAGCCCGGAAACCATCGATATCACCATCGCCACGCTGGATGACCCGGCCGGCGTCCGCCCCGACCGGCATATCTGGACCGAAAGCCGCCTGCCCTGGCTGCATCTGGACGAACACCTGCCCGGCGAGGCCCACGAGACGCTCTGAGGTCAGGGCAGCTCCAGCCCGCCCGCCGCCTTGTGCAGGGCGCGCAGGTGGTCGCCGATCAGCTTGGTATTGGCCTCCACCGCGCGGATCTCCGCGTCGCGCGCCGGGTCCAGCAGGGCGCGGGCTTCCTTGTCGAGGTCGGTGCTCAGACGCTGCAACTGGGCCTGGCGCTCGCTGCTGCTCTCCTCCAGTTCACGCCGCTCCGCCGTCTGGGGCAGGCCGTAGCCACCCTGCCCCAGCAATTCCGCGGGTCGGCTGAGAAAGCCACTGTTGGCGAGGATCTGCTGCAGGGTCTTGTTGGCCTTGTCGACGCTGCCGTCGTTGCGCGAGCGGCCGCCAAGGTAGCGCTGCTTGACCTCGTCCTGGGCCAGCAGCAATTGCCGGCGCAGCGCCGCCTGCTCCAGCAGCAGCATGGCCGCGCTGGTACGCAGGTCGGCGCGCTCGAACCAGGTCCGGCGCTGTTCGGCGCTCTGCTCCAGCCAGGCCTCGACGCTGACCTGGGGCACCGGCAGCTGCTGTTTGAGAACCTGGAACATGGCCTCGAAACGATCGCGATAGGAGTCGAAGCGATAGCCCAGGCGCAGCGCCTCGCGCGGGTCGTCGAGCACGCTGGTGTCGGCCAGGCCACGGCCCTTGAGCACTTCCAGCAAGCCGTTGGGCATGATGTTGTCGAGGCTGGTCAGGCGCGGGTTGGCGGTGCCGCTGCGCAGCAGCTTGAGGGTTTCCACCGCGCAGTTGTTGGACAGGAAGTAATAGTTGCCGTCGTAGCTCCAGTGCATTTCCAGTGCCTGGCGCACGAGGTTTTCCAGCTCCTCGCGTGACAGTTTCAGCGGTACCGAGGACAGGCTGCGTAGCTCGGTCTTGGTGTATTCGTCGATGACCTGGCCCAGGGGCAGCACGAATAACCGCGACGGATAGGCACCGACCAGGCCGTCCCAGCTGGACAGCTGCACATCGTTGACGAACGCGCGGTACGACAGCACCAGATGCTGGTCCAGATCGAGCCGGCAGTCCGGCCCCCTTGGCCGACCGGGCGCGCAGATCACCAGGCGCAGCATGCTGTGGCCCCAGCGGCTGACCCAGTTCTGGTTGGCCTCGGCCAGCAGGTAGTCCACCGAATACACCCGCTCCGGGTCGATCTGGCCCAGCGGTTGCCGGGCGAAATCATTGCCTGCGTTCAGGTACGGCAAGGCCGTCTCGCACGGGGGATGCGCCGGACTCCAGGCGAAATGCTCGCTCAGGTAGGCGTGCAGCGCCGGGCGGCGGCAGGCGTAGCTCGGGTCGAGCAGAAAGTATTCCATGTTCACCGCGACGAACTCCTTCGGGCTGCTCAGCTCGTAGCTGTCCGGGGTCCGTACATCCTGGTGATTCGCCTGCTCGCGCTCGCCGCGACGACCGACGTACTGCGGCCAGCCGGCGATATCGAGGAAACGCGGGTCGTCGCTGAGGGTGAAGCGCCGCTCCGGCTGGCCGCGGCACTCATCGCGCAGGCCGACCGGGCCCTGGCTCTGCGCCTGGCGCCGGCACTGGACGATCAGGCGGCGCTGGTCCGCTGGCCACAGGCGGGCGCGGTCATAGATGTGGGTGAGCTCATGGAGGACGGTGGCCAGCAGTTCCTCGCGCACGGTGCCGTGCGGCCGCCCGGTCTGTTGGGTCGCGGCGCTGCCGTCGGCCAGGCCCGGCAGCAGGCGGCGGTTGAGTTGCAGGGTCGACACCAGCGAGGCCTGGCCGTAGGCGTCCTCCGGCATGCTGGCGCTCCAGCTGACGACGACGGTGCGCTCGAGCCGGGTCTTGAAACGGGGCGGAAGTTTCTGCAGGGCTTCGTCGAGCAGTGCCTGGCTGGCCTGCCGTTGCGCCGTGCTCAGGCCGTCGTCCTGCAAGCGCAGTTGCAAGTCGGCCATGGCGGGCAGGCCGAGCAGCGCGAGCACGCTGCCCAGCAGCCAGGCATGCAAGCACTTCACAGCGCGAGGATGGCTTCGGCCAGGACCTGGTCACTGGCCTGACGTGCTTCGGGCACGCGCTGGCGCAGGGTGTCGAATGCGGCCTCAAGTTGCGCGCCGCGGATATCGCCGTTGCTGGCGACGAAGCTGGCGGCATCGTCACGGGCTTCGCGGACGACTTTCGAATCGCGGATCGAGGTGGTGGTGTCGGACGTGAAATCGATCGAGCGGCCGAAGGCGCGGACGATGATGTTGCTGGTAGCCACCAGGGTGTGCGCCTGGGCCACGTCGGCCAGCAGGAGGAAGCCGAGGGTCGCGGCGATCAGCGGGTTACGCATGGAGCTTCTCCGGGGAAAAAACAGTGTGTTCATTGGACGAGAATCGCCTGCGCCAGTTCAAGGTCACTGCCATGAAGTTCGGGGTTTTCCTGGCGTAGCCGCCGAATGACCGCTTCCAGTCGCGCGCCGCGCAACTGACCGTCGCTGGCGATGAAGACGGCCGCGTCGTCCCGGGCGATCCGCACCCACTTGCGATCGAAAGGCGCACTGCTCACCTGGCTGGTGGCGTAGCCGCTGATGACGGTGGTGGCGGTGGTCATATCGAAAGCCAGGGCCGACCCGGACCCGAGCAATGCAGACAGCAGAAGCAGATAACGCATGGGAAACAGTTGCCTTGCAAACAAGGCGACCAAGGCTATCCCAATGCATCAGCCCGGGCCAGAACGGCTGGCCCGGCTGTTTTGCACCTTGTTGCCGGGGTTCGAATCCCCGTGACGCTTCAGATGGCGAGGATGGCCTGGGCCAGTTGCGCGTCGCTCGCCTGCAGGGTCGGCAGTTGCTGGCGGATGTGGGCGAAGGCGCTTTCCAGCTTCACGCCGCGGATGTCGCCATTGCTGGCGACGAAGCTGGCGGCGTCGTCACGGGCAGCGCGGACGACCTTGTCATCGCGGAACGAAGAGGTGATGTCGGAGGTGGCATCGGTGGACGCCGCCACGGCGCCGACGACGGCGTCAGTGGTCACCACGAAACTGGTGGCCTGGGCGGTCGAAGCCAGAGCCAGCATCAACGCGGCGCCAAGCAGTCGGGTACGGAACATGATGAATCTCCTGGATGGGACTTAATGCACTCTGATGTCAGACGCTTGCTTGTTTTGCTGTGGTACACGAAGAAGCAAGCCGTTTGAAACAAGCGTATCACGGTACAAGCGAAACGGTGTCGCTGGTAACTGTTGCGGTCTATTTTTGATTCTGTAAAACTGTACATGTCGTGACTGCAAAGGCTCTATTTCGCGCCTTGCAGAACGAAAAAACCCGTCAGCAGTCACCTGCGACGGGTTTTTCGGAATTCGGTGCCGGCCATGGCCGGCGGGCCTTGCATCAGCGCCAGAAAGGCTTGCTCAGCTCTTCGTAGCGTTGTGCTTCGCTGATACCGGCGTCGGCCAGCAGGCGGGCATCCAGGCGAGCCAGTTGGTGGCGGCTGGAGATGCGGCGCTGCCAGAGGACCAGGCTGGCCAGAAGGCGCAGTGGCAGGGCAGCTTTAGGTTGTTGAACGTTGCTTTCGAAAACCAGACCGGAACTGAGGGTACGTTCCATGATGTGCGTCCTTCCGCTTATGGCGGCATTGAGGAGTGATTTAACTGATGCCAATGATCCTCCTCCGTCGTCCATAACAGTAGATACAGTTAACCAGCATAGTGATGGTCCAGTTAACTGTTTTAGGGTGCTGTTGCACCTGAAATGAACGCAACTGTACTGGTCTGCGCCAATATGGTGCGTTTTCGAGTGAGGGAAGGGATTGAGAGAGGAAAAGCGGGTGTTTTTGACCGGTACAGTAGAACAGTTTTTGTCAGTTGCCGCTCGCAAACTGTTTTGGTGAGGGGGTTGCGACCGCATCACGGTCGTTCGCGACGGTTCGGAGCGAACGACCGTGATGCAGGCCCGGGAAAGGATCAGCCCGCCAGCATCCGCCCGGTTTCTTCCAGGTTCTCATGCCACGCCAGTGCTTCGCGCAGGATGTGCGGGGTATGCCCGCCACGCTCGCAGGCGCGGTTGAAGTAGTCGTTCAACGCCTCGCGGTAGTCCGGGTGCACGCAGTTGTCGATGATCGTCCGCGCCCGTTCCCGTGGCGCCAGGCCACGCAGGTCGGCCAGGCCCTGTTCGGTGACCAGGATGTCGACGTCATGCTCGGTGTGGTCGACGTGGCTGACCATCGGCACCACGCTGGAAATCGCGCCGCCCTTGGCGATCGACTTGGTGACGAAGATGGCCAGGTGCGCGTTGCGGGCGAAGTCGCCGGAGCCGCCGATGCCGTTCATCATCCGCGTACCGCAGACGTGGGTGGAGTTGACGTTGCCGTACAGGTCGAACTCCAGCGCGGTGTTGATGCCGATGATGCCCAGGCGCCGTACCACTTCAGGGTGGTTGGAGATTTCCTGCGGGCGCAGCACCAGCTTGTCCTTGTAGCGCTCCAGGTTGCCGAACACGTCGGCGTTGCGCCGGCTCGACAGGGTGATCGAACTGCCCGAGGCGAAGCCCAGCTTGCCGGCGTCGATCAGGTCGAAGGTCGAGTCCTGCAGGACTTCCGAGTACATGGTCAGGTCTTCGAACGGCGACTCGATCAGGCCGCACATCACCGCGTTGGCGATGCTGCCGATACCCGCCTGCAGCGGGCCGAGCCTGTTGGTCATGCGCCCCGCCGCCACTTCTTCCTTGAAGAAGTTGATCAGGTGGTTGGCGATACCCTGGGTTTCGTCGTCTGGTGGCAGCACGGTGGACGGCGAGTCCGGTTGCTCGGTGATGACGATGGCGACGATCTTCGCCGGGTCGATCGGGATCGCGGTGCTGCCGATGCGGTCGTCGACCTTCACCAGCGGGATCGGCGTGCGGGTCGGACGATAGGTCGGGATATAGATGTCGTGCAGGCCTTCGAGGTTGGCGTTGTGCGCCATGTTGATCTCGATGATCACCTGCTTGGCGAAGATCGCGAAGCTCGCCGAGTTGCCCACCGAGGTGGTCGGCACGATATGGCCCTGTTCAGTGATCGCCACCGCCTCGATCACGGCGATGTCCGGCAGCTTGAGCTGCTGGTTGCGCAGTTGCTCGACGGTTTCCGACAGGTGCTGGTCGATGAACATCACCTTGCCGTCGTTGATGGCCTTGCGCAGGGTGCTGTCCACCTGGAACGGCATGCGCCGTGCCAGTACGCCGGCCTCGGTGAGTTCCTTGTCCAGGTCGTTGCCCAGGCTGGCGCCGGTCATCAGGCTGATCTGCAGCGGCGACTGTTTGGCCCGCTCGGCCAGCGCGTGGGGAACGGCCTTGGCTTCACCCGCGCGGGTGAAACCGCTCATGCCAACGGTCATGCCATCCTGGATCAGGCCAGCGGCATCGGCCGCGCTCATGACTTTCTGGTGCAGCGAGGACAAGCGAATACGATCACGGTACATGGATTGTTATCTCGGGCTACTGAAGCTAGGTGCGCAGTCTATTGCTTTCCCGAAAACTCGTCCCGCGACCAAGGTCGTAGTTCAGCCCCTGAAATAGAGCCTTCCGTCGGTGTGGCGGGGACGAAAAAGCCCCGGTCGTTGCCGAACCGGGGCTTTTTGTCACAGTCGCGGAAGTGGCTTATTCCACTGCTTTGACCATGTCCTCGATGACCTTCTTGGCATCGCCGAAGACCATCATGGTCTTGTCGAGGTAGAACAGCTCGTTGTCCAGGCCGGCATAGCCGCTGGCCATCGAGCGCTTGTTGACGATGATCGTCTTGGCCTTGAAGGCTTCGAGAATCGGCATGCCGGCGATCGGCGATTTCGGATCGTTCTTCGCCGCCGGGTTGACCACGTCGTTGGCGCCGAGCACCAGGACCACGTCGGCCTGACCGAACTCGGAGTTGATGTCCTCCATCTCGAACACCTGGTCATACGGCACTTCGGCTTCGGCCAGGAGGACGTTCATGTGTCCAGGCATGCGCCCGGCCACCGGGTGGATCGCGTACTTCACGGTCACGCCGGCATGGGTCAGCTTCTCGGTCAGTTCCTTCAGCGCGTGCTGCGCACGGGCCACCGCCAGGCCGTAGCCAGGCACGATGATCACGCTGTCGGCGTTGCTCAGGAGGAAGGTGGCGTCGTCGGCGGAGCCGGACTTCACCGGGCGCTGTTCCTTCGAACCGCTGGCCGCGCCGGCATCGGTATCGCCACCGAAACCACCGAGGATCACGTTGAAGAACGAACGGTTCATCGCCTTGCACATGATGTACGAGAGGATGGCACCGGACGAACCGACCAGGGAGCCGGCGATGATCAGCATCGAGTTGTTCAGCGAGAAGCCGATACCGGCCGCCGCCCAGCCCGAGTAGCTGTTGAGCATCGACACCACCACCGGCATGTCGGCGCCGCCGATCGGGATGATGATCAGCACGCCCATGATGAAGGCCAGGGCCAGCATCACTGCGAAGGCGGTGTAGTCGCCGGTGAAGGTGAACACCAGGCCGAGGCCGATGGTGGCCAGGCCCAGCACCAGGTTGATCTTGTGCTGGCCGGCGAACTGCACCGGTGCGCCCTGGAACAGGCGGAACTTGTACTTGCCCGAGAGCTTGCCGAAAGCGATCACCGAACCGGAGAAGGTGATCGCACCGATGGCCGCGCCGAGGAACAGTTCCAGGCGGTTGCCGGCGGGAATCGGGTCGCTGATGGCGCTGACGATGCCCAGGGACTGTGGCTCGACCACCGCCGCGATGGCGATGAATACCGCGGCCAGGCCGATCATGCTGTGCATGAACGCCACCAGCTCCGGCATCTTGGTCATTTCCACACGCTTGGCCATGATCGCACCGGCACTGCCGCCGATCAGCAGGCCGACGAGCACGTAGGCGATGCCATCAGTGGCCAGCTCGGCACCGAGCTTGTAGATCAGGCCCACGGTGGTGAACACCGCCAGGGCCATGCCGAGCATGCCGAACAGGTTGCCGCGGCGCGAAGTGGTCGGGTGCGACAGGCCTTTGAGGGCCTGGATGAAACACACCGAAGCGACCAGGTAGAGAAGAGTTACCAGGTTCATGCTCATGTTTACTTCTGCCCCTCTGCCTTCGCGGCTTTCTTCTTGAACATCTCCAGCATGCGCCGGGTGACGAGGAATCCACCGAACACGTTCACCGCCGCCAGAGCGACGGCCAGGGTGCCCATGATCTTGCCCAGCGGGGTCACGGTCAGGGCCGCGGCGAGCATGGCACCGACGATGACGATGGCGGAAATGGCGTTGGTGACTGCCATCAGGGGGGTGTGCAGTGCAGGTGTGACGTTCCAGACCACGTGATAACCGACGTAGATCGCCAGTACGAAGATGATCAGGTTGTAGACGCCGTGGGAAATCAGCATGTCTTCCATAGCGGGCTCCTTATCCGTTCTTGCGGATGACCTGGCCGTCGCGGCACATCAGGCACGCGGCGACGATGTCGTCTTCGAGGTTGATGGTCAGGGTGCCGTCCTTGTCGAACAGCAGCTTCATGAAGTCCAGCAGGTTGCGTGCATACAGCGCCGAGGCATCGGCGCCGACCTGAGCCGGCAGGTTGGTCGGGCCGACGATGGTCACGCCATTCTCTACCACCACCTGGTCGGCGACGGTCAGCGGGCAGTTGCCGCCCTGGGCCGCGGCGAGGTCGATGACCACCGAGCCGGGTTTCATCTGCGCCACGGTTTCCGCGCTGAGCAGCGTCGGTGCCTTGCGGCCCGGAATCAGCGCGGTGGTGATGACGATATCGGCCTGCTTGGCGCGCTCGTGCACGGCCTGCGCCTGGCGCTGCATCCAGCTCGCCGGCATGGGCCGGGCATAGCCGCCGACGCCTTCGGCGCACTCGCGCTCTTCGTCGGTCTCATACGGCACATCGAGGAACTTGGCCCCGAGGGATTCGATCTGCTCCTTCACCGCCGGACGCACGTCCGAAGCCTCGATCACCGCACCCAGGCGTTTGGCCGTGGCGATTGCCTGCAGGCCAGCCACGCCGGCGCCGAGAATCAGTACGCGAGCGGCTTTCACCGTACCCGCGGCCGTCATCAGCATCGGCATGAAGCGTGGATAGTGGTGCGCGGCGAGCAACACAGCCTTGTAACCGGCAATGTTGGCCTGCGAGGACAGCACGTCCAGGCTCTGGGCCCGGGAGGTGCGTGGCGCGGCTTCGAGGGCGAAAGCGGTAATGCCGCATTCGGCCATCTTGGCGATGAGGTCGCTGTTGAACGGATTGAGCATGCCCGCGAGCACGGTACCGCTCTTGATCTGGCCCAGTTCGCTGTCGTTGGGCGCCACAACTTTCAGGACAAGCTGTGCGCCAAACGCATCGGCGGCGCTTCCAAGAACGGCGCCGACCGCCTCATAGGCGCTGTCCGGGATGCTGGCATTGATGCCGGCTCCGCGCTGAACAGTGACCTGATGACCCTGTCCCACCAGTTTCTTGATGGTTTCGGGAGTGGCAGCGACCCGTGTTTCGCCCGTCTGCGTTTCGAGAGGAACACCAATGTGCACGTCATTTCTCCTGCGTGATCTTTTTTTGTTGAACCAGCGCACTACGGATGGCGCGTCTGGGCGGCCGATCAGCACGATCCCGTCCGAAAACAGACGGGGCGCCGCATTTTGCAAGCGATCTTTAGTCGTATCAATGGGTCTTGAATGGAAACTACAAACAAACTACAAGTCACCCTGTGACCGCATGTCGCACCAGGGCGGCCGCAGCCCGTTAAACACGGGCTTTCGCGACATTAAGATAAAATTTAAAAATTTTCTGACAATTTTCATGAAGACGACGAAAAACGTCGTTTTGAGGCGAGGGAAACCCTTTAAACAAAGGGGTTCTACGAGGTTTTCAGGGCGACTGAAACAGTTGTCGCAAAAGCGACATTTGCTTATATCTGTAGGTGTTCAGAATAATTGACTACTGGGTCAATAAACCGCTTTCGTCCTTGTGGGCCGCGGCATAGCGCTGAGCCTCAGTGACCAGCCAATCGCGAAAAGCGCGCAGGGAAGCCGATTCCACCTTCCGCTCGGGGATCATCAGGTAATACGCCTTGACGCTGGACAAGCCATGGGGGTTGGCGATGACCAGGCGCCTCTCCTCCAGTTCGCGCTGGATCAGGAACGGCGGAATCAGCGCAATACCCATCTCGTGCATGGCTGCCTGGGCCAGCATCGAGAATAGTTCATAACGCGGGCCTGTCATGTCCCGGGCGATGTTCATTTCCAGGCTGTCGAACCATTGTCGCCAGGCATAGGGCCGGGTGGTCTGCTGCAGCAGCGGGAGCTGGGCGATGCTCTGGGGTGTGAGAGTCCTGTGCTTGCCCAGCAATGCCGGGCTGCACACCGGTACGGGGCTTTCTCCCATCAGTCTGTGGGATTGCGTACCGGACCAGTCGGCATCCCCGAAATAGATGGCGGCGTCGAAGTGGGTGTCGGCGAACAGGAATGGCCGGGTGCGGTTGGTCAGATTGACCGTGACCTCGGGGTGGCGCTGCTGGAAGTCTTTCAGACGCGGCAGCAGCCATTGCGTGCCGAAGGTCGGCACCACCGCCAGTTCGATGACATTGGCGCCTTGCTGGCCCATCACCGACAGCGTGTCGCGTTCCACGGCGTCCAGTTGCGTGGCTACCCGTCGGCTGTAGGACAGCCCGGCCTCGGTGAGCTTCACTCCGCGCCGCGAACGGCGAAACAGCTCCACGTTGAGGAACTCTTCCAGTCCGCCGATCTGCCGACAGACGGCGCCCTGGGTCAGGGACAGTTCCTGCGCGGCCTTGGTGAAGCTCTCGTGGCGGGCTGCGGCTTCGAAGCAGACCAGGGCTGTAGTGCTGGGAATCTTGCGCCGCATATACGTCAACCTCACTAATTCGCCTTGGAAAAGGCCTTCGCTGTTGTTACGGAGTGAGAAATTAGCACAACACTATGCGCAATCCTCGTTTGTCGCCCTGCCCGTTCGGGCCTAGGATCAATGCACGACAAAAACCATCCCATTTCCCATTCGAGGATTCGCTCATGGCCGGCAAAGCAAGCTTCAACTGGATCGATCCGCTGCTGCTCGATCAGCAGCTCACTGAAGAAGAGCGCATGGTGCGTGACAGCGCTTTCCAGTTCGCCCAGGACAAGCTGGCACCCCGTGTGCTGGAAGCCTTTCGTCATGAGCAGACGGATCCCGCGATCTTCCGCGAAATGGGTGAAGTCGGCCTGCTCGGCGCGACCATTCCCGAACAGTACGGCGGCAGCGGCCTGAACTATGTGTGCTACGGCCTGATCGCCCGCGAAGTGGAGCGTATCGACTCCGGCTACCGCTCGATGATGAGCGTGCAGTCCTCGCTGGTGATGGTGCCGATCAACGAATTCGGTAGCGAAGCGCAGAAACAGAAGTATCTGCCGAAGCTGGCCAGTGGCGAGTGGATCGGCTGCTTCGGTCTGACCGAGCCGAACCATGGTTCCGATCCGGGCTCGATGATCACCCGGGCCAAGAAGGTCGATGGTGGCTATCGCCTGAGCGGGAGCAAGATGTGGATCACCAACAGCCCGATCGCTGATGTGTTCGTGGTCTGGGCGAAGGACGACGCTGGCGATATCCGTGGTTTCGTCCTGGAGAAAGGCTGGCAGGGTCTGAGCGCCCCGGCGATCCATGGCAAGGTCGGCCTGCGTGCGTCGATCACTGGCGAAATCGTCATGGACAACGTGTTCGTGCCGGAAGAAAACGCCTTTCCGGATGTGCGCGGTCTCAAAGGTCCGTTCACCTGCCTGAATTCGGCGCGTTACGGCATTTCCTGGGGCGCGCTGGGCGCCGCCGAAGCTTGCTGGCACACCGCGCGGCAATACACCCTGGATCGTCAGCAGTTCGGTCGCCCGCTGGCTGCCAACCAGCTGATCCAGAAGAAGCTGGCCGACATGCAGACCGAAATCACCCTGGGCCTGCAGGGCTGCCTGCGCCTGGGGCGGATGAAGGACGAAGGCACCGCGGCGGTGGAAATCACCTCGATCATGAAGCGCAACTCCTGCGGCAAGGCCCTGGATATCGCGCGCATGGCGCGGGACATGCTGGGTGGCAACGGTATCTCCGACGAATTCGGCGTGGCCCGTCACCTGGTCAACCTCGAAGTGGTCAACACCTACGAGGGTACCCATGACGTTCACGCGCTGATCCTCGGCCGTGCGCAGACCGGCATCCAGGCCTTCTTCTAATAAAGGAATCAGTCCATGGGCGCGCTTTCTCATTTGCGGGTCCTGGATCTGTCGCGGGTGCTGGCCGGGCCATGGTCCGGCCAGATCCTCGCGGATCTGGGCGCGGAGGTCATCAAGGTCGAACGGCCGGGCAGCGGGGACGATACCCGCGCCTGGGGGCCGCCCTTCCTCAAGGATGCCAAGGGCGAAAACACCAGCGAGGCGGCTTATTACCTGTCGGCCAATCGCAACAAGCGCTCGGTGACCATCGACTTCACTCAGCCCGAGGGCCAGCGCCTGGTGCGCGAGCTGGCGGCGAAGTCCGATGTGGTGATCGAGAACTTCAAGGTCGGTGGTTTGGCGGCCTATGGGCTGGACTACGAAAGCCTCCGTCAGATCAATCCGAATCTGATCTACTGCTCCATTACCGGGTTCGGTCAGACCGGGCCTTATGCCAAGCGTGCGGGTTACGACTTCATGATCCAGGGGCTGGGCGGGCTGATGAGCCTGACCGGACGTCCCGAAGGTGAAGAAGGCGCCGGACCGGTGAAGGTCGGCGTGGCGTTGACCGATATTCTCACCGGCTTGTATTCCACCGTGGCGATCCTGGCCGCCCTCGCCCATCGCGAGCAGAACGGCGGCGGGCAGCATATCGATATGGCCCTGCTGGATGTGCAGGTGGCTTGCCTGGCTAACCAGGCGATGAACTACCTCACCACCGGCACTGCGCCGCGTCGGCTGGGCAACGCGCATCCGAACATCGTGCCTTATCAGGACTTTCCTACTGCGGATGGGGATTTCATCCTGACCGTGGGCAATGACGGGCAATTCCGCAAATTCGCCGAGGTGGCAGGTCAGCCACAGTGGGCGGACGATCCACGCTTCGTCACCAACAAGCTGCGGGTGGCCAATCGTGCCGAGCTGATTCCGCTGATTCGCCAGGCCACTGTGTTCAAGACCACGGCTGAGTGGGTCAGCCAGCTGGAGCAGGCGGGCGTGCCGTGTGGGCCGATCAACGATCTGGCGCAGATGTTCGCCGACCCTCAGGTGAAGGCGCGCGGGCTGGCGATCGACATCCCGCATCCGCTGGCTGGTAGCGTGCCGCAGGTGGCCAGCCCGATTCGCCTGTCCGAGACGCCGGTGGAGTATCGCAACGCGCCGCCGCTGTTGGGCGAGCATACCGAGCAGATCCTTGGTGGCTTGCTGGGGCTGGCCGACGGGGATATCCAGCGACTGCGTGAGGCGGGGGTGCTCTGATAGCGTTCTTCTATATATAGAGAGAAAACGGGGTGTCAGTGCTGATTTGGAACAATTTCAAATTAGTGCTTGACGCCCCGTATTATCTCTCTATAATTCGCCCCACTTCCGGCGCAGTCGAAACGGAAAACTCCTTGAAAATCAATGAGTTGGATGTTTCAGGTAGTATCGGAAGTGCTTCGGTCATCGACGAAGGCGGTTGAAAAAGGCAGTTGACAGCAGGTTGTAACGCTGTAGAATTCGCCTCCCGCTAACGAGAGATCGCAGCGAGTCAAGTGCTTGAAGTTGAACGAGAAATTCTGAAAAACTTCAAAATAAACGCTTGACAGACTTAGAGGAAAGCGTAGAATGCGCGCCTCGGTTGAAG
>NZ_FZOL01000019.1 GCF_900188455.1 Pseudomonas japonica | reverse complement strand
TGGACACCGAGAACGGTCGACCGCCAAGCCTGTGGCAGATCAACGGCCAGGCCTGGGACATCACCGACAAGACCTGCGCCGATCGTCCCATCGCCACTCTGCAGAAGGGCAAGAGTTACATCCTCGAGTTGAAGAACATGACCCAGTACCAGCATCCGGTGCATCTGCACGGCATGAGTTTCAAGGTGATCGCGTCGAACCGCCGGCAGATCGTCGAGCCGTGGTTCACCGATACCTACCTGCTGGGCAAGAACGAACGCGCCCAGGTGGCGCTGGTGGCGGATAACCCGGGCACCTGGATGTTCCATTGCCATGTCATCGACCATATGGAAACCGGCCTGATGGCCGCGATCGCGGTGGTCTGATGCGTCCGCAGATCATCGATCGCAGCCGCGATCAGGAATTCATGCGTCTGGCCCTGGAACTCGCCGCCGAAGGCGCGGCCCTGGGTGAGGTGCCGGTGGGCGCGGTGCTGGTGCAGCACGGGCAGATCCTGGGTCAGGGCTTCAACCGCCCGATCACCGACAGCGACCCCAGCGCCCATGCGGAAATGGTCGCGATCCGCGCCGCGGCCAGGGCGGCGAGCAACTATCGCCTGCCGGGCAGTACCCTGTACGTCACCCTCGAACCCTGCAGCATGTGCGCCGGGCTGATCGTCCATTCGCGGGTCAATCGTGTGGTCTACGGCGCGCTGGAGCCGAAGGCGGGGGTCGTGCAGAGCCAGGGACAGTTCTTCACCCAGGGCTTTCTCAACCATCGGGTGATCTATGAAGGTGGGGTCTTGGCGGAGGAGTGCGGGGCGATTCTCAGTGAGTTCTTCAAGGCGCGTCGGGCCAAGGCCTGAGACTGATTGATCTTGATGGCTGGCGCGGACCTGAATATCAAGGTTGGCCCGGTCCGCGTCGATCAGAGCTGCGGGCTCTGCTCCGCAGGCTTGTCCTTGTTGACGCCAGGTACGTGCAGGTTGCCTTCGGCGACCTGGCTGCCTTCCAGCTGCGGCTGGGTCACCCAGGTGAGGATGTCGTAGTAGCGGCGGATGTTGGCGACGAAATGCACCGGCTCGCCACCGCGGGCATAGCCGTAGCGCGTCTTGCTGTAGTACTTCTTCTGCGAAAGACGCGGCAGCATCTTCTTCACGTCCAGCCACTTGTTCGGGTTCAGGCCCTCGCGCTCGGCCATCTTGCGCGCGTCGTCGAGGTGACCGCCGCCGACGTTGTAGGCGGCGAGGGCGAACCAGGTGCGGTCCGGCTCCTTGATCGAGTCGTCGAGCTGTTCCTTGACATGCATGAAGTACTTGGCGCCGCCGCGGATGCTCTGCACCGGATCGAGGCGGTTGGACACGCCCATGGCCTGGGCGGTGCGCTGGGTCAGCATCATCAGGCCGCGCACGCCGGTCTTGGAGGTGACTTCCGGCTGCCACAAGGATTCCTGATAGCCGATGGCCGCCAGCAGGCGCCAGTCCACCTGTTCCTGCTTGGCCGAGTTGCGGAAATGCTTTTCGAAGCGCGGCAGGCGCTCCTGCAGGTGCTGGGCGAAGGTGTAGGCACCGACGTAGCCGAGTACGTCGACATGGCCGTAGTAGCGGTCTTTCAGGCGTTGCAGGGTGCCGTTCTTCTCGACCTTGTCGAGGAACTTGTCGATTTCGTTGAGCAGGCTGTTGTCTTCGCCGGCGGCTACCGCCCAGCGCTGGTCGCGGGCATCGCCGAGGTCGAAGGCGACGCGCACGTTGGGGAAGTACACCTGGTTCATCGCCAGTTCGTTGGAATCCACCAGGGTCAGGTCGATCTGCCCTTCGTCGACCATGCGCAGCAGGTCGACCACTTCCACCTGATCGGATTCCTCGTAGTCCAGGCCGGGGTACTGTTTCTTCAGCTCCGCCAACTGCTCGGCATGGCTGCTGCCCTTGAGCACCAGGATGCGCTTGCCGACCAGGCCGGCGGCGTTGGTCGGGCGACTCTTGCCGTTGCGGTAGATGATCTGCGGGGTGACTTCGAGGTACGGATGGGAGAAGCGCGCCTGGTGCTGGCGCTGACCGCTGTTGACCAGGCCCGCCGCCGCCAGCACCGGGCCGTTGGGCTGGCCGAGCTGGTTGAACAGGTCATCGAGGTTGTCGGCGGTCTCGATCTGCAGTTCGACGCCCAGGTCCTCGGCGAAGCGCTTGACCAGCTCGTACTCGAAGCCGGTTTCGCCGTTGCGGTCCTGGAAATAGGTGGCCGGGCTGTTACGGGTTATGACCCGCAATACGCCGTCCTCCTTGATGCGTTCCAGGGTGCTGGGTTTTTCAACGCAGGCACCGAGCATCAGGAAGAGTCCGATTGCGATGAGCCATTGGGCGCACCGCTGGCGCAGAGCAGTGTGTGCAGACATAACGTGCAGTATACGCAAAGGGCCTGTCGCGCCATATCTCGACAACAGATAGCTTGTCTGCTATCGCTCCCTGTGGTTGCGACTTTTCACCGCAGTTCGGCCTTCGCGGGAATGCTCCGACATGTCTGGAATACACCGGCCGACATTCGGATGGCCGCCGATGCAGCGTTTCGGGTGCCTGACGCGCCGGTTTAGGCTAGAATGCACGGCCTCCAAGCACACCCCCTTCTGAGGCTGTCCCGACGATGTTGATCCTGCGCGGCGCTCCTGCCCTTTCTGCCTTTCGCCACGGTAAATTACTCGAGCAACTGAGCCAGAAAGTCCCCGCTGTTAGTGGTTTGTACGCTGAATTCGCTCATTTCGCCGAGGTTGACGGCGATCTGACCGCCGACCAACAGCAGGTGCTCGCGCGCCTGCTCAAGTACGGCCCGAGCGTCCCGGTGCAGGAGCCAGCCGGTCGCCTGTTCCTGGTCATGCCACGTTTCGGCACCATCTCGCCCTGGTCGAGCAAGGCCAGCGACATCGCCCACAACTGCGGTCTGGAAGTGGTTCGTCGCCTGGAGCGCGGCATCGCCTACTACGTCGGCGGTGAACTGAGCGAAGCCGACGCCGCCAGCATCGCCGAACTGCTGCACGACCGCATGACCCAGGTGGTCCTGGCCAGGCTGGAAGAGGCCGCCGGCCTGTTCAGCCACGCCGAACCCCGGCCGCTGACCGCCGTGGACGTCCTCGGTGGCGGTCGCGCCGCGCTGGAAAAGGCCAACGTCGAACTGGGCCTGGCCCTCGCCGAAGACGAGATCGACTACCTGGTCAACGCCTTCCAGGGCCTCAAGCGCAACCCGCACGACATCGAACTGATGATGTTCGCCCAGGCCAACTCCGAGCACTGCCGTCACAAGATCTTCAACGCCAGTTGGGACATCGACGGCCAGAGCCAGGAAAAAAGCCTGTTCGGCATGATCAAGAACACCTACCAGATGCACAGCGAAGGCGTCCTGTCCGCGTACAAGGACAACGCCTCGGTGATCGTCGGTTCGGTGGCCGGCCGCTTCTTCCCGAATCCCGATACCCGCCAATACGGCGCGGTGCAGGAGCCGGTGCACATCCTGATGAAGGTCGAGACCCACAACCACCCGACCGCCATCGCGCCGTTCCCGGGCGCGTCCACCGGTTCCGGTGGCGAGATCCGCGACGAAGGCGCCACCGGTCGCGGCGCCAAGCCGAAAGCCGGCCTGACCGGCTTCACCGTGTCCAACCTGCGCATCCCGGGCTTCGAACAGCCATGGGAGAAGGCATACGGCAAGCCCGAGCGCATCGTCGACGCCCTCGACATCATGATCGAAGGCCCGCTGGGCGGCGCGGCGTTCAACAACGAATTCGGCCGTCCGGCCCTGACCGGCTACTTCCGTACCTTCGAGCAATCCATCAGCACCCCTCACGGCGACGAAGTGCGCGGCTACCACAAGCCGATCATGCTCGCTGGCGGCATGGGCAACATCCGTGAAGAGCACGTGAAGAAGGGTGAAATCACCGTCGGCGCCAAGCTGATCGTCCTCGGTGGCCCGGCCATGCTGATCGGCCTGGGTGGCGGCGCAGCATCGTCCATGGCCACCGGCGCCAGTTCCGCCGACCTGGACTTCGCCTCCGTGCAGCGGGAAAACCCGGAAATGGAGCGCCGCTGCCAGGAGGTCATCGACCGTTGCTGGCAGCTGGGCGACAAGAACCCGATCGCCTTCATCCATGACGTCGGTGCCGGCGGTATCTCCAACGCCTTCCCCGAACTGGTCAACGATGGTGGCCGTGGCGGTCGCTTCGAGCTGCGTAACGTGCCGAACGACGAGCCAGGCATGGCCCCGCACGAAATCTGGAGCAACGAATCCCAGGAGCGTTACGTGCTGGCCGTCAGCGCGGTCGACTTCGAGCGCTTCCAGGCCATCTGCGAGCGCGAGCGCTGCCCGTTCGCGGTGGTCGGCGAAGCCACCGAAGAGCCGCAACTGACCGTCACCGACAGCCATTTCGGCAACACGCCGGTGGACATGCCGCTGGAAGTGCTGCTGGGCAAGCCGCCACGCATGCACCGTTCGGTCACCCGCGAAGCCGAGCAGGGCGATGATTTCGACCCGGCCACCCTGGAACTGGGCGACTCCATCGAGCGCGTCCTGCGCCACCCGGCCGTGGCCAGCAAGAGCTTCCTGATCACCATCGGCGACCGCACCATCACCGGTCTGGTCGCCCGCGACCAGATGGTCGGTCCGTGGCAGGTTCCGGTCGCCGACTGCGCCGTCACCGCCACCAGCTTCGACGTCTACACCGGCGAGTCCATGGCGATGGGCGAGCGCACCCCGCTGGCCCTGCTGGATGCTCCGGCGTCCGGGCGCATGGCGATCGGCGAGACCCTGACCAACATGGCCGCCTCGCGCATCGAGAAGCTCTCCGACATCAAGCTGTCGGCCAACTGGATGTCCGCCGCCGGCCATCCGGGCGAAGACGCCCGCCTGTACGACACCGTCAAGGCCGTGGGCATGGAACTCTGCCCGGAGCTGGGCCTGACCATTCCGGTGGGCAAGGACTCCATGTCCATGAAGACCCGCTGGAGCGACGAGGGTGCCGAGAAGACCGTCACCTCGCCGATGTCGCTGATCGTCACCGGCTTCGCCCCGGTCACCGACATTCGCAAGACCCTGACCCCAGAGCTGCGCATGGACAAGGGCGAAACCGATCTGATCCTCATCGACCTGGGTCGCGGGCAGAACCGCATGGGCGCGTCGATCCTGGCGCAGACCCACGGCAAGCTGGGCGCCAAGGCACCGGACGTCGATGACGCCGAAGACCTCAAGGCCTTCTTCGCGGTGATCCAGGGCCTCAATGCCGACGGTCACCTGCTCGCCTACCACGACCGTTCCGACGGCGGTCTGCTGGTCAGCGCGCTGGAAATGGCCTTCGCCGGCCACTGCGGCCTGAACCTGGAGCTGGACACCCTGACCAGCAAGCGCGAGAAAGTCGCGGCGATCCTCTTCAACGAAGAGCTGGGTGCGGTAATCCAGGTTCGCCAGGACGCCACCCCGGACGTGCTGGCCCAGTTCAGCGCCGCTGGCCTCGGCGAGGACTGCGTGGCGGTGATCGGCAAGCCGGTCAACAGCAACCAGGTCTCCATCAGCCTGAATGGCGAAGTGCT
Organism: Pseudomonas japonica; assembly: GCF_900188455.1. Classification (GTDB taxonomy): domain Bacteria; phylum Pseudomonadota; class Gammaproteobacteria; order Pseudomonadales; family Pseudomonadaceae; genus Aquipseudomonas; species Aquipseudomonas japonica. The sequence goes on along the minus strand of NZ_FZOL01000019.1, from coordinate 143,485 downwards.
GTTCGACGGCCAGCGCCGTCTGCTGCAGCGTCAGTGGGCCGAGACCAGCTACCAGATCCAGCGCCTGCGCGACAACGCCGAGTGCGCCGACCAGGAATTCGACCTGCTGCTGGAAGAAGACAACCCGGGCCTGAGCGTCAAGCTGGGCTTCGACGTCAACCAGGACATCGCCGCGCCATACATCAAGAAAGGCGTGCGTCCACAGGTGGCGGTGCTGCGCGAGCAGGGCGTCAACGGTCAGGTGGAAATGGCCGCGGCCTTCGACCGCGCCGGCTTCAACGCCATCGACGTGCACATGAGCGATATCCTCGCCGGCCGTGTCGACCTCAATGAGTTCAAGGGCCTGGTGGCCTGCGGTGGCTTCTCCTACGGCGACGTTCTCGGCGCCGGTGAGGGCTGGGCCAAGTCGGCACTGTTCAACGCCCGTGCCCGCGACGCCTTCCAGGGCTTCTTCGACCGCACGGACAGCTTCGCCCTCGGCGTGTGCAACGGTTGCCAGATGATGTCCAACCTGCACGAGCTGATTCCGGGCACCGAGTACTGGCCGCACTTCGTGCGCAACCGCTCCGAGCAGTTCGAGGCGCGGGTGGCGATGGTCCAGGTCCAGGAGTCCAACTCGATCTTCCTGCAGGGCATGGCCGGTTCGCGCATGCCGATCGCCATCGCCCACGGCGAAGGCCATGCCGAGTTCGCCAGCGAGGAAGCGCTGCTGGAAGCCGACCTGTCCGGTTGCGTGGCCCTGCGTTTCGTCGACAACCACGGCAAGGTCACCGAGCGTTATCCGGCCAACCCGAACGGCTCGCCGCGCGGGATCACCGGCCTGACCAGCCGCGACGGTCGCGTCACCATCATGATGCCGCACCCTGAGCGGGTCTTCCGTGCCGTGCAGAACTCCTGGCGTCCGGACGACTGGAACGAAGACGCCGGCTGGATGCGCATGTTCCGCAACGCGCGGGCCTGGGTGAACTGAGTTGTACAAACTCGCGTTCTTCGTCCCGCCAAGCCACGTCGACACGGTCAAGCAGGCCGTGTTCGCCGCGGGCGGCGGGCGCATCGGCGACTACGACTGCTGTGCCTGGCAGGTGCTGGGCCAGGGTCAGTTCCGCCCGCTGGACGGCGCAACGCCGTTCATCGGGCAGAGCGGTGTCATCGAGTCGGTGGAGGAGTGGCGGGTGGAACTGGTGGTGGCGGACGAACTGATTCATCAGGTCGTTGCGGCGCTGAAGCAGAGCCATCCGTATGAAACCCCAGCTTATGAGGCCTGGAAGCTCGCTGATATCTGACGGGCTTGCGCGATTCTCGTAGGAGCGCGGCTTGCCCGCGAAAGGATCGCACAGCGATCCCAATCCGCTAATCGGGCATGGGGACCGCGTTGCGGTCCTTTCGCGGGCAAGCCACGCTCCTACGGGAGTGGGCGGTCAGGGGCGGATCTCGATCATCGTCCCGTCCTTCACCAGCCGCCAGACTTCCCGCATGTCTTCATTGCGCATGGCAATGCAGCCTTCGGTCCAGTCCAGGGTATGGAACACCTCTTCCGGATATTCGTCCCCCAGCGGCGTGCCGTGGACCATGATCATCCCGCCCGGGCTCACCCCGTCGCGCCGGGCCTTGGCCGCATCGCTGACATTCGGGTACGACACATGGATCGCCAGGTTGTAGCGGTCCGACACCTTGCGCCAGTCCAGCCAGTAGAAGCCTTCCGGGGTGCGCTTGTCGCCCTCGCGTTCCTTGGCGCCCACGGGTTTCTTGCCGAGGGAGATGCGGTAGGTCTTCAGCGGTTCGCCGGCGCTGATCAGTTGCAGGCGGCGTTGCGACTTGATCACCAGGACCTTGTCGATGCGTTCCATCGACGGTTTGAGGTCGACCGGGGACGCGGTGGGGGCATCCTGGACGGCGGGTTTCCTGATGATCGTTTCGGTAAAGGCGGCCTGGGACACCGAAGCCACACTGAGGCAGAAAAGAGCGAGCAACCAGCGCATTGAACGGTATCCCCGAAAAGCGGTTTCACGAATCGATAGTAGGTGGCGGGGCGAAAGAGGGCGGCAGGCAGTCGTTGCGCACCGGGTAGTGCTGCTTTTCGCGGTCCCGATAGTAGCATTCTAGTGTGACGCGCACGGTGCGGAAAGCCAGCTCGTCCCACGGGATCTCATGTTCCTCGAACAAGCGGACTTCCAGGCTCTCGACACCGACGTCGAAATCGAGGTCGGCCAGTTCGCCGCGGAAGAACACGTGGACCTGGTTGATATGGGGCAGGTCGTAGAGGTGGTAGAGCGTCAGCGTCTGCAGGCGGGCGCAGGCTTCCTCCACGGTTTCCCGGCGCGCTGCCTGTTCCATGGTCTCGCCGTTCTCCATGAAGCCGGCGGGCAGGGTCCAGTAACCCCGGCGCGGCTCGATGGCACGGCGACAGAGCAGGACCTTGCTGCCATGGCTGGGCAGCACGCCGGCGACGATATTGGGATTCTGGTAATGGATGGTCTGACAGTGATCGCAGACATAGCGCAGACGGGAATCGCCGTCGGGAATGCGCTGGGTGACCGCCTTGCCGCACGCGCTGCAGTATTTCATGCTTATCTTCCTGAGAGTTGCCGCTATCTTCGCGCCCCATTCGCGCCCGCCGCAAGTGCGATCAACCGTGGGGGTTGGGCGTAGCGCGGCTTTGGTGCATGATGCAGAACGTTACCGAAACGAGAGAGACCATGCTGGACGAGCTTCTTCGCCGTGTGAGCAGTCACACCCCGAGCACTCTGGAGACCGACCGACGTTTTCCCGAGGCCGCGGTGTTGTTGCCCATCACCCGCAGCGAAGACCCCGAGCTGGTCCTGACCCTGCGCGCCAAGGGCCTGTCTACCCACGGCGGCGAGGTGGCCTTTCCCGGCGGGCGGCGTGACCCGGAAGACCCGGACCTGGTGTTCACCGCGTTGCGCGAAGCCGAAGAGGAAATCGGTCTGCCGCCTGGCCTGGTGGAAGTCATCGGCCCGCTGAGTCCACTGGTTTCGCTGCATGGCCTGAAGGTCACGCCCTACGTCGGGCTGATTCCCGACTACGTCGAGTACCGGCCCAACGATGCCGAGATCGCCGCGGTCTTCAGCGTGCCGCTGGAGTTCTTCCGCCAGGACCCGCGCGACCACACCCACCGTATCGATTACCAGGGCCGCAGTTGGTACGTGCCGAGCTACCGCTTCGGCGAATACAAGATCTGGGGCCTGTCGGCGATCATGATCGTCGAGCTGGTCAACCTGCTCTACGATGCGAAAATCAGCCTGCACCAGCCCCCTGAACGCTTCACTCCAATCTGACGAGCGGGACCACCCGCCGCGCATCCACCGTGAGGATCCACGCATGAAATACCGTCTGGGCGACCTGCGGGTCGAAACCCACCCGCAAAGCTGGGTGGCGCCCAATGCCACGCTGATCGGCAAGGTGCGCCTGCAGGCGGGGGCCAATGTCTGGTTCAACGCGGTGCTGCGTGGTGACAACGAGCTGATCGACATCGGCGAGAACAGCAACGTCCAGGACGGCACGGTGATGCATACCGATATGGGTTCGCCGCTGACCATCGGCAAGGGCGTGACCATCGGCCACAACGCCATGCTCCACGGCTGCACGGTGGACGACTACAGCCTGATCGGCATCAACGCGGTGATTCTCAACGGCGCGAAGATCGGCAAGCATTGCATCATCGGCGCCAATGCGCTGATCCCGGAAGGCAAGGAAATCCCCGATGGTTCGCTGGTGATGGGGGCGCCGGGCAAGGTGGTGCGCGAACTGAGCGACGCGCAGAAGCAACTGCTGGAGGCCAGCGCCGCCCACTACGTGCACAACGCCCAGCGCTACGCCCGCGACCTGGTCGCCGAGGACGAGTGATGAGCAACACGGAAAAACCGGTCGCCTCGCCCTGCGTCAGCGTCTGCGCGCTGGACGACCACGACATCTGCATCGGTTGCCAGCGCACGGCCGGCGAAATCACCCGCTGGGGGCGCATGGACAACGCCGAGCGCCGCCGGGTGCTTACCCTGTGCCATGAGCGTGCCCTGGCCGCCGGCCTGATCTTCGGCCAGACCGCCAGCTGACGTCGGACTTGGCCGCGCGGGGGCTGTGCAGTACCCTGTGCGGCTTGTCCATCGGTCGCCGTCCATGTTCTTTCTCATCGCCTATATCAGCAGCGTGGTGCTGATCAACTACGCCTTCTCCAGTGCACCGCACCTGGATGTCATCTGGTCCGCCTGGGGCGGTCTGGTGTTCGTCCTGCGCGACATGGTGCAGACCCGCTTCGGCCATGGCGCGCTGGTCGCCATGCTGGTGGCGCTGGTGCTGTCCTATGTCACCTCGGACCCGGCCATCGCCCTGGCCAGCGCCACCGCCTTCGCCGTGTCCGAGCTGATCGACTGGCTGGTGTTCAGCATCACCCGGCGACCGCTGCATGATCGCCTGTGGATCAGCTCGGCGCTGAGCATTCCCATCGATACCTTCATCTTCTTCGGCATGATCGGCGCCCTGACGCCGGCCGTGGTCGGCACCGCGCTGGCCTCGAAGTTCGCCGGAGTCACGGCCGTGTGGCTGGCGATGGCCTGGCGCGTGCGCAAGAACGCGGTCGCCCCGTAGGAGCTGGCTTGCCTGCGAAGGACCGCGCAGGCAAGCCAGCTCCTACAAGGGGAGGTAGCTCCCACTAGGTCTGACCTCATGTAAAATACGCGCCTTTCGCTGGCCCGCACCGTGCTGGGGCGGTCCTGGATTTCTCCCGCTGAGGACCTGAGATGACTCGTATCGGAACCCCATTGTCGCCCACCGCGACCCGCGTACTGCTCTGTGGCTGCGGCGAACTGGGCAAGGAAGTGGTGATCGAGCTGCAACGCCTGGGCGTCGAAGTGATCGCCGTGGACCGTTACGCCAATGCCCCGGCCATGCAGGTCGCGCACCGCAGCCATGTGATCAACATGCTCGACGGCGCGGCACTGCGCGCGGTGATCGAGGCGGAGAAGCCGCATTACATCGTCCCGGAAATCGAAGCCATCGCCACCGCCACCCTGGTGGAGCTGGAAGCCGAAGGCTTCACCGTGGTGCCGACCGCCCGCGCCGCCCAGCTGACCATGAACCGCGAAGGCATCCGTCGCCTGGCCGCCGAGGAGCTGGAGCTGCCGACCTCGCCGTATCACTTCGCCGACACCTTCGAGGACTACCAGAAGGCCGCCCTGGACCTGGGCTTCCCGTGTGTGGTCAAGCCGGTGATGAGTTCGTCGGGCAAGGGCCAGAGCCTGCTGAAAAGCGCCGACGACCTGCAGAAAGCCTGGGACTACGCCCAGGAAGGCGGCCGCGCCGGCAAGGGGCGGGTGATCATCGAGGGCTTCATCGACTTCGACTATGAAATCACCCTGCTGACCGTTCGTCATATCGGCGGCACCACCTTCTGCGCACCGGTTGGCCATCGTCAGGAGAAGGGCGACTACCAGGAATCCTGGCAGCCACAGGCAATGAGTCCGGTGGCCCTGGCCGAGTCCGAGCGGGTGGCCAAGGCGGTCACCGAGGCCCTGGGGGGCCGTGGTCTGTTCGGCGTGGAACTGTTCGTCAAGGGCGATCAGGTCTGGTTCAGCGAAGTGTCGCCGCGTCCGCACGATACCGGCCTGGTGACCCTGATCTCCCAGGACCTGCCGCAGTTCGCCCTGCATGCACGGGCCATTCTCGGCCTGCCGATCCCGGCGATCCGCCAGTTCGGTCCGTCGGCCTCGGCGGTGATCCTGGTGGAAGGTACTTCGCAGCAGACCGCCTTCGACAACCTCGGTGCCGCCCTGGCCGAGCCGGATACCGCGCTGCGCCTGTTCGGCAAGCCGGAGGTCAACGGCCAGCGGCGCATGGGCGTGTGCCTGGCGCGCGACGAGTCGATCGAAGCGGCCCGGGCCAAGGCGACCCGCGCTTCGCAAGCGGTCAAGGTCGAGCTGTAAGCGCAAGCCGTCGGGCGGCCGCAAAGGCCGCCCGATCTGCTTTCACAGGTCCGCGTGCCGGGTTTCCTTCAGGCACAGCACGGCGATCAGGCTCAGCAGGGCCGCCACCGAGACATAACCTCCCACCCAGCTCAGCCCACCCATCAGCACCAGCTTCTGCGCGAAGAAGGGTGCCGCCGAGGCACCGACGATACCGCCCAGGTTGTACGCCGCCGAGGCCCCGGTGTAGCGCACGTGGGTCGGGAACAGCTCCGGCAGCAGCGCGCCCATCGGGGCGAAGGTCACGCCCATGAGGAACAGCTCGATGGCCAGGAACAGCGCCACCCCGGCGGTGGACCCCGAGGTCAGCAGCGGCTGCATGGTGAAGCCCGAGGCAATGGCCAGCAGGGCGCCGACGATCAGTACCGGCTTGCGTCCGTAGTGGTCGCTGAGCCAGGCCGACAGCGGCGTGGCCAGGGCCATGAAGAGCACGGCGAAGCACAGCAGGCCGAGGAAGGTCTCGCGGGTGTAGCCCAGTGTCGACACGCCGTAGCTCAGGGAAAACACCGTGGAGATGTAGAACAGCGCGTAGCACACCACCATCGCCATGGCCCCGAGCAGGACCGGCAGCCAGTACTGGGCGAACAGCTCGACCACCGGCATCTTCACCCGTTCGTGACGGGCGATGGCCTTGGCGAACACCGGTGTTTCCTCAAGCTTCAGGCGCACGTACAGGCCGACGATGACCAGCGCGGCGCTGAGCAGGAAGGGAATGCGCCAGCCCCAGGCGCGGAAGTCCTCATCGCTGAGCAGCATGGCCAGGGCGAGGAACAGGCCGTTGGCGGCGAGAAAGCCGATGGACGGGCCGAGTTGCGGGAACATGCCGAACCAGGCGCGCTTGCCCTTGGGCGCGTTTTCGGTGGCCAGCAGCGCGGCACCGCCCCATTCGCCGCCCAGCCCCAGGCCCTGGCCGAAGCGCAGGACGCAGAGCAGGATCGGCGCCCAGACACCGATGCTGTCGTGTCCCGGCAACACGCCGATCAGGGTGGTACAGACGCCCATCAGCAGCAGCGAGGCAACCAGGGTCGACTTGCGCCCGATGCGGTCGCCGAAGTGGCCGAACAGCGCCGAGCCCAGCGGGCGGGCGAGAAAGGCGATACCGAAGGTGAGGAAGGCCGAGAGCATCTGCGCGGTGCCGGAGGTCTGCGGAAAGAACACCGGACCGATCACCAGTGCCGCGGCGGTGGCGTAGACGTAGAAATCGTAGAACTCGATGGCGGTGCCGATGAAGCTGGCGGTGGCGACGCGGGCTGGCGAATTGCCGGGCGGCGCGGCGTCTGTCTCGTTGTAGGTGCTGCTGGTCATGCGGTGTACCCCTGACAGTCGAGAGCTCTTCTGGCGACCCTGCACGGAGGGCAGTGGGGCCGGAGCATTGTTTTCATTGGAATGACTCGCAGTCGCCGAGCATACGCCCTGTGGGGATGAGGGCGGGCGCGGGCACTGTTCGGGGTGTGAAGCAGTACCGCTTGGGCGCGCGATGCGGGCGATGCGCACTGGCCGAAGCGCCGGATGCGGGTAGCGGAGGCGATGGCAGGGCTGGGTAAGCGTGGGGCGAGTATAGCCACATTCGATACTGAATGTGTCTATCTCGGGGGCTGGCGGTGGGGCGGATCAGGCGGCCGGCGGGCGCGCCACAATCCAGACCAGGATGCGGCTGGCACGGTTGTCCTCGGTTTCGAGGATCTCCAGGCGATAGCGGCCGATCTTCAGGCACACCGCGCTGTCGGGGATGCTTTCCAGGGCCTCGGTGACCAGGCCGTTGAGGGTCTTCGGGCCATCGCTGGGCAGATGCCAGCCGAGGCAGCGATTCAGCTCGCGGATCGCGATGGCACCCTCGATCACATAGCGCCCGTCGTCCTGCGGGTGGATATGCGGGTTGTCCTGGTTGTCCTGTTCTTCGAACTCGCCGACGATTTCTTCGAGGATGTCTTCCAGGGTGACGATGCCCTGCACCTCACCGTATTCGTCGACGACGATGCCCATGCGCCGTTGCTGCTTGTGGAAATTCAGCAGTTGCAGCTGCAGCGGCGTGCTTTCCGGAACGAAGTACGGTTCGTAGCAGGCGGCCAGCAGGCTTTCGCGGGTCAGCTCGGCCTTGGGCAGCAGATGGGCGACATGACGAATGTTGAGCACCGCCTGGACCTGGTTGATGTCGCTGTGGAACACCGGCAGGCGCGTGTGCTCGCAGGCCTTGAGCTGCTCGATGATGGCCTCGATCGACTCGTCGAGGTTGACCCCGTCCACTTCGCTGCGCGGCACCAGGATGTGATTGACGTTGATCTTCTCCAGGGCCATGAGGCTGGCGGGCAGGGTATGTGCGCCGGGCGTGTCGTCGTCCTGCTGGTGATCCTCGGTGTCCTCGGCGTCGTGCTCATGGTGTTTGACCACCGCCGGCTTGACGGCGAAGGGCCGCACGATCAGCCGGGCGATGCCGTCCAGCAGGCAGGCCAGCGGCTGCAGCAGGCGCAGCGGCACCCGGAGGATCACGCCGAGGCCGATGAATGCCTCGGGATTGCGTCGGGCCAGTTGCCGGGGCAGGTACTCGGCGCAGATCAGCAGCAGCACGGTCGCCCCCAGGCAGCCCAGCCAGAAACCGCTTTCGCCCTGGCAGCGCAGGCCGGCGAGGGCGGCGAGGGTGAGCACCAGCAGCTTGCCGAGACTGGCGGCCAGGACCAGCGCCTGCGCCGGAATGCCATCGAGGGCTGGGGCATTGCCGCTGCGTCGGGCGCTGGCCAGGCGCTGGCGCGCGGCGTCGACGGCAGTGAACAGTGCCGACCACAACAGGGCCAGGGCCAGGAGCCCGAGCAGCGGAGTCAGCGGCAGAGTGTTCATCGGTCGCTCATCAGATGTGCAGGATGAATTCGCGTACCAGCTTGCTGCCGAAGTACGCCAGCATCAGCAGGCAGAAGCCGGCCAGGGTCCAGCGGATTGCCTTGTGTCCGCGCCAGCCGAGGCGGGTGCGGCCCCACAGCAGCACGCTGAACACCACCCAGGCGACGCAGGCCAGAAGGGTCTTGTGCACCAGGTGCTGGGCGAACAGGTTGTCGAGGAACAGCCAGCCGGAAATCAGCGACAGCGAGAGCAGGCCCCAGCCGGCCCAGAGGAAACCGAACAGCAGGCTTTCCATGGTCTGCAGCGGCGGGAAATTGCGGATCAGGCCCGACGGGTGCTTGTGCTTGAGCTGGTGATCCTGCACCAGCAGCAACAGCGCCTGGAACACCGCGATGGTGAACAGGCCGTAGGCCAGGATCGACAGCAGGATATGGGCGAGGATGCCCGGTTGCTCGTTGATCAGCGGTACCGTGCCGGACGGCGCGAACTGGGCGATCAGCGCTGTCAGCAGGCCGAGCGGGAACAGCAGCAGGAGCAGGTTCTCCACCGGGCTGCGCAGGCAGGCGAGCAGGGTGATGGCGATCACCGCGGTGGCGATCAGGCTGGCGGCGCTGAAGAAGTCCAGGCTCAGGCCCAGGGGCGTGAGCAACTGCCAGAACAGTGCGCTGCCCTGGGCGACGACCGCCAGGGCTCCCAGCAGGCCGAGCAGCCGTTTGTCGGCCTTGACGCCGCGGGACAGGCCGATGGCTTGGAGGGTGAACGCGGCGGCGTACAGGCAGGCGGCGATCAGGTTGGGTAGCAAGCTGGGTGACAAGGGGAGCATAAGTCCTGTTAGGCAAGCCCGAAAGCCGATGAGTTTGGCATAGAACGTCGCCCCCTAGGAAGACTGCGCGCCGACGGCATGGTGTGCGCTGGCGCCAGTCTTCGTTATAATCGCGCCCCTGCCCGCGCCCCTGGGCTGGCTAAACCCCGGTTCTACAGAGCCTGAAAGGATCCCCATGTTTGAAAACCTGACCGATCGTCTGTCACAGACGCTGCGCCATGTCACCGGCAAGGCCAAGCTGAATGAAGACAACATCAAAGACACCCTGCGCGAAGTGCGCATGGCGTTGCTCGAAGCCGACGTCGCCCTGCCGGTGGTCAAGGACTTCGTCAACAAGGTCAAGGAACGTGCGGTCGGTACCGAGGTTTCCCGCAGCCTGACCCCGGGCCAGGCGTTCGTGAAGATCGTCCAGGCCGAGCTCGAAGAACTGATGGGCGCGGCCAACGAAGACCTGAGCCTGAACGCAGCACCGCCCGCCGTGGTGCTGATGGCCGGTCTGCAGGGTGCGGGTAAAACCACGACTGCCGGCAAGCTGGCGCGCTTCCTCAAGGAACGCAAGAAGAAGACCGTCATGGTCGTCTCCGCCGACGTCTACCGCCCGGCGGCGATCAAGCAGCTGGAAACCCTGGCCAACGACATCGGCGTGACCTTCTTCCCGTCCGACATCAGCCAGAAGCCGGTGGCCATCGCCGAAGCGGCGATTCGCGAAGCCAAGCTGAAATTCATCGACGTGGTCATCGTCGACACCGCCGGTCGCCTGCACGTCGACGCGGAAATGATGACCGAGATCAAGGACCTGCACGCAGCGGTCAAGCCGATCGAGACGCTGTTCGTGGTCGACGCCATGACCGGCCAGGACGCCGCCAACACCGCCAAGGCCTTCGGCGACGCACTGCCGTTGACCGGTGTGGTGCTGACCAAGGTCGACGGCGACGCCCGTGGCGGTGCCGCGCTGTCGGTACGCGCCATCACCGGCAAGCCGATCAAGTTCATTGGCATGGGTGAGAAGACCGAGGCCCTGGAGCCGTTCCACCCGGACCGTATCGCCTCGCGCATCCTCGGCATGGGCGATGTGCTCAGCCTGATCGAGCAGGCCGAGCAGAACATCGACAAGGCCAAGGCCGACAAACTGGCCAAGAAGCTGAAGAAGGGCAAGGGCTTCGACCTCGAAGACTTCCGCGACCAGCTGCAACAGATGAAGAACATGGGCGGCCTCGGCGGCCTGATGGACAAGCTGCCGAGCATCGGCGGGGTCAACCTGGCGCAGATGGGCAACGCCCAGGGCGCGGCCGAGAAGCAGTTCAAGCAGATGGAGGCGATCATCAACTCCATGACCCCGGCCGAGCGTCGTGACCCTGACCTGATCAGCGGCTCGCGCAAGCGCCGCATCGCCCTCGGTTCCGGCACCCAGGTGCAGGACATCGGTCGCCTGATCAAACAGCACAAGCAGATGCAGAAAATGATGAAGAAGTTTTCTGCCAAGGGTGGCATGGCCAAGATGATGCGCGGCCTCGGCGGCATGATGCCCGGCGGCGGCATGCCCAAGCTTTAAACCCGATTCCGGGGTGGTGGCGCCTGCGTCACCACCCTCGAAACCCGCCTCGGCGGGAAAATCGCTGCCTTATATAGGGCAGCCTCATTGCAGATCCGTATGACAGACAGGCAGTTGCCAGAAAAAAGGCATTTGCAAAAGTCCGTGTATTCCCCGAGAATATGCGGCCTTTCGGGCACCCGTGCCCGTTTGGCCTATAGATTTGCAGCACCGACTACAGGAACGATGTTCACATGGTAACCATCCGTCTTGCCCGTGGCGGCTCCAAAAAGCGCCCATTCTACCACCTCACCGTGACCAACAGCCGCAACGCGCGCGATGGTCGTTTCGTTGAGCGTATCGGCTTCTTCAACCCGATTGCTTCGGGCGCAGAAGTCAAACTGTCCGTAAACCAAGAGCGCGCCACCTACTGGCTGGCTCAAGGTGCACAGCCGTCTGAGCGTGTTGCTCAGCTGCTGAAGGAAGCTGCCAAGGCTGCTGCCTGAGCAATATGAACGCGACGCCAGAAAATGCGGACGACCTGATCGTCGTCGGCAAGATTTTTTCGGTACACGGCGTTCGCGGCGAGGTGAAGGTGTTTTCCTTTACCGATCCGATCGACAACCTGTTGCAGTACCGCCACTGGACGCTTCGGCGCGAAGGCGTGGTCAAGCAGGTAGAGCTGGTCAAGGGCCGATCCGGTCAAAAGGATCTGGTCGCCAAGCTCAAGGGGCTCGACGATCGCGATGAAGCTCGTCTTCTGAGCGGTTATGAGATCTGTATCTCACGAAGCCTTTTGCCCAACCTGGCCAACGACGAGTACTACTGGTACCAGCTCGTGGGCCTGAGTGTCATCAACCAGGACGGACATCTGTTCGGCAAGGTTGATCACCTGTTGGAGACCGGCGCGAACGATGTAATGGTGGTCAAGCCCTGTGCTGGCAGCCTGGATGATCGTGAACGGCTATTGCCTTATACCCGGCAATGCGTGTTGGCAATCGACCTGGCGGCAAGCGAAATGAGGGTCGAGTGGGACGCGGATTTCTAAGCAATGGCCAGCCTGCGCGTAGACGTCATCACGTTGTTCCCCGAGATGTTCTCGGCTATCAGTGAGTACGGCATTACCAGCCGAGCGGTGAAACAGGGGTTGTTGCAACTGACCTGCTGGAACCCGCGGGACTACACCACGGATCGACACCATACGGTGGATGATCGGCCTTTTGGCGGTGGTCCGGGCATGGTGATGAAGATCAAGCCTCTGGAAGACGCCCTGGTCCAGGCCAGGCAGGCAACCGGAGGAGCGGCGAAGGTGATCTACCTCTCGCCCCAAGGCCGCAAGCTGACTCAGTCGGCGGTCAAGGAACTGGCGATGCATGAATCGTTGATTCTGATAGCCGGTCGTTACGAAGGCATCGACGAGCGTTTCATTGAAACTCATGTCGATGAAGAGTGGTCGATTGGCGACTATGTACTGTCTGGCGGCGAGCTGCCGGCGATGGTCCTGATCGATGCGGTTACACGGCTGCTGCCCGGAGCTTTAGGGCATGTGGACTCGGCGGAAGAGGATTCCTTCACCGACGGTCTGCTGGATTGCCCGCACTACACCCGACCTGAGGTGTATGCGGATCAGCGTGTTCCCGACGTGTTGCTTAGTGGCAACCATGCACACATCCGGCGTTGGCGTTTACAGCAGTCCCTTGGGCGGACCTGGGAACGACGCGCCGATCTTCTGGAAAGTCGCTCACTTTCTGGAGAAGAGAAGAAGCTGCTCGACGAGTACATTCGCGAGCGGGACGATAGTTAACGTATCGATGGTAAATCCGAGATTTGCCTTAGGAGCACAAGATGACCAACAAAATCATTCAGCAGATCGAAGCTGAGCAGATGAGCAAAGAGATCCCGACCTTTGCCCCGGGCGACACCGTTGTCGTTCAGGTGAAAGTGAAGGAAGGCGACCGTTCCCGTCTGCAGGCGTTCGAAGGCGTTGTAATCGCCAAGCGCAACCGTGGTCTGAACAGCGCATTCACCGTTCGCAAAATCTCCAACGGTGTTGGCGTTGAGCGTACTTTCCAGACCTACAGCCCGCAGATCGACAGCCTGGCCGTGAAACGTCGTGGTGACGTGCGTAAAGCCAAGCTGTACTACCTGCGTGACCTGTCCGGTAAAGCAGCTCGCATCAAGGAAAAACTGGCCTGAGTCCAGTCCGACCTTTGCGAAAGAAAGGGCAGCCTACGGGCTGCCCTTTTTGTTTTTGCGTTACGCGGACCTTGTGGGGGCGGGTTCCCCTGATCCGCGGGGTTGTGGAAGACTAGCGGCATCCCGGCGCACCCAGCGCCCTGCTTTCGAGTTCCCATGCCTGCCATCGATCACCCACTGATCGACCAGTTTCTCGATGCCCTGTGGCTGGAGAAAGGTCTTTCCGACAATACCCGTGTCTCTTACCGCAGCGATCTGGCCTTGTTCAACGGCTGGCTGCAGGAGAAAGGCATCGCACTGCCTGACGCCGGTCGCGAGTTGATCCTCGATCACCTTGCCTGGCGCCTGGACAACGCCTACAAGCCGCGCTCCACGGCGCGCTTCCTGTCTGGGGCGCGTGGTTTCTATCGTTACCTGCTGCGGGAAAAACTGATCGCCGTCGATCCCACCCTGCAGGTGGAGATGCCGCAACTGGGCAGGCCCTTGCCCAAGTCCCTGTCGGAAGCCGATGTCGAAGCGCTGCTGCGCGCGCCGGACCTGAGCGAGGACATCGGCCAGCGTGACCGCGCCATGCTCGAAGTGCTCTACGCCTGCGGCCTGCGGGTGACCGAGCTGGTCAGCCTGACCCTCGACCAGATCAACCTGCGCCAGGGCGTGCTGCGGGTGATGGGCAAGGGCAGCAAGGAGCGCCTGGTGCCCATGGGCGAGGAGGCGGTGGTCTGGCTCGAACGCTACCTGCGCGACGGACGCAATGGCCTGCTCAACGGTCGCCCCAGCGATGTGCTGTTTCCCAGCCTGCGCGGCGAGGAGATGACGCGTCAGACCTTCTGGCATCGCATCAAGCATCACGCCAGGGTCGCGGGCATCGACAAGGCCTTGTCGCCGCACACCCTGCGCCACGCGTTCGCCACCCACCTGCTCAACCACGGTGCCGACCTGCGCGTGGTACAGATGCTGCTGGGGCACAGCGACCTGTCGACCACGCAGATCTATACCCATGTGGCCAAGGCCCGTCTGCAGGAGCTGCACGCCCGCCACCATCCACGCGGTTAGCGGCCTATTTGACGCTTCAAGGGGCCCGTTACCCCCCGATGAATGTGATAGTCTTCGGCAGTACACGTCCTGGGCCGGCGAAATCCCCGCGTTTTCAGCACGGGCGTCCCTAATCCGGTCCCATGTAAGGAGTTCCCCCATGCGTTTGATCCAGACCCTTGCGGCCGCCGCCCTGGCGCTGGTCACCTCGTTTGCCGTGGCCGACGATGCCGAACAGGCGATCCGCAAGACCCTGAAATCCCTGGAATCGGAAGTGCCGGTCGAGAGCATTTCCTCCAGCCCGCTCAACGGCCTCTACGAGGTCAAGCTGCAGGGCGGGCGTGTCCTGTACGCCAGTGCCGACGGCCAGTTCCTGGTCCAGGGCTACCTGTTCCAGATGCAGGACGGCAAGCCGGTCAACCTCACCGAGAAGACCGAACGACAGGCCATCGCCAAGACCATCAACGCCATTCCGGCCGCGGAAATGGTGGTTTATCCTGCCAAGGGCCCAGTCAAGTCGCACATCACGGTGTTCACCGACACCACCTGTCCGTACTGCCACAAGCTGCACGCCGAAGTGCCCGAGCTCAACCGCCTCGGCATCGAAGTGCGCTACGTCGCTTTCCCGCGCCAGGGCCTCGGCTCGCCGGGTGATGAGCAACTGCAGGCGGTCTGGTGCTCCAAGGACCGCAACGGCGCCCTGGACAAGATGATCGACGGCAAGGAAATCAAGGCCGCCAAGTGCGAGAACCCGGTTGGCAAGCAGTTCACCATGGGGCAGTCGATCGGTGTCAACGGCACGCCGGCCATCGTCCTCGAGGACGGCCAGGTGATCCCCGGCTACCAGCCGGCGCCGCAAGTGGCCAAGCTGGCCCTGGCCAGCAGCAAGTAATTCAATCAGCGGGCCGCCTTCATGGGGAGGCGGCCTTTTTCACGACCGGTCGTGCGCCGGTCGTTAAATGGGGAGTTCACAGTGAAACCGGTCAAAGTAGGCATCTGTGGGTTGGGGACCGTCGGTGGCGGAACCTTCAATGTTCTTAAGCGAAACGCCGAGGAAATCGCCCGTCGCGCCGGGCGTGGAATCGAAGTGGCACAGATTGCCATGCGTTCGCCCAACCCGAACTGCCAGATTACCGGTACCCCCATTACCGCTGACGTGTTCGAGGTGGCGAGCAACCCCGAGATCGATATTGTCATTGAACTGATTGGTGGCTATACCGTGGCCCGCGAGCTGGTGCTCAAGGCCATCGACAATGGCAAGCACGTGGTCACCGCGAACAAGGCACTGATCGCCGTGCACGGCAACGAGATCTTCGCCCGCGCCCGCGAGAAGGGCGTCATCGTCGCCTTCGAAGCCGCGGTGGCCGGCGGCATCCCGGTGATCAAGGCGATCCGCGAAGGCCTCTCGGCCAACCGCATCAACTGGGTCGCCGGCATCATCAACGGCACCGGCAACTTCATCCTCACCGAAATGCGCGAGAAAGGCCGCACCTTCCCTGACGTCCTGGCCGAAGCCCAGGCGCTGGGTTATGCCGAAGCCGACCCGACCTTCGACGTCGAAGGCATCGACGCCGCGCACAAGCTGACCATCCTCGCGTCCATCGCCTTCGGCATTCCGCTGCAGTTCGACAAGGCCTACACCGAGGGCATCACCCAGCTGACCACCGCCGACGTCAATTACGCCGAGGCCCTGGGCTACCGCATCAAGCACCTGGGCGTGGCCCGCAGCACCGCCGCCGGCATCGAGCTGCGCGTGCACCCGACCCTGATTCCGGCCGACCGCCTGATCGCCAACGTCAATGGCGTGATGAACGCGGTCATGGTCAACGGCGATGCCGCCGGCTCCACCCTGTTCTACGGTGCCGGTGCCGGCATGGAGCCGACCGCCTCGTCGGTGGTCGCCGACCTGGTGGATGTGGTCCGTGCGATGACCTCCGACCCGGAAAACCGCGTTCCGCACCTGGCCTTCCAGCCGGACTCGCTGTCCGCCCATCCGATCCTGCCGATCGAAGCCTGCGAAACCGCGTACTACCTGCGCATCCAGGCCAAGGACCACCCGGGCGTACTGGCCCAGGTGGCGAGCATCCTCTCCGAGCGCGGTATCAACATCGAATCGATCATGCAGAAGGACGTCGAAGAACAGGACGGCCTGGTACCGATGATCCTGCTGACCCACGAGGTGCAGGAACAGCGCATGAACGACGCGATCGTCGCCCTGGAAGCGTTGCAGGACGTGATCGGCAAGGTCGTGCGGATCCGCGTCGAACAACTCAATTAATTCCAGCCGCGAGTCGCGCGAGGCGTGCGGCTTGCGGCTCAAAGAAAGGTTTGTGTCATGCGCTATATCAGTACCCGCGGTCAGGCCCCGGCCCTGAATTTCGAAGACGTGCTGCTGGCTGGCCTGGCCAGCGACGGTGGCCTCTACGTACCGGAGAACCTGCCGCGCTTCACCCAGGAAGAGATCGCGTCCTGGGCCGGCCTGCCGTATCACGAGCTGGCGTTCCGGGTCATGCGCCCGTTCGTCACCGGCAGCATCGCCGATGCCGACTTCAAGAAGATCCTCGAAGAAACCTACGGCGAGTTCGCGCATGCCGCGGTCGCGCCGCTGCGTCAGTTGAACAGCAACGAATGGGTGCTGGAGCTGTTCCACGGCCCGACCCTGGCCTTCAAGGACTTCGCCCTGCAACTGCTCGGTCGCCTGCTCGACCACGTCCTGGCCAAGCGCGGCGAGCGCGTGGTGATCATGGGCGCCACCAGCGGTGACACCGGCTCCGCGGCCATCGAAGGTTGCCGCCGTTGCGACAACGTCGACATCTTCATCCTGCACCCGCACCAGCGCGTGTCGGAAGTTCAGCGCCGGCAGATGACCACCATCCTCGGCGAGAACATCCACAACATCGCCATCGAAGGCAACTTCGACGACTGCCAGGAGATGGTCAAGGCCAGCTTCGCCGACCAGGGCTTCCTCAAGGGCACCCGCCTGGTGGCGGTCAACTCGATCAACTGGGCGCGGATCATGGCCCAGATCGTCTACTACTTCCACGCGGCCCTGCAGCTCGGCGGTCCGGCCCGTTCCGTGGCGTTCTCGGTGCCGACCGGCAACTTCGGCGACATCTTCGCCGGCTACCTGGCGCGCAACATGGGCCTGCCGATCAGCCAACTGATCGTCGCGACCAACCGCAACGACATCCTGCACCGCTTCATGAGCGGCAACCAGTACGTCAAGGAAACCCTGCACGCGACCCTGTCGCCGTCCATGGACATCATGGTTTCGTCGAACTTCGAGCGCCTGCTGTTCGATCTGCACGGTCGCAACGGCGCGGCGATCGCCGAACTGATGGCGAACTTCAAGCAGGGCGGCGGCTTCAGCGTCGAGCAGGATCGCTGGACCGAGGCCCGCAAGCTGTTCGACTCGCTGGCCGTGGATGACGCGCAGACCTGCGAAACCATCGCCGACGTCTTCGCCCAGACCGGCGAAGTGCTGGACCCGCACACCGCGATCGGCGTCAAGGCCGCCCGTGAATGCCGCCGCAGCCTGGACATCCCGATGGTGGTGCTGGGCACCGCGCATCCGGTCAAGTTCCCCGATGCGGTGGAAAAGGCCGGTGTCGCCAAGACCCTGGAACTGCCGGCGCACCTGGCCGACCTGTTCTCGCGGGAAGAGCGCTGCACCGTTCTGGCCAACGACCTGGGCAAGGTCCAGGCATTCGTCGGTCAGCATGGCAATCGTGGCAAGCCGCTGTAAGCGATACCGGTAAAAAAGCCCGTCCTGCGTGACGGGCTTCTTATTTGCGGTCGGGCGCGGCGTGGGCGCTCTGGCAGCCATCGGAAATGGAAGCCCATCCTTCGGATTTGTCCTATAGGGAGGCCGGGAAGATTTCCCTAGAGTTGCGTCTTCGTGCCGTCACGGAGAACTGTCCATGCACTCGCTCAAGGTTCTTATCCTCGAAGACCATCCCTTCCAGCTCATGGCATTGCACCAGATGCTCAATGCCAATGGCGTGTTCGACGTGCTCGCGGCGGAGTCGGTGAGCTGTGCCATGCAGATGCTCGAACGCCGCGGGCCGGTGGATGTGGCCATCTGCGACCTGTACATGGATGGCCCCGACGGGCTGGCGATGATCCGCCATCTCGCCGAGAAACGCCTGGCCTCGGCCCTGGTCGTGCTCAGCGATGCCGAACCGGCCCTGCTCGACAACATCGCCGAACTCGCCCCGCAACTGGGCCTGCGCCTGCTTGGCTGTCTGCAGAAACCGGCCAGCGGCGCGATGCTGCACCGTCTGCTCGGCGAGTACCACGACAGCGCCAGCGAGCCCGTGGCCATCAGTGCCGCGCCGCAGATCATCGAGCTGGGCAGGCTTTCCCCCGAGCAACTGGCCCATTCGCGAGCGCAATGGAAAGTGAACTACCAACCCAGGCTCGACGCCGACGGCGCGTTGCTCGCGGTCGAGGCCTCGGTGCGCTGGCTGCATCCGACCCTCGGTTTGCTGGCATCCGGGCAGTTCTTCACGGTGATGCAGGGTGCCGGGCTGCTGGACATGCTGACCTGGCATGTACTGGACAAGGCACTGGCGGTCAGTGCGGCGATTCGCCTGGACGGCGACCGGCCACTGCCCATGGTGGTGAACGTAGCGCCGGCGCTGTTGCTCGGGGCGACCTTCGTCGACCGCCTGTTGGCGCTGCTGCGGCAGCACCGATTGCCTGCCGGGATCCTCACCCTGGCCGTGGATGAACGCCATTGCGGCCGCCTCGATGCTGTCCAGGTGCGGCAACTGGCCGCCCTGCGCCGATTGGGTTGCCGCCTGTGCCTCGACGGATTCGGGCGGGGTACGACCAACCTGCGGCAACTGTTCGATCTGCCGCTGAACGAACTGAAACTTGCCGCCGAATTCGTCCGCGCAATGGCCGAGGACGGCACCAGGGCGGCGGTGGTGGCGGCGGCGCTGATTCTTGCCCGGCGCTGCGAACTGGACGTGGTGGTGAACGACGTCGATACCCTGAGCGACTGGCAGGCCGTGCAGGGCCTGGGGCGACCGTTGGTGCAGGGTAATTTCCTCGCCAGGCCGATGTCCGGTGGTGAGCTGCTCAAATGGATCAGCGGCCGCGACGGCGCAAACCTGGGCCAGAAGGGCGTGGCTTGAGGGTTGGCGGCCTTTTGATATTGCTGCGTCAGCGCACATTCAATCTGTCATCTTTCCCGGGCATGCTCGCTTTGAACCCTTGGTGAAGGCCCCGTTTCGCCGAACTTTTCCGGCGTTGGCGGAGTCAGTCGAAGACCACTTGGTGCTAGCGAGGTGAACAGTGAACACGATGGAATCGGTCAGCTTGTTGCTCAATGAAGCATTGGCACCCTACCAGGTCGTTCTGGCGCCGTCGGGGAGTGGCGACTTCAGGTTGTCGCTGCGTGACGAGAATGGTTTCGACGTCCTGCAACGCAGCGCGCGTGCCAGCCAGTTGCAGGACCAGAGTCTGCTGGTAGATCTGGTGGATGGCCTGCGACGCGACCTGCGCATCGCCGAAGGGCGTTTGCAACCCTGTGTGATCGCGGCCTGGCAACATGCCCGGCAGGGTCGCGGTTTATCGGCTACCTTGTGAGGGGAACCTTCACCATCCATGGCAATCAGACATCCTACAGGCAGGCAGATGGCATTTTGCTCCGATGCTGACTGACTGCTTACACGCAAGGCCACCCGTGGCCTTCGTTTAACCCCGTTCGGGCTCCCCACCGTTCGGGGTTTCTTTTTGCCCGCGATTCAGGGGTGGTCGTCGTCGAAGAAATGCGCTGCGTCGTGCAGGTAGGTGTCGCGGGTCTGCTCATCGAGCCATGCGGCGTAGAGTGGCGGCAGCGCGTCCTGGCGCATCTGCAGCAGCAACTGGTTGACGTGGGCCACCGCCTCGCGCCCGAGCGGTGTATCGGAGCAGCCGACATGAATGAACTGATATTCGGCCATGCCCAGGATCGGATAGAAGGTCAGCGCCTCCACTGGCTGGCCCAGTTCCTGGGTCAGGTAGCGCACCTCGGGCCAGTAGCCCAGCAGCCATTTCAGCCGGCCCAGGCTCTGCATCTGCAGCAGGTTGCGGACGGCGTCGTTGCCGTAGTGCGGCGTGAGGTTGTCCGCCGGGGTGGCCTTGAGCAGGATATCCACCGGTGGGCTGTAGCTGCGTTCGGCGACCATGCCCAGGCGCGCGGTCTGGCTCGCCAGCAGCGCCTTGAGGTCGACCTTGCCGTCCACCAGGAACGGCTCGACCATCGGCGCGTCCTGCTTGCGCACGATCAGGCCGTTGCTCAGGGTGCCCATGCTCGGCAGCGAGAAATGGATGAAGTGCGCCCGCTCCGGGGTCCACAGCAGCGTCGCATCGCAGGTGAAGCTGGGTTCCTGGAGCATCTGCATGGCACGGGCGCGGTTGACGCGCATGATGCTGTGATCGTACTCGGGCATCTGCTCGATCAGCCGGACGAGCATCTGGTCCACCGCGCCCTGGCCTTTGCGCGTGCCTTCGAAAATGGTCAGCGGCGGCAGGTCACGCAGCAGCCAGATCAGTCGTTCCTTGGCCGACACCATGCTGGAGGTGCTCAGCAGTACGCCGAGCAGCAGCCCCAGGCCGGTGCCGCGCCAGAGCCGATTCAGATGGCACCCTGCTCGCGCAGGTCACTGATGGCCGCCGGGCTGTAGCCCAGTTCGCCAAGCAACTGATCGGTGTGCTCGCCCAGCTTCGGTCCGACCCACTCGCTGGAGCCCGGGGTGTCGGAGAGCTTGGGCACGATGCCGGGCATCTTGAACGGCTTGCCGTCCGGCAGCTTCGCCTGGAGGAACATCTCGCGGGCGAGGAATTGCGGGTCGGCGAACATGTCCTCGGCGCTGTAGATGCGGCTGGCCGGCACTTCGGCGTCGTTGAGGGTCTTCATCAGGCTGTCCAGCGGCACGCTGTTGGCCCAGCGGTCGATCACCCCGTACAGTTCGTCGCGGCGCAGGTCGCGGCCATCGTTGCTGGCCAGGCCCGGATCCTCGGCCAGGTCGGTGCGACCGATGGCGAGCATGAAGCGCTTGAAGATGGCATCGCCGTTGGCACCGATCTGCACATGCTTGCCGTCGGCGCTGGTATGGATGGAGGAGGGGGTGATGCCGGGCATGATGTTGCCGGTGCGCTCGCGGATGAAGCCGAACACGTCGAACTCCGGGACCATGCTTTCCATCATGGCGAAGATCGCCTCGTACAGCGCCACGTCGACCACCTGGCCTTCACCACCGTTGACCTCGCGATGACGCAGGGCCATCAGCGCGCCGATCACGCCCCACAGGGCGGCGATGGAGTCACCGATGGAAATCCCCGTGCGCACTGGCGGGCGGTCTTCGAAACCGGTGATGTAGCGCAGGCCGCCCATGGATTCACCGACCGCGCCGAAGCCCGGCTGGTCCTTCATCGGCCCGGTCTGGCCGAAGCCGGACAGGCGCACCATGACCAGCTTCGGGTTCAGCGCCTTGAGCACGTCCCAGCCGAGGCCGAGCTTTTCCAGGACGCCGGGGCGGAAGTTCTCGATGAGGATGTCGGCGTCGGCAAGCAGGCGCTTGAGGATCGCCATGCCTTCCGGGTGCTTGAGGTTGAGGGTCAGCGACTGTTTGTTGCGGGCCTGGACGAACCACCACAGCGAGGTGCCCTCGTACAGCTTGCGCCATTTGCGCAGCGGATCGCCGCCGTCCGGTGATTCGACCTTGACCACCTGCGCGCCGAACTCGGCGCAGATGCGCGAAGCGAAGGGGCCGGCGATCAGGGTTCCGAGTTCGACGACCTTGAGACCGGCGAGGGGTTTGCTGGGCAGCGACATGGGGTATCCGTGGCAGGTGGGCAGTGCGCTCGTTTTTATCACAGGGTGAAAGGCTCAGATACTGTTGTAGCGCATGATTGTGGCAGCGCGTCGTCGATTGCCGCCGCATCGGGTAGACTGGGCAACTTTTCCGATACCAGAAGCCCGCCCCCATGGCCCAGCCGTCCACCACCTACAAATTCGAACTGAACCTCACCGACCTCGACCGCGGCGTGTACGAAAGCGTCAAGCAGACCATCGCCCGTCATCCTTCGGAAACCGAGGAGCGCATGGCCGTGCGCCTGCTGGCCTACGCCCTCTGGTACAACGAGAACCTGTCGTTCGGTCGTGGTCTGTCGGATGTCGACGAGGCCGCGCTGTGGGAAAAGAGCCTGGATGACCGCATCCTGCACTGGATCGAAGTCGGTCAGCCGGACGCCGAGCGCCTGACCTGGTGCTCGCGTCGCACCGAGCGCACCAGCCTGCTGGCCTACGGCAGCCTGCGGGTCTGGCAGAACAAGGTGGTGGACGCGGTGAAGGGCCTGAAGAACCTGAACATCGCCGCGGTGCCCCAGGATGTCCTGGAAACCCTGGCCACCGACATGCCGCGTTCGATCAAGTGGGACGTGATGATCAGCGAAGGCACGGTCTTCGTCACCGACGACCGCGGCCAGCACGAAGTGCAACTGGAGTGGTTGCTGGGCGAGCGCGGCTGAGCCGCCTGCGTCCCTCTCGTTTTTATCAGGAAGCCATAACCACCCCATGCGTATCGAACCGCGATCCCTGCCGTCGACCCTGCCGTTTCTCGGCGACCTGCCGCCCCTGCTGACCCGCCTCTACGCCGCCCGCGGCGTGCAGAGTGCCGAGGAACTGGACAAGAGCCTGGCGCGCCTGCTGCCGTTCAGCCTGCTCAAGGGCATCGACGCGGCGGTGGACCTGCTGGTCGAGGCGCTGGCCGGGCGCCAGCGCATCCTCATCGTCGGCGACTTCGACGCCGACGGCGCCACCGCCAGCAGTGTCGGCGTGCTCGGCCTGCGTCTGCTGGGCGCGGCCCATGTCGACTACCTGGTGCCGAACCGCTTCGAATACGGCTATGGCCTGACCCCGGAGATCGTCGCGGTGGCGTTGCAGCGCACACCGGACCTGCTGATCACCGTGGACAACGGCATTTCCAGCGTCGACGGCGTGGCCGCGGCGCGGGCGGCGGGGCTGAAAGTGCTGGTCACCGACCACCACCTGCCCGGCCACGAACTGCCGCAGGCCGACGCCATCGTCAACCCGAACCAGCCAGGCTGCGAGTTCCCGAGCAAGTCGCTGGCCGGGGTCGGGGTGATCTTCTATGTGCTGATGGCCTTGCGTGCGCGCCTGCGGTCGCTCGGTCACTACAACGACAAGCCACAGCCGAACCTTGGCGAACTGCTCGATCTGGTGGCCCTGGGCAGCGTCGCCGACGTGGTGCCGCTGGATGCCAACAACCGCATCCTGGTGCACCAGGGGCTCGAGCGGATTCGTGCCGGTCGCGCCCGCCCGGGACTCAAGGCGATCCTGGAGGTGGCCCGCCGCGATCACCGGCGCATCACTTCCACCGACCTGGGCTTCATCCTCGGCCCGCGCCTCAACGCCGCCGGGCGTCTGGACGACATGAGCCTGGGTATCGAATGCCTGCTCAGCGAAGACGACAACCTGGCGCGGGACATGGCGGTGCAACTGGACGAGCTGAACCAGGACCGCAAGTCCATCGAGCAGGGCATGCAGCGCGAGGCCCTGGCCCAGCTCAAGGACCTGCCGCTGGAGTCGATGCCGTTCGGTCTGTGCCTGTTCGAAGCCGACTGGCACCAGGGGGTGATCGGCATCCTCGCCTCGCGCCTGAAGGAGCGCTACCACCGGCCGACCATCGCTTTCGCCGATGCTGGCGAGGGCATGCTCAAGGGCTCCGCGCGTTCGGTGCCGGGCTTCCATATCCGCGATGCGCTGGACGCCGTGGCGGCGCGTCATCCGCAACTGATCAGCAAGTTCGGTGGCCACGCCATGGCGGCCGGCCTGTCGCTGCCGGCGGACCACTTCCCGGCCTTTGCCGAGGCGTTCGACGAGGAAGTGCGTCGGCAACTGCGCGAAGAAGACCTGACCGGCCGCCTGCTCTCCGACGGCACCCTGGCCGTGGAGGAGTTCCACCTGGAACTGGCCCGCGCCCTGCGTCATGCCGGTCCCTGGGGCCAGCACTTCCCCGAGCCGCTGTTCCATGGCGTGTTCCAGTTGGTGGAGCAGCGTGTGGTCGGCGAGCGCCATCTCAAGGTGGTGCTCAAGAGCGAGTGCGGCTCGCTGAAGCTCGATGGCATCGCCTTCAGCGTCGACCGCGAGGTCTGGCCCAATCCCACGGTGCGCTGGGTGGAGCTGGCCTACAAGCTCGACGTCAACGAGTTCCGCGGCCAGGAAAGCGTGCAACTGATGATCGCGCATATGGAGCCGCGCTGATCGGGCGTAGGATTGTGGTCTAGGCTGTGTAGGACCGGCACTGAGCCAAAGGGAAGAACAAGCGCTCGGGTCGGCCCACCATTCGGAGTCCTGAGAGGTGCCCTCATGAGCCTGCTACTTGAGCCCTACACCCTGCGCCAGTTGACCCTGCCCAACCGCATCGCCGTTTCGCCCATGTGCCAGTACTCCAGCGTCGGCGGCCTGGCCAACGACTGGCACCTGGTCCACCTCGGCAGCCGTGCCGTCGGCGGTGCCGGGCTGATCTTCACCGAGGCCGTGGCGGTCACCGCCGACGGTCGCATCACCGCCCAGGACCTGGGCCTGTGGGACGACGGGCAGATCCCGCCGCTGCAGCGCATCACCCGCTTCGTCACCGCCCAGGGCGCCGTGCCGGGGATCCAGCTGGCCCATGCCGGGCGCAAGGCCAGTACCCATCGGCCCTGGCTGGGCAAGCATGGCAGCATCAAGCCGGACGACGGCGGCTGGATCCCGGTGGGCCCGTCGAAGATCGCCTTCGACCCGGAGCACACGCCGCCCAGCGAACTGAGCGAGGGGCAGATCCGCGACCTCATCGACGCCTTCGTCGCCGCGGCGAAGCGAGCGCTGGTGGCGGGCTTCAAGGTGGTCGAGATCCATGCCGCCCATGGCTACCTGCTGCATCAATTCCTGTCGCCGTTGAGCAACCAGCGGCGGGACAGTTACGGCAGCTGTTTCGACAACCGCATTCGCCTGACCCTGCAGGTCACCGAGGCGGTGCGCGAGGTGTGGCCGGAGTCGTTGCCGCTGTTCGTGCGGGTGTCCGCCACCGACTGGGTGGAGGATGGCTGGAATCCGGACGAGACCGTGGAACTGGCCAGGCGCCTGAAGGCGCTGGGGGCGGACCTGATCGATGTGTCGTCCGGTGGCACCTCGGTGCATGCCGAAATTCCCACCGGGCCGGGCTACCAGACCCGCTTCGCCGAAAGGGTCCGCAAGGAGTCGGGGATCGCCACCGGCACGGTGGGCATGATCACCGAACCTGCGCAGGCCGAGCATATTCTGCGCACGGGGCAGGCCGACCTGATCTTCCTGGCCCGGGAACTGCTGCGCGATCCGTACTGGCCGCTGCATGCCGACGATGACCTGGGCGGCAACAAGGCGGTGTGGCCGGCGCAGTACCAGCGGGCTACCAGTCGCGAGCAGCCGATTCATGAGTCGGATCTGCGGGATTGAAAACGAGCGGGGCAGATCTTCAATCTGCCCCGTTTTTCAAGCGTGGGTTGCCTGACTCAATACATCGCTGACCCACTGATTGATGCTCTTGTTTTCCAGCTCTGCCCTGGCGGCGACGCAGGCATGCAATGCCGGCTCCAGGCGCAGGCTCAATTTCCCCGAATAGGCTTTCTGTGGCTCACGGCCCAGCCGGGCGCAAGTCTCCAGATAATCGTCGACTGCTTCCTCGAACGCATTGCGCAATTCAACGACGGACTCTCCGTGAAAGCCGATGACA
This sequence comes from Pseudomonas japonica, assembly GCF_900188455.1. Classification (GTDB taxonomy): domain Bacteria; phylum Pseudomonadota; class Gammaproteobacteria; order Pseudomonadales; family Pseudomonadaceae; genus Aquipseudomonas; species Aquipseudomonas japonica. The sequence continues at coordinate 117,331 of NZ_FZOL01000019.1, read as the reverse complement.
TCGCGAATACCTGCCACATGGCCAATCAACAACTGATCTTCGTCACTGTATTCGATACGGGCGGCGTAGCCCTTGTAGGTCATTACATTCATGGTGTCACTCCTGCCAGTTCAAGGAACCGGCGCGCATCGCGGATCTGATAGTGCTTGGCATGCTTGTCGGGATGAGGGCGATGGAAGGTCGCGACCCCATGGTATCAAACTATGATACCAGTGAGCGGCACTCAATAAGCGTAGGGTAGGCAGAGGAGGCGGGTAGGGTAGGAATTTTCCTGGAGGAGCGGGCTTGCCCGCGAAAGGACCGCAAAGCGGTCCCCGTTCCCGATCCAGAGTCAGGCAATCAGGGACCGCTACGCGGTCCTTTCGCAGGCAAGCCAGCTCCTACAGCGTCTGCGCGAGATCAGCCCATATCAGCCCGTCAGCTAAACTCCCCAACCGCCCGCCACGCCTCATCGATCGCCGCATGAGCATACGCACTCCACGCCGCATCCGAGTTGGCGATGCTCACCTTGCCCAGCGGCTTGCGCGCCGTTTCCATCCACTTCTCCGTCTGCTCGGCATCATCGAACAGCGTATTGGTGAAGCACGAATAGCCATGTGACCAACGGTTGACCGTGATCGCCAGGATGTCCTTCTGGTGATCGAAACCACCCGGCCCCAGCATCCGCTGCAACTGGTCCCTCAATTGCGCTTCCAGCTGATCGAAACTTTGCGCGTAAAGTTTTGCACGCCCGGTGCGCGCCTGGTCGCGGGCATTCATCCCGGCGTTCGGCGTGGTCGGCACATAGACCATGTGCAGGCCGATGGCCTTCGACGGATCCCGCGGATGCTCGTAGCCGCCCATGCTCACCGGATAATCCAGCTTGATCCGGCTGTACGGCTGGGTCGCGGCATAGATCTCGTGCACGCCGAGTTTGTGGAAGGCCTGCCAGTTGCGCACCACGACCTTGGTGTACACCAGCGGGAACTTGACGTTCTGGCTCAGGGCATGGGCCTGTTCCGGCGGCAGGTCGCGCAGCAGGTACGGAATCATCATGTTGTAGCAGGCCATCACGCAGTGCTTGCCGCGCACCTGGGCCAGTTGTCCGCCACGGCTGTAACCGACGTTGACCCCGCCATCGACGTTGCGCACGCTCACCGCCGTGCTGTTCAGGCGAATGCGCACCGGGTGCGCGGCCTGGTCCAGCTGGCTGTAGTCGAACCGCGTCAGGACGATGTCCTCCATGCCCTTGCCCGGCGCCACCTGGGGAATCAGGTCGCGCACCAGCAGGCGCGCCAGCGAGGCGTTGCCGTCGGGGAAGTGGTAGATGTACGGCTCTTCCATCTCCGCCCGGGCTTCTTCGCTGATCGGCTCCAGCTGCATCGCGGCAAAGCCGGGGAAACCGACGTTGTAGGCGTCGGCAGCCGCCACCGCGTCGATGCTCAGGGCCATGAAGTCGTTGGTACGGCCCTGGAAATAGGCCACCGCGATCGGCGACAGGCCGACGTCCTTGAGCAGGAAGTCGCGATAGCTGGTGCGCTCCAGGTGCTCGTTCTTTTCCTTCAGGCTGCGCCCGGCGAGGTAGTCCCGCGGCGCTTCGTGCAGGTCGATCAGGGCCTTGCGGTCGGCTTCCGGGAGCGGGAAGTCGTTGATGAAGTCGCGGATCGAGCGGGCGTTCAGGCGCTCCGGGGCGATGTCGTCGGCGACCATCGGGGTCGGGTCGCCGCTGACCAGCTTGTCCTCGCCGAACGTCTCCTTGTCGAAGAACACCGCGCGGGACAGCTTCAGGTCCGGGTAGAAGTTGCGGTCGAAGGCCGTCTCGAAGCGCTTGATGTCCACCCCCAGCGCCTTGAGCAGGGCGTTCACTTCCTTGCTGTACAGGTGGTTCGGCGACTGGAACGCCTCGCTGCCGCCGTAACCGATGATCGTCCGCCCGTCGGCGCTGAACTCGTTGCGCTTGGCGTGGCCGCCGAAGTCGTCATGGTTCTCGATCACCAGGACCCGCGCCTGCGGATGACGCTGGCGATAGAACCAGGCCGCCGACAGGCCGCTGAGGCCGCCACCGACCACGATCAGGTCGTACTGCTCGGCGATCGGCAGGGCGTCGGTGTCGAAGGTCTTCTTCTCCCAGCCCATCTGGTGCGCCACTTCGAAGGCGCCGGCGTGACTGCCGCGCAGGCCGGTCAGGCTCGGCGGGTAATAGCGCCCGTCCGGTGCGGCCTGGAGGATCTGCAGCGGGGTCATGCCCGCTGCGATGCCAATGGCGACGCCGTTGAGAAAATCGCGTCGGGTGATCTGCATTGGGAGTCCTTAGTGCTTGAACATCACGTGACGGATGCAGGTGTAGTCTTCCAGGCCATACATGGACATGTCCTTGCCATAACCGGAGAGTTTCTGACCGCCATGGGGCATTTCGCTGACCAGCATGAAGTGCGTGTTGACCCAGGTGCAGCCGTACTGCAGGCGCGCCGAGACGCGGTGGGCGCGACCGACGTCGGCGGTCCACAGCGACGAGGCCAGGCCGTAGTCGGAGTCGTTGGCCCACGCCAGCACCTGCGCCTCGTCGTCGAAGCGGGTCACCGAGACCACTGGGCCGAACACTTCGCGGCGGACGATCTCGTCGTCCTGTTGGGCATCGGCGAGCACGGTCGGCTCGAAGAAGAAACCGTCGCCCGCTACCGCCTTGCCGCCGGTGACCAGGCGGATATGCGGCTGGGCGATGGCGCGCTCGACGAAGCCGGCGACGCGGTCACGGTGCTGCGCGGTGATCAGCGGGCCGAGCTCGGTGTCCGGGTCGTCCTGCAGGCCGTACTTGATGGTCGAGACCGCGGCGCCGAGCTTCTCGACGAACTTCTCGTAGATCCCGCTCTGTGCGTAGATGCGGCAGGCCGCGGTGCAGTCTTGCCCTGCGTTGTAGAAGCCGAAGGTGCGGATGCCTTCCACCGCCGCGTCGATGTCGGCGTCGTCGAAGATGATCACCGGCGCCTTGCCGCCCAGCTCCATGTGCATGCGCTTCACGCTGTCGGCGGTGCTGGAGATGATGTTCGAACCGGTGGCGATGGAGCCGGTCAGCGAGACCATGCGCACCTTCGGATGGGTGACCAGCGGCGCGCCGACGCTCGGGCCCTTGCCGAAGACGATGTTGAGCACGCCGGCCGGGAAGATCTCCGCGGCGATCTGTGCCAGGCGCAGGGCGGTCAGCGGGGTCTGCTCGGACGGCTTGAGCACCACGGTGTTGCCGGCGGCCAGGGCCGGGGCGATCTTCCAGGCGACCATCATCAGCGGGTAGTTCCACGGCGCGATGGAGGCGATCACGCCCACCGGGTCGCGACGAATCATCGAGGTATGCCCCGGCAGGTACTCGCCCGCGGCCGAGCCATTGAGGCAGCGGCTGGCGCCGGCGAAGAAGCGGAACACATCGGCGATGGCCGGGATCTCGTCGTTCAGCGCGGCGGCGTAGGGCTTGCCGCAGTTGGCCGACTCCAGTTTCGCCAGTTCCTCGCCATGGGCCTCGATGGCGTCGGCGAGTTTCAGCAGCAGGCCGGCGCGCTCTTTCGGCGGGGTCTGCGACCAGGCCTCGAAGGCGTGGTCGGCAGCGCGCACGGCGGCATCGACCTGGGCCGCGGTGGCTTCGTTGATGCTCACCAGGGTGGCGCCCAGGGACGGGTTGAGCACGTCGTAGGCAGGTCCTTCGCCGGCCACCAGTTGGCCGTTGATCAGCAGCTTGGTTTGCATGATTCAGTCCTCGTCGGAAGTCAGGGGGTCACTTGCCGCTGCCGGCAACGCTTTCGCCGCCGCGGGTCAGGTAGTAGGCGCCAAGGATCGGCAGCATGGTCACCATCATCACCAGCATGGCGACGACGTTGGTCACCGGTACATCGCGCGGCCGGCTGAGCTGGTTGAGCAGCCAGATCGGCAGGGTGCGTTCGTGCCCGGCGGTGAAGGTGGTGACGATGATCTCGTCGAACGACAGGGCGAAGGCCAGCATGCCGCCGGCCAGCAGCGCCGAGCCGAGGTTCGGCAGGATGATGTAGCGGAAGGTCTGCCAGCCGTCGGCGCCGAGGTCCATCGAGGCCTCGATCAGGCTCTGCGAGGTGCGCCGCAGGCGGGCGATGACGTTGTTGTAGACGATCACCACGCAGAAGGTCGCGTGGCCGACCACGATGGTAAAGATCCCCGGCTCGATGCCCAGGCTCTTGAACGCCGAGAGCAGGGCGATACCGGTGATGATCCCGGGCAGGGCGATCGGCAGGATCAGCATCAGCGAGATGCCTTCCTTGCCGAAGAAGCTGCGCCGGTACAGTGCCGCCGAGGCCAGGGTGCCGAGCACCAGGGCGATCAGGGTGGCCAGGCAGGCAACCTGCAGCGAGAGCTTGATCGACTCCAGCACGTCGGGGCGCGAGAAGGCCACGCTGAACCACTTCAGGGTGAAACCCTGGGGCGGGAAGCTGAACGCCGCGTCCTCGGTGTTGAAGGCGTAGAGGAAGATGATCAGGATCGGGAAGTGCAGGAACACCAGCCCGCCCCAGGCCGCGATACGCAGGCCCAGCGAAGCTTTTTCAGAGTGCATCGAAGGCCCCCAGGCGTTTGACGATGGACAGGTAGACGGCGATCAGCACGATCGGCACCAGGGTGAAGGCGGCGGCCATCGGCATGTTGCCGATCGCGCCCTGCTGGGCGTAGACCATGCCGCCGATGAAGTAGCCGGGCGGGCCCACCAGTTGCGGGACGATGAAGTCGCCCAGGGTCAGCGAGAAGGTGAAGATCGAGCCGGCGGCGATGCCCGGCACCGACAGCGGCAGGATCACCTGCATGAAGGTCTGCCGCGGCGTCGCGCCAAGGTCCGCCGAGGCGTGCAGCAGCGACGGCGGCAGGCGTTCCAGGGAGGCCTGGATCGGCAGGATCATGAACGGCAGCCAGATGTACACGAAGACCATGAAACGCCCCAGGTGCGAGGTCGACAGGGTGCTGCCGCCGACGCCGGGGATGCCGAGGATGAACTGCAGCACCGGTTCCAGGTGCAGCAACTGCACGAACCACTGGGCCACGCCGCCCTTGGCCAGGAGCAGGGTCCAGGCATAGGCCTTGACGATGTAGCTGGCCCACATCGGCATCATCACCGCGATGTAGAAGAACGCCTTGGTCTTGCCCGTGGTGTAGCGCGCCATGTAGTAGGCGATGGGGAAGGCCAGGGCGGCGCTGGCGATGGACACGGCGATGGCCATGGTCAGGGTGCGCAGGATGATGTCGAAGTTCGCCGGGTTGAACAGCGCGGCGAAGTTGGCCAGGGTCAGCTCCGGCGTCACCGCCATGGTGAAGTCGTCGAAGGTGTAGAACCCTTGCCACAGCAGGCCCAGCAGCGAGCCGAGGTAGATCGCGCCGAACCAGATCAGCGGCGGGATCAGCAGCAGCGCCAGGTACAGGTTGGGCTTGCGGTACAGCAGGTTGGAGAGGCGCCGCATGGGCGACATCGGTGTCGGCGCCAGGGCCGGTTTTTCCAGGGCCAGGCTCATCTCAGCGACCCTCGCTCAGCACGGTTTCCTGCAGCGGCGTCATCGCCTCGCGGGCCCAGTGCGCGGCCAGGCGCTGGCCCGGTTGCAACTGGGCGACGTCGGCCTGCCACTGGTTGTTGGCCTGGCTGACGTTGAGCAGCTGGCCGTTGTCCAGTTTCAGTTCGTAGCGGGTCGCGCTGCCCTGGTACTGGATGTCGTGGAGCACGCCGCTGACCTGCACCTGGCCACTGGCCGCGGCTTCGCCGAGGCGGATGTGCTCGGGGCGGATGGAGAACGGCAGGGCGTTGCCGGCGAGCTGGCTGGCGAGGTCGCCGCGGAGCACGTTGGAGGTGCCGACGAACTCGGCGACGAAGGTGGTGGCCGGCTTCATGTACAGGTTGCGCGGGGTGTCGACCTGCTCGATGCGACCGCGGTTGAACACCGCGACGCGGTCGGACATCGACAGCGCTTCGGTCTGGTCGTGGGTGACGAAGATGAAGGTGATGCCCAGCTGGCGCTGGAGTTTCTTCAGCTCGCTCTGCATCTGCTCGCGCAGCTTCAGGTCGAGGGCGCCCAGCGGCTCGTCCAGCAGCAAGACCCGTGGGCGATTGACCAGGGCGCGGGCCAGGGCCACGCGCTGGCGCTGGCCGCCGGACAGTTGTACCGGCTTGCGTGCGCCGTAGCCGCCGAGGGCGACCATGCCCAGGGCTTCCTCGGCGCGGGCGCGGCGTTCCTGCTTGCCGACGCCCTTGACCTTGAGGCCGTAGGCGACGTTGTCCAGCACACTCATGTGCGGGAACAGCGCGTAGTCCTGGAATACCGTGTTGACGTCGCGCTGGTAGGGCGGCAGGCCGGCGGCTTCGGCGCCGTGGATGCGGATCGAGCCGTGGCTGGGTTGTTCGAAGCCGGCGATCAGGCGCAGGCAGGTGGTCTTGCCCGAGCCGGACGGGCCGAGCATGGAAAAGAACTCGCCGTCCTGGATATCGATGGATACCCGGTCGACGGCCTTGACCTCGCCGAACAGACGGGAAACCTGGGTGAACTGGACTGCAAGGGTCATGGTGCGGTGCTCCGGATAGGCGTGGGTGTGTGCAGCGGCCCAGGCCTGGACGACTGTACTGAAGTGTTAAGGAGGGGCGTTCCCGTCGTAGGAGCGTGGCTTGCCCGCGAAGGACCACGTAGTGGTCCCCGATAGCGGTGAGGTCCGGGACCGCTGCGCGGTCCTTCGCGGGCAAGCCACGCTCCTACAGAGGTGTGTGTGACAAGACTCGGTCAGCGCCCACCCATGATCGCGATGTAGTCCTGGGTCCAGCGGCTGTACGGCACGAACTTGCCGCCCTCGGCCTGCGGGGTCTTCCAGAAGGCGATCTTGTCGAACTGGTCGAAGCCGTTGGTCTTGCAGCCTTCCGCCCCGAGCAGCTCGCTGCCGGTGCAGGCCGCCGGTACCGCCGGCAGCGAACCGAACCAGGCCGAGACATCACCCTGGACCTTCGGCTGCAGCGACCAGTCCATCCACTTGTAGGCGCAGTTCGGGTGCTTGGCCTCGGCGTGCAGCATGGTGGTATCGGCCCAACCCGTGGCGCCTTCCTGCGGAATGGTCGAGGCCACCGGCTGGTTGTCGGCCTTCAGGCCATTGACCATGTAGCCCCAGGAGCTGGACGCGGCCACGCCTTCGTTCTTCACGTCGCTCATCTGTACCGTCGCGTCATGCCAGTAGCGGTGGATCAGTGGTTGCTGCTGGCGCAGCAGGTCGAGCACGGCCTTGTACTGGGTTTCGTTCAGCTCGTAGGGGTTCTGGATGCCCAGCTCAGGCTTGGCCGACTTCAGGTACAGCGCCGCGTCGGCGATATAGATCGGCCCGTCGTAGGCCTGCACGCGGCCCTTGTTCGGCTTGCCGTCGGGCAGGTTCTGCGGTTCGAACACCACGCCCCAGCTGGTCGGCGCCTGCGGGAATACCTGGGTGTTGTACATCAGTACGTTCGGTCCCCACTGGTACGGCGTGCCGTAGACCTGCTTGTTGACCACGTACCACGGCCCGTCCTGCAGGCGCGGGTCGAGGTTCTTCCAGTTGGGGATCAGCGCGGTGTTGATCGGCTGCACGCGCTTGCCGACGATCAGGCGCAGCGAGGCGTCGCCGGAGGCGGTGACCAGGTCATAGCCGCCCTTGGCCATCAGGCTGACCATCTCGTCGGAGGTGGCGGCGGTCTTCACCGAGACCTTGCAGCCGGTTTCCTTCTCGAAGCCGGTCACCCAGTCGTAGGCCTTGTCGCTCTCACCGCGCTCGATATAGCCCGGCCAGGCGACGATATCCAGCTGGCCTTCGCCGGCACCCACGGCCTTCAACGGTTCGGCGGCCTGCAGGCTGGCGCTGGCCAGCAGGGCGGTGCTCAGGGCGCTGAGCAGTGCGGTCTTGTGCGCGAACATGGTGTTCCCTCTTGTTCAAATCATTGTCGGGGGCAGGTTGGCAAACGGTGCAGCGGTACAGCTTGTTGTAGTGCGAATGTCGTCAGGTCAGGGTTTCGCCGTGACGCGCCATGATGTGGCGGACCACGCTGTAGTCCTGCAGCGAGTCGCTGGACAGGTCCTTGCCGTAGCCGGAGCGCTTCAAGCCACCGTGGGGCATCTCGCTGACCAGCATGAAATGGCTGTTGATCCAGGTGCAGCCGTACTGCAGGCGCGCGGCGATCTGCATGGCTTTGTCGAGGTCGCGGGTCCAGACCGAGGAGGCCAGGCCGTATTCGGAATCGTTGGCCCAGTCCACGGCCTGGGACAGTTCGTCGAAGCGGGTCACGGTAACCACCGGGCCGAACACTTCGCGCTGGACGATCTCGTCGCGCTGCAGGCAGCCAGCCAGCAGGGTCGGCTGGTAATAGTAGCCGGCCCCCGAATGCACGGCGGCGCCGGTGACCCGCTCGATATGCGGCTGGCTCAGGGCCCGTTCGACGAAGCTGGCCACGCGGTCGCGTTGGCGGGTGCTGATCAGCGGGCCGATCTCGTTGTCGGCGTCGCGCTTGCTGGCGAAGCGCAGGCTGCTCACCGCCCAGCCGAGTTCGGCGACCAGCTTGTCGTGAATACCGGCCTGGGCGTAGATGCGGCAGGCCGCGGTGCAGTCCTGCCCGGCGTTGTAGTAGCCGTAGGTGCGCACGCCCTGGACCACGGCTTCGAGGTCGGCGTCGTTGCAGACGATCACCGGCGCCTTGCCGCCCAGTTCGAGATGGGTGCGTTTCAGGGTTTTCGAGGCGGCCTGGAGGATCTTCTGCCCGGTGACGATATCGCCGGTCAGCGAGACCATGCGTACCCGCGGGTGGCTGACCAGATGGCTGCCGACCCCTTCGCCGCCGCCGCAGACGATGTTCAGCACGCCCGCCGGCAGCAGCTCGGCGAGGGCAGGGGCCAGCGCCAGGATCGACAGCGGAGTGTGCTCGGACGGCTTGAACACCAGGGTGTTGCCGGCGGCCAGGGCCGGGGCGATCTTCCACGCGGCCATCATGATCGGGTAGTTCCACGGCGCGATGGAGGCGACCACGCCGAGCGGATCGCGGCGCACCATGCTGGTGTAGCCGGGCACGTATTCCCCGGCCAGTTGCCCGGTCTGGCAGCGCACCGCGCCGGCGAAGAAGCGGAACACGTCGATGGCCGACTCCAGATCGTCCTGGCGCGCCAGGTGCTGCGGCTTGCCGCAGTTCAGGGCTTCGAGGCGGGCGAGGTGGTCGGCCTGGCGGTGAATGGCATCGGCGATGGCGAGGAGGAGGTTCGAACGCTGCTGCGGGGTGGTTCGCGACCAGTTGGCGAACGCCCGGTGGGCGGCCTGGATGGCGCTTTCCACCTGCTCGGTGCTGGCCTCGGCGATATGGGTCAGCACTTCGCCGCTGGCCGGATTGAAGATCGGCTCGGCGATGCCCGCGCCGGCAACCAGTTCGCCGTCGATCAGCAAGGCGGTGGACAACGGGGTCGAGGGCGCGCCGGACATTGGAATTCTCTTTGTTCTGTTTTTATGCTTCGCCCGACTGGGGTGGGCGATATTTCTTACAGAGCCTAGAGCGGAGCACGCGGGTCGACAAATTCTAAATACTGAAGGGGGCGTTCGATTAAATCGATAGCTTGCGTCCCGTCCCCGGTTCCCGGGCCACGGTCAGGAACGGATCGACCAGCGCCGGCCGCGCCGTGCCCCGGCGCCAGGCCAGGCCGATATCCAGGGTCTGGCTGAGGTCGGCCAGGGGCCGCGCCTCGATGATGTCGCCTTCCAGCGACCACGGACGGTAGGTCATGTCCGGCTGGATCGACACCCCGAGCCCCGCCGCCACCAGGCTGCGCACCGCCTCGGTGGACGCCGTGCGCAGGCTGATCTGCGCCTGCAGCCCGGCACTGGCCCACATGCGTCGGGCGTTCTGCTCCATCTCGTCGACGTTCAGCTGGATCAGGGGTTCGTCGGCCACGTCGGCGAGGCTGATGCTGTCGCGCTCCAGCAGCGGGTGCTGGGCCGGCAGCCAGAGGCGGTGCGGCGAATGGGTGAGGACTTCGGTCTGCAGGGCCAGGCGGTCTTCCAGGTTGGACAGGATCAGCACCCCGACATCGATCTCGCCGGACACCAGCAGGTGCTCGATATACGGTCGTTCGTCCTCGGTGACGCGGATTTCCACGTTGGGGTAGGCGCGCTGGAAGCGGGTCAGCAGGTCGGCGAGGTAATAGCCGGCGACCAGGCTGGTCACGCCGATGGTCAACTGCCCGGCGACCTGGTCGGTGCTCTGCTGCAGGCTGCGCTTGGCGTTGTCCACGGTGGCCAGGATCAGGTGCGCCTGGCGCAGGAACTGATGGCCCTGGTGGGTCAGGGTCATGCCCTTGGCGTGTCGGTTGAACAGACTGACGCCGATTTCCTGCTCCAGTTGCTGGATCGCCAGGGTCAGGGTGGACTGGGAAATGAACACCGCCTGGGCGGCGGCGGAGATCGAACCGGTTTCCGCGACGGCGATGAAGTGGCGGATCTGGCGCAGGGTCATCATCAGAGGAGGGCTTTCATGAGTTTTTAGGGGTGAGTGCCAGTCTATATCTTTTTTTTCGAAGGGCAGGCGCGAGAAACGAATCGGGCAGCGTGCGGCCAACGGCTCATCGTCGAGGGTTGGCGTCGCAACGCCTTTTCCCTGTTCGGTTTCGTCTACCTGCTGCTGGACGACTACCGCGAACTGCTACGCACGGCGAAGAACAGCCTGCTGTTCACCTTCAACCTGCAGGCGCGGGGTCTCGGCAACAAGGTGGATATCTCGGCGTCGTCGTTCGCGAGCAAGCTCGCTCCTGCAGGATGGCGCCGCCGCCTGCCCCTCGGTCCGCTTCAGGGCTCCAGGCCGATGCCCCGCAGCACCACCGCCGTGATGGTCTGCACCGCCTGCTCGAACTGTTCGTCACTCAACGGCTGATGGTCGTTCAGTGCCCGCACCTGGTAGTCAAAGTCGGCGTAGTGCTGGGTCGAGGCCCAGATCAGGTACAGCAAGGCAAACGGCGCGATCGGCTTGATCCGCTTCTCCTCGACCCACTGACGGATCTTGTTCTCCTTGAACTTCGCCCCGGCGAACAGGTGTTCGTCGAGGATGTCGCGGAACAGCGGGGCGCCATGCATGATTTCGTTGGCCCAGAGCTTCGAGCCGTGGGGACGGGTGCGTGAGTGGGTCATCTTTTCCCGCACGTAGCTGGTCAGCACCACCCTGGGGTCGTCGAAGTGGGCGAAGCAGGCGCCTTCCTTTTCCCAGACATTGAGCAGGTTGACCAGTACCTCGCGGTACAGCTCGTCCTTGGTGGTGAAGTAGTAGTGCAGGTTGGAGCGTGGCAGGTCGGCGCGCCTGGCGATATCGGACATGGACGTGCCCGCATGGCCCTGCTCGGCGAACACCTGCTCGGCAACCAGGAGGATTTTCTCGACGTTCTTGCGGCGAATGTTGATCTTGTGATTGCTCATTCCATTCCCGGCCAGGGGTAAGTTGTTCAGGTTCAGACGCCCGATCTCGGGCGTGGCGCCACATCCTGTGGCGCTGCTTGGCATCCTGTCGCGATCAGGCAAGGACGGCATTGCCCCGGGTCAGGGCGTGCGGCGATAGATTTCCGCGTACATCGGCCAGTGATCGGAGACGCCCTGCGGATACTGGCCGCCTTCGAAACGCGCCGGCGAGCCCCACTGGTTGACCTGGTACGGACTTTCCTTCGGCGTGCGGATGCTGGCGCTGTCCACTTTCCAGCCATTGAAGCCGTTGCCGGTCATTTCCCTGGGGAACAGCAGGATGTCGAAGAACGACCACTGCCGTTCGCGATGATAGTAGTAGCTGCCCTTGCACGTGTCGCAGCCGATCAGGTGCGACACGCTCCAGGTGCTGGCCAGGCCGTTGGCGATGTAGTGGTGCTGGCTTTCCTCGCCGGCATTGATGTTGAAGTCGCCGCCGACGATCGGCAGCACGTCCGCCGGCAACTGGCGCTTGAGCTCGGCCAGATGCTCCACCGCCTGGCGGCGCAGGTAGCCTGGCCCGCCACCGGACGGCAGGTGCACGGCGAACACCGCGGCCTTCTGGCCGTCGGGCAGCAGCAGGCGTACTTCGAGGATGCCTCGGGTCTTGCCGGTCTTGTCCGAGGTGTCGCTGTGCTCGTTGCGGTACGGCACGCGATGCAGGATCGGCTCGCCCCACTGCGGCAGGCGACTGAGCACGGCGGTGTCGATGCCGCGCTCGTCCCAGCCTTCGAGCAGCACCCGGGTCTGGTAGCCGGAGGTGTCCAGGCGGGCATTGAGCAGCTCCACCACGGTGCGGTTCTCCACTTCTTCCAGCAGCAGGATATCCGGGCCGCGACCGGCATCGATCTGCTGGATCACCGCCGCCAGGCGGGTGAGTTTTTCCGTGAGCCGGGCATCGCTCCAGTCGTTGTTCTCGCACTCGTCGCGCCAGGCCTGCACGTTGATCCTGGCGCAGGTCGCCAGCCATTCCGGGTGCGCCTGCTTCAGGTCCAGGGGCAGGTAGGCGAAGTCTTCCTTGCCCGCGTCGTGGACGGTGTCGAAGAGGTTCTCGACGTTCCAGGTCATCAGCGAAACACGCTGTTCGCCCTGCGGCGAAACAGGCGTGGAGGCACAGCCGGCGAGGCCGAGGGCGAGCAGCAGGGGCAGGTGGCGCAAGGGCAGGGGGATCATGGTGTTCATATTTCTCAGTCTTATCCAATCGATTTGCACCCATTTCTCGTAGGAGCTGGCTTGCCTGCGAAGGACCGCGCAGCGGTCCCCGACGGCAGTGAAATCCGGGACCGCTGTGCGGTCCATCGCAGGCAAGCCAGCTCCTACAAGGGGGGGGTGCGCCATCAGGCGCCGGGGCGACCGGCGACCAGCGCCGCGTTGAGCAGTTGCGCAAGGCGCACCGAGGCCAGTTGCACCTGCTTCTCGGCCACCGGCACGAAGGTGCTCATGTACTGCGCGTCGATGCCGTCGCCAGCACCCCTGGGCTTCTCGTTCATCAGCTTGTCGCCGCGGCTGTAGTCCTTGCCGGTGCGGTTGTACTCGATGGCCTTGGCGGCATAGTCGACACCGCCGTCATCGTCGTCGCCCTGGGCGCGGTGGGTCGGCAGTTTGCGTTTCTTCTCGGCTTTCTGCGGGTAGATGCCGTCGTCGCGGACGATGCGGCAGGCCTGCTGCGACCACTGCGCCGGATCGGCGGAGTCGGCGCCGGGCAGGCTGGCTTGCAGCTTGTCGGCATAGGCTTTGACGTCCAGCTTCGCCGAGCCGAGCAGGAAGTCGTCCCAGACCTGGCGCAGGTTGTAGGTCTTGCCCCCGGCCTTGACCGGGAAGTCGTAGCCACCCTTGTCATCCTTGAAACTGTTGTTCAGCGGCGAACTGGCATCGCTGCTGTGGTGGATGAGGAACAGCAGGGCCATCAGCCGGGTCTGGTTGGACGCCCTGGGATCGGCGAGGGCGGCGCGATTCTGTTCGATGGCGGCCACGCTGCAGGCCCCGCCGGGGCAGTCGCGGGGCGGCTGGAAGGTGCAGTCGTCGGCTTTGTAGATAACCAGGCGCTGGTTCCTGGTCTGCTCCCACAACTCCCTGGTCTGCGGGTTCTGGTCCAGGTTGCCGGCCCAGTTGGCAACCACGGCGAAGTCGTTCTGCTTTATCAGGCCCAGCAGGCGCGTGGCCTCGGCCCTGGCTTGCGGGGTCAGCTGACGCTGGGCCAGTTCACCGACCAGGGCGGTGCCTTGCTGGCCCCAGGCGAACACCTGGCCAGCCCACAGGCCGGCGAGCAGCGCCAGGCCGTTGCGTAGGGATTTGCTAGCAGTCACTTGCAGGTTCTCCTTGGAGGGCATTGAGGAACGAGCGGCCATGGGCCAGGGCGGGCAGGGCGAAGAACGCCGCGAGGGTCTGGCCGATGTCGGCGAAGCTGTCACGGGCACCCAGGCTGCCGGCGCTCACGCCGTTGCCCCAGGCCAGGACGGGAATGTGCTCGCGGGTATGGTCGCTGCCCGGCGCGCTGGGGTCGCAGCCGTGGTCGGCGGCGAGGATCAGCAGGTCGTCCGCGCCCATGCTCGCCAGCAGTCGCGGCAAGCGTCGGTCGAAGGCTTCGAGGGCGCTGGCGTAGCCTTCGATATCGCGGCGGTGACCGTAGAGCATGTCGAAGTCGACGAAGTTGCTGAACACCAGGGTGTTGTCCGGCGCCTCGGCGAGTGCCAGCAGGGTGATGTCGAACAGGGCGTCGTTGCCGTCGGCCTGGTACAGGCGGCTGATGCCCTGGTGGGCGAAGATATCGCCGATCTTGCCCACGCCGAACACCTGGCCGCCGGCCGCGCAGAGATGGTCGAGCAGGGTCGGCGCCGGTGGCGGCACCGAGTAGTCGCGGCGCTTGCCGGTACGCTGGAAACTGGTCGCGCCCGCGCCGCGGAACGGTCGGGCGATGACCCGGCCGATGGTGTACGGGTCGCACAGCTCGCGGGCCAGTTCGCACAGAGCGTACAGGCGCTGCAGGCCGAACTGCTCTTCGTGGGCGGCGATCTGCAGCACGCTGTCCGCCGAGGTGTAGACGATCGGCTTGCCGCTGCGCAGGTGCTCCTCGCCCAGCTGTTCGATGATCGTGGTGCCCGAGGCATGGCAGTTGCCGAGGATGCCGGGCAGGCCACCGCGGGCAATCAGTGCATCGAGCAGGGCGGGGGGAAAGCTGTTGTCCGGTGCCGGGAAATAGCCCCAGTCGAACAGCACCGGCACTCCGGCCATTTCCCAGTGCCCGGATGGCGTGTCCTTGCCGCTGGAGCGTTCCCGGGCATAACCCCAGGCACCCTCGACGGCGATATCGGCAGCGAAGCCCGGCGGCAAGGTGCCGCCGCTCAGCGCCGCCGCATGGCCCAGGCCGAGGCGGGCGAGGTTGGGCAACTGCAAGGGCCTGCCGTCACGGGCACGGGCCTCGGCGATATGCAGCAGGGTATTCGCCCCGGCATCGCCGAAGCGCTCGGCGTCGGCGCTGGCGCCAATGCCGAAGGAGTCGAGGACCAGCAGCAGGGCGCGTTTCATGCGGGCTCCAGGCACAGGCCGGAAATCAGTGCCGGCGCCTCGTAAGGCACGCTGGTAATGGTGTAGGCCGACCGCACCGCCGCCGCCGCGCGCTCGGCTTGCTCCAGGTCACGGGCATGCACCAGCGCCAGCGGCCGGTTGCCCCCCACCGCCTCGCCGGGGAAGCACAGCTGGCTCAGGCCCACTGCCGGGTCGATCGGGTCCTGCGGATTGCGTCGTCCGCCACCGAGACAGACCACCGCCAGGCCTATTTCCCGGGTATCGATGCGTTGCACGATACCGGCTTGCGGGGCCTCCACCGGGAACACCAGCGGCGCCGCCGGCAGATGGTTGTGCGGACGCTCGACCAAGTCCGCCGGGCCGCCCAGGGCCTCGACCATGCGCGAAAAACGTTGCAGCGCCGCGCCGCTCTTCCACGCCTTCAGCAACTGTTCGCGGGCCAGTTCGGCACTGCTGGCGAGTCCGGCGCAGAGCAGGGTCTGTTCGGCCAGCGCGAGGGTGACCTCCCACAACCGCTGGCTGCGCACTTCGCCGCGCAGCAGGGCGATGGCTTCTTCCACTTCCAGGGCATTGCCCGCCGAACGCGCCAGTGGCTGGCTCATGTCGGTGATCAATGCGCGGGTACGCACACCGGCGCCATTGGCCACGGCGACGATGCTTTCGGCCAGGGCCGCGGCATCGCTGGCCTGGGCCATGAACGCACCGTTGCCGACCTTGACGTCGATCAGCAGCACATCGAGCCCCGCCGCCAGCTTCTTGCTGAGGATCGAGGTGATGATCAGGTCGATCGACTCCACGGTGCCGGTGGTGTCACGGATGGCGTACAGACGCTTGTCCGCCGGGGCCAGGTCGCTGGTCTGGCCGATGATGGCGCAACCGACGCTGGTCACCACCTCGCGCAGGCGGGCCATGTCCGGCTGGCTGTCGTAGCCGGGGATGCTGTCGAGTTTGTCGAGGGTGCCGCCGGTATGGCCGAGGCCGCGTCCGGAGATCATCGGTACATAGCAGCCGCAGGCGGCCAGCAGGGGCGCCAGGGGCAGGCTGACCAGGTCGCCGATGCCGCCGGTGGAGTGCTTATCCACTACCGGGCCGGGCAGGTGCCAGCTCAGCACCCGGCCGGAGTCACGCATGGCCGAGGCCAGGGCGATGCGCTCAGCGACATTCAGGCCCTTGAGCAGCACGGCCATGGCGAAGGCAGCGACCTGGCCTTCGCTGATGCTGAAGTCGGTGATGCCGCTGACGAAGCAGCGGATATCGGCATCGTCGAGCACTTTGCCGTCACGTTTGCGACGAATCACTTCCTGCGCCAGCCAGACCATCAGTAGCGCCCTCCGTGATCGCGCAGCGCCGGGACGCCGAGCCGCTGCAGGAGGTCGTCGAGCAGGCTGGAGGCGCCGAAGCGCAGGTGCCGGGGCGAGATCCACCGTGCACCGTTGATGCCTTCGGCCAGCTCTATGTAGACCCGCGCATCGGCCAGGCTTCTGATGCCCCCGGCCGGCTTCAGGCCGACATTGACGCCGCTGGCGGCGATGCATTCGAGCATGATCCGCGCCGCCTCGGCGGTGGCATTGACCGCGACCTTGCCGGTGCTGGTCTTGATGAAGTCGGCGCCGGCCTCGATGGCGTCCAGGCTGGCCTGGCGGATCAGCGCCGGATCGGCCAGTTCGCCGGTTTCCAGGATTACCTTGAGCAGCGCCCGATCGGCGCACAGGGCCTTGCAGGCACGGACCAGGGCGAAACCGCTGTCGGCATCGTCGGCCAGCAGCGCCCGCCAGGGATAGACCACGTCGATCTCGTCGGCGCCGTCGTCGAGGGCGCGGCGGGTCTGTTCGAGGACCTCGGCGAGGGGCGCGCTACCGGCCGGGAAGTTGGTCACGGTGGCCACCGCCACGGTCTGCCCGCCCAGGGCATCGAGGGTGCGCCGCGCCAGGGCGACGAAGCGCGGGTAGACGCACACCGCGGCCACCGGTCCGACCGCGGTCAGGGCGCGCTGGCAGAGATCGACGATGCGTGCGTCGCTGTCATCGTCGTTGAGCGAGGTGAGGTCCAGCAGCGCGATGATGTTGCGTGCCAGGGTTGCATCGAGTTCTGTCATATCGGCTTCACGGGAATTCATGGGTTCAGGTTCACAGGGCCAGGAAGACCCCGGCGATTGCCGCGCTCATCAGGTTGGACAGCGTGCCCGCCGCCACCGCCTTGAGGCCGAGCCGGGCGATATCGACGCGCTGCTCCGGCGCCATCATCCCCAGGCTGCCGAGCTGGATGCCGATGGACGCCAGGTTGGCGAAGCCGCACAGGGCGAAGGTGACGATCGCCTGGGTCTGCGCGGACAGCACGGCCACGCCTCTGGCGGCGGCTTGCGCCGGGTCAAGGTGACTGGCGAAGTCGACGTAGGCGACGAATTCGTTGAGCACCAGCTTTTCCCCGATCAGCCCGCCCGCGGTAATTGCCTCATGCCAGGGCACGCCCAGTACGAAGGCTAGCGGAGCCAGCAGGTAGCCGAGGAGCAATTGCAGGGTCAGGTGCGGGAAGCCGAACCAGTCGCCGGTCCAGCCGAGCAGACCGTTGAGCAGGGCGATCAGGGCGATGAAGGTCAGCAGCATGGCGCCGACGTTGAGGGCCAGGTGCAGGCCGGCGGAGGCGCCGAGGGCGGCGGCGTCGATGACGTTGGCCGGCGTGCTGCCCGGCTCGTCCGGCAGGTCGTCCGGGTTGTCGTGGAGCTGCTGCGTTTCCGGCTCCATCAGCTTGGCCATCAGCAGGCCGCCGGGGGCGGCCATGAAGCTGGCGGCGATCAGGTACTTCAGGTCGACCCCCAGGCTGGCATAGCCGATCAGTACCGAGCCGGCCACCGACGCCATGCCGCCCGCCATCACCGCGAATAGCTGGGAACGGGTCAGGCGACGGACGAAGGGGCGGATGACCATCGGCGCTTCGGTCTGGCCGACGAAGATGTTCGCCGTGGCCGCCATCGCTTCGGTGCGGCTGGTGCCCAGCACCCGCTGCAGGCCGCCGCCGATCACGCGAATGACCAGGTGCATGATCCCCAGGTAATAGAGCACGGCGATGAAGCTGCTGAAGAACACGATCAGCGGCAACACGCGAATGGCGAAGACGAAGCCGCCGTTGCCGAACACTTCCTGCATCCTGGCGCTGCTCAGGCCGCCGAAGATGAAGTCGATGCCCTGGTTGGCGTAGCCCTGCAACGAGCCCACCGAGTCGGAAATCCCGGCCAGTGTGCTTTGGCCCCAGGGCACATAGAGGGCGAAAGCACCCAGCCCGGCCTGCATGGCGAAGGCCGCGCCGACGGTACGCAAGCGAATGGCCCTGCGGTTGCTGGACAGCGCCACGGCCAACATCAACAGCACCACGATACCGATGAGACCCATCGATGGTTCCCCAGAAGATTCACGTCGAAGTCCGCCGACCTTTGTGGTCGGTCGGCGTGTTTTGTCAGAACTCGCTGAAGGCGCCGGGCAGCAGTTGCCCGACGGTCCAGTGCCGGGTCGCGGTGGCGTCATGGCCGACCCCGATCACCGGGCACTCCGGGTCCAGCAGTTCGATCATCACCTGGCGACACGCGCCGCACGGGGAGATCACCGGCAAGCCGCGGGCGTACACCAGCAGCGCCTTGAAGCTTCCGGGCGCGAGCCCCTGGCTGATGGCGTTGAACAGCGCGCTGCGCTCGGCGCAGTTGCTCAGGCCGTAGGACACGTTCTCGACGTTGCAGCCGCGGATGATCGCGCCGTCGGCGGTCAGCAGTGCGCTACCCACGGGGAACTCCGAGTACGGGCACCAGGCGCTGTCGGCGGCGGAGATGGCATGCGGCAGCAGGCGATGCTGCAGGGCCTGCCAGTCTTCAGGGCGCATTCCCGGCGACCTCCGCGGCAACCTTGCGGATGCGTTGCTCGGCCTGGGCGAAACCGACTGGCTGACCGGCACGATCGCGCGCCTGCAGGTAGGTGATCATCGCGTCGAGATCATTGATGCCGGTATCGAGGCGGTCGCGGGCTTGCTTGAGCACGCTGAAGTTGTCGCCGCCCTCGGCGAGGAAGGCGTTCATGACGATGCGGTAGTCCTGTTCGGGCTGTACCGCCTGGCCATCGACCGTCAGGCTGTCGAGCAACACGCGCTGGCCTGTGGGCCGGCGGTCATCGAAGCGGTAGTTCAGTGATGCCGAGGGTTGCAGCGGGTAGAAACCCGTGCCGCCGTCCTGCCATTGCTGCTCCAGCAGGGCATGCAACTGTGCGCCGCTGAGGGTGACCAGGGTCAGGCTGTTGTTGAACGGCTGCACCGTGGCGACCTGGCCGTAGTTCACCTGCTCCTGGCCTTCGTCGAGGCTGATGTCCATGCGCATGCCGCCCTGGTTCATCAAGGCCACCTGGGCGCCGAGGGCGCGGGTCGCGGCAAGCTGCGAGTCGGCGATCAGGTCGCCCATCGGCGACTCGCCGGCCTCGTTGGTGGCGCGCAGCACTTCGCGGGCCGCCAGGCGGGCGACCGGCTTGCCCAGTTGCGCCTGGCTGCGGCGTTGCACCTCGGCCAGCAACGGCGCGACCTCGGGGCTGGCGCTGTAGCGCTGGGCGTCGATCACCAGGTTGTTCGCCTTGACGTCGAGCAGCTGGTGCCTGGCGGTATCCACGGTCAGGGTCAGCCGGGTCAGCAGGCGACCGAACGAGGCCCCCTGGGTCACCAGCTTGTCGCCGACGCGACACAGGTAGCCTTCGTGGGTATGGGCGGTGACCACCACCTTGATCTGCGGGTCGAGACGCCTGGCCACTTCCACCACATCGCCGCTGAGTTGGCTGCAGTCCTGCTGGTCGAAGCGCTCGGGAGTGGCGCCACCCTGGTGGATCACCGCGACGATCGCGTCGACCTTCTGCCGGCGCAGTTCCGGCAGCAGGGCGTTGATCGCCTCGGCCTCGTCGAGGGTGTAGAGGCCGTCCATGTGCCTGGCGCTGACATAGGCGCCGAGATCGCGCAGGGTGGCGCCGACGAAGGCGATCTTCGCGCCATGGGCCTGCTCGATGTGGTAGCCGGCGAACAGCGGTTTTCCGCTGTGCTTGTCCATGAGGTTGGCGGAAATATAGGGGAAGCCGGCGCCCTTGTAGTCCTTGTCGAACTGGCAGGCCTGGTCGGCACGCGCGGACTGGCAGCCGCCCTTGATCTGGCGCAGCAGCTCACCCTTGCCCTGGTCCAGCTCATGGTTGCCGACCACGGAGAACTTCAGGCCGAGCAGGTGCAGCGCCTTCAGGCTCGGCTCGTCGGCCCACATCGAGGAAATCGGTGGACTGCCGCCGATCATGTCGCCGGCGCCGATCAGCAGCAGTTGCGGGTCTTGCTGGCGCAGTTCGGCCAGGGCGCCGCTGAGGGCCGCCAGGCCACCGGCCTTGAGCTTCACGCTGCCACTCGCGCCCGGGTACTGCAGCGGACTGGCCAGGAGGTTGCCGTGGAAGTCGTTGAGGGCCGCGATCGTGACCTCGACCGGTGCCGGGGCTTTCTCGCAGCCGCTGACCAGCAACAGCGTGGCCAGCAACAGGGACAGCGGGCGTACAGCATGACGGGTGCGGGACATGGCGATTCTCGGCCTCTCAGGCGGGTTGCAGGCTGGTGGCTGGAGCGGCGACCGCCTTGCTGGCGAACGGAGTACCCATGCCGGCGCGCAGCAGGAGCATCTTCAGGTGGTCGTTGATCAGTTCCAGGCGGTCTTGCAGGTGGTTGTTGAACACCAGGCCGACCAGGGCGATGGCGATACCCAGGGCCGTGGCGTACAGCGCGGTGCCGATGCCGCGGGAGACTTCGCCGGGATCGGAAACGCCAGCTTCGGCGAGGGCCTTGAAGGTATCGATGATGCCGAGGATGGTACCGAGCAAGCCGAGCAGCGGCGCACCAGCGACCACGGCTTCGAGGATCCACAGACCCTGGGACAGCTTGCCGCGCATGGCGATGTAGATGGCCTGGCCGAGGTCTTCCAGCTCATGGTGCGAATGCACCTGGCCGCGGCCTTCGAATAGCTGGCGCAGCAGTTCCAGGGGCAGGCTGTCGCGCTGGCGCAGCTCGGCGGGGAGCTCGTCGAAATAGCGGGTTTTCCTGTGCAGGGCCGCCTCCAGGCCGCGCGCCTTGCGCAGGTTGTAGGCGAAGAAGATCCCCCGTTCCACCACCACGAAGGCGGCCAGGGCGGCGGCGCCGTACAGGATGTAGAAGGTGATGGCGTGGAGCAGGTCCATGTTCATGCTGGGTTACCTCGGGTGCTGGGCATGGCCGGGACCGGCGTGATCGCCGGCCCCGGAGGGTTTCAGAAGTTGGCTTCCACGGAGAGCGCGACGGTCTGCTCTTCGCCGATGGTGTAGTACGGGGTCTGCGCGCCGGCGAAGGACGCGCCGTTGCCGTTGTAGCGCACCGAGTTGAAGACGGTGGTCTGCACGCCGGAGAGGTACTCGCGGTTGAACACGTTGTTCAGCGACAGGCGCACGGTGGCGTCCTTGACGAACTTCTTGTTCACCGGCAGGCGGTAGCCGACGTTCATGTCCACAGTGGTGTAGTGCGGGATGCTCTGGTTGTTGGTCAGGTCGCCGAACTGGTTGTCGACGAACTTGCCGATGACGTTGCCGTAGAAGCGCCCGTCGTCGTAGCCCAGGCTCAGGTTGAACAGGTTCTTCGGCACACCAGCGATCTGCTTGCCCTTGGTCGGCACGTACACGCCGTAGTAGAGGGTGTCGTTCTGCTGTTCGGCCTCGGTGTAGGTGTAGGAGGCGTAGTAGTTGAAGTTGTGTGGCAGCAGGCCGCTGAACTCAAGCTCTACACCGCGGTTCTCGACCTTGCCGACGTTGAGCATCTCGTATTCGCCGGTCACCTCGTCGCGGCTCGATACCTGGCGATCCTTGAACTTGAGGTAGAACAGGGTGGCCGACAGCGCCATGTCGTCGGTCGCGTAGCGCCAGCCGAGTTCCTGGTTCCAGCTCAGTTCGGGCTTGAGGCTGATCGAGTCCGCGGTGTTGTAGAGCACGTAGTTCGGCGGCGTGCGCATGTTCCGGGTGATGTTGTAGAACGCCTGGTGTTCCTCGTTGACCTGGTAGCGCGCGCTGAAGCTCGGGAGGAACTGGTGGTAGGTCTTGTCGCGCTTCTCCGGTTTGTCGTTCAGGCTGGCCTTCATGTCGCCGTCACGCTTGGAGTGCTCGTAGGCGATGCCGGCGGTCAGGGTCAGGTCGGGTGTTGCGCTCCAGGTGTCCTGGAGGAACAGCTTGTGCACCGGGGTGACGGTGAAGTAGTTGCGGCCTTGCACGACATTGCCCTTGGCGTCGCGGACCTGGTTGCCGCTTTCATAGTCGCCCCAGATGTCCGTCGGGCTGCCATCGGCCTTGAGCGGGATGAACGGCTGGGTCTGGCGCTGGCGGGCGCGCTCGTACCAGTAGCCGACATCGATGGTGTGCTCGTCGTTGAACGCCCAGCTCAGCTTGGTGTTGATCCCCGGACGCCAGGTCTCGGTCCAGGAGGGACGGTAGTAGCGGCCGCTGACCGGATCGCGGTCGGCGTTGTACTGGGCGTTGGTCTTCAGGTTGCTGAAGTCGTAGTTGCCGGAGCTGCTGGTGGTGCGGTTGAGGATGGCCGGCGAGCCGAAGGCGCGGTAGCTGCCGCCGTTGGCCCAGTAGTAGTAAGGGGCGACGGTCAGTTGCAGGTCATCGCGTAGCTGCCAGCGGCTGGTCAGCGAGGCGGTCACGGTTTCGAACGGGTTGACGCTGGTCTTGTAGCTGGCGGTGGTGAGCTTGCCGGTGGTCGGGTTGTAGGTCGGCACGTTGGGGAAGTCGTAGTCGTGGTCCGACTTGTACTGCGCCAGGCTCGGGGAGACGTAGTTGTAGTTTTCCTGCTTGTGGTACTTGATGATGCCGTTGATCGAGTTGCCTTCGCCGAACTTGAACAGGCTGTTGAGTTCGAACTTCTCGGCATCCAGGTCGCCTTTGCCTTTCCATTTGTCGCTGTTGGTTTTCGACGCGGAAATGTAGTTGCTCAGGCCGTTGTATTCGCCGGTGTTCAGGCGCACGAAGGTCTTGGTCAGGTTGTTGCTGCCGACGGTCTGCTTGAAGAACACTCCGGCGTCCTTGGTCGGGGCCATCGACACCAGGCCGATATTGCCGCCGCTGGAACCGATATGCGGTGCGTCCAGTTCGGAAGAGCCCTGGGTGAGGAAGACTTCCTGGAGGTTTTCCGGGTCGCCCAGCAGGTTCGGGTACACGGCGTAGTTGCCCGAATCGTTGATCGGCACGCCGTCCATGGTCATGCCGATCTGGTCGGAGTTCATGCCGCGCATGGTGAAGTTGAAGCCGGAGAGGCCGCTGCTGTCGTCACTGGAGACGTTGATGCCGGGGGTGTATTTCAACTTGTCGATGCCGTTGCCGGTCGGCGACATCTTTTCCAGGGCTTCCCTGGTCACGGTGGAGCGTGCCTTGGCCGCTTCTTCCTGGATCATCTGGCCATTGCCGACGGTCTGGCCGGTCACGTTCACCTGACCGACATCCACGGAATCCTGCGCCAGGGCCGAGGCAGTCCAACTGCCGCAACCTACAGCCAACATCATGACGAACAGCCGATCGAGTTTCACCGAGCTTCCCTCCCATATCTGAATGTGGTTTGTGTCGAAGACAGGTTTCGGGTTTCCGCGGGCAGCCGCCCGCGCGACGCCAGGGGTGGGGCGTCGGCGGGCAGCGTTCCTTGGAAACTAGTTTTCTATGTTGTAAACAAGCGTCGCGATAAAACGGTACTTATCCCTGCCCTCGAAAACCGCGTCGGGAAAGGGCCTTACTTGCTCGATCCGGCGCAGACTGGTTTGCGCCGCCTTGTTCAGCAGCATGTTCGCTGCCTTTTTCTCGATCCCTGAGTCGAGCACTTTTCCTCCCCGGTCGATCAGCAGCCAGACCACGACGTTGCCTTCCGGGCGTTGCAGCGAGGCCTCGCGGCCGCGCGGGTATTGCTTGTACTTCTCCAGCTCCCCGTGCAGGGCAGCGATATAGCTGTTTTCCAGTGCCGCCACGTTGACCGCGGGAGCCGCCGGGGGTGGTGGCGGGGCGGGCCTGGCGACCACCGGCGTCGGGGCCGGTTTGCTCGGTGCCGGTGGGGTGACCGGCTGGGGCGGCGCGGGGGTGGGCGCCGGCTTTGCTGCGACTTGCGGTTTCGGCTTCGCTGGCTGCGGCCTGGGCTCAGGCGGCTTGGGCTTGGGCTTGGGCGGCGGCTCCGGTATCTCCACTAGCGGTTCCGGGTCGGGCTCCGGCAGTGGCTCGGGCTCAGGCTCGGGTTCCGCTGGCGGCGGAGGTGGCGGTGGTTCCGGCTGCAACTCGGCCGGATCGATCAGTGCCACCTCCACGGTGCTTTCGTCGTATTTCGGGGTGATCTTCAGCTCCGCCTTCAAGGCGCTCTGCACGGCCACCATCAACAGGCAGATCGCCGGCAGGCACGCGAGGACTTTTCGCGATTTGAACAGGGCCGACATGACTTACAGCTTTCGCGTGGCGATGGAGACGGAAGAAAAGCCGTTGCTCTTGAGCAGGTCCATCACTGCCACGAGCCGACCCACTTCGACGACCTGATCGCTGTTGAGGATGATCACCAGCTTCTCGCTGCTGTTCTCCAGCGACTTCAATTGGCGGACCAGTGCGTCTTCGCGCAGGTCCTGGCCGTCCAGTTGCAGGCGGTCGTTCACGCCGAGGGTGATGACTGCCTTGTTCTGCGGCTTCAACTGCTGGGCATGGGCGGCGCCGGGCAACTGGGTCTTGATGCCCAGGGCCGGAATCACGTTCAGGCTGATCAGCACGAAAAACACCAGCAGGAACATCATCACGTCGATCATCGGAATGATCTCGATGTGCAGGCGTTTCTTTTTCGGTTCTTCCCAACTGCGCATGGCTTTGGCTCTCCAGCTTCTTCGTCGGTCGAGCCTCGCTGGCAGGACGACTCGGATGTGAATGTGAGAGCCCCGTCACGCAAATTCGAAAGCTGTCACTTGTGTCAGGAACACCCTATGGGCAAGAAGTTACAATTTGATTAAGTGGCGAAATGCCAGGTCGTGAGCGCTCCGGACGAGCGGATTTAGCGGATGAAATGGGGCTATTGGCGAGTTTAAACCGGGAAGTTGCTCGCAAAATCAGCATTTGAGAACGAGTTTCCAGCATTTGGTCGCGGTTCGAGCAGGCGGGACGAGGTTTGAAATATAACTGACACTGCTGTCAGGTATTAAGGTTCGCTCCGTGAATGCTGACAGTGCTGTCAGGACTTGTGCTTTCTTCGACCCATGAGGTTTTCGTGCGAATTTTCCCCACCACCCTGGCCGTCGTGCTGGCCGTTTCGCTGCTGGGCTGTTCCGCGCCGGCGGAGCAGCGCGAGGTACGCTGGATCACCCTCGAGCAGTTGTTCGCCAGCCTGGGCAACACGGCGCCGATGGCGGTCGGCTTCGATGTCGATGACACCGTGCTGTACTCCAGCCCGTGTTTCTACGAAGGGCAGCAGACGTATTCGCCGGGCAGCAACCAGTACCTGCAGAACATGGCGTTCTGGGCGCGAGCTAATGGCGGCTGCGACCGCTACTCGATTCCCAAGGATGTGGCGCGGGCCTTGATCGCCGCGCATCAGCGACGCGGGGACACCCTGTATTTCATCACCGCGCGACCGCGGACCGAGGGTGAGCAACTGACCGGGATCCTGCGGCAGACCTTCGCCATCGAGGACATGCAGCCGGTGGTGTTCAGCTCGGGGCCGGACAAGACCCGGTTTATCCGTGACCGGGGTTTGCGGGTGTACTACGGGGATTCCGACAACGACATCACCTCGGCCCGCGATGCCGGCGCGCGGCCGATCCGGGTGATGCGGGCGAGCAACTCGACCAATCAGCCGCTGCCGGTGAACGGGGCACTGGGGGAGGAGGTGCTGATGGACTCGGAGCACTGACGCAGGTGCAGCAAGGTCGGTGTGGGAGGTGTTTCCGGTGTGTCAGAACCGTCCCAACCGATACCGCTCGTACCCCGGCAGCCCAGCCACTTCGGCACCGACCAGTCCTGCCACCATCTCTGCCGTCACTGCCGCCTGGGTCAGTCCCAGGTGCTGATGCCCGAAGGCCAGCAGCACTTTGCCGTCGCCTACCCGGTCGATCACCGGTAGCGAATCCGGCAACGACGGCCTGAAGCCCATCCATGGCGTGGCATCGCCGACATCCAGTTCACGCTTGAACAGGCCCTGGCTCAGGTGCTGCAGCTGCCACGCCCGGCCCATGTTCGGCGGGCTGCGCAAACCCGCGAACTCGACTGTGCCGGCCAGGCGCAAACCACCCGCCATCGGCGTCATGATGAACTTGCGTTCCAGCGAGGTGACCGCGAACGGCAGCCGTCCATGTTCCCTGGGCAGCATCAGGTGATAGCCGCGTTCGGTGTCCAGCGGTATGCGCTTGCCGGTCAGGGCTTGGGTCAACTCAGCCGAATGCGCGCCACAGGCGATCAGCACCTGTTTCGCGCTCAGCTCGCCCTGATCGGTATGCAGCGCAACACCATCGGCCGTCACCCGGCCACCGCGCACGTCACGCCGGATGAAGCGCACGCCGATCGCCCGCGCGGCTTCGTACAGCGCCTGTACCGCCTGGTGCGGATCGAGAAAGTGCCCGGTGGCGGGGAAGAACAGCCCGCCCAGCAGGTGCTCGCTGAGTTGCGGCGCAGCCGCCTTCACCGCCTCCGCCGGCCAGTGCTCCACTGCCACGTTCTGCTGGCGCATGCGCGCCTGCAGGGCGTCGATGAGCGGCCGCGATTCCGGCTTTTCGAACACCAGCAGCGAGCCGTCCTCGCGCAGCAATTCGTCCTGGCCGATGGAGCCCAGCAGCCGTTGCCACGCCGCCAGGCTGGTTTCGTTCAGCGCGCGCAGGCCGGCCACGCTGCGGCGAAACGGCGTCGAGCGCAGGTTCAGCAGCAGCCGGACGAACCACGGCAGGGCCCTGGGCAGGTACTTCCAGTCCAGGCGCAGTGGCCCCATGGGGTCCATGAGCATGGCCGGCAGACGCTTGAGAATCGACAGGTCGGCAATGGGAAATACCTGTTCGGTGGCCAGGTGCCCGGCGTTGCCGAACGACGCGCCCATCCCCGGCGCCTGCCGATCCAGCAGCACCACCCGCTTGCCCTGCCGCGCCAGTTGCAGCGCGCAGGCGACACCGACGATGCCGGCGCCGACCACGGCAATATCCAGATCATTGGAAGTGAACGTCGTGCCCATGCTTCACGCTTCTCTCTGGCCGTCGAGCAGACGCCGCAGGTGCAAGGGATTGCCATGCTGCAGGGCGGCCGGCAGCAGGCTGTCGGGAAAGTCCTGGTAGCACACCGGACGCAGGAATCGCTGGATCGCGGCGGTGCCCACCGAGGTGCTGCGGGCATCGGCGGTGGCCGGGAACGGTCCGCCGTGAACCATCGCGTCGCAGACTTCCACACCGGTCGGCCAGGCGTTGACCAGCAGGCGCCCGGCCTTGCGCTCGAGGACCGGCAACAGCGCGCGGGCGGCATCCAGGTCGGCGTCATCCAGGTGCAGCGTAGCAGTCAGTTGCCCTTCCAGATGCTCGGCGACGTCGCGGATCTCCGCCTCGTCGGCGCAGGTCACCACCAGCGAGGCGGAGCCGAAGACCTCGCCGCGCAGGCGCGGGTCGTCGAGGAAGTTGCGCGCCGAGGTGACGAACAGATGAGTCTGGCACTGGTTCGGACCATCGCCGACCAGGCCCGCCGCCGCGGTATCGGCATTGGGGTTGGCGCTGAGGTCTTCGACCCCGTTGCGGTAGGCGCTGTAGATGCCCGGGGTGAGCATGGTCTGGGCCGGGCTCTGCCAGATGTGCTGGGCGGCGCTGGCGATGAAGCGGTCGAGGTCCGGTCCCTGGCGGGCGATGACCAGGCCGGGGTTGGTGCAGAACTGGCCCGCGCCCTGGTTCAACGAGGCGACGAAGCCCTGCGCCAGCGCCTCGCCACGGGCCTGCAAGGCCGCGGGGAAGAGCAGCACCGGGTTGATCGAGCTCATTTCGGCGTACACCGGAATCGGTTCGGGACGCGCCTGGGCCGCCTGGCACAGGGCGATGCCACCGCTGCGCGAACCGGTGAAACCCACTGCCTTGATCCGCTCGTCGCAGACCAGGGCGATGCCCACCTCACGACCGGAACCGTAGAGCAGCGAGAACACCCCCTCCGGCAGCTCGCACTGTTTCACCGCACGGGCGACGGCCTGGCCGACCAGTTCGCTGGTGCCGGGGTGCGCACCGTGGGCCTTGACCACCACCGGGCAGCCAGCGGCCAGGGCCGAGGCGGTATCGCCACCGGCCACGGAGAACGCCAAGGGGAAGTTGCTGGCGCCGAACACCGCCACCGGGCCCAGCGCGACCTGGCGCTGGCGCAGGTCGGCGCGGGGTAGCGGCTGGCGCTCGGGCAGCGCATTGTCGACGCGCACATCGAGCCATTCGCCGGCGCGCACGGTACGGGCGAAGGTGCGCAACTGGCCGCAGGTACGGCCGCGCTCGCCCTGGATGCGCGCCCGCGGCAGGCCGCTTTCGGATACCGCGCGGTCGATCAGTTCGTCACCGAGGGCTTCGATCTGCGCGGCGATGGCTTCGAGAAACGCCGCACGGGCGTCGAGCGAGGTTTCCCGGTAACGGTCGAAGGCCGCCCAGGCCAGGGCGCAGGCCTGCTCCACATGAGCGAGGGTACCGCCCAGCCAGGCCGGCTCGAGGGTCAGGTTGGTGGCCGGATCGATCGCCCGGATGGCTTCGCGGCTGCCGGCAACGGCTTGCTGGCCGATCAGCATGGTGCCTGTCAGGGTCATGGCGCCTCCTGAAAAGAATGCGTGGCCGAGTGCGCGACGACACGCCGCGCGCTCGGCGAGAAAAGAAGCGACGCGCAACGCGCCGCGAGGGGTCAGACCAGGTTGTGCCGGGTCGACCAGTTGGCGTACCAGGCACGGAACAGCGCGTACTGGGTTTGCGCGTAGTTGCGCTGGGCATCGCTGAGCACATCGCTGGCGTTGAAGTGCAGGGTGTATTCCAGGTCGCCGTTGATGACCATCAGGTACTTGTAATACAGCACCAGGTCGCAGCCTTCGTCGAAGGACGACAGCACGTTCAGCGCCTCGGACAGCTCCAGCGCGCGGCTGCGCGCGTCGGCGTCACCCTTGGCGGCGCGCTTGCTCAGCTCGACCAGCAGCAGGACTTCGCGCGGCAGGGCGTTGCCGATACCGGTGATGGCCCCGGTGGCGCCGCAGTTGACGAAACCGTGCACCACCTGGGTATCGACGCCGGCCATGAGGATCACCTCATCGTCCTGCGAGGTGATGTGTTCGGCGGCGTAGCGCATGTCGGCGGCGCCGCCGAACTCCTTGAAGCCGATCAGGTTCGAGTACTTGCGGCGCAGCTTGAAGAACAGCTCGGCGCGGGTGGCGAAGCCGTAGTACGGACTGTTGTAGATCACCGCCGGCAGGTTCGGCGCGGCTTCGAGGATGGCCGCGAAGTGGGCTTCCTGCGCCGCTGGCGAGGCACCGCGGGACAGCACGCGAGGGATCACCATCAGGCCGTGGGCACCGACCTTGGCGGCATGGGCGGCATGGGACACGGCCTCGCGGCTGTTGACCGCGCCGGTGCCGACGATGGTCGGCACGCCGGCGGCGACCAGGCGCGCCACGCCTTCCTGGCGCTCGGCTTCAGTCAGCAGCGGCCAGTCGCCCATGGAGCCGCAGTAGACCACGGCGCTCATGCCGATCTCGATCAGTTCCTTGCCCTTGCGCACCAGGGCGTCGAAGTCCGGCTTGCGCTCGGCGGTGCAGGGGGTCATCAGGGCGGGGATGGTGCCGGTGAAGATGTTGGTGGTCATGCGGGTGTTCCTTCTGGTTTCAATTAGGGGGTGGGCTTGCGGGCCTCATCGCTGGCAACGCCAGCTCCCACAGGCGCTGCGGTGCATGCGATCGCTGTGGGAGCTGGCTTGTCGGGGCGCCGAACCGCAGCGATGGGGGCGACTCAGATGCCCCAGGCAAACGGGTCGGTTTCATCGATCAGCAAAGTGCTGTCGGCGGTCATGTAGGCCTTGCCGGTAATGAACGGGCGAATCCGCTCGCCCTCCCATTCGAAGCGGCCGTCGAAACGGCTTCCGGTGATGCTGGCCTGGACCCAGGTGTCCCCGGCGGCGAGCTTGCCGTCGGCGGCCAGGCAGGCCAGCTTGGCGCTGGTCCCGGTGCCGCAGGGCGAGCGGTCGTAGGCCTTGCCCGGGCACATGACGAAGTTGCGGCTGTCGGCTTCGGCGTCGTCGGCGAACAGCTCGACATGGTCGATCAGTGCCCCGCCCTCGCCGGTGATGCCCTGCTCTTCCAGGGCGCGGAGCATCTTCCAGGTCAGCTCGGTGAGCCGCTCGACGTTGTCCAGGCGCAGGTCCTGGCCATGCTCGGAAACCAGGAAGAACCAGTTGCCGCCCCAGGCGATATCGCCGAGGAAGCGCCCATACCCCGGCACCTCCACCGCGACCTGCTGGCGGTAGCGGTAAGAGGGCACGTTGCCCACGGTCACCGTGCCGTCGTCGTGCAGGGTGGCGCTGACCTGGCCCACCGGCGTGTCGATGCGGTGCACGCCCGGCGCGATCAGGCCCAGGTGCTGCAGCGAGTTGACCAGGCCGATGGTGCCGTGGCCGCACATGCCCAGGTAGCCGGCATTGTTGAAGAAGATCACGCCACAGGTGGCATCGGCCGAAACCGGCTCGCAGTAAAGCGCACCGACCAGCACGTCGTTGCCGCGGGGCTCCAGCAGGCAGGCGCGGCGCCACGGGTCATGCTGCTCGCGCAGGGCGTCGCGTTTCTCCGCCATGCTGGCCCCGGCCAGGGACGGGAAGCCCTTGAGCACCAGGCGTGTCGGTTCGCCGCCGGTGTGTGAATCGATGACATGGATCTGTTTCATGAAGCTGTCCCCTTCGTGAATTGTTTTTATGGGTCAGGCCATCAGGCCGTGAATATCGTTGAGCAGGCCTTGCTCGACCCAGACGCCTTCGGCCTCGGCGCGCCGGCGAGCGGCAAAGCGCCGTTGCGAGGGCAGGCGCGCGCCCTGGTCGGTGATCGCGGCGAACAGCCGTTCGGCGCGCTGCTGCCCGGCGACCAGGTCGGTGCCGGCGAAGCGTTGCGGGTCGAAGGCCAGCAGCAGTTCGCCATGGCACGGCGTGGCCCCGGCGCCGGCATCGAAGGCCAGGGAATCGGCGCTGGTCAGGTCGCCGATCAGCGCCCCGGCCAGCAGTTCGATCATCGCGGCCAGGGCCGAGCCCTTGTGACCGCCGAAGGTCTGCATGGCACCGTCGAGCACGGCGCGGGCGTCGGTGCTCGGCGTGCCCTCGGCATCCACGCCCCAGCCCAGCGGAATCGCCTTGCCCTGACGGGCATGCAGTTCGATATCGCCACGGGCGATGGCGCTGGTGGCGAAGTCGAAGACAAACGGCTCCTGTCCCGCCCGTGGCCAGGCGAAGGCCAGCGGGTTGGTACCGAACACGCCACGGCTGCCCCCCTCCGGCGCCACCCAGGCATGACTCGGGGTCATCGCCAGGCCGACCAGGCCGTGGCTGGCGATGGCCTCGACTTCCGGCCACAGCGCCGAGAAGTGAAAGCAGTTGCGGATCGCCAGGGCGGCGACGCCCTGTTCGCGGGCCTTCTCGACCAGCAGCGGCAGCCCCTGCTCGAAGGCCAGCAACGAATAGCCGTGGTGCGCATCGACCTTGACGATCGACGGCGCCGGCTGGCTCAAGGTCGGCCGCGCCAGCGCATCGACCTTGCCCGAGCGCAGCGAACGCACGCACACCAGCACCCGATACAGGCCGTGGGAATGGCACTCGTCGCGCTGGCCCTGGGTGATCACCGCGGCGATCGCCCGGGCATGGTCTTCACCCATGCCGTTGGCGGTCAGGGCACGCAGCGCCAGGTCGAAGACCTGCTGCAGGCTGAGGTTGATACGTTCGCTCATCGTGCTGGCTCCGCGTCTCAGGACAACTGGGCACGGGCGCCCGCCGGGGCTGCCACGTCGCCGTGCTCGATTTCGCTTTCGGCGTCTTCGGCATCCAGGCGCACCAGGTGTGCCGGTACGCCGGTGGCCGCGCCCCAGTAGTAGATGCCCAGGGCACACAGGGCCACGACCACAGTGTCGAACGGATGGCTGATGACGCCCATGCCGCCGAAGCTGCCCAGCCAGGACAGGAGGATGGTCACCGCGTAGAAACCGATCAGCCAGGCCGAGGAGCGCACCTGCTGGGCCAGGCTCAGGTGCATGGTCGGCACGAAGCGGCCGCACAGCAGGTAGATGACGAACATCAGGATCTGCAGGCTGAGCAGCCAGGACACCGTCTTCCAGCCGGACCAGTAGACGATCAGCGCGGCGATGATGAACGACAGCGGACCGAGCAGGCCCATATGCCGAACGCGGAACGGACGCACCAGCTCAGGGGCATTGCGGCGCAGCGCGGCGACGGTTACCGGGGCCACGGCGTAGCTGAGGATCAGCGCCGCGGACACCACGTTGATCAGCGCTTCCCAGGACGGGAACGGCAGGGTCCAGAACACCGACAGACCGAAGGTCAGCCACAGCGCCGGACGCGGGATACCGGACTTCTCGTCGATACGGGTGAAGACACTGAAGAATGTCCCGGTGCGGGCCCAGCCGTAGACCACGCGCGGGGTGGCGTTCATGTAGATGTTGCCGCAGCCGCTCGGCGAGATGACCGCGTCGGCCACCACCAGCCAGGCCAGCCAGCCAACCCCGAGGGCGATGGCGATATCGCGGTACGGCAGCGCCAGTTCCTTGGTCACCCCGGCCCAGCCGTTGGCCAGCATCTCGGTGGGCACGCCGCCGAGGAAGGCGATCTGCAGCAGCGCGTAGATCGCGGTGGACAGCAGCACCGAAAGGATCAGCGCGATGGGGATGGTGCGTTGCGGGTTCTTCACTTCCGAGGCCACCGAGATGATCGGCGTCAGGCCCAGGTAGGCGAAGATGATGCCCCCGGCCGAAACCGCCATTTCAATGCCGGACAGGCCGAACGGGGCGAAGCCGTGGGAGGTGAAGTTCTCCGGCTTGAAGAAGGTGAACAGCACGCCGATCACCAGCAGCGGGACGATGAACTTGAACACGCTGACCAGGTTGTTGGACTTGGCGAAGGTCTTCACGCTGTTGTAGTTCAGGGCGAAGAACAGGCACAGCAGGCCGAACTGCACCAGCCAGCCGAGGACGGTCGGATCGCTGGAGCCGGCCTTGGTCAGTTCGGGAAACCAGGCCGCGGCGTACTGCCGGGCGGCGACCACTTCGATGGCCACCAGGCTGGAGAAGGCGATCAGGGTGATGAAGCCCATCAGGTAGCCGAGCAGCGGACCGTGGGAATACACCGGGTAACGCACCACGCCACCGGCCCGGGGCAAGGCCGCACCCAGCTCACAGTAGACGATGCCCAGCAGCAGCACGGCGAAACCGCCGAGCAGCCAGGAGAAGATCCCGGCGGGACCGGCGATGGCGGACACATGACTGGCGGCGAACAGCCAGCCCGAACCGAAGATGGCTCCCAGTCCGATAAAGGTGAGGTCTATCAGTGAAAGTTGTTTCTTGAACTTGCCTTTGCCTGACATGGGCGTCGCCTTCTTGTGGGTTATTGGATAGGCAGAATGGATGTCGTTGCGGCACGGTCGCGGGGATCACCTGCAGGCCGTGAGTACGGCTGTGGGCAGCCGCGTTTTTTATAAAGGTCCGTCTTCAAGAGTCATTGTCTTGCGATCGCCGGACACACTTCTGGCGACCCTTCACGCACTTTCGCCGACCCGTAGCCGAAATTTCCGACGACCCGGTCGATGGGCAATACAGTGGACTCATCGGCGCGTCGGCGCTTGATGGTTTTCTTCAAGGAAGATGACGAAATCAGCACAGTTAGGAAATTTCCCTATGACTCTTCGGAAATTTTCTGAAGCCTTGCAAGCCACGCTCCATAAGGCATGCAGCAAGGCTCGACAGCGCGTCCGGGCTGCGGCAAGCTGCCCCGCGCTTGCCGCTTCGCTGCGAGTTTTTACCAGTCGGTCAACAACGGGAGTGACGCACATGAACCCCAGCGCCTTTGCCATCCTCTGCCAGGGCAACCCCGAGCAGCGTCCGCGGAGCATCGAAGAGCTGTTGTCCGGCCTGGCCTTCCTGCTGCCGTTGTTCGATGCCATTCCCAATGCCACGGTGTTCATCAAGGACCTGCAGGCGCGCTACCTGCTGGCCAACCTGGCGCTGGTCCAGCGTTGCGGGCTGAAGCACATGAAACAGATGCTCGGCAAGACCAGCGCCGAGGTGTTTCCCTCGCAGCTCGGCCCCGGCTATACCGAGCAGGACCGGCGCGTGCTGGAAGAAGGACGGGTACTGGAAGACCAGCTGGAACTGCACCTGTACGGCACCCGCGAGCCGGGCTGGTGCCTGACCCACAAGCGGGCGCTGTACAACCGCGATGGCGACATCATCGGCCTGGCCGGGATCTCCGTGGACCTGCAGTCAGCCAGCGACACGCACCCGGCCTACCAGCGCCTGGCCGCGGTGGACAAATACATTCGCGGCAACTTCCACCGCTCGGTGACCCTGGGCGAGCTGACGAAGATCGCTGGCATTTCCGTGGCGCAGCTGGAGCGCTACTGCAAGCGGGTATTCCACCTGACGCCGCGGCAACTGATCCACAAGGTACGCCTGGAGCACGCCCATCGCCTGCTGCACACCGACCTGCCGATCACCGAGGTGGCGCTGCAGTGCGGGTATACCGATCACAGCGCGTTCACCCGGCAGTTCAGGGTGCTGACCGGGTTTACCCCGACGCAGTATCGGCAGGCGACCGGGGTCATCAGAGAGCGCCGCTGAGCGGCGATGGCATCACGTCAGACCGGCACGCTCACCGTCGAGCGCGACAACGCCACCGTCAGCAACGCCTTGCAGATCCGCATGTCCAGCAGCGCATCACTGAGCATTCGCTGATGCTTCACGCTGGTGTGAGCGGGCAGATAGGAGGTGAGGGCGATGGCCTTCTTCAGATGGTCCTCGGCACGGCGGAGCGCGTCTTCATGGGACAGGCCGGGACCGACGCAGAGGATGGGGGGATCGGGGACTGGCTTTTTCATGGTTTCGGGTCTCGGAAATTGAGGGTCGAAAAACCACGATTCGCTGCTAAACGAAGGGTGGCGACTGTACGCGGGTTAGCAGACCGAGCTCCGAAACCCAATACCCGGCGCACCAGAAGGTGCCCACGCGCACAGCCGCCATAAACATGGTTGCTGGTAGATTTCGAAAACGGCGGACTGCTAAATCCGGTCGTTGATTTGGCAACGACCGACGCAGACTAGGCACCCTTTCCAGGCCACGCAACCGATAAGCGGGCCGGGGAGTATGCTTGGGAAATTGCCTACAAGAAAGTCGGAGATCGGTGAACGTTCCGAGCTTTATGCGACATTTTGTGCCTGACTTTCCTTACCGAAAGATGGCCGGTTCCGGACGGGGTCGATCAAGGGAAGGCCGTGGATCAATGCCCGAAATCCGCGGAAATATAATTTCCTCAAGCCCGGATAAAACCACCGGCTAGCATCGGCTTCTTATCCATCAGTATTTTCCCTATTGATCAGGTCGATTTTCAGACAGTCATCAATGAACTTTCATCGATGCAAATCCGAAAACTCCACCTCAGGAGGCGTGCAATGAATACCCGCGGGTTACTCGATCAACTGCTCAAGTCCGGCCAGGACCTGCTGCAGAAACAGAGCGGTGGTGCCTCGAAGAGCACAGGAGGCCTCGGCGGCCTGCTTTCCGGTGTCGGTGGCGGGGCCGCGGCGGCGGGGGCCCTGGGGTTGTTGCTGGGCAGCAAGAAGGCCCGCAAGTACGGCGGCAAGGCGCTGACCTACGGCGGCCTCGCCGCCCTCGGCGTGCTGGCCTACAAGGCTTACGGCAACTGGCAGGCGCAGCAGGCCGCGGCGCCCAGGGGCGAACCGCAGACCGTCGACCGGCTGCCGCCGGCCCAGGCGGAGCAGCACAGCCAGGCGATCCTCAAGGCCCTGGTGGCCGCGGCCAAGGCCGACGGGCATGTGGATGAGCGCGAGCGCGAGTTGATCGAGGGCGAGTTCGTCAAGCTGTCCGGCAACGACCACGAATTGCGCGGCTGGCTGCACGCCGAGCTGAACAAGCCGCTGGACCCGAGCGATGTGGCCCGCGCCGCCGGCAGCGCGGAGATGGCCGCGGAAATGTACCTGGCCAGCGTCATGCTGGTGGACGAGGAGCATTTCATGGAACGCGCCTACCTCGACGAACTGGCGCGGCAACTGCGCCTCGACCCGATGCTCAAGAACGAGCTGGAAAAGCAGGTTCGCACGACCTGAGTCAATAAAATGGGCAGATGGCCACTTACGTAGTCATTTTGCCCATTCAAACCTGTAGGATCAGTCCCATAGTCGTGTAGGTCGTGGGCTATAATCAGCCCATTTTTCCTGCCGCGTACATCGCTTGAGGGCTGATTGTGAAGAACTGGACATTGCGCCAACGGATCCTGGCAAGTTTCGCCGTGATCATCGCCATCATGTCGCTGATGGTCATCGCCGCGTATTCGCGTCTGCTGGCCATCGAGGAAAGCGAGCAGGACGTCCGTTCCGACAGCATTCCCGGCGTTTACTACAGCTCGATGATCCGTAGCGCCTGGGTCGACAGTTTCGTGCAGACCCAGCAACTGCTCGGACTGAGCAACCAGCGCGACATCACCGATGCCGACCTGACCCTGTACAAGGCCAACGAAGACCGCCTGCGCCAGCAGATGGACAACTACCGCAAGACCATGAACGACGCCGAGGACATGGCCAACTTCGAGACCTTCAACGGCCTCGTGCAGAACTACCAGGCGGCCCTCGCCTCGGTACTGAATGCCTATCGCAAGAAGGACTACGCCGAGGCCCAGCGCCTGCTGCTGGCCGAGATGGCGCCGGCCTGGAGCGAGGGCCGCAAGCATCTCAACGGTCTGATCGACTGGAATCGCCGCTACGCCGATCACGCCACCGACGAAATCGTCGCCGCCGTGGCCACGGCCAAACTGAGCATGGGCATTTCCCTGGCCCTGGCGATCATCGCCGCGGCCATCTGCGGCTTGTTGCTGATGCGTGTCATCACCGAGCCGATGCAACGTATCGTGCGGGCCCTCGAAGTCCTGCGCGGCGGCGACCTCAGCGTGCGCATGGACCTGGCGCGCAACGACGAGTTCGGCGCGGTGGAGACCGGTTTCAACGAGATGGTCAGCGAGCTCACCGGCCTGGTGTCCCAGGCCCAGCGCTCGTCGGTACAGGTCACCACCTCGGTGACCGAGATCGCCGCCACCTCCAAGCAGCAACAGGCCACCGCCACCGAGACCGCCGCGACCACCACCGAGATCGGCGCGACCTCGCGGGAAATCGCCGCCACCTCGCGCGACCTGGTGCGGACCATGACCGAAGTGACGTCCGCCGCCGACCAGGCCTCGGTGCTCGCCGGTTCCGGCCAGCAGGGCCTGGCGCGGATGGAAGAAACCATGCACCAGGTGATGGGCGCCGCCGACCTGGTCAACAACAAGCTGGCAATCCTCAACGAGAAGGCCGGCAACATCAACCAGGTGGTGGTGACCATCGTCAAGGTCGCCGACCAGACCAACCTGCTGTCCCTCAACGCCGCCATCGAGGCGGAGAAGGCCGGGGAATACGGTCGCGGCTTCGCCGTGGTGGCCACCGAGGTGCGCCGCCTCGCCGACCAGACCGCGGTGGCGACCTACGATATCGAGCAGATGGTCCGCGAGATCCAGTCGGCGGTGTCCGCCGGGGTGATGGGCATGGACAAGTTCTCCGAAGAAGTGCGTCGCGGCATGTTCGAGGTGCAGCAGGTCGGCGAGCAACTGAGCCAGATCATCCATCAGGTCCAGGCCCTGGCGCCGCGGGTGCTGATGGTCAACGAGGGCATGCAGGCCCAGGCCACCGGCGCCGAGCAGATCAATCACGCCCTGGCTCAGCTCAGCGACGCCAGCAGCCAGACCGTGGAGTCGTTGCGCCAGGCCAGTTTCGCCATCGACGAGTTGAGCCAGGTCGCG
The DNA here is from genome assembly GCF_900188455.1 of Pseudomonas japonica. GTDB lineage: Bacteria > Pseudomonadota > Gammaproteobacteria > Pseudomonadales > Pseudomonadaceae > Aquipseudomonas > Aquipseudomonas japonica. Next base: position 79,259 of record NZ_FZOL01000019.1, on the reverse strand, counting down.
GTCGGTCTGCGCGGCGGTGTGTCGCGGTTCAAAGTCTGACGTGGCGATGAACGATCTCAAGCCCCGCCACAACCAGGACGTGGCCAGCCAGGGGCGCCTGTTCTTGGTGTTCCGCGTCGGCGGCGAGCGCTTTGCCCTGGATACCCGGGAAATTGCCGAGGTGCTGCCGCGCCTGCCGCTCAAGCCCATCGCCCAGGCCCCGGACTACGTCGCCGGGGTGCTGGCCCACCGTGGCGCGCTGGTGCCGGTGATCGACGTCAGCGCCCTCAGCTTCGGCCTGCCCGCGCCGCAGCGCACCAGCACACGCCTGGTGCTGGTGCATTACCGGGTCGATCCGTCGCGTCCGGAGCTGTTGCTCGGGCTGATTCTCGAACAGGCCAGCGATACCCTGCGCTGCGATCCCGCGGAGTTCCGGCCCTACGGTGTCGACAACCGCGAGGCGCCGTATCTCGGCCCGGTCCGCGAGGACGCCCAGGGGCTGCTGCAGTGGATCGGGGTGCAGGACCTGCTCAGCGACGCGGTCCGCGCCTTGCTGTTTCCGCCTGACGGACGAGCCCTCGAGGTGTCGGTATGAGCATCGAACAGCGCTTCTTTCGTTTTCTTCAGGAACGCATCGGCCTGGATGTCGCCTCGGTCGGCGAGCCGATGGTCGAGCGCGCCCTGCGCCAGCGTTGCGCGGCCCTGGCCGCCGTCGACCTCGATGACTACTGGCTGCATCTGCAGCAGTCGCACCAGGAGCAGCAGGCCCTGATCGAAGCGGTGATCGTTCCGGAGACCTGGTTCTTCCGCTACCCGGAGTCGTTCACCGCGCTGGTGGAGCTGGCGCGCAAGCGCCAGGTGGAGCTGGGCGGGGTGCGCCCGCTGCGGATCCTCAGCCTGCCCTGTTCCACCGGCGAGGAACCCTATTCCATTGCCATGGCCCTGCTCGATGCCGGTGTGCCGCCCCACGCCTTTCGCGTCGATGCGCTGGACATCAGCCCCAATTCCATCGGCCGCGCCCAGCGTGCGCTGTACGGGCGCAATTCGTTTCGCGGCAGCGACCTGGCGTTTCGCGAACGGCATTTCAGCGAGAGCGAGGATGGCCATCGCCTCGGCGAGCGGGTCCAGAAGCAGGTGCAGTTCGAAGTCGGCAATGTCCTCGACCCGGCGCTGCTGGCGCGGGAGGGCAGCTACGACTTCGTGTTCTGTCGCAACCTGCTGATCTATTTCGACCTGGCCACCCAGCAGCGGGTGTTCGAGGTCCTGAAGAACCTGACCCATGCCGATGGCGTGCTGTTCATCGGTCCGGCCGAAGGCAGCCTGCTGGCGCGGATGGGCATGCGCCCGCTGGGCATCGCCCAGTCGTTCGCCTACGTGCGCCTGGTGCCGGCGCAACCCGTTCCGGGCAGGCCCGTGGTAGCCATCCCGGCGGTCGCGCCAGCAGCGCCGCCACCCCGGCCGGCGGCACTGGCGCCGCCCCCTCGGCGTTCGCTGGTCGCACCCGCGCCAGCGGCGAGTCGCGCGGTGCTCCCGGAGCGCAACGAACAGGCCGCGCAACTGCTGGCGCAGATCGCCGCGCTCGCCAACGGCGGCAACAGCGCCGAGGCCCGCGCCGCGTGCCAGCGCTACCTGAAGCAATTCGAGCCCTCGGCCCAGGTGTTCTACTGGCAGGGCCTGCTCAGCGACACCGCCGGCGACAGCGCCGACGCCATCAGCCAGTACCGCAAGGCGCTCTACCTCGAACCGCAGCACCCCGAGGCGCTGGCGCACCTGGCGGCGTTGCTGGCCTCCCAGGGCGATACCGTGGGCGCCCGGCGCCTGCAGGAGCGCGCCGCGCGCCGTGAGCGGGAGGCTGATCGATGATCGATGGCATCAACATGCTGACCGGCGACGTCGAGCATATCGACGACTGCTGGAACCGTATCGGCGTGCATGGCGACAAGAGCTGCCCGCTGCTCGCCGAGCACGTGCACTGTCGCAACTGCGCGGTATATGCCGCGGCCGCCACGCGCCTGCTGGACCGCTATGCCCTGGCCCAGGACGCGCATGTCCGCGACACCGCCGAGGAGCAGGTCGAGCACGGGCCGTCGTTGCTGCTGTTCCGCCTCGGCGAGGAATGGCTGGCCCTGGCCACCCGCTGTCTGGCCGAGGTCGCACCGCTGCAGCCGGTGCATTCGCTGCCGCACCAGCGTTCGCGGGTACTGCAGGGGGTGGCCAATGTGCGCGGTGCGCTGGTGCCGTGCCTGTCCCTGATCGATCTGCTCGGTCTCGAACTGACCCCGGCGGCGGTCAATTCCGCCCGGGTCATGCCGCGCATGCTGATCCTCGCGGCCAAGGGTGGCGCGGTGGTCCTGCCGGTGGACGAAGTCGACGGTATCCACGCCCTCGACCAGCACCTGCACGGCGAGGCCGGCCATGAAAACCGCTTTACCCGTCAGGTCCTGCAGTGGCGCGGGCGAAGCGTGCGAATTCTCGATGAAGACCAGGTGTTGTCCGCAGTCGACCGGAGCCTTTCATGACCCCAGAGCAAATGCGCGATGCCTCGCTGCTGGAGCTGTTCAGCCTGGAGGCCGAGGCCCAGACCCAGGTGCTCAGCGCCGGGCTGCTGGCACTGGAGCGCAATCCGACCCAGGCCGACCAGCTCGAAGCCTGCATGCGCGCCGCGCACTCGCTCAAGGGCGCGGCGCGGATCGTCGGCATCGATGCCGGGGTCAGCGTCGCCCATGTCATGGAGGATTGCCTGGTCGAAGCGCAGGAAGGGCGCCTGCGCCTGCGTCCGGAACATATCGATGCCTTGCTCCAGGGCACCGACCTGCTGATGCGCATCGCCACGCCGGGGGATGCCGCCGTCGACGCGGCGGTGCAGGCGTTCCTGGTGCAGGTGGCCAGTCTGTTGCAGCCCGGTGCGGTGGTTGCACCGGCGCCCCTGGTCGCGCCGAGCGTGGCGCCGCTGGTCGAGCCCGAGCCGCTGCCCGCGCCCGTGGTTCCCGAGCCTGACGTCGAGGCCGAAGCCGAGCCGGAACCCGAGCCGCGCCCGCCACGCAAGGGCAAGAGCGCCGAAGGCGGCGAGCGTGTGCTGCGGGTCACCGCCGAACGCCTCAACAGCCTGCTCGACCTGTCCAGCAAGGCGTTGGTGGAAACCCAGCGGTTCAAGCCGTTTCTCGCCACGCTGCAGCGTCTCAAGCGGGTGCATGGGCAGAGCATGCGCGCCCTTGACGGGCTCAAGGCGCAGATCGAGGCGGGAGAGCAGGGCGATGAGGTCCGTGAAGCCCTGGCCCTGACCCAGCAATTGCTGGGCGAGGCGCAGCAGATGCTGATGCAGCAGGTGACCGATTTCGACGAATTGGGCTGGCAGGCCGGGCAGCGCGCGCAATTGCTCTACGACACCGCGCTGGCCTGCCGCATGCGCCCGTTCGCCGATGTCCTCACCGGGCAGAGCCGTATGGTCCGCGATCTCGGCCGCTCCCTGGGCAAGCAGGTGCGCCTGGAGATCGAGGGCGACAAGACCCAGGTCGATCGCGATGTCCTGGAAAAGCTCGAAGCGCCGCTGACCCACTTGCTGCGCAACGCTGTCGACCACGGCATCGAAATGCCCGAGCGGCGCCTGCTGGCGGGCAAGCCGAGCGAGGGCAGCATTCGCCTGCGTGCCTCGCATCAGGCCGGACTGCTGATTCTCGAACTCAGCGACGACGGTGGCGGGGTCGATCTCGAACGCCTGCGTCGCAGCATCGTCGAGCGCAACCTGTCGCCCGCCGAGACCGTGGCGCAGATGAGCGAGGCGGAACTGCTGACCTTCCTCTTCCTGCCCGGCTTCAGCCTGCGCGACAAGGTCACCGAGGTGTCCGGTCGCGGCGTCGGCCTGGACGCGGTGCAGCATATGGTCCGCCAGTTGCGCGGACAGATCGAGATGACCCAGAGCGACGGCCAGGGCAGCCGCTTCCACCTGGAAGTGCCACTGACCCTGTCGGTAGTGCGCAGCCTGGTGGTGGAAGTCAGCGGCGAAGCCTATGCCTTCCCCCTGGCCCATATCGAACGCACGCTGGAGCTGCCGCCCGAAGCCATCGTGCAGATCGAGGGGCGCCAGCAGTTCTGGCACGAGGCGCGGCATATCGGCCTGGTCTCGGCCAGTCAGTTGCTCAACCGTCCGGTCAGCCAGAACAGCGAGCAGAGCATCAAGGTTGTGGTGATCCGCGAGCGTGACACCCTCTACGGCGTGGCCGTGGACCGCCTGATCGGCGAGCGGGTGCTGGTGGTGATGCCGCTGGACGCGCGCCTGGGCAAGATCCAGGACATCTCCGCCGGTGCCCTGCTGGACGACGGCTCGGTGGTGTTGATCGTCGACGTCGAGGACCTGCTGCGTTCGGTGGAAAAGCTCCTCAGCACCGGGCGCCTGGAGCGTATCGAGCGCCGCGGCGCGGCCCGCGAAGTGGCGCGCAAGCGTGTGCTGGTGGTGGACGACTCGCTCACCGTGCGCGAGCTGCAACGCAAGCTGCTGAGCAACCGCGGCTACGAGGTGGCGGTGGCGGTGGATGGCATGGACGGCTGGAACGCCTTGCGCAGCGAGGATTTCGACCTGCTGATCACCGACATCGACATGCCGCGCATGGACGGTATCGAGCTGGTCACGCTGCTGCGCCGCGACAGCCGTCTGCAATCGCTGCCGGTGATGGTGGTGTCGTACAAGGATCGCGAGGAAGATCGGCGGCGCGGGCTGGACGCTGGCGCCGACTATTATCTGGCCAAGGCCAGCTTCCATGACGATGCCTTGCTGGATGCCGTGGTCGAATTGATCGGGGGAGCGCAGGGATGAAGATCGCTATCGTCAACGACATGCCGCTGGCCGTCGAGGCCCTGCGCCGGGCGCTGGCCTTCGAGCCGGCGCACGAGGTGATCTGGGTCGCCAGCGACGGTGCCGAGGCGGTGCGCCGCTGCGCCGAGCAGCCCCCCGACCTGCTGCTGATGGACCTGATCATGCCGCAGATGGACGGGGTCGAGGCGACGAAGCGGATCATGGCCGAGTCGCCCTGCGCTATCGTCATCGTCACCGTCGATCGCCGGCAGAACGTGCACCGGGTGTTCGAGGCCATGGGCCATGGCGCCCTCGATGTGGTCGACACCCCGGTGCTCGGCGGCGGCGACCCGAAGGAGGCGGCGGCGCCGTTGCTGCGCAAGATCCTCAACATCTCCTGGCTGATCGGTCAGCAACGTGCCAGCAGCGTGCGTCCGGTCTCGGCGCCGTTGCGCCAGGCCGCGCAGCGCCAGGGCCTGGTCGCGATCGGTTCGTCGGCGGGCGGGCCGGCGGCCCTGGAAGTCCTGCTCAAGGGGTTGCCCAAGGCGTTTCCGGCGTCCATCGTGCTGGTCCAGCACGTCGACCAGGTGTTCGCCGCGGGCATGGCCGAATGGCTCAGCAGCACCTCCGGCCAGTCGGTGCGCCTGGCCCGCGAGGGCGAGCCACCGCAACCAGGTCAGGTCCTGCTGGCCGGCACCAACCACCACATCCGCCTGCTCAAGGACTGCACCCTGGCCTATACGGCGGAGCCGGTGAACGAAATCTATCGCCCCTCGATCGACGTGTTCTTCGAGAGTGTGGCGCGGTTCTGGCGTGGCGATGCGGTGGGCGTGCTGCTCACCGGCATGGGCCGCGATGGCGCGCAGGGGCTCAAGCTCATGCGCGAGCAGGGCTTCCTGACCATTGCCCAGGACCAGCAAAGCAGCGCGGTGTACGGCATGCCCAAGGCGGCCGTCGCCATTGATGCAGCCGTGGAAGTGCGTCCGCTGGAGCGGATCGCCCCACGACTAATGGAATTTTTCCCGAAATGACGATATGTATTCAGCCACGCCGGCCAGCCGGCAGTGCCCAGGTGACAGCGCATGAATGATCTACCGATCGACGGCTTTTCAACTGCTGACGAGAATTCGGCGATGGTCCTGCTGGTCGACGACCAGGCGATGATCGGCGAAGCCGTGCGCCGCGGCCTGGCCCAGGAAGACAACATCGACTTCCACTTCTGTGCCGATCCGCACGAGGCGGTGGCCCAGGCCGTCCGGATCAAGCCGACGGTGATCCTGCAGGACCTGATCATGCCGGGCCTAGACGGCCTGACCCTGGTCCGCGAGTACCGCGCCAACCCGGCGACCCAGGACATCCCGATCATCGTCCTGTCGACCAAGGAGGACCCGCTGGTCAAGAGCGCGGCCTTCGCCGCCGGGGCCAACGACTACCTGGTCAAGCTGCCGGACAACATCGAGCTGGTGGCGCGCATCCGCTATCACTCGCGCTCCTATATGACCCTGCTGCAGCGCGACGAGGCCTACCGGGCCCTGCGCGTCAGCCAGCAGCAGTTGCTCGATACCAACCTGGTGCTGCAGCGGCTGATGAACTCCGACGGCCTCACCGGGCTGTCCAACCGCCGTCATTTCGACGAGTACCTGGAGCTGGAATGGCGCCGGGCGATGCGCGAACAGGCGCAGCTGTCGCTGCTGATGATCGACGTCGACTACTTCAAGGCGTTCAACGACACCTTCGGCCACCTGGCCGGCGACGAGGCCCTGCGCCAGGTCGCCGAGGCGATCCGTGCCTGCTGCGCGCGGCCCAGCGATCTGCCGGCGCGTTATGGTGGCGAGGAATTCGCCCTGGTCCTGCCGAACACCTCGCCGGGCGGCGCGCGCCTGGTCGCGGAAAAGCTGCGCCAGACCGTGCAGGCCGCGGGCATTGCCCACACCAAGCCGCAGCCGGACTCCTGGCTGACCGTGAGCATCGGCCTGGCCACCCACACCCCGGCCATCGGCAGCCATTGCCGGCAACTGATCTCGGCGGCGGACGATGCGCTGTACCAGGCCAAGAACAACGGGCGCAACCGGGTCGGCGTGGCCTGATTGCTGCGCTCCACGGGCCCTTGTAGGAGCTGGCTTGTCGTGTGACGAACCACTGCGAAAGGACCGCAACGCGGTCCCGAAGATCTCATTGCCGCATTCATTCGGGACCGCTACGCGCTCCTTTCGCAGGCAAGCCAGCTCCTACGGGTATGCAAGACGCCAATGCCGCTTGTAGCTTCCTGCTTGTCGTGCGTCCCCCCGCCTGCGCTATACTCCCCGGCTTTTCACCGAATTACGCACGAGAGCTGCCCGCCCATGGAAATCAACCCGATTCTGAATACCATCAAGGACCTCACCGAGCGTTCCGAGTCCATTCGGGGGTATCTTTGACTACGATCACAAGCATGACCGCCTGATCGAAGTCAACCGCGAGCTCGAAGACCCGAACGTCTGGAACAAGCCGGAATACGCCCAGGGCCTGGGCCGCGAGCGCGCCATGCTGGCGCAGGTCGTCGAAACCCTGGACAAGCTCTCCGGCGGACTGGCCGACTGCAAGGACCTGCTCGACATGGCCGTCGAGGAGAACGACGAGGGCACCGTCGAGGACGTCGTGACCGAGTTGCAGAACCTCGAAGAGCACCTGGCCAAGCTCGAATTCCGCCGCATGTTCAGCGGCGAGATGGACATGAACAACGCCTACCTGGACATCCAGGCCGGCTCCGGCGGCACCGAGGCGCAGGACTGGGCCAACATCCTGCTGCGCATGTACCTGCGCTGGGCCGACAAGCGCGGTTTCGACGCGACCATCATCGAACTGTCCGAAGGCGAGGTCGCCGGCATCAAGGGCGCCACCGTGCACATCAAGGGCGAGTACGCCTTCGGCTGGTTGCGCACCGAGATCGGCGTGCACCGCCTGGTGCGCAAGAGCCCGTTCGACTCCGGCGCCCGCCGCCATACGTCGTTCTCGGCGGTGTTCGTCTCGCCCGAGATCGACGACAAGGTCGAGATCGAGATCAACCCGTCCGACCTGCGCATCGACACCTACCGTTCCTCGGGTGCCGGTGGTCAGCACGTCAACACCACCGACTCGGCGGTGCGTATCACCCACGTGCCGACCAACACCGTGGTGGCCTGCCAGAACGAACGCTCCCAGCACGCCAACAAGGACACCGCCATGAAAATGCTGCGGGCCAAGTTGTACGAGCTGGAGATGCAGAAGCGCAATGCCGCCTCCCAGGCGCTGGAAGACAGCAAGTCGGACATTGGTTGGGGTCACCAGATCCGTTCCTACGTGCTGGACGACTCGCGCATCAAGGACCTGCGTACCGGCGTCGAGCGCAGTGACTGCCAGAAGGTCCTGGACGGCGACCTCGACCAGTACCTGGAAGCGAGCCTCAAGCAGGGGCTGTAAGCCGCACACCACTGCCGCGGGACCCCGGCCTTGCGCCGGGGAGCGCGTGCCCTGCCCGAAAAGGGCAACGAATACCTGATGGAAAGAATGACGATATGAGCGACCTCAAGACCGAATCGCAAGACCTGCAACAGGAAGAAAACGCCCTGATCGCCCTGCGCAAGGAAAAACTTGCCGCCGAGCGCGCCAAGGGCCAGGCCTTCCCCAACGACTTCCGCCGCGACAGCTACTGCAACGACCTGCAGAAGCAGTATGTCGACAAGACCAAGGAAGAGCTGGAAGCAGCGGCGATCCCGGTCAAGGTAGCCGGTCGCATCATGCTCAACCGCGGTTCGTTCATGGTCATCCAGGACATGACCGGGCGCATCCAGGTCTACGTCAACCGCAAGACCCTGCCGGAAGAAACCCTGGCCGCGGTGAAGACCTGGGACCTCGGCGACATCATCGCCGCCGAAGGCACCCTGGCCCGCTCCGGCAAGGGCGACCTGTACGTGGAAATGACCAGCGTGCGCCTGCTGACCAAGTCGCTGCGCCCGCTGCCGGACAAGCACCACGGCCTGACCGACACCGAGCAGCGCTATCGTCAGCGCTACGTCGACCTGATCGTCAACGAGGAAACCCGCGAAACCTTCCGCGTGCGCTCCCTGGTCATCTCGCACATCCGCAGCTTCCTGGCCAAGCGCGACTTCCTCGAAGTCGAGACGCCGATGCTGCAGACCATCCCCGGCGGCGCCGCGGCCAAGCCGTTCGAAACCCACCACAACGCCCTGGACATGCCGATGTTCCTGCGTATCGCGCCGGAGCTGTATCTGAAGCGCCTGGTGGTCGGTGGCTTCGAGAAGGTCTTCGAGATCAACCGCAACTTCCGCAACGAAGGCGTCTCGACCCGGCACAACCCTGAATTCACCATGCTCGAGTTCTACCAGGCCTACGCCGACTACACCGACAACATGGACCTCACCGAGGAACTGTTCCGCGAGCTGGCGCAACTGGTCCTGGGCACCACCGACGTGCCGTACGGCGACAAGGTGTTCCACTTCGGCGAGCCGTTCGTGCGCCTGTCGGTGTTCGACTCGATCCTCAAGTACAACCCGGAGCTGACCGAAGCCGATCTGCTGGATGTCGACAAGGCCCGCGAGATCGCCAAGAAGGCCGGTGCCAAGGTTCTCGGCCACGAAGGCCTGGGCAAGCTGCAGGTGATGATTTTCGAAGAACTGGTGGAGAGCAAGCTGGAGCAGCCGCACTTCATCACCGAATACCCGTTCGAAGTCTCGCCGCTGGCCCGTCGCAACGACCGCAACCCGAACGTCACCGACCGCTTCGAGCTGTTCATCGGTGGCCGCGAGATCGCCAACGCCTATTCCGAGCTCAACGACGCCGAAGACCAGGCCGAGCGCTTCCTCGCCCAGGTGGCCGAGAAGGACGCCGGTGACGACGAAGCCATGCACTTCGACGCCGACTTCGTTCGCGCCCTGGAATACGGCATGCCGCCGACCGCGGGTGAAGGCATCGGTATCGACCGTCTGGTCATGCTGCTGACCAACTCGCCGTCGATCCGCGACGTGATCCTGTTCCCGCACATGCGTCCGCAGGCCTGAGTGATCTGAACAAGCCGCCTTTCGAGGCGGCTTTTTCATGTCCTTCAAAATGTGCGGTCCTTCGCGGGCAAGCCACGCTCCTACGGGGCGCGCGTTCCTCTGTAGGAGCGTGGCTTGCCCGCGAAAGGGCCGCACAGCGGCCCCCGCTCACCGAACCCGAGGTAACCCCAGTGACTCCCGCAATGGCTCAACAAGGCGCCGCCGGCGTCGCCACCGCGGTCGCCGAAAGCGTCCAGTACCAGGGCCGCAAGGCCAGCCGCCAGGGCAGCGAGCAGCGCCGCCAGCAGATTCTCGACGCGGCCATGCGCATCGTCGTGCGTGACGGCGTGCGTGGCGTGCGCCATCGCGCCGTCGCGGCGGAGGCGGGTGTGCCGCTGTCCGCCACCACCTACTACTTCAACGATATCCAGGACCTGCTCAGCGACACCTTCGCCCAGTACGTCGAGCGCAGCGCCGCCTACATGGCCAAGCTGTGGGAGAACACCGAGGTGCTCCTGCACCAGCTCGTCGCCCAAGGCGACGGCAGCCCGGCCTCCCGCGCGCGGCTGGCCGACGAGGTGGCGCAGATGACCGCCGAGTACGTCCAGCGCCAGTTGCACAACCGACGCGACTTCCTCATGGCCGAGCAGGCCTTCCGCCAGGAAGCCCTGCTGTGTCCGCGCCTGGCCGAACTGGTGAGGGCCCACGAGCAGATTCTCCTGCGTGGCACCTGCCAGCTCCTGCAGGTGGTGGGCTCGCGTCAGCCGCAACAGGACGCCATTGTATTGACGGCAATCATCGAGCAGATGGAGTATCAGGGGCTGCTCGATGCCGCAAAACCGCAGGCTGAAGGGCAGATGCTCGCTATTCTTGTCCGTTACCTGCATCTGGTGCTGGCGGCGGAATAAGCCGCGAGCGCCTTCAAGGAGATTTCGATGACCCCCTGGCGCGTGTTGTTGGCCCTGTCCTTCCTGCTGTTGAACGGCTGCCTGGTGACCTTCAACGAGCCCATTCCGGCCAACGAGGCGGCGCCCAAGGCGCTGCTCGGCAGTTGGTCGAGCAAGGATGCCTGGGGCGAGCCGCTGACCCTGCGGATCAGTCGCACCGGCGGCAACGCCTACAAGGCCGTGGCCAGCGCCAAGGGCAAGCCGCGCGAGGAATACGCCTTTACCGTGTCCCACCATGGCAACCGCTGGTACCTCTCCGCCGGTGTGCCGAAGAAACTCGGCGGCAATTTCCTCATCGGCGGTTTCGAAGTGATCGATAACAACGAGCTGGTGGTCTACAACCTCGATGTCGAGCAGGTCACCCAGGCCCTAGACAAGAAGGAACTGAGCGGCCGCACCGTTGAAATGCCCGATGAGAATGGCGACGGGGTGTTGATCGACAGCCCGACCGAGCGTGTGCTGGCGTATCTGGATGATCCGGCCAACTCCGACCTGTTCGTCGAAGTGGCGCGCTTCCAGCGGGCCGGCAAATAAAGAGAAACGAGGAGTGAGCGTGGACGAGTACCAGCAGACGATCCGGGCCCTGTCAGACCGCATTGTCCAGGCACAGACACCGATTCGCGTGCTTGATGCGGTGAAATGGGACGACGGCATTCGCCAGGGCTTCCTCAAGGCCAAGGGCAAGGAGCCGCCGGCGGTGGACCGCGCCTATTACCTGAACCGGCCACTGTCGTTCGATTCCGCCGCGTTGAAGCTGGAATTCCAGAACATCGAGCGTGATATCACCCGTCAGTTGGGGCAGTTCAACCCGGTCGGGCAGATCATGCGGCGCATGTGCAAGGAATACCGCATGGTGGTGCGCATGCTCGAAGCGCGCGGCACCGAGGACTTCGGTCTGATTTCCCAGGAACTCTACGGTGCCGCCTCCGACGCTTTCCACGCCGGCGATCCGACCCTGGCCGACCTCGGCCTGATGCTCTCGGACTACCTGAACAACATCGACGGTCGCGGCGACCTCAAGGACGAGCCGAAAAGCCTCAGCGCCAAGCAGGCCGTGGAAATCCTCCAGCAGCGCCTGAACAAGGTGTTCGGCGAGGCCGAGGAAACCATCCGCGTGTTCGAGTCCGACGGTATCGTCGCCGATGCCGCGGCGGGCGCCGACTACATCAAGATTCGCGCCGACGCGATGTTCAACAGCCGTGACGTGCGCGCCCTGGAGGTCCACGAGGGCCTGGTGCATGTCGGCACCACCCTCAATGGCCTCAATCAGCCGATCTGCACCTTCCTCGCCAAGGGCCCGCCCTCGTCGACGGTGACCCAGGAAGGCCTGGCGATTCTCATGGAGGTGATCGCCTTCGCCTCCTACCCGAGCCGCCTGCGCAAGCTGACCAACCGTACCCGCGCCATCCACATGGTCGAGGAGGGCGCCGACTTCCTTCAGGTCTTCGAGTTCTTCCGCGCCCAGGGCTTCGAGATGGCGGAAAGCTATTCCAATGCCAGCCGGGTGTTCCGGGGCTCGGTGCCCGATGGCATGCCGTTCACCAAAGACTTGTCCTACCTCAAGGGCTTCATCATGGTTTACAACTACATTCAGTTGGCCGTGCGCAAGGGCAAGCTCGAACAGATCCCGCTGTTGTTCTGCGGCAAGACCACCCTGGAGGACATGCGCACCCTGCGCCAGCTGGTGGACGAAGGGCTGGTGGCGCCGCCCAAGTACCTGCCGGAGCAGTTCCGTGACCTCAACGCCCTGTCGGCGTGGATGTGTTTCTCCAACTTCCTCAACCACCTGAGCCTGGACCGGATTGAAGCCGACTACTCGAACATTCTCTGAACGCTGGCGCGGGATTCTTTTCCTGTGCCTGGCGTTGCTGGGGATGTCCGGTTGCAGTTCGCTGTTGTTCTATCCCGAGCCGGGACAGCCGTTCACCCCCGAGAAGGCCAGGATCGCCTGGCGCGACGTGACCCTGACCGCCGCCGACGGCACCCGTCTGCATGGCTGGTGGCTGCCGGCCAGCGCAGGCGTCGAGGTGAAGGGCACGGTGCTGCACCTGCACGGCAATGGCGGCAACCTGGCCTGGCATCTCGGCGCCAGCTACTGGTTGCCGGAGCAGGGCTACCAGGTGCTGATGATCGATTACCGCGGCTACGGCCTGTCCCAGGGCAAGCCGAGCTTGCCCGAGGTCTACCAGGACATCGGCGCCGCCTTGGCCTGGCTGGACCAGGCGCCGGAGGTGCAGGGCAAGCCGCAGGTGCTGCTGGGCCAGAGTCTTGGCGGGGCCATGGCGATCCACTACCTGGCGCAGCACCCGGAACAGCAGGCGCGCTTCAAGGCGTTGGTATTCGACGGCGTGCCGGCGAGCTATCGCGAGGTCGGGCGCTTCGCCCTGAGCACGTCGTGGCTGACCTGGCCATTGCAGGTGCCGCTGTCGTGGCTGGTCCCCGATGGTGACAGCGCGATCCACTCCATCGCGCAGCTGAAGCGCACGCCGAAACTGATCTTCCACAGCATCGATGATGCCCTGGTGCCCATGGCCAACGGCATCCGCCTGTACCAGGCCGCACCGCCGCCGCGGGTGCTGCAACTGGTACGCGGTGGGCACGTGCAGACCTTCGGCGATCCGACCTGGCGCCAGGTCATGCTGCGTTTCCTCGATGACCCCGAGCATTTCAACGGCCTGCGCCGCCTGGCCGAAGTCCCCAATTATCCTGACGAGAAGTCGCAATGAGTGAAGAACGCAACGCCATCCCCCTGATCATCACCGGTGTCTGCAGCATCGTCGGTACGGTCTGCGCCCTGTGGTACTACGGCTACCTGCATTTCGCCAAACCGGAGGATGCGCTGCTGCTGTCGGAGTTCACCATGCTCAAGAGCGTGCCGGGGGAGGACTACAAGCTGTCGATCAACCCCGCGCCGCAAATGGCCCAGTGCATCGATGGCGTGCTGGTTCTGTTCGACATGCAGCAGAAAGGTCTGACCGGCGTGCTGGTGGACAACAAGAAGCAGGCGGTGCGCTGCATGGGGCAGGAGACGCCGCAGGAGGTGAAGTGAACATTGGCCGACGATCCCCGTAGGAGCAGGCAAGCCAGCTCCTACCGGGTAGAGCAAAAAATCCCGCCTGACGAGGCGGGATTTTTCATTCCAGTTGGCAACCGTTACTGCAGGCTGCTCACGCTGCGCGGCGCCACCGGCTGGTTGTCGTTGGAAATGGTCACTTCCACCCGACGGTTCTGCGCGCGGCCCGAGTTGCTGCTGTTGTCGGCCACCGGGTACTCCTTGCCGTAGCCCTGGGAGACGATGCGGGTCGGGTCGACGCCGGCCCGTACCAGCGCCATGCGTACCGAGTTGGCGCGGCGCTCGGACAGGGTCTGGTTGTAGTTGGCACTGCCGACGCTGTCGGTGTAGCCCTCGACGATCACCTTGCGGTCAGGGTTTTCCTGGAGGAACTGCGCCAGCCTGGTGACGTTCGGGTAGGCGCTGGCTTTGAGCTCGGCCTTGTTGAAGTCGAACAGCACGTCACCGAAGGTCACCAGGGTGCCACGTTCGGTCTGCTTGGCATTGAGACTTTCCTGCAGCTTCCTGATCTGCGCGTCGCGGGCATCCAGGCGAGCCTGGGCGCGTTGCGCGGCGGCGTTTTTCAGGTTGGCTTCGGCACTGCGCAGGGCGATGGTCTGCTTGGCCACTTCGACACGTTGGTTGGTCAGGTACGCCAGTTGATCGACCTTCTTCGCGTCTTCCTTGTCCATGTACGCCTTGTCGGCCTTGTTCAGCCAGTCCTGGGCGTCCTTGGTCTCCAGAGCGGCGACCTTGCTCGACTGCGGATCGCTCTGCAGGGCGGAGAAGTTGCTCCGGGCCGATTCCAGGTTCGGGTTCGGTTGGGTGGCGCAGGCCACCAGGCCCATGCTCAGGGCGAGGAGGGCGGGAATCATCACGTGGTTACGCATAATGTTCATCCTTTGATCGATTTCGAATGCACGGGTCGGCGGCGCTTATGGCTGCGGCTGCATCGGGTCGGCGGCGCGCATGCCTTCCTCGCGCACGTCCTGAACACCCTGGCGGGCATCCTGCACGGCCTTCTGGGCTTTCATGGCCTGGGCCTTGCGCTCGGCGACGCGGGCGTCCCATTCGGCCTGCTCGGCGAGCATCTTCGCCTCGTCGTACTGCTTGTCGTGCATGGCGATTTCGGCCTGCTTGAACTTGTCCTGCGCGGCTTTCATTTCCACGGCGGCGTATTCGGTGCCACCGGCGCTGACCGCGGCATTCACTGCCGATTGGGTCACGGCGTACTGCTCGGTGGGTGGCTTGCCGGCGCAACCAGCGAGAACCAGGCTGCTGCCCAGGGCCAGGGCGGCCAGTTTGATCCCGCGCAGCTGGAACGGGGATTTCTCGATGCGGGTCTTCATGGTGGTCAACTCCATTGGATCACTCCTGATGAACGACGAGGTCCGTAACAGTCCATCGACACGCCTCACCGGATCAGGGCCCGGGAGGGATTTTTGCCGTAGTGGCTAATGGCTCGGAGTCGGGCGTTTTCGCAAAAGTTCAGAAAAATTGCCGCTTGATGGCGACTTTTTCTGACTGATTGGTCAGTGCGAAAGGGCGGGAACTTTTCGTGTGAAAGGAGGGTAGGGGCCGCCTCGCGGCCCCGGAAATTTCAGTGGCCCGAGCCTTCTCCGGGCGGGTTCAGGGCGTGCAGGTGCTGGCGTGAAAGGGCAAGAAAACGCGGGGTTGGCCCGACATCTTCATACAGCGGGTCACCTTCTTCGTCGGTGGCGATCACCTGTTGTCCCTGGATGTAGGGAAAGCTGGCTTCCAGTTCTTCCAGCGCCGCGCCGAGCAGCTCGCCCAGCAGTTCCTCCGGGCTGCGCTTGGGGTACATCTCGGCCAGCGCCGCCAGGCGTGCGGTGGCTTCGACATCGAGGTGCAGGATGTGGCCGGTGGGACTGAGACGTCCTTTGGCGTTCTGTTCCCAGGACTGCACGAGTTCGCGAATTTTCATGATGCCCTCCGTAAGACCATTGGAACTGGTTAAAGCGTAGCCAGTTCGTCCGCGTCCGTGCCTTGAAAGCACGACCGGTACTGGGGCACTCTGCAAGAAGGCAATGTTTCCAGGTACGGAGAAGGTTGATGACCGATATCGATGTGCGCTTGCGAGAAGATGTCCATCTGTTGGGCGAGCTGTTGGGAGACACCGTGCGCGAGCAGCACGGCGAAGCCTTCCTGCAGAAGATCGAGGCGATCAGGCACAGTGCCAAGGCCGATCGCAGCGGTGGCGAAGAACAGCTCAGTTCGGCCCTCGCCGACCTCGCCGACGACGAGTTGCTGCCGGTGGCCCGGGCCTTCAACCAGTTTCTCAACCTGGCCAATATCGCCGAGCAGTACCAGTTGATCCGCCGCCGCGATGCCGATCAGCCGGAGCCTTTCGAGGCGCGGGTGCTGCCGGAACTGCTGGCCCGGCTCAAGGCTGCCGGCCACACCGACGACGCCCTGGCCCGCCAGCTCGGCAAGTTGAATATCGAACTGGTACTGACCGCCCACCCCACCGAAGTGGCGCGGCGCACGCTGATCCAGAAATACGATGCCATCGCCGCGCAACTGGCGGCCCAGGATCACCGCGACCTGACCCCCGCCGAGCGCGAGCAGATCCGCGAGCGCCTGCAACGCTTGATCGCCGAGGCCTGGCACACCGAGGAGATCCGCCGCACCCGGCCCACCCCGGTGGACGAAGCCAAGTGGGGTTTCGCGGTGATCGAGCATTCCCTCTGGCAGGCCATCCCCAGCCATATGCGCAAGGCCGACCAGGCCCTGCACGCCGCCACCGGCCTGCGCCTGCCGCTGGAGGCGGCGCCGATCCGCTTCGCGTCGTGGATGGGCGGCGACCGCGATGGCAACCCCAACGTCACCGCCGCGGTGACCCGCGAAGTCCTCCTGCTGGCGCGCTGGATGGCCGCCGACCTGTTCCTGCGCGATGTGCATTCCCTCGCCGCCGAGTTGTCCATGCAGCAGGCCAGTCCCGCCTTGCGCGCCAAGGTCGGCGACTGCGCCGAGCCGTATCGCGCGGTGCTCAAACCACTGCGCGAGCGCCTGCGCGAGACCCGGGCCTGGGCCCAGGCCGCCCTGACCACGGCGCAGGCCCCCGGTCCGCAGGTGCTGCAGGACAACCGCGAACTGTTCGAACCGCTGCACCTTTGTTTCGAGTCCCTGCACGCGTGCGGCATGGGGGTGATCGCCGATGGTCCGTTGCTCGACTGCCTGCGCCGCGCGGTGACGTTCGGCCTGTTCCTGGTTCGTCTCGACGTGCGCCAGGACTCGTCCCGGCACAGCGCCGCGCTCAGCGAAATCACCGATTACCTCGGTCTCGGCCGCTATGCCGAGTGGGACGAAGACACCCGCATCGACTTCCTCCAGCGTGAGCTGAACAATCGCCGGCCGCTGCTGCCGGCGCACTTCAAACCCCAGGCCGACACCGCCGAAGTGCTTGCCACCTGTCGCGAGATCGCCGCGGCGCCGGCGGCGTCGCTGGGCTCCTACGTGATCTCCATGGCCGGCGCCGCTTCGGATGTGCTGGCGGTGCAGTTGCTGCTCAAGGAGGCCGGCCTGCTGCGGCCGATGCGCGTGGTACCGCTGTTCGAAACCCTCGCCGACCTGGACAACGCCGGCCCGGTGATGCAGCGCCTGCTGGGCCTGCCGGGTTACCGCGCGGGCCTGCACGGTCCGCAGGAGGTGATGATCGGCTACTCCGATTCGGCCAAGGACGCCGGCACCACCGCCGCGGCCTGGGCGCAGTACCGGGCACAGGAAACCCTGGTGCGGATCTGCCGCGAGCAGGAAGTCGAGTTGCTGCTGTTCCACGGTCGCGGCGGTACTGTCGGGCGGGGTGGCGGTCCGGCCCACGCGGCGATCCTGTCGCAGCCGCCGGGCTCGGTGGCCGGGCGCTTCCGCACCACCGAGCAGGGCGAGATGATCCGCTTCAAGTTCGGCTTGCCGGATATCGCCGAACAGAACCTCAACCTGTACCTGGCCGCGGTCCTCGAAGCCACCTTGCTGCCTCCGCCACCGCCGCGGCCGGCCTGGCGTGAGCTGATGGACCAGCTGGCCGCCGACGGGGTCAGGACCTACCGGGGCGTGGTGCGGGAGAATCCGGACTTCGTCGAGTACTTCCGCCAGTCCACGCCGGAGCAGGAACTCGGTCGCCTGCCGCTGGGCAGCCGGCCGGCCAAGCGCCGGGCCGGTGGCATCGAAAGCCTGCGGGCGATTCCGTGGATCTTCGGCTGGACCCAGACCCGCCTGATGCTGCCAGCCTGGCTCGGCTGGGAGGCGGCGCTGAGCGATGCCTTGGCGCGGGGTCAGGGCCCGCTGCTGGCGCAGATGCGCGAGGAGTGGCCGTTCTTCCGCACGCGCATCGACATGCTGGAGATGGTTCTGGCCAAAGCCGACGCGGAAATCGCCCGTTCCTACGACGAACGTCTGGTGCAACCAGAACTGCGACCTTTGGGGGAGCATCTGCGCGACCTATTGTCGCAGGCGTGCCAGGTGGTGCTGGGTCTGACCGGGCAGTCAGTGCTACTGGCGCACAGTCCGGCGACCCTGGAGTTCATCCGCCTGCGCAATACCTACCTGGACCCCCTGCATCTGCTCCAGGCCGAACTGCTGGCCCGCTCGCGGGGACGTGAAGCCGCTCTGGACAGCCCGTTGGAGCAGGCCCTGCTGGTGACGGTGGCGGGTATCGCGGCGGGTTTGCGCAACACGGGTTGAGTGTCAGATGAGTAGCTTCGGGGTGTCGGATGGCACCCCGAGGCTCGTAGGAAATGACCGTTTTGGCAGTCGGTTGCGCCGGGCGCAACCCGTATGCACCGTGGCTTCGTGTCGCAGGTTTTTCCGACTTTCGACCGCTTGTATGGTCCCGGTGCGCTGTGTATCTTGGGCAGCCTTTTGACCGATTTGCGGTCATCGCCCGATTTCCTGCGATTCGCCAATCCTGCGAATCCATTGATTTGCTTATAAAAAATGAGGAGCACAAGATGCGCGTAATTCTGCTGGGAGCTCCCGGGGCCGGTAAAGGTACTCAGGCAAAGTTCATCACCGAAAAATTCGGTATTCCGCAGATCTCCACCGGCGACATGTTGCGTGCCGCGGTCAAGGCCGGCACCCCGCTGGGCCTGGAAGCCAAGGCCGTGATGGATGCTGGCAAGCTGGTCTCCGATGACCTGATCATCAACCTGGTCAAGGACCGTATCGCCCAGGCCGACTGCGCCAACGGTTTCCTGTTCGACGGTTTCCCGCGCACCATTCCTCAAGCTGAAGCCATGGTTGCCGCCGGCGTTTCGCTGGATGCCGTGGTCGAGATCGCTGTCGACGACGAAGAGATCGTCCAGCGCATCGCCGGTCGCCGCGTGCACCTGGATTCCGGTCGCGTCTATCACGTGGTCTACAACCCGCCGAAGGTTGAAGGCAAGGATGACGTCACCGGCGAGGACCTGATCCAGCGTCCGGACGACAACGAAGAAACCGTGCGTGGCCGCCTCAAGGTCTACCACGAGCAGACCAAGCCGCTGGTGGACTTCTACCAGAAGCTGGAAGCCGCCAATGGCAAGCCGAAGGTCAGCCACATTCCTGGCGTCGGCTCGGTCGAAGCGATCACCGCCAAGGTGCTTGCAGCCCTGAGCTGATCCCCTCCGCTTCATCGTCGACGGCCCGCTTGCGGGCCGTTGTCGTTTATACTGCCGCTCTTTTTTTCTCGCCTGGAACCCTCGATGACCACCTTGCTGGCCCTGGATACCGCCACTGAAGCCTGCTCTGTCGCTTTGTTGCACGATGGCAAGATCACCAGCCACTACGAGGTGATTCCGCGCCTGCACGCGCAGAAGCTGCTGCCGATGATCCAGACCTTGCTGGCCGAGGCCGGTGTCACCCTGAAAGACGTCGATGCGATCGCCTTCGGGCGCGGTCCGGGCGCCTTCACCGGTGTGCGCATCGCCATCGGCGTGGTCCAGGGCCTGGCCTTTGCTCTGGAGCGTCCGGTGCTGCCGATTTCCAACCTGGCGGTGCTGGCCCAGCGTGCCTTGCGCGAGCACGGCGCGCACCGTGTGGCGGCGGCCATCGATGCGCGCATGGACGAAGTCTATTGGGGCTGCTACGAGGACGTCGCCGGGGAGATGCGTCTGCAGGGCCTGGAAGCGGTCTTGCCGCCCGAGCAGGTTACGCTTGCCGAGGGAGCCACTGGCGCGTGGTTCGGCGCCGGCACTGGCTGGGGTTACGCGGAGCGTCTGGCGGTCGAGGTCGAGGGCCAGGACGCCAGCATGCTGCCCCATGCGCTGGACCTGCTGACCCTGGCGCAGTTCGCCTGGCAGCGTGGCGAAGGCGTTCCCGCGGAGCAGGCCCAACCGGTCTACCTGCGCGACAAGGTGGCGACCCCCAAGAAGGGCTGATGACCTCCTGTCGTTTATCGCCGTTGGCCGTAAACCAAATTGTGTATATGTGGTCCAGTTATCAGTAGCGCATTTGCAAGGGATCTCAGGTGCCGCTAAATTGCCATCATCGCCCTGAGATTATTCGCCATGCGCATCGACGGTTTTTCCTCGCAGAGTTACCCGCTCAAGCGCCCCCAGCGCAAAGGGCCGGTGCGCGTGGAGGAGTCGGATGACGACATCGTCGGCGAAGTCGAGGCGCAACCCGCGGGCAACGCGGGCAATGCCCAGCGCAGCACCGCCAACCTGCCCGCCCGTCCCCAGGACATGATCTTCCCCCGCGCCCGCGATCGGCGCACCGCGGGTGCCCTGGCCAGTTACCTGACCACTGCCGGCTTCGTCGATTGGGAGATGGAAGTACTGGGGCTGGATCTGTACATTTGAGCCAATGAGCTCAGCATCCCTACCTTATTTCCTCGGTTGTCCCTCCTGGAGCGAAAACGCCTGGCGCGACTACCTGTATCCCGCCGACGCGAAAAGCAGCGATTTCCTTGGCCTGTACTGCCAGGTGTTCAATGCCGTCGAGGGCAATACCACCTTCTATGCCCGGCCGGCACCGGCCACGGTCCAGCGCTGGGCGCAGATCATGCCCGCGCACTTTCGCTTCACCGCCAAGTTTCCCGGTGATATCAGCCACAGCGGCGATCTGTACGCGCAACTGGAAGCCGCACGCACCTTCGTGCAGTTGCTCCAGCCATTGGGCGCGCGGGTCGCGCCGTACTGGCTGCAACTGCCGGCGAGTTTCGGTCCGGCGCGCCTGGGTGAACTGATGCACTTCATCGACGAGATCGGCGTGGCGGTGGCCGTCGAGGTGCGCAACGACGCCTTCTTCGCCAAGGGCGAGGAGGAGCGCCAGCTCAATCGCCTGCTGCACGAGCGCGGCATCGAACGCATCTGCCTCGATCCGCGAGCGCTGTTCAGCTGCACGTCCCGCGAGGCCAGCGTGCTGCATGCCCAGTCCAAGAAACCACGGGTGCCACCACGGCCCACGGCCTTCAGCCAGCACCCGCAGGTGCGTTTCATCGGTCATCCCGAGCTTGCCGCCAACGAGCCGTTCCTCCTGCCGTGGCTGGACAAGGTCGCCGCCTGGATCGAGGAAGGCCGCAGCCCCTATGTTTTCCTGCATACCGCCGACAACCGCCTGGCCGCGGCCCTGGCCCAGCGTTTCCATCACGGGTTGATGGAGCGCCTGCCGGGGCTGCCGGTCCTGCATGAACCCGACCGGGGACCGGAGGTCGAACAACTCGGCCTGCTGTGATTTCCCGTCGTCTGCTCTGGGAGTACCACCATGGATGTGCAAACCCTGCGTGCCGAAGCCTTCAAAGCGCTGCATGAGCGCCCCGGTACGTTCGTGATTCCCAACCCCTGGGATGCCGGCTCGGCGAAACTGCTCGCCAGTCTCGGCTTCGAGGCCCTGGCCACCAGCAGCGCCGGCCTGGCGTTTTCCCTCGGCAGGCCTGACGCCGAGGGTGCGATCAGCCGCGACGAAGTCCTGGTCAATGCCGCGTCCATCGTCGGTGCCACAGCTCTGCCGGTCGCCGCCGACCTGGAAAACGGTTTCAGCGACGAGCCCTCCGGGTGTGCCGAAACCATCCTTCAGGCAGCGCGCATCGGCCTGGTGGGCGGCTCCATCGAAGACGCCACGGGGCGCAGCGATGAGCCGATCTACAACTTCCATCGCGCGGTGGAGCGGGTCGAGGCCGCGGTGGCCGCCGCCCGCAGCCTGGATTTCCCCTTCATGCTCTGCGCCCGCGCGGAAAACCTGCTGCACGGTCGCAACGACCTCGATGACACCATCGCCCGTCTGCAGGCCTTCGCCGAAGCCGGCGCCGACGTACTCTACGCCCCCGGCCTGCGCAGCGCGGAAGAGATCCAGCGGGTGGTCAAGGCCGTGGCACCGAAGCCGGTCAACGTGCTGATGGGGCTGGCCGGGGTCAATCTCGGGTTCGATGATCTGCAGGCCCTGGGCGTCAAGCGCATCAGCGTCGGTTCGTCCCTGGCCCGGGTTGCCTACGGTGCGTTCTTCGAGGCCGCGACGCGGATTCGTGGAGAGGGGCGTTTCGATCACGGTGACAAGGCGCTGTCCTTCGCCCAGCTCAACGACCTGTTCCGGCGCTGAGTCGGCTCATGCGCCTGGCGGCCCTGCCGTCAGGCGGCGATACGGACGTTGTTGAGCACGACCGGGCGCGCCCACTGCAGGTCGAAGTCCAGGTCATGCTGCTGCTTGGCCAGGGTGGCTTCGTCGAATGGCTCCGGCGCCGGGTCCAGCAGGTTGCGCTCCAGTTCGGCGATCGGCAGATGCAGCGGGTAGGACGCGGGCGCCGGGCCTGGCTCCGGATGCGGATGGCCCTGGCTCATGACGATCGGGCGTACCCAGTTGTTGCTGATGTCCAGCTGGCGCTGCTGCTCGATCAGCTCGGCGGCGCTGAAGGGCGGGGCGGGCTTGTCCAGCAGGTCCAGCTCGAATTCGGCGATCGGCAGGAACAGCGGCTCCGGCGGTGCGATTTCGCTGTCGGTGACATTGCACAGACGCTGGCTGTGGATCTGCGCCAGGGTCTGGCTGCCGGTGATCGGCTCGCCGGTCGCGACATCCACTTCCTCCACCGGCAGTGGCTCGCGGACCACGCCTTCTTCCTGCTGCGCGGCCAGGGCGCGAGCGAAGAAGTCCCCCCACAGGTGGCTGACGCCGCCCAGGGCCTGGGTGTTGTGGCGGCTGTAGTCACCGACGGGTGACAGGTAGCCTGAGGGAAGTTGAAGAATCTCTGACATCGGCGTCGAAGAGCTCTGGCAAAATGGCGCGTACTTTGTGTATCGGCCACGGGCGCCGATCTTTAACTTTTTTTGCAGCAGGAAGGTGAGTGTGGAGCAGCAGGTCGAGGGCGGGATCCGGGTCGAGGCACTGACCGCCGACTATCAGGCGCGGGCCGCGGAGTGGGCGGCGCGCCTGGGCTTGCCGTTGCACGACGAGGGCGCCGCGTTTGCCGTGCAGGTCGGGGTGGATGGCTTGCAGATCCAGCAGCTCGGCCCGCAGGCGCCGGGGCCGGTGCGGGTGGATTTCCTCGAGGGTGGCGCCGCGCATCGGCGGCTGTTCGGCGGTGGCAGCGGACAGATGATCGCCAAGGCGGTGGGCATCGCCCAGGGCGTGCGGCCGCGGGTGCTGGATGCCACGGCGGGGCTGGGCAAGGATGCCTTCGTCCTGGCCACGCTGGGTTGCGAGATGCAGTTGATCGAGCGTCAGCCGCTGGTGGCGGCGTTGCTGGAGGATGGTCTGGCGCGGGCTGCGACGGATGTCGAGGTGGGGCCGATCGTCGCGCGCATGCGCTTGCTGCACGGCAATGCCATCGAGCGCATGCGCGACTGGCAGGGAGAGCCGCCGCAGGTGATCTACCTTGATCCGATGTTTCCGCATCGCGACAAGAGTGCCCTGGTGAAGAAGGAAATGCGTGTGTTCCGCCCGCTGGTGGGCGATGACCTGGATGCCCCGGCGCTGCTGGAGGCGGCGTTGGCCCTGGCCAGTCACCGGGTGGTGGTCAAGCGCCCGCGCAAGGCGCCGATCATCGAGGGGCCGAAACCGAGCCATAGCCTGGAGGGCAAATCCAGTCGCTATGACATCTATCCGAAGAAAGCGCTGAAGCTGTAGGAGCGAGCTTGCTCGCGAACGGGCATTCGCGCTGCACCCGGCGTACCGCGGACAACAGGGACAGGCCGCCCATCAGGTTCGATAGGCGCGCACGAACAGCTCCACCACCTCCCGCACATGCGCTTCGGTGGCTTCCTGCGCCTCTGGCTCGGCGCAGCCCAGCAGCAGGCGGAAGTGCGCCCCGCCCTTGAGCAGGCAGAAAAAGTGCTCGGCCGCCGTAGACGGATTTGCAATCCGCAGCATCCCGCGTTCGTCAGCCAGGCGCAGCAGGGCTTCCGTCTCGCCGAGGATCCGCTGCGGCCCCGCCTCGTAGAAAATCTGCCCCAACTGCGGGTCCTGCGGGCCCTGGGTGATGATCAAACGGTGCAGCTTGATCGAGTGATCGCTGTTGATCAGCGCCTGGAACCCCCGGCCGATGTTCATCAGCACCTGTTCCAGCGGCACCCCCTCGGGCAGCTCGAAGATCAGCCCGGGCAACTGCGCCTGGCAGGTGGCGAGGATAGCGGCGGTGAACAGGTTCTCCTTGTCGTTGAAGTGGCTGTAGACCGTGAGTTTCGACACACCTGCCGCTGTCGCGACCGCATCCATGCTGGTGCTGGCATAGCCATTGGTGAGAAACAGCGTCTTGGCTGCTTCGAGGATGGCCTGGCGCTTGGCCAGATCCTTGGGCCGTCCTGGGCCGCTGGATACGCTGGAGTCTTGAGGCATGGGGCACGTTTCGGACTGATAGGCGGGAAATAGTACAACGCAGGCGCTGTGTCGTCAGGCGGCACTCATCGACTGCTGCTTATTGGCTTTTTGCCATTATCGTTGTCGGGATCCTCCTTGACCCGGCTAAGATGGCCCGTTGCCAGGCTGGTGCGAGCTGGAGTACCAGGACAGACAAGGAGGTGGAATGGCGCTAGTCAAAAATCCGGGAGCCAATTGCACGGTGGCATTCGATAGGGCGTTCAGCACGGCTCATCTGCGTGCCCGAAGTGGTCCGGCGCCGTATCCGGAGCCGGACCTGGTCCAGCATCTGATTTCGCGCGAGACGCTCCGTACGCTCAATAGGCAGTGTTCGAGTCTGTACGATAGGTCGCAGAACATTGTCAGGTTCCGTGGCGTCTTTCTTCACTCTTCACCGATGGCCAGCTATATGGCGGGAAGCCAGAGCTGCTGTCGTGAGCTGGCGGATGCCATGTTCGTGGTGTACGTGAGCGAGCCTGATGCCAACGGCATGCATGTGATCGTTCGTCGCAGCGCTTTTCTGCTGATGTTCAAGAAGACCGGCAGCCGCCGGCCGCGTGCTTTTCGCTATGATCCGGGCGGCGGTATTGACCCCCAAGGCACTGATCAGCAGCAGTTCTACCTGTACAACCAGTGGCCCAGGTTCGAGTTGCGGCTCGCTCACAACGGCGCGCTTGCGGGGGTGTACGACATCAACACGGGTGGCGTGCCGCACGACATCGGCAAGTACGCGCTGGTCTGGGACCCGAGGGCCGGAAGAGCGCGCTGGTCGATCGGCACTCAGGATGTGCACTGGTTGGCAGGGCAGCCGGTTCCCCGTTTTCCGATGGATCCGAGCACTACTTCGCTTGGACGACAACTCGAGGCATTGATCGACGGTGCACCCGGTACCGTCGGCCGGGATTTCTCTCCCAGGCCAGCGGCCGCAGGTGACTGGGACGGATTGATGGGGACATTGCTCGGCTACCCGTCAGCGCCCGGCATACCGGCAGGGGGCAGCCTTCTGGACCACTCGAAGTGGAAGGGCGTGCCACGTCACGTCAATCCGGCGGCGCTGGGACTGATGAGCTTCGGCAGCAGCCTTGGCATGGAACGCCTGGAACACCTGAGCCTGGTTCAGGCCACGCTTCGGCAGGAGCTGCGAGACGGGTACCACTCACCTTATCTTCCAGGCGCCCTCCGCCGCTCGTCCAGGGCTCTGAATCGGCTGGCGGAGCATCTTTCTGCTCAAGGTTCTGCGCCCTGCGCAGGCGCACGCCGATTTCCGGTGCTCATTGCCAGCGTGACCCGTTTCAATTCCGCGGAGCGGAGGCCAGTAGCGGAAAAACGAGCGGACCAACCGGGCGGGGAGCGTGACAGGTTGCTCGATACTCTTGTCGAATGTGTATTCGACTACCTGTGATCGCAGGAGGCAGGAGCTGCGAAGGTCCGTCCAGCCTGTTGGGCGGTACGGACCTTCGCAGTGGCTTGCGTTCATCTGAGCGGGCCTGTCCCGGAGACAGCCGAAAGGCTAGCGGCTCTTCTCTTCCCTGCTGCGATATTCGGTCGTGGTCATTCCCGCATAGCCCCAGTTATCGGTATCCACTTCCTCGATCACGATGTGGGTCAGGTCCGGCCGCTTGCCGAGGACCCGTTCCAGGGTCTCGGTGAATTCCTTGATGACCTGGGCTTTCTGTTCCCGGGTCACCCCGTCGCGGGTGATGCGAAGGCTTACGAAAGGCATGGCGTGCGCTCCTGTGAGATGGGGGCTGCGGTTACCAGGTGCCGGTGCTCATGCCGCCATCCACCGGCAGGACCACGCCGGTGGTGAAGTCGGCATTCGCCAGGTACAGCACGGCTTCGGCGATATCCTCGATCCGGCCGATCCGCCCGCTGGGCTGCAGGCCGGCGAGGAATTCGTGGATCGCCGGGTCGTGCATCGGCGTTTCGATGATGCCGGGGGCCACCGCGTTGACCTGGATGTTGTACGGCGACAGCTCCAGGGCCAGGGCGCGGGTCATCTGGTTGAGGCCGCCCTTGATCAGCACCGGCAGTGCCGCCGGTACCGCACGATTGGCCTGCAGCGCCACCGCCGCGGTGATGTTGACGATATGTCCCTGCCGACGCTCGATCATGTGCCGCGCGGCGGCCTGGGAAGCGTAGACCACGCCCTTGAGGTTGGTTTCCAGCAGGCTGTCCAGCTCGGCCGGGGTGTAGTCGGTGAACGGCTTGGGCAGGAAGAAGCCGGCATTGTTCACCAGCACATCGACCTGGCCGAAGGTTTCGATTGCCGCCTTGACCAGTTGCTCGGCGGTTTCCGGCCGGGCGATATCGCCCGCCACGCCGATGTAGTTGGCCGGGTTGCCGAGGGCCAGTTTGCTTTCCCACAGCCGTTCTTCGCTGCGGGCGTTGCCGACGACATTGAAGCCGCGTGCCAGGAACGCCCGGGCCAGGCCCAGGCCGATGCCGCTGGAGGTGCCGGTGATGACGACGGTCTGCTTGCTCATGAAGGTGTCTCCACAAAGGTTCCGAAAGGGTGTTCAGCGCGCTGTTGGGAGGACTATATTTTTGCGGCGAGGTCGGATAAATAGGGCTTCCGGTACTTCAGTTGATACACGGTGTAATCAATGGTGAAGCGACAATTCGACGATGTGCTGCTGGGCAGCATCGAGCTGTTCTGCCTGGCGGCGGAGGAGCGCAGTTTTACCGCGGCAGCGCTGGCTGCGGGGGTGACGCCGGCAGCGGTGAGCCGTTCGGTGGGGCGGCTGGAAGAGCGCCTGGGTGTGCGCCTGTTCGTTCGCACCACGCGCAGCATTCGTCTGACCGACGGTGGCCGGGGTTACTACGAGCAATGCCGTCAGGTGCTGGCCCAGCTGGTCGAGGCGGAGCGCGAAGTGATGGGCCAGCAACAGGAGCCGACCGGCACCCTGCGTATCAGCCTGCCCACCACCTACGGGCATCACCGCATCCTGCCGCTGCTGGCGGAGTTTCGTGGGCGCTATCCGGGTGTCACCGTGGATATCCATCTGAGCAATCGCAACATCGACTTCGTCGGCGAGGGTTACGACGCGGCCATCCGCGTGCGCGCCCAGCCGGACTCGACGCTGATCGCCCGGCTGCTGGAGGACGCGGCGCTGGTGGTGGTGGCGACTCCCGAGTACCTGGCCCGGGTCGGCGAACCGGTCTCGCTGGACGACCTGGAGCGACATGAGTGCATCCAGTTCGAGTTGCCCAGCAGCGGGCGGCGTATCGCCTGGCTGTTCAACGAAGGCGGCGAGCCGCGGGAGATTCTCGCCGATGGCGGGTATGTCTGCTCCGACGATGTGCTCGGCGGCGTGACCCTGGCCAAGAGCGGCGCAGGCTTGTTCCAGACCTATCGCTTCATCGTCGAGCGGGAGCTGGCCGAGGGTGCCCTGGTCGAGGTGCTGAAGGATTTCGGCGGGCGCTCGCGGCCGTTCACCCTGCTGTATCCGCATGGTCGGCACGTGCCGTTGCGGTTGCGCGCGTTCATCGACTTTCTGCTGGAGAAGAAGCGCGCCTGGGACGCTGCTTGAGGTGGCAGCGAGCTCACGCGCGAAGCGCCGCGTGAGCGGCGCCGATGGCACGGATCAACGACGCGGGGCCTCACCCAGCTTGCTCACCAGTGCCTTGCCCAGTGCATGATCGGAAAACGGGTTCTGCCCGGTGATCAGTTCCCTGTCGACCACCACATTCGGGTTCCAGGCCTGGACATAGCTCATGTCGCCACCCGCCGTTTCCATCGCCTTCGCCGGATAGAACAGGATGCGATCGCCGTTGAGCGAGCTTTCGAACACCTGCTCTTCCGCGTCGGCGAAGATGGTCATGCGGTAACCCTGGTAGATCCAGTCCTTGGCCGCCGGCTTCTCGCCACGCGCCAATGCGGCCTGGTAAGTGGCCGGATCCGCCTGCGCCGAGAGCAGGGAGATCGGGCCGTGGCAGATCGCCGCCGTCGGTTTGCCGGCCTGGTGGAAATGCCGCAGCAGGGCGCCGACCTCCGGGTTGTTGGCCAGGTCGATCAACGGCGCGTGGCCACCGGGAATCAGCAGCCCGGCGTAGTGATCCAGATCGCCCGCCAGCACTTCCTTGAGCGACAGGGTGTCGTCGATCCCCGGCAGGCTCGCCACCAATTGCTGGATGCGCTTCATTTCCGCCGCGTCGCCGGCGAAGTACTGCGGATCCACCGAGCGCTGGTCGACGCTTGGCGCATTGCCCTTCGGGGTCACCAGCACCAGCTTGTAGCCGGCCTTGAGCAGATGGTCGGCGGGTACGCCGAACTCGTTGAGGTAGTAACCGGTGGGGTATTGCTTGCCGCCCTTGAGCGGCAGCACGTTCTCGCTGGACAGCAGCACCAGCACTTCACCCTTGGGCGCGGCGGTGGCGGACGCGGAGAGCAGGGCGCCGGCGACTGCCATTGCCAGTTTGGTGGTCTTGGTCATGCGCGTGGTTCCTGATTCAGTTGAAGGGGGCGAGGTCCAGTGGGCGGGCCAGGCGCACTTCGGTGGGGGCTGCCGTCCAGTCGGCGCTGGCCGTGCGGTAGTGCTGGTAGTGCGCACTCTGGCGGTGAGCCTCCACGGCGGCGCTGTCGACATAGAGCTCGAACAGGTCGAACGCCAGTTGTTCGCCTTCACGGATGAACAGGTCATAGCGCAGGTTGCCGGGCTCGCCGCGGGACTGTTGCACCATGGTGCGCAATGCCTGTTCAACGGCATCACGGTGTTCCGGGCGGGGGGTGATGGTGGCGAAAATACTGATGGTCATGAAAGAACTCCCGAGGTCGATGGACGTCATCTTCCGACAGTCACTATGATTCGAGAATTCGAAAGCATTTATCACAGCCTTCCAAAAAATGAATATCGCCAAGAAAGACCTCAACCTGCTGCTGGTCTTCCATGTGCTCTATCAGGAGCGCAATGCCTCGCAGGCGGCCGCGCGCATGGCCCTGAGCCAGCCGGCCCTGAGTCACAAGCTGAACAAGCTGCGTCATCAGTTCGGCGATCCGTTGTTCGTCCGTGCGCCCCGCGGTCTGACGCCGACACCGCGCGCGCACGAACTGGCGCCGCGGGTGCGGCAACTGGTAGGCGACCTGGAAGCCTTTTACGACGTTTGCGACGGCCAGGACTTCCTCGCCCGCGCCGAGCGCCTGCACCTCTACAGCACCGACTACATGGAGCAGATCCTCCTGCCACGGTTGTTGCCGGTCCTGCGCAGTCAGGCCCCGAATCTCGTGCTGATCACCCACAACACCCGTGGCGTGCTGCCTCGCGAGGAACTGGAGAAGGGCACCTGCGACCTGGCCATCGCCGGTTTCTACACCGACCTGCCGGACACCTTTCATCAGCAGCGGCTGTTGAGCGAGGACTTCGTCGTGCTCGCCTCCCAGGGCAATCGCCGGTTGACCGAGGGGCTCGATCTGCAGGCCTTTCTCGACTGCGAACACCTGATCACCACCCTCACCGGCGACCTCGACGGGCTGGTGGATCGAGCGCTGAAGGCTCGTGGACTGGAGCGGCGAGTGGTGGCGGGATTGTCCAGTTTCATCGCCCCGACACGTCTGGTGCGGGGCACCGATCTGCTGCTGACCTGCCTGCGCTCACTGGCCGAGGAAGCGGTGGAGCGGGACTCGGACCTGCGCATGCACGCGCTGCCATTGGCGCTGCCGCAGGTGGAGGTGATGCAGATCTGGCACGCCCGCACCCATGGGGATGGACTGCGGCGCTGGTTTCGCCAGCAGGTGGTCGAGCTGTTGCGGGGGCAGTGCGCTCACCAGGATTTCCCGCCGCAGTAGGGGCGGGATCAAAGGCGCCAGGTGGCAGCCTTGTAGACTTTGTCGTCGCGCCGGGCACCGACACAGAGGATCAGGACGATTTCAGTGCCATCGATGCGGTAGACGATACGGACATCACCCGTGCGGATTCGACGGTAGCCGGCAAGCGTACCGCGCAAAGGCTTGCCGATCTTGTCCGGCTCGCCTTCGGCGATGCGCTCGCGGATCACTTTGAGGATTCTGCGGGCTTCAGTCGTGCCCAGATGCTTGAGGTCCTGCTCGACTTCCGGGTGAAAGCGTACGTTCCATCGCATTGGCTCTTGCCTACTTGAAGCGAGCCTCCATGTCCTCGAGGCTCACGGTCCTTTCTTCGTCCAGGGTGGACAGGCGATCAATGGCCTGGCGTTCGGCACGGAGCTCTTCGAGTTCATCCTGCAGTGTCTGGTAGTTCTCGACACTCATCAGTACGGCGGCTGGCTCGTTGTCCTTGAAAATAACCAGATGGGATACCTTCCCGCTGGTAACTTCCTTCAATTTCGCGCTGAAGCCACGAACCATCGCGGTAGCAGACACTGCCTGGTCGGCCCGGTCAAGAAGTGCACTCATGGGCTTTTGCCTCATTTTGTGTGTTTGTCAGAATCCCGGAGTGGGAGACACATGGTTTGCAGTATATGCAATGTAATACGTAAAACAATACGCATGAGTAGTGCCATCCCTCTCAGCGGAAAAGGCTGGCCAAAGTACTGCCCCCCACCTTTCGCAGCGCAACACCCTGATTTAATATACCCGCCAGTATAAATATTCGAAGCACCCTTCGCGAAAGGTCATTTCCCATGTTGCGTCATGCCTTGCCCGTCGCTTTGCCCGCCGTTCTGGTCGCGCTGCTGTCTGCCTGCGGGCAGGAAAGCGCTCCACCCACCGTCATTCGTCCCGCCATGGTGGTGCAGCCGCAACCGGCATCGGCGGCGGTCGACAGCTACCCCGGCGAGGTGCGCGCGCGCTTCGAGCCGGAGCTGGCGTTCCGTATCGGCGGCAAGGTGAGCAAGCGCCTGGTGGAGGAGGGGCAGCGGGTCAAGGCCGACCAGGCGCTGGCCGAACTGGACCCGCAGGACGTGCGCCTGCAACTGGAAGCGACCCGTGCCCAGGTCGCTGCCGCCGAGGCCAATCTGAACCTGGTGCAGGCCGAGCGCGATCGCTACAAGAAGCTGCTCGACCGGCAGATGGTCAGCCATTCCCAGTACGACAACGCGGAAAACCTCTACCGCGCCGGCCAGGCGCGGCTCAAGCAGGTGCGCGCCGAGTTCGATGTGGCCGGCAACCAGGCGGGCTATTCGGTGCTGCGCGCGTCCCAGGATGGCGTGGTGTCCAAGCGCCAGGTGGAGGTCGGTCAAGTGGTCGCCGCCGGGCAGACCGTGTTCACCCTCGCCGCCGATGGCGAGCGCGAGGTGTTGATCAGCCTGCCGGAGCAGAATTTCGGCCGCTTCGCCGTGGGCCAGGCGGTGACCGTGGAGCTCTGGTCGCAACCGGGGCAGCGCTTCGACGGGCGTATCCGTGAACTGTCTCCCGCCGCCGATCCGCGCTCGCGCACTTTCGCCGCGCGCATCGCCTTCAACACCGGCAAGGTCCCGGCCGAGCTGGGCCAGAGCGCCCGGGTGTTCATCCAGCATGCCGAGCAGGTGCCGCTGGCGGTGCCGCTGTCGGCGCTCAGCGCGGAGAACGGCCAGACCTACGTCTGGCGCGTCGACGCCAACAACACCCTGCAGCGCACCGTGGTGCGGGTCGGCGCCTATGGCCAGGACAGCGTGCCGGTGCTCGAAGGCCTCAGTGCCTCCGACTGGGTGGTCGCCGCCGGCGGCCACGTGCTGCACGAGGGACAACAGGTGCGGCCGGTGGACCGGTCCAATCGTACGGTGAATCTGGCGGCCAAGGAGTAAGTCCCGATGGGTTTCAACCTTTCCGCCTGGGCCCTGCGCAATCGGCAGATCGTGCTGTTCCTGATGCTCCTGCTGGCGATCGTCGGAGCGCTGTCCTACACCAAGCTCGGCCAGAGCGAAGACCCGCCGTTCACCTTCAAGGCCATGGTCATCCGTACCCTGTGGCCGGGTGCCAGCGCCGAGGAAGTCTCGCGCCAGGTCACCGAGCGCATCGAAAAGAAGCTGATGGAGACCGGCGAGTACGAAAAGATCGTCTCGTTCTCGCGCCCTGGCGAGTCCCAGGTCACCTTCATGGCCCGCGACTCCATGCACTCGGCGGATGTTCCCGAGCTCTGGTACCAGATCCGCAAGAAGACCGCGGACATCCGCCAGAGTCTGCCGCCGGGCATCCAGGGGCCGTTCTTCAACGACGAGTTCGGTACCACCTTCGGCAATATCTACGCGCTGACCGGCAAGGGTTTCGACTACGCCGTGCTCAAGGACTACGCCGACCGCGTGCAGATCCGGCTGCAGCGGGTCAAGGACGTGGGCAAGGTCGATCTTCTCGGCCTGCAGGACGAGAAGATCTGGATCGAGTTGTCCAACACCAAGCTGTCCACCCTCGGCCTGCCGCTGGAAGTGGTGCAGAAGGCCCTGGAGGAACAGAACGCGGTGAGCACCGCGGGCTTCTTCGAGACCGCGAGCGAGCGCCTGCAACTGCGGGTCACCGGGCGTTTCGACAGTGTCGAGCAGATCGAGCAGTTCCCCATTCGCGTCGGCGAGCGCACCTTCCGCATCGGCGACGTGGCCCAGGTGCATCGCGGCTTCAACGATCCACCCGCGCCGCGCATGCGCTTCATGGGCGAGGACGCCATCGGCCTGGCGGTGTCGATGAAGGCCGGCGGTGACATCCTGGTGCTGGGCAAGGCCCTGGAAGCCGAGTTCGCCCGCATCGCCAGCAACCTGCCGGCGGGCATGGAACTGCGCAAGGTCTCCGATCAGCCAGCGGCGGTGAAGACCGGCGTGGGCGAGTTCGTCCGGGTCCTGGTGGAAGCGCTGGCCATCGTGTTGCTGGTGAGCTTCTTCTCCCTCGGCATGCGCACCGGCCTGGTGGTGGCCCTGGCGATTCCGCTGGTGCTGGCGATGACCTTTGCCACCATGTATTACCTGGGCATCGGCCTGCACAAGATTTCCCTCGGGGCACTGGTGCTGGCCCTGGGCCTGCTGGTGGACGACGCGATCATTGCCGTGGAGATGATGGCGATCAAGATGGAGCAGGGGTTCGACCGGCTCAAGGCGGCCAGCTATGCCTGGACCAGCACGGCGTTCCCCATGCTCACCGGCACCCTGATCACCGCGGCGGGTTTCCTGCCCATCGCCACCGCGCAGTCCGGCACCGGTGAATACACCCGCTCGATCTTCCAGGTGGTGACCATCGCCCTGCTGGCCTCGTGGATCGCCGCGGTGGTGTTCGTGCCTTACCTGGGCGAGCGCCTGCTGCCGGACCTGGCCAAGTTGCATGCGAAGAAGCACGGCACCACCGAGGACGGCGAGACCGACCCGTATGGCACGCCGTTCTACCAGCGCATCCGGCGTCTTGTCGGTTGGTGCGTGAGCCGACGCAAGACGGTGATCGTGCTGACCGTGGCGCTGTTCGTCGCAAGCGTCATGAGTTTCCGTTTCGTCGAACAGCAGTTCTTCCCGGCGTCCGGGCGCCTGGAACTGATGGTCGACCTTAAGCTGACCGAGGGCGCCTCGCTGAGCAACACCGCGGAGCAGGTCAAGCGTCTGGAGGAGATGCTCAAGCAGCGCGAAGGCATCGACAACTACGTGGCCTATGTCGGGACCGGCTCGCCGCGCTTCTACCTGCCGCTGGACCAGCAATTGCCGGCGGCCAGCTTCGCGCAGTTCGTTGTCCTGGCAAAAACCATCGAGGAGCGCGAGGTCCTGCGTACCTGGCTGATCGATACGCTGAACGAGCAGTTCCCCGATCTGCGCTCGCGGGTCACCCGTCTGGAGAACGGTCCGCCCGTGGGCTACCCGGTGCAGTTCCGCATCACCGGCGAACATATCGAGGAAGTCCGCGCCCTGGCGCGCAAGGTGGCGGCCAAGGTGCGCGAGAACCCGCATGTGGCCAACGTCCACCTGGACTGGGAAGAGCCGAGCAAGGTGGTCTACCTGAACATCGATCAGGACCGCGCCCGCGCCCTCGGCGTGAGCACCGCCGCCCTGTCGCGTTTCCTGCAGAGTTCGCTGACCGGCAGCAGCGTCAGCCAGTACCGCGAGGACAATGAGCTGATCGAGATCCTGCTGCGCGGCACCGAGCAGGAGCGTACCGAACTCGACCATCTGGCCAGTCTCTCGGTGCCCACCGACAACGGCCGCAGTATCGCCCTGTCGCAGGTGGCGACCCTGGAGTACGGTTTCGAGGAAGGCATCATCTGGCACCGCAACCGCCTGCCCAACGTCACCGTGCGCACCGACATCTACGGCAAGGACCAGCCGGCGACCCTGGTCAAGCAGATCCTGCCGACCCTGGAGCCGGTTCGCGCGCAGTTGCCGGACGGCTATCTGCTGGAGGTCGGCGGCACCGTGGAGGACTCGGCCCGCGGGCAGAACTCGGTGAACGCGGGCGTGCCGCTGTTCGTCGTGGTGGTGCTGACCCTGCTGATGCTGCAACTGCGCAGTTTCTCGCGCACGGCCATGGTCTTCCTCACCGCGCCGCTGGGCCTGATCGGCGTGGTGCTGTTCCTGATGGTGTTCCGCCAGCCGTTCGGCTTCGTCGCCATGCTCGGGACCATTGCCCTGTCGGGGATGATCATGCGCAACTCGGTGATCCTGGTGGATCAGATCGAGCAGGACATCGCGGCGGGACTGGGGCGCTGGCAGGCGATCATCGAGGCCACGGTGCGGCGTTTCCGGCCGATCGTGCTGACCGCGCTGGCGGCGGTGCTGGCAATGATCCCGCTGTCGCGCAGCGTGTTCTTCGGACCGATGGCGGTGGCGATCATGGGTGGGTTGATCGTGGCGACGGCGTTGACCTTGCTGTTCCTGCCGGCGTTGTATGCGGCGTGGTTCAGGGTCAGGAAGGAAGAGTGAATATGACGCGGCCCCTGTGGGAGCGGGTGAACCCGCCCACAGGGGCCGCGTCGTTCTTTCGATCAGCGGATCAGATCAAAGCGCGCCGAACACCTTCTTCGCCAGGCTGGTCGCCGCTGCCGCCGGGTTTTCGCGAATGCTGGCTTCCTGCTTGCCGATCATCTCGAACAGACCATTCAGCGCCTGCTCGGTCACATAACCCTCGATATTGGCGCTCTTCTGATCGACCACGCCGAAGGCCGCGGCCTGGCCGGCGAACTGGTTGTACTTCTGGGCCACGCCGACCTTGTCGGTGGCCGCCTTGACGATGGGCAGGAACTTCTCGCGGATCTGCTCGCGGCTGGTCTTGCTCAGGTATTGGGTCGCGGAGTCGTTGCCGCCGCTGAGGATTCCCTTGGCGTCGTCCACGGTCATCTTCTTCACCGCATCCAGCAGGATCGCCTGGGCTTGCGGCACGGCGGCTTCGGCGGCCTTGTTCATGCTGGTTTCCAGTTCCTCGACCTGGGCCCCCATGCCGAACTGTTTCATCTTCTTCGCCGCCTTGCCGAGGTTGCCCGGCAGTTCGATGCGCACCTCGGGGTCATTGCTGAACCCGCCGGGCTTGCCCAGTTGCTTGACGGCGATCTGCGCGCCCTGGCTGAGGGCATCCTTGAGGCCGCCGGCGGCGTCGTTCTGGCTCAGGTCGCCCAGGGACAGCGCCATGGCACTGGCTGACAGCAGCAGGCCGGCGCACAGGCCGGTGAAGGTGAGGGTACGGCGGAACATGGTGGCATCCTTGATCGGAACGGGTGAACGAAAGAATCAGCGAACCGCGTCAACCCTGATGCGCAGCGGTTGCGGATCGCTGCCGTCGAGTTTAACGCTGTGCTGCTCGGTGTTGATGAACAACAGCTTGCCATCCAGCTCGATTCGCGCGCTGACCGCATAACGGTGGCCAGGCTTGAGCTGGGCGGGGTCGTAGGACAGATGGAAGGGCAGTGGCACCTGGCCCTTGACCGGACCGTTCTGGCTGGCGAGGGTCACCGCCGGGGCGTCGGCCAGGGAAATGTCCTGCAGGGCGACATTCAGGGTTGCGCTGGGTGGCAGGGCGATACGTTGCAGGTAGAACACTTCGCCATCGAGGCTGGCTTTGTTGGCGGGGCTGTGGCTGGAACAGGCGGCGAGCAGCGAGGCGCAGCACAGCAGGAAGAGTTTTTTCATGAGGTCTCCAGAATCTGAATGCCGGCTTGGGGCCGGCATTCAGGACTTTAGCGGATTTTATGGTAGCCGACGTCCTGACATCTTGTAGGAAACGTCTGGCAGAAGGTCATGCCACCGTGGGCTGTTCGCTGGTGCTGTGCTCGTCGCGGTGCAAGGCCACCTGGCGAATCGACAGGCGCACCTCCGCGGACAGCACGCGTTTGGCCGCGCCCTCGGCCAGTTCGCCGAGTTTCTCGTGGAAGCCCAGCTTGCCGGCTTCGTCAGGGCGCAGCACGCCCTGTTCCACCAGGGTCTGGATGAAGTGGCGGAACAGGCTCTTGTCGAAGAACTCCGGGGCATTCAGGCCATGCAGGATCGACAGGCGCTGGGCCATGACCACGCAGAGGTCTTCCAGTTCTTCGGCGCTGAGGCTGTGCTGGCCGCTGTTGAGCAGCAGCGCGGTGGCCATGTAGAAGCGCTGCAGGGTCTGGGTAATGGCCCGGGCCAGCAGGGTCAGCAGGACGAACTGTCGCGAGCTCGGCGCCGGGCGCAGGTACACGCCGTTTTCCTCGCGCAACAGGCCCTGTTCGACGAAGGCGGCCAGCCACTGGTCGACCACCGCATCCAGGTCGTCCAGTTCCCAGCGGATGAACAGCTCCGATTGCAGGTACGGATAGAGGGCGCGGGTGTAGCGCAGAATCAGCTCGCGACTCATCCGCGAACTGCTCTGGAAGAAGCTCGCCAGCAGCGCCGGCAGGGCGAAGATGTGAAGGACGTTGTTGCGGTAGTAGGTCATCAGGACCGCGTTCTGCTCGTCCAGATACAGGATCCGGCCGAGGGCATCGCGCTGCTCGGCCAGCAGGTCCATGCCACGGACATGGCCGATCAGGGCCAGGCCGTCGCCTTCCGGCAGGGTGGTGTGCGGCGAGTACGGCACCTGGCGCAGCAGGGCCAGGTACAGATCCAGTACTCGGGTCAGGGCGCGCTCGTCGAGGGCCAGGCGGCTGGTGGAGAGCAGGGCGAGGGCCACCAGGTTGACCGGGTTGATCGCCGCCGCTTCGTTCAGATGCCGGGCGACTTTCTCACCCAGGCGCGAGGTGGTTTCGTTCAGCCAGGCCGGCCGGAACTGCGGGGCCAGTTGCTCTTCGCGCCAGCCGGGTTGCTGCTGGTCGAGGAACTGGTTGAGGCGGATCGGCTCGCCGAAGTTCACCGACACCTGGCCGAAACGCTGCTTGAGCGCGCCGAGGACCTTGAAGATGTCGAAGACCGATTCCTTCTTCTTGCTCGCACCGCGCA
The DNA here is from genome assembly GCF_900188455.1 of Pseudomonas japonica. Classification (GTDB taxonomy): domain Bacteria; phylum Pseudomonadota; class Gammaproteobacteria; order Pseudomonadales; family Pseudomonadaceae; genus Aquipseudomonas; species Aquipseudomonas japonica. The sequence goes on along the minus strand of NZ_FZOL01000019.1, from coordinate 41,444 downwards.
GCTCGCCCAGGTAGGTACGGCCTTCCAGTACCCGCTCGTAGCCGATGTACACCGGGACGAAGACGATCGGCGTGCGCGAGGAGCGCAGGAAGCTGCGCAGGGTGATCGCCAGCATGCCGGTCTTGGGCTGCAGCATGCGCCCGGTGCGCGAGCGCCCGCCCTCGACGAAGTACTCCACCGGGAAGCCCTTGGTGAACAGGGTGTGCAGGTATTCGTTGAACACCGCGGTGTACAGCGGGTTGCCCTTGAAGGTGCGGCGCATGAAGAAGGCCCCGCCACGGCGCAGCAGGCCGCCGATCACCGGCATGTTGAGGTTGATCCCGGCGGCGATGTGCGGCGGGGTCAGGCCGTTGCGGAACAGCAGGTAGGAGAGCAGCAGGTAGTCGATATGGCTGCGGTGGCAGGGCACGTAGATCACCTCGTGACCGGGGGCGATGCCCTGCACCTGCTCGATGTGGTTGACCTTGATGCCGTCGTAGATCTTGTTCCAGAACCAGCTCAGCACCACTTCGAGGAAGCGGATCGCCGTGTAGGTGTAGTCCGAGGCGATCTCGTTGCCGTACTTCAGCGCGGTGGCCTCGGCCTTGGCCAGCGGGATCTTCTCGCGCTCGGCCTCGTCGAGGATCGCCTGGCGCACCAGCGGGTCATGCACCAGGCCCTTGACCAGATTGCGCCGGTGGGAAATGTCCGGGCCGATCACCGCGCTCTTGAGGTTGCGGAAATGCACGCGCAGCAGGCGCTGGGCCATGCGCACGGTGCGCTCGTGGCCCTTGTTGTGCCCGACCAGTTCGCGCAGGTGGATCGGCGCGGAGAACTGCACGCGGGTCTTGCGCCCGAGGATGAGGATGGTCAGCAGGCGGCGCAGGCGCCCGGTCACCGCCCAACTGTCGGCGAACAGCAGTTTCCACGGACTCGACTCGCTGGCCGGTGACTGCCCCCAGAACACACTGACCGGAATGATCTGCGCGTCCTGCTCCGGCTGCTGGCTGACCGCGCTGACCAGGCGGCCCAACGTCGGCGGCGCGCCGCGTTTGTACTGGCGCCCCAGCCAGTCCGGCTCAGGGGTCAGGTAGAAGAAGGCGGCCGGCTCCATCAGGCTGCCGACGGCCACGGGCAGCACCGGGCGCGGCAGCCCTGCTTTGGTGCATTCGCGGTCGAGCACGGCGAGATCGGTCAGCGATGGCGACTGGATCGCGTAGAACACCGGACGACTGCGGTCCAGGTTGAGGGTGAAGGAGGACTGGTTGATGGTCTCGGAGCGAACCCACAGGTACAACAGTCGGCGCAGGGCGCCGAAGATCAGGCGGCGCAAGGGTGAACGGGTCATACGGAGTGTGCTCTGGAATATGGGACGCAAGTACAGACAGCGGGCAAGTGTGCCGTATCCGCGCAAGTTGAGCAAAAACCGGCCTGGTCATGAAATTTAATTTATGTCTGTCTTATACTCGGTCCGCCGCTTGCAGGGATTTTCCGCAAGCGGCGTACGCAGGGGCGAAAATCCCCTGCAGACAAGGCGAGTCCAAAATAAAAATCCGGAGTGTTACAGATGTCGTCTCGTGAGACTGGAAGTGTGAAATGGTTCAATGACGCCAAGGGCTATGGCTTCATTCAGCGTGAGGGCGGGGCGGACGTCTTCGTTCACTACCGTGCGATTCGTGGCGAGGGTCACCGTACCCTGCTCGAAGGGCAACAGGTTGAATACAGCCTGACCCAGGGCCAGAAAGGCCTGCAGGCCGAGGATGTAGTCGGACTTTAAGCGGTCAGCTACAAGCCACAAGCTGCAAGTTGATCGTGCTCGTCTTGCAGCTTGCAGCTTGGAACTTACAGCGTGTCAGTGGGTTCTCCAGGTGATTTCTTCTTCGCCGTCGGCGCTGATACGAATCCAGCGGTCGGCGTCTTCTTCCCCTTCTTCCTCGACCCAGCTACCCGGCGCGCAGCGTACTTCGACGTTCAGCGCGGCATGGGCGGCGCGGGCACAGGCGATGTCGTCTTCCCACGGGGTCTTGTCACTTTCCAGATAAAGACTGTTCCATTTTCCTACGGCCTTGGGCAGCCAGGTAACAGGAATGTCACCGGCCGTGCACTTGAAGGTCTGGCCTTTCTGCTTCCACTCGCTGCATGGACCGAGGGCAGCCTCCAGCCAGGCGGCGATCTGTTTGTGGTCGACGTCGGCGTCCTTCAGGTAGATCTCGATATCGGGTTGGCGCATGGGGATTCTCCGGGAAGGCTCAGTCCTGCAGGACAAAATAGTCGTAACGCATCGACACCGTTACCTGCAACGGCGCCGCCTGCTCGATCACCGCGGCGCGCCGTTCGGCGCTGGCGCGCCAGCCATGGGGCGTCATCGCCAGGAGGTTGGCGCGGTCGGCGGGGGCGGCCAGGCTCAGGCGGAATTCGAGGACTTCGCTGTGGGCGTGGACCATGTCCGCCGGGACCAGCGTCAGGTGCTTGTCATCGGCGTAGTCGCGGACCTCGTCGTAGAGCTTCTCGCGCAGCTCCATCAGGTGGCCGCTGGTCGGGCCGACACGCATCAGGCCGCCGCCGGGGCTGAGCAGGCGACGGGCCTCCTGCCAGTCGAGCGGGCTGAAGACGCTGGCGATGAACTGGCAACTGGCGTCGGCCAGCGGCACCCGCGCCATGCTCGCCACCAGCCAGGTCAGCTGCGGGCTGCGCCGGCAGGCGCGCTTGACCGCCTCGCGGGAGATGTCCAGGGCATAGCCGTCGGCGTTCGGCAGGGCGTCGGCGATCTGCGCGGTGTAGTAACCCTCGCCACACCCGATGTCCAGCCAGCGTCCTGGCGCCTGCTCGGCCGCCAGCGCGGCCAGGCGCGCGGCGACCGGGGCGTAGTGGCCTGCGTTGAGGAAGTCGCGGCGGGCTTCGACCATGGCCTGGTTGTCGCCCGGATCGCGGCTGTTCTTGTGCTGCACCGGCAACAGGTTCAGGTAGCCCTGGCGGGCACGGTCGAAACGGTGGCCGGCGGGGCAGCCGACCCCGTTGTCGAGCTTGTCCAGCGGTGCGGCGCAGAGAGGGCAGGTGAGCATCAGGCGAGCAACCGGGTCAGGGTCTGGTAGTAGATCTCGGTCAGCACGTCGAGGTCGCTGGCCAGGATGCGCTCGTTGACCTGGTGGATGGTGGCGTTGACCGGCCCCAGCTCGACCACCTGGGTACCCAGGGTGGCGATGAAGCGACCGTCGGAGGTGCCGCCGCTGGTGGAGGCCTGGGTTTCGCGACCGGTGATGGCCTTGATGCTGGCCGAGACGGCATCCAGCAGTTCGCCCGGCTCGGTGAGGAACGGCAGGCCGGACAGCGCCCAGTCGATCTCCCAGTCCAGCTGGTGCTTGTCGAGGATCGCCGCGACGCGTTGCTGCAGGCCTTCGACGGTGGACTCGGTGGAGAAGCGGAAATTGAACAGCGCGACCAGTTCGCCCGGGACCACGTTGGTGGCGCCGGTGCCGGAGTTCAGGTTGGAGATCTGGAAGCTGGTCGGCGGGAAGAATGCGTTGCCTTCGTCCCAGTGCTCGGCGGCGAGTTCCGCCAGGGCCGGGGCGGCCAGGTGGATCGGGTTCTTCGCCAGGTGCGGGTAGGCCACGTGGCCCTGCACGCCGCGCACGGTGAGGCGGGCACCGAGGGAGCCACGACGGCCGTTCTTGACCACGTCACCGACCAGGGTGGTGCTCGACGGTTCGCCGACGATGCACCAGTCCAGGCGATCGCCGCGTTCGCGCAGGCGCTCGACCACGGCCTTGGTGCCGTGGTGGGCCGGGCCTTCTTCATCGCTGGTGATCAGGTAGGCGACCTTGCCGCGGTGGTTCGGGTAATCGGCGACGAAGCGTTCGGTGGCGACGATCATCGCCGCCAGGCTGCCTTTCATGTCGGCGGCGCCGCGGCCGCAGAGCATGCCGTCGGCATCGATCAGCGCCTCGAACGGATCGTTCTGCCAGGCCTGCACCGGGCCGGTGGGGACCACGTCGGTGTGACCGGCGAAGCACAGCACCGGGCCGTCCTGGGTACCGTGGGTGGCCCAGAAATTGTCGACGTCCTCGATGCGCATCGGTTCGAGGGTGAAACCGGCATCGTCCAGGCGCTGCATCATCTGTTTCTGGCAATCGAAGTCGAGCGGGGTCACCGAAGGCCGGCGGATCAGGTCGCAGGCCAGTTCGAGGGTAGGCGAGAGTTCGGCGGGGGCCGTCATGAAGGACTCCGGGAGCAAGGCGGGGGTACGATTTTGGGGCGTTATCTTATAGCAAAAGAGGTGACAGGGCTCGCCCGTCTGGCGCGCTCGCGAATGGGGGGACGTCTCGATTGCCGTAGGAGCGCGGCTTGCCCGCGAAGGGCCGCAACGCGGCCCCGGAATCTGGTCGACTGCACAAACCTGGGACCGCTTTGCGGTCCTTCGCGGGCAAGCCACGCTCCTACGGGGGAGGTGTGTGGTCAGGCGGAGGCCGGCTCCACCGCTTCGGCAGGCTTGGGCAGCGACGACAGCATCGCCATCACCAGCGCCGCCACATACGGCAGCGACTGCACCAGCAGCATCGCCACCCAGAAGCGCATGTCGTTGCTCGGCAGGCCCTGGACCAGGTAGATCCCGGCCGCCGCACCCCACAGCAGGAGCATGATGAACAGCTCTTCACGGGCTTCCGACAGCGCCACCAGCAGACCATGGCTGTCGGCGTTCTTCGGCGTGCGGAAGAACGGGATGCTGCTGGTGAAGAACCCGTACAGCACCGCCTTGGCGATGGTGTGCGACAGCGCCAGGCCGGCCAGCGCCGCGGCGAAGGCGTCCTTGAGGTTGACCCCCACCGCGCGGCGGTAGAGGAAGACGATCTTGCCGACCTTGAACACGAACAGCGCCAGCGGTGGAATGGCGAAGATCAGCAACGGCGGGTCGACCCGCTGCGGCACGATGATCATCGCCGCCGACCACAGCAGCGCGCCGACGGTGAAGAAGATGTTCATGCCATCGGCGATCCACGGCAGCCAGCCTGCGAGGAAGTGATAGCGCTGGCCGCGGGTCAGTTCGGTGTCCGTGCCGCGCAGCAGGCTGGACGCATGGCGCTTGATGATCTGGATGGCGCCGTAGGCCCAGCGGAAGCGCTGCTTCTTGAAGTCGATGAAGGTGTCCGGCATCAGTCCCTTGCCGTAGCTGTTGTGGGCGTAGGCGGCGGAATAGCCCTTTTCGAACACGCGCAGGCCGAGTTCGGCGTCCTCGCAGATGCACCAGTCGGCCCAGCCCAGTTCTTCCAGGACCGAGCGGCGGGTCATGGTCATGGTGCCGTGCTGGATGATCGCGTCGCGGTCGTTGCGGGTGACCATGCCGATATGGAAGAAGCCTTTGTATTCCGAGTAGCAGAGCTTCTTGAAGGTGCTTTCGTTCTGGTCGCGGTAGTCCTGCGGCGATTGCACCACGGCGATCTTCGGATCGGCGAAGTGCGGCACCATGTGCTTGAGCCAGTTGCGGTCGACGCAGTAGTCCGAGTCGATCACCGCGATCACTTCGGCGTCCGCGGCGGTATGTGGAATCAGGTAGTTCAGCGCACCGCCCTTGAAGCCGGCCAGCGGCGAGACGTGGAAGAACTTGAAGCGCTCGCCGAGCAGTTCGCAGTGCGCCTTGATCGGTTCCCACACCGCGGGGTCCTTGGTGTTGTTGTCGATGATCAGGACTTCGTAGTCCGGATAGTCGAGGGCAGCCAGCGCATTCAGGGTCTGTTTGACCATCTCCGGCGGCTCGTTGTAGCACGGCACATGCACCGAGACCTTCGGCCGGTAGGCGTCGTCCCCCTGCACCGGCAGGAATTCGCGCCGACGCTTGTGGGTCCACACCGTTTCGGCCAGTTCGTGGGCCTCGGTCAGCAGGACGATGAACACCCCCAGCGCGCCGAGGGCGAGCAGGAAGCCCACGGTCAGGCTGAACCAGGTGCTGTACTGCTGGCTGTAGTCGTAGCCGATCCATACCAGCACCGAACCGCAGAGGAAGGTGATGAAGGTCAGGAAGGTCCGGCCGCGCTGGCGCAGGGCCGAGCCGTCGATCAGCAGCAGGGTCAGCGAGAGCAGGGCGAGGACCACCGAGCCCACCGCCAGCACACGCCACTGCGGGATCGCCACCACCGGGCCTTCGAAATTGAATTTCTGCTGGCGAGCGGCGTTGAACACACCCCAGTAGGCGCCCACCGAGCCTTCGTCACTGACTTTCCACGGCTGGTCGTAGGCCTCGATGACGAAGTAGTTGTAACCCTGGCGGTTGAGCTTGTTGACCAGGGTGCGCAGGTAGATCGCCTGATCGGCCTGGGTCGCGTCGGCACCGCCGCGCATGCGTCCGTTGCTCGGCCAGCCGACTTCGGAGAGCAGCAGCGGCTTGCGCGGGAACAGGTGCTTGAGGTCGCGGGCGCGGTCGAGGACGAACTGCCCGGCGTCCTTCATCGGGATGAATTCCCAGTACGGCAGGATGTGCGCGGCGATCAGGTCGACGTGCCTGGCCAGTTCCGGGTGTTCCTTCCAGATGTGCCACTGCTCGGAGGTGGTCACCGGCACCTTCACCGCGGCGCGCACCCGGTCGAGGTACTTGATCAGGTCTTCGGGAGTGATTTCCTTGCGGAACAACGCTTCGTTGCCGACCATCACCCGCACGACGCTGCGCGAAGTATTGGCCAGCTCGATGGCCTTCTGGATTTCCCGTTCGTTGCGCTCCTGGTCCGGGCTGATCCACACGCCCAGGGTCACGCGCAGACCGAATTCCTCGGCCAGCCGCGGGATTTCCGCCTGGGTGCCTTCGACGGTGTAGATACGGATGCTGTCGGTCAGCTTGCTCAGTTGCTCCAGGTCTTCACGTATTTCCGCTTCGCTGGGGTACTGGCCTTTCTGTGGGCTTTCGCCGAGGCGGAATGGGGAATAGGAGAAACCGGAGATCTGTTCCGGCCAGTTGGGAGCGGAGACCGGGCGGTTGATCAACGCCCAGAACCCGGTGAAAAGCGCGGCGATCGCCATGACGATCACCAGGTTGAGACCAAATTTACGCGATGACATAAGTTGTTCGAGTTCCGGAGAGTGGAACGGGCCCGCGCCGAAAGCGCGGATCCAGGGGGTGTCGGGGCAGTTCTTGTAGGAAGGTTGACCAGACAGCCATTGGATTTTCTTCAGGTAACGAAGTTCTGAAGACCGTTATATGTCGTCCAAGACTTTTTGCAGCGTAGGACACTTCGCCGGACATTAAAGCAGCTTTGCCATCATCCTGACCAATGCGCGGGCCGTCCGAAGGCACGCCCGGCGGGCTGTCATTGCCCGCGCGGGGGCCTATAATGCGCGCCGGTTTTTTGCGGGGTGTGCGGCATGAGTACTGAAGATCCACGGTTCGCCGGCATCGCCCGGCTGTACGGCGTCGACGGCCTGCAGCGCCTGGGTGCGGCCCATGTGGCGGTGGTCGGCATCGGCGGCGTCGGTTCGTGGGCGGCGGAAGCGCTGGCGCGCAGTGGCGTCGGCGAGATTTCGCTGTTCGACCTGGATGATGTCTGCGTGAGCAACACCAACCGTCAGGCCCACGCCCTGGAAGGCAATGTCGGGCGGGCCAAGGTCGAGGTGATGGCCGAGCGCCTGCGTGCGATCAATCCGGCCTGCACCGTGCATGCGGTGGCGGACTTCGTCACCCGCGAGACCATGGCCGAGTACATCGGCGAAAACCTCGACTGCGTGATCGACTGCATCGACAGCGTGATGGCCAAGGCCGCGCTGATCGCCTGGTGCAAGCGCCGCAAGATCACCATCATCAGCACCGGCGGCGCCGGTGGGCAGATCGACCCGACGCAGATCCAGGTCGCCGACCTCAACCGCACCTACAACGACCCGCTGGCTTCGCGGGTGCGTTCGACCCTGCGCCGCGACTACAACTTCTCGCGCAACACCAGCCGCAGCTATGGCGTGCCGGTGGTGTTTTCCACCGAGCAACTGCGTTATCCGGGCGAGGATGGCGGGGTGTGCCTGAGCAAGAGCTTCGTCGGCGAGGGGGTCAAGCTGGACTGCGCCGGTGGCTTCGGCGCGGTGATGATGGTCACGGCCACCTTCGGCATGGTGGCCGCGAGCAAGGCGGTGGACAAGCTGGTGGCCGGAGCGCGCCGGCCAGCCGAACGCAAGGCCGCTCAGCCACCCGCGGCGAGCTGAGCCATGCGTTGCAGCACGGCGTTCAGGCCGTTGCTGCGCGACGGTGAGAGCTGCCGGCTCAAACCCAACTGATCGAACCAGTCGGGCAGGTCCAGTTGCCGCAGTTCGGCGCTGGACAGGCCGTCGACCCGCACCAGCAGCAGCGCCAGCAGGCCGCGGATCAGGCGTGCATCGCTGGCCGCGGCGAAACGCCAGCGACCGGCCTCCTGCTGCGCCACCAGCCAGACCTTGCTTTCGCACCCGTGGACGCGGTTGTCGTCGGACTTTTCCGCGTCCGTCAGCGGTGCCAGGCGCTCGCCCCATTGCATCAGCAGGCGGGCGCGCTGTTCCCAGCCGGAGGCGGCGGCGAACGCATCGAGGGCTTCCCGGGCACTGTTGGGCAGGCTCATCGCAGCAGCTCCAGGGCCTGGTCCAGCGCATCGAAGAAGCGCTGCAGGTCGTCCGAATCGTTGTACAGCGCCAGCGACACGCGGATCGCGCCGTCCAGACCGAGGCTGTTGACCAGCGGCATGGCGCAGTGATGACCGGCACGCACCGCGATGCCCTGTTCGGTGAGCAGGTGCGAGAGGTCGGCGTTGTGCACGCCGTCGACCACGAAGCTGGCCAGGGCCGCCTGGGGCGCGGCGAGGACGCGCAGGTCCTCGCGGTCGCCGAGGCCGCGCAGCAGGTGCTGGTGCAGCGCGGTTTCGTGGGCGATCACGGCATTGGCGTCGAGGCTGGCCAGGTAGTCCAGGGTCGCGCCCAGCCCGATCACGCTGGCGATGGCTGGCGTGCCAGCCTCGAAGCCCAGCGGCGCGGGGCGGAAGCTGGATTCCTGGTAGCCGGCCAGTTGCACCATCTCACCGCCGAACTGCCAGTGGCGCAGCAGGGCCAGGGCTTCGTTGCGGCCGTAGAGCACGCCGAGGCCGTCGGGACCGTAGAGCTTGTGACTGGAGAACACATAGAAGTCGCAGCCCAGCTGGCTGACGTCGTGGCGACCGTGGACGATGCCCTGGGCGCCATCGACCACGGTCAACGCGCCCTGGGCACGGGCGTGATCGAGCAGTGGCTGCAGGGGTTGCCAGGTGCCGAGTACGTTGGATAACTGGCTCACTGCCAGTACCCGGGTACGCGGCCCGATCATCTGCAGCGCGGCGTCGAGGTCGATCTGGCCGTTTTCCGCCAGGGGCAGGATCATCAGTTTCAGGCCGCGGCGCTGCGCCAGCTGTTGCCACGGCAGCAGGTTGGCATGGTGTTCGAGGGCGCTGACGGCGATTTCCTCGCCCGCCTCGAAACGGTGTTCAAGGCCATAGGCGAGCAGATTCAGCGCCGAAGTGGCGCCGTGGGTGAACACGATCTGCCCGTTGCCGCTGGCATTCAGCCAGGCGGCGACCTTGTCGCGACTGGCTTCGAAGGCTTGGGTCGCCAAGGCGCCTGGCAGGTGCTGGGCACGGTGCACGTTGGCTGCGCCATGGCCATAGTAGTGGCTCAGGGCGTCCAGCAGGGCCTGGGGTTTCTGGGTGGTTGCCGCGCTGTCCAGATAGGTCTGGTGCTGGCGTTGCAGGGCGGCGATGGCGGGAAAGTCCGCGCGCCAGGGAGAGGGTTGGAACATGATCTTCGGGCCTGGATATCGGGTCTGGCGAAAGGCCAGACCCGATCGTACCACTTAGTTGTGGGCGTGCAGCGCTTCGTTCAGCTCGATGGCCGACTTGTGGGTCTTGCACTCCACCGCGCCGGTCACCGAGTTACGACGGAACAGCAGGTCGGTCTGGCCGGCCAGGTCGCGGGCCTTGACCACTTTCACCAGCTGGTTCTGCTCGTCGAGCAGTTGCACCTTGGTGCCGGCGGTGATGTACAGACCAGCTTCCACGGTGTTGCGGTCGCCCAGCGGGATGCCGATACCGGCGTTGGCGCCAATCAGGCAGCCTTCGCCGACCTTGATCACGATGTTGCCGCCGCCGGACAGGGTGCCCATGGTCGAGCAGCCGCCGCCCAGGTCCGAACCCTTGCCGACGAAGACGCCAGCGGAGACGCGCCCTTCGATCATGCCCGGGCCTTCGGTGCCGGCGTTAAAGTTGACGAAGCCCTCGTGCATGATGGTGGTGCCTTCGCCGATGTAGGCGCCCAGGCGTACCCGCGCGCTGTCGGCGACACGCACGCCGCTCGGCACGACGTAGTCGGTCATCTTCGGGAACTTGTCCACCGAGAACACTTCCAGCAGCTCGCCTTTCAGGCGCGCTTCCAGTTGCGCTTCGGCCAGTTCGGCCAGGTCGACGGCGCCCTGGCTGGTCCAGGCGACGTTCGGCAGCAGTGGGAAAATGCCGGCCAGGCTCAGGCCGTGCGGCTTGACCAGGCGGTGCGAGAGCAGGTGCAGCTTCAGGTAGGCTTCCGGCGTCGAGCTCAGGGCGGCGTCTTCGGCCAGCAGGGTGGCGACCAGCGGCTTGCTGCTTTCCGCCAGGCGGGTCAGCAGGGCGGCTTGTTGCGCATCGACGGCTTTCACCGCTTCGGCCAGTTGCGCAGCCTGGGCGTTGCTGAAGGCGATGGCCTGGTTGCCACCGGCATAACCCAGCACCGGAGTGATGGCCGCGATCAGCTCGGCGCTCGGGTTGAGCAGTGGCTGGGCGTAGAAGACTTCCAGCCAGGCACCCTGGCGGTTCTGGGTGCCGACACCGAAGGCCAGGCTGAACAGGGAATTGGACATGCGGTTACCTCGTACTGAAATGGATTGAAAGCGGGCGGCTCACTGCAGGGCGGCCGCGTACAGGTCCGGTTTGAAACCCACCAGGGTCTTGTCGCCGAGGTCGAGGACCGGGCGCTTGATCATCGACGGTTGGGCGAGCATCAGCTCCACGGCCCGGGTCTGGTCGAGATCGGCTTTCTGCGCGTCATCGAGCTTGCGGAAGGTGGTGCCGGCGCGGTTCAGGATCTTTTCCCAACCGTGCTCGGCGCACCAGCGGTTCAGGCTGTCGCGGTCGATGCCCTGGGTCTTGTAGTCGTGGAAGTCGTAGCCGATGGCTTTTTCATCGAGCCAGGTACGTGCCTTTTTCATCGTGTCGCAGGCTTTGATGCCGTACAGAGTGTATGTCATTGATTCATATTGGGTTCATCGCTTGCCTGAAGCGCTCCCGATACCTCCCGAAAATTCAGCCGGTGATTATGCCACGTCACTCTGGTCCTTGCCTCGCGGTCGTAAGGCTGGGGGAACAGTACCGCCTTTTGGGCAAGCGCTCAGGTATGACGCGAAACGGGCGATACAGCGATGCTGTTGTCACTCGCCTGTCGAGCGAGTTGTTGACGCACGTTAATGCTGAGACGTGCGTTTACGGTATTTCTGGTTTTTCCATCACTGTTCAAGGAATTGAAATGCGCACATCGGAAGCAGGCCTGGATCTGATCAAACGATTCGTCGGGTTACGTGTTACCGCCTATCAGGATGTTGTTGGCGTCTGGACCATTGGCTATGGCGACACCACCGGTGTTCGCCCCGGCATGGTCATCAGTGCGTCCCAGGCGGATGCCATGTTCAGGGAACGAATCAAGTCCCTTGAGGTGGACCTGGGGCAGTTGCTCAAGGTGCCAGTCAATCAGGGGCAATGGGATGCACTCATGAGCTTTGCGCTTGATCTCGGTCTGCGCAATATGGGTTCTTCCACGCTTTTGCGGCTTCTCAACGCGGGCAACTACGCCGGGGCTGCCGATCAGTTTCTTCACTGGGATCGGAGTGGCGGAAAGGTTGTTGCGGGTCTGCATGCGCGGCGCCTGGCCGAGCAGGAACTGTTTCTCGGTGCCGCACCGTCCGCCTGATCTTCAGCGCATGTCGCAAGCCCGCGACACTCGTGGAGCGGGCTTGCTACGGGCGCGCTTCAGGCGCGGGCGAGCAACTGCCGCGATTCGATGAAAATCACCCCGGCAGCGCTCATGTCGGCCATGGCCCGCTCCAGCGAGCCGTCGTTGTCGATGGCCCGGCAGGCATCCAGCACCACGTAGGTGACGAAGCCTTCCTGGCATGCATGGAGGGCGGTCCAGGCCACGCAGAAGTCCAGGGCCAGGCCCACCACGTAGACCGTGGTGATGGCCTTTTCCCGCAGATAGCCCGCCAGTCCGGTGGTGGTCTGCTGGTCGGCTTCGTAGAAGGCCGAATAGCTGTCCACCGCCGGGTTGCCGCCCTTGCGCACGATCAGTTGGGTGTGCGGGATGTCGAGTCCGGGGTGGAACTGCGCGCCGTGACTGCCCTGGATGCAGTGATCCGGCCACAGTACCTGCGGACCGTAGGGCAATTCGATGACGTCGTAAGGTTCCTTGCCTGGGTGGCTGGAAGCGAAGGAAATATGCCCGGCGGGGTGCCAGTCCTGAGCCTGGACGACAGTGCGAAAGCCCGAGGCGATCTGGTTGACCAGCGGCACGATTTCGTCGCCGCGGGGCACTTCCAGGGCACCGCCGGGGGTGAAGTCGTTCTGGATATCGATCACGAGCAGGGCGCGATCGGGGCTATCGTTGTTCGGTGCGGTGCTCATTGGAAGACCTCCCTGGTTTCACGGTAATTGCGTTTGCTCAGATTGTTATGCCGGGTGTTTGTACCCACGCCCCATAGGAGCGAGCGTACTCGCGAAGGGCTGCAAGGCAGGCCCAATCAGCATCCTGATGTGTAGCATGGTGTTACATATTGCTCCGCGACCTGCGACTTTTGTGCAGCGGCCCGCAACGGGTGCAGCTCGTTACTATATGTGTCCAAGGTTGCGCTGCTGTCCAGCGTGCCGGGAACGCTTTCGATTCGAACAGGAAAACACGCCGTATGCAGTCAGCCTACACCGTCCTCATTCTGCTGATGCTGGTCAGTGTCTCCAAACTGGTCGGGCGCATGGTGCCGCTGCCCTTGCCGCTGGTGCAGATCGCGGCTGGCGCGCTGCTGGCCTGGCCGACCCTCGGCCTGCATGTGGCGCTCGACCCGGAGCTGTTCCTCTTTCTGTTTCTCCCGCCGCTGCTGTTTTCCGATGGCTGGCGCATGCCCAAACGCGAATTCTGGCGCCTGCGCGGGCCGATCCTGACACTTGCCGTGGGCCTTGTGCTGTTCACCGTGGTCGGCGCCGGCTACTTCATCCACTGGATCATCCCGAGCATTCCGCTGCCGGTGGCCTTCGCCCTCGCCGCGGTGCTGTCGCCCACCGACGCCGTGGCGGTTTCCGCCATCACCCAGGACCGCCTGCCGACACCGCTGATGCACATGCTCCAGGGCGAGGCCTTGATGAACGACGCGTCCGGCCTGGTGACCTTCAAGTTCGCCCTGGCCGCGGCCATCACCGGGGTGTTTTCCCTGACCGAGGCCAGCCTGACCTTCGTCCTGGTGGCGCTGGGCGGCCTGGCGATCGGCGTCGCCCTGAGCTGGCTGGTGGGGCGCCTGCGTGCCTGGATGATCGCCCGTGGCTGGGACGACCCGGCGACCCATGTGGTGTTCATGCTGTTGCTGCCGTTCGCCGCCTACGTGCTGGCCGAACGGTTGGGGGCTTCCGGCATTCTCTCGGCGGTGGCGGCGGGGATGATGCAGAGCTGGCTCGACCTGCTGCCACGGCAGACCAGCACCCGGCTGCTCAACCGCAGCGTGTGGTCGTTGCTGGAGTTCGCCTTCAACGGCCTGATCTTCCTGCTGCTGGGCCTGCAACTGCCCGACATCATCAAGGCCGTGACCAGTCACGAGGCCTCGCTGTGGCCGACCCTGGCCTGGCGCTGCCTGGACGTGGTGGCGATCTTCGTCGTGCTGGTGTTGCTGCGCTACGTCTGGGTGCAGAGCATCTGGCGCCTGATCGGCACGATCCGGCGCTGGCGTGGCAAGCGCGACCTGGTGCTGCTGCCCAATGCGCGCTCCTGCTGGCTGCTGACCCTGGGCGGCGTGCGCGGTGCGGTGACCCTCGCCGGCGTGATGTCGGTGCCCTTGCTGATGGGCGCGGGCACGGCGTTTCCCGAGCGTGACCTGCTGATCTTCATTGCCGCCGGAGTGATCCTGTTGTCGCTGGTGGCTGCGTGCGTCGCCTTGCCGCTGTTGCTGCGCGGGGTGCAGAAGAGTCCCGATGATGCCTTGCAACAGGAGGCCGACGACGCTTGGCGGCGCACCGCCGAGGCGGCGATCCATGCCCTTGAGGCGGAGGAAACCGCCGAGCCGGGCGCCGCGCAGGATGCGTCCCAGGCGGCCCTGGCCGCCGAGCTCAAGGCGCGACTGATGGCCGAATACCGTCAGCAACTCGACGCCTACAACGACAGCGCCGAGGCCCGCGCCCTGGCCGAGCAGATGGACCAACTGGAGCGCCGCTTGCGCCTGCGCGCGTTGCGGGCGCAGCGCCTGGAGCTGTACCGGTTGCATCGGCACCACGAAGTCGGTGACGACGTGGTGCGCAAGGTGCTGGGCGAGCTGGACCTGAGCGAGGCCAATCTGGGGCAGGTGAAGTAACGCGGCCATGGTCGGCGACCGCGTCAGTTGCCGGAGATCCAGTCCAGGTAGTAGTCCTTGAGGTACTCGACGAAGGTGATCTCGGCATCGTTGTTGAGGTTGATCTTCTTGAGCAAGGCCTGCAGATCCTCCTTGGGCAGGTAGGGGCCGATGACCTCGCTGAACTCTTTGACGCTGACCTTGCCGTCGTTGTTCAGGTCCTTCCGCCCCAGTTCGCCGAGGATCCGTTGCAACTGCTCGTCGCTCAGGGTCTTCGAGCCGGCCCGGCCCACCTCCAGGCCATCGAAGGCTTCGATATGAGACAGCTGGCCATCGTTGTCGGCATCGAGCTCCTTGAACGCCAGTTCGTACATCTTGCGTTGCGAGGCCGTCAGTTGCATGTCCTTGCTCAGCGCGGCGATGAACTCGGCACAGGTGACCTTGCCGTTCCTGTCGGTATCCCAGTTGTCCAGTTTCTTCTGGATGAGGATCAGATCGGGTAGCTCGGAGCGTTCGATGAAGCTGTTACTGCTCTTGTCCATCAGATGCAGCAGCCTGTGCACCGAGTCCTTGCTGTAGCCCTTTGAAATCAGCGTTTCGCCGAGCAGGTAGGTGCTGATCTTGTCGACGCCGCTCAGGAGGGGAGTCTTGGAGTCCGTGCCCATGATTGCCATGACCGCCTGGAGTGTTGCTTCCATGTTGCCACCTTCGAAGGGTTTGCCAGCCTCGGCAAGGCTGTCGCGAAGGTAGTGTTCGGCGAGGGGCGATCGGGCGCAACTGACAGAAATATCAGTTGCGCGACGACGGGATCAGGGCTACGGCGGGGCAGGAAGGCAGGTGTTGTCGCGCCACGGCCGGGCACGACAACCGGATGAGCGGATCAGCCTTCGACGAATGTCCGGATCCGCTTCGCCGCCTCGACGCACTCCGCCAGCGGCGCGACGAGTGCCATGCGCACGCGGCCGGCGCCCGGATTGACGCCATCGACTTCGCGGGACAGGTACGAACCCGGCACCACGGTCACATGCTGTTGCTCGAACAGGTCGCGGCAGAACGCGGCGTCGTCATTGCCCGGCACCTTGGCCCACAGGTAGAAGCCGCCGTCCGGTTTGCCCACGTCCAGCACCGGGGCGAGGATGTCCAGCACGGCGTCGAATTTCTCGCGGTACAGGTCGCGGTTGTCGCGCACATGGGCTTCGTCGTTCCAGGCGGCGATGCTGGCCAGTTGGGTCTGCACCGGCATGGCGCAGCCGTGGTAGGTGCGGTAGAGCAGGAAAGCCTTGAGGATCTCGGCGTCGCCGGCAACGAAGCCGGAGCGCAGGCCCGGCAGGTTGGAGCGCTTGGACAGGCTGTGGAACACCACGCAGCGCTTGAAGTCGCTGCGGCCCAGCTCGGCGCAGGCGCTCAGCAGGCCCGGCGGCGGGCTCTGCTCGTCGAAGTACAGCTCGCTGTAGCACTCGTCGGCGGCGATGACGAAGTCGTACTGGTCGGCCAGGGCGATCAGTTTCTTCAGGGTTTCCAGTGGCACCAGCGCACCGGTGGGGTTGCCCGGGGAGCACAGGAAAAGGATCTGGCAGCGCTGCCAGACGTCCGCCGGCACTGCGTCGAAGTCCGGGTTGAAGCCGTTGCTGTCCAGGCACGCCAGGTAGTGCGGCTTGGCCCCGGCCAGCAGGGCCGCGCCTTCGTAGATCTGATAGAACGGGTTCGGGCTGACGATCAGGCCGTCGTCGCTGCGATTGACCATCGCCTGGGTGAAGGAGAACAGCGCCTCGCGGGTGCCATTGACCGGCAGCACATGACGCGCGGCATCGAGCCAGCCGGCGGGTACGCCGAAACGCCGCTCGCACCAGCTGGCAATGGATTGGCGCAGGGCAGGCAGGCCGAGGGTGGTCGGGTACACCGCCATCTGGTCGAGATTGTCGGCCAGGGCCTTGGCCACGAAAGCCGGCGAGGTGTGCTTCGGCTCACCGATCGACAGCGCGATGGCACGCTTGTCCGCCGCCGGCGTGACGCCGCCCAGCAGGGCGCGGAGTTTCTCGAACGGGTAGGGCTGAAGCTGGTTCAAAGCGTTGTTCATCGGCGCGTGGTCTCGTCAAGGCATTAAATGGTCAGGCGAAAGGATTCGATTCCGCTGGCCTGGTCGATCCGCAACTGTTCGACGATCGCATCCTGCAGGCGGCTGCACAGTTGGGGGTCGGAAAGGGGCTGGTTGTCGGCGTCGGTGATGAAGAACACGTCTTCCACGCGCTCGCCGAGGGTGGCGATCTTGGCGTTCTGCAACGACAGGTCGAAGTCCAGGAAGATCTTGCCGATCCGCGCCAGCAGCCCGGGGCGGTCGGGGGCGATCAGTTCGAGGATGGTCACCGGGCGCTGGGCGTCGTTGAGGATGGTGACCTGCGGTGCGAAGTTGAAGTGCTTCAATTGCCGCGGCACCCGCCGGTGGATGATGCTCGGGTAGTCGTCCGGATTGCGCAGGGCGTCGGTCAGGCCGTCGCGGATCTGCTTGACCCGTTGCGGATTGTCGCCGATCGAGCCGCCATCGTTGTCGAGCACGATGTAGGTGTCGAGGGTGAACTGGCTGCTCGACGTGATGATCCGCGCGTCATGGATGTTCAGGTTGAGCTGGTCCATGGCCGCCACGGTCACGGCGAAGAAGTCGTGCTGGTCCGGGGCGTAGATGAAGATCTGCGTGCCGCCCTCGAACTCGCGCTGGGTGGTTTCCTTGATCAGCACCAGCGGGCCGCTGCCGGCGGGCTGCTGGAGGATCGCGTCGGAGTGCCAGGCGACGTCCGCGGCGGTATGCCGGAGGAAGTAGTCGTCGCCCAGTTGCGACCACAGTTGCTCGACGTCGTCCTGGTCGTTGCCTTCGCGGACGAGGATGTCCAGGGCGGCGCTCTGGGTCTGGCGGATCTGCTCTTCGCGGTCCAGCGGGTTTTCCAGACCGCGGCGCAGCGCACGCTTGGTCTCGGTGTAGAGCTGGCGCAGCAGACTGGCGCGCCAGGAGTTCCACAGGCTGGGGTTGGTGGCGTTGATATCGGCCACGGTCAGCACGTAGAGGTAGTCCAGGTGCACCTGGTCGCCGACCATCTGGGCGAAGTCGTGGATCACCTGTGGGTCGGAGAGGTCCTTGCGCTGCGCGGTGGTGGACATCACCAGGTGGTTCTGCACCAGCCAGACGATCAGGCGGCTGTCCCACGCCGGCAACTGGTGGCGAGCGCAGAAGGCCTCGGCGTCCACCGCGCCGATCTCGGAATGGTCGCCGTGACGGCCCTTGCCGATGTCGTGATAGAGGCCGGCAAGGTAGATGAGCTCGGGTTTGGGCAGGCGGCCCATGAGCTTGCTGGCCAGTGGGAACTTCTCGGACACCGGCGTGTACTGCAGTTTGCGCAGGTGCTTGATCAGGTTCAGGGTGTGCGCGTCCACCGTATAGATGTGGAACAGGTCGTGCTGCATCTGCCCGACGATCAGGCCGAACTCCGGCAGGTAGCGGCCAAGGATGCCGTAGCGGTTCATCCGCCGCAGGTTGCGGTGGATACCGATCTCGCACTTGAACAGCTCGATGAACAGGCTGGTGTTGCGGATGTCGTTGCGGAAGTCGTCGTCGATCAGGTGGCGGTTTTCGCGCAGCAGGCGAATGGTGTCGGCGCGCACGCCCTTGATTTCCGGGTGCTGGGCCATCAGCACGAAGATTTCCAGCATGGCGAACGGCGTGCGCTTGAACACGTTCGGACGCACCGCCTCGATATAGCCGTCGTGGAGCTGGAAGCGCGCGTTCAGCGGCTGGGTATTGCTGCTGCTGTCCTCGCTGAGGATGACTTCCTCGAAGTGCTGGATGATCAGGTCGCTGAGCTCGGCGATGCTCATCACCACCCGATAGTACTGCTGCATGAACTGCTCGATGGCGCGCTTGGGGTTGTCATCGGTGAAACCGAGCAGGGCGGCGATGCTGCGCTGGTGGTCGAACAGCAGGCGGTCCTCGGCGCGTCCGGCGAGCATGTGCAGGGCGTAGCGCACCTTCCAGAGGAACTCCTGGGATGAGGCCAGCAGCTTGTTCTCGCTTTCGATGAGGAAACCTTCGCCGGCCAGGGCGTGCAGGTTCAGGGTGCCGTACTGACGACGAGCCACCCAGAGCAGCGTCTGGATGTCGCGCAGGCCGCCGGGGGAGCCCTTGACGTTGGGCTCGAGGTTGTACTCGGTGTCGTTGTACTTGTGGTGGCGGGCCTTCTGCTCGGCGCGCTTGGCCAGGAAGAACTCCTTGCTCGGCCACATGTGCGCGGTGCTGGTGACGTCCAGCATGCGCTGGCGCAGGTGTTCGGGGCCGGCGACGGTGCGGCTTTCCATCAGGTTGGTGATCACCGTCAGGTCGGCGCGGGCCTGTTCGGCGCATTCGTCCACCGAGCGCACGCTCTGGCCTACTTCCAGGCCGATGTCCCACAGCAGGGTGAGAAAACGCTCGATCGAATCGCGGAAAACCTCATGATCGGCACTGTCCAGCAGGATCAGCAGGTCGATATCGGAGTAAGGATGCAGTTCGCCGCGGCCGTAACCGCCCACCGCGACCAGGGCGATGTCGGCATCCTCGCTCCAGTCGAACTGCTTCCAGGCCTGTTGCAGGACATTGTCGACGAACCAGGCGCGATCCTCGATCAGCCGGCGGATGTCGCGGCCTTCGCGAAAACGCTGGTCAAGCACCTCGCCGGCGCGGCGGATGGCCTTCTTGAACGCCGCGATGGGGCTTGACTTGAGGGCCAGTTCCGCCTGGAACTGGCCGCGATCGAACAGCTCGGGATCCACCTGGGGCATCGAATCGTCCTGTCTGGTCAGGCTGAAGTACGGGGGATGGTGTCGTCTTTGCGCAGGGTGAAGATTTCGTAACCGGTCGCGGTGACCACCAGGGTGTGTTCCCACTGGGCCGAGAGCTTGCGGTCCTTGGTGATGGCGGTCCAGCCGTCGCCCAGCACCTTGGTGTCGGCCTTGCCCTGGTTGATCATCGGTTCGATGGTGAAGGTCATGCCTTCCTTCAGTTCCATGCCGGTGCCGGCGCGGCCGTAGTGGAGGATCTGCGGCTCTTCGTGGAACACCTTGCCGATGCCGTGGCCGCAGAATTCGCGAACCACCGAGAAACCATTCTTTTCCGCGTGTTTCTGGATCACTTCGCCGATGTCGCCCAGACGGCAGCCCGGCCGGACCAGCTCGATGGCCTTGTACAGGCATTCCTGGGTGACCTGGGACAGCCGCTCGGCCCAGACCGGCACGCCGCCGACGTGGAACATGCGGCTGGTGTCGCCGTGGTAGCCGTCCTTGATCACGGTGACGTCGATGTTCAGGGTGTCACCGGCCTTGAGCGGCTTTTCATTGGGGATGCCGTGGCACACCACATGGTTGATCGAAGTGCAGATCGACTTGGGAAAACCCTTGTAGTTGAGCGGGGCGGGGATGGCCTGCTGAACGTTGACGATGTAGTCGTGGCAGATGCGATCCAGTTCTTCGGTGGTCACGCCAGGCTTGACGTGCTCTTCGATCATTTCCAGGACTTCGGCGGCAAGGCGGCCGGCGACGCGCATCTTTTCGATGTCTTCGGCGGTTTTGATGGTGACGGTCATTGCAGGCTCTCTACGGCGCCCCGGGGCGCGGGCGAACGGGAAAGGCGCGATTCTAGCAGAGCGAGCGCCGGTTCAGGGCCTCGCACGGCGACTGCTGCCTTCATGGATGCTGGCATTCTGGCGCGATTGTGCCCGGGGTGCAAAAGCCCGCAAGGGCATTGGTATTTCGGGTTTCGTTCGTCATTCGAGTGTGGTATAAAATGCGCCGCTTTCCGGGGATGGCCCCGAAAGCTCTAACCCACACACGTATCGACACGGTGACCTGGGTGCCCCGATCCACGGATCGCGGGTTGGTCATTGGGATGCGTGGAGGCCCAACCCGACTTATCAAGGAACTATCATGTCCCAAGTCAACATGCGCGATATGCTGAAGGCCGGTGTGCACTTCGGCCACCAGACCCGTTACTGGAACCCGAAAATGGGCAAGTTCATTTTCGGCGCGCGCAACAAGATTCACATCATCAACCTGGAAAAAACCCTGCCAATGTTCAACGAGGCTCTGACCTTCGTAGAGCGTCTGGCCCAGGGCAAGAACAAGATCCTGTTCGTCGGCACCAAGCGTTCCGCTGGCAAGATCGTTGCTGAAGAAGCAGCACGTTGCGGTTCGCCATACGTCGACCACCGCTGGTTGGGCGGCATGCTGACCAACTACAAGACCATCCGTGCTTCGATCAAGCGTCTGCGCGAGCTGGAAACCCAGGCTGAAGACGGTACTTTCGCCAAGCTGACCAAGAAAGAAGCCCTGATGCGCTCCCGTGATCTGGAAAAACTGGATCGCAGCCTGGGTGGTATCAAGGACATGGGCGGCCTGCCTGATGCCCTGTTCGTGATCGACGTCGAGCACGAGCGCATCGCCATCACCGAAGCCAACAAGCTGGGCATTCCGGTCATCGGCGTTGTCGATACCAACAGCAGCCCGGAAGGCGTTGACTACGTCATCCCAGGTAACGATGACGCCATCCGCGCTATCCAGCTGTACATGGGTTCGATGGCTGACGCCGTCATCCGTGGTCGCAACAACGTAGCCGGCGGCACCGAAGTTTACGCTGAAGAAGCGCCAGCTGCCGAGTAAGCGACGCTAGCGTCGATTGGCACGCAAAAAGGGGGCTAGGCCCCCTTTTTGCCACCTTGAAATCCTCCTGTCGCCAAGTGCCCGCATCATCGACGCGCCGCACACAGACAGGTAGTTGATTTCCAGAATTGAACCCCCGTGAACAGCGGGTGGAATGGTTGAAAACCTATCCAAGAGGATTTTGAAATGGCAGAAATTACTGCAGCGCTGGTAAAAGAACTGCGTGAGCGTACCGGCCAAGGCATGATGGAGTGCAAGAAGGCACTGGTAGCCGCTGGTGGCGATATCGAAAAAGCCATTGACGACATGCGTGCTTCGGGCGCCATCAAGGCTGCCAAGAAGGCTGGCAACATCGCCGCCGAAGGTTCGATCGCCGTTCGCGCCGAAGGTAATCGTGGCCTGATCATCGAAGTCAACTCGCAGACCGACTTCCTGGCTCTGCAGGACGACTTCAAAGGCTTCGTCAAGGACAGCCTGAACGAAGCGTTCGAACAGAACCTGACCGACGCCGCTCCGCTGATCGCTTCCCGCGAATCCGCTCGTGAAGCCCTGGTCGCCAAGTGCGGCGAGAACGTCAACATCCGTCGTCTGTCGGCTGTCGAAGGTGACGTGATCGGTTCCTACCTGCACGGCCACCGCATCGGTGTCCTGGTTGTCCTGAAAGGCGGCAACCCTGAGCTGGCCAAGCAGATCGCCATGCACGTAGCGGCCAGCAACCCTGCCGTCGTTCGTCCGGAAGACGTTTCCGAGGAACTGGTTGCCAAGGAAAAAGAAATCTTCCTGCAGCTGAACGCCGAAAAAATCGCCGGCAAGCCAGAGAACATCGTCGAGAACATGGTCAAGGGCCGTATCGCCAAGTTCCTGTCCGAAGCCAGCCTGGTCGAGCAAGCGTTCATCATGGATCCGGAAGTCAAGGTCGGTGAACTGGCCAAGAAAGCCGGCGCCGAAGTCGTTTCCTTCGTTCGTTACGAAGTAGGCGAAGGCATCGAGAAGAAAGAAGACGACTTCGCTGCTGAAGTTGCTGCTCAAGTGGCTGCTGCCCAGAAGCAATAAGACGGATTTACATCTGTCGCCCCAAAGAGGCTGCCCGCTCACGCGCGCAGCCTCTTTGTCAAAGCGCAGGCGCTTTTTGTGCCAAAAGCCGAAATTCGCTTGTGCTCTGGCGCCCCGAGGGTGCCAAGCTACAGTTGGCGCAGACTGAAAACAGTCCGCCCGGAATTTATACAAACGCCGCAGGAGAGATTCGCAATGGCTCAGCAGGTGAGTGGTCGTCAGCCTCGCTATAAACGCATTTTGCTCAAACTTAGCGGCGAGGCCCTGATGGGCTCGGAAGACTTCGGGATCGACCCGAAGGTGCTGGACCGCATGGCGCTGGAAGTGGGTCAGCTGGTCGGTATCGGTGTCCAGGTGGGCCTGGTGATCGGCGGTGGCAACCTGTTCCGTGGTGCGGCCCTGAGCGCGGCCGGCATGGATCGCGTCACCGGTGACCACATGGGAATGCTGGCGACCGTGATGAACGCCCTGGCCATGCGCGACGCGCTGGAGCGCTCGAACATCCCGGCCATCGTCATGTCGGCCATTTCCATGGTTGGCGTCACCGACCACTACGATCGCCGCAAGGGCATTCGCCACCTGAACTCTGGCGACGTGGTGATCTTCGCTGCCGGTACCGGAAACCCGTTCTTCACCACCGACTCGGCCGCCTGTCTGCGCGCGATTGAAATCGATGCTGACGTCGTGCTGAAGGCAACCAAGGTCGACGGCGTGTACACTGCCGATCCGTTCAAGGATCCGCATGCCGAGAAATTCGATCGTCTGACGTACGATGAAGTACTCGACCGCAAACTGGGTGTGATGGACCTGACCGCAATCTGCCTGTGCCGTGACCACAAGATGCCATTGCGGGTATTCAACATGAACAAGCCTGGCGCCTTGCTGAACATCGTAGTGGGCGGCGCTGAAGGAACTCTGATCGAGGAAGGCGAAGAATGATCAACGATATCAAGAAAGACGCTCAGGACCGCATGGGCAAATCCATCGAGGCACTGGGTCGCAACCTGGCCGCGATCCGCACCGGCCGTGCCCACCCAAGCATCCTCGACAGCGTCAAGGTTACTGCCTGGGGTAGCGAGATGCCGCTGAACCAGGTCGCCGCGATCAGCGTCGAGGACGCCCGCACCCTGAAGATCGTCGCTCACGACAAGAACCTCAGCGCCGCCATCGAGAAGGCCATCCTGACCTCGGATCTGGGCCTGAACCCGAGCAGCGCCGGCACCACCATCCGCGTTCCGATGCCGGCCTTGACCGAGGAAACCCGCAAGGGCTACACCAAGCAGGCTCGCGGTGTTGCCGAGGATGCCAAGGTCGCCGTGCGCAACGTGCGCCGCGATGCCCTGGCCGATCTGAAGAAACTGTCCAAGGACAAGGAAATCAGCGAAGACGAAGAGCGTCGCGCCGCTGACGAGCTGCAGAAGCTCACCGACAAGTTCGTCGGCGAAGTCGACAAGGCTCTGGAAGCAAAAGAAAAGGACCTGATGGCCGTTTAAGGTCGGGGTTTTTTCAATGGAAAAGAGCAAGCAGGGTGTGCCGTCCTCGGTGCCGCGTCATGTCGCGATCATCATGGACGGAAATAATCGCTGGGCGAAGAAGCGCCTGTTGCCTGGCGTGGCCGGGCACAAGGCTGGCGTGGACGCGGTGCGGGCCGTCATCGAGGTCTGTGCCGAGGCCAAGGTCGAGGTGCTGACCCTGTTCGCCTTCTCCAGCGAGAACTGGCAACGCCCGGCCGACGAGGTCGGGGCGTTGATGGAGCTGTTCTTCTCGGCCCTGCGCCGGGAGGCCAGGCGCCTCAACGAGAACAACATCAGTCTGCGGATCATCGGCGATCGCTCGCGCTTTCACCCTGAGCTGCAGGCCGCCATGCGCGAAGTCGAAGCGCTGACCGCTGGCAACAACCGTTTCATCCTGCAGGTCGCCGCCAACTATGGCGGTCAGTGGGATATCGCCCAGGCCGCCCAGCGCCTGGCGCGCGAGGTACAGGCTGGCCATCTGCGACCGGAAGACATCACCCCCGATCTGTTGCAGACCTGTCTGGCCACCGGTGACCTGCCGCTGCCGGACCTGTGCATCCGTACCGGAGGCGAGCACCGCATCAGCAATTTCCTGCTGTGGCAACTGGCCTATTCCGAGCTGTACTTCTCCGACCTCTACTGGCCGGACTTCAAACACGAGGCCATGCGCAATGCGTTGGCCGATTTCGCTTCGCGCCAGCGCCGCTTCGGTAAAACCAGCGAGCAGGTCGAAGCTGGAGCCCGTGCTTAATGCTCAAGCAACGCATCATTACCGCGCTGATCCTGCTGCCGATCGCTCTGGGTGGGTTCTTCCTGCTCGACGGGGCGGAGTTCGCCCTGTTCATCGGTCTGGTGGTTACCCTTGGCGCCTGGGAATGGGCGCGCCTTGCCGGCCTGGTGGCCCAGGTAATGCGCGTGGCCTACGCCGCCGTCATCGCCGGTTTGCTGATGTTGCTCCACCTGCTCCCGGAGCTGGCACCCTGGGTGCTCGGCGCCGCGGTTCTGTGGTGGGGCGTCGCGACCTGGCTGGTGATGACCTACCCGCGCAGCAGCGAGCTGTGGGCCAGTGCCGCCTGTCGTCTGCTGATCGGCACCCTCATATTGTTGCCGGCCTGGCAAGGTCTGGTGCTGCTCAAGCACTGGGCCATGGGCAACTGGCTGATTCTCGCGGTCATGGTGCTGGTCTGGGGGGCCGATATCGGGGCCTACTTCTCCGGACGAGCCTTCGGTAAGCGCAAGCTGGCGCCGCAGGTAAGCCCTGGCAAAAGCTGGGAAGGGGTCTACGGTGGCCTGGCGCTGAGCCTGGTGATTACCCTCGCGGTCGGCCTGACCCGGCAGTGGAGCATCGGTGAACTGATACTCGGCCTGTTTGGCGCGGCCCTGGTGGTGATGGGCTCGGTGGTCGGCGACTTGACCGAAAGCATGTTCAAGCGCCGCTCCGGTATAAAGGACAGCAGCAACCTGCTGCCAGGCCATGGCGGTGTGCTTGACCGGATCGACAGCCTGACCGCGGCCATTCCGCTGTTCGCCGTGCTGCTCTGGGCGGCCGACTGGGGCGTCCTGTGAGTCGTGTTCAGCGTATTACCGTGCTGGGGGCCACCGGCTCGATCGGCCTGAGCACCCTGGATGTCATCGCCCGCCATCCCGATCGTTACGAAACCTTCGCCCTGACCGGCTATTCGAGGCTCGACGAGCTGCTGGCGCTGTGCCTGAAGCATACGCCGGTGTTCGCCGTCGTGCCTGACGAGGCCAGTGCCGCCACCTTGCGCGCCGGGCTCGATGCGGCAGGCTCGCGCACCGAAGTGTTGGTCGGCGAGCGTGGTTTGTGTGCGGTCGCCGCCGATCCCCAGGTCGATGCGGTGATGGCGGCCATCGTCGGTGCGGCGGGCCTGCGTCCGACCCTGGCGGCGGTGGAGGCGGGCAAGAAAGTCCTGCTGGCCAACAAGGAAGCGCTGGTGATGTCCGGTGCCCTGTTCATGGAGGCGGTACGGCGCAACAACGCGGTGCTGTTGCCCATCGACAGTGAACACAACGCAATCTTCCAGTGTCTGCCCGGCGATTATGCGCGGGGTCTGACTCAGGTGGGGGTGCGTCGGATTCTGCTCACGGCCTCCGGTGGCCCGTTCCGTCAGACCCCGGCCGCCGAACTGGCGCAGGTGACGCCCGAGCAAGCCTGTGCCCACCCCAACTGGTCCATGGGGCGGAAGATTTCCGTCGACTCCGCGAGCATGATGAACAAGGGCCTCGAACTGATCGAGGCCTGCTGGCTGTTCGACGCGCCGCCGTCCCGGATCGAGGTGGTGGTCCATCCGCAAAGTGTGATTCACTCCCTGGTCGACTATGTGGACGGCTCGGTATTGGCCCAACTGGGCAACCCTGATATGCGTACGCCGATCGCCAACGCCCTGGCCTGGCCCGAGCGCATCGATTCCGGTGTGGCGCCACTGGACCTGTTCGCCATCGCCCGCCTGGACTTCCAGGCTCCGGACGAACAGCGTTTCCCTTGTCTGCGCCTGGCACGCGAGGCGGCCGAGGCCGGCAACAGTGCTCCGGCGGTGCTCAACGCCGCCAACGAAGTTGCGGTGGAAGCCTTTCTTCAGCGGCGCATCCGCTTCCCGGAGATCGCGAGTATGATCGGACAGGTACTGGAGCGGGAGCCGGTGGTTGCCGTGGATTCGCTCGATGCGGTATTCGCCGCCGACCAGCGGGCCCGGGAACTGGCGGGAGAGTGGCTGACCCGCCACGGGCGTTAGGGGTCCTGCTGAACGTTATTCGGAGAAAGACATGAGCGCGCTCTACATGATTATCGGCACCCTGGTCGCCCTGGGTGTTCTGGTTACCTTTCACGAATTCGGGCACTTCTGGGTGGCCCGGCGTTGCGGCGTCAAGGTGTTGCGTTTTTCCGTGGGCTTCGGCATGCCACTGTTTCGCTGGCATGACCGCCAGGGCACGGAATTCGTCATCGCCGCCATTCCCCTGGGTGGCTACGTCAAGATGCTCGATGAGCGCGAGGCCGATGTCCCGCCGGCGTTGGCTGAGCAATCGTTCAATCGCAAGACGGTTCGTCAGCGCATAGCCATCACCGCGGCCGGGCCGATTGCCAACTTTCTTCTCGCCATCCTGTTCTTCTGGATTCTCGCCATGCTGGGCAGCCAGCAGGTACGGCCGGTCATCGGCAATGTCGAGCCGGGCAGCCTGGCTGCCGTCGCCGGGCTGAGCGCGGGGCAGGAAATCGTTTCCATTGATGGCGAGGCGACCAACGGCTGGTCCGCGGTCAACCTGCAACTGGTGCGGCGCCTGGGTGAAAGCGGTGCGCTGCAGGTAGGCGTTCGAGAAGAAGGCACCGCTGCCGAGAGTATTCGCACCGTGGCCCTCGACAGCTGGCTCAAGGGCGCCGACGAGCCGGACCCGATCAGTTCCCTGGGTATTCGCCCGTGGCGCCCGGCGCTGGCGCCGGTGCTGGCCGAGCTGGATCCAAAAGGACCGGCGCAGGCCGCTGGCCTGAAGACCGGCGATCGCCTGATCAGCCTCGATGGCCAGGCGCTGACCGACTGGCAGCAGGTCGTGGACAGCGTGCGCAGTCGTGCCGGCAGTCGCGTGGTGCTGGTCGTCGAACGCGACGGTGCGCGCATCGACCTGCCGGTCACCCTCGCCAGCCGTGGCGAAGGCAAGGCCGCCGCCGGCTACCTCGGTGCCGGCGTGGCGCAGCCGGAATGGCCGGCGCAGATGCTCCGCGAAGTCAGCTACGGACCGCTCGAAGCGGTGGGCGAGGGCCTTTCCCGCACCTGGAACATGAGCGTCCTGACCCTCGATTCGCTGAAGAAAATGCTCTTCGGCGAGCTCTCGGTAAAAAACTTGAGCGGACCGATAACCATTGCTAAAGTGGCGGGCGCTTCAGCCCAGTCCGGCCTCGGGGATTTCCTGAATTTCCTTGCCTATCTGAGCATTAGCCTTGGGGTTCTTAACTTGCTGCCCATCCCCGTTCTGGATGGGGGGCATTTGCTGTTTTATCTGATCGAGTGGGTGCGTGGCCGTCCGCTATCCGATCAGGTGCAAGGTTGGGGGATCCAGATCGGTATCAGTTTGGTAGTCGGGGTGATGTTGCTCGCCCTGATCAACGATTTGGGTCGACTGTAACGCTTCGTTCAATTGCGAACCTGCCGCGTCCTTGCGGAAGGTCGTTTATTGCCAGTTGGAATAAGAAAGGACTTCATGAAACGTCTGCTGCTAACTGCGGCTCTCGCCGCACTGATGATCGCTGAAGTTCACGCCGAGTCCTTCACCATCTCCGATATTCGAGTCAACGGTCTGCAGCGGGTTTCCGCGGGCAGCGTTTTCGGCGCCTTGCCATTGAACGTCGGCGACCAGGCCGACGACGGTCGTCTGGTGGAGTCGACCCGTTCCCTGTTCAAGACCGGGTTCTTCCAGGACATCCAGCTGAGCCGCGACGGCAATGTCCTGATCATCAATGTCGTCGAGCGTCCGTCGGTCTCCAGCATCGAGATCGAAGGCAACAAGGCGATCAGCACCGAAGACCTGATGAAGGGCCTGAAGCAATCCGGCCTCGCCGAAGGCGAAATCTTCCAGCGCGCGACCCTTGAGGGCGTGCGTAACGAACTGCAACGCCAGTACGTCGCCCAGGGCCGCTATTCGGCCGAGGTGGACGCCGAAGTGGTACCTCAGCCGCGCAACCGCGTCGGCCTGAAGATCAAGATCAACGAAGGCACGGTCGCCGCGATCCAGCACATCAACGTCGTGGGCAACACCGTGTTCTCCGACGAAGACCTGTCCAGCCTGTTCGAACTGAAGACCACCAACTGGCTGTCCTTCTTCAAGAACGACGACAAGTACGCCCGCGAAAAACTCTCCGGTGACCTCGAGCGCCTGCGTTCCTACTACCTGGACCGCGGCTACATCAACATGGACATCGCGTCCACCCAGGTGTCGATCACCCCGGACAAGAAACACGTCTACATCACCGTCAACATCAACGAAGGCGAGAAGTACACCGTTCGCGACGTGAAACTGTCCGGTGACCTCAAAGTGCCGGAAGAGCAGGTCAAGGCACTGCTGCTGGCCCAGCCAGGCCAGGTCTTCTCGCGCAAGGTGATGACCACCACTTCCGAGCTGATAACCCGTCGCCTGGGTAACGAAGGCTATACCTTCGCCAACGTCAACGGCGTGCCACAGCCGCACGACGAAGACCATACCGTCGACATCACTTTTGTCGTCGATCCGGGCAAGCGCGCCTACGTCAACCGTATCAACTTCCGTGGCAACACCAAGTCCGAGGACGAAGTGCTGCGCCGCGAGATGCGTCAGATGGAAGGTGGCTGGGCCTCGACCTACCTGATCGATCAGTCCAAGACCCGTCTGGAGCGTCTGGGTTTCTTCAAGGAAGCCAACGTCGAGACCCCGGCCGTTCCGGGCACCGACGACCAGGTCGACGTCAACTACACCGTGGAAGAGCAGGCTTCCGGCTCGATCACCGCCAGCGTCGGCTTCGCCCAGAGCGCCGGTCTGATCCTCGGTGGCTCGATCAGCCAGAACAACTTCCTCGGTACCGGTAACAAGGTCTCCATCGGTCTGACCCGTTCCGAATACCAGAGCCGATACAACTTCGGCTTCGTTGACCCCTACTGGACCGCCGACGGCGTCAGCCTGGGTTACAACGCGTTCTACCGCACCACCGACTACGACGACCTCGACGTCGATGTTGCCAGCTATGCGGTGGACAGCCTGGGTGCCGGGGTCAACGTCGGCTACCCGATCAGCGAGACTTCCCGCCTGACCTTCGGCCTGAGCGTGCAGCAGGACAAGATCAAGACCGGTCGCTACACCGTCGACGAGATCTTCGACTTCCTCGAGAAGGAAGGCGACGACAGCTTCCTGAACTTCAAGGCATCGGCCGGCTGGTCCGAGTCGACCCTGAACAAGGGCGTGCTGGCAACCCGCGGTCACTCGCAAAGCCTGACCCTGGAAGCGACTACCCCGGGCAGCGACCTGTCGTTCTTCAAGCTCGACTACCGTGGCCAGATGTTCAAGCCGATCACCAACGACTACACCCTGCGTCTGCACACCGAGCTGGGCTTTGGTGACGGTTACGGCTCCACCTCGGGCCTGCCGTTCTATGAAAACTACTATGCTGGTGGTTTCAACTCGGTTCGCGGCTTCAAGGACAGCAGCCTTGGCCCGCGCAGCACGCCAAGTCAGGCCAACGCCCAGCGCGGCACCGCGACCGACCCGGATCAGGATCCGCTGCCGTTCGGTGGTAACGTCCTCGTGCAGGGTGGTGTGGAGTTGCTGTTCCCGCTGCCGTTCGTCAAAGACCAGCGTTCCCTGCGCACCTCGGTATTCTGGGATGTGGGTAATGTCTACGACACCAATTGCGGCTCCAAGCCCGATTGCGAGAAATTCGGTCTTTCCGGCCTGGCCAGTTCCGTCGGCCTGGGCGTGACCTGGATTACCGCGTTGGGTCCGTTGAGCTTCAGTCTGGCGATGCCGGTGAAGAAACCGGACGACGCCGACACCCAGGTGTTCCAATTCTCTCTGGGTCAGACCTTCTAAGGGTCTGGTCCACGTAAACGACAACGGATTCTGTAGGAGTGCATCGTGCGTAAGTTGACTCAACTGGCGGTACTGGCCGCGGCCCTGGTCGCGACCCCGGCGTTTGCCGAAATGAAAATTGCCGTTCTGAACTATCAGATGGCGCTGCTGGAATCCGACGCGGCCAAGGCTTACGCGGTCGATGCCGAGAAGAAGTTCGGTCCGCAACTGACCAAACTGAAAAACCTGGAAAGCAGCGCCAAGGGCATCCAGGATCGCCTGGTCAAGGGCGGTGACAAGATGCCGCAAGGCGAGCGCGAGCGCCTGGAGCTTGAATTCAAGCAGAAAGCCCGCGACTTCCAGTTCCAGTCCAAGGAACTGAACGAAGCCAAGGCCGTGGCGGACCGTGACATGCTCAAGCAACTGAAGCCGAAGCTGGATGGCGCCGTCGAGGAAGTCATCAAGAAAGGCGGTTTCGACCTGGTTCTCGAGCGTGGCGCGGTCATCGATGTCAAACCTCAGTACGACATCACCCGCCAGGTCATCGAGCGCATGAACCAGTCCCGTTGATATGACGGCGACCATGAAACTCGGCCAGTTGGCTGAGTTCCTCGGGGCCACGCTGCAAGGCCCCGAAGAGCTCGAAATCACTGGTCTCGCGACCCTGCAGGAAGCTGGCTCCGGCCAGTTGAGCTTCCTGGCCAATACCCAGTACCGCAAATATCTGGCCGATACCCGCGCCAGTGCGGTACTGCTGCGCACCAGCGATGCCGAGGGCTTTACCGGCAATGCGCTGATCGTGCCTGATCCTTACCTGGCGTATGCCCGCATCTCCCACCTGTTCGACCCCAAACCAAAGGCTGTGGCGGGAATTCATCCCAGCGCCGTGGTGGCGGTGGACGCCCAGGTGGATGCCAGCGCCAGTGTCGGCGCGTTCGCGGTCATCGAGAGCGGTGCGGTGATCGGTGCCAATGTCACGGTCGGCGCGCATTGCTTCATCGGCGCGCGGAGCGTGATCGGCGAGGGTGGCTGGCTGGCTCCCCGGGTAACCCTGTACCACGACGTGCGCATCGGCAAGCGTGTGGTGATACAGTCCGGCGCCGTGCTGGGTGGCGAAGGTTTCGGTTTTGCCAACGACAAGGGTGTCTGGCAGAAGATTGCCCAGATCGGCGGTGTCAGCATTGGCGACGATGTCGAGATCGGTGTGAATACCGCCATCGACCGTGGCGCACTGGCCGACACCCGCATCGGCGATGGCGTCAAGCTCGACAACCAGATCCAGATCGCCCACAACGTGCAGGTGGGCGACCACACGGCGATGGCGGCCTGTGTCGGCATCTCGGGAAGCACCAGAATCGGCAAGCATTGCACCATCGCCGGCGGTGTCGGCATGGTCGGTCACATCGATGTCTGCGATAACGTTTTCGTTTCCGGCATGACCATGGTCACCCGCTCCATCACCGAGCCTGGCGGTTATTCTTCCGGCACGGCAATGCAGACCTTGGGCGACTGGCGCAAGAGCGCGGCGAGGATTCGCCAGCTGGATGAACTGGCCAAGCGTCTTCAACAACTGGAAAAGCGTGTCGAAACCGTGACCTCAGGCGGCCAGCCATCATCTGATGCTGATACCCTTTCCTGATCAGGGCGCGGCGTGATTGCCGGTTGGCGTTCTTGATTTGCAAAAGGTGCATGGCGCCAGGCGCATGCTCCCTATCTTTACTACAGGCTTCCCCCAGAAATGATGGACATCAACGAGATTCGCGAATACCTGCCTCACCGTTACCCGTTCCTGCTCGTGGACCGCGTGGTGGAACTGGACGTCGAGGCTCAGCGCATTCGTGCCTACAAGAATGTCAGCATCAACGAGCCGTTCTTCAATGGTCACTTCCCGGCGCATCCGATCATGCCCGGCGTGCTGATCATCGAGGCCATGGCCCAGGCAGCCGGCATCCTCGGTTTCAAGATGCTCGATGCCAAGCCGACGGATGGCACGCTGTATTACTTCGTCGGCTCCGACAAGCTGCGCTTCCGCCAGCCGGTGCTGCCGGGCGACCAACTGATCCTGGAAGCCAAGTTCATCAGTTGCAAACGCCAGATCTGGAAGTTCGACTGCCAGGCAACGGTCGATGGCAAGCCTGTCTGCTCCGCCGAGATCATCTGCGCGGAACGTAAACTATGAGTTTGATTGACCCTCGGGCAATCATCGATCCCTCGGCCAGGCTGGCCAAGGGTGTCGAGGTCGGTCCTTGGTCGATCGTCGGCCCGAACGTCGAGATCGGGGAGGGGACCGTCATCGGTCCGCATGTGGTGCTCAAGGGGCCGACCCGCATCGGCCGGAACAACCGCATCTATCAGTTTTCCTCGGTCGGCGAAGACACGCCGGACCTCAAGTACAAGGGCGAGCCCACTCGCCTGGTGATCGGTGACAACAACGTCATCCGCGAAGGTGTGACCATCCACCGCGGGACCATCCAGGACCGCTCGGAAACCACCATCGGCGATCACAACCTGATCATGGCCTACGCCCATATCGGTCACGACAGCGTCATCGGCAACCACTGCATCCTGGTCAATAACACCGCGTTGGCGGGGCATGTGCACGTCGATGACTGGGCGATCCTCTCCGGCTTCACCCTGGTGCACCAGTTCTGCCATATCGGCGCCCACAGCTTTTCCGGCATGGGTACCGCCATCGGCAAGGACGTCCCGGCGTTCGTCACCGTCTTCGGCAACCCCGCCGAAGCGCGCAGCATGAACTTCGAGGGCATGCGCCGTCGCGGTTTCAGCGAGGATGCCATCCATGCGCTGCGACGCGCCTACAAGATCGTCTACCGCCAGGGTCTGACCGTCGAGCAGGCAATCGTCGAGCTGGAAGAGTCGGCCAAGCAGTTCCCTGAAGTCGAGCTGTTCCGTCGCTCGATCCAGAATTCCGCCCGCGGCATCACGCGCTGACATGGCGGCACTCTGCGTAGCGCTGGTGGCCGGTGAGGCCAGCGGCGACATTCTCGGTTCGGGCCTGATGCGTGCGCTCAAGGCCAGGCATCCGGACATTCGTTTCATCGGTGTCGGCGGTCCTCTGATGGAGGCCGAAGGGCTGAGCAGCTACTTCCCCATGGAGCGCCTGGCGGTCATGGGCCTGGTCGAGGTGCTGGGGCGTTTGCCCGAGCTGCTCAAGCGACGCAAGCTGCTGATCCAGACCCTCATCGAAGAACAGCCGGATGTCTTCATCGGCATCGATGCGCCGGATTTCACCCTCAATATCGAGCTGAAGCTGCGTCAGGCCGGGATCAAGACCGTGCACTATGTCAGCCCGTCGGTCTGGGCCTGGCGGCAGAAGCGCGTGCTGAAGATTCGCGAAGGCTGCGACCTGATGCTCACCCTGTTCCCCTTCGAAGCGAAGTTCTACGAAGAGCAGGGCGTACCGGTGCGTTTCGTCGGTCACCCGTTGGCCGACACGATTCCCCTTGAAGCCGATCGCGACGCCGCGCGGCAGACCCTTGGCTTGCCCGACGGGCCGCTGGTGGCGCTGATGCCGGGTAGCCGTGGTGGGGAAGTCGGTCGCCTTGGTGAACTGTTTCTCGACACCGCGCAGCGCCTGCGTGAACTCATTCCCGGTGTGCGCTTCGTGTCGCCCTGTGCGAACGCCACGCGCCGCGCGCAGCTGGAGCAGATGCTGGTCGGCCGGGATTTGCCGCTGACCCTGCTCGACGGCCAGTCCCATCAGGCGCTGGCGGCTTGCGACGCTGTATTGATCGCTTCGGGTACCGCGACCCTGGAAGCCTTGCTGTTCAAGCGGCCGATGGTCGTGGCCTATCGCCTGGCCCCGCTGAGCTACTGGATTCTCAAACGTCTGGTGAAGAGCCCCTACGTTTCGCTGCCCAATCTGCTGGCCCAACGCCTGCTGGTGCCGGAGCTGCTGCAGGAGGCCGCCACCCGCGAGGCCCTGGCACAGACCCTGGCGCCGCTGGTGCGGGATGGCGCGCAGCAGACCGAAGGCTTCGATCGGATTCACCGCACCTTGCGCCGTGATGCCTCGAATCAGGCTGCCGACGCCGTGCTGGCCTTGCTGGAAGATCGATAAATGCAAATGGGACTGGACTTCAACCTGGTCGAAGAGCTGGTCGCCGGCGTCGATGAAGTCGGCCGTGGCCCGCTTTGTGGCGCCGTGGTCACCGCCGCGGTCATTCTCGATCCGGCACGACCGATCCTCGGTCTGAACGATTCGAAGAAACTGACCGAGGCGCGCCGCGAAAAGCTCTTCGACGAGATCTGCGAAAAGGCCCTGAGTTTTCATATCGCCCGCGCGGAAGTCGAGGAAATCGACGAGCTGAACATCCTGCACGCCACCATGCTGGCGATGCAGCGTGCCGTCGAGGGCTTGCACATCACCCCGAAACTGGCGCTGATCGACGGCAATCGCTGTCCGAAGCTCAAGATGCCGGCGTCGCCGGTGGTCAAGGGTGATAGCCAGGTTCCGGCGATCGCCGCGGCTTCGATCCTGGCCAAGGTCACCCGGGACCGGGAGATGTCGGCCTTCGAGCTGATCTACCCGGGTTATGGCATCGGCGGGCACAAGGGCTACCCGACCGCCGTGCATCTGGAAGCATTGGCCCGCCTGGGGCCGACGCCGATTCACCGGCGTTCTTTCGCCCCGGTTCGCGCAGCCTACGAGGCGCTGGCGGGCGGTCAACCGACCCTGGTCTGATACCAGGTTTCCACCTTCAGTCCGGATCGCCATGCGCCGGCTGTTGTTTTGATCGGGGCCCGGTACAATCCGGGCCTTGTCGTTTTGCGTTGCTATAGGATCATCATGTCGGCTTCCTTCGTTCATCTTCGCCTGCATACCGAATTCTCGCTGGTCGACGGACTGGTGCGGATCAAGCCGCTCGCCAAGGCCCTGACCGGGATGAACATGCCGGCGGTGGCGGTGACCGACCAGAGCAACATGTGTTCGCTGGTCAAGTTCTACAAGACCGCCATGGGCGCCGGGATCAAGCCGATCTGCGGCGCCGACCTGTGGCTGGCGAGCGATGATCCGGATGCCGCCCTGGCGCGCATCTGCTTCCTGGCGATGGACGCCACGGGCTACCGCAACCTCACCGAACTGATTTCCCGTGGCTGGGTCGAGGGCCAGCGCAATGGCCTGGTGATCATCCAGCGCGAATGGATCGCCGAAGCCGCCGAGGGCCTGATCGCCCTGTCCGCGGCCAAGGAAGGCGACATCGGCATGGCCCTGCTGTCAGGCAACGAAGCCGAAGCCGAGGCCCTGCTGCGCGACTGGATGGGTATGTTCCCGGATCGCTTCTATGTCGAAGTACAGCGCACCAACCGCGCTGGCGACGAGGAATACCTGCATGCCGCCGTGGCCCTGGCCGACCGCCTTGGTGCGCCGCTGGTGGCCACCAACGATGTGCGTTTCATCAAGCAGTCGGACTTCGACGCCCACGAAACCCGCGTGTGTATCGGTGAAGGCCGGGCTCTGGACGACCCACGGCGCTCGCGCAACTACAGCGACCAGCAGTATCTGAAAAGCCCGGAAGAAATGGCCGAGCTGTTCAGCGACCTGCCCGAGGCACTGGAAAACACCGTCGAGATCGCCAAGCGCTGCAACATCACGGTGCAGTTGGGCAAATACTTCCTGCCGGACTTCCCTACGCCCAACGGCATGGGTATCGACGATTACCTGCGTCACGTTTCCCATGAAGGCCTGGAAGAGCGTCTGGCGGTGCTCTGGCCGAAGGAGACCACGCCGGATTACGAAGAGAAGCGGCAGACCTATCTGGACCGGCTGAAGTTCGAGCTGGACATCATTATCCAGATGGGTTTCCCCGGTTACTTCCTCATCGTTATGGACTTCATCAAGTGGGCCAAGAACAACGACGTGCCGGTCGGCCCGGGCCGGGGCTCGGGTGCAGGCTCGCTGGTGGCCTACGTACTGAAGATCACCGACCTCGACCCGCTGGCCTATGACCTGCTGTTCGAACGTTTCCTCAACCCTGAACGGATTTCCATGCCCGACTTCGACGTCGACTTCTGCATGGACGGCCGCGACCGGGTGATCGACTACGTGGCCGAGGCCTACGGGCGCAACGCGGTGAGCCAGATCATCACCTTCGGCACCATGGCGGCGAAGGCGGTGGTGCGCGATGTGGCGCGGGTGCAGGGCAAGTCCTACGGTCTTGCGGATCGTCTGTCGAAGATGATTCCGTTCGAAGTCGGCATGACCCTGGAAAAGGCCTACGAACAGGAAGAAATGCTCCGGGATTTCCTCAAGACCGACGAGGACGCCAAGGAAATCTGGGACATGGCCCTCAAGCTGGAAGGGGTTACCCGCGGTACCGGCAAGCACGCCGGCGGCGTGGTGATCGCGCCGACCAAACTGACCGACTTCTCGCCGATCGCCTGTGACGAAGAGGGCGGTGGCCTGGTGACCCAGTTCGACAAGGATGACGTCGAGGCGGCGGGCCTGGTGAAGTTCGACTTCCTCGGCCTGCGTACCCTGACCATCATCAAATGGGCGATGGAGATCATCAACCGCGAGCAGGCCAAGCAGGACCTGCCGGACGTCAACATCGACTTCATCCCGCTCGACGACAGGCGTACCTACGAGCTGCTGCAGCGGGCCGAGACCACCGCGGTGTTCCAGCTCGAATCCCGCGGCATGAAGGAACTGATCAAGAAGCTCAAGCCTGACTGCCTGGAAGACCTCATCGCACTGGTGGCGCTGTTCCGTCCCGGCCCGCTGCAATCGGGCATGGTCGACGACTTCATCAACCGCAAGCACGGTCGCGCCGAACTGGCCTACCCGCACCCGGATTACCAGTACGACGGCCTTCAGCCGGTTCTGGCACCGACCTACGGCATCATCCTGTACCAGGAACAGGTGATGCAGATCGCCCAGGTCATGGCCGGCTATACCCTCGGCGGCGCGGACATGCTGCGCCGGGCGATGGGCAAGAAAAAGCCCGAGGAAATGGCCAAGCAGCGTGGCGGCTTCATCGAAGGTTGTGCCAACAACGGCATCGATGGCGACCTCGCGGGCAACATCTTCGACCTCGTGGAAAAGTTCGCCGGTTACGGCTTCAACAAATCCCACTCCGCGGCCTACGGCCTGGTTTCCTACCAGACCGCCTGGCTGAAGACCCACCACCCGGCGGCGTTCATGGCCGCGGTGCTGTCGGCGGATATGCACAACACCGACAAGGTGGTTATCCTGATCGAGGAAGTGCGCAGCATGAAGCTGCGCCTCGACGCGCCGGACGTGAACTTCTCCGACTTCAAGTTCACCGTCAACGACGATGGCCGTATCGTCTATGGTCTCGGCGCGATCAAGGGGGTCGGCGAAGGCCCGGTGGAAGCGATCATGGAGGCGCGGGCCGAAGGCGGTCCGTTCAAGGACCTGTTCGATTTCTGCGCGCGCGTCGACCTCAAGCGCATCAACAAGCGTACCCTCGACGCCCTGGTGCGCAGCGGCGCGCTGGATCGTCTCGGGCCGTTCTTCCATGACGAGATCAAGGCCTATCAGGCCAATGTCGACCAGAACCGCGCGGTACTGCTGTCGGCCATGGAAGAGGCGATCAAGTCCGCGGAGCAGACCGCGCGGACCCACGACAGCGGTCACTCGGACCTGTTCGGCGGGCTGTTCGACGACGCCGATGCCGACGTCTATGCCAATCACCGCAACGCGCGCGAACTGACGCTCAAGGAGCGCCTGCGTGGCGAGAAGGACACCCTTGGCCTGTACCTCACCGGTCACCCGATCGATGAATACGAAGGCGAGATCCGCCGCTTCGCCCGCCAGCGCATCGTCGATCTGAAACCGGCGCGCGACACCCAGACCGTGGCCGGCATGATCATTGCGTTGCGGGTGATGAAGAACAAGAAGGGCGACAAGATGGGCTTCGTCACCCTCGACGACCGTTCCGGGCGTATCGAGGCCTCGCTGTTCGCCGATGCCTTCATGGCCGCGCAGTCACTGCTGCA
The DNA here is from genome assembly GCF_900188455.1 of Pseudomonas japonica. Classification (GTDB taxonomy): domain Bacteria; phylum Pseudomonadota; class Gammaproteobacteria; order Pseudomonadales; family Pseudomonadaceae; genus Aquipseudomonas; species Aquipseudomonas japonica. The sequence goes on along the minus strand of NZ_FZOL01000019.1, from coordinate 3,128 downwards.
GACCGACGCCATGGTGGTGATCGAGGGTGAGGTGAGCAACGACGACTTCTCCGGCGGCCTGCGCCTGCGGGTCAAGCGGGTGATGAGCATGGAGGACGCGCGCACCAACCTGGCCGACAGCCTGCGTCTGAAGATCCATGTCGATGCCCTCAAGGGCGACCGTCTGGCCTGGCTCGGCGACCTGCTCAAGCGCCATCGCGGTGCCTGTCCGGTGAGCATGGAATACACCGGCAGCGATGCCCGCGCCCAGTTGCAGTTCGGCGAAGACTGGCGGATCGACCCGGCCGATGGCCTGATTCAGGCCCTGCGTGACCAGTTCGGCCGAGAGAACGTCTTTTTGCACTATCGATGAATTTTTAATCTCGACCTGAATGCGCCTGATCCCTTAAGGTAGGGCGCCAAACGGATCAACCGGCCGGCCGCCTGGCCGTCGACCCAAGACGGATGCCTATGAACCCGAACTTTCTGGATTTCGAACAGCCGATTGCTGACCTGCAAGCCAAGATCGAAGAGCTGCGCCTGGTGGGCAATGACAACTCGCTGAACATCGGCGATGAAATCGGCCGGCTGCAAGACAAGAGCAGCGAGCTGACCAAGAGCATCTTCGGCAACCTGACCAGCTGGCAGATCGCTCGCCTGGCGCGCCACCCGCGCCGGCCTTACACCCTGGACTACATCGAGCACATCTTCACCGAGTTCGACGAACTGCACGGCGATCGTCACTTCGCCGACGACGCCGCGATCGTCGGCGGTATCGCCCGCCTGGCGGACCGTCCGGTGATGGTCATCGGTCACCAGAAAGGCCGTGAAGTGCGCGAGAAGGTCCGCCGCAACTTCGGCATGCCGCGTCCGGAAGGCTACCGCAAGGCCTGCCGTCTGATGGAAATGGCCGAACGCTTCAAGATGCCGATCCTGACCTTCATCGACACCCCAGGCGCCTACCCGGGCATCGACGCCGAAGAGCGCAACCAGAGCGAAGCGATCGCCTGGAACCTGCGCGTCATGGCGCGCCTGAAGACGCCGATCATCGCCACCGTCATCGGCGAGGGTGGTTCCGGCGGCGCCCTGGCGATCGGTGTCTGCGACCAGTTGAACATGCTGCAGTACTCCACCTATTCGGTGATCTCGCCGGAAGGTTGCGCCTCGATCCTGTGGAAGACCGCCGAGAAGGCCGCCGATGCCGCCGAGGCCATGGGCATCACCGCCGAACGCCTGAAGGGTCTGGGTATCGTCGACAAGGTCATCTCGGAGCCGCTGGGCGGCGCCCACCGCGATCCGGCCGCCATGTCGGCATCGGTTCGGGAGGAACTGATCCAGCAACTGGACATGCTGAAGAAGTTCGACAACGACGCGCTGCTCAAGCGCCGTTACGATCGCCTGATGAGCTACGGTCTCTGACCTGACGCTATCTTGTCAGCTATTTGGGGCTGCTTTGCAGCCCTTCGCGCCGAACCGTCGCGAAGGGCCGCAAAGCGGCCCCAATTGTTTTGATCTCGAAGATTGTTGAGCATGACTGATCTCGCTTCCCGACTGCAGGATAACCTGGCCCCCTGGCGTGACGCGCCGGGCTGGTGCGTTGCGCTATCGGGCGGGCTGGATTCCTGTGTGTTGCTGCATCTGCTCGCTTCCCTGAAAGACCGTCCCGCGCTGCGCGCCGTACATATCCATCACGGTTTGCAATCCGTTGCAGATGCCTGGCCCGAGCACTGCAGGCGTCTGTGCGATTCACTGGGTGTCGACCTGCTGGTGCGACACGTCCGGGTGGAGCAGGGTGCCAGCCTGGAGCAGTCTGCGCGGACGGCTCGCTACGAGGCATTCGCCGAAGTCTTGCAGGCAGGCGAGATCCTTCTGACCGGCCAGCATCGCGACGATCAGGCAGAAACCCTGTTGCTGCGCCTGTTGCGTGGCGCGGGTGTGCGTGGGCTGGCGGCGATGCCGGATCAGCGTTCGCTGGGGCAGGGCAGGCTGGTGCGGCCGCTGCTGGATATTTCTCGCGATGAGCTGCTGGCCTATGCCCATGAGCATGGCCTGCAATGGGTCGATGACCCGTCGAACGCGCAGACGCAGTTCGACCGCAACTACGTGCGCCACCAGGTGCTGCCGGCGATGATTGCGCGCTGGCCACAGGCGAGTCGCGGGCTGGCACGCACGGCTGCGCACCTGGCGGAGGCCGGTGCCTTGCTGGAGGAACTGGCTCGGGACGATCTGGCGTCGGCCCAGGCACCGGGTGGCTTGTCCTGGCTGACGCTGCCATCACTCGACCTGCCCAGTCTGGTCCGACTGTCTCCGGCCCGCCAACGTAACGTCTTGCAATACTGGCTGGCACGCCACACCCGCTTGCCCGACACCCGCCACTGGGCCGGATGGAATGACCTGCGTGACGCCCGTGGCGACGCCTCGCCGGTCTGGCGCCTGACCGATGGCGAACTGCATCGCGCAGGCCAGCGAATCTACTGGCTGAGTGCTGACTGGCTGGCACCGGTTGGTGGTCCGGTGGCCTGGAGCGAGCCGGGGACGCCCCTCGAGTTGTTCCGCAATGGCTGTGTCAGCCTGCGGGGCGAGCTGCCGCGGGAAGCCCTGCGCATCGCCTACCGCGAGGGCGGCGAGACCCTCGAAATTCCTGGCCGCGGTCGCCGTGATCTCAAGCGCCTGCTCAACGAGGCGCAGGTGCCGGCCTTCGTTCGCGCGCGCCTGCCGCTGCTGTTCGCGGGTACGTGCCTGGTGGCGGTGGCCAATCTGCCGGAGCTCACTGATGGCGATTTGCAACTCGTGTGGAGTGTACCGACGAGTGAGCAAGGTTTGAGGTGATGGGCATCTTCGGGTAGACTACGCTCCCTTCTTGATACAGCTTCTGTGAGCTCCATTCGAGCCACGGCAGTTGCCGATTACCAAGCAGTTTTTTGCTGGGCGATTCTCAAAATGTGTAGCGAGCTCCGTACCGGGTTTTCAACCCCCGGTCTGTACAGACGCGGCAGTATTTTCGGATGCACTGTGATTGACGCAGGTGATCGGGGGCTTCGGCCTTCCTTCGCTTTCCCCGGCGGCGCAGACCGCTTTAACGCAGACTTCTAGGGTTTTTCATGACGCGCTACATATTCGTCACGGGCGGTGTTGTTTCTTCATTGGGG
>NZ_FZOL01000047.1 GCF_900188455.1 Pseudomonas japonica | reverse complement strand
GCTGGGCGTCAACCGGCTGGATAACGTCGAGTTCGTCGACGGTGGCAACGGCGTCGCCGCGGGCTGGGGCAGCACCACCTATCAGGTGAATGCGACCTATCAGGTCAATCCGGCGCTACCAACCCTGACACCCAAGGACCTGCCGGCGGGCGACAACGTCGTGCAGTTGTATCAGTCGGGTCGCAACGACAGCATCGATGGCTACATGGAGGTGTCCAGGTCGGTCTCCGGCATCCAGGCCGGTCACCGCTACAGCTTCTCGGTGTACACGGCCGTGCAGGGGGCGACCGGTTTTGCCTTCATGTACTGGGTGGATGCCAGCGGCAAGCTCATGAGCTACACCTCCGCCACCAGCGCCAGCACGAATGCGGGCGAGGCGGGAGGTGGTACCAGTCTGGCGAACTACAAGCGTCTGGTCGCTACTGGCGTGGCGCCGGAGGGTGCGGTCGGTGCCATTGTGGTGATCCGCAAGGGCAACAGCGTGGCGGGCGCCGGGATGTCCCGTCTGCTGGCGGCGCATGCGCAGTTCGAAGAAGTGCCTGCTGCCGGTGTCGATGCCAGCCCGTGGACACGGCCACTGATCGCTCGCAGTGCCGATGACCGGGTGACCAGCTACGTCTATGACGCCCTGGGTCGCCAGCGCTTCAGTGTCGATGCCCTGGGCTATGTCAGCGAGCGCAGCTACGACGCCGCCGGCAATGTGGTCGAGGAAACCCGTTACGCCAACAAGCTGCAGGGCCCGCGCGACAGCGTTTCCCTGCAGAAGCTGGGCGTCAACCGCCTGGACAACGTCGAGTTCGTCGACGGTGGCAACGGCGTGGCCGCGGGCTGGGGCAGCACCACCTATCAGGTGAATGCGACCTATCAGGTCAATCCGGCGCTACCGACCCTGACACCCAAGGACCTGCCGGCGGGCGACAACGTCGTGCAGTTGTATCAGTCGGGTCGCAACGACAGCATCGATGGCTACATGGAGGTGTCCAGGTCGGTCTCCGGGATTCAGGCCGGTCACCGCTACAGCTTCTCGGTGTATACGGCCGTGCAGGGGGCGACCGGGTTTGCCTTCATGTACTGGGTGGATGCCAGCGGCAAGCTCATGAGCTACACCTCCGCCACCAGCGCCAGCACGAATGCGGGCGAGGCGGGAGGTGGTACCAGCCTGGCGGACTACAAGCGCCTGGTCGCCACCGGCGTGGCGCCGGAGGGTGCGGTCGGTGCCATCGTGGTGATCCGCAAGGGCAACAGTGTGGCGGGTGCCGGGATGTCGCGCCTGCTGGCGGCGCATGCGCAGTTCGAAGAAGTGCCCGCTGCCGGTGTCGATGCCAGCCCGTGGACGCGTCCACTGATCGCCCGCAGTGCCGATGACCGGGTGACCAGCTACGTCTACGACGCCCTGGGTCGCCAGCGCTTCAGTGTCGATGCCCTGGGTTATGTCACCGAGCGCAGCTACGACGCCGCCGGCAATGTGGTCGAGGAAATCCGTTACGCGAACAAGCTGCAGGGCCCGCGCGACAGCGTTTCCCTGCAGAAGCTGGGCGTCAATCGCCTGGATAACGTCGAGTTCGTCGACGGTGGCAACGGCGTGGCCGCGGGCTGGGGCAGCACCACCTATCAAGTGAACGCGACCTATCAGGTCAACCCGGCGCTACCGACCCTGACACCCAAGGACCTGCCGGCCGGCGACAACGTCGTGCAGCTGTATCAGTCGGGCCGCAACGACAGCATCGATGGCTACATGGAGGTGTCCAGGTCGGTCTCCGGCATCCAGGCCGGTCACCGCTACAGCTTCTCGGTGTACACCGCCGTGCAGGGTGCGACCGGTTTCGCCTTCATGTACTGGGTGGATGCCAGCGGCAAGCTCATGGGCTATACCTCCGCCACCAGCGCCAGCATGAATGCGGGCGAGGCGGGAGGCGGCACCAGCCTGGCGGACTACAAGCGCCTGGTTGCTACCGGCGTGGCGCCGGAGGGTGCGGTCGGTGCCATCGTGGTGATCCGCAAGGGCAACAGCGTGGCGGGTGCCGGGATGTCGCGTCTGCTGGCGGCGCATGCGCAGTTCGAAGAAGTACCCGCTGCCGGTGTCGATGCCAGCCCGTGGACACGGCCACTGATCGCTCGCAGTGCCGATGATCGGGTGAGCCATTACACCTACGATGCCGTTGGCCAGTTGAAGAACGTCAGCGACCCCCTGGGCTATGTCGAGGCCTACAGCTACGACGCCTTCGGCAACCGTACCCGCCTGACCAACAAGAACGGGCAAACCTGGAACTACCGCTATGACCAGGCCGGGCGGTTGCTCGAAGAGATCACCCCGACGCTCTGGCTTTCCAGGATGGACAGCAACGGCCATGGCACTGGCCAGTCGGTATCGCTGGTCACCCGCTATGGTTACGACGCCTTCGGCAGTGTCATCAGCCGCAGCGAGGGCCGTCTGCGCGCCACCGTCGACAGCGACCCGGCCCTGGATGATGTGAGTCAGGCGCGGACCAGCACCTTCGGCTATGACGCCCTGGGTCGTCAGGTACGCATCATCAGCCCGGGCTGGTACGACAAGGCCAGCGGGCAGTACCAGCAGAATGCCGACGGCAGCGCCAATACCTTCCAGGTCACCACTGAAGTGACCTACGACGCCCTCGGCAATGCCGTGCGCAACCGCGTGCGGGTCAACAACACGGGTGTCGCCGCCCACGACTACGTCGACAGCTACAAGGCCTATGACCTGCTGGGCCAGGTGCGCTATGAGGTCGATGCGCTCAAGGGCGTGACCGCCTACGAGTACGACGGCTTCGGCCAGGCCGTGTTGACCCGACGCAACGCCTTGCCGCTGAATGCGGGGGTACCCGCCAGCGGCTACTACCAGGTGGGTGACTTCAACGCCAGCACCGCGCCGTCCAGCCCAGGCAATGACCGCACGATCATCACCCGCTACGACCGCCTCGGGCGCAAGACCGAAGTGCAGCAGGACCTGGTCAGTCTCTATGCCTTCACCGGCAACGTGGCCACCTCGGCGCTGAAGAATGTCGCGCCGGTGAAGGCCTACAGCTACAACGCCTTCGGCCAGGTAGCCCGGGAAACCGTGCTGGCACGGGATAGTGCCGGTAACTCGGTGATGGAGCAGATCAGCACGGTCAACTACTACGACCGGGCCGGCCAGCGCATTGGCACGGTCGATGCCCTGGGTTACTACACCCGCCTGGAATACACCGGCAGTGGCAAGGTCAGTCGCCAGGTCGAGTACGCCAGCGCATTGACGGGCTGGAGCGAATCGTCGATTCCTGCGGCGGCGACAACGGGCAAGGATCGCAGCGTGCGCTTCGTCTACGACGCCGCCGACCGGCTGGTGCAGACGGTGCGGGAGAACGCGACCTACTGGCAACAGTCCTTCGCCAGCAATCCCGCCCGGGCGACCATGACCCAGGTTACCGGTGATGTAGTGGTCAGCCGCAGCACTTACGATGGCGTCGGTAATGCACTGACCCTGACCGATGCCCTGGGCAACGTCACCACTACCACCTACAACGCCCTTGGCCAGGTGGTGAAAGTCACCGAACCGGCGCGCTATACCGCACGCGCGGGTGCCGCCAATCCGTTCGACAGCGCGGTATATGCTTCGCCGACCACGCTGTATGAAGTCAACGCCTTCGGCCAGGTCTTGTTCGAAGTCCACAGCGCGGGCGATGGTCAGGCTGGCCTGCAGCAGTTCAGCCGCAGTGTGTATGACGCGGCGGGGCATCTGATCAAGGAGTTCGATGCCGCAGGTTCTGCGCAGAACTTCAAGGTTGACGCGGCGGGTCGACGCCTGGAGGAAACCCGCGAAATCTACAGCGTGCTCACGGGCTGGCGCTACGTCAGCCAGACCCTGCGCCGCACCTTTGCCTACGACAGTCTCGGCCAGCAACTGAGCACCAGTGACTGGTACGACAACGGCACCAGGAGCACCACCAACGCGGTGATCTACAACCGCTTCGGTGAGGTAACCGCCGAACTGCTCAACGGCAACTACAAGGCCAGCTACGCCTACGACCAGCTCGGCAATGCCACCTGGCAGACCAACGCCCAGGGCACGACCCGTATCGACTACGACCTGACCGGCAAGGCCAGCCGCAGCATGCAACTGGGCGATCTCAACACTGCGACCGACGACCGCGTGACCTATGTGCGCAACGACCTGCTGGGTCGTGTGCTGGAGCAACACCTGCCGGCGTTCGAGGCCAACGTCAACGTCGACACCCTGAACAACGTCAACCTGACCCTGACCACACCGATCATTCGCCAGGCCAGCGATCGCTGGGGCAATGTCCTGACGCGCATCGATCCACGCGGTTATGTCACCCGTTACACCTACGACCACAACAACCAGGTGCTCACCGAGACCCTGCCGGAAACCGACATCCTGCGCGAGAACGGCAGCAGCTATCGGGCCAGCCTGGTCCACGAGAAACGCTATGACGCTCTCGGTCAACTGACGGAGGAAGCGGACCTGATCGGCGGTGCCGTGCTGCGCAGCCGCCAGCATGTCTACAACCAGGCCGGTGAGCTGGTGCGGGATATCGATGCGCTGGGCGCTTCGCGGTACTACATCCAGGACGCCCATGGCAATCGGGTAGGTACCTACGATCCGCTGGGTATCGTCACGGTGGACGGCTATGACGCCATGGACCGGCATACCAGCCATGGCATCGTGCGCAATGGTCAGCAGGTGACCTTGCTGACCAACCAGTACGACCAGGCGGGGCGGTTGTATGGGGAGATCAATGGCAGCAGTACGGTTTCGGAAAGTCTGACCAGCACGCCGAATGCCGATGGTTCCAGCACCATTGCCGGGGTGATGGGCAATACCAGGTTCACGGTATTCGACGAGCGCGGGAACATCGTGCAGACGCGCAACGAGTCGAACATCCAGAAGACCTTCGTGTTCAACGAGGCCAACCGCAAGGTGGCGGAGATCGATGGGCTGGGGAACAGCTTGACCTGGACGTACAACGAGTGGGATTACGGGCGCTTGACGGCGCGGACGGACCTTTCCGGGCAAGGGGTCAGCTATTCGTACAACGCATTTGGTCAGTTGCTGAAAGAGGCCAAGCCGAGTTACTTCGAAGGCCAGCTCTGGGGATCTCAGGACAGGACCTACGAGTACTACGGCAACGGTTCGGTCAAGAGCATTCGCGATGAGTCGGTAGGCTCGATCTGGGGTGACACTCAATGGTCGGTTGCGACATATCAATACGATCAGGCAGGACAACGCCTGCGCGAATATTCCCAGTCTTATTACAAAGGCACGATGATTTTCTGGTTCGAAGCCTCCGGGCAAACCGAACAGCGCTTCAAGTTCGATGAACTCGGTCGCCTGAAGGAAGTTAAAGCTCCGGCGGGGACAGAGCAGTCTGGTTGGATGGTTTTTACAGCATTGACGGGGCGCGTCGACGCGCTGAGGTACGACTATGACGAACTGGGCAACCGGCGTCGTGCATATATGGACACCACCAACCAGTCCGGCGTCAGAACGGTCATCGACGATTGGTACCGGTACGACCTGGAGGGACGGGTGCTTGTCGGAAAGGGCTATCAGAGCAATGGCCAGGTGCTCGCGGGCAAGGCCAAGGGCTATGCGGTTGCCTATGACGCCGCCGGCAGAAGGCTGTCGTCCGAAGAGTGGAGTGCTTCGATCACCGGTGGCGAACGCTATGCCCGCAGCACCTACAGCTACAACGACATGGGCCAGGTGCTGGAGGCCCGCAGCGGGCTGCTGACCCGTGCCGCCGGTGCCGATGCCTCTGCCGCGGTACTGGGTGCGGACCCGGAAAAGGTCCTGTTCAGAACGACCTACGACGAACTGGGCAATCGTTCCAGCCAGATGTCCTATACCAACAACGTCGCGACAGAACGCACGACGTATCGCTTCCGTGGTGACGGGCAGTTGATCAGCCAGGTAGTTGCGAAACTGTCCGGTGGCGCAGAGTTGAAGACCCAGGCCAATTATTTCGGTGAAGCCGGGATGATCGACGCCGCCGGCAACCAGGCGTCCTATCGCTATGTGGTGTATGGGGCCAATGGGGTTTCCGTCAGTTATCAGGGCAGGTACGTACGAACTTTTGCCCTCTTCGATACCTACAAAGAACAAAACATCGAAGTGACCGCCGATATTCCCAGCCAGGCGGGCTGGACCAGCACCCTGCACGATGCACGTGGAAACGCAGTGTCGGTGCAGACTTACAATGGCTCGATCCTGAATCAGAGTTTTACCTCGAACAAGGAGGGGCTGCTGACTTCGCGGACGGGTAGCGACAACCAACACACGCAGAGCTATCTCTATTACCAGGGGGCGGCGCTGGCCAACTACGGCAACCTCAGTGCGGCACAGATCACCGATACCCTGAGCCCCATCTCCGAGGAATATCCAGGCCGTACCCCGGGTAACTATGTGGTCAGCCAGGGCGACACCCTGGCCAGCATCGCCCAGGCGGTCTGGGGCGACTCGAAGATGTGGTACCTGATCGCCGATGCCAACGGTATCGATCCGGCCCAGGGCCTGGTTGTTGGCGACAGCATCCGGATTCCCAACGTCGTCAGCAGTACCCACAACGACGCGACTACCTTTAAGCCTTACAACGCCAGCGACGTACTTGGCGATACCACGCCGACCCCGGTGTTCCCGCCGCCGCCCAAGCCGAAGAAAAAGAAGTGCAAGGGTATCGCCTCCGTTGTGATGGTGGTCGTCGCCGTAGTGGCCACGGTATTCACCGCAGGTGCGGCCGCATTTGCCATGACGGCGGCGACCGGGACGTTGACGGTGGGTGGTGCGGTGGGCGCCGGCATGGCAGCAGTGGCCGGTGGCACTATCGCGGGAGGGTTTGCGGTCGGGGTGGCAGCATTCGGTATAGGCGCAACGGTCGGTAGCCTTGCATCCCAGGCGGTCGGTAAAGCCATGGGCGTGGTGGACCACATTTCCTGGAGGCAGGCTGCCGTGGCCGGACTTGGCGGAGCCATCGGCGCCGGGATTACCAGTATCGCGGCCGGTGCGAATAGCACGCTGGGCAGCGCACTGGAGGCGGCGGGTAAATCGAGTGCTACCTGGCAGCAGGCCGCCATTGCCTATGGTGCGCAGGGCGTAGCGGGCTATGCGGGGAGCTACGTCGCCAGCAAGGTAGTGGGGCTGGATACCTCATTCAGCTGGCGGAACATGGCGGCGTCGGCGGTGAGCTCAATAATCGCTGGCTCAATCAATCAAGGCTCTGGTTTCTGGGATAGGACTGTTCGCGGACAGCTCAGCGCGCATAGTTCCGCCTGGATGAGAGACAAGTGGTTCGGTGGTGATCGGCCGGATTATGGGCAGGTTGCGGCGGATGCGTTTGGTAATTCGCTGGTGGACTACGCAGTTGGCCAGATGAGGTCCTCGGTGGACGAAAAGCAGAAGAATGCCGAGGTACGTGAAAAGTATCGCTATGCGATGGCTTCGACAGATGTAGACAGTGCCCAAGGGTATATGTCTACCGATACGCCTAATTGGAAAGGTGCGGTTGATCCTGATCTGAAGTTTCTGGCAGAGGTTAGGGAGTCAGGTTGGTTCAGTGTTTTGTCTTCAATGGCTGATGAAGACTATGCGTCCTTCTCCTATGAAGGTAATGGCTCAAAAGGGGCGTTTGATCTTTACTCTGATGTGCCAAAAGCCCCAGAGATTGACCCGGTCACTGGTAAACCTCTGGTTTCAGTGTCCCCTGAACGAAGCTGGCGTGATAGATATAATGATTTCTATAATGATTACGCGGTGATTTCACCTGTTCGTCTCAATGGGGACTTGATCCACGATTCCATTGCGGAAACTGCTAATTTCTTTTCCTTGGGCATTAATGGAATTCCGCTTTTGCTGGGAGGTGCGGATGAGCTCTTGGCTTGGGCAGGGTTTGGCGGTATTGGTCGCCTTTCTCCGGTTGGTTTAGCACCTCAAACTGTCCTGAAAGCTGAAGCTTCTTTGCTGAAGCAGGTTGGTCCTGTTTTAAGTGATGTGGCTTCTGCAGTCGCAGCTTTCCCTCTACTAGGAAGAAGTAAGGCAGCTGTAAATATAGACGAGAAGTTTGTTTTTAAAACCTACAGTGGTAGTGTTCATGCGCCTGATTTTGTAGGCCCTTACCCGCGTGATATGGGGCCCGTTTGGGTCAAGGCTATGCCTGATTCAACTCAAGCAGAGCTTGATCAAATTCATGCATATATAAAGCTAAGTAATGAGGCCATTGCAGCTGGGGCCTTGTCACCGACGGGGCGAGTGTCGACGGGAGGTGAGTTGAGACGAAGCGCTTCAATGGCAGCTGCGATTGAGCGACGCAATGCTATCAAGGCAGGCACGCCATATGTCGGCCATGTAGGGCACGTACCAGATACTACGTGGGTCGGGCGACCCGCTCCCTACACTTGGCTAGATCTATCACCTCGTGTAAATTTAAGCCTTGGTGGGCAAGCAGGTGGCTATCCACTTGGCTATAAGCCAGTGATTTTTGTGTTTGATGGAGGGGTGAAATGAATTGGCCTGAAGAGATCGTTAAGTTGGTCATTGTCAAACAAGCATTGGCCGAAGTTGATAGTACAGGGTTGTTTCCTTTCTACTTGCCTGGAGTTGCTGCGGAAGAGTTATCTATCGGAGCAGTGGAACGCCACTTTGAGACCGGAATTGATAAGAAGTATGCAGGTTTTCTACGTTATGCAAATGGGTGGCGTGGAGTTTTTCAGTCGGTCGACTTGTTTGGGACGGATGACTTGCTCGGTAGTGAAAAAATGGTGGCTGCCAAAGAGATGTTGAGATACATAGATGATGGCGTCATTTTTTCTGCTGGTTTCAGCCGGGAAGACCTTCTGCCGATCGCTGCAAGTGCTTTGGATAAGGACTTGTTTGTTATTGCAAAGCCAGGCTCCGCTTCTCCTGGGGAAGTTTTGTGGCTGGCCGGCGATCTAGTTGATAGGTTTGAGAGCTTTGACGAGTTCTTCTTGTCGATGGTTGACTATAATCGGGCGGATGTTAGCTTTCTCCGGGAAAACCCCCAGAGTTGAGTTGGGATTAATTTATTAAGAAAAATAGTCTTTGTATGGTTAGAACTTCAAAAGCGCAAGGGCGTGAGTTCTGGATGTGTTTTCACCTCAGGCCAGTGCATGGTGTGAGGTAGTGATAAGCGATCCTGCTTCATTTGTAGGGTTTCAGGGAGAGCAGTTTGAAGACGTTTGAATCAGCTACCGCCCCCTCCAGTTCGAGGAAGTAACCGAAGACCAGGTCCACGGCGCTCTTGACCACCAGCCCTCAGATCGCTGTCGGTACCGCTAAAACCCCAACGCCCCTAAACCTTTCCCAAATCCTCGGCATACAGCTCCCATAGAGGCTGCATTCACCGCAGCCAACGCATTCTCCGGGGCCCTCCATACTGCCCCGAACGATCAGGGGATCAGGGACAATGGTTGCAGTCGTCGCCGGCAATGGCCTGGGTTTGTTCAACACCTCGCTCAACACCCTCGGCGCCGCCGCGGGCTCGTTCGGCCAGGGCACGCTGGGGCAGGCCGGGGGCAAGGCCTGGGTCAATGCCAGTACCGGCAACCTGATCCTGCGCTTTACCGACGAACAACTCTCCGGCCAGGGCCAGGACCTGTTCCACACCCGCACTTACAACACCCTAGGCACGCTCAACGATGGCGACGGCTGGCGTTGGGACGGCGAGCGTCGCGTGATCCTCACCGGCACCGCTCTGGCGGCGGGCAGTCGCCTGACCCGCACCACCGGCGATGGCCATGAAACGGTCTACAACTGGAACGGTACTCGCTATCAGTCGACGGAGGGCGACGGCGCCCACGACTTTATCCAGTGGGATGCGCAGACCAGCGAGTGGTACTGGACCGACGGCTCGACCCGCGCGGTCGAGCGCTACAGCGGCAGCACAGGACTGCTCAACTCGGTACGCGATACCAGCGGCACGCTCATTACCTACGTCTACAACAACGACAAGCTGAGCAGCGTCACCGACAGTTCCGGTCAGGCCCTGCTGATGGTCTACAACGCCGCCGGCAATCTGGCGCGGGTCGATACCCGGACGGTTGTGGGCGGCCCGCTGACCCAGCAGGTGTATTACGACTATGACGGCTACGGCCGTTTGATCCAGGTGAGCACCGACCTCAGCCCGGACGACAACAGCATCGCCGACGGCAATGTCTACAACACCACCTACACCTACGACGGCAGCAGCTTCCGCATCGCCAGCATCAGCCAGAGCGACGGCAGCACGGCCAGCTTCACCTATGTGCAGGTGGGCAGCGAGTATCGGGTGAGCACGGTCACCGATGCCTCCGGCACCAGTACCTTCAGCTATGACCTGGTCAATCGTCGCACCGGCGTGCGCAATCTACTGGGTCAGGAGTGGGCCTATTTCCACGACGAGAAGGGCCAGCTGACCCGTGTCCAGTCGCCCAGTACAGATGGCGAGATCTATTACACCGGCTATCAATACGACGCCGACGGCAATGTCACCCGGGTCACCGATACCTATGGCAATGCCGTCAGCTATGCCTACGACGAGCGCGGCAACCGCATTCTCGAACGCGATCCGAAAGGCGTCACCGTGGCGCGGGTGTACAACGCGGCCAACCAGATGCTCAGCGAGATCCGCTACAGCGTACCGACTACCTGGGATGCTGCGAGCGCTACCTGGACCGAACCGCCCGCCAGCTCGGCGCAGGTGACCCGCTACGTCTACGACTACGCCGAGCGCCTGCGCTTCGTGGTCAGTGCAACGGGCAGTGTCGTCGAGTACACCTATGAAGCCCGCGGTCTGCGGGCGCAGGAAATCGTCTATGGCGGCAACCTTTATCCGGTAGCCGGGCCGGCAGACACCAGCGCGCTCAGCGAGTCGTCCCTGGCGGCCTGGGGGGCTGCGCAGGACCACGCGAAAACCCGTCTGACCGGGTTCAATTACGACTATCGCGGCAATCTGATCCTGCGCGTGGCCTACGCCAATGTCGACGCCAGCGGCAACTGGCTGCTGGACAGCGCGGCCGAGCTGACCCGCTATGTCTACAACGCCCAGGGCCAGTTATTGCAGACCCTCGCCGGGCGCGGGCAGGATCGGGGCACGCAGGTTCTGCTGAGCTCCACCACCTACGACGGCATGGGCCGAGTGCTTGGCCAGATGGACGCCAGCGGTACTCGTACCACCGTCTACAACGGCAGCCAGCGCAGCATCGCAGTGACTACCGCCAGCGGCCTGACTCTGACCCAGGTCTATGACGCCCAGGGTCGTTTGATCGGAATTCAGGAAACCGCCGCCGGCGGCGTGTCGCGCAGCACCAGCTATTTCTACGATGCCGCCGGGCGCCTGAACATGAGGCAGGACGCCACCGGCGTGCGCACCTTTACGTTCTACGACCAGAGCGGCCGGGTAGGGGCGGAGGTCGACGGTGCCGGGAACGTCACCCGCTATAGCTACAACTACAACGACCAGCGCGTTGCCGAGCTGCGCTACGCGACGCCTGCCGATACCAGCGCCTGGTTCAATGGCGGCATGGTGAGCGTGACCCTGGCGCAGATCCTCCCGGCCAGCAATACGTCGGACCGCCTGACCCGACTCGAATACGATCAGGCCGGGCGCTTGACCAGCAGTACCGACCCGGCGGGTACGCTCACCACCTACAGCTACGACGGTCGTGGCCAGCTGATTCGCCAGCAGACCGGCGAACGTGTGACCCGCAGCTTCTACGACGCCGATGGCCGCCAGGTCGGGCAACTGGACGCCGAAGGCTACCTGCGGGAAAACCTCTACAACGCGGCCGGTCAGTTGCAGCAGACGATTCGCTACTCAGGTGTGACCACTGCGGCGCTGCGCGCCAACGGCAGTCTGGCCGAGTTGCGTCCGGCCTCGGGTGGTCTGAGTACCTGGAATTTCTACGACCTGGCGGGTCGGCAGATCGGCAGTGTCGACGAGAAGGGCTTCGTCAGCGAGACCGTCTACAACGAAGGCGGCAATACCCACCAGAGCATTCGCTATTTTACGGCTTACGCCGGGGTGCTGAATGGGTCGACCGGGTTCGCTGCGATTCGCGCGGCGGTTGCCCCGGGTAGCAGTGAAGCGGTCGTCACGTTCTACGACGATCTTGGACGGGTTGCCCGGCGCGTCGTCGCGGACGGCACCGTGACCACCTTCGAATACGATGCCGCCGGACGCCTGGTGCGTGAGACCTCCGCGGCTGGCACTGCCGAGGAACGCAGTACCCGCACCCGGTACGACGCCTTCGGCCAGACCCTCGGCAAGCTGCTCGGCGAGGCTTCGGAAAAAATCACTGTCGGCATGAGCGACGCGCAGGTTGCTGCCGTCTACAGCCAATACGGCATGACCTGGAGCTACGATCCCGCCGGGCGCGTGGCCAGCGTCACCGACGCCATGGGCAACCGGACTCTGTCGTACTACGACAACACCGGCCGCCTGACCCGGGTGATCAACGCGGTCGGCGAAGTCAGCGAGACGAAGTACAACGCCTTCGGCGATGCCGTCGAGCGTACCCAACTGGGCAACCGCCTGGCCGTGGGCACGGTCGCCAGTCTCGGCGGTGGCCTGCAGAGCGCGGCTCTGGACAGCCTGGTCGCGGCCATCCGCAATGCCAACCTCGACAGCCGCACCACCCAGGCCTACGACACCCGTGGCCTGCTGCTGAGCAGCATCGATGCCGAGGGCATCAGCACCACCAACCAGTACGACCAGCACGGTCAGTTGCTGCGGCAGATCCGCGTGATCGCCGGTGATCGCAAGGTCACCACGGCTTTCGGCTACAACCTGCGGGGCGAGAAGATCAGCCAGACCCGTGATGCTGGTGGCCTCAATCTCACCGACAGCACCGCCTATGACGCGTTCGGTCGCGTCATCCGCAGCACGGATGCCGCAGGTTTCATCACCAGCACCGACTACCAGGACAACGGCCGCACCGTGGTGGTTCGCGATCCCCTGGACCAGTCCCGCCGCAGTGAGTTCGACGCCTTCGGCCGTACCCTGAGAGAGGTCGATGCCCTCGGTCATGTCACTCAGTACAGCTACGACGGCAGCAACCGCAGCGTCACCGTGACGCTGCCCGACGGCACCCAGGTCAGCACCTGGAAGACCCGTCACGGCGAGACGCTGAAAGCGGTCGATGGCAAGGGCGCCGTCACCCAGTACGAATACAACCGCGAAGGTCAGCTGACCCGGACGATCGACGCTTTGGGCCAGGTGGCGGAGGTCAAGCGCTACGACAAGGCCGGACGCCTGAGCGAGAGCGTGGATGCCCGCGGGATCGTGACCCATCTCGACTATGACGCGGCCAATCGGGTGGTACAGCGCAGCGTCGATCCGACCGGACTCAACCAGCGCAGCACCTACGTGTTCGACACGGCGGGACGCCAGGTCAAGGTGGTCGAGTTCGCTGGCACCGCTTCAGCACGCACCACCGACTACAGCTATGACCGCAAGGGCCAGTTGACCCAGACCGTCGTCGATCCGAACGGACTGCAACTGAGCACCCGCTACAGCTACGACGGCGTGGGCAATGTGCTGCGGATCAGTCAGGGCACGGTGGGTGACCCGCAGCAGCGGGTCACCGACTATGTCTACAACGAGGCCGGGCAGCGGCGCTTTACCGTGGATGCGCTGGGCTATGTCAGCGAACGCAAGTACGACGCGGCGGGCAATGTCACAGAGGAAGTGCGCTACGCCAACAAACTGCAGGGCTCGCGTGAAACAGCGGCGCTGCAGAGGATGGGCAGCAACCGGCTGAACAACGCCTCCTTCGGCAACCCTGGCAGCGATGGGCTGCCGGCAGGCTGGGGGCTGTTCAACTGGCAGGCCAGCGGACAGGCGCAGGTCAACCCGGCGCAACTGGCGGCACTGCGGCCCCAGGATGCGGGCAGCGACAATATGGCCTTGTTGTATCAGGCGGGTCGTAGCGCGACGGAGGATGCCTACACCGAGCTCCGCCAGTCCGTGGGTCAGGTCACACCGGGTCAGCGCTACGCCTTCTCGGTGTATACCGCCGTTCAGGGCGCCACGGCCTGGGCGATCATCAGCTGGTTCGATGCCGACGGCAAATCCCTGGGCTGGACCGGCCTGGATCCGGCGAGCCTGAACCAGGCCGAGGCGAAGGGCGGTCAGAGCCTGGCTGACTACAAGCGCATCGTCGCCGAGGGGACGGCACCGCCAGGCGCGGCGACGGCGCAGGTACTGATTCGCAAGAACAACACCCAGGCCGGGCTGAGCGAGTCGCGATTGCTGGCGGTGCGTCCAAGCTTCGAGGTGGTGCCGGTCACGTCGAGTGCGGACGACCGGGTGACCCGCTACGTCCATGACGCTCTGGGTCGGCAGCGTTTCAGCATCGATGCCCTGGGCTATGTCAGCGAACGCAAGTACGACGCGGTGGGCAATGTCATCGAAGAGGTGCGTTACGCCAACAAGCTGCAAGGCTCGCGCGATGTGGCGGCGCTGCAGAGGATGGGCAGCAACCGGCTGAACAACGCCTCCTTCGGCAACCCTGGCAGCGATGGGCTGCCGGCAGGCTGGGGGCTGTTCAA
>NZ_FZOL01000053.1 GCF_900188455.1 Pseudomonas japonica | reverse complement strand
GGTGGTGAATCTTCTGTACTTCTTGGTCATCGGGGGTACTCCTCAGTAGGGGGATTCTCCCTAATTGAGGTGTCCGGAGCCATTAGACCAGCACAGTGGGGTTTGGGTTGTCAGCCTTTGTTTTTTCGGCGATGTATTGCGGGGAGGCTGCAGGGTTCGACTCGATATCGAGTCGACCACACAAAGCGGTCAATGGCGGTCTATCAGACATAGGTACGTTGCAACAAACTGTGGGAGCGAGCTCGCTCGCGAAGCGCCGTGCGGACGGCGCTCGATCTTGAGGGCGCTAGAAGAGCATCGACATGCACAGCGATGCGCCGCGCGGGCGGCGCTCGATCTTCAGAGCGCTGCAAGCCTCAAGACAGGCACCCTGCGGCCTTCATGTGCTTCCCCGCCAGGCCCCCAAAGGTGTGTAGACACCCATGCTCATCGCCGGCAAGCCAACTCCCACAGGCCCAGCACAACACGTGAGACCCGTGCGGTACCTGTGAACACTGCCGCTCACTCCCGCGTATCGATGCTCACCACCACCGACATCCCCGGCCGCAGGCGCCTGGCTTCCGGCTGGTCGGCATCCACGGTGATCCGCACCGGAATGCGCTGGGCGATCTTGACGAAGTTGCCGGTGGCATTGTCGGCCTGCAGCAGGGCGAACTCCGAGCCGGTGGCCGGGGAGATCTGCTGCACATGGCCGTGCAGTTTCAGGTGGTTCAGGGCATCCACGCTGAACGTCACCGGCTGGCCGATGCGCACATTGGCCATCTGGGTTTCCTTGAGGTTGGCGATGACCCACAAGGTGTCCGGCACCAGCGCCATCAACTGCGCGCCGGAATTGACCCAGGCACCGAGGCGGGTGCCGATCTGCCCAAGCTGGCCGTCGCGCGGCGCGGTGACGCGGGTGTTGTCGAGGTCGATGCGGGCCAGTTCCAGCGCGGCCTTGGCATTCTCCACCGCGGCTTCCAGGGCGGCGCGGTTGACGATCACGGTTTCGCGGTCCTGACGGGCGATCTCCAGGGCCGCCCTGGCCTGGGCCAGGCTGGCCACCGCGGCGGCATGGCTGGCGCGGCTGACATCGAATTCGCGCCGCGACACCGAGCCATCGCCGACCAGGTCCTGGTTGCGCCGCAGATCGGCGGCGCTTCTCGCCGCCTGGGCCGCGGCGTCATCGATCGCCGCCTGGCGCTGGGCGATCACCGCCTCGGCACTGTTGCGTTGCTGCAGGTTGTTGGCCAGCGCCGCCTGCTGCTGTTGCAACTGGGCCCTGGCCTGGGCCAGGCGCTGGGTGTAGATGCGGTCGTCGAGACGCACCAGCAGGTCGCCAGCCTTGACGAACTGGAAGTCATGCACCGGCACTTCGACGATATAACCGGCCAACTGCGGGCCGATGATCGTCACCTGGCCGCGCACCAAAGCGTTTTCCGTGCTTTCGATGGCGCTGCCGAACGGCGGCAGGCGCCAGGCGTAGAGCACCACGAGAATGCCGACGATGGCCACGGCGGCGAAGCTCAGGGTCGACAGCCAGCGCACCCGGCGCGAGCGCAGCGGGCTGTCCGGTTCGCTGGGCGGGGTGGCGCCTTCCGGGGTTTCGGCGATGGCGGTGGTGGTGGTCGAGGGCATGTCCTGGGTCATTGGCTCGGCGCGTCGCTTGGGGTGGTGGTGATCGCGGCCTGGCGCGCGAGGTAGCGCAAGCGCAGGCCACGGATGAAGATCCAGATCATGGTCAGCACGGCGATGGTGCCGATCAGCATGAAGACATCGTTATAGGCGAGGATGTTCGCTTCGCGGGTCGCGGCATTGGCCAGCAGGCGCAGGCCCACCTCGCCACGCAGCGCCGGATCGGCGATGACCCCGGCGTAACCGCCGCCACCGCCCTGGACCCGGGCGTTGACCAGGGGTTCCAGGTAACTGAGCTGTTCCACCAGGTGGCTGGAATGGAATTTCTCCCGCACCGTCTGGAAGGTCCCGAGCAGGGCCGCGCCAAGCAGGCCGCCGAGGTTGTTGCAGATCCCGAACATCACCGAAAAACTGACCAGATTGCGCGGATTGGCCCGTACATGGCCGATGCCCAAGGCCATGCACGGGCCGAGGAAGAAGGTACTGCCGAAGGCCAGGAGGAACTGGCTGAAATACATCTGCGCCGGGCGGGTCAGGTTGCTCGACGCGCTGTCCATGAAGGCCCCGCAGGCCATTGCCGCGAGGGAGATGAACAGCGGCAGCACCAGGTGTTGCGGGTTGATGGTCAGGGCGCTGCTGGCCAGGCCCGCCGCCGCGCCCAGAAGCATGATCCAGTACAGGTTGCGCATCTGCTCGCTGCCCAGGTTCAGCGCCTGGAGAAAACCCACGGCGCCGGTGGACTGCTCCGAGGTGACCATGCGGATCAGCACCACGCACAGGGCCAGGCGCACGATCGCGCCACTGCCCAGCCAGCGGGTCATCAGCAGCGGGTTGACGCGGTTGTGCTCGATGGCCAGGCCGCTGCACACCAGGGCGATGGAGGCGGCCAGGGCCACGCCGATCCACGGCGCGTCCAGCCACCAGTCGATGCGGCCCAGGGACAGCACGGCGCAGAGCAGGGCGGTGCCGCTGGCCATCAGCGAGAAGGTGAGGAAGTCCAGGGGTTCGAAGGTCTTGAAGCGGTCGCCGGGCGGCAGCTTGAGCAACAGCACGCAACCCAGCGCGGCCAGGGCCAGGCCCAGCTCAAACAGGTACAGGCCGCGCCATTCGGCGATCTGCAGCAGGTCTTCGGAAAACACCCGGGCCAGCGGCACCGCCAGTTGCGAGGCGCCGAGACCGAGGACCATGGCCTTGAGTCGCCACTGCGCCGGGAACGCCTGGATCATGTAGTACAGGCCCAGCGAACTGAGGGCCGCGCCGACCATGCCGTGGGCGGCGCGCACGGCGATGGCGGAGTTGAGGTCGTTGACGAACAGGTGAGCGAAGGTGACCAGGGCGTAGAGCACCAGGAACACCTCGGTGAAGGCCCGCAGGCCGAATTCCTGGCGGAACTTCACCAGCAGCAGGTTCATCGACACGTTGGTCATGACGAAGGCCGCCGGCAGCCAGGCCATTTCCGCGCTGGTGGCACCGAGCGCACCCTGGAGGAAGGGCAGGTTGGCGGTGACCAGGGCGTTGCCCAGGCCACCGGTGATCGCCACCAGCAGGCCCACCGCGCCATAGGCCAGACGCGTGCCCGGCGCATGCAGCGGCGTCGAGGGCGAGCCGGGCAGTGCCGGCTTTTCGTGGGGGAGCCACTGGCGGGGGGCGTATTTGTCGGTCGGCAAGGTCGGGGGTACCTGGGGAGCGTGGGGAAAACTGTACGCGAGGTGTGGGGGGAAGAACATCCGTCAGCGTTATGAGTGCCGTGGAGTTTGGTGGTCTGACGGGGAGCTGCGTCAAGATCTTCAGGTGACTGTCTTGAGTCCTGTAGCGCCCTTGAGATCGAGCGCCGCCCGCGCGGCGCATCGCGAGCACGCTCGCTCCTTGTATGTTGTGTCTGACCTGATGCAGGAGGTTATTCTCGTCAGGTTGAA
>NZ_FZOL01000055.1:386-2801 GCF_900188455.1 Pseudomonas japonica | reverse complement strand
TCGAGACTTCGCCCAGGGTCGCACGGCACTCAGCCAGCACTTTACGCATTTCACCAGAGCGCAGACGCAGGGTCACGTAGACGCCTTCGCGAGCGATCAGCTGAGCCGAAGCACCAGCGGAACGAGCGATTTGTGCACCTTTGCCTGGCTTCAGTTCGATGCCGTGAACGGTGCTACCCACTGGGATGTTGCGCAGTTGCAGGGAGTTGCCTGGCTTGATTGGAGCCAGAGCACCTGCGATCAGCTGGTCGCCAGCGCTCACGCCCTTAGGCGCGATGATGTAGCGACGCTCGCCATCTGCGTAGCACAGCAGGGCAATGTGAGCAGTACGGTTCGGGTCGTATTCGATACGCTCGACAGTGGCGGCGATGCCGTCCTTGTCATTGCGACGGAAGTCGACCAGACGGTAATGCTGCTTGTGACCACCACCAACGTGACGAGTGGTGATACGACCATTGTTGTTACGACCACCAGACTTCGATTTCTTCTCGATCAGCGGTGCGTGAGGAGCGCCTTTGTGCAGCTCCTGGTTGACCACCTTGACCACGAAACGGCGGCCAGGGGAAGTCGGTTTGCCATGATGCACCCCTTCCTTACTCAGCACTGCTGCTGAAATCGAGATCTTGGCCTGGCTGAAGGGAGATGATCGCCTTCTTCCAGTCATTACGCTTGCCCAGGCCACGAGCGGTGCGCTTGGTCTTACCCAGAACGTTCAGGGTAGTAACGCTTTCCACTTTGACGTTGAACAGGCTTTCGACGGCCTTCTTGATTTCCAGCTTGGTTGCGTCAGTAGCAACCTTGAAAACGAACTGGCCTTTCTTGTCAGCCAGAACCGTGGCCTTCTCGGAAACGTGCGGGCCAAGTAGAACTTTAAATACGCGTTCCTGGTTCATCCCAGCAGCTCCTCGAATTTCTTCACGGCCGAAACAGTGATCAACACTTTTTCGTAGGCGATCAGGCTGACTGGGTCGGAGCCCTGGACGTCACGTACATCAACGTGCGGCAGGTTGCGAGCGGCCAAGTACAGGTTCTGATCAACAGCATCCGAAACGATCAGCACGTCGTTCAGACCCATGCCGTTCAGCTTGTTCAGCAGGTCTTTGGTTTTTGGCGCTTCAACAGCGAAGTCCTGAACCACGACCAGACGGTCGCTACGCACCAGCTCGGAGAGGATCGAACGCATTGCTGCGCGATACATCTTCTTGTTGAGCTTTTGCGAGTGATCCTGAGGACGAGCTGCGAAGGTCACACCACCGCCACGCCAGATCGGACCACGAGTGGTACCGGCACGAGCACGGCCAGTACCCTTCTGACGCCATGGGCGCTTACCGCCACCAGCCACGTCGGAACGGGTCTTTTGCTGCTTGGTGCCCTGACGGCCGCCGGCCATGTAGGCCACGACTGCTTGGTGTACCAGCGTCTCGTTGAATTCGCCACCGAAGGTCAGTTCGGAAACTTCGATCGCCTGAGCGTCATTTACATTAAGTTGCATGTCAGCTTCCCCTTACCCGCGAGCCTTGACAGCCGGACGCACAACAACATCACCGCCAGTAGCGCCAGGAACGGCACCCTTGACCAGCAACAAGTTGCGTTCAGCGTCGACGCGCACTACTTCCAGGGACTGAACGGTCACGCGCTCGGCGCCCATGTGACCGGACATTTTCTTGCCCTTGAATACACGACCAGGAGTCTGGCACTGGCCGATAGAGCCCGGGACGCGGTGGGAAACGGAGTTACCGTGGGTGTTGTCTTGACCGCGGAAGTTCCAGCGCTTGATGGTACCGGCAAAGCCTTTACCTTTGGACTGACCGGTAACGTCTACCAGTTGGCCCGCAGCGAAGAGTTCAGCATTGATCAAGTCGCCAGCCTGGTACTCGCCGTCTTCGAGACGGAACTCCCAGACACCGCGACCAGCGGCAACGTTCGCTTTGGCGAAGTGACCTGCCTGAGCGGCAGTCACGCGCGAAGCACGACGCTCACCAACAGTGACTTGCACTGCACGGTAGCCATCGGTTTCTTCAGTTTTGAACTGGGTGACACGATTCGGTTCGATCTCAATGACCGTGACCGGAATGGAGACACCTTCTTCGGTGAAAATGCGGGTCATACCGCACTTACGACCGATTACACCAATAGTCATGTTGTAAACCTCATGAGTGTACGGGGCTTTCACCCGCTATGGCCGCCCATTTCAGAGCGTTACACGACCAAGACCCGAGTCTTAGCCGAGGCTGATCTGCACTTCCACGCCTGCCGCAAGATCGAGCTTCATAAGAGCGTCAACGGTTTTATCCGTTGGCTGGACGATGTCCAGAACGCGCTTGTGAGTACGGATCTCGTACTGGTCACGCGCGTCTTTGTTGACGTGCGGGGAGACCAGCACGGTGAACCTCACTTTGCGAGTAGGCAGTGGAA
>NZ_FZOL01000055.1:0-376 GCF_900188455.1 Pseudomonas japonica | reverse complement strand
GCAGTGGAATTGGACCACGCACCTGAGCACCAGTACGTTTCGCGGTTTCCACGATTTCCTGGGTAGATTGGTCGATCAGGCGATGGTCGAAAGCCTTCAACCTGATACGGATTTGCTGATTTTGCATTGGATTTCAGACTCCAGGCTGCTATTCCCACCGGGCGCACTACGCCCGTTAAAAGGAGGCGTGATTCTATAGACGCCCCTATTGGGTGTCAACCCAATAAAAAAACCCCCGCTGAGCGGGGGCTTTTTCAACCGATCGATATTACTCGATGATTTTGGCTACGACGCCAGCGCCGACGGTACGACCGCCTTCACGGATGGCGAAACGCAGACCATCTTCCATCGCGATGGTTTTGATCAGGGTAACAAC
>NZ_FZOL01000056.1 GCF_900188455.1 Pseudomonas japonica | reverse complement strand
GATTGGGTCGAGGTGACGGGACCAGCCCGTCACCCCTCCCACACCACCGGACGTGCGGTTTTCCGCATCCGGCGGTTGAATCGCTCAGCGTTGCACTGAGGCGAGATCTTGCGCAGTTATCAGTCCAAACCGACGCAAGCATTGATTGCTCAGGGCCTGCTGCAGGATCGGATGCTTTGCCGCTTTCCAGGCTCCGTCGTGGAAGCTGACTCGCTTGATGCCCCGACTGGAAACACCCAGTCTCAGCAGCGCTTTTATGCGCCCCATGCGGTTGTGCCACCGTTGCCAGAAGCACTTGCGCATATGCCGCCGCGTCCACGCAGAGAGGCTGTTGAAGTTCACTGCACTGGCGAGCCGGAAATAGCCAAACCAGCCAAGCAGGTACTTTCTCCAGCCATCCACCAGCTCTCGGGACGTCACTCCCTGCCTGGCAGACCAGCACTCCCGCACGCGTTTTCGGTAGCGTTTGACGGTTTTGCCCGAGAGGTGATTGTTGCCTTCCTCGTCGATCAGATAGCCCAGAAAATCACGCTCCCAAGGACGGCCCGTGCCACTTTTACTGGCATTGACCTTCAGCTTCAGGTGTTTCTCGATCCACGCCACGATGCTCTCCAGCACCCTTTCTGCGCTGCGCTCGCTCTCAACGAAAATCATCAGATCGTCCGCATAGCGACAGAAACTCAGGCCACGGCGCTCAAGTTCTTTGTCCAGCGGATCAAGATAGAGATTGGCCAGCAACGGGCTTAGCGGGCCACCTTGCGGTACGCCTGCCGTGCGCTTGATTCGTTGACCGTTCAATATCAGATCCGCTCGTAAGTTCGCTTTCAGGTACTGATTCAGCCGTTTGTCCCGGATGTCGCGGGTAATGTGAGACATGAGTCGGTCGTGATTGACCTCGTCGAAGAACGCCTCGATATCCACGTCGACCACCCAGGTCTTGCCACTCAGCACGAAAGCCTTGGCAGCCCTGATTGCATCGAGATTGCTGCGCTCGGGTCGAAACCCGTAGCTGTGTTCGCTGAAACCGCTATCCCATAGTTTCGTCAGCCGCTGGCTTACCGCCTGCTGAATCACCCGATCCTGCGTGTTGGGTATGCCCAGCAGCCTTTCTCCACCATCAGGTTTGCCGATCGTCTTACCTTTGATCGGCCCGGGCTTGTAGCTCCCGTTCAGCAGCTTTTCCTTGATGCCCGGCCAGTGCTTGACCAAGTGTGCTTCGAGATCTTCGACAGCAATGCCGTCGATGCCCGGGGCGCCTTGGTTGGCTCGGACTTTCTTGAGCGCCCGACGCATGTTGGTGGCTTCAACTACATGCTCCACGCTGATTTCGCTCAACACGTCTCCAGATTCATGCTCCGTCTGGCACATCACTCGCTCTTTCCTTTCCTGTTCTCTCCGGGATCCACCCGGCGTTCATGTCCGGCCAGCCCGTTGATGCCAAAGCATTTTTTTTTCGGGCTCGGTTTCAAAGAGCTCCGGCTCAGTGCACAGAGATTCATTACGGGTGTTGTTGATCCTTCCGCCCTTTGCTCTAGACGCATTACCGTCCTTCTTCGCTACTACGGCTTCTGCTGACTTCTCGGACGCTGACGCGTCCGAGATCTCCCCGGGTAAGGTGCCAAAACCTTCGGCTCGTGCCGCCAGGCTCTACTGGATGCGTCTTTCGGTGACGGTTGGATTTCGCGGTTCCCAGCACGCTAATCGCCCACATCCAGCCTCGCTGCCTGTTCGTGTTCCTGCGGTCGCGCCTTCGCTACGCGCTTCTTTCAGCTTGGCCTCACGGCGTCCACCTTGCGTTTCACTACAGTTATCGTCACTCAGTCTGG
>NZ_FZOL01000057.1 GCF_900188455.1 Pseudomonas japonica | reverse complement strand
CGTGCCGCGCGCATGGGCGTGGCCACGACCCACGAAGGCGTGGAAGGCCTGACCCGGATGGCACAGTTCCAGGACATCGATTTCGTCTTCGATGCCACCAGCGCCGGCGCCCATGTGAAGAACGACGCCTTCCTGCGCGCGATCAAGCCCGGCATTCGCCTGATCGACCTGACCCCGGCGGCCATCGGCCCGTACTGCGTGCCGGTGGTGAACCTGGAGCGGAACCTCGGCCAGCTCAACGTCAACATGGTCACCTGCGGCGGCCAGGCGACCATCCCCATGGTGGCCGCGGTGTCGCGGGTGGCGAAGGTCCACTACGCCGAGATCGTCGCCTCGATCGCCAGCAAATCCGCCGGCCCCGGCACCCGCGCCAATATCGACGAGTTCACCGAGACCACCTCCCGCGCCATCGAGGTGATCGGCGGTGCGGCCAAGGGCAAGGCGATCATCGTCATGAACCCGGCGGAGCCGCCGCTGATCATGCGCGACACGGTGTTCGTGCTGTCCGAAGCGGCGGACCAGACCCAAGTCGAGGCCTCCATCGAAGAGATGGCCCAGGCCGTCCAGGCCTACGTGCCCGGCTATCGGCTGAAGCAGAAGGTGCAGTTCGAGCCGGTCAGCGAGCTGAAGATCCCCGGCCTCGGCACCTTCACCGGGCTGAAGACCTCGGTGTTCCTCGAAGTCGAAGGCGCCGCCCATTACCTGCCGGCCTACGCCGGCAACCTCGACATCATGACGTCCGCCGCCATGGCCACTGCCGAGCGCATGGCCGTGTCGATGATCGCCGGCTGAGGAACAGAGCATGAAGAAGATCTACATCTCCGACGTCACCCTGCGCGACGGCAGCCATGCCGTGCGCCATCAGTACACCCTGGACAATGCCCGCGACATCGCCCGGGCGCTGGACGCAGCGAAAGTCGACTCCATCGAAGTGGCCCACGGCGACGGCCTGCAGGGTTCCAGCTTCAACTACGGCTTCGGCCGCCACACCGACCTGGAGTACATCGAGGCGGTGGCCGACGTGGTCAGCCACGCGAAGATCGCTACCTTGCTGCTGCCAGGCATCGGCACGGTCCATGACCTGAAAGCCGCCTACGATGCCGGCGCCCGCGTGGTCCGCGTCGCCACCCACTGCACCGAAGCCGACGTGTCGAAGCAGCACATCGAATACGCCCGCGAGCTGGGCATGGACACCGTCGGCTTCCTGATGATGAGCCACATGATCCCCGCCGAGCAGCTGGCGGCGCAGGGCAAGCTGATGGAGAGCTACGGCGCGCAGTGCATCTACATGGCCGACTCCGGTGGCGCGATGAACATGCAGGACATCCGTGAGCGCATGCGCGCGTTCAAGGCGGTGCTCGATCCGGCGACCCAGACCGGCATGCACGCGCACCACAACCTGAGCCTGGGCGTGGCCAACTCCATTGCCGCGGTGGAGGAGGGCTGCGACCGCATCGACGCCAGCCTCGCCGGGATGGGCGCGGGTGCGGGCAACGCGCCGCTGGAAGTGTTCATCGCCGCCGCCGAACGCCTGGGCTGGAACCACGGCACCGACCTCTACACCCTGATGGACGCCGCCGACGATATCGTCCGGCCGCTGCAGGACCGCCCGGTGCGGGTGGACCGCGAGTCGCTGGCGCTGGGCTATGCCGGCGTCTACTCCAGCTTCCTCCGTCACGCGGAAATCGCCGCGAAGCGCTACGGCCTGAAGACCGTGGACATCCT
>NZ_FZOL01000058.1 GCF_900188455.1 Pseudomonas japonica | reverse complement strand
ATTTGCTATGCCCTACTTCTTCTTGGCTTCTTTACGACGGACTACTTCGTCCGCGTAACGCACACCCTTGCCTTTGTACGGCTCTGGCGGACGGAAGTCGCGGATTTCAGCGGCCACCTGACCTACCAGCTGCTTGTCGATACCCTTGATCAGGATATCGGTCTGGCTTGGGGTCTCAGCGGTGATACCGGCTGGCAGTTCGTAATCCACTGGATGCGAGAAGCCGAGCGCCAGGTTCAGCACGTTGCCTTTGGCTTGCGCCTTGTAACCAACACCGACCAGCTGGAGCTTGCGCTCGAAGCCTTGGCTTACGCCTTGGACCATGTTGTTCACCAGGGCACGGGTAGTACCGGCCATAGCGCGGGTTTGTTGATCGCCGTTGCGAGCAGCGAAACGCAGCTCACCAGCTTCTTCGACCACTTCTACGGACGAGTGAACATTCAGTTCGAGAGTGCCCTTGGCACCCTTCACCGAAAGCTGTTGACCGGCGAATTTGACTTCGACACCGGCCGGCAGCTTAACGGGGTTCTTAGCGACGCGAGACATGCTTATCCCCCCTTAGAACACTGTGCAGAGAACTTCGCCGCCAACACCGGCAGCACGCGCAGCACGATCAGTCATCACACCTTTGTTGGTGGAGACGATAGACACGCCCAGACCGCCACGAACTTTCGGCAGATCTTCGACGGACTTGTACTGGCGCAGACCAGGACGGCTTACGCGCTTGACTTCTTCGATAACCGGACGGCCTTCGAAGTATTTCAGCTCGATGGAGAGCGATGGCTTGGCATCGGTAGTTACCTGGTAACCAGCGATGTAACCTTCGTCTTTCAGAACTTTGGCGACCGCAACCTTCAGAGTCGAAGAAGGCATGCTTACGACGGACTTTTCAGCCATCTGGGCATTACGGATGCGAGTTAGCATGTCCGCTAACGGGTCCTGCATACTCATGGGCTAGACGCTCCTGATACAAAAAAAATTAGCCTTTCGGCTACTACTGTCACCTGATAGCGCACGGCAAAGAACCCGGGCTCAGGTGAGCCGGTCATTCTAGACACATCCCTGAAACGAAACAAGCCCCAAAAGGGGCTTGTTTCGAAGCAAGATCACCGGCGGTCGGAAGATCACTCCTCCGCCGCCGGGACGCTGCCGGTGCGTCTTACCAGCTGGCCTTGACCAGACCTGGAACGTCACCGCGCATCGCTGCTTCACGCAGCTTGTTACGGCCGAGGCCGAACTTGCGGTAAACGCCGTGTGGACGACCGGTGAGGCGGCAACGGTTACGCATGCGCGAAGGGCTTGCGTCACGTGGTTGCTTCTGCAGAGCTACAACAGCAGCGAAACGCTCTTCTGGACTTGCGTTCAGATTGACGATGATCGCTTTCAGCTCAGCACGCTTCTTGGCGTATTTAGCGACCGTGAGCTGACGCTTCAGCTCGCGGTTTTTCATGCTCTTCTTGGCCATTTTCCTACTCCAATCAGTTGCGGAACGGGAATTTGAAAGCACGCAGCAGGGCGCGACCTTCGTCATCCGTACGAGCAGTGGTGGTCAGGGTAATGTCCAGAC
>NZ_FZOL01000059.1 GCF_900188455.1 Pseudomonas japonica | reverse complement strand
ACGTTGCAACAAATGTAGATACTCTGTTGGCGGTCAAGCTTTTTTGAGGTGATCAGAGCTGAAAAGCTTGGCCGTATCGAATGGTTCGTTCCCGTGCATGCATGCCCAAATTCCCGTCAAGTACTTGCGCATGACAGCGGCGATGGCTTGCATTTTTTTCTTGCCTCTACTGACTAACGACTCGTAAAAAGCCTTGGCATAAGGGTCGCAACGCACTGCAGTCAATGCAGGCATGTACATGGCTGCCCGTAGATAGGCATTCCCACTTTTGCTGAGCCGGCCGGGTTTATCGATGCTTGTTCCTGATTGTGTCTGTCGAACATCTAAGCCCGCATGACGAGCTACCTGGGAGGACTTGAGTATTTCAGGTAGCGTGGTCAGCTCAGCCAGGGCAGCAAGTGCCGAGACCTCTCCAACTCCCGGACCTGCAAGCAGTTGCTTGTACTGCCGAGCAAGCGTTGGGCACTGGGCAATCAAGTCGCGTCCAGCTTTGCGGAAGCGCTCAATGCGATTGTCCAGGGCGGCAATTGCTTCTTCTTGGTCCTCAATCAGAATCGATACGGTTGTAGAAGTCGCCTGCAATGCGTGCAGCTCATTCTTCGCTCTGACGCGCTGTCCTACCAAGCGATTGATATGCCGGCCAAGAGCCCTCAGCTCAAGCTGTACAGGGCTTGGAGGGATCCATAAGCGCGGCGTCATACGCTCACCATACTCGGACAGCAAATGAGCATCTATCGCGTCAGTTTTGCTGTTCACCAGCATTAGCTTGGCGAAATTATGGAAACTTTTGGGATTGATAACTGAAACAGGAAGGTCGGCAGCATGCAGCTCAAGAGCCAAGTCCAGGTAATAGATTCCGGTGGCTTCCATTACGATCGCCTTGGGCTTTAGAGCCTGCAGCTTTTTCACCGCAGCTTTACGACCGGTGGGAGTCTGAGCAATTTCCCACTGTCCGGCAGCGCGCCCATCCTTACGCATTCCTGCGATCGAAGTACGCGAACCGATATCCACTCCGATAAAGACACTCATGCTTCCCACTTCCAAACGACTTAGGTAAAAATGGCCTCCGGTTCCCCGACCTCGAACTTCATGCCGCTGCAACCTTGTAATGCGAAGTCCGACTTGTCGGCTTCTCGATACTCTTCGTAGTGGGCAATGAGGCGGGGGACCTCTCTACATACAAGGTCAGGGTAAGCCCTGCCTTCAGGAGCGATCGGTCTCCCCGGAAGTGCTTCTTCAACCTGACGAGAATAACCTCCTGCATCAGGTCAGACACAACATACAAGGAGCGAGCGTGCTCGCGATGCGCCGCGCGGGCGGCGCTCGATCT
>NZ_FZOL01000060.1 GCF_900188455.1 Pseudomonas japonica | reverse complement strand
CCGGCGATGTTCTGCGATACGCGAATCCAGCAGGAGCTGTGTTCGTCACCCTTGCCCTCGCGGTCCCAGGGGAACTGCACCTTCACCCGGCCGTATTCGTCGCAGTAGATCTCTTCCCCCGGCGGGCCCACCACCCGGGCTGGCTGCGGGCCGTCGATGCGCGGTTTGGGCAGCGCTTCGGCGCGCCATTCGGCATCGTCCAGCACCAGGGTGGCGGTGCATTCGTAGTGGGTGCCCTGCTCGGCGTCGGAACCGTCCTCGGCCTGGCTGGCGTGCTGCCTGCCGTGGTGCTCCAGATGCACCGGGCGCCAGCCGCGGTTCATGTCCTCGCGCGGGTGGCCGATCAGGTCGAAGGACACGCCCGGGACCAGGCGTGCATCATCGCCAACGGCGATGGCCTGGCAGGCATCACCGCGCAGACCACGCAGGCGGTCGCGGGTGAAGGCCTCGCCGGTTTCGCCCTTGTAGCGTCCGGGGTAGTCGTAGCGTTCGTAGCTTCTGGCCTGGTGCTGCAGGTCCGAAGCCTCACGCCAGGTCTGCTGGTGGTACTTGGGGTTCTTGAAGCTGTAGTCGCGCTGGGTCTGGCGGGCGCTGCGCACGTTCTCGCCGTAGGTGAAGCGGTGCAGCGCCGGACCAGGGCGATCGCCGCCGGCCCTGGGGTTGTATTCCACCGGCTCGCCGGGCTGCTTGCCGAAGATCCACAGGCGGTCGCAGTGGATCAGGCGATGGCCTTCGGCGCTGTGCCGAAAACCATAGAAAAAGCCTTCCTCGCGCATGATGCGTTCGACGAAGTGGTAGTCGCTGTCGCCGGCCTGCACGCAGTATTCCCGCGGCGCATGAGGGTTGGTGACGCGCTGCTCGTAGTCCAGGGTGAGGGCGTGTTTCTTCAGCATCGCCGTGGCGATGTCGGGCACGTTCAGGGTCTGGAAGATGCGCCAGTCCGAGGCCAGGCGCAGGCGAGCCAGGCGCGGCTCGACGATGGCGCGGTAGCGGGTGCGACGAAAGCCGGTTTCGCCCTGCTGAAAGGAACTGACCGAGCCGTGCACATGACGCACCTCCTGGCCGCCCTGCCAGATCGTGAGCAGCGCCGGACGGTCGAGGACCTGGCCGAAGTCGATGGCGGGGTTG